>ONNV01000003.1 GCA_900319225.1 uncultured Prevotellaceae bacterium | reverse complement strand
GGTTCTGTCATTATTCAAGACTCATAAATGGTTATGGGTAGTACTGGTTTTAGTAGCAGTTGCTTTATCCTTTTTGCTTTACCGCGTTAAAACTGGTTCTGCTAATGGCCGCCTGTTTGTCTGGTCAATATGTTGGGACATGATAAAGGAACGTCCTCTCTTTGGCTATGGGATAGGTGGAATAGAGAAACACTATATGGATGCTCAGGCTACATATTTCAGTATACATCCGGATTCCCAGTATGTGATGCTGGCCGATAATGTGACACACCCGTTTAACGAATACATAAAGCTTACTGTTAACTATGGACTGGTTGGTCTTACTATATCTTTGTGTCTGCTTGTATTTACGATTAAGCGTTTGCTTAATTCCAGAGAGAATGTCAAAGTGATAGGATTGGCTGTAACAGCATCAGTATTTGTCATGTGCCAGTTCTCTTATCCGTTCCACTATGCGGCAGTCTGGTTTATATCTGCAATAGCCATCATCCCAGCTTTCTTTAGTGAAGGTGAAGGGAACGAGGTATGGGAAACACCTAAAAATTTGCGAATTACTCTTCCAATACTGTTTTCTGTATTGCTTGCGGTTGTATTACGTATGATGTATCTGGATCTTAAGTGGGCAGAAATGTCCAAGCGTTCACTTGCCGGTCATACGGAGCGAATGCTACCCTATTACGAGAAGATGAAACCGCAGATGAAGCATAACCCTCTGTTCTTATATAATTATGCCGCCGAGCTCAATTACATTGGGCGATATGAGGAAAGCCTGATGATTACTGAGGAGTGCAGATTAGGGTGGAATGACTATGATGTTCAGATGCTGTTGGCGGATAATCTGGAGAATACCGGGCAAATTGATCAGGCTATTAATGCATATCAACATGCGTTACATATGATACCCTGCAGGTTTGAGCCATTAGAAAATATGATGACTCTTTATTGGGGACAAGGCGATACTCTTAGTGCAATTAAGATAGCTCAAGAGATTGTAAACAAGCCTGTGAAAGTACAGTCTTTCAGGGTGGAACAGATAAAGAGTACAGCTTTGAATTTGTTGTTTAGTGAAAGTGAGAAAAAAGAAAGTGTTATATTTACTAGTAATTAAAAGAATATGAAATCAATTGGTAATTGTTTGAAGTTGGCGTTACTTGCCTCGCTATTTTCAATTGCAGCTATTAGCTGTAGTAATGATGATTTTTTTGGATTTGAAGATGTCTATTTATTAGATAATAGTTCCCATCTATCAATTAATGATTTCGACGTGTTCCTAGATTGGAATTATGATGGTTTGCTAATTAATGCGACGCATGAAGAAAGACAATTATTTCTTTCGGCATATGAAAGATGCCAATATACCATGAGAGATGGTCAGCTGATTACATCTGTCAAAAATGGCTCTGAAATAAATATCTCGGAAAGATTATTTCAATATATTTCTGACCGGGTTAGAGAAAGTAATGCAATTTATTATAATTTTTCAAGTGCTAAAAAACTGGCTCGTATCAAAAGAGGAGATAGGGAGCAAGCTGATATAAAATATAATAAAAAAAATTGTCCGTGTTTCACACTTGCTTATATTAAATCTCTCAGAAATGGTGTTACATATGATGCAGCTTTAAGAATTGCTACAGATAACACATTGCGCCAAAAATTTGGTCAGAAATATGATGATGGTGATTTGGTCTTTAGTGATATTCCTACAGCGGCACAAGAATGTAGTATAAATGGGGGATTAAATTGTAATGATGATAAACTACAAACAGATGTTACGATTAATGGCGCATTTGCTTATTTCACCGGCAATGATAATGGAGTGAAAATAGGACATATGCATGTTATACACTATGTCGAACGTTCGGGTCTTTTTGGACCACTTTACCTTTTTTATTCGGATCCTTCATATGAAGCTTTGAATCCGATCCCTATTGTAATTAATCGAAAAAAATTTCCCATAGTAACTGCATGTGGTGATACTATCTTCAATGTATATCAATAAGAACAATGAAAGCTCACGTATACATATCATCAATTGTTTTATTGGCAATTATTACTACTCCTGTATGTGCAAGGAAGGTGGTTTTTGACGAAGTAACGGTAAATATTTCTTATTTTAATAAAACGGCAAAGGTTATTGGTCCTGAGAACCGTGATTCTTTTCAATTAGATTCTCTTATTATTCCTGAATCATATGATATAAAAGGAATCAAATACAGGACTATATCTATTGGAGGCTTTAATCATTGTAAGTCACTTGTTTATGTGTCTTTGCCAATGACTGTTGAGAAGATAGAAAGAGCTTGTTTTCAAGGATGTACTAATATTGAGACGCTAAAATTGCCTCCTCTTATAAAAGAAATACCGGACTCATTCATTGAAACAATAACAGAATACCTATTATCAAATGATTCTGTAAAAGAATCATCTAAACTTACATCTCTGATAATAGGGGAAAATGTTACTTCTATAGGCAATTGGGCTTTTGATGGCAATTCATTGCAAAAGATAGTTATTCCTGAGAAAGTTAAGATTATAGGCAGTAGTGCTTTTGCTTCACTAAGAACATTGACTGAAGTTTATTGTCAATCTTCAACTCCTCCCAAAATAGATGTTGAGTACACAGATAATACAATGTCTGAAGTATTGGATTGGAGTTTTCAATTCATTGGGCCGCATGATTCTGAGCTTGATCTGTTAAGAACCTTGTATGTTCCTTATGGTTCACTAAACGCATATCAGAATGCACCTGGATGGAGTTGTTTTGATATCATTGAAGAATTTTAAAAAGAGCTGCCACAAATTGGCACCGCAAAAAGAAAGAGGCGCTCATGCGTCTCTTCTTTTCATCGAAGGACTTTAGCCCGTAGATCGGCCTGTGGCCGCAAGCGAACACGGTGAGCGCTTTCGCATAAGCGAAATAAAAAGAGTGGCCACAAATTGGCACCATAAAAAGAAAGAGGCGCTTATGCGTCTCTTTCTTTTTGTGGTGCCACCGGGAATCGAACCAGGGACACAAGGATTTTCAGTCCTTTGCTCTACCAACTGAGCTATGACACCAGAACATTCTGTCTCAAATGCGGGTGCAAAGATACGCACTTTTTTAACTCCGGCAAGTTTTTAGGAGCAAAAATATTCTCCTCATCAAAAAAAACACTACCTTTGCATCGTCAAACGACAGGATCGGAATGTAGCGCAGTTGGTAGCGCACTACGTTCGGGACGTAGGGGTCGGGCGTTCGAGTCGCCTCATTCCGACAGAAAAGGGGAGCCATTAGGTTCCCCTTTTCTGTCGGAATGAGGCGTAAACCTATTTTTAGTTTACTTCGTAAACGCGCTCCCTCTGGTCGCTTGGCGGCCCTCCGGGTCCGCGTTCTCGTTCCAAGCATTCACTCGCCCCAATACAATTGCACCTGAGTGTCAATTATGGGATCCCCTTTTCTGTCGAAATGAGGCGTAAGCCTCCTTTTATTTCTGGTACTTGCTGCCGTGACGCATTCTTAAACGACCCCTTTGAGTCACTTTTTGAAAAAAATGCAATATTTTTGAAAGGAATCCGTGAAAACGTTGTCTAAATGTACAAACGATGTTTTCAAAACACAGATGAAAGATTTAGAATTACAATTCACAAAAATGGTCAGAGAGCACCGCAAGACAATATATTCGGTGTGTTATTTCTTCTCTGACAATCCGACAGTTGTCGATGACCTTTTCCAAGAGGTGTTGGTTAATCTATGGAAAGGATTTCCTGAGTTCCGTAACGAGAGCAGCCCAAAGACATGGATCTGGCGAATCAGTCTTAACACCTGTTGCTCCATTCAGAAAAGGAACAGCCGCAGTGTACCAACCGTTCCGCTTGCCATCGACAGGGACCTGTTCAGTGAACAAGACCAGGTGGGCCGACAGGTTAAGATGCTGTATGACAGGATCAACAAACTGGAGGTTTTTGACAGGGCAATCATTCTTCTGTGGCTTGAAAGCATGAGTTATGATGAGATTGCAGCCATTGTGGGTATAAGCACCCAGGCTGTTACGAGTCGTCTGTTCCGCATCAAGGAGCAGCTCAAATCAATGTCTAACAATTAAAATGTTTGTGCTATGACTAGTGAGAATATAAAGATTGATGAGCTTGAAGAGTTCAAGGATACTATCAGACTGATGGATGAGAAACTGGATACTCAGGAGATTGTAACCCCTGACCAGATACGCGCGGCTACTATGGAGAAGGTGGGCCTTCTTGAGACGGAACTGAAATCTACTCTTATATCAGGCATCCCTATTGCCTTCCTGGTTTTTATGGCTTTCTTATATTGTTTTGAAGGGCTGTCAAAAGTTGCTTTGCTTACAGGAGGCATATATTGTCTTGTTACCGTTCTGATTGGAGCCTTCCTGCTCAGGAGAATCACCCGTAAGGATTTTGTCAGACTGGACCTGAACACTCTTCTTACCAGAGAGAAGAGATACAGAAGGACTTTTCTGATTACATTGGCAATGTCTGACGTATTCATTGCGGCATTCACGTTTGTTTTCTTAGGTGTGGCATCAGGTATCATGATTTCTATCATTTTATTTGGGATTAGTTTTCCTATGCTTTACAGCACCTTTGTCAAGGCATACAAAGAGGGGTTGCAGGGAAGGATTGATGTGGAGCCTTCGCCAGCCAGACGGTTCGGTCAGAATGTAGGAATCATATTGCTGTCAATAGTATTACTCATAATTGTTGCCGGAATTGTCCTTTATACCATAGCCATTTTTAAGACTTATCCTGAAACCGGTTTGACATGGATAGGTGTTACAATGCCTTTAACCCTTGCATGTGCAGCCGTAGGAATAGCCTTTGCAATAGAGAGAATTGTAAAAGGAGAGAAATTCAGACATGCTACTGTCTTATTGGTGCTTTTTACCATATCAATAGTTCTTTTCATCATTGATTACATAGTAATGGGTATCAGTGATGGTAATATGTTTGACCGGAAGTCACTCTTTATGTTGGCATTCACTGTATATATTTTCTATACAGTGTTTAAGAATACCCGCAAGAAGTGACGCAAAACTAAACGACCCCTTTGCGTCATTTTTTCAAAATTATCTAATTTTAGGGCGCAGTTTACATTAGTACAGTCATGAGAATCAGATTGTTTTCAGTGGTAGCGTTGCTTGGAGCATTGCTTTTGGAGAGTTGTTACACCAGGATTGCCCAAATCAGTTCGCCCGATAAGAATATCAGGGTGTCTGTATCGGACAGCATAATGACAGTCAGATATGGCGGTAAGGTGGTGCAGACCATCAGGATAGGTGACAACTTTTGGACTGAGAGTTCCCGGATTGTGGAGACGGTTGAGGAGAGATACACCATGCTCTCCGGCAAGCGCAGGGAATGCACCTATAAATACAGGGCGATGTCATGCAGTGACGCCCAGGGAAAGAATCTGCTTGTAAGGGTATCAAATGACGGCGTGGCGTTCCGTTTCAACGGGGCCGATGAGCATGTTTCGTTCGTAATCCCCGACGGCACCAAACGCTGGCTGCAGCGTCAGAAAACTGATTATGAGGGATTCTACCCTGAGAGCTCGCAGGCCGCAGACGGCAAATACAGCTATCCTGCACTCGTGGAATATGCAGACGGCATGTTTGGGCTGATAACGGAGTCGGGCATAAATCATGGTAACAGCTGCTCATACCTGACCTGCAGCGGCGACCGCTACACTGTGACTTACACCGATAATGATGAGACCGATGTCCATGCGTGGCGTATCCTGATGCTGGGCTCGCTGGCCGATATCGTTGAATCCACGCTTGTGACCGATGTGGCCGGCGGAGGCACCGTTACCGATAAATCCTGGATCAAGCCGGGCGTATCGTCATGGATTTACTGGGCTTACAACCACAGCTCAAAGGATTTCCAGAAGGTCAAGGAGTACATTGACCTGGCACACGATATGGGCTGGCCCTATACTCTGATTGACTGGGAGTGGGATGAGATGGCCGGCGGCGGTGCTATAGAGGACGCTATGGCCTACGCCCGTGAGAAGGGTGTCAAGGTTAATCTCTGGTACAACTCCGGCACATCGTGGATTGGAAACGGCGCTCCCGGCCCGCAGGACCGTCTGCGCACCCGTGAGGCCCGTGAGCGTGAGATGACCCGCCTGGAGCAGATGGGAGCCACCGGCATCAAGGTGGATTTCTTCCTTCCCGACGGCCACGAGATGGTAGATTACTATCTGGATATACTGGAGGATGCGGCCCGACACCATCTGCTGGTTGATTTCCACGGATGCACCATTCCGCGCGGATGGAGCCGCACCTGGCCCAACCTGATGTCTATGGAGGCAGTCTATGGCGCCGAGTGGTACAACAACAACCGCCGCATGACGAATGCCGCCGCTGCACACAACGCCACGCTGCCTTTTACCCGCAATGTAATAGGTCCGATGGATTATACGCCTTGCACCTTTACCGACAGCCAGAACCCGCATATCACTACCGATTGTCATGAGCTGGCACTGCCCATCCTCTTTGAGTCCGGCCTGCAGCATATGGCTGACCGCCCCGAGGCATACCTGAACCTGCCTGAGCAGGTGCGTTCATTGCTGTCCGGTCTGCCATCGGCCTGGGACGATACCCGCCTGCTGGCCGGCTATCCCGGAAAGAGCGCCGTGATTGCGCGCCGACATGGCGATACCTGGTACATTGCAGGCATCAACGGCACAAATGAGGAACTCACTATTGAGCCTGATTACTCCAGAATCGGCAAGTCGGTTGTGCTCAAGACTCTAATCACCGACCGAGGCAGCGAGCCCGGCCAGGGTTTTGACATCGGCCAAAACGTTAAAGCCGATAAGTTAGTGCTTCCCGCCCGTGGTGGATTCGTGGCTATTTTTTAGCCCACGTATAGACAAGTATGTAATATACTATAACCAGAAAGAATGTGGATGCGGTTAACGCGTGTCCTGCCCAATTTGTGCTTTCAGTGAAAAGGAGGAGACAGGATATAGGTATCAGGATTAAAAAGAATGCACCCATAAGAATCCTCAGACGTCTGATGTCAAACTTCCCGGCATCTTTGGGTGTTAACTCAAAACTGTTCCGGATAAAGTTATCCATCTTACCCGACAGGATAAGCGTTGCCATAACAAGGCTAATAATCTCAATGACTATGAAAGCGATCAGCATTGCAATATTACTTTTTTATCAGGCAGATTATCAAGGTGATTATTCCGGCCAGCATGAGTACCGGCTCGGCAAACATAAAGAGCGGGTTGGTGCCCATGGTGAGCGTTACGAGTGTTGAGCTCAGGACGGTGAGCGCCAGACAGGATGCAAACACGTGTAGTCCGCAAAGGCGCAGGCCTTTTTCATCGGGCCTTAATTTGAACATGTTGTTGGCCAAGGTATAAATACCGTATGTAACCAGGCACAGCATGAGGCTGATAATGGGGTAGTATATCAGCGTTGTCCTGTCCATGGATCCACTGGCATTGCCTGCGGGGTCAAAGTGGGCCGGAAGCACATGGGGCAGGGCACTCCACCTTATCCATATTGCACACACATTCACAATGATGATGATTACCGGCACCATCCATCCGTACTTACGCCATTTCATATTATGTATTTTATAGTCCTCAGCAAAGGTAATCATTTCTGCTTTTCTAACTCATTATGGTGTAAATTCTCTTCAACGCCCCCTGACCTTAGGGAATCATACAGCGTAGAAGCCATTTTTCGTCCCCAACGTGAGCCGAAGAATGGTTTTTTCGCGGGTGTACCCCTGACCTTAGGGAGCTGGAACGCAGGTGTGGCCATTTCTCTCCCTAAGGTGGGCCGTAAATACGCCAGAACCTGCGTTACCCCCTTGACCTTAGGGAGCCAGAACGCAGGTGTGGCCATTTTTCTCCCTAAGGTGCGCCGTAAATACGCTCGTACCTGCGTTACCCCCTGACCTTAGGGAGCCACAACGCAGGTGTGGCCATTTCTCTCCCTAAGGTGAGCAGGATATACGCTCGTACCTGCGTTGCCCCCTGACCTTAGGGGGTCAGAACGCAGGTACAGCCATTTCTCTCCCTAAGGTGCGCAGGAAATACGCTCGCACCTGCGTTACCCCCTGACCTTAGGGAGCCAGAACGCAGGTGTGGCCATTTTTCTCCCTAAGGTGGGCCGTAAATACGCTCGTACCTGCGTTACCCCCTGACCTTAGGGAGCCAGAACGCAGGTGGAGCCTATTTTCTCCCTAAGGTGAGCAGGAAATACGCTCGTACCTGCGCAGCCCCCTGACCTTAGGGAGCCAGCACGCAGGTGTGGCCATTTTTCTCCCTAAGGTGCGCCGTAAATACGCTCGTACCTGCGTTACCCCTTGACCTTAGGGATCTACAACGCAGGTACAGCCATTTTCATCCCTAAGGTGGGCGGTAAGGTCAGGGGGTAGGCGGACAGAAAATGCATATTCTTGGAAAATAAATGGACAATGTCGGTTTTTTGAAGTACATTTGCTTGTTATAAAGAGCAGAAAAGACATGACAATGAATATAAAGCCGGCAGAGGGTAAGCTTGGAGTGCTGTGTGTAGGACTTGGTGCGGTTACGACTACCTTCATTACCGGTACTCTGATGGCTAGGAAAGGACTTGCCAACCCTGTAGGTTCATTCACGCAGCTGGGTAAGATGCGTGTGGGACGCGGTGAGAACAAGCAGTACAAGCATGTGGGTGAGATTGTTCCCATGGCAGACCTCAAGGATGTGGTATTTGGAGCTTGGGATGTATTTACCGACAACGCATATGAGAGCGCTCTCTACTGCCAGGTACTTAAGCGTGAGGATATTGAGCCGGTGCGTGACGAGTTGGAGCGCATCAAGCCTATGAAGGCCTGCTTTGATGAGAATTTTGCGCATAACCTGGTGGACCCCTCATTCGGCCGCGTGCCCGATCCGCTCTGGGCTATGCCCGATGATACCCGCTGGAACTACGCCCAGAACCTGCGCCGCGATATCCAGAATTTTAAGAAGGAGAACGGCTGCAGCCGCGTGATCGTGTTCTGGATTGCCAGCACGGAGTCTTATACCCCGCGTAACGAGCAGGTTCACGGCTCACTTGCCGGATTTGAGGCTGCCATGAAGGCCGATGACCGCAAGCACCTGCCTCCAAGCATGATTTATGCATACGCAGCACTGATGGAGGGTTGCCCCTTCATTATGGGTGCTCCAAACGTATGCGTTGACATACCCGCATTCTTTGAACTCTCCAAGAAACAGGGCCTTCCTATAGTAGGTAAGGACTTCAAGAGCGGCCAGACCATGATGAAGAGTGCCATGGCTCCCATATTCCGTACCCGCATGCTGGGTGTAGAGGGCTGGTTCTCAACCAATATCCTTGGTAACCGTGACGGTCAGGTGATTGAGCACCCTGATAACTTTGAGACCAAGCGCATAAGCAAGGCTTCATCAATAGAGTGGATTCTGGAACAGGATCAGTATCCTGAACTCTACTCTGATATATATCATAAGGTAAAGATCAACTACTATCCTCCGCGTAAGGACAACAAGGAGAGTTGGGACAATATTGACATATTCGGCTGGATGAACTATCCCATGCAGATAAAGGTCAATTTCCTGTGCCGTGACTCGATACTGGCAGCTCCCATCTGCCTGGACCTGATGCTCTTTACCGATCTGGCCCTGAGGGCCGGACTTACAGGTGTCCAGGAGTGGCTCTCATTCTACGTCAAGAAACCTATGACCTATGATGATGAGCGCCCCGTGCATGACCTGTTCCAGCAGTTTGCAATGCTCAAGAACCAGATACGTCTGCTTGGCGGCTATGAGGCCGATCAGGAATTGGATTGATATACATAGGAATATACAATAGATAGTGTATACAACGAGAGGTGGCAGAACGGCCGCCTCTCGTTGTATTTAAAGGATTTTTGCATATTTATTTGGCAAATTAATGTATAATGAATAAATTTTATCTCTAATTTTGCACCCGAAACGAGAATATTTATGCAATATGAAGAATAAGAACAATCGTTTGGAGGCTATCCGCCTGATCATATCGGAACAGGATATCAAGAATCAGGACCAGCTTCTGCAGGTTCTCAACGCACGCGGTTACTCTGTAACCCAGGCAACATTGTCCAGAGACCTTAAGAAAATGAAGATCTCAAAGGTAGCCAATACATATGGTGACTATTTATATGTACTGCCCAATCATGCTCTGCTGCAGAAAAAGAACTCCGGTAGCACTCAGGAGGAGGTAGCCATGAACCAGCCCCGTTACGGTTTCGTATCGTTGAACTTCTCGGGCAATATGGCTGTAATCAAGACCAAGCCCGGATATGCAAGCAGCCTTGCATATGACGTTGACAACCACAACCTGCCCGGCGTACTGGGAACCATAGCCGGCGATGACACCCTGCTTATTGTTCTGGCCGAGGGTGCCAACCGTATGGAGATAAAGCGCCTGCTTGAACCGATAATTATTTCACTCTAAAAATACAGACATTATACTTAAGGTATATTATGGAAAACGTAATTGATGTAGTGGTTGCTGATGAGTCACACGAGAAGTATGTTGACACCATCCTGGAAACCATTTCTGAAGCAGCTAAGGTTCGCGGAACCGGAATAGCTAAGCGTACCCACGAGTACGTGGCAAACAAGATGCGTGAAGCTAAGGCTGTAATAGCGCTGGATGGTGACAAGTTCGCCGGATTCAGTTACATCGAGACATGGCAGGACAAGAAATACGTGACCACATCGGGCCTGATCGTTCATCCCGATTACCGTGGACGCGGACTTGCCAAACGTATTAAGGATATGACATTCACTCTGGCCCGCACTCGCTGGCCGCACGCCAAGATATTCTCGCTTACAAGCGGTGCTGCGGTGATGGCCATGAACACTCAGCTGGGTTACAAACCGGTTACATTTGCCGACCTTACCCAGGATGAGGCTTTCTGGAAAGGCTGTGAGGGTTGCGTAAATGTGGATATCCTGCACCGCACAAACAGAAAGTACTGCATATGCACAGGTATGCTTTATGATCCTGAGGAGTATCTTCCCGCCAAGCTGTCTGAGGACGTACTCAAGAGAATAAAGGAATTGGATAACAAAAAATAAGAATAGATATGAGCAAGAAGAAAGTTGTAGTAGCTTTTTCCGGAGGTCTGGATACCAGCTATAACGTAATGTACCTGACAAAGGAGATGGGATATGAGGTTTATGCCGCATGTGCCAATACCGGTGGCTTCAGCCCCGAGCAGCTCAAGAAGAATGAGGAGAACGCCTACAAGCTGGGCGCCGTTAAATATGTGACTCTGGACGTGACTCAGGAGTATTATGAGAAGTCACTCAAATATATGGTTTTTGGCAATGTTCTGCGTAACAACTGCTACCCCATATCCGTCTCTTCAGAGAGAATCTTCCAGGCTCTGGCCATTGCCAAGTATGCCAATGAGATTGGTGCCGATGCAATAGCACACGGTTCAACCGGTGCCGGCAACGACCAGATCCGTTTTGACATGACATTCCTGGTAAAGGCTCCCGGCGTAGAGATCATCACTCTTACCCGTGACCGCAACCTGAGCCGTAAGGAGGAGATTGACTACCTGAACGCCAACGGTTTCAGTGCAGATTTCACCAAACTCAAGTACTCTTACAACGTAGGTATCTGGGGTACATCAATCTGCGGCGGTGAGATACTGGACAGCAAGCAGGGCCTGCCTGAGAGCGCATACCTTAAGCACCCCACCAAGGAGGGCTCTGAGATCCTGAGTCTGGGCTTTGAGAAGGGTGAGTTGGTTGCCGTAAACGGTAAGAAGTTTGATGACCGTATCAAGGCTATCCAGGAGGTTGAGAAGATTGGCGCCGCATATGCCATCGGCCGTGACTGCCATGTTGGTGACACCATCATCGGTATCAAGGGCCGCGTGGGCTTTGAGGCTGCCGCCCCCATGCTGATCATCGGCGCACACCGTTTCCTTGAGAAGTACACCCTGTCCAAGTGGCAGCAGTACTGGAAGGATCAGGTTTCAAACTGGTACGGCATGTTCCTGCATGAGTCACAGTACCTGGAGCCTGTAATGCCCGATATCGAGGCAATGCTGGCCAGCTCACAGCGTAACGTGAACGGTACCGTAACATTGGAACTCCGTCCCTACAGCTTCCAGACCGTAGGTTGTGACACTCCCGATGACCTGGTACACAACAAGCTGGGTGAGTACGGTGAGGGTGCCAAGGCCTGGACTGCCGATGACGCCAAGGGATTCATCAAGATCACATCAACTCCGCTGCGTGCCTACTATAGCGTGCATCCGGATGAAGAGAGATAAAATTTACCATATTAACCCTTGTTTACTAACAATTAAAATTAAAGACTATGTCAGACGTAAAAAAGCTTTGTCGTTCTTCAAAGAACAAGAAAATCTTTGGCGTATGCGGTGGCTTCGCTGAGTATTTTGATGTTGATGTGACTATCATGCGCATCATTTTCCTGATATTGTTTTTTGCCGGGAGCTTAGGCCTTTGGGCATATCTCATCTGCGCACTGGTAATGCCCGCTGACAAATGATAAAGGTAGGTATAATAGGAGGTGCCGGTTACACGGCCGGCGAGCTTATCCGCATTCTGCTGGGACATCCCGATGCAGAGATCGTGTTCGTGAACAGTTCCAGTAATGCCGGTAACAAGCTGAGCGCCGTACATGAGGGCCTGATAGGTGAGACCGATATGACCTTTACCGATCAGCTGCCGCTTGATACTATAGATGTACTGTTTTTCTGCACCGCACATGGTGATACCCGCAAGTTCCTTGAGGCCAACACACTGCCCGAGGGTCTTAAGGTGATAGACCTCTCCATGGACTACCGTCTGGAGTCAGAGGACAATCCGTTCATCTATGGTCTGCCGGAGCTTAACCGCCGTGCCATCTGCAAGAGCCAGTACGTGGCTAACCCGGGCTGTTTTGCCACAGCCATCCAGCTGGCACTGCTGCCGCTGGCACGTAACCTGATGCTCAATGATGACATCTACGTGAATGCCATCACCGGCAGTACCGGTGCAGGCGTAAAGCCGGGTGCAACCACGCACTTCAGCTGGCGTAACAACAACATCAGCATCTACAAGCCGTTCACGCACCAGCACCTGCCCGAGATCATACAGTCTGTAAAGCACCTGCAGAGCAGCTTCAACTCAGATATCAATTTCATTCCCTACCGTGGTGATTTTGCCCGTGGCATATTTGCAACCGTAGTGGTAAAGAATGCAGTTGACATTGAGGAGATATACAAGATCTATCGCGAATACTATGAGGCCGACTCATTCGTACACATCGTGGATGAGCCTATAGACCTTAAGCAGGTTGTCAACACCAACAAGTGTCTTATCCATCTGGAGAAACACGGTGACAAGCTGCTTATAGTATCCTGCATTGATAACCTCCTGAAAGGTGCAAGCGGCACAGCAGTGCATAATATGAATTTGTTGTTTAATCTTAAGGAAACTACCGGTTTAAAATTAAAACCCTCCGGTTTTTAATTTCAAACCTCGTTTCTCGACATTTTTTTAGTTTGCTCCGCAAACGGGGCGGCCTCCGGCCGCGCTATAGGAACGTAATCATATAGTAAAGATGAAATTATTTCCAGTATATAGCCTGTTCCCGGTTAATATAGTTAAGGGACAGGGACAGAAAGTGTGGGATGACAAAGGTCAGGAGTATCTGGACCTTTACGGTGGTCATGCAGTGATCAGCATAGGTCACGCACATCCTCATTACGTTGAGGCTGTGAGCCGTCAGGTTGCCACACTGGGATTCTATTCTAATTCAGTGATCAACCGTCTGCAGGAGCAGCTGGCCGAGCATCTGGGTCGTGTATCGGGCTATGAGGATTACAGCCTGTTCATGATCAACAGCGGTGCCGAGGCCAACGAGAATGCCCTCAAGCTGGCATCGTTCCACACCGGACGCAGCCGTGTGCTCTCACTCAAGAAAGCATTCCACGGCCGTACATCACTGGCTGTCGAGGTTACTGACAACCCCAAGATTATCGCTCCCATCAACGCATGCGGTCATGTGACCTATCTGCCGTGGGGTGACCTGGAGGCTGCCAAGGTCGAGCTTGCCAAGGGTGATGTAGCTGCCCTGATAATTGAAGGAATACAAGGCGTAGGAGGTATTCAGGTACCTTCCGATGATTATATGAAAGGACTGCGTGAGGCTTGTACAGCAAACGGCACTGTAATGGTTCTGGATGAGATCCAGAGCGGTTACGGCCGTAGCGGCAAGTTCTTTGCTCACCAGTACAACGGCATCAAGCCTGACCTCATCACCGTAGCAAAGGGTATCGCCAACGGTCTGCCCTGCGCCGGACTGCTTATCAGCCCGATGTTCCAGCCCGTCATCGGTCAGCTGGGTACCACATTCGGCGGCAACCATCTGGCTTGCGCCGCTGCAATGGCCGTGCTTGACGTGATTGAGAAGGAGCATCTGGTAGAGAACGCAGCTAACGTAGGTTCATACCTGCTGGAGCAGCTTAAACAGATTCCCGGACCCAAGGAGGTTCGTGGTCGCGGCCTCATGATAGGCATGGAGTTTGAGCAGCCCATCAAGGAGATCCGTCAGCGCCTGCTCTTTGAGGAGCACATCTTTACCGGCGTAAGCGGTACCAACGTAATCCGTCTGCTCCCGCCTCTGTGCATCACCAAACAGGATGCCGACCGCTTCCTGGAGTCCTACTCCAAGGTTATAAAGTAGTTTTATCAAACGGGACTGGGGTTTTGTCTCTCTGGGACAATGCCCTCCCACAACAAAAGATATCTATTCCGAAACTGATCGTTCCAGAATAGATATCTTTTGTCGCGGGCCCCTCCCACTGGTCTCGCGTGGGTGCGAGAGTCCCCGAGAGACAAAACCCCAGTCCCGTGGAAATGATCCTCGGTGAGCGGAACGTTGCGTCCCCAAACTGAAGTACCGGCGGAGCTTAATTTCAGAGATTACATCTTCTTAAGTTCCCCTAGAATACATAAATAGTCCATTTAGTCAATATTTGTTTGAATATGAAAATGAAGTCCTTTTCAAAGTTAGTTTGGGTAATGCTGTCGATGCTTACCTTGAATGTGGCAGCACAGACAACAGATCCTATACCTACGGTTACGATAGGTTCGGGAACTGAAACAAGTGGCGATTTCCCCACTTATGCTTATTGTGACTACTCCTATACGCAGCAGCTTTATACTGCAAGTGAGCTGGGAACTACCGCTGGTGCCATCGTGAATATAGGCTTCTATTATCAGAAAGACGAATATGCTTGGGAGCCTATTGATGAGTTTACCCGTACATTGGACATCTATATCGTCAGTACGGACAAGACCGCATTTGATGATGAGAATGATTGGGTAAGCGTCACATCATCTGACCTCTGTTTCAGTGGCAGCGTGACTTTTAAAGCCGATGAATGGACAACAATTACGTTGGATAATCCTTTCGCCTATGACGGCAGCAGTAACATTGTGATTGCTGTTTATGATAAGACCAAAGAGAATCTGGACTATCTGCCTTTTCTTGCGTATGACGGTGACGGACAGTGCTTATACATCCAGGATGACGGTACTGGAGAAACCACAGTGGATCCTCTTGATTTTGATCCTTCAAACTCTTACGGAGGATGGGTGTCAACCGGTTATTACAAGAACCAGATCCGCATCAATGCCGCAGATGAAATTGCAAAGCCCAGAGGGCTCACCGCAAGACTGATTGATGGCTCTGAGGTGGAGCTGAGTTGGCTCAGCAGTGAGTCAACCTTTGAATTGAGCGTGAACGGACATATACAGAATACCGTCATCACAGGTTACACTTACAAGTTGGAGGGTCTTCAGTACAAGAGTTCCGATACGATAAGGGTACGTGCCAAGGATGGCGATAATGTGAGTGAATGGTCTGACTCCATTATCTTTATAATGCCATACTGTGCTCCCGAAGGCATGTGCCAGATTACGTTTGAGCTATCTGACGGCGGCGGCGACGGATGGGACGAATCGGCCATTATCGTGATGGTGGCCGATGACGGCTTTGTTCTGGGAAAGGTTACATTTGAGGAGCGCTGGGCGTCTAAGACCGTGACAATGAATGTTCCCGATGGTAAAGAGATAGAGTTCATATGGAGCAAGAGCCAGTATGGTCACAGCCAGTATGACTATGAGTGTTCATATGTGGTCAAGAACCATAACGGCCTGGAGATATTCTCGGGTGAGGGAGCACTCCAGAATCCCGTCTATTATGATGTCGACTGCAACTCAACAGCCATGCCGTGCGTGGCACCCACCAATCTCAGTGCAACTGCAGTAGGTTCTGACAGCGTGCTGCTCAGCTGGGACGGAAACAACATGAGCTATCAGCTTGAGATCAAGCCGTGGCTCCAGGCAGGTAAGGATGTAGCTACGGCCGATGAACTGACCCAGTACAGCTTTGACTTGAGCAATTTCAGCGGCAAGGGATCAATCGCTATCCGTCACTATGACATAACCGGTCAGATTCGCCTGCTCATTGATGATATAGTATTGACCGACAGTGAGGGAAACATAATCTTCTCTGAGGACTTTGAGGCCGATACAATCTCATCGGTCATATCATTCAGGGATCTGGATGGTGATGGTTACTGCTGGGATTATGGCTTCTATGGAGAAGAGACAGATGCTCACGGCCACCGTTATTTCAACGGAAAGGGCGGAATGGACTCAGACAGCTGGAGAGAGTATGCCGGCGACCTGATGCCTGATGACTGGTTGGTTATATCGGGCGTAAAACTGGGCGGAACGCTTACTCTGTATGCCAGAACCTATGATGAGATAACGCATAAGGAGAACTTTGGCGTATATGTATGTCCTGATGCAGCTGATACGGTAAATGTTGACGCCAATTCCTATAAGACTGCCGTCATAATTGATAATCCTTATTCATGGAGAGTCAGGACCGTAGAAGGTGGTGAGAAGAGCAACTGGGTGGCATCATCATTCATGAGTCCCGATAACCTTAAGGTGTTCAGCGGAAATGGCAGCTGGGATGATGCTGATGGTTGGGCTCCCGTGGGCGTTCCCACATATGACAATAAGGTGATCATTGAGGGTGAGGTAACCATTCCTGATGGTGTGATTGCCCAGGCCCGTAAGATTATCCTTAAGAAAGATGGCGTAATTACCATTGATGAGGGCGGTCAGCTCAAGCATGGTTCATCGGCCCTGATGGTGAATATGAAGAAGAGCGTTACGGGCGGATCGGACAATCTTATCTCCAGCCCTATAATTGACAGGGAACCCATAAACTGGATGGGATTCGGCTCTTATTGTGTCGATAATCTGATTGAGAATGATGATTATTATGATTTGTATGCCTTTGATCCTACTTGTGAGGAGGAATGGGTAAACGGTAAGATCACGGATTACTATCGCACTTGTGACTTTGACCTCTTTAAGGGCGGTATGAAATGGGGTAATGCCTACTATTATTCATACAAGGAAGATCACAGCTTTACATACACCGGCTTTACATATTCCAGTTACATGAATGAGATAAGTGAGCCATTTGTCTTTGATTTAAAATCCACTGATGAATTCAAGGGATATAAGCTTGTGGGCAATCCTTACACCTGCAACTGTAAGATATCGTTCAGCAAACAAGGAGGTGCTGTCTTCCTTAAACCCGGACCTTCAGGTTATGATTTTGACCTGTTTATTGGTTCTGTAGCACTGGCTCCGGGTGAGGGTGCATTCATTTGGGCCGAGTCTCCTGGTTCACTGATATACTCAAGTGAGGTCTCGAATTCTTCGTTCCGTTCACTAGGAAAGATCTCTTACCCTGTCATGCCCACTCATGGAATCAAAACCCATCAGGATGCAGGCAGTGTGAGACTTACAGAAACAGATGGCGTTATAAAGCTAATAAGCAGACATTTGAATGATAAGGCCTGGGTCTCACTTGTCCGTTCTTTTGAGCAGGATAAGGCATCGACCGTGTGCGTGCCTTTTGCCATGACCGATGTCCAGGGCGGTACACTGTATGAGTTTGCCGGCGTGGATTATGACAAGACTGACGGATGGGTGGCCAGACTGCAGTTGGTAAGCCCGGCCGATTCGGCAACCAAGGTAAACAGACCCTATATCTTTATTCCCAGCGCTACGGGTAATGTAACCTTTAGCGGATTGATCACCTCTGTTCCTGCCGATCTTGAGGGAGGATGGAGCACAGTGGGTGACTGGAGTCTCATTGGTTCCTACTCAGCCAAGTCTTACGGTACGGAGCCGTTTAATGGCAACGTGTACAGTGCAACCGGCGGCGAGTTTGTCATGGCCGGAGCCGATGACTCTGTCAAACCCTTCTATGCATTCCTCAAATACACAGGCGTAAATACGACTGTTCCCGAACGCATAAAGGTAACCCTTAAAACATCAGAGGGCACTGAGACTGCAGTCGGAACTGTCAATACAAAAACAGGTGAGATTACCATTGATGAGTGGTATGGTATGGACGGCCGCAAGCTTGATGCCGCTCCATCAGCCACAGGCCTCTACCTCAACAATAGCCGCAAGGTTATGATAGAATAACCGCAGGCTAGAGGGGAAAAAGAGAGAGTATACTCGCGGGAGTCTCGCACCCACGCGAGACCAGTGGGAGGGACCCGCGACTAAAAATATCTATTCTGGAACGATTAGTTTCGGAATAGATATTTTTCGTTGTGGGAGGGCGTTCTCCCGGGAGTATGCTCTCTCTTTTTCCCCTTACTTTCTTGAGTCGGTACCCCAGAGCATCTTTTCGCGGAGGGTGCTGAAGAAATCGCCTCCGCAGGGTTTGATGACGCTGATCTGGAAGGGAGCGCGGCTTATCTCAATGGTGGTGTGCTCACGACAGCTGAAACTGTTGCCGTCAATTGATACCAGGAAGCTGTGGCTGCGGCTGGTTACGTCCAGACGGATGGTCTGGTCGGCCGACAGTACCAGCGGACGCATGGTGAGACTGTGCGGGGCAACCGGAGTGAGGCAGATCACGTTGGTGCCCGGAGCTATGATGGGGCCGCCCACACTCAGGGAGTAGGCTGTTGAGCCGGTGGGTGTGGCCACTACCAGACCGTCGGCCTGATAGGTGATCATGGGTGTGCCGCCAACGCTGGTGGATATCTGGATCATTGATGAGATATCATGCTTAAGGATTGCGATATCATTCAGGGCGTAGGGAGTATGACCCAGAGGCAGGCCGTCCATGCTTATCTGCAGGAGGTTGCGGTTCTCAAGAGTGTACTTGCCGTCACAGATGCTGCGTATGGCATCCTCCATACGGGAGCAGGTGATATCGGCCAGGAATCCCAGACGGCCGGTGTTGATACCTACCATGGGGATGCCCTTGCTGCCTACGCGGGTTGCAGTGCGCAGGAACGTACCGTCACCGCCTATGCTGATAACGGCATCGGCAGTAAAATCATCACCTTCTATCACGCTGTCTGAGGGAATATCCCATCCCATATCGGACTTGAGGAAACGCAGGTAGCGGCTATCGACAGCTATCTGGCTACCCAGTGAGTGGAGCAGACTGAAGAACTGTGGCTCCTGGCCGCAGGTCTTGTCGGACGACGGATTTCCGAATATCGCAAAACGCATATTTATCTATTTTTAAGCGCATAAGAGAGGAATTATTCCTATCTTTGCTGATTGAGCATAGTGGGTACAAAGTACCGCTGCTCGCGGCAAAGATAGTTCATTTTATTCAAGTGAAATGACATATGACGAGATTAAGTGTTAATATCAACAAGATAGCTACCATACGTAACGCACGAGGCGGCAACAACCCTGACGTAGTCAAGGTTGCGCTTGACTGCGAGAGGTTTGGAGCTGACGGCATTACCGTACACCCCCGTCCCGATGAGCGCCATATACGCCGTCAGGATGTCTATGACCTTAAGAAGGTTCTCACGACGGAATTCAACATAGAGGGTTATCCCGCACCGGCTTTCATGGAGCTGGTATGCAAGATCAAGCCTGCACAGGTAACTCTGGTACCTGATTCACCTGACCAGATCACATCAAACCACGGCTGGGATACGCTGAACAACCAGGACTTCCTGACCGATGTGGTGTCAGAGTTCAGGAACAACGGAATCCGCACATCGATATTTGTGGATGCCAACCCCATGATGGTGGAGCTGGCTGCCAAGGCGGGAGCTGACCGCGTGGAGCTGTATACTGAGCCCTACGCCACCAATTATGAGGCGCTGGATCCTGAAACGGCGGTAAAACCGTTCGTGGAGGCTGCCCGTAAGGCACGCGAATGCGGACTGGGACTTAACGCCGGACATGACCTGAGCCTTAAGAACCTTAAGTTCCTCAAGGAGCAGATTCCATGGCTGGATGAGGTGTCAATAGGCCATGCCCTGGTATGTGACGCCCTCTATATGGGACTGGAGAAAACAATTAGCGAATATAAAAACTGCATTATCTGAATATGTTCTTACAAACACTTGCACAGGCATTAGGTGACACCACGGCTCAGAGCCAGGTTGCCGTACAGTTGGCAGAGGAGACTGCT
Organism: uncultured Prevotellaceae bacterium; assembly: GCA_900319225.1. Lineage (GTDB taxonomy): Bacteria > Bacteroidota > Bacteroidia > Bacteroidales > Bacteroidaceae > Colenecus. Next base: position 318,157 of record ONNV01000003.1, on the reverse strand, counting down.
GATAAGATGAATCTTTTTGACATGGCACTCAAGGGAGGCTGGATAATGCTGGTACTCCTGCTGCTGTCAATACTCTGTTTCTACATCTTCTTTAACCGTATTGCGGTATACCGTAAGGCCGATATCAAGGACCCGCACTTTATGGACCGTATCAACGATTACATGAAGAACGGTGAGGTCAAGTCCGCCCAGATATTCTGTCAGGCAACAGCATCACCCGTCAGCCGTATCGTTGAGAAGGGTGTAGGTCTGGCCGATCACGACGCAAAGGATATCCAGCTGGGTATGGAGAATGCCGCCAACGTTGAGATTGCCAAGCTTGAGAAGGGTCTGAAAGGCCTGTCAACAATAGCAAGTGCCGCCCCGATGATTGGTTTCCTTGGAACCGTAATCGGTATGGTACGTGCTTTCTGGGAGATGGCCAATGCAGGTAACAACATAGACGTCTCACTGCTGTCAAGCGGAATCTATGAGGCCATGATCACCACCGTAGGCGGTCTGATTGTAGGTATCATAGCTCTGTTTGCCTACAACTATCTGGTGTCACGTGTTGACGCCATAGCAAATGAGATGGAATCATTCATTCAGGACTTTACCGTAAATCTGGGTAAGTGATATGTTGAAGAGACGTAACGAGGTATCACCGCAGTTCAGCATGTCGTCCATGACTGACATCATATTCCTGCTGCTGATATTTTTTATGATAACATCCACGATGGTCAGCCCCAACGCCATCAAGGTGCTGCTGCCTCAGAGTTCGCAGCAGACATCGGCCAAACCGCTGACCCGCGTCATCATAGACCGCGACCTGAATTACTACACCGCGTTCGGCAATGATGACGAGATGCCTATAGTCTTTGAGGAACTGACAGATTTCCTGATTGACTGTTCACAGAAGGAGCCCGATATGTACGTGGCCCTTTATGCCGATGAGTCCGTACCTTACAAGGAGATTGTAAAGGTACTGAACATAGCTAACGAGAATCAGTTCAAGGTGGTACTTGCCACACGCCGTCCTGACAGGAAATAATTCTTATGAAGAAGAACAGAGAGTTCAACATATTCTCACTGTTGTGGACCCTGCTGGTTCACGCCTGCGTCATAGGGTTGTTGCTGGTGTTGCACATGACCAGACCTCTGGCTCAGGCCGAGAGCGGCGTCCCCGTCATGCTGGGCAATATGGGTAACCTGGATACTGACTATGAGTTCACTGAGGTCAACTCAATGCCGGCTCCCGCACCTGCTGCGGTTCCCACACCTGTGGCACCCCAGGCAGAGCCTGCCATAACACAGGACATGGAGGAGACGGTAGCCATTGAGAGCGGTGAGAAGGAGAAACCCGTCAAGCCCGTGGAGACCCCCCGTCAGCCCACACCTGAGGAGATCCGTGCAGAGCAGGAGCGTCAGGCTGCCGAGCAGGCCCAGAACCTGATGGCAAACGCATTTGGCCGCAGCAGTTCCATGCAGGCCAGCACATCGGCCGATACAAACGCTGATGTACAGGGCGTACCAGGCTCTACCGAGGGCAATGCAACCCAAGGCAAGGCTACCGGTGTAGGAAACTACGGTACATGGGATCTGGGAGGCCGTGACATGCTGGGTGAGCTGCCCCGTCCTGCATACAGCATCCAGGAGGAGGGCCGAGTTGTGGTTACCATCACCGTTGACCCTGACGGAAACGTTGTTGACACAAGAATCAACAACCGTACCAATACCACCAACCTGCAGCTGCGTCAGGCTGCTGAGCAGGCTGCCAAGCGAACAAAGTTCAACGCAATAGGAGGTGAGAACAACCAGACCGGTACCATCACCTACTATTTCAAATTGAAATAATCATGGTTTACATTTTCCTTGCCGAAGGCTTTGAGGCAATAGAGACAATCACTCCGCTGGATATGCTTATCCGCGCCGGAATAGAAGTCAACACCATCTCCATATCTGATGAGTTCCTGGTCAAGAGCAGTCAGGGAATTCCTGTTCAGGCCGATGACCTGTTTGAGAACACTGATTTCAGTGATGCCGAGATGCTGATATTGCCCGGCGGACAGCCCGGATCGACCAACCTGGGCAAGCATAAGGAGCTGGAGGCCCTGCTGCGTGAGGCTATGGCCAAGAATCTGCCTGTAGGCGCCATCTGCGCCGCTCCCACGGTGTTGGGCAAGCACGGACTGCTGCAGGGACGCAAGGCCACCTGCTATCCCGGATGCGAGAGTATGCTTAAGGGTGCCGACTGCAAGGAGACATTCGTCCAGAAGGACGGAAACCTGATTACCGCATGCGGTCCCGCCGCTGCTGTAGAGTTTGCAAAGGCTATCATCAGCCTGCTTCGCGGTGACGAGGTCACAGCCTCGGTTTGTGAAAAGATGATGTTCGGCCGTGCCTGATGCTTGATCTTGCACTGCGTGACGTCAAGTATCTGCCCGGTGTAGGCCCGGCAAGAGCCGCCCTCCTTAAAGGTGAGCTCCAGATAAGCACGCTGCAGGATCTGCTTTACTATTTTCCTTACAAATACATTGACCGCAGCCGCATCTTCCAGGTAAGGGAGGTGGACGGTACCATGCCCTATATCCAACTCAAAGGTAAGATACTGAGTTTTGAGCAGATAGGTGAGGGCAGACGCCAGCGTCTGGTGGCCCATTTCAGTGACGGAACCGGAGTGGCCGACCTGGTGTGGTTCAGCGGAATAAAATATACACTTGACCGTTACCGCCCCGGGGTGGAGTATGTGGTGTTCGGCAAGCCTACGATATTTGGCGGCAGGGTGAATATAGCCCATCCGGAGATAGACCAGGAGGCCAACCTGAACCTGCAGGAGATGGGCATGCAGCCCTATTACAACACCACTGAGAAGATGAAGAAGGCGGGCCTGAATTCCGCCGCCATACGCAAGCTGGTAAACAACCTGATGGCTCTCATTGTGGAGCCCCTGCCTGAGACTCTGCCCGATTGGCTCAAGGAGAAGGAGCATCTCATGCCCCTGACCGATGCCCTTAAGGTGCTGCATAATCCCCGCACACCCCTGGAGCTGCGTCTGGCACAGCTCAGAGTCAAGTTTGAGGAGCTGTTTTACATACAGCTTAACCTGGCCCGATATGCCAGTGACCGCCAGCGTAAGTTCAAGGGCTACGTGTTCAGCAAGGTGGGTGATTACTTTAACCGGTTCTATAATGAGAAACTGCCGTTCAGCTTGACAAATGCCCAGAAACGTGTGATACGTGAGATCCGTAACGATATGGGCAGCGGCCGCCAGATGAACCGTCTGCTGCAGGGTGATGTGGGCAGCGGCAAGACTATGGTGGCCCTGATGACCATGCTCATAGCCATTGACAACGGCTATCAGGCCTGCATAATGGCACCTACCGAGATACTCTCAGAGCAGCATTTTGCAAACATCTCCAGATACATAGAGGGGCTTGGGCTCAGGGTGGAACTGCTTACCGGCAGTATCAAGGGAAAGCGCCGTGAGAGCATACTCAAGGGGCTCAAGGAGGGTAGCGTGAACATACTTGTCAGCACCCATGCCGTACTTGAGGATCCGGTGGAGTTCAACCGTCTGGGATTTGTGGTGATTGATGAGCAGCACCGGTTCGGCGTGGCCCAGAGGGCGCGTCTGTGGAGCAAGAGCAAGATGCCTCCCCATGTGCTGGTCATGACGGCCACACCCATACCGCGTACGCTGGCCATGACACTGTACGGCGACCTGGATGTATCGGTCATAGATGAACTGCCTCCCGGACGCAAGCCCATACGGACCGAGCATTACTATGACGGCAACCATACATCGGTCTATGCGTTCCTGGACCGCGAGCTTAAGAAAGGGCGCCAGGCGTATATTGTCTATCCGCTCATCGAGGAGAGTGAGAAGATTGACCTCAAGAACCTGGAGGAGGGTTATCTGACCGTCTGTGAGAGGTTTGCCGGATATGGAGTGAGCAAGGTGCACGGACGTATGAAACCGGCCGAGAAGGATGCCGAGATGCAGCGGTTCAAGCGTAATGAGACCCAGATTATGGTGGCCACCACCGTGATTGAGGTGGGCGTGGACGTGCCCAATGCCAGCATCATGCTGATTGAGAACGCCAACCGGTTCGGACTCTCACAGCTGCACCAGCTGCGCGGCCGCGTGGGCCGTGGCGCTGACCAGTCGTTCTGCCTGCTCATCACTCCGTACCAGCTCAGTGAGGATACACGCAAGCGCATTGAGATAATGACCGCCACATGTGACGGATTTGAGATTGCCGAGGCTGACCTTAAGCTCCGAGGCCCCGGTGACCTGGAGGGAACGCAGCAGAGCGGTATGGCATTTGACCTGCATCTGGCCAATATAGCACGTGACGGAGCGCTGATAGAGCATGTTCGTGAGATAGCCAAGGGGATCATTGCCGATGACCCTGAACTGGTGCTCCCGCAGAATGTCCTGATGGCCCGCATGCTCAGCCGTCTCAAGAAAAGTGAGTATGACTGGTCATCAATCTCATGAAAAATAAGTAACTTCGCGACTTGAAAATAAAAAGATGTATAACAGGTTCTTGAACAGGTTGCTTACAGTGGTTCTGATGCTTGCATCGGAATGTGCATTTGTTTGGGCACAGGATGCCAAACCGGCTCCTGCCATGCCTGTCACGCCTATGGACCGCGTTTACATGCCCGCTCATGTAAATCCCGGACTGGCTGTTGACCTGGATAATCCCGCATCATATCTCTATCCGGAGTGGAGCAACGCCTATGTGCACAAGTTTGAGAATGTGGAGCTTCCGGATACGGTCATCATCTCGATGAAGGGCTATGTGATGCCTACTGACAGCACCCGAATCACAGACAGATACGGTTACCGCTCCAACCGCGGACGTAACCATTACGGAATTGACATCAAGGTCAAGACCGGCGATACCATCCGTGTGGCATTTGACGGCAAGGTCCGCATATCACGTTATGAGCGCCGCGGTTACGGCCACTACCTGGTGATACGTCATCCCAACGGACTGGAGACCGTGTACGGACATCTGTCCAAGAAACTGGTGGCTGAGAATGACATAGTTCATGCGGGCGATCCCATCGGTCTGGGCGGAAATACCGGCCGTTCCACAGGGTCACATCTGCATTTTGAGACACGCGTGCTTGGCAACGCAATCAATCCCGCCTATATGTTTGATTTCCCGCATCAGACAGCGGTGACGGATTATTTCATCTATGCCAAGGATACACGTGAGATATACTACACCGTAAAGAAAGGCGATACTCTGAGCAGGATCGCAATTAAGAATGAGACTACCATCGGCAATATCTGCAAGCTTAACGGCATTTCACGTAATGCCGTGATCAAGGTGGGGCAGACGCTGAGGGTAAACTGAAACTGAACTGAAATGAAAGAGCAGAACTGTAAGGCCGATACCAACAAGGAGTTTGATGAGGTGATAAAGATGTGCCGCGCACTCTATGTCAAGAAACTGCAGGATTACGGTGCATCATGGCGTATCATGCGCCCCGAGTCACTGACTGACCAGATATTCATCAAGGCCAAGCGCATACGCAGCATTGAGACCAAGGGCGTATCACTCATTGATGAGGGTATCCGCTCAGAGCTGATAGGTATCGTGAATTACGGCATCATTGCTCTCATCCAGCTGGAACACGGTTTCTCCGATACCGTTGACAAGGATTCTGACTGGGCCATCAGTGAGTATGACAAATACGCCAACGCTGCCCTGGAGCTGATGAAAAAGAAGAATCATGACTATGACGAGGCATGGCGCGGAATGCGTACCACATCATACACGGACCTGATACTTACCAAGATAAACCGTACCAAGGAGATAGAGAGTCATGACGGCAAGACGGTTGTATCGGAAGGTATTGACGCCAACTACATGGATATGATCAACTACGCCGTATTCGGTCTCATAAAGACTGTGATAGAGAGCGGAGCGGAAAAATAAATAGAGAACCAAATGAGTGACGAGGCAAAAAAGATAGGGCTGCCGGCTAAGATACTTGTCAATTTCTGCCGGGTATTGCTGGGCCTGACTTTCATGTTCTCGGGTGTGGTCAAGGCGATTGACCCCGTGGGCACCCAGATTAAGCTGTCAGATTACCTCTATGCGTTCGGCATGGGAGGATATCTGCTGGACTCTACTCTGATTATACTGGCCTGTCTGCTGGCCGGTTTGGAGATTCTTGTAGGAGCATACTTGCTGGTGGGCGCGTTCCCCAAGGGCACGTCTCTGGTGGTACTTGTAATGATGGTGCTGCTCACCCCGTTCACCCTCTATATTGCGCTCAACAATCCTGTCGAGGAGTGCGGCTGTTTTGGCGATGCTCTGGTACTTACCAACTGGGAGACATTCTACAAGAACATATTCCTGCTTCTGCTGGCTCTGCTGGTATTCATCAAACGCAAGGCCATCGTGCCGTTTGTTGAGGGCAGACGCCACTGGGTGATAACACTTATCGTCACCCTGATAGCCGTAAGGTTCATGACGGCCAATATCAACAGCCTGCCGGTTCTGGATTTCAGGGCCTACAAGGTTGGCACGGACCTGCGCACTGAGGTTCTGGAGAACAGAAATCCCGCCATGGCGGACTTCTCAGTCATGGATGCCGATATGAATGACCTGACCGCAGACCTGCTGTCAGACAGCAGCTACACGTTCCTGTTGGTATCGGCCCATCTGGAGAATGCAAGTGAGAGCAATCTTGATTTGATTGATGACGTATTTGACTATTGCGGTCATTACGGATATAAGATAATAGGACTGACCTCGTCAAGTGAGGATGTCATAAAGCAGTGGACCGAGAATGCCGGGGCCGAGATCCCGTTCCTGTTCTGTGATGAGATTCCGCTGCAGACCATGGTACGTTCCAATCCCGGCCTCATACTGCTCAGGAACGGAGTGATAGTGAACAAGTGGAGTGACGTCCGTATACCTAGCGATGAGGAGTTGTCAGGACCGCTTGACGTAATCAAGGTGGGCCAGCTGCCGGATCCGGATCCGTTGCGTACCCCGTGGGCGGTATGCGTTCTGTTCCTGCTGCCGCTGTTCATGGTGGTGCTGATAGACAGACTTAAGAGAATGATACAATAACAATAACGTTTTTAATACTATTTGAAATGAGAAAGAAAATTGTTGCCGGAAACTGGAAGATGAACAAGACTCTCCAGGAAGGTATTGCTCTTGCTACAGAGCTGAATGAGGTATTGGCTGCTGACAAACCCAACTGCGACGTTATCATCGGCACCCCGTTCATCCATCTTGCAAAGATCTCTGATATCATTGACCACAAGGTTATCGGTCTTTCTGCCGAGAACTGCGCTGACAAGGAGTCTGGTGCTTATACCGGTGAGGTATCAGCTGCCATGGTTAAGTCAACTGGTGCTGAGTATGTAATCCTGGGTCACTCAGAGCGTCGTGAGTACTATCACGAGACATATGATATCCTTAAGGAGAAGGTTCTGCTGGCTCTTGCCAACGGTCTTAAGGTAATCTTCTGCATCGGTGAGTCACTCGACGAGCGCGAGAAGGGTATCCAGAACCAGATCGTTAAGGCTGAGCTTGAGGGTTCAGTATTCAACCTCTCAGCCGATGAGTTCAAGAACATCACAATCGCCTACGAGCCTATCTGGGCTATCGGTACCGGTAAGACCGCTACTGCCGATCAGGCTGAGGAGATTCACGCTTATATCCGCTCAGTGATTGCCGACAAGTATGGCAAGCAGGTTGCTGAGGATACTTCAATCCTTTACGGTGGCTCATGCAAGGCTTCAAACGCTCCTGAGCTGTTCTCAAAGGTTGACATCGATGGTGGCTTGATTGGCGGCGCCTCATTGAAGGTAGCTGATTTCAAGGGAATTATCGATGCTTGGAAAAAGTAATTAAAACAATATGAAAAAGACAGGATTAACAGTATTCCTGGCTCTCTTTACGGCTCTGGCCAGCGCCCAAACGACGCTGGTCCAGGAGCTGGAGAGGGATGTCCCGGGCAAGGGTCAGATACGCATCGAGCGTGATGTGCGTCTGGACAGTCTTATCGGTAAGGTATCCCAGCTTCAGTCTGGTACCAAGATAAAAGCCATCGGATACCGTGTCCAGGTCTTTGCCGGAAACAATACACGTGCATCGAAAGAGAGGGCCAATGAGGTGGATAAGTATATTCGCTCACATTATCCAGACCTGCCTGTGCATACAGAGTTCCGCAACCCGCGCTGGCGTTGCACGGTGGGCGATTTCCTCTATTATGAGGAGGCCTTCGAGACCCTGCGCAAACTCAGAAAAGAAACGCCTTACAAGGGCATGATCATTTTACGCAATCAGGAGATTACCGTTCCGTTATGAGTTCACTGATACCATACTCCGATGAGAACTCGGAGAAATTCCTTGCGCTCAAGCATCACTACGAGGAGATTCTTAAACTTATAGAGCCCGATGCAGGCCGTGAGGGCCTGGTGCGCACTCCGCTGCGTGTGGCCAAGACTCTGCTGGATTTTACCAGCGGTTATGAGATGGACCCGTCGGCAATACTTAAATCTGCCATGTTCAAGGAGGATTACAGACAGATGGTGATAGTAAAAGATATTGACTTTTACTCACTCTGTGAGCACCATATGCTGCCGTTCTACGGCAAGGCTCACGTGGCTTATATCCCCAACGGCTACATTACCGGACTCAGCAAGATAGCTCGTGTGGTTGATGTTTTTGCACGCCGTCTCCAGGTACAGGAACGCATGACATCCCAGATCAAGGATTGTATTCAGAATACCCTACAGCCGCTTGGCGTTATGGTTGTCATAGAGGCCAGCCATATGTGCATGCAGATGCGCGGCGTAGAGAAACAGAACTCCGTTACAACCACATCTGATTTTACCGGAGCATTCAACCAGGCCAAGACCCGCGAGGAGTTCATGAACCTCATCTCCCGCAAATAAAAATCTAAACAATACTATCGCACCTGCGTGGGGCGCAAAGGGGACGGTTCTATCTGTGCCCTTTTTTTTATTCTGCAAATTTGAATCAGCTCCAAAAGGGCACAGATAGAACCGTCCCCTTTGTGCCCCTAAAGATTGATTATTCGCTCCCCCAATTCCTTAGACAGCTGGGCGCGAGCCATAAGAAGCTGCTGGTACCGGGTCTGCAATTCGGCCAGATCCCCAACCTCAGCCTCCTGGATCTTTTTCTCCACATCCTTTATCTCCAGCCGAACCACCTCCATCTGGTAATCGGCCATGATATGGCGTGTCAGCTTGAGCAGCTGCGTCTCATCATCAGCGGGTTTGCTGTCCTTGAATATGTTGCTTAGCTGGTAGCGCTCCTCCATGAGGCTGGCAGCGGTCAGACTTACGAATGTCTCGGGGTGGGACATGAAGAACTTCTGGGAATTAAAATCCTTATCCTCAAGATGTTCTGCCATGATCTCCACAAAACGCTTGTAGACCGGATGGCGGAATTCAAGTCCGTCATTCTGGAGTGAGCCTACTATGAACTGCCCTACGGTCATATCCAGCTCCTGACCCTCATCATCCTGATAGGTGCACATCACCTTGCCGCCGTATCTTACAATGAGCTGTGACAGCAGACGCTCCTTTTCCATCATGGGGCCCAGACCTTCACGTTTGAGCGCGCGTATATCCTGACGCAGCTTATCCTCGGCCGATATCTCCGGCTCGGGTGCGGGCTCTGCGGGAGCGTCGGGATTATCTGTTTCCACCTCTGTGGGTTCAGGATTTTGTCCGTTTTCATCGGGTGATTGGGCTGGGCGCGTGGGCTGTGCAGCGGCCTGTGCCTGCTCGCGCTGACGGCGGTTCACGTCATTAATGAGCAGACGCTCATCAATCTTCATTATCTGGCTGCACTCAGTTATATAGACTGAGCGTACAATGGGATCCTGTATGACCGATATGCTCTGTGTTATGCTCTTGATAAGCTCACTGCGACTGTAGGGGTCATCGGCCGCATCCTCCATAAGCAGGTTCACCTTGAAGCGGATGAAATCTACCTGATGGGTGTCAATGTACTGCTGGAACGCGGTGGCGCCGCGGCCCTGTGCAAAGCTGTCGGGGTCCTCGCCGTCGGGCAGCAGCAGGACCTTTACGTTCATGCCCTCGGCCAGCAGCATGTCAATGCCGCGCAGAGAGGCTTTGATGCCGGCCTTGTCACCGTCATAAAGTACGGTTATGTTATTGGTGAAACGGTGTATCAGACGTATCTGGCCGGGTGTGAGCGACGTGCCGCTGGATGCGACCACGTTCTCCACTCCGCTCTGGAACATGCTTATGACATCGGCATAACCCTCAACCAGGAAACAGCGGTCCTTGCGTACTATGGCCTGCTTGGCCTGATAGAGTCCGTAGAGCTCACGGCTTTTGGAGTATATCACTGACTCGGGCGAGTTCACGTATTTGGCTACCTTGGATTCGGCGCTCATTATGCGGCCTCCAAATGCCACCACCTTGCCCGATATGGAGTGGACCGGGAATATCACGCGGCCGCGGAAACGGTCACGCAAGGCTCCGTTGTCGTCTTTCGCGTAGCAGAGTCCTGTCTTAATCAGGTTCTCCTTGGTGTAGCCTTTGGCCAGAGCGGTACGTGCCAGCGCATCGGGCTCATCGGGACAGTAACCAAGATAGAACTTTTCAAGTATGTCATCACGGAATCCGCGCTTGCGGAAATAGGCCAGACCTATGGCTCGGCCCTTGTCAGTGTTGAGCAGGGTGTCCTTAAAGAAATCCAGTGCAAACTGATTGGTGATGAACAGTGACTCGCGCTCGTTCTGCAGGGCTTTCTCACTCTCGGTGAGCTCACGTTTGCGGAACGGAATTCCGTATTTGTTTGCCAGCCACTCGGCAGCATCCTGGAATGACATCTGCTCATGCTCCATAAGGAAATGGATGGCGTTGCCGCCCTTGCCGCAACTGAAACACTTGCAGATCCCCTTGGACGGAGAGACGTAGAATGACGGGGTCTTCTCGTTATGGAACGGACACAGTCCCACATAGTTGACACCGCGGCGGCGCAGGGTCACGAATTCCGATACCACATCAACAATGTTGGCAGCATCGAGTATCTTTTCTATTGTGAGCTGGTCTATCATTCAGGGGGTAGGTGTATTGATGCCAAAATTACAAAAAATCCATGGTTTGGAAGTCATGTTCGGGCAGTTGTGCCTTTTTTAAATAATATTGACGTTTGCGCGTGCGTACTCTGCGGGAAAATCATTTATTTTGTGACGTAAATTTACATTATGGAAACTAACACTAAGCCTTACAAAATCAGGGAAAAGGCCGAAAAGGAAGCTGGTTACAGGGGCCTTATCCGTGCAGAACTTGCCGATGAGCTGTATGACGGTATCCTGACAATCGTGGTTGCACAGAAGAAGTACCGCGATCCGGATTATTCGGCAAAGCAGCTGGCCGAGGATCTGAATACCAACCCCAGATACCTGTCGGCCGTGATCAATTCAAGATTCGGAATGAACTATTCCAGTCTGGTGAATGAATTCAGAGTACGCGACGCAGTGCATTACCTCACTGACAAGCGTTACCTGGACAAGACAATGGAGGAGATTGGAACGATGTCAGGGTTCTCAAACCGCCAGTCGTTCTATGCGGCATTCTTCAAGGAGAAGGGCGAGGCCCCTCATCAGTTTAAGAAACGCCATCTCGCCAAATAAACTTTTTAGACGCCACTGAACTATAATGACAACCCGGGAAAGTATTCTGGAGATTAAGCAGAAACTGAGACTTAACATGAACGGCATAGCCTCTGCAGACATGAGGGAGGCCGGCATGGGTTATAAGCTTAATTTCGGTGTTGGATTGCCGGGACTTAAACAGATAGCATCAGAGCAGGGTAAAGATCCTGAACTTGCGGTTGCGCTCTGGAAAGAGGATATCCGCGAGTGCAGGATTCTTGCGGCGCTTATCTACCCCGAGGACCAGTTCCAGACGGATCTGGCAGACCTCTGGATAGAGCAGATTAAGTATCCTGACCTGGCTGAGGTATGCAGCATGTACCTTTTCAGCCGGATGAAAGGAGCATCTGAGGCGGCTTTCCGCTGGATAGCTTCAGATAACGACATGACCCGATATTGCGGTTTCCTTACGCTGGCTCATATGCTGCGCGCAGGGCGTGAGATGGGTCCGCGTTATGTTCAGGAATTGAAAGACCAGGCTCAGGCCGCCATCAACGGTTCTGACCTGATGTGCGCCCAGGCGGCCAGAACCGCACTGGGATTTGTAGCTGAGGGATGAGTGACAGGAACCAGGAGATGCGTGAGATGCTGGCAGAGCATTTGCGTCTGCAGAATCTCAGGAACACTCCCGAGCGCAGGGCCGTTCTGGATGCAGTGTTGCAGACCGATGGTCCGTTCACTCCTGAGACTCTCCAGGAGATAATGGAGTCCCGGCAGAATTTCAGGGTATGCCGCGCTACGGTTTACAACGGCCTGGGACTGCTTGAGGATGCCGGTTTGGTAAGAAAGATATGCCTTAGCGGTCTGGTCCGGTATGAGAAGTGCTGGAAAAACAGGAGCACCATAAGGCTTACCTGCACAAGCTGCGGCAGTGTGACCGATGTTACCGATGACTCGGTACGCCGTCAGATTGAGAGCATGCGCAAGCGCAGGTTTACCATGGCAGGCTGGTCACTTACCGTGTACGGATTGTGCAGCAAGTGCTCGGCAGCCATAAAGAGAAAACAGAATAGATTGAACAAAAAAGATAAAGACAAGAAATGAAAACAGAAAAGATTGATGTCCTGCTGGGATTGCAGTGGGGTGATGAAGGCAAGGGTAAGGTAGTGGATGTGCTGACTCCGCGTTATGATGTGGTAGCCCGTTTCCAGGGTGGTCCCAACGCCGGCCATACACTTATCTTTGATAACAAGAAGTTCGTGCTCAAGTCCATCCCTTCAGGTGTATTCCAGGGTAACAAGCAGAATATCATTGGCAACGGTATGGTACTGGATGCAGCCCTCTTCAAGGCTGAGGCCGAGGCTCTTGAGGCTGCTGGCATAGACCTTAAGAGCCGTCTGCTCATATCCAAGAAGGCACATCTGATACTGCCTACACACCGTCTTATGGACAGTGCCCTTGAGGCATCAAAGGGATCCAACAAGGTTGGTACCACAGGTCGTGGCATCGGCCCCACATATACCGACAAGGTGGCCCGTACAGGTGTGCGCGTAGGTGACCTGCTGCGTCCTGACTTTGAGGAGCGTTATGCAGCCGCACGCGCAGCCCATGAGCGCACTCTCAAGAGCCTGAACTTTGAGTATGACCTGGCTCCCCTTGAGAAGGCATGGCGTGAGGGTATAGAGTACATGAAACAGTTCAAGTTCGTGGACAGCGAGCACTTTGTAGCTAACCTGCTGCGTGAGGGTAAGACCATCCTCTGCGAGGGTGCCCAGGGTACAATGCTTGACATAGACTTTGGTTCATATCCGTTCGTAACATCATCAAACACCATCTGCGCAGGTGCCTGCACCGGTCTGGGTGTCGCTCCGCGCAATATCGGTAAGGTTTACGGAATCATGAAAGCCTACTGCACACGTGTAGGTAGCGGTCCGTTCCCCACAGAGCTGTTTGATGCCGATGGCGAGAAGCTCTCTGACCGCGGTCAGGAGTTCGGTGCAGTAACAGGCCGTCGCCGCCGTTGCGGTTGGGTTGACCTGGTTGCCCTGCGTTATGCAGTACGCCTGAACGGTGTAACCAACCTGATCCTGATGAAGAGTGACGTACTTGACGTATTCCCCACCATCAAGGCTTGCGTGGCTTACAAACTGCCCGACGGCACACAGACTGATGAGTTCCCGTTTGACTGCGAGGGCGTAGAGCCCGTTTATGAGGAGCTTCCGGGCTGGAAGACAGACCTGACCAAGGTTCATGATGAGGATGAATTCCCCGAGGAGTTCAACAACTACATCTCATTCCTGGAAGAGTTCCTTGAGACTCCCGTAAGCATTGTGTCAGTAGGTCCTGACCGTAACCAGACAATTGTTCGCGAATAATGGATCCTACTGCAGGCGCAACAATTTCTCCCTACGCTTTCTACTGGGTGCTGTTCATTGTGATAGCCATCCTCAGTTTCTCAGTGCATGGTAACCTGAAACGCAAGTTCAACAAATACTCCCAGGTTCCTACCCGTGACGGCAGTACCGGGTATGAGGTAGCATGCCGCATGCTCCAAAGTTACGGCATCAGTGACGTGAAGGTCACCTGCGTGGAAGGTAAACTCACTGACCACTACAATCCGGTGGACGGTACGGTCAACCTGAGCCGCGATGTCTATTACGGCAGGAGCATCATGGCGGCTGCAGTGGCTGCGCATGAATGCGGACATGCAGTACAGCATGCCGCACAATATGCCCCGGTAAAGCTGCGCTCGGCTTTGGTACCCGTGGTCCAGTTCTCATCGCAGATAGTTACCTGGGTGCTGATACTGGGTATATTCATGATTGAGACGTTCCCGGCACTGATGCTGGCAGGAATCGTGCTGTTCGGCATGACCACCCTGTTCAGTTTCGTGACCCTTCCGGTTGAGATCGATGCCAGCAGCCGCGCCCTTGCATGGCTGCAGAAATCATCTGTTGCGGGACGTGAAACCATGGATGGTGCCCGTGAAGCACTCAAGGCCGCCGCATACACCTACGTGGTAGCTGCAGTAAGTTCGCTGGGCACACTCATTTACTACATAATGATTTATTCATCAAGAAGACGCTGATACAATGAAACCGTCAATTCCCAAAGGTACGCGTGACTTCACTCCGGTGGAGATGGCGCGCCGTAACTATATCTTTGATACAATCCGCAGCGTATTCCGTCTGTTCGGATACAGCCAGATAGAGACCCCGTCTATGGAGAACCTCTCCACCCTGATGGGCAAGTATGGCGAGGAGGGTGACAAACTGCTGTTCAAGATCCAGAACTCAGGTGACTACATGAGTGGCCTGACCGATGAGGAACTGCTCTCACGCAACAGCCTCCGTCTGGCATCCAAGTTCTGCGAGAAGGGACTCCGTTATGACCTGACCGTTCCGTTTGCCCGTTTCGTGGTGATGCACCGTGAGGAGCTGCAGTTCCCCTTCAAGCGTTTCCAGATACAGCCGGTATGGCGTGCTGACCGTCCTCAGAAGGGCCGTTACCGTGAGTTCTATCAGTGTGACGCAGATGTGGTAGGCAGTGACTCGCTGCTCTATGAGATTGAGCTGATCCAGATGATAGACATGGTGTTCAGCAAGTTCGGAGTCCGCGTGGCAATCAAGCTGAACAACCGCAAGATTCTGGCAGGAATTGCTGAATCCATCGGTCAATCCGATAAGATTGTGGATATCACGGTAGCCATAGACAAGCTGGACAAGATAGGACTTGACGGAGTGAATGCCGAGTTGGCCGATAAGGGCCTGCCGCAGGATGCAATTGACAAACTGCAGCCCATCATCAAACTGACCGGAAGCAACAGCGATAAACTGGATACCATTGCCACTGTACTGGCCGGCAGCGAGACCGGACTCAAGGGCGTGGAGGAGTGCCGTTTCATTCTGGACGGTGCAACCAGGCTGGGTCTTAAGAACCAGCTGGAGCTTGACCTCACCCTGGCACGTGGTCTTAACTACTATACAGGAGCCATATTTGAGGTGAAGGCCCTGGATGTTGAGATTGGCTCCATAAGCGGTGGCGGACGTTATGACAACCTTACCGGCATATTCGGACTTCCGGGTGTGAGCGGCGTGGGCATATCATTCGGTGCTGACCGTATCTATGACGTGCTGACTCAACTGGACCTCTATCCCAAGGAGACACAGGGCGGCGTAAAGGTGCTGTTCCTGAATCTGGGCGAGCAGGAGGCTCAGTTCTGCATGGGGCTGCTTACACAGCTGCGCAGGGCTGGGGTATCGGCCGAGATTTATCCTGATGCGGCTAAGATGAAGAAGCAGATGTCTTATGCTAATGCGGGTGCGGTTCCGTTTGTGGCTATTGTGGGGAGCGAGGAGCTTGCTCAGGGCAAGGTGACTCTCAAGAATATGGAGAGCGGCGAGCAACAGTTGATTGAGGCTTCGGCTCTTGTTGAGGCGGTTAATTGATTTTGAGTTTACGCAGGTTCTGCGTATTTTTCTTTTCAGCGCTCAGACACACGGGGACAGTCCCTTTTGGCACGTGCTAGACGAAGTGACTAATTCTGAGATTATCAGGTGACCAAAAGGGACAGTCCCCGGTGCAACTGGAAAATTTGGTGAGTTGATTCTTGGTGCAAGATGGAAGAGTTTGATATACGAGCACAGCAATTAACGAGCGACAAGGAGCTGGATAATGCTTTGAGGCCGCTCAGGTTTGATGATTTTGCCGGACAGGGCAAGGTCGTGGATAACCTGCGCGTCTTTGTCGAGGCGGCCCGCCAGCGTGGCGAGTCACTTGACCACACGTTGCTGCACGGCCCTCCCGGACTGGGAAAGACAACCCTGAGCAACATCATTGCCAATGAGCTTGGCGTGGGCTTCAAGATCACATCGGGTCCGGTGCTGGACAAGCCGGGTGACCTGGCAGGTATCCTTACCTCACTGGAGCCCAAGGATGTGCTGTTTATCGATGAGATTCACCGTCTGTCGCCCGTGGTTGAGGAGTATCTCTACTCGGCCATGGAGGATTACCGCATAGACATCATGATAGACAAGGGTCCCAGCGCCCGAAGCATACAGATAGACCTTAATCCGTTTACCCTGATAGGTGCCACAACCCGCAGCGGTCTGCTTACCGCTCCGTTACGTGCCCGATTCGGAATAAACATGCATCTGGAGTATTATGATGCCAAGACATTGCAGAAAATCATACTCCGTTCTGCCGGTATACTGGGCATACCTTGTGACGTGGATGCTGCCGCTGAGATAGCGGGTCGCAGCCGCGGAACGCCCCGTATTGCCAATGCCCTGCTGCGCCGTGTGCGTGACTTTGCACAGGTCAAGGGATCAGGGCGCATAACTCTCTCAATAGCCAATATAGCCCTTGAGGCGCTCAACATAGACAAATACGGACTGGATGAGATTGACAACCGCATCCTTACCACCATCATTGACAAGTTCAAGGGTGGTCCGGTAGGCCTGGGTACCATTGCAACCGCACTTAGTGAGGATGCCGGTACCATAGAGGATGTATATGAGCCGTTCCTTATCCAGGAGGGATTCCTTAAGCGTACTCCCCGTGGCCGTGAGGTGACAGACCTGGCATACAAGCATCTGGGCCGTTCACGTTACGAGTCCATGCCGGGCGGCTTGTTTGAGTAATTTTGCAGCGCACGGGGACGCATTTTGCCTCTTTCCCGGTTTTATATCCAAAAACAGGAAAGAGTACATTTTAAAAAGAGAGCTTATGAGAAACCTTTTGAGAATATCGTTTCTGATTATCATTATGACACTGACTACTGCGACTGCCAGCGCGGATAAGTATTCACGCGCATGGAAGAAGGTGGAAAAGTTTATGAAAGAGGACCTTCCGGAGAGTGCTGCAAAAGAGATCAATAATATCTGGGACATGGCGGCCAAGGAGAATAACGGCCGCGAGATGCTTAAGAGTACAGCTTATCTTACCCAGATGGAGCAGACATACAGTGAGAACGGCGTCAAATCCGGTATAGAACTGTTCAAGACACTCCTGCCCAAACTCAAGGTAAAGGAACATAAAGCCATCTGTCATGCATTCCTGGCCAAGGGATACATGCAGTATTGGAACATGTTTGGCGGCTACAACAATCCTACCGATGAGGTCAATCCTCCCTTGGAGCACTGGACACCTAAGATGATATGTGATACCATCTGTTACCATCTGGACCAGTCCATAAATCTGGCGGGTGATGTGTCATCAGGATACTACCTGGAGTTTTTCCCGGGTGGAAACAAGGCCGGCCAGAAACTGCGTCCCATGCTGGTGGATATGCTAATGGACAACGCCATGGTGGTCATAACAGACACTGACCTGACATTGGGCAAGAGGACTTTCTTTGATGACCCCCGCCTTTACGGCACCATGCAGGATTATCTGGAGGCTACCCGTCACCTTACCCCCGATGATCCGGACCTGTGGCAGTTCTATGTGCTCAGACGTCTTATCCAGCACAATTACGGTGCCAAACCCGATATCCGCTGCACTATTGATATAAGGCGAATGAGGGTGCTTGATGATTATCTGGACACAGACGGTGAGTGGAACCGCAATGATGAGGAGTGGCTCAAGGGAACGGTTGCGCTTGCAGAGTCCTACTCAAAAAAGGTCAAGTTCAGCACCATGCTTTACAGTATGGCTGCCCTTAAGATTGAGGACAACATCCTTAGAATGTCCGATGAAAAGGCCCGGAATATGCGGCGTCAGGCCCGTGACATCTGCATTGCAGCCCAGAAGAAATGGCCCAAGAGCGAGGGTGCGTATGAGTGCATGGGCATCAAGGATTTGATTGAGCACAAGGACATAAGGATAGAACTCACGCAGGACCTGCTGCCTGGAGAGCGCAATATAGCCCGCTTGTATTATACCAATGTCAAGACTGCCTACTTTAAGATAGTTGAGGTTCCCGGCAGGCTGACCAATTTCATTGATGAGGTAACCCTGTTGTCACAACTCAATCAATGCAATGCGGTTGTGGAGTGGAGTATGAGCCTGAATGATCCGGGTGATTATCTGCAGCATAACGCCATATTCGGCATGTCACCCGTTATGCAGGGCTGCTACTATCTTATGGCATCCACGGGTCCGTACTTTAACAGCGGAGACTGCATATCGTACCAGTATCTGGAGTGCAACGGCATAAGGTTCATGAAAATGGTACAGGATAACGGCACGCTTTGCGGAGTTGCGGTGAATACCCGTACCGGCAAGCCTGTCCCGGACTGCAAATACTCCGTTTGGAGAATCAACAACCAGGATGAGCAGGTAAGGATGGTTACGAGCGGCATTACAGGAGCTGACGGTGCAATCAGGATTGAGGGCATGAAAAATGACCGTTACCGTATTGAGCTTGAGTCACAGGGTAACAGGGGTAATGAGACATTCAACATTCCCTGGATAAGCGATATGCCAAGTCGTGAGTTTGCCAAGGTCTATACTGACCGATACACATATCTGCCCGGAGATATGATCCAATACAGCGGTGTGGTCTATGCAAAGGACGGAGAGAAGGGTCATGTTCTGGCCGGAGTAAAACTTGAGGTCGAATTTGAAGCAGCCGAGAGTGAGGAAGAGGGTGTTGACTCCCTTGTCACTGACAGTATGGGCGTTTTCAAGGGTTCTTTCAGGATACCTGCCAACTGCAGGCCCGGCAGATATGACATAGAAGTGTATAGTGTTGATGACAGTGACTATGATTTTGACGGATACGTAAGTATCAATGTGGAATCTTTCCGTCAGCCCAAATTTGAGGTAAGACTCAATAATTGCTCTGATGAGGTAAAATATGATCAGCCTGTCACCATTACAGGTAAGGTCAATTCATATACCGGGGTTCCTTTGGACGGGGCAACCGTAAGGTGGTATGCCGGTGTAAGTTCATATTCATGTCACCCGTTCTGCATCCCTGATGATAGGGGTAATATAAGGATAGGAGCGGGAGAGGTTCATACGGCACCTGACGGTTCATTCAGTTTCAATGTCACGGTACCGTCAGAGTGGATGATTAATAACAGCAGCCATGTTCAGGTAAGGGTATCAGTAACCGATATCAACGGTGAGACGCATGATGCTCAGACCAGGTTCGATGCCGACCAGAAACCGGAACGTTATATCGATATATGGTCAGATCAGGGTGCCCTGAACAGCAAGGGTGAGAATACTTTCTATTTCAATTTTGAAAATAACAACGGGCTGTCATCGGCACGCATTAACGTTAAAGTGAGCAGGCTTAGCTGGCTTGAGACTCCCGGATTGCCGCTTCCGTTTGAGATCCTTAAGGATGAACACTATAACAAGACAATAAAGGAACTGCAGGCCAGTGCCGATAACCAGAACCTTAAGGAGCGTTTCCCGCGTTATGACTTTGACTTTAAGGGTGAAGATGTAATTGAAAAGGTCATCTTTGAGGGTGTGGTTCCGTTTGACAAGGATGACTGGGAAACATCAAAACTGATACTTGACGGACTGCAGTCAGGTGTCTACCGCGTAACGGCAAACGCAGAGGGCTGTGAGCAGACAGCCGAATTCGTATTGTGCCGTGAGGATGATTACGCTTTTGTACCGCAGAACAGACTGTTATGGGGATTCCAGGCAGGTGGCAGTAAGGTTGAGCCAGGCGATACAGCCAGGATCAGACTGGGCAGCAACCGTAAGGGTGCGGTTATCCACTATATGGTTGCCAACAAATACGGCCTGTATGACCAGGGCATGCTGGTAAGTGACGGCCGCCAGCAGACTATTGAGATTCCGGTAACTGATGAACTGATAGGAGAGTTCGTTGTCACCACCTGCATACTGTATGAAGGAGTAGTGAATAATGCCAGATATGAGTTTGAGGTTCCTGACAGGAAACGTCAGCTCAGGATGGAGCTGGAGACATTCCGCAGCGTGCTGGAGCCTGATACTGATGAGGAGTGGAAGATCCGTGTCACAGATTGGCAGGGCAATCCGGTCCAGGCAGCCGTAATGGTTGACATGTATGACCGTGCACTGGATGTTTACGGAGTGAACCGCATTCAGTTCCAGCCGTTCGGATCGACATATATCAGATATTGGAACATGCTGGAAAACAGACATATCTATTTCAATCAGTATGTTCCTTGGCATCACTCTTTCGGTCAGGAATATGAATATAAGGGTAAACGTGCCGTTACGGGTACTCTTATAGATCCGTTCCGTTATAATCCCAAGAGTGTGAGTCTGGTGCAACTGACGGCGGCTATGATAAGAAAGGTCAAGGCTTATGACAAGCAGAGTGACCTGGCCCGTCAGACCGGAATAGATGACGGACTGGAGGCGACAGTGCTTGACCTGGAAGTTATGGATACCGATAATTCCATCCAGGGCAGTGCACGCTCCGTTCAGGGGGTAGTAGCCGGAGTGAAGGAGCAGGAGTCAGTAAGTATACGTTCCGACCTTAATCCCACAGGTCTGTTCGGGTATATGGTTACAGACTCTACCGGAGCTGCCACATACCGTTTCCGCGCCCCGCAGCTGCTTACAGAGTGGAAGATTCAGGGCATAGCATTCACTGACTCTCTCAGTTCGGGCCGCGTAGACACCGCCATGGTTACCCGCAAGAAGATAATGGTTGAGCCTGCCGCTCCCAGATTCCTGCGTCAGGGAGACCGTATGGAGTTCACGGTCAAGGTGAGCAACCTTACTGACCAGCCGGTCAAGGCCGATGTCATACTCACTTTCACCGATGCCGTAACCGGCAGCGCTCTGGGTATCATTGAGGGGGCTCTGAAGAAGAGTGTCTCCATTCCTGCCGGCGGCAGCACAGGCACGTCATTTACCGTTAAGGTGCCTGCCGGACTTACCGCCGTGACCTACAGGCTCACTGCCAGTACCAAGGGTCACAGTGACGGAATGGAGGAGACCATCCCCGTGCTCTCCAACCGCACACAGGTAACCCAGGCTCTGTCACTCTTTAACAACGGTGATGAGACCCGTACTTTCCGTTTTGCCGATCTTGACAAGCCCCGCTCCACCACTATGGCCGATGAGCAGCTTACCCTTGAGTACAGCTCCATGCCTATATGGTATGCAATCCAGGCTCTGCCTTCAATGATACGTTTGGATGATCCCAGTAACCTGCGCCTCATGCACAGCCTTATGGGTGCCGCCATATCACAGGATCTCAGTTCCCGGTACCCGGCAATACGTGAGATGCTTGACGAGTGGGCCGCACTGCCCGCATCGGAGTGGCAGACACAGCTTGAAAAGAATCAGAAACTGACCGGCACACTGCTTGAGGAGACTCCGTGGCTGCTAAACAGCAACAGTGAGCGTGACCGTCTGCGCAATCTGGCAAGCGCGTTGTCAGATGAAGAGACCGCCCAGTCCCTGGAGCAGGCCATCACAAAACTGATGGACGCCCAGATAGCCGACGGCGGTTGGCCCTGGATAGAGGACAGATCATCAAGCCTTCATGTCACCGATGAGATACTGCAGGGATTGGGTCTGCTTATTGAGAACGGTATACTGGATGTCACTCCGCGGGTGAAAGAGACTATACAGAGGGCTCTTGACTTTATGGACGGATATTTCTACAAACTGTATAAAGCGGAGCACAAGCCTGAGTCTCTGGGTTACAGTGAACTGAGCTATCTCATGATGCGTTCCTATTACAGGGATTATAAGTTCAGTGCAAACACCCGTGATAGCTACAACTATTACATGAGTCTGGCCGATAAAAAGGAGACCTATGACCTGAACCTCTGGTTCCGTGCGCAGCTGGCTCTGCTTATGGCACGTGAGGGTAAGAATGAGCAGGCACAGCATATAGCCGCCACACTGCTGGAACGCTCCCTCTACAGCGATGAGATGGGCCGTTACTGGCGTGACAATGAGGGCGGACTGCTGTGGCATGAGGCTCCCATTGAGACTCAGTCACTCATTATCCGCACCCTGCTTGCCACCGGTAACAAGACCCAGGCCGTGGAGGCTGCCCGATGGCTGCTCAAACAGCGTCAGACCACCGGTTGGTGCTCATCGGCCGCAACAGCCGCCGCAGTGGTGGCACTTATGGCTACAGGGTCCGATGTCCAACTGGAGTCTGATCCGGACATCACCATATACGTAGGAAAGGATGCGCTGCGTGCATCGGATTCCAAGGCAACGGCGGGTTATACCACCAGGACATGGGACGGTCCCATAGGACGTGACAAGGCCGATATAAAGGTTGAGAGCAAGACTCCTGGCATAAGCTGGGGTGCCGTTTACCGCTCGTTTACCGAGGATCTGGACAAGATTGAGCATACTGAGAACGGAATGCAGCTTAAGCGTACCATCTGGCGTGTAATACGCGGATCAGAGGGAGACCGTCTTGAGGAGGTCAAGTCCGGAACTAAACTGCATGTGGGAGACCTGCTTAAGGTTCAGTTTGAACTTACCACAGACCGTAACCTTGAGTACCTGCAGCTGTCCGATATGCGAGCCGCGGCAGTGGAGCCTGTAAGCACCAGAGCCGGATACCGTTACAACTGGCGTGATGACATAGGTTATTATGCAGCTCCGGGCAATACCCGTACGGTATTCTATATTGACCGTCTCAGCAAGGGCAGTTACGTGATTGAGTATGAGGTGAACGTACAGAAACCGGGCCGTTTCACCGTAGGAAACGCCGTGATGCAGTGCCTCTACGCTCCCGCTTTCCGCGCTACCACCACATCGGCAGTCATTACCGTTGAATAATAGAAAGAGATGAAAAGAAAAGAGTTGCTCGTGGCAATGTCACTCCTGTTTGCGGCATGCGGCCAAAAGAGTGTTGAAACCGTAACAGGTGTGGACCGTATTGATTTGAGCACCTGTGCGGGCAGCGTGGATGAGAAGATAAAATCCATATCGGTGGTGAATCTGGATGTGGATGACTCATGGTCATACATAAACCAGTCCAGGATGACCATGACCGCCAACCGTTATGTCTTTGTGCACAGGTACGCCAAACGCCTGCTTATGTATGACCTGAAAGGTAAGAAGGTGGTTGACCGCTCAATCCAGGGACGTGGTCCGGGAGAACTGAATTCTGTTGAGAATGTCTTTTCACAGGACAATAGGGTTTACTGTTTTGATGATGGGGACGGAACCCTTGTTTCTTACGATGAAAAGGGAAAATATGTCTCCAAGCTGACGTTTGAGGACGGGGCTGATTATGTGTATGGACTGGGCGACGGTTTTATAGGACTTTCCAATTTCAGGGATGATTACGTATACGTGTATGACAAGGAAATTAAACGGACCGGCAGTTTCCTGGAGCTGGATGAGTTCTTCAAGTACAACAGCTCATCTTTCGGACTCAATCCCACGTCTTACGTGTTCAGGGACTCCCTCAGGTTTATCATGTCACATGACTACACCATCTACTCGCTGTCAGACGGAGAGTTCACTCCCAGATTTGAATTCGTGGCCGAGAATCCCATACCCTCAAGTTTTTATAAGAAACATGAAGGTCTGCATCAGAATGCCCTTGATATGAGTTCCGATCTGGCAAAAGGAGGTTATGACTATGGATTCTGCAGTCTGGCTGAAACCGATAGATATCTGGTGTTTGAGTATTTTTCATCAGTAAACGGAACCAAGACCTGCCTGTTTGACAAACGTTACAAGACTCTTTACAAATCATTCGTTCCAAAGCGGTTTGTTGACGTGGAGAATGCCTCTGACGTAACCGCTGATGACGTATGGCAGAATCTGATCTATTATCTTATACCCACTTATTCTGACGGTGAAAGCGTCTATTTCCGTATATCCAAGGATATTTATCAGGTCCTTAAATCAAGTCAGGACAAACTTGATGACAGGCAGAAATCCCTATACCGTGACATCTCCCGCTACATGACACGTAACACCCTGTCAGACGGCGACTTGCTGATACTGCGGGTGGAGTTTGAATAATATCCCCGCTGCGTGCTCGCAGTCCGCGTAAAAAATGGTATCTTCGCGCAAATAACAAGGGACGCGTATGGTACTTAACTGGATCTGGGTTTCATTCTTTCTTATTGCATTTGCAGTGGCTGTGGTACGGCTCTGCATGGGAGATGCAAGTGTGTTCCAGGATATAATGGACTCTACTTTCTCATCGGCCAAGACGGGCTTTGAGATATCACTTGGACTGACCGGAGTTCTGTCACTCTGGCTGGGTATAATGAAAATCGGTGAGAAAGGCGGACTGGTGGGTACGTTTGCCCGCTGGCTGAGCCCGGTGTTCTCACGTCTGTTCCCCTCACTGCCCAAGAACGATCCGGCATACGGCCATATTTTCATGAATATCGCAGCCAACATGCTGGGTCTGGACAATGCCGCCACCCCGATGGGACTCAAGGCCATGGAGCGTATGCAGGAGCTGAACCAGAAGAAGGATGTGGCATCGGACGCCATGATAATGTTCCTGGTGCTCAACACATCGGGCCTGACCATAATTCCGGTAAGCGTGCTGGTATACCGCGCTCAGATGGGCGCCGCACAGCCGGCCGATGTATTCATCCCCATACTGCTGGCTACATTCTTCTCAACGCTTGTGGGCCTGCTGGTTACCTGCCTGATGCAGAAGATACGTTTTGACAAGGTGCTGATTGCGTTCGTGGGCGGACTGAGCCTGATAGTGGCGCTCATAATCTGGGGATTCTCACAACTCCCTGCCGTAAAGATTGGACCGGTATCCACAAGTGCAGCCAACATAATCCTGATGCTGGTGATAATAGGTTTCCTGATATCGGGCATAAAGGCCAAAATCAACGTTTATGAGGCGTTTGTGGAGGGAGCCAAGGACGGCTTTACCACAGCTGTCAAGATAATACCCTACCTGATAGCCATTCTGGTGGGCATAGGCGTGTTCCGTGCATCGGGAGCGATGGATGCTGTGGTGGACGGAATAGGCTGGTGCGTTGAGAAATGCGGACTGGACAGCCAGTTTGTGGGAGCCCTGCCTACCGCGTTCATGAAACCGCTCTCAGGCGGAGGTGCCCGCGGCCTTATGATCGATGCCATGACCACATACGGAGCGGATTCGTTTACCGGCCGTCTGGCATGTCTGTTCCAGGGCTCAACTGATACCACCTTCTACATACTGGCGGTATACTTTGGCAGCGTGAACATTAAGAATACCCGTTATGCCGTGGGCTGCGGATTGCTGGCTGACCTGGCCGGAATACTGGCTGCCATACTGCTGGCATATCTTTTCTTTGCATAACCAAACAGATATCATGATAGAGTTCATAACTGAAAACGTAAAGCTGCCCCGTCTGGACAAGAAGGCGGTCAAGGCTTGGATTGCCGCCGTGGCTGCCACTTATGACGGCCGTAAGGTGGGTAACCTGAACTATATATTCTGTAATGACGAGCGTATACTTGAGGTCAACAACCAGTTCCTGGGACATGACTATTATACCGATATCATTACGTTTGATTACAGTGAGCCGGGTATTGTGAGCGGTGACATGTACATAAGTCTGGACACTGTAGAGAGTAACAGTTCCAAGTTCCGTACGTCTATGGATAAGGAACTGATGAGAGTGATCATTCACGGGGTGCTGCACCTGTGCGGCATCAATGACAAGGGACGCGGTGAACGTGCAATCATGGAGGCTGCCGAGAACCGCGCCCTGGATATGTGGTATAAGAAACAATTCTGACAGAATGAGAAAGATACTTATTGTGCCCGCTTGCCTGTTGCTGGCAGCAGGACTTGGCACGGATGTGGCTGCCCAGGGACGTCTTACCGATACCGGGTCACGTCTGCTGGACGAGTGCCGTACCCTGTTCAGCCAGGGTGATTACAGCGCTGCCGGCTCAGTGCTGGATGAGTGGGCTAAGGTTGCCGTACCGGAGAGCCCGGTCAAGACAGAGGAGATTGAGTTCATGCAGGTGGTTATAGCCGCCGAGCGTGACCTGACTACCGCTATGCCTGCCATTGAGACGTTCATGAGCAGGTATCCGCAGTCCATATACAACAACAGGATGCTGGCTCTTATGGGGTCGGCGCACTTCTCGGTCCATGAGTATCAGCAGGCAATCGAGTGCTTTGATGAGTGTGACCCGCTGCTGCTTGATGAACGCGACTGCCGCCGTCTGGTACGCCATAATGCCATATCGCTGATACGTTGCGGCCGTACCCAGGAGGGTTACCTGCAGCTGAGCATACTGGAGCGTATGGTAGATGCTCCCGATGAGGATGATGACATAGTGTTCTACAACGCATACGTGGATTATGTGAACGGCAAGACCGATAAGGCACGTGAGGGCTTTGAAAACTCACTTGAGGGCACCCATGCCGGTGAGGCACAGCTCTATCTGGCCGATATCGACCTGCAGGGAAACGGTGACCACAAGACCGCATTTGAGACCGCCCAGAGAATGGTAAGCGAGAGCGATGATCCCGTGCTTGAGGCCGAGGCCGAGCGCATACTGGGTGAGTACTGGTACCGCAAGGGTGATTACGCCAAGGCCGCAGATCTGCTTACCAGTTATGTGGCTCAGGACATAAGTGCCGATGCACGTCATGACATGTACCTGCTGGGTCTGGCCTGTTTCAACACCGGCAATATGGAGGGTGCCGTTGAGTATCTCTCAAAGGTGGCCGATGCCGATGACCAGATGGCACAGAACGCAGCCCTGCATATAGGTTTGGCTGCACTGGAGATGAAGGACAAGAATCTGGCCCGTATCTGGTTTGAGCGTGCCGCTTCACTGCCCGGCAATCCGTCAGTAAGGGAGCAGGCCCTTTACAACTACGCCATGATAATCCATGAGACGTCATACTCACCGTTTGCTGAGTCCGTCACGTCATTTGAGCGTTTCCTCAATGAGTTTCCCGGTTCAAAATATGCCGACCAGGTAAGCAGTTACCTTGTGGATGTCTATATGAGCACCACCAGCTATGATGTGGCGCTGGCATCGATAGACAAGATCAAGAACCCCGGAGCCTCGATACTGGCAGCCAAGATGCAGCTGCTCTACAACAAGGCCATGGACCTGATGGCTGCCGGACAGTATGACAATGTGCCGGACCTGCTCACCCAGGTGATAGCGCTGGACCGTTACGGTCATGACCTGGCTCTTGAGGCCACGTTCTGGCGCGGTGAGGCTTTCTACAGACTGTCCGATATGTCACGTGCCGAGACTGACTACCTGCGTTATCTGGCATACACCCAGAACAAGGTTACGCTCTGCAACGGACTGGCTAATTACGCCATGGGTTACATGATGTTTGACCGTAAGGAGTATGACCTGTCATACCGCTATATGAGGAATGTGATAGAGGCATCGTCACGTGCCGGACTGGGCAGTGATATCGTGGCCGATGCAAGCCTGCGTGCTGCGGACTGCATGTTCTACCGCCGCCAGTATGACCAGGCCAAGGAGTACTACAGCATGGCAATCAACCTGAACCGCTCAGTTGGAGACTATGCACTCTACCAGATAGCTCTGGTAAGCGGTCTGCAGCGTAACTATAACGGTAAGATAATGGATCTGGAGCGTCTCATTGAGGGTTATCCGCAGTCGGCTTATCTGGCATCGGCCCTGTATGAGGAGGGACGCGCCTACCAGCAGACTGACAAACCCGAGCAGGCCGTGAAGGTGTTCGGACGCATAATAAGTGATTTCCCGTCAACTGACCTGGCACGTAAGGCCGCAGCCGAGACCGCCCTTATCTACTACCAGACTGACCGCTACGATGATGCCATCAAGGCCTATAAGGAGGTCATTGCCAACTATCCCGGCAGTGATGAGGCCCGTACGGCGCTGGTTGACCTCAAATCCATCTACGTGGAGAAGGGTGACGTGAATGCATATGTTGAGTATACCCAGAATATACAGGGTGCGGCTCCCATTGCAGCTACGGAGCGTGACTCACTCATGTACACCGCAGCCGAGGGCCTGTTCAGCCGCGGTCAGAAAGCCGATGCCAAGGCCCGTTTCAAGGATTACCTGGCTCAGTTCCCCAACGGTGCCTTTGTAGTGAATGCATGGTACTATCAGGGCCTGCTGCTTGAGGAGGAGAATGATTATGACAACGCATATGAGAGCTTTATGCGTGTGGCCGCCAATGAGAACAGCCGTTTCTCGGAGAGCGCACTGGATCATGCGGCATCAATGGCATGGTCAGTGGGTGACTGGGAGACAGCCATGGATACCTATATCCGCCTGTATGACAAGACCACCAATGTGGACCGCCAGAGACGCAGCCTCTACTGCATAGTAAGCAGCGCCGGAAAGATAGATGAGGATGATGCGGTGCTCATGTATGCCGATAAGGCACTGCAGGCACAGCTCCCCGCCGACCAGATTACTGAGGTCAAATACCGCAAGGCCAAGGCTCTGCTGGGTGGCAGCCACAGGAGTGATGCCCGTGGGCTGCTGGAGGATCTCTCCAAGGATACCCGCTCACAGTATGGTGCCGAGTCTGACTACCTGCTTGCCCAGCTGCTGTTTGACGGCGGTGATGCCGCCGGTGCCGAGAAGGTGGTTATGGATTTCATAAAGGAGGGCACCCCGCACATGTACTGGCTGGCCCGCAGCTTTATACTGCTCAGTGACATCTACAAGTCACAGGGTAAGGATGTGGAGGCACGCCAATACCTGCTTTCACTTAAATCCAACTACACAGAGAATGATGATATAGCACAGATGATTGAAGACAGACTTGACTGATATTTATGATGAGAAATACTATACTGGCAATATTGGGTGCTGTATGCTGTACGGCAGCATATGGACAGGACGGACTCCCCTCCAGGTCACTGACCATTGAGGGTGCATATAACCCCACCGTCACCAAGACAGAGAAGATAATGCCGGTACCGCAGAAACCGGTATCGGAGCGCAAGGCTGTCCAGGTGAGCTACCTTACCGAGCCCAATCCCATGCAGAGCCTCAAGCGTGCTCCCATGGGTGCGTTCTTAGAGAGCTCGGATGATGTAACCGTGGCCCGATACCAGGGTCTGGTACGCTTTGGCTGGGGCCTTAGGAACGTGCATGACGGCCTGCTGGACTTTAACTGGCGTATATCGGACCGTGATGAGCTCAAGGTCTACGGACTGATGGATGCGTGGGCTACCAAGCCTGACGGCAAATGGAAATCAAGGATGATGAACGGTGATCTTGATGTGGATTACTCACACCGTTTTGATCAGTTCACCCTTGGTGCCGATGCATCGCTGGGTCACTCCCATTTCAATTACAGACCCGGTACAGCCCTTACTCCCGCCATGGAGGATATAAGCAAGCTGATGCAGAACACAGGACGTGAGAGTCTGGGCGTATGGGGTGCCGGAGAGATTGACAGCATAGGGTGGCATGCCAGCCTGGGAATGGAGTGGCTCTCCCGTAACGGTCTTAAACTGGCCGGTACCAGAAGGGACAACAGCGAGCGTCTGCTGCGTCTTGAGGCCGGAATCTCAATGCCTGTCCGTGCAATTGGAGGTATAGGCGGACTGGAATACCGCCAGAAGAGTGCCGCGTATGACTGGCAGGGCGTGTACGGTTGCAACTACTCAGACTTTACCGCCGTCACCATCACTCCGTATTGGAAGAACTCATGGGGTAACCTGGATGCCAACCTGGGACTTAACCTGGATTTCCGTAACGGAGCCGGCTGCAAGTTCCTCATGTCACCCATGGTAACCGCGTCATACAGCGTAAACGAGAGTGTCAGTCTTACATCGGGCGTTACCGGCGGTATTATTGACAACAGCATGCGCACGCTTGCAGGTTTGTCACCTTACTGGTCTGAGGCCAAGCGCATTAAGGACGGCTACACTCTGTTTGACGCATGGATAGGCGCATCATACAGCCAGGGTACATGGCTCACACTCTCCGGTAAGGGAGGTTACCGCCATACTGCCGATGAGCTTTTCCAGACCGTAAGTGACAGTCTTATAGTATCCTCAATGCTGGATCAGGAAGCACTGGATGTATTCTATCTGCGTGTGGATGCCGATATGCAGTTCGCTGACCGCGCCCAGGTTAAGATGGATATGACAATCAACGGATATACAGGTCATTATAAGCCCGGAAACCTGGCATTCAAGCCGGTGTTTGACGGATCGCTGTTCGGTAA
The DNA here is from genome assembly GCA_900319225.1 of uncultured Prevotellaceae bacterium. Classification (GTDB taxonomy): domain Bacteria; phylum Bacteroidota; class Bacteroidia; order Bacteroidales; family Bacteroidaceae; genus Colenecus. The sequence goes on along the minus strand of ONNV01000003.1, from coordinate 287,457 downwards.
GGTGAATATAATGCCGGGACTGGACGCCATGCTCACATACCGCATGATGACATTCCGCAAGCAGGCGGGTGAGCGTATGCCCATGATCAATGACCTGGCCCTTACGGTTGACTATGATTTCCGCCCCAACCTGTCATTCTATCTTACCGGCAGCCGTCTTGCGGGTGGCGACTGGTATTACTATGCAGGGTATCGCGCTATAAAGCCTAGCATACTTGTTGGCGCTACCTACAGGTTTTGAATGACCCATTAGGGACAGTCCCCCTGTGACATTTTGAAATGACACAGGGGGACTGTCCCTGTTGCAGCTCGTCTTTTTTTATTAATTTATAATTAATAAGGTGGAAAGAGTGAATATTTTATCTCTTTCCACCTTTTCTATATCTGTTTTTTGTTCTACTTTTGCCGCGCCCTTAGGGCTTAACCATTAATAGAATATCATGCAGAAAAATCTGGTAATTGTTGAGTCTCCGGCCAAGGCCAAGACAATCGAGAAGTTTTTGGGACCGGATTACAAGGTAATGTCAAGTTACGGACACATCTGTGATCTCAAGAAAAAGGACCTGAGCATAAACATAGACACGTTTGAACCCATATATGAGATCCCTACCGATAAGAAGAAGGTTGTAAGCGAACTCAAGGACGCAGCCGCTAAAGCCCAGATGGTCTGGCTGGCATCCGATGAGGACCGTGAGGGAGAGGCCATAAGCTGGCATCTGTTTGAGACCCTGGGACTCAAGCCTGAGAACACCAAACGTATAGTATTCCACGAGATTACCAAGAACGCCATACTCCACGCCATTGAGACCCCGCGTGATATAGATACCAACCTGGTATACGCCCAGCAGGCACGCCGTGTCCTGGACCGCATAGTAGGTTTCAAGCTGTCACCCATCCTGTGGCGTAAGGTTAAGCCGTCACTCTCTGCCGGACGTGTGCAGTCTGTTGCCGTACGTCTTATAGTAGAGCGTGAGCGTGAGATCAAGAACTTTGTCCCCGAGGCTTCATACCGCGTAGTAGGTACATTCCGTCTGGAAGGCGGCAGTGAGGTCCGCGCCGAGTATAACGGCCGATTCAAGACCAAGAAAGAGGCCTATGCATTCCTTGAGAAGTGCAACGGTGCAGAGTTCAAGGTAAAGGACATCACCACCAAGCCGCTCAAGAAACTGCCTGCAGCCCCGTTCACCACATCGACCATGCAGCAGGAGGCAACCCGAAAGTTCGGATTTACCGTAATGCAGACCATGATGCTTGCACAGCGTCTGTATGAGTCCGGTAAGATCACATACATGCGTACTGACTCCGTGAACCTGTCAACCCTCTGCATAGACTCATGCCGTAAGGTCATATCCGAGTCCATGGGTGACGAGTATGTAAAGAGCCGTCAGTACACCCAGAAAGCCAAGGGCGCACAGGAGGCTCATGAGGCTATCCGTCCTACATATATGGAGAACCACTCAATAGACGGTACAGCCCCTGAGAAACGCCTCTATGAGCTTATCTGGAAACGCACCATCGCATCCCAGATGGCCGATGCCGAGATAGAGAAGACCACTGTTTCCATCACATCACCCAAGATTGACGGTGAGTTCACCGTTACCGGCGAGACAATCAAGTTTGACGGTTTCCTGCGCGTTTACCGTGAGAGCCGTGATGATGACTCGGCCGATTCACAGGAGGTACAGGGCCTGCCGGAGTTCAAGAAGGGCCAGAACCTGGAGTTCAACCAGATATCGGCTTTTGAGCGTTTCACACAGCATCCGCAGCGTTTCAATGAGGCCGCTCTTGTACATAAGATGGAGGAGCTGGGTATAGGACGTCCGTCAACATACGCTCCTACAATCGGTACCATCCAGCAGCGTGAGTATGTGCTGCGTGAGGATATTGAGGGCAGCAAGCGCGAGTGCGACATGCTGCGTCTGGAGAACGGTGAGATAAAGGAGCAGACCGTAACTGAGGTTTACGGAACAGAGAAGTCAAAACTTGTACCTACAGACATAGGTATGGTGGTAAATGACTTCCTGATAGAGTATTTCCCTGATATTATGAACTACAACTTCACCGCTCAGGTGGAGAAGGAGTTTGATGATATAGCTGAGGGTGACAAGCAGTGGAAGAGCGTAATCAGCACCTTCTATGACAAGTTCAGCCCGGCCGTAAACAGCGCCATGACGCTCAAGAACGAGCACAAGGTTGGCGAGCGTATCCTGGGTACCGATCCCATATCGGGCAAGCCTGTATCGGTAAAGATTGGCCGTTACGGCCCCATCGTACAGATAGGCAGCGCCGAGGATGAGGACAAGCCCCGTTTTGCACAGATGAAAAAGGGTCAGACAATTGAGACCATCACACTGGATGAGGCTCTGGAGCTGTTCCGTCTGCCGCGTACACTGGGTGAGTTTGAGGGCCAGGAGGTGAGCGTAGGTACAGGCCGTTTCGGTCCTTACATCCGTCATGACAAGTTCTATGTATCCATAGGCGGTGTGGCCGATCCTCTTACCATCACACTTGACGAGGCTGTGAAGCTGATTGTAACCAAGCGTGAGAGTGAGTCCAAAAAGGTGCTCAAGACATTCCCGGGCAATCCTGACATGGAGATCATGAACGGCCGTTACGGTGCTTACATAGCTTATCAGGGAAGCAACTACAAGATTCCCAAGAGCTCTGATCCCACCACACTCACTGAGGAGGAGTGCCAGGAGATCATAAAGCGCCAGATTGAGAAGACCGGTTCCGCCCCCAAGCGCCGTATATTCAAGACCAAGAAATAAGTATGGTTAGGGTCTTCCTGATGGGCTTCATGGGAGCCGGCAAGACAACCCTGGGCAAGGCGTTGGCCGCGCATCTGGGCGTGTCATTCATAGACCTGGACCAGTACATAGAGTCACGCTTCATGAAGAGCGTGAGCCAGATATTCGCCACACGCGGTGAGCAGGGGTTCCGTGAGATTGAGAGCCGTCTGCTGCGTGAGGTGGGTGAGTTTGACAACGTGATAGTATCATGCGGCGGATCTACCCCACTCATAGGCGATAACATGGATTACATGCTCTCTCAGGGACAGACAGTTTATCTTAAATGCAGTAATGAAACCCTGCTCAGCCGTCTCAAGACCGCCCGTTCACAGCGTCCGCTCATAGCATCCAAGACCGATGATGAGTTGGCCCTGTTCATAGAGTCCGAGACCAAGCGCCGTGAGCCGGGATACCTGCGGGCACAGTACATCTGCCCCGGTGACCGTCTGGAGAGCCGTGACCAGATATCTGAGACAATAGAATACATTGAAAACCTTTTGAATCTTAATAAAGACTGACCATATGAAAGAGTCACTTGTCATAGTAAAGGTGGGCGGCAAGATTGTTGAGCAGCCCGAGACATTGGAGCGTCTGCTCACTGATTTCAAGGCCATACCCGGTAAGAAACTGCTGGTACACGGCGGAGGCCGTTCCGCAACAGCCATGGCCACCCGTCTGGGCATAGAGAGCAAGATGGTTGACGGACGCCGTATAACCGATGCCGATATGCTTGACGTAGTGACAATGGTCTACGGTGGTCTGGTAAACAAGAATATCGTGGCCAAACTGCAGGCCGAGGGTATCAACGCCATCGGTCTGACCGGTACAGACTGCAACGTGATGCGCTCCGATAAGCGCCCCGTCAAGGAGATTGACTACGGATTTGTAGGTGACCCCAAGGAGGTGAATGCCGAGTTCCTTGCATCGATCATTGAGAAGGGTATAGTTCCCGTGCTGGCTCCGCTTACACATGACGGAAAGGGCCAGCTGCTCAATACCAATGCCGATACCATAGCCGGTGAGGCCGCCAAGGCATTGGCACGCCTGTTCAAGGTAACCCTGATATTCTGCTTTGAGAAACCGGGTGTGCTCATGCATGAGGATGATGACAACAGCGTGATTCCCTATATATCATACTATGATTTCCCGCGTCTGGTACAGGACGGCACCATAAGCGGCGGTATGATTCCCAAGATACAGAACGCTTTCAACGCACTGCAGGCGGGAGTGTCATCGGTCCTGATAACCAAGGCCGAGTCACTTGACAAACTTACAGGAACTACTATTGCTCTGTAACCTCCTCCTTACCGGAGTAGAATCTGTTCAGCCAGACTATTGAACAGAGGGTTATAATAACAAGCACCAGGAATACCGTTACACCCAAGGTGGTGGAGATGTTTATCTTAAAGTCCAGACTGTACTTTAAGGTAAAGAAGGATATGGTGTTGTTGATGATATGTATCGATATGGGTACCGTCAGGCTGCCTGTCTTGTAGTAGAGCCAACCGAATATGATTCCTGCGGGCAGGGCAAACACTATCTGTATGGGATTGCCGTGAATGACCGCGAATATGGCGGCCGATATGATGATTCCCCACCACACATGGCCGGTTGCCTTAGATATCTCAGTCATTATGACACGCCGCATCATGATCTCCTCCATTATGGGACCTACTATACAGATGCCCAGAAAACCGGTCAGCGTCTTGGTCATCTCCGTGAACTGATCCTCAAAGAGATCGGGTATGTCAAGGTTCTGTGACAGCATGTCCACCACAAAGAGTGCGCTTAAAGCCATTATTACCGATATGGTGAATGCATCCTTGGGAATCAGGGTAAACATATCCTTTACCTTGCAGTATCTGATTACAATCAGTGAAACGGCAATCAGTGCATCGGATATGAGCAGGGCAGGTGCCACCAATGTGTCAAAATCAATATGTCTTAAGATGGATATGGCGTAGAATACGGCCGTAACTATCAGCTGGAATCCCAACCAGAGACCCAGGGTAACGAGAGTCTTTTTGATTTTCTCCATATAGGTGGCTTAAAGGGTTTGTCTTACTTTGTTGCGGTCTGCCTCAAGCTGTGCAGCCAGCTCCTGAGGTGAGCTGAAACGGCGCTCCGGGCGCAGGAACTCCACGAATTCCAGTGTAAGCTCGTGGAAATAGATGTCACGGTCAAAATCCAGGATGTGAGCCTCGATGGTACGGGCCTTACCCTCAAACGTGGGGCGGAACCCTATGTTGAGCATGGCGGGCCATGTCTCACCGTCAATCCTGGCAAGAGCGGCATAGACGCCGTCGGCCGGGATCTGCATGAACTCGCAGTAGGGGCCCAGATTTGCGGTGGGGAATCCCATCTTGCGGCCGTTCTGCAAACCGTGTATCACGGTGCCGCTTATGGTGTATCGGTATCCCAGCATCTCACCCGCATCCTTTACGTTTCCGGCTACGAGCTCACGGCGTATGCGGGAGCTGCTTATGGGTGAATCCTTGTACAGGAATGCATCGGCCGGAATGACCTCCATGCCAATCTCACTGCCTATACGCCTGTAATCATCAATGCCCAGGTTGGTGTCATGGCCAAAATGGTGGTCATGGCCTACCAGCAGCATATCCACACCCAGACGTTTCTGCAGGAAATCAGTCATGAAACTGCGGGCATCCATCGCGGCCAGAGCCGTGGTGAAATGGAGCGGGAAACAGTAGTCAATACCTGTTGCCTCAAGCAGTTTCATCTTGTCCTCCGGGGTGGAGAGCAGGCGCGGGCGGTAATCAGACTGCAGGATCTGACGCGGATGCTCCGGGAATGTGATGGCCATACTCTTAAGACCGCGCTTGGCTGCGGCATCCATAAGCTGGCGCAGCAGGTGCACGTGACCCAGATGTACTCCGTCAAAGAAACCTATCGTGGCGGCGTATCTGGTGTTTTGCGGATCGGGTATGGTCATACGGGCTTGCTTTTGGATTACAAAAGTAATCAAGATAAGTGGGGCGACGGAATTTTTTGGCTCAAAACTTTGCAAATTCGGGTTAATGAAGTACTTTTGCACCCGAATGAAGCAGTCGGCCCAGGGCCGATGATTCTTTCTCCGGGCTTTTAGCTCAGTTGGTTAGAGCAACAGACTCATAATCTGGAGGTCCTAGGTTCAAGCCCTAGATGGCCCACAAAAGAAACCGCCGAAAGCGGTTTTTTTTGTATGTGGACATCTGGGGCTTGAACCTGGGACCGAGGTTTTGAGCTTTTATTTTTTGTGGGCCATCTAGGGCTAATTGTGGGGGTAATTTTGTATCTTCGCTGAATTGAATTTGTGTGGAGATAATGTCCGATAAGAGAATATCCGTCATACCCGTAAGGAGCGGCAGGGACCTGCGCCGTTTTGCGCGGTTCAATGTGCAGCTGTACAGGAACCATCCCTATGCGGTTCCTGACCTGATAAGGGATACCGTCAATACTTTCAAACCATCCAGGAACGCCGCGTTGGAGTTCTGTGAGGCCCAGCCTTTTCTGGCTCTCATGGACGGCAAGGTGGTGGGTCGTGTGGCCGCCATCATAAACGGTAAGGCCAATGAGGTATGGAAGGTAAAGACCGTTAGGTTCGGATGGATAGATTTTATTGATGACATCAGGGTATCGGGAGCGCTGCTTGATGCGGTAGCCGCATGGGGCAGGGAGCGTGGAATGGACAGGCTGGAGGGCCCGTTCGGTTTTACTGATTTTGACCCGGAGGGTATGCTGACCGATGGTTTTGACCTTATCGGTACCATGGCTACCATCTACAACTACCCCTATTATCCGCAGCATATGGAGAGGCTGGGGTTGCAGCCATCGGCCAAATGGGTGGAGCGTCATGTCCCCAATTACGGGGTGCCTGAGAAAATGGCGCGTCTTACCGATATAGTGCTTGACCGATACAACCTGCATGTGGCCCGGTTCAGCCACAGTAAGAATGCCGAGGCCAGGATATACGCCCGCAAGCTGTTCCATCTGGTGAACGAGTCTTTTGCTCCTCTGTACGGATACTCGGCTTTCTCCGATAAGCAGATTGAGGATTTTGCACGCCGTTATGTGCCGCTTCTGGATAAGCGTCTGGCGGTGTTCGTGCTTGACAAGGATGACAATATGGTGGCCGGTACGCTGGCTATGTACTCACTTGCCCGTGCGCTGCAGAAAGCGCAGGGACGTCTGTTCCCGTTTGGCTGGTGGCATATAATCAAGGCCCTGAAATGGAAACACCCTGAGGTGCTTGAGATGCTTTTTGTGGCAGTCAAGCCCGAGTATCAGAACAAGGGTGTGAGTGCAGTGCCTTTCGGGCTGCTTACCAAACAGTCCAAGGAGGCCGGTATAGTTTACGGCGAGTCCAACCCGGAGCTGGAGGATAACATAAAGGTCCAGTCCCAGTGGGATTACTTTAAGGATGTAAAGATAGTACGCCGCAGGGCTGTGTTCTACAAGAGCATCTGACCCAGGTGGATTTAATTATTGACAGAAAACAGTATAATACAGATATATGGCAGACTCAGAGGAATTATTTGACCCCGCGGCACCACAGGTGCAGTACAATGAGGATAATATCCGCCACATGGACGATATGGAGCATATCCGTATGCGTCCCGGTATGTATATCGGTAAACTGGGTGACGGATCTCAGGCCGATGACGGTATCTATGTGCTGCTAAAGGAGATAATAGACAACAGTGTGGATGAGTTCCGCATGAACACGGGCAAGCGCATCGAGATTGACCTGGTCGATACCGGCCGTGTGGTGGTGCGTGACTATGGCCGTGGAATCCCTCAGGGTAAGCTGCTGGAGGCTGTCAGCATCCTCAATACCGGCGGTAAGTTTGACAGCAAGGCTTTCAAGAAGAGCGTGGGCCTGAACGGTGTGGGCCTTAAGGCCGTGAATGCGCTGAGCCTGCACTTTGAGGTAAGCAGCTGGCGTGACGGTAAGGTTCGCACCCTAAAGTTTGAGCGCGGCAAGCTGCAGTCCGATGAGACCCAGCCCAGTGCCGATGAGCACGGAACCTGCGTAAAGTTTGAGCCCGATGACCAGCTCTTTACCGGTTACCAGTTCCGTCCTGCCATAATAGAGACCATGCTGCGTAACTACACCTACCTGAATACCGGCCTTACCATCATGTACAATGGCCAGAGGTTCATGTCACGCAACGGTCTGGAGGACCTGTTGGGAGAGCGTATGAGCGCCCAGAGCCTCTATCCCATAATCCACCTGCAGGGTACTGACATAGAGATAGCGTTCACCCATACCAACCAGTACGGTGAGGAGTACTACTCATTCGTGAACGGTCAGTACACATCACAGGGCGGTACCCACCAGAGCGCATTCAAGGAGCATATAGCACGTACCATAAAGGAGTTCTACGGTAAGAACTTTGAACTGGGTGACGTACGTAACGGTATAGTTGCCGCGATTGCCCTTAACGTTGAGGAGCCTGTGTTTGAGAGCCAGACCAAGATCAAGCTGGGTTCTACCACCATGAGCCCTAACGGAGGCGTGTCACTCAACAAGTTCGTGGGTGATTTCATAAAGAAGGAGGTTGATGACCTGCTGCATAAGGAGCCTGAGATAGCCGATGTGCTGCTCAAGAAGATCCTGGAATCAGAGAAGGAGCGTAAGGAGATAGCCGGCATAACCAAGCAGGCACGTGAGCGCGCCAAGAAGGCCAACCTTCACAACCGCAAACTGGCCGACTGCCGCATCCACCTGAACGATGCCCGCGGTGACCGCCAGGAGGAGAGCTGCATATTCATAACTGAGGGTGACTCCGCCAGCGGATCCATCACCAAGAGCCGTGACGTGAACACACAGGCTGTATTCAGCCTGCGCGGTAAGCCGCTTAACTGCTACGGACTCACCAAGAAGGTGGTTTATGAGAATGAGGAGTTCAACCTGCTGCAGGCAGCCCTGAACATAGAGGAGGGACTGGACGACCTGCGTTACAACAAGATAATAGTAGCTACCGATGCCGATGTGGACGGCATGCACATACGTCTTTTGATGATAACATTCTTCCTGCAGTTCTTCCCGGAACTTATCAGGAAGGGCCATGTCTACATCCTGCAGACCCCGCTGTTCCGCGTACGTAACAAACGCAAGAAGAAAAAGGGCCCGGCCGGTCATGTGGACGGAATCGTGACAGAGAAGGGTGAGTTTGAGACCATCTACTGCTACACTGAGGAGGAGCGCCGCCAGGCCATTGAGAAGCTGTCACCCAACCCTGAAATAACCCGATTCAAAGGACTCGGTGAGATATCGCCCGATGAGTTCAAGAACTTTATCGGCCCCGACATGCGTCTGGAGCTGGTAACCCTTAAGAAAACCGATGCCGTGGATGACCTGCTCTCATTCTATATGGGCAAGAACACCATGGAGCGTCAGAACTTTATCATTGATAACCTTGTGGTAGAGGAGGATATCGTGGATGAGGATGAAGGTGAGAAATTCTAATTGGATTGTAGTATGAAACTGTTTTTTCCGGGCTCTTTTGACCCTTTCACGATAGGACACGCCGACCTGGTGGAGCGTGCGCTGCGTCTGGCCACCCAGGTGGTGATTGCCGTAGGCGTCAATGATGAGAAGAAGCCTCTGCTAAGCGCCGCCGTACGTAAACAGGCCATAAGTGATTTCTACAAGGATGAGCCCCGCGTAAAGGTGACTGAGTACAAGGGCCTTACCGTGGATGCCCTGCGTGAGGCAGGCTGCGATGCCCTGCTGCGTGGCATCCGCTCAGTATCGGATTATGACAAAGAGCGTAATCTGGCCGATATAAACCGTGCCATAGACGGCGTTGAGACCGTGCTGCTTGTGGCAAGCAAGGAGATGCAGCATGTAAGCAGCAGCCTGGTACGTGAGTTGCACCTGTATGGCCGTGGGGTGGATAACCTGGTTATAGAAACATTCAAACCCTATTTTTGAACAATATGAGAAAGATATATACACTGATCATAGCATTCTGCATTACACAGGCTCTTATGGCCCAGCCGGGACGTATAGGACAGCCGCAGATCCAGCAGCGTCAACCCCAGATGCAACCCCAGATACAGCGTCAACCCCAGATGCAGCAGCAGGCTACCTCAATTGATGCCGAGTTGCAGAAACTGCTGGTAGCCGAGGGTGCCATATCGGCCCTTTATGTGGAGGATGTTGATGAGAAAAAGATAGTTGAGAGCGCCATAAGAGGCATGCTTGAGGAGCTTGACCCGCACTCTACATACCTTACCCCCGAGGAGAATGACAAGTCAAACGAGACCCTGATGGGATCATTTGAGGGCATAGGCGTGCAGTTCAATATGGTTGAGGATACGCTGTTCATAGTACAGCCCATACCAGACGGACCGTCGGAGAAGGTGGGCATATTGGCCGGAGACCGTATTGTGACCGTGAATGACACGGCCATTGCCGGAGTCAAGATGTCACAGGAGAGCATAATGAAACGTCTGCGCGGCCCCAAAGGCACCAAGGTGGTATTGGGCATAAACCGCCGCGGAGTGGATGAACTGATACATTTCACGGTTACACGTGACAAGATACCCGTAAATACCGTCGATGCCGGATACATGATCCGTCCGGGCATAGGATACATAAAGATATCCAGCTTTGGAGCCACCACGGTGCAGGAGTTTGAGGAGAAACTCTCTGACCTGCGCCGTCAGGGTGCACAGTCACTTATCCTGGACCTGCAGGGTAACGGAGGTGGCCTGCTGATGGCTGCCGTGGGTATAGCCAATGAGTTCCTTAACCGTGACCAGATGGTGGTTTACACCGAGGGCCGACGCTCACCCCGCAGCGCCTATATGGCCGACGGACGAGGCCGTTTCCGTGACGGTAAGGTGGTGGTGCTGGTTGATGAGTACTCGGCATCGGCCAGCGAGATTGTATCGGGCGCAGTACAGGATTGGGACCGTGCTACGATCGTAGGCCGCCGCTCATTCGGCAAGGGCCTGGTCCAGCGTCCCATTGAGTTCCATGACGGCTCGCTGATACGTCTTACCGTAGCCAAGTATTATACTCCCGTGGGCCGATGCATCCAGAAACCTTACGGCAAGGATGTGGATTACGGTGATGACATTCTGGAGCGTCTTAACCATGGAGAACTTACCAACAGGGACAGCATACATTTCCCCGATTCACTCAAGTACAGCACCATGATAGAGCGCCGTACCGTATATGGCGGAGGCGGTATCATGCCCGATATATTCGTACCGCTGGATACAACCCGTACCAACCAGTATTACCGTAAGGTGACAGCCAAGAACGTGGTCCTGAACACCTCCATGCAGTACACAGAGCGTAACAGACGTATGCTGCAGCGCCGTTACAGGACATTCGCTGACTATAACCGCGGTTTTGAGGTGGGCAATGACGTGCTTAAGCTTTTCCAGGACAAGGCCAGTGACGCCAAGGTTGATTTTGATGAGGAGCAGTACAACGAGAGCCTGCCCATATTCAAGACACAGCTCAAGGCCAGCATAGCACGTCTTATCTGGGGCATGAACGCCTATTATCAGGTCATCCAGGAGCTGGATGAGACCATACTGCGGGCGGTAAAGTATATGGAGACGGGTGAATGATGCCGTACCATGTACATAATAAGACCTTAAATGGCTGGAGCAAACGATTTTTTTGTAAGTTTGTGGGCTGAAAATTTAGACTTAACCAATAATTATTAATCAATAAACTCATTTTTATGGCAAACGAAGTTAACAACGGTTATTACAAACTGAGTTGGGCCCAGAGAATCGGATTCGGTTCAGGTGACCTTGCCCAGAATCTTATTTTCCAGACGGTTGCATGTTTCCTGATGCTGTACCTGTGCACAGTACTCAAAATCAACCCTGCTTTTGTAAGCGGTCTTATCCTTGGAGTCAGACTCCTTGACTGCTTCTGGAGCCCTGTAGTTGGAAAATACATTGATAACCACAATCCCAAGCTTGGAAAGTATCGTACTTATCTTCTTTACGGTGGCATACCCCTTACTGTTGCCGCCTGCTTCCTGATGCTTCCCACAGTAGCTACATGGTCCATGAGCATGAAGATTGTTTATGCTACCGTAAGCTACACCCTGCTTAGCATGATCTACTCTGTAGTGAATATACCTTACGGCTCAATCATGGCCTCTATGACCCGTGACAACGATGAGGTACTTATCCTCACATCAACCCGTATGGTATGCGCCAATATCGGTCAGATCGTAGTTCAGGCCGGTTTCCCCATAGGTCTGGCTATGTGCGTTCACTCAGCCATCAACTGGAACCAGGCTATCTTCATGGCTATCGGTACCATCCCCGCATTCATCATCCTGCCTTCACTGCCTATCCTCAAGAGATGGTTCGGAAAGAAGGGTCTTTACTACCTGCTGCTCTGCGTAGGTTTTGTAGGTTTCGCAATCCTGTTCACCGTTGGTAAGTTCTTCAACGTTGCCGAGTGCAAGACCGTGATCCAGATCGCCAAGATCATGACCGGTGTAGGTCTGCTGGTTGGTTCACTCATGTGGGCTCTGGTTCCTGAGGTCGTAACTGAGGCCGAGTACCGTACCGGTAACCGTCCCGCCGCTACCGTAAACGCTCTTGCAGGTGTTGCCTTCAAGGCCGGTTTCTCAATCGCAGGTTGGATCACTCCTCTGGTAATGGGTATGATCGGATTCAACCTTGCCAGCGAGGAGTCAGCTCTGCCTACAGATCCCAAGGCTTGGTTCACCGTTACCTGCATCTTTGCAATAGTAGGTTTCATCCTGCTCACCCTCTGCTTCATGGGCAGCAAGGAGAACATCACCACCACACCTGAGAAGCCGGTTTCATTCGGTGAGATGTGGCAGGAGTTCAAGGCTAACAAGTGCCTCCAGCTGGTTCTGGGTGTATTCGTTGTAGTGTTCCTGGCATCATTCATAAGCGCTCCCGTTAACGCTTACTACACTGAGCTGAACAACTATTCACCCACTGTACAGAATGCAATCCTGTGGTTCACCACAATCATTCCTGCCATCCTGCTTATAATTGTTGCTTATCTTATCTACAAGTATCCTCTTACCGATGAGAAGCTTGATGAGATGAACAAGGCTATTGAGGCCAAGCATTCAGGCAAATAATATACCGGAATCCTAATATTGTGAAGGGTCGGTTCCTAATTGGGACCGGCCCTTTTTTTAGGCAAATTTTTGTTAATTTATCAGTAGAGTTGTATAACTTTGCAGTCGTAATGAGTAAAAGACTGTCAATATCGTTGTTCAGGGCGGGTCTGCCTGCATTTGCTTTAATGCTTGTCCTGCTTGCAGTTGGCTGCAAAGGCAATAAGAAAGTGTGCTACGACTGCCTCCATGAGATCAATGTCCCGATTCTGGAAGATGACCCCACGGAGTACCCGTTGGTTTCAAGACTTTTTGGATCTATTGACACCATTTATCTTGAGAATTCGGGCCCTGACAGCTATGTTCAGTCAGTGGATGAGGTCAAGTTCAAGGGTGACACCATAATTGTCCGTTCTACCGGAACCCTGTTCTTCTTTAACCGTCAGGGTAAGTATCTGGGCCGATTCTGCCGTCAGGGTAACGGGTCAGGCGGCTATAGGACCATTGCGTGTTTTGACATACAGCCTTCAACCGGAGAACTGATTATTTTTGACAACCAGTCCGATGCGCTGGTAATATACGGGTTTGACGGTACATACCACCGTAAGGTTCTCATGGCAGATTATGTAACTGATTTTGCGGTACTGCCCAACGGTGATTTCCTGCTTACCAACCCTATCCATTACAGGGGTAAGGAATACCGCCGCGGCCTGTGGCAGGTTGATGCTCAGGGCAGGTTTAAGAAGCAGATCGTTACCTATGATGAGAATTTCCTCCACGTAAGCATAAACAACCCTTACCTGAATCATATATCTCCTGATGTAATAGGATTCATGGGGGTTGAGGATAATGACCTGTTCTATCATCTTGCTGATGATTCGCTCTCAGTAAACTGCAGGATGACCACCGATATAGTCATACCTGATGACCTTAAGAACAATAGCAAGGTCTTTATCAATCCTCAGATGGAGTACACCAAGTGCGGATACCTGGAGACTGAGCGTTTCCTGTACTTTGTGGCAACTAATTATGGAGCCAATCTGGTAATGGTCCTGGTAAATAAGGATGATTGGAGCTTCTACAGGATGTATCCGTATTCTGATATATTTAATTACAACGCAGTCAACGTGGAGCAGTTCCCGTATCTGGTAAGCTGCTATAACGGTACTATGGTGGGATTCTTTGATGCGGGCATGGTGTTCCAGGAGGAGCGCTTCCAGAAGATGTTCCCTCGCATGAAAGAGGACTCAAATCCGGTCCTCATTCTCTACAACGACAAGTGAAAATGTGAAATTGGGGACAGTCCCCTTTTCCACATAAAGAATACGTAAGCGGGCGTAAATAGAAAGAGGACCTTGTACCTCTCGAAAGCGGCCTTCGGCCGGCCCTCCCACAACAAAATATATCGATTCCGAAACTGATCGTTCCAGAATCGATATTTTTTGTCGCGGGCCCCTCCCACTGGTCTCGCGTGGGTGCGAGACTTTCAGAGGCACAAGGTCCTCTTTCTATTTACGCCCGAATGTTAGTGGAAAAGGGGACTGTCCCCAATTTCACATTCAGAAGCCGAAGTCGAAGTCGGTGGTTTCAATTACGGTGTCCTGCTCGGGGGCTTTGGCCTCAAGATGGACGGGGTTGCCCTCTATGTGGACGGCCTTGACGGGGCAGATGAACTCACAGCCACCGCAACCTACGCAGAGCTCCGGGTTGGTGTCAGGTATGGTGAGTCCTCCCTCAAACGGTACCATGTGGATGGCCTGTACGGGGCAGTGCTCGGCGCAGGCTCCGCAACTGGTGCGGTTTACGTTCACCACGCAGATATCCTTGTTGAATACCACGCGTCCGGGCTGTGTGCGGTGCTTCTCCTCAACCGTAAGGGGCTTGATGGCTCCGGCGGGGCAGATCTGGCTGCAGAGGTTGCAGTCATAGTTGCAGTAACCCTGGTCAAATTTCATGACGGGCTGCATGATGCCGCCCAGTCCGTATTCCATGCCGGCGGGTTTAAGCACATGGCTGGGGCATTTGCTTACGCACAGATGGCATGAAGTGCAATGCTGAAGCAGGTTCTTGTGGCTTAATGAGCCGGGAGGTGACATGGGTACGCGGGTATCCTTACGGCCGGTAACCTTGGCCTCTAGTGCGGCGGGAGCAAGCGCAGCCAGCACCAGTGTTGATTTGAGGAACTGACGTTTTGATTCATCCACGCTGTCATCCTTGCGGGCGGGTTTGCCGCATTTGACCGGACCGTAGCTGATGGCTTTCTGGCGGCATGCGTCTATGCAGTCAAAACAATCCACACAACGGGAGTAGTCAATTTTCTGGTCTACAGAGTCTATGCAGAATGCCTTGCACTTGCGCTGGCAGGCCAGGCAGTGGTTGCACTTGTCCTTGTCTATACGCATGCGCAGGAGTGAGAATCTTGAGAAAAATCCTAACAGCGTGCCAACCGGGCAGATGGTGTTGCACCAGGTGCGTCCGTGATGGTATGATATGTGTCCTATAATGAGCAGGGTAAGCAGTGATACCACCAGTGCCGATACTGACTTGAGTGATATGAGCACCTTGAAGAAACTGTAACTGCCCATCTTCTCAGAGATGGCTGCAAGGATGTTGTTGCCAAAAAGATAGACCGGCTTGAACAGTTCGTCGGCTATGCGGCCGTATGCGCTGTAAGGCTCAACCAGACCTACCAGGAAGGTGAATCCCAGAAGCCAGGCTATGATAAGCGCAGCCAGGACTCCCCAGCGCAGCCACGGCTGCTCAGGCTTAAAGCCGTATTTCTTTTTCTTGTCAAATTTTCTTGACAGCCAGTTAAAGAAGTCCTGGAATATTCCCAGCGGGCATATCACAGAGCAGTAGATGCGGCCGAATATCAGGGTGCCTGCAATGAGACAAACCAGTGTAACCGTGCTGAGTGACAGCAGGGCAGGGCCGAACTGGATTCTCTGCAGCCATGGGTCATTGATGATTCCGGTAAAGTCCAGGAATCCGAACGTGAGCAATGCGATGACAGCTACTGCCACCGCGGTTCTGATCTTACGCAGCATAGTCTTAGAGTCTTACTCTCTTAACGTTGATAGACTCCAGGTTCATGGTGCCCAGTCCCAGCTTCTGGCCATCGGGAATATGCTCTATGTCATCAAAATTGATGCTCTTGTTTATCTGGGTGAAGAACTTGCCGGCTGCGGTATCAACGGCTACGATATCGGTTGATGCGAACAGGGCCTTGGTGAGTACCACGTCGCTGGCGCTGCGTCCCTGCGGGCCGTTGGTGGCAACGGTGCGGTAAGCGTCAACAATATGCAGGACTGCGGGCTTGTAGGTGCAGATATCGGCAATGCACTGGTGCAGACCGCGTGAATGGAATGCGCGGCGGTCCCAAACGATACCCATGTGGTTCTTCATGGCGCAGGTCATGAGGGCTCCGCCATGGTTCTTGAGAACCGGTACGTTGATCCATTTGTCACACTCTATGATGGCTTTGTGAACCTGGGCGCTCTTGAGAGTCTTGCCGTTAGGAATGTCTACCTGCTGGTATGATGACTGCTCATGTGCGTAGACCATGGTGGCACCGGCTTTCTTTACGGCAGCCTCAATTCCGCTGTGGTCATAGCAACGGCTCCAGTTGTCACAGGTGTGGTCAAACACCTTGATCTCGGCAGCTCCGGCCTCCTGGCACATCTTGATGAGTGCGGTAATGAGGTCAGGGTTGGTGTTGCCGGCAAGCTCAGGGGTGCGGTCCCATCCGATGTTGGGCTTGATGACAATCTTGTCACCCTTCTTGACGAATCGTCCTATTCCGCCAAGTTCCTTCATTGCAGCCTCAAGCATCGCAGCGGGCTCTCCGTTCATGATGGCGGCCAGATCTGCAGTGTCAGATGCGGCGGCGTTTCCGGCAGACGGTACGGTTGATGCCATTACGTCCATCATACCGCTGGTTTTCACGCTTACAAGTGCTCCGGCAGCAGCCAGAGTCTTGAGAAAATCTCTTCTATCCATAAGGTCAGTAAAATGAAAGATTGTGTATAACTGGTTGCTAAAGTATTAAAAATGTTCCGAATTGGACCGATGAATGAAGTTTTTTAATATAAGTGCATATTGGTTAGAATTTTGTCGCTATATATATTGTGATGCTCCCCGAAAATCGCTAATTTCGCGAGGTAAAACAGAAAACCGAAAAAACATAATACAACATGTCCGAAACTAAAAGAATTTCATCAGCTCTAATATCGGTCTTCCACAAGGATGGCCTGGATGAGATTATCAACAAACTCCATCAGGAGGGTGTAAAACTCATTTCTACCGGCGGAACACAGCGCTTTATCGAGTCACTTGGCGTACCTTGCCAGGCAGTAGAGGAACTTACAGGTTATCCCTCAATCCTGGGCGGTCGCGTTAAGACCCTCCACCCCAAAATTTTCGGAGGCATCCTGGGTCGCCGTGAGGAGGAGAACGATATGGCTCAGATGGCCAGCTATGATATCCCTGAGATTGACCTGGTAATTGTGGACCTTTATCCGTTTGAGGATACCGTAAAGTCAGGTGCTGAGGATGCGGACATTATTGAGAAGATTGACATAGGCGGCATCTCACTTATCCGTGCCGGTGCCAAGAACTTCAAGGATTCAGTGATCGTAGCCAGCAAGGATCAGTACAAGCCCCTGCTTGACATCCTTAACGAGCGTGGCGCAGAGACCACCCTTGAGGAGCGCCGCTGGTTCGCCAAGGAGGCATTCGCCGTTTCATCCTACTATGACAGCTGCATCTACAACTGGTTCGCCGGTGATGATGAGGATCATTTCCGTCTGGCTTTGGATGGCCACAAGGCTATGCGTTACGGTGAGAACCCCCACCAGAAGGGTGTGTTCCACGGTGACCTGGATGCTATGTTTGACCAGGTTCACGGTAAGGAGATCTCTTACAACAACCTGCTTGACATCAATGCAGCCGTTGACCTGATTGATGAGTTCAATGAGACCACATTCGCCATACTCAAGCACAACAACGCTTGCGGCGTAGCTTCACGCCCCACACTGCTTGAGGCTTGGAAGGATGCACTGGCAGGTGACCCTGTATCTGCATTCGGCGGTGTTCTGGTGGCCAATGCCCCCATTGACAAGGCTACAGCCGAGGAGATAAACAAGATTTTCTTTGAAGTTATCATAGCTCCCGATTATGATTTTGACGCCCTGGAGATCCTGGGTCAGAAGAAGAACCGCATCATACTGGTTCGCAAGGAGCAGAAACTCCCTGTAAAGCTGGTTCGTTCAGCCCTGAACGGCGTGCTGGTACAGGATAAAGATACCAAGATTGAGACCCCCGATGACCTCAAGCTTGTTACATCACGCAAGCCCTCTGACTCAGAGATTGAGGATATGCTGTTTGCCAACAAGATAGTTAAGAACAGCAAGAGCAACTCTATCGTATTTGCACGCGGCAAGCAGCTGCTTGCAAGCGGTGTGGGCCAGACATCACGTGTGGATGCGCTCAAGCAGGCCGTAGAGAAGGCACACGGATTCGGATTCACTCTGGACGGCGCAGCTATGGCAAGTGACGCATTCTTCCCGTTCCCTGACTGCGTTGAGCTGGCAGACAAGGCTGGCGTCAAGAACGTGGTTCATCCGGGTGGTTCCGTTCGTGACCAGGAGTCAATCGATTACTGCGAGCAGCATGACATGACTATGGTAATGACCGGTTTCCGTCATTTCAAGCATTGATTTACTAACCTATAACAGATACTTAAGTGGGACTGTTTTCATTAACACAGGAATTATCGATGGACCTTGGCACTGCCAATACCATCATAATGCACAATGACAAGATTGTCGTAAACGAACCTTCAATTGTGGCCCTGGATAACCGCACCGATAAAATGGTGGCAGTAGGTAATCAGGCCAAGATGATGTATGAGAAGACCAACAAGGATATCCGCGTGGTACGTCCTTTGAGAAACGGCGTGATTGCAGACTTTGATGCCTGCGAGCAGATGATGCGCGGCCTGATAGGTATGGTTGATACCGGCCGCAGACTCTTCTCTCCGTCACTCAAGATGGTTATCGGCGTACCCTCAGGCAGTACTGAGGTTGAGCTCCGTGCCGTACGTGACAGCGCCGAGCATGCCGGCGGACGTGAGGTTTACATGGTTTTTGAGCCTATGGCTGCCGCAATTGGTATCGGCATTGACGTGCTGGCACCTGAGGGCAACATGATCGTTGACATAGGTGGCGGTACAACTGAGATTGCCGTAATATCACTTGGAGGCCTGGTTTCAAACAACTCCGTAAAGGTAGCCGGTGATGACTTCACCGCCGATATCCAGGAGTATATGGGACGTCAGCACAACGTCAAGATCTCAGAGCGTATGGCCGAGCGTATCAAGATTAACGTAGGTGCCGCTCTTACCGAGCTTGGTGATGATGCCCCTGAGGATTATATCGTAAGCGGACCTAACAAGATAACAGCACTGCCCATGCAGATTCCTGTATGCTATCAGGAGATTGCACACTGCCTGGACCGCTCAATCGCCAAGATTGAGTCTGCAGTCCTGAACGCTTTGGAGAATACTCCTCCTGAACTGTATGCCGATATCCTCAACAACGGTATCTACCTGTCAGGTGGCGGCTCTATGCTTCGCGGTATCAGCAAGCGTCTGGCCGATAAGATCGGTATCGAGTTCCATGTGGCAAGCGAGCCTCTGCTCAGCGTTGCCAAGGGTACAGGCGTAGCTCTCAAGAACGTTGACCGTTTCTCATTCCTGATGAGATAATACTGTCAGGATGCGTTCCCTACTTGACTATCTAGTAAAGTACAGCTACGTTTTCCTGTTCATTCTCCTGGAGATCCTGTCGCTGGTGCTTCTGTTCGGTTTCAATGACCGGCAGAAGCTGGCGTTTGTGACCTCTGCCAACTCAGTGTCGGGCTCAATCTATGAGCTCTTCTCAAATGTTGACGTCTATTTCAACCTCCGCCGCGAGAATACTCTCCTGGTTGAGGAGAATGCCCGTCTGCGCAGCATGCTGTATGAGCTGACTGACAGTCAGACCGTGGACAGCGCACGCAATATGTCACGGGACGGCGTAATAGCTGCACGTGTCATTGACAACTCGGTCCGTAAGGATGACAACTACATGACCGTTAACAAGGGCAGCTATGACGGCGTAGGCAAGGGAATGGGCGTTTACAACTCTACCGGTGTGATTGGAGTCATAATGGCTTCAGGTAAGAGCTACTCGGTAGTGATGCCCATACTGAACGGCAACACAAGCATAAGCAGCAAGATAAAAGGAACCGATAATTTCGGATTCCTGGAATGGTCCGGTGGTGACCCATACACAGCCCAACTTAAGGATGTGCCCTATCACTCCAATGTTGAGGTAGGTGATACGGTGGTTACTACCGGTTTCTCATCGGTATTCCCCGAGAATATCACGATAGGTACGGTGGCCGATGTCCAGCGCTTAAGCAACGGATATACGCTGAAGATCCTGGTCAGCCTGGCAGTGGATATGTCGGATCTGGGATGGGTTTACATCCATTCCAAGACCGTTGATCCGGAGATAATTGATTTACAGCAACAGTTAAAGTAAGAGAGCATGGATACGTTTATGCGCAGATTCGGCACATTCGTGTTTGTTGCCTTGATGCAGATCCTGTTCCTTAACAGGATATCGCTGTTCGGATATGTCACTCCGCTGTTCTATATCTGGCTGATAGTAAGGTTTGACAGTTACATGAAACGCACAGGCATGCTGCTCTGGGCGTTCTCACTGGGACTTGTTCTGGATATGTTCTCCGGTACCCCGGGTCTTAATGCCGCATCCGCCACGCTGCTGGCCATGGTGCAGCCCGGAATAGTAAAGGTGTTCGTACAGACTGAGCGGTATGAGCAGCTCATTCCCAGCTCAGCTACCATGGGCAGCCGTCCGTTTGCAGGATATCTGCTGCTCATGACTGTCCTGCACCACACAACCTATTTCCTGCTGCGCAGCATTCCGCTGGGCGATTGGTCAGTCCTGGTGCTTAAGGTGATATTCAGCACGTTGCTTACATTCATATTCATGATTGTAGCTGAGCGTTTGACTTCAAGTTCAGGCACCAAACGTTGATTCTGCGGTGAAGAACCACAAGTTTGACAACAGGAAGTATCTCATAGGCATAATGGTCGTGGCCGTGGTGCTGATATATGTGATACGCCTGTTCCAAATCCAGATAATAGATACCCGTTACCGCTACTCGGCCGATAACAACGCCCTTTATTACCGCACCGTATACCCCACACGCGGCGTCATATATGACCGTGAAGGCCGTATGATAGTGAGCAACCAGCCGTCATTTGACGTGATGGTGGTGATGCGTAACGTAAAGGATCTGGACACGCTGGCATTCTGCCGGGCAATGGATATAACCCGTGATTTCTTTGAGAGCCGTATGGCCGATATCCGGAACCTGCGTAAGAATCCCGGATACTCCCCATACACGGAGCAGGTCTTTATGGCTCAGCTCTCTTTTGATGAGATATCGGACCTGAGAGAGAACCTGTACCGGTTCCGCGGGTTTGGCATCAACCAGCGTCAGCAGCGTAAATACAACTATGAGGCTGCGGCACATCTGCTTGGTGACCTGGGTGAGGTATCCAAGAGCGAGATTGAGAATGACAGCTGGTACAGCCAGGGAGACGTGATAGGCAAGCAGGGTGTAGAGAAATACTACGAGAGCCAGCTGCGTGGTCAGAAAGGTGTTGAGGTGCTGCTTAAGGATGCTTACGGACGTATCCAGGGCAGTTACTACAACGGCGATTTTGATAAGGAATCAGTGCCGGGCAAGAACATAAAGCTGGGCCTTGACATAGAGCTGCAGATGCTGGGAGAGAGGCTCATGCAGAACAAGATAGGCAGTATCGTTGCCCTGGATCCCAAGACGGGTGAGGTTCTGTGTATGGTGTCATCACCCACGTTCAACCCCTCGGAGCTGTCAGGCCGTCACCGCGGAGAGCACTATCAGGAGCTGGCTGCCAGACCTGACAAACCGCTGCTTAACCGCCCCATACAGGGTACCTATCCTCCGGGTTCCACATTCAAGACATCACAGGCACTCACTTTCCTGCAGGAGGGAATCATTGACTCACGTACTCAGTATCCCTGTCAGGGCGGATTCGTGTTCCGCGGGCTCAGGGTAGGCTGCCATGAGCATTCATCACCCCTGTCACTTGACTTTGCCATTGCCACCTCATGTAACGGCTATTTCTGCTGGGCATACTACTATATGATAGGCGCTGCCAAATACGGCACGCCGCAGAAAGCCCTCACGGTCTGGAAAGACTATATGGTGGACATGGGATTCGGCTATACACTTGGAGTTGACCTGCCCGGTGAGGCCCGTGGCATGATACCCAACTCAGACTATTATGACCGTCATTACAACCGCTCCTGGAACGGACTTACCACAATAAGTAACTCCATAGGACAGGGTGAGGTTACCCTTACGCCGCTCCAGATTGCCAACCTGGGTGCTACCATAGCCAACCGCGGCTATTACATAGCACCGCATGTGGCCAAGGAGATTGACGGAGAGAAGCTTGATTCACTCTACATCACACGCCATTATGTGGGTGTTGACAGAAAGAATTACGAGACAGTGATACAGGGCATGCGCCAGTCGGTCATTGACGGAACCTGCCGTGCCGCCAACAACCCCGATTATCAGGTATGCGGCAAGACCGGAACTGCCCAGAACCGTGGTATAGACCACTCGGTATTCATGGGTTTTGCACCTATGGAGGACCCGCAGATTGCCATCGCGGTCTATGTAGAGAACGGCGGATTCGGTGCTGTTTACGGCGTGCCTATCGGCGCACTTATGATGGAGCAGTACATAAAAGGCGGTCTGTCAGAGGCCAGCCAGCGTAAGGCTGATGATTATTCCAATCGTGTAATAGACTATGGGGAGGAGGAGCGTTGACATAATTGGCAAACTGGACTGGCTGACCGTTCTGCTGGTCCTGTGCATAATGGTGT
Organism: uncultured Prevotellaceae bacterium; assembly: GCA_900319225.1. Lineage (GTDB taxonomy): Bacteria > Bacteroidota > Bacteroidia > Bacteroidales > Bacteroidaceae > Colenecus. The sequence continues at coordinate 264,564 of ONNV01000003.1, read as the reverse complement.
GCGGATGGTTCAGCATTTGCGGCGCAAGTGCCAATGTTGAGAATGTTGACCTGTTCTCATTCTCCACACGTCCCGGCAAGCAGTTGGTATGGATACTCCTGTCATTTGTGCTGGGAGGCATTATAATGCTCTTTAACCAGAACACCCTAAGCTCTTATGCCTATGTGGTCTATATAGCGTTGCTGTTGCTGCTGGTCATCACCATCTTTGTGGCGGGTGACACCAAGGGCTCCCACTCATGGCTTAGCCTGGGTCCTGTAAAGCTGCAACCTGCCGAGTTCTCCAAATTTGCCACGGCGCTTGCATTGGCCAAATATGTGGACCGCTATGATTTCAATGCCAATGACCCCAAGGACCTGTTCCGCGCCTGCGGTATATTCCTGCTGCCCATGGTGTTCATAGTCCTGCAGAATGAGACCGGATCGGCCCTGGTTTATCTGGCTTTCCTGCTGGTGCTTTTCAGGGAGGGAATGACAGGCAGCGTGTTGCTGACAGGTTTCTGTGCCATACTGTTCTTTATACTTGAGATCAAGTACAGCCCGGTAAGCTTTGGCGAGCAGCCGTTCAAGCTGGGTACATGGTTGGTGCTCACCATCGTGCAACTGGTTGAGGCGCTTATGGTTCGCATCATGTCCAATGACAAGAAATTTGCACTTACCATATTCCTGGAGGGCGTGGTAGGAATGCTGGTGGGACTGGCTTTTTCACTCTCCATCTTTGCATTCAACGTCACCTACCTGCAGGTGCTTCTTATTATAATAACAAGCGTCCATATCATATTCCGTGCCTTAAAGGATATGGCCCGACGTTACATCTGGATAGCTGTGTTCGCCATTGGATCGGTGGGATTCCTGTTCTCGGTAGACTACGCGTTCAATGAGATACTGCAGCCTCACCAGCGTACCCGTATCAACGTGATCCTGGGCCTGGAGGATGATCCCAAGGGCGCCGGCTATAACGTGAACCAGTCACTCATTGCCATCGGATCAGGCGGATTTACCGGCAAGGGATTCATGAAAGGTACCCAGACCAAGCTCAAGTATGTACCTGAGCAGGATACTGACTTTATATTCTGCACGGTGGGCGAGGAGCAGGGATTCATAGGCTCAGTGTTTGTGCTGCTGCTCTATCTGGGGCTGCTGCTTAGGCTTATTGTGCTGGCCGAGCGGCAAGCGTCGGTGTTCGGGCGGGTGTATGGGTACTCGGTGATAAGTATCCTGCTGTTCCACCTATTTATTAATATAGGTATGGTGCTGGGTATTACCCCGGTTATCGGCATTCCGCTTCCTTTCTTCAGCTATGGTGGGTCATCTCTTTGGGGATTTACCATTCTTTTGGCTATGTTCCTTAGGATCGATTGCGAGCGGTCGGCTAATTATTGATTTTTTTTACCTTTTTTTAGTTTGGGGCGGCGACGCCCCAAACCCGTTCCGCGGTATTCCATACCGCTCCACTCTGCCGGCCTTCCAGGCCGGGTAAAACTAAGACCTCGCTAGCTTTGCTCGCGAGGTCTTAGTTTTACTGAACTGCAGCTGGGGACCGTGCTGGTGTGTGCAGCTGGAATCCGATCTGCGGATTAGCGATACGCACGGGGAAGGCTCGGTGCGGAGGGGCACAAAAGGGACGGTTCTATCTGTGCCCTTTTGATTATAATCAACTGATTTCAAATCCTTCTTAAGGGCACAGATAGAACCGTCCCTTTTGTGCCCCTTTTTATTCCTTGGGGGGACGGTTGTCGGGGCGTGGGCCGTGCGGGCGGTTGTGATGCTTTTTCTTCTTTTTCTTTTTGTCAAAGCGGGACAGATCGCCGTCGGTGAGGATATCGTTCTCTATGCGGGAATCGGTGTGGACGGCATTCTCATCAAGGCTCAGGGGTTTCTGGCCCTTGCGGTTCATGCCTATGATTTCAAGCGCGCGAGCGGGGGTGATTGTCTCCACGTTGGCGGCAAACACCTTATCGGTAGAGTAGGATAGCTGTCCGTTCAGGATATCGGCCTTGAAGAAGTAGTAGGTGCTGTCCATTGTCTCCAAGGGGATGTCGCGTGAGGGGAATCCCTTCTGGGCCTCGACGTAGGCATCGACCTCATAGTTGAGGCAGCACTTGAGCTTGGCGCACTGGCCGGCCAGTTTCTGCGGGTTCATGGAGAGGTCCTGGAAACGGGCGGCGCCGGTTGAGACTGATACAAAGCTGGTCATCCAGGTGGCGCAGCAGAGCTCTCTGCCGCAGGGGCCGATGCCACCTATGCGGCCTGCCTCCTGGCGGGCACCTATCTGTTTCATCTCAATACGCACATGGAATGCATCGGCCAGCACCTTGATGAGCTGGCGGAAATCCACGCGGCCATCGGCTATATAGTAGAATATGGCCTTGAGTCCGTCACCCTGATACTCCACGTCACCTATCTTCATCTCCAGACCCAGGTCCTTGGCTATCTGGCGGGAGCGGATCATGGTGTCATGCTCGCGTGCCTTGGCCTCGGCATACTTCTCCATATCAACCTCACGCGCCTTGCGGTAGACGCGCTTGATCTCAATGTCGGGGCGCAGGTTGGCCTTTTTCATCTGGAGCTTAACCAGACGTCCGGTCATGGTTACGGTTCCAATGTCGTGCCCGGGATTGGATTCCACAGCTACGATATCGCCTTTCTCCAGAGGCAGTTTGTTGGAGTTGATAAAGAAACCCTTGCGGGTGTTCTTGAACTGTACCTCAACATAATCGCCCTCATCGGCCCCCGGCACGCCTGCCAGATAGTCAAAAGAGTGGAGTTGTCCCATTCCGCGGCCGCAACCCTTGCAGCAGATTCCGCCGCTTCCGTTATTGAGTATGAAATCCTGATCCATATTATTGTTTCATTAGCATGATGGTCTTGAGTGTAAGGTCAAAGAACACCATCTTGGAATTTACGTTCTGTTCTATATCTCTCTGTGCATCGGACAGCACATCCATGAGTCCGATGATATTGTTCTCATTCACAAACGGGGCGAACTTTACCGAGAACTGCCGCTCCTGCTCAGTCATGTAGTTGAGGTCAGGGTTGTGGAAGTTGCAGATAAAGTTCTCACGTATCATGCGCTGGCAGTAGGCAAGGAACCGTTTCTGCCACTCGCGTCCGCCGCCTGCTATGCCATCGGCCCAGAGCTTGAGGTCCTTGAGTTTGCGGCCGTATGACAGGCGCATAAGACGGGTAAAATAGTCAAAGAACTCATCGCTCTCGGCGTTTACCCTGAGTGCGCTCATGGCCTTGAGCCAGCTGCCTCCACTCAGGTGTGCTATCTTGGCTGCGGTATCGGCATCCAGCATATATCCCGGGCCTGTGAGACGCTGCTCTATGAGCTGCTCCGGTATGCGCTTGAATTCTATGCGCTGCGTGCGGCTTATGATGGTCTCAAGCATCTGCTCGGGAGCATCGGTAGTGAGAATGAATATTGTTCCGGCAGGCGGCTCCTCAAGCAGTTTGAGGATGGAGTTGGCGCACTCGGCGTTCATCTTCTCGGCATGCCAGATTATCATGATCTTGTAGCCGCCCTCAACGGACTTGAGTGACAGCTTGGAGAGTATTGATTCACTCTCGGTCACGAATATGCGCGCCTGCTTGTTGTCGGCATCAATGGCTGTGAGCCAATCCTCAAAGCCAAAATACTGCCGCTCAAGCACTGTATCGCGCCAGGTGGCAATCTCGTCATCCGATACGGTTGACCGGCCTGCGCTCTTGCTCTTGTTTATGACGGGGAAGACAAAATGCAGGTCGGGGTGTACCAGCTTGTCCATCTTGACACATGCAGGGCAGGTACCGCATGATTCCGCTGCGGTACCCTTATCCCTGCATAGCAAATAGCGACTGAACGCTATTGCTGTTTGCAGTTTGCCTACTCCTTCAGGACCACAGAACAGCAGTGCGTGGGGCACAGTCCCGGCTTGAGCGTCCTTTACCAGCCGCTCTATCACCTCCTGCTGTCCTATTACGTCCCTAAAAAACATGACTGTTTTGAAAATGTGGAATTGGGGACAGTCCCCTTTTCCACGTGATTATTTTTTCAACTGTCGTCCACTTTAGCATGTGGAAAAGGGGACTGTCCCCAATTCCACATTTATTTCAAAATGCTGCAACCTTCGCAGGGCTTGAGCTGCTTGAAGAAATCGTTTCCCTTGTCATCTACCAGGATAAAGGCCGGGAAGTCCTCAACCTCAATCTTCCAGATTGCCTCCATGCCAAGTTCCGGGTACTCGACGCACTCGATTGACTTGATGTTGTTCTGGGCAAGGATGGCAGCGGGACCGCCAATTGAACCCAGGTAGAAACCTCCGTGCTTCTTGCAGGCATCGGTAACGGCCTGTGAGCGGTTACCCTTGGCCAGCATGATCATTGATCCGCCGTTATCCTGGAACTCATCTACGTAGGGATCCATACGTCCGGCAGTGGTGGGACCCATTGAGCCGCAAGCCATACCTGCAGGTGTCTTGGCGGGACCTGCGTAGTAGATGGGGTGCTCCTTGAGGTACTGAGGCATGGGCTCACCTGCATCAAGGCGTGCCTTGATCTTGGCGTGGGCTATGTCACGGCCTACTATGATTGTGCCGTTAAGGCTCAGACGTGTGCTTACGGGATACTGTGAGAGCTGCTTGCAGACCTCGGCCATGGGGCGGTTCAGGTCAACCTTTACGGCATCGCCCTCGCCGGCCTGACGGAGCTCTTCAGGAATCAGCTCGTATGGTTTGTCATCCATCTTCTCAATCCAGATACCGTCCTTGTTGATCTTGGCCTTGATGTTACGGTCGGCCGAGCAGCTTACGCCCAGACCTATGGGGCAGCTTGCACCGTGACGCGGCAGACGGATTACGCGTACATCGTGTGCCATGTACTTACCGCCGAACTGTGCGCCCAGACCAATCTTGTAAGCCTCCTGCAGCAGCTGTTTCTCAAGCTCAACATCGCGGAATGCGCGGCCGGTCTCATCGCCTGTGGTGGGCAGTGAGTCATAGTAATGAGTTGATGCCAGCTTGACGGTGAGCAGGTTCTTCTCGGCACTGGTACCGCCTATTACGAATGCGATATGATAGGGAGGGCAGGCAGCTGTACCCAGGCTCTTCATCTTCTCAACCAGGAAAGGAATCAGAGTGCCGGGGTTCTGGATGCGGGCCTTGGTCTCCTGATACAGATATGTCTTGTTGGCCGATCCGCCACCCTTGGTAACCATCAGGAATCGGTACTCCATACCCTCGGTTGCCTCGATGTCAATCTGTGCGGGCAGGTTGCACTTGGTGTTCACCTCATTGTACATATCCAGGGGAGCGTTCTGGCTGTAACGCAGGTTCTCCTCAGTGTATGTCTTGAATACGCCCTCAGACAGAGCTTCCTCATCGCAGAATCCGGTCCATACCTGCTGGCCCTTCTCACCGTGGATGATTGCGGTACCGGTATCCTGGCACAGAGGCAGCTTACCTTTGGCCGATACCTCGGCGTTGCGAAGGAATGTCAGAGCTACGTACTTGTCATTGTCTGATGCCTCAGGGTCACGCAGTATCTTGGCAACCTGCTCGTTGTGTGAGCGGCGCAGCAGGAAACTTACATCGCGGAATGCGGCATTGGCCATCTTTGTGAGGCCCTCCTTCTGAACCTTCAGAATGGGTTTGCCCTCAAACTCGCTTACGCTTACGTAATCCTTGGTGAGCAGATAGTACTCTGTCTCATCCTTGCCCAGCTGGAACATGGGCGCATACTTGAAATTTGCCATCTTTATTTTGTGTTTTGATTATTATCGTCTACATCGGGATAGAGGAAATCGTTGTAGGGGTACTTCTGCACGTGCAACTGCTTTACTCTATCGTATAGTACTTTACGCATATTCTCAATTCCGGTCTTTTTAAGTGCCGATACAAACAGGCACTCGCCGTTCAATCTACCCATCCAGGTGCGCTGCAGCTCATCGATGGTGATGTTCTCACGCGTGGCGGGGGTAAGGTCATCGGCCTCCTTCTCCACCCAGGTGTAGGCATCGGTCTTGTTAAAGAGAACAATCTTGGGCTTATCACCGGCACCAAGGTCGGCCAGGGTCTTGTCAACCACCTTCATCTGGTCCTCAAAGTCGGGGTGCGATATGTCCACCACGTGAATGAGCAGGTCTGCCTCACGAACCTCATCAAGTGTGGACTTGAATGACTCCACAAGGTCTGTGGGCAGCTTGCGTATGAATCCTACGGTATCGGACAGCAGGAACGGCAGGTTGTCAACCACAACCTTACGGACCGTGGTGTCAAGTGTTGCAAAGAGCTTGTTCTCAGCAAACACGTCGCTCTTGGAGAGCAGGTTCATAAGGGTGGACTTGCCTACGTTGGTGTATCCTACCAGCGCCACGCGGATAAGACGGCCGCGGTTCTTGCGCATTGTGGATTTCTGGCGGTCTATATCGGCCAGCTGCTCCTTGAGCCAGCTAATGCGCTTGGTGATGATTCGGCGGTCCATCTCAAGCTGGGTCTCACCAGGTCCGCGCAGACCTACCGTACCCTTACCGCCGCCGGCACCGGATCCACCTCCCTGACGCTCCAGGTGAGTCCACATTCGCTGCAGTCGGGGCAGCAGATAGCGGTACTGTGCCAGCTCAACCTGAGTCTTGGCGTGGGCTGTCTGGGCACGCATGGCAAAAATGTCCAGTATCAAAGACGTGCGGTCCAGGACTTTCACCCCGATCACGCTCTCTATGGCCGACATCTGCTTGGCCGTGAGCTCATCATCAAAGATGGCCATACCCACCTCCTCATCCAGATCCTCCATCTGCTTGATGTAATCACGCATCTCCTCCAGTTTACCTTTACCCACATATGTGGCAGCAAGAGCCTGTGGAATCTTCTGTGTGAAACGGCGCATGACTGTAACGCCGGCGGTATCGGCCAGGAACTCAAGCTCGTCAAGATACTCCTGTGTCTTGCGCTCGTCCTGATCCTGTGTGATGATACCTACCAGTATGGCGGTCTCGGCTTTCTTCTCTGTTATGACTTGAAACTCTTCTTTCATTCTTCCTGCTTGTTGTGCTTCTTATCGGGCGCTCCGCCAAGTACAATCACAATCTCGCCTTTAGGTTCATGGGCCTTGAAATGGGCCAGGACATCGGCCAGTGTACCGCGTACGCTCTCATCATGGATTTTTGATATCTCTCTGCAGACGCAAACCGGGCGCTCCGGACCAAAGACTTCTGTGAACTGCTCCAACGCCTTTACCAAACGGAACGGAGACTCATAGAAGATGATGGTGCGCGGCTCATCCTTAAGCGCGGCTATACGGCTCTGACGGCCTTTTTTCTGTGGCAGGAAACCCTCAAACAGGAACCTGTCACATGGAAGTCCGGAGTTTATCAGCGCCGGCACGAATGCCGTGGCACCAGGCAGGCACTCCACCTCAATGCCCTGCTGTACACATTCACGAACCAGCATGAACCCAGGGTCCGATATGCCCGGCGTACCTGCGTCACTTATCAGCGCCACGGACTGACCGGCCTGTATGCGGCTTGCCACCAGGCCTGATGTCTCATGCTCGTTGAACTTATGGTGTGACTGCAGCGGCTTATGGATGTCATAATGGTTAAGCAGAACTGAACTGGTCCGGGTATCCTCGGCCAGTATAAGGTCCACCTCCTTTAGAATGCGTAATGCCCTCAAGGTTATGTCCTCAAGATTTCCCACAGGGGTGGGTACCAGATAAAGCTTTCCTGCCATCGTGTGTGCGCGCGTGCGTTGCAAATCACAAAATTAGTGAAATTCTGCGTACGAACTTCTTTTTTCCTAATTTTGCGGTGCTTTTGAGTCCAAATATGTTCAGAAAACGTCCTTTTCCTGATACAGGCATTGCAATATGTCTGTTTCTTGCCATGACTGTTGTGCTTTTAATCGCAGCACCTTACAGAATAGGTTTTAAAGAGCAGATAGGTATTTTCTACTGGGCCGATGACCGCCTGTCCTGGTACCTGTCAAACCCGGCTGTAGCTGCATCAATTATAGGTGACTGGCTTACGCAGTTCTATTACAGCAATACCGCAGGAGTGCTGATTACGGTCCTGCTCCTGGCCCTTCTGTGGATGGAAATTATCCGGTTGTCACGTCTTGTGCGTGGTGATAATAATGGTGTTACAGTTACGGTGTTACCGGTATTGGTGGCCGGGTCATTGATAGTATGGCCTAACTATCCGGTATCTTCTCTGGTAGGATTGATTATATCAGTCTGGATGGCATGTCTGGTGGGTGATATCAGGAATCGGGTAGGGAGACTGGTTGCGATCATATTGCTAATCCCGTTGATCTTTGTCCTGGCAGGCGGTAACGTTCTGGTGTTTGCCCTGGCTTGCCTGATGCACAAGAAAGGAAAGAAAAGATTTGACGTCAACGCCGTTATCCTGGGCATGTTGATTGTACTGGTGCTGGCGGTGTTCTACCGTCTTAATCCCAAGCAGGCTTTGTTATATCCAATAAGTACCGGTTTCATAATTCCGGCAGCCCCGGTGCTGTTCCTGTTACCGGCAAGTATCATAATCTGCCTATTGGCGTCACATATAAGATACAGAGTTGCTACAGCTGTGATATCGGCTGCCTGTTCTGTAGTGGTGATATCCACAATCTACAATGATGTGCTGGAGTTCTCGGTCAAGGTAGGAACCCTTGCCTACAGGTCAGAGTGGGGCCAGGTAAGAGAACTGGCCAGTGACAATCTTGACACCCAATACGGACTCTATTACCGCAATCTCTCATATGCGCGTGAGGGTACTCTGCCCGATGCACTGCTCAAGTGTGACCAGGGACTTCTGTCGGACGGTCTGTTCCTGTCAACATCAGTAAAGGATCCTTATCTGTCCAAGTTTTATTTTACCGATGCGCTGCTTGAGATGGGCGATGTGTCACGAGCTACAGACTGCGCCCTGCTTGCCCAGACAGTTACTCCGGGATATTATTCAACCAGGATGCTGAGGCGTCTGTCAGAGATATCGGTCATAACCGGAGACTATCAGGTGGCATCCAAATATCTTTACATATTGTCCAAGACCCGATTCCATTCTGAATGGGCCGGAAACATGATGGACTGCATCCAGAAAGACAGTATCCCCAAGCAGTATCTGGTGTTGAGGTCAAGAACGTCCGATCATGACCGTTTCTTTGACCTGAATGATATCCACTCATCATTGTATGTGATATCCACAGACAATCCCCGAAACAGGTGCGCCATAGATTATCTTATGTGTTCAAGCCTTCTGGATAAGGATATGGCCAATTTCAGACATCTGTTTGACAAGTTCTGGCTGGGTGGTCTGGAGCGTCTTTACAATGTTCCGGAACTGTACCAGGAGGCTCTTCTTGTTGACGTAGACTCAGAGGAGTCATTGAAACGGACGGTAAGCAAATACCATATATCTGATAAGGTGCTGGAGAGGTTCCTCAAATTCATGGAGATAAAAAACAAGAACTTATCGGCATTGAAAGCACATAAGGAACTCCATGATACATACTGGTACTATACCTTGACGGCCATTACTACATATGCTGAGAATTAATAAAATGAAACATAAACTGTTGGGGGCCTTAATAGCGATAGCCTCAATTCTTATATCATGTTCGCAGGTTGAAGAGAGTGCCATTGAGGGGATGTTCCCTGATTATTCGGACGTGACCATCCCGTACAATATAGCGCCCCTTAATTTCAGGATAAACGGTGCCGGCCGTATAAAGGTGACAGTAAAGGGTAAACAGAAGGAATATGTCTTTCATGGCAGGAAAGGCCTTGTAAAGTTCCCTTTAAAGCGTTGGCACTCCATGCTTGAGGCCGAGAAGGGCGGAACGCTTGATGTCTGCGTATCGGCTCGCGGCAGGAAAGGAGATGATTTCTCAGCCTCTTTCTGCTGGACCGTGGTGGGAGACCGTATAGACAAGTATCTGAGCTATCGCCTGATAGAGCCCGCCTATGAGGTCTGGGAGAGCATCCAGATAGAGCAGAGGGATATTGAGAATTTCAGTACCAGACTGCTGGGTGACAACCGCAGTGCCTCCTACTGCTGCATGAACTGCCATACATCAAACAAAAACGGAACTTCATTCATGCACCTGAGAGGCTCCAAAGGCGGAACCATACTGAACAGTAACGGCAGGATCATTAAGCTGAACACCAAGACCGATAAGACCGGAACGGCGGTTTACGGTGACATATCCCAGGATGGCCGATATGGAGTATTCACCACGGCCGATGTCACATTCGTGCTGCACAGCCGCCGTGACCTGAGAATGGAGGTCTATGATAAACGCAGCGACCTTATAGTGATAGACCTGGACAACCTAACTGTGACAGACAGCCCGGCCACAACCGGCGATGAGTTCCAGGAGACGTTCCCCTGCTTTTCGGCCGACGGCAAACATATATTCTTTTGCCGTGCGCGTCATTTTGCACAGCCCGACAGCATAAGGAACATGCATTATGATATCGCAGCCGTAGAGTTTGACCCTGAGACCGGTAAGATGGGTGATGAGGTAAGGACTCTGGTGTCAGTAGGTGAGAATTACTCTTTCAGTCATCTTAAGGCATCGCCCGACGGCCGCTGGCTGATGGCTACTGTGGCTCAATACGGAACATTCCCCATATGGCATCAGGAGAGTGATTTGTGGATGCTTGACCTTGTAAACAACACGATAGATATGCTGCCCGGCATAAACGCCTACGGTGCAGATACCTATCATAGCTGGAGCAGCAACAGCCGTTGGGTGGTGTTTGCATCCAAACGTGACGACCAGGTGTACGGACGCCCCTACATAGCGTATATCGGCCCTGACGGAACAGTGGGTAAACCGTTCCTGCTCCCGCAGCGTGACCCCGACAAGTATCTTACTACAATAAAGTCATTTAACATTCCTGAGTTATACGATATATCAGAGTTATACAATGCGAAGGAGATTTCTACGTTCTATAATAAAGTAGAGACTCAACAAGTTAAGTATAAACCGTAAACTCAGATATTATGTCACACGGTAAGACAAGGATAATTCTCTCCAGGGCGTGGGCTGTTGCAGTCTGCTCCGTAGGGGTAGCGCTGGTAGCGCTGCTGGGAGCATGCAGGAGCAAGAAGGCCGTGGCAACTGACCGGGAGGATGTAAAGGTAGATCCGCAGGAGAGAATCCGGGAGATGCAGATCAAGTCAGACTCCCTAAAGCAAGAGCTTGACAGGAGGTCACGCGCGCTCATTTACGGGCCGCCCGAGGTGATGAAACGTAGGGCCGATGAAAACCTGCGTATGCGTGAGCAGGCCGACTCACTGGATGCTGAAATTGACAAACTGCGCAAAAGCAGACAACAATAGTATAAGATGAATTGTAAGATCTCTCTCCCCCAAAGACTCTTGTTTGAGACTGGCCGTGCAGCCACACGAACACAGATACTGGAGCATAAGCTGAGCCAGCTGTTCTGGGAATGCACACTGCGTTGTAACCTTAGTTGCCGTCATTGCGGAAGTGACTGCCGCAAGACAGCCGGACTTACAGACCCGCCCATAGAGGACCTTCTGGGTGTTCTGGACAGCTGCCCCAAGGATTTTGACCGTGGCCATTGTGTAGTCATCACCACCGGCGGAGAGCCGCTGGTACGTACTGATATAGTCCAGGTGGGCGCCGAAATCAAGAAACGCGGATTCCTGTGGGGAATGGTAACCAACGGAATGCTGCTTACCCGTGACAAGCTTAATGAACTTGTTGAAACCGGCCTTGACACCATTGCCATGAGTTTTGACGGTTTTGAGGATGAGCACAACTGGATGCGCGGCAGCGAACTGAGTTTTAAGCGTGCCGACGCAGCCATAGACTATATCAAAGAGCATAAAGGTCTCACCTGGGACCTCATCACATGTGTGAATCAGCGCAACTACGGATATCTGAACCGTTTCAAGGAGTACCTGATAAGCCGCGGCGTGACCCGCTGGCGTATATTCACGGTAGCCCCCATGGGCCGAGGCGCTACAGATGACGAACTCAAACTGACCGATAAGCAGTACGTAGACCTGATGAATTTCATTGCGGCCGTACGCCGAGAGGGCAGGATAGACCTTAACTACTCATGCGAGGGATTCGTGGGCCCGTATGAGGGTGTGGTACGCGACCACCTTTTCCGTTGCGTAGCAGGTGTGAGCGTAGCCTCCATCCTTAATGACGGCTCTATATCGGGCTGCCTGAGCGTGCGCGGCGATTATCACCAGGGCAACGTGCATACCGATGATTTCTGGCAGATATGGGACCGCGGTTTCAAGGTATACCGTGACCGCAGCTGGATGAAAAAGGATGAATGTGCCAGCTGCAAGGTTTGGCGCTACTGCCAGGGCGGCGCAATGCATCTGCGTGGCGAAAATGGACGGATGCTCTCCTGCAACTATCTCAAGATTAAGAACGCATAAAATGTGGAAAAGGGGACTGTCCCCAATTCCACATTTGCAACATCTTTGCAACGCATATTGCTTGTTCAAGGCATGGTGAGATTATAACTTTGTGCCGTTGTCAAATAAAAATTTTAAAAGGATTTATGAGATTTATCCGCCTTTCAGTAATTGCTTTGTTCTGTGCTATATGCTGTGGCGTAACAGGCCAGGACATGGAGTATGTTGACCTGGGACTGAGTGTAAAGTGGAGTACGTTGAATACCGGCATATCAGATCAAAGACCCGCCGGAGAGTATTACCGTTGGCCCGATGCAATGGCAATCGTGACAACCGACGGCAGCCGTATGGGTATCAGGGCCGAGTGGGAGGAACTGCGCAGATACTGCTCCTGGAAATGGACCGAGCAGAATGGAATAGAGGGATATAAGGTAACAAGTAAGATAAAAGGATATACGGACCGGAGCATATTCCTGCCGGCTGCCGGCTGGCTCAATAATAGTCGTGTTGAAGCGTATAACGCATATGCTGCATATTGGAGCTCCACACCAGGAGTGCAACCGGATGGTGAAGCCGCTTACGGTTTCAACTTTAAGCTTGGAGCCGATGAATGGCACAGCGAGAACAATTGGGCAGAACAGTCGGTTCGCATGGTAATGCCGTTGTCTGGCAAAGAGGTATCCAAAATCACTCTGGAAACAAAGAAACTGTCAATACAGCAGGGTACAAGTACCAGACTGGAAGTGATGATGGGAAAGCGTAATGTTAACAGCGCCTGCACCTGGAAATCCTCCGATGAAAAGGTGATAAAAGTTGTTGAGAACGGCCTTTTGGTAGCTGCCGGTCCGGGTAGTTGCAAGTTACAGGTAACTGCATACGGAAAGACTGCTGAATGCTCCGTGACTGTAACTCCTCATGAGTATGAATATGTGGATTTGGGGCTTAGTGTGCTGTGGGCTACATCCAATTTGGGAGCATCGGCCCCGGAAAGTTACGGTGACTATTATGCATGGGCCGAGATTGAGCCCAAGGAGTTCTTCTCCTGGAACAATTACCGTTACTGTACTTTCCAACAGGATCAAGGTATGGATAAATATACCATTGACGGTATGTCTCATCAGGGACTTAAGGCCGACAATCTGAACCGTCTTGAGCCGACCGATGATGCAGCTACCGTAATGTTGGGTGATGCCTGGCATATACCTACAACCGATGAGTTTGTAGAATTGATGTCAAACTGTACATATGATACCGCGACCGTAAATGGAGTAGCCGGAATGCGTTTTACAAGCAATGTTCCCGGATTTGAGGGATGTAGCATTTTCATTCCGTATTCAGGCCGTATGAACGGCAATGAGCCCATGGACAGAGGCAAGCAACTGTCTCTCTGGACATCGATTGCAGGCAGGGGTACCAGAGGAAGTTGCTTCAGTACCATTGGTACTGTAAACGGAATGATGGGAAGCTTGTCAGAGATGTCGCCTGTTGAGGTGCTGAGAATGTCCCAATATAGCAAACCTAATGGCTTTGAAACCAGATTCATGGGATTGAACATCCGTCCAGTTCGCTCCCTTACGGATGATATGTTTAAATCACTCTCTTTGTCAGATGAGAAACTGGACCTGCATTATGGTGAGATTCACAATCTGGAGGCTCTAATGATGCCGTCGGGCCGTCCGGTCAAGCCCACTTCAATCATATGGAGTTCATCGGCACCGGAGATTGTGGCAACAAACAGTGACGGGTCTGTTACTGCAGTAGGCCAGGGCGAATGCATAATTACTGCTGAGAGTGAGGGACGAAAGGCACAGATGAAGGTGAAGGTAACACTGCCTGTACCTGAGGCTGTTGACTTGGGACTCAGCGTAAAGTGGGCATCGGCCAATCTTGGAGCATCGGATCCAAATGAGGCTGGCGGATATTTTGCCTGGGGTGAGACCGCTCCCAAGGCCGGTGTTTATGACGGCAAGAAATACAAGTTCGGCGAATATACAGACCAGATGTCCAAGTATAATTTCTATACCACTCCCAGTCAATTGGGAGGGCCCAAATACCCGCTTGATTACAAGGATATTCTTGATCCGGAGGATGATGCGGCAACCGTACTGCTGGGCGGAGGCTGGCGTACGCCTACCGCCGATGAACTTTGGGAACTCAAGACCAAATGTACCTGGACGCCGGTTACAATCGTGATAGACAGCACCGAATTTTATGTTGAAAGACGTCTTGAGGGATATATCATAACCAGTAATGTATCGGGATATGAGGGTAACAGCATATTCCTTCCTGCTGCTGGCTATATAAGTGATCATGAGAGTTATTCTTCTGAGGGTGGATTGGTAAGCAATAAGGGAGCTGAATTATGTTACTGGACAGCGACACTAGGTCAGGCAATAGGTGTTGACAGAAGATGGAATGGTTGTACAATAAGGCCTGTATTGGATGATAATCCGTCAGGTAACAAGCCGGTAATTGCTCCCGATCCGGTAAAAAAGCCCAAGCGTAATGTCATGGTAGATCTGGGATTAAGCGTGCTATGGGCAGACTGCAATGTAGGTGCTGACAGCCCCCAGGAAATCGGAGCACGTTTTGCATGGGGTGAGACCGCACCCAAAACCTATTACTCACAGTACAACTACAAACATATGAAGGCCTTCAAGGATGAAAACAAGTGGTGGTTCTCCAAATATACAATTGATCAAAATGGTCCGTACGTGGATGGCAAGACCAGACTGGAAGCTGAGGATGATGCGGCCACGGCAAACTGGGGAGGCAAATGGCGTATGCCTACCAAGGAGGAGTATAAGGAACTGTATGATAATTGTGTCTGGACTGAGGATTCCATAAACGGAGTCAAGGGCTATCGTATAACAAGCAAGGTTCCAGGATATACCGGTAACTCCATATTCCTTCCATATAATTCTGCTTCCTGGGGATCCTTATTTGAGGATATAGACTATGATGATGGCTATTATATGACATCAGACTTAAGTTCCCGGCAACAACTCATGTGGAGTGGTTGTGTCGTACTGGAATTCAGTGAGTTTGAATTCGGAACGCTTGATGAGATAGAACTGGACGGAGGAGAGGATGTAAGTGATTTGGGCAGGTACAGTCAGTCCAAGATACATATATCGTCCAGTGACAGGATAAATAGCTATTCTGTCCGTGCCGTATGTGACAAATAATGTGGAAAAGGTGGAAAAGGGGACTGTCCCCTTTTCCACATAAAAAGACTACAGATATGAAAGCGATTGGATTTTGTTTGTGTTTGTTTGCTGGAATTCTGGTTGCATCGGGTGTGCAGGCCAAGAAAAAGGACATTATCAGTAAGGAAATAGGGAGCATAACCTTCCAGGTAGACCCTGACCTGCCGGAACCTACCGGCGAAGGCCTGAGGATGCAAGAAAGCAGCCAGCTGATAAGCACCATACTGGACAGGAGTGAAATAAAGGGTAATGACCAGAGGGTGGTTGCATTGGGCATAGGCGACAGAAAGTATGCATCATACGGACAGCATCCGTTCTTTAGAGGCATGATTGATGCGTTTGCCGATCATCGGCCCGTGGTACTTACCCCCGATGCCATATGGTTCCTGATCTGTCAGGGATTCGCTCATTATGTGAATGACAACCCTGAGGAGCTGCGTGACCTGTTTGTGGATCATGAGGGAAAGATTGACCTTGTGGTACAGAGCGGCAAGGATCTGTTGAGCGGAAAAGCCAATTGGGAGGCCATTGTGGATAGTTTCTACGTGCAGATACGTGACAACACCAAGGGTGATATTGCAGATATCATGTCAGAGAGGTTCTCTACAACCGGTGTCAATGAACATATGGTGTCACAGATTGCGCTCATGGAGACTTGTAAGTCATACTTTGACTACATTGTTATTTATCTGTCTTGCGGAATACCAAGTGTGACGCTTAAAGGTGCTCCCGATGACTGGCAGTCGATCCTGGACCGCACCCGCAAGCTCCGTGCCTACGGCATAGACTGGTGGGTCGATGAACTGGAACCCATCCTTACTGAGTTTGTAAAAGCCTCAAAAGGCAAGCCCGATACGGAATTCTGGCGCAGCATAGTAAAGAAATACCGTCCCGGCGATGTTCGTGGCCTTAGCTGCGGAATGGATATGGGTGCAACCAAGTTTGACGGCTGGTTCCTTAAGTTCCTGCCGTATGATGAGAAGGGACGTACTCCGGCCGAGGTCAATATGGATCACGCCATGCTGCCCGAGATGGTCAGGACTGAGTATAAGTACATAATCTTTAATGACTATACCGGTGAGGTGGAGCAGGAGATGATGATGGAGTTCTGGGCCGGAATAGTAGGTATGGAGGTGGATCCTGAGACATATGCCATGACACCTAAGATGGGATGGTTTACCCGCATATGCAAGACCCAGGAGGAACTGCTTGCAGAGTTTGAGGCAAAGGATAAAGAGCAGTATTCTGACGGACTTATGCTCAAAGTCAACAAGGTTCCTGACATTATCCGCAATATGGGCCGAATCAACAAACTGTCACTAAGTTTTGTAGGCAAGGTTGTCATTCCGGAGTGGATGGACGGTAAGGACATAGGCTCGCTCGAGATCTCCGGCTCAATGACCAAAGATGAGGAGGAGGCTCTGCGCAAGCGTTTCCCCAAAGCTCGCATCAACGGTCGTTTTGGTGACGAAAAGGTGTTTTAAGGGGCCAAAGGGGACGGTTCCGTTTGGCTCTCTTGCAGTAACCCAAAAAGAAGCAGTGAAGGCATACATTTTCACTGCTTTTTAATTTGTGAAAAGGGGGAGCCAAACGGAACCGTCCCCTTTGGCCCCCTCTGGCCCCTCTCTCAAAAAAAAAGACAAATGTTAGCACTAATTAAGAAAAATTTCCCTATGTTTGCAATGTTGGTCAACAAGCTAACCTGATTGATAACTCATTTTACTAAAAAGGGACTATATGAAAAGGACTTTAAGAGGCCATCCTGGCTGACAATGGATCTGTTCCATTTATTCTATCCTGGGGCTGCAGCCCCAACCAATACACTAATGTTTAATCCTAATTATTTTTTAAGACAATGAAAGCAATTAATGTTATGTGCATGGCAGCACTGGCTCTTTTTTTAGGTTCATGCAGTGATGATGACAAGAAGGATGATGTAAAAGGCAAAACTGTCACTCTGGATGAGAAATTTTGCAATAAAATTGATGTTTATATAGATGATGAAGGCGACGTCATCTTAATGAACAATTCCAAGGATGGTATCACGGTTACTCTTGCTGGTGATGAAGAGGATGACGGTTTTTATTCCGGAGATATATATTTGTATAAAGCATCAACTGTGCTGACATTCACATCTTCTGTAGGCAAAATTAAGAAAGTAGAGGTATTTGATAGCTATTGGGATTCTCATGAAAATCCTGATTGTCCTGTTGACTGGACCTGGAACTCTTCCAATTGCTCATTTGTATGGACGGGCACTCCTTCAGCTTCAGTAAATATGGCAGGAAAGGACAATCTTGAGATTGAACTGTATCCCAAAAAGATAGTGTTTACTCTTGAGTAACTCATCCCGCAGGGGGCTAAAGGGGACGGTTCTTTTTGGCCCCTTTTTATCTAACATAGACAGAAGCAGTGAAGGTTAATACCCCCACTGCTTTTTATTTTTCTGAAAAAGGGGCCCAAAAAGAACCGTCCCCTTTGGCCCCCGAGGATGATTATACTAAAGCCGGAAACTACTGGCGTTGGCTTAAAAAGAAACTGACATCTCAAGGAATTCAACTCGTGAGTGTCACTCACGGGTTCAAATTTGAGGCCCCGGACGGTAAACAACGAGCCGCCGACGCTCTTGACAATGATTGTGTTCAACTACTAGCCAAGCACTACCCAAACAACCGTGCCAACGCCTTCCTGGACTGGTTCACATATAGCGATAACACAATTGACGGCCAGAGTCAAAAGAAAGCCTACACCCTATTTGAAAGCGGGCTGTTGGAATCATTACAGCCCGGAACAATTAAATCACTCCAGCAGATACACGCATATATCTTTGGAGGGCTCTATGACTTTGCAGGTCAGATTCGTACCAAAACAATCTCAAAGGGCAATACAATGTTCTGTCTGGCAAAATATCTGCCACAGAACCTTGAAACTATTGAGAAGATGCCAGACTCGACCTTCGATGAGATAGTAGATAAGTATGTTGAGATGAATATGGCACATCCTTTCATGGAAGGCATTGACTATTCCTACTACTACGAGCAGGAGGATGATTTATAATAATGGCCCCTTATTCCTACGTATAACCCTGGTCTCATGCTTAATATTCCTGATCGTGAACCAGAACTCACCCTCCCCGGGTTGCTTACGCTCAGGGCCCATGTCCAGCACCTGGAAAACATTCCCCTTGTGGCACAATAGCCGTACGTTCTGAGCCGATATGGTATCACCCTCGTGATAAGCCGCCCTGATGCCGTCCAGGATGGAGATGGACTCATTTGCATCGGCCGATAGCTTAATGCTGACCGTCTGATTCTTTCTGCCGGGGCTGAGAACTATGAAAGAGTACAGCGTATCGGACCTGTGAGTCCCCGCCATGCACCCGTTATAAGCCTTGCCGATGGAGATATTACCCATCCGCACCGTCCTGACCGTCCGCGCCGCCCCAAACACGCTCACGGCGCAAAGAACCATCGCAATCAGAATTTTTTTCATGCGGCAAATGTAGCAAATTACCAAGCGAAGCGACTAAAAGAAACGACCCCTTTGCGTCAATTTTCAAATCTTCGACATCTCGCGCCCTAGCTGGCGGATAGCCTCAAGAATCTGGTCTGCGCGCTGCTGGGATGGCTTTTTGATTCCGTAAATGTAACGGGACAGCAGGCTTTTGTTGATGCCTATGTATCGGGCCACTTCCGATACATTCAGCTGCGGGAACCGGCGGAATACATCGGCAATAACATTGTCCGGATTGGGCTCCTCAGTATTATAGAAACTGCTGATGTGGATATCCTCATCAATCTCCTCCCAACGTATATCCTCTCTGTCAAGGCCGATGACAAACCGCTGGCGTTGCTCCGGCGTAGCCTCAAGCAACAGAGGAAACGCCTCCAGCGGGCGACTGTAGGTATTGCCCTTGTCGGTCAGGATATAAATCCTGCCTTCGGCGAACCAGAGTTTCGTAATGAGTTCCATTACCAGGCAAATGTAGGTATAATTTTTTATACCCAAACATTTGCCATATTATTTTTAAAGGTAACGAAAAGTGACGCAAAACGCGCTCGGCCCGAAGGGACGCTTTTACCAATCTAAGCGACTGAAAGAAACGACCCCTTTGCGTCACTAATGCGTCAATTTTCAGCAACAATACATATATTTGTATATAAATAATTCAAGCCTCAAACCAATATGGCAAAAATCTACGTAGCCTCCAGCTGGAAAAACCCCTACCAGCCCCAAGTGGTAAAGAAGCTCCGCGAGCAAGGACACCAAGTATTTGATTTCCGCAACCCGCCCGACGGCAAAGGCGGATTCTTCTGGAAAGATGTGGATCCTGATTGGGAAAATTGGACCACCCAGGACTACGTAAGCCACCTGGACCACGAATGGGCCCGATACGGATTCCAGCGCGATTTTGACGCCATGCGCTGGGCCGATGTCTGCGTCCTGGTACTCCCCTGCGGCCGATCCGCCCACACCGAGGCCGGCTGGATGGCCGGCGCCGGCAAGAAAGTCATAGCCTATATTCCTGAGAAGGAGGGGCCGGAGCTGATGTATAAGATGTTTGATTGCATCACCGACTCTATGGAAGGAGTATTGGACTCTATCTCGAAATAAGAATCAAATGAACAGAATAGTACTCATAGGTAATGGCTTTGATTTGGCTCATGGTCTCAAGACTAGTTATAAAGATTTTATTGAATGGTATTGGGAACAAAGGGTCTTGTCTTTTATTGACAACAAAACAATGTTGTCAACAGACCCACTGTTTACAATCAGGAGCCTGACCTGCACATTTAATCAAATCGCCTATTCTGAATCTGTTGTTGACTTAAATAGATCAGAGAGAATCATCCTTTTAAAAAAGATAGAAACTGGTACAAAAAAATACAAAGTAACATATTCTGATTTTTACCGAGGAATAAAGAGCTGCATTGAACAAAAAGGATGGGTTGATATTGAGTATGAATATTACAAACAACTTAAAAAATGTTGTTTATCCACATCCCAATTGATTCATTATGACAAAGATGTGTCTAAAGAATTGCAATTATTAAATGACCAACTATATTTTTTGAAAAACAAACTAACCGAATATTTGAGCATAGCATGTAATGATATTTCCCAGACGAACAGCGAAATTAAAGAATTGTTATATGAACCACTGACTCCACGTGATATAGCTGTAGAGGGTATTTCAGCCGTAGCGGACATATTGAAGGATGAGTTATTCAATGGAGTCCACTTTGAATATCATGTGCATAGTGCTTTTAAACGCCTTGGTTATAACATGCCCGATTCTGATAATCTGACATATTATCGAGGGCTATTTCTTAAACGTAAATTTTTTTTGTCAGACAAACCTTGTCCATTTCTCTTTCCGGAGACCATTTTATTGTTGAATTTTAATTACACTAATACAATCGAAAAATACTATGAAGAAGGAATAACGCAGATCACCAACATACACGGCACACTCAACAACCCCAATAGTATCATCTTTGGATATGGGGATGAGTTAGACGATAATTACAAAGAAATAAAAGAACTGGAATTCGAAGAGTCCAGAAGAAATATCAAATCAATAAAGTATCTGGAATCCGACAATTATAGAACGGTCCTTTCTTATATAGAATCCGCTCCATATCAGATATACATAATGGGACACTCTTGTGGCAATTCTGACCGCACCTTAGTGAATACTCTTTTTGAACATAAAAACTGCATATCAATAAAACCATTTTATAACCAAAAACCGAATGGCACAGACAACTTCTTTGAGTTGGCCCAGAACATTAATCGCAACTTCACAAACATGAAATATATTAGGGATAGAGTGGTAAACAAAACATATTGTAAGCCACTGCCTCAAAACATCATTTTACAACAAGATAAAGATAAAAGTGACAACTAATCTTGTTTGGACAAGTGAGGTTTCGGGCCGTTTGTACCTCCGGTTTACGGTGACATGAAAAGGCTTCCAGACAATTATTGAGCCTAGTTTTCAACAATCTCCAACATAGAGTTCGTCTTTTGCCAGAAAAACAAAACAAATCATTATATTTGCATAATTGCTTATTTTTAACTATGGTGGCGGAAACTAAGAAAAATACTGTGATTGACTTGTTCGCTGGTTGTGGAGGCCTATCGCTTGGTTTGTATCAAGCAGGATGGGAAGGCCTTTTTGCCATTGAAAAAAACCCTTTTGCCTTTGAAACGCTTAAGTACAACCTGATAGACAACAAAAAACACTTCAATTGGCCGGATTGGCTCCCAAAGACAGCGCATGAAATCAATGAGGTCCTGGACAAATACCCAGACCAGCTCAAAGCCCTTCAAGGACAAGTAGATCTAGTTGCAGGTGGACCTCCCTGCCAGGGCTTTTCTATGGCGGGAAAGCGCGAGGAAAACGACACACGCAACCAATTGGTTTTTTCTTACATCAGATTCATTGAGTTTGTCAAGCCTAAGATGATTCTTTTTGAGAACGTCAAAGGTTTCACATATGCATTTGATAAAGGTAAGACGGCAACAGAAACGGAGCCGTATTCCCACAAAGTGACATCAAAACTGGAAGAATTAGGCTATGATGTCAAAGCCCAAGTAATTGACTTCTCGCAATATGGAGTACCACAGCGTCGCAAACGTTTTATTCTTGTTGGAATTCTTAAGGAGTTGGGATCTCCTAATCGGTTTGAGGAGTTGCTAAAGGCAAACAAAGAAGCCTTCCTAAAGAATAAAGGTTTGAGTACAACGACCATATTAGAAGAAGCAATATCAGACCTATTGCGATCAAATGGTGAAGAGCCCACCCCTGATAGGAAAGGGTTTGATTCTGGTGTGTATGGGCATAGAAAACTAACCAACTATGAAATCCTGATGCGTGGAGATTACCCAGATAGCCATAACGTTCCAGATAGTCATAGCTTTGCCCATCATAACTCCGGGAAGGTTGATTGTTTCAAAAAACTGCTTTCTGAATATCCGGAGAGAGGAAAACGTATAGACGGCAAGAATCGGGCAAAATGGGGCATTAAACAACGAGGGATCACAGTATTAGATCCGAGTGATGTATCTCCTACTATAACCGGCCAACCAGACGATTACATACATTATTCCGAGCCCAGAATCATGACTGTCCGTGAATGTGCACGCATTCAATCATTTCCAGATTGGTTTGAGATAAAGAAGAAATACACCACAGGTGGAAAGATGCGCAAACTGGAAGTGCCACGTTATTCGCAAATAGGCAACGCCATACCACCCTTATTTGCCGAACAGGCAGGCATTGTACTTAAACAGATGTTAGAGCATGGTAACAAAGGACAATCTTAAATTCCGTGTCAGCGCGGAACTAAAAAATATACTTGGACGGGATTTGATTACAAGTCCTGATATTGCCATTTTGGAACTAGTCAAGAACTCATACGATGCCCATGCCTCAAAAGTTGAGATCACCTTTGATGAAGACTATCTGGAAATAGCTGACAACGGCAAAGGTATGTCCAAAGATGACTTGATAAACAAGTGGCTATTTGTGGCTTACTCTGCCAAAAGCGATGGAACGGAAGATGTCACCTACCGTGATAAAATTACACGTCATTATGCTGGAGCAAAAGGTATCGGGAGATTGTCTTGCGACCGTTTAGCACGCTATTTGGTTTTAACGACACGTAGCGAAGCTGAGAACGACACAGAGGTGCTTAATGTGGATTGGCAAGTATTTGAGGAAAACAAGAAAACGGAATTTGATACGATAGATATTCCACATGAGACAACAGAAATAATACCATCCTTTCCTAACGCATCTAAAACCGGAACAAGCCTCCAATTTAGAGAGCTTCATGACATCTGGACACGTGAAGATATTAAGCGTCTACGAAAATCCCTGGAAAAAATGATCAATCCTTTTTCAGGAACAGACGATGATTTCCAGATTGAAATTAAAGCGCCACAAATGCAGTCTGAGGACGAAGCCACTTCAACTCCTCATGATAAAGTCAATGGTATAATAGAGAACTCCATCGCCGATGTTCTTAAACTAAAAACAACGCAAATTGAAAGCAAAATCGAAGGAAATTCTATTCACACTACATTGACCGACCGTGGAGTCGTAATGTATGAGATAGAAGAGCCCAATGATCAATTCTTTCATATAGAAAAAGCTTCGATAAGTCTTTTTTACCTTAACCGTGCAGCAAAATATTCTTTTACGGCACGAATGGGCGTTCAACCGGTTAGTTATGGTAATGTGTTCTTATTCAGAAATGGATTCCGCATTTTACCATATGGCGAATGGAATGATGATAGTTGGGGGCTGAATTACCGACAACAGCAAGGTTATAACCGCACCTTAGGAACTCGCGACTTGTTCGGAAGAGTCGATGTTGAATCTGACAATACTGATTTGATTAAAGAGGTGTCCAGCCGTGATGGTGGTCTAATTAGAACTGACGCATCTCAACAATTAATGGATTATTTCACATTCATTCATAGACGTCTAGAGCGTTATGTCGTTGGAGTGTTATGGGGTGAAGGTTTTATAAGAAAAGATTATTTTGTCAATCAAGCATCAGCACAAGAAGCACGCAAAAAATTAGAGTTCGATAAAGACTCCGACACGACAGAGCACATCTATGACAACATTGGTAGCAGAATTGATTTCCTTCAGTTAATAAAAACTCTTGCGAATGACAAATCCATAAGTGTAATACAATACAACGAGGAACTGGCCAATATAGTATCGAATCCTTCTGAAGCGGAAGTGATTCAAGCTCAAATGTTTGATGATGTCCGCAAACTGGCTGAAAAGACAAATGATGCTTTCTTGCTCAATAAGATCCAAGAGTTCGAAAAACATCTTGATGAGCTTCGCATACAAAAAGAGAAAGCAGAGCAAAAAGCCGAGGAAGAACGCCAGAAAGCAGAGACGGCAAGAAAAAAAGCACAAGAAGAAGAGGAAAAACGCAAAAAAGCAGAAAAAGAGCTTGAACAAAAAAACAGGCAGAATCTTTTCCTGTTATCTGTTGGATCACTTGACAAGGATCGCATTCTTAAATATCATCATGATATTCGAACTCATTCAGCCACAATTCATAATACTATTGGACAAATATTGAAAAAACACAATAAAGGTCAGTTGACAATTGAAGATACTATCAAGATGATAGAAAGAATTTCTAGAGCCAATGACAAAATAACTTCTATAGCCCAATTTGCAACAAAAGCAAATTATAGAATAGATGCAGATGAAATAGAGGCTGATATTGTCAGTTATATTAGTGAATATGTCAATAACGTTTTGCCGGATTTTTATAGCGAACTTACTTTGCAATGTGTTATAAACTCTTGTTCTAAAACTATAAAGTTCGCACCATTAGAAGCAAGTATTTTTATTGACAATTTGGTTTCTAACACTTCTAAGTTTAACGCGAAGCATTTTGATGTTGTTTTTGAGAATGATGAAGGCCACATTCGCATGACAATTAGCGATGACGGAGACGGTCTTTCTCCCGATGTGGTAAATCCCGAAAATATTTTTGAAAAAGGATTTACTACAACAAACGGCTCCGGATTAGGGCTTTACAACGTTGCATCTTTTGTGAACAATGTTTTAAAAGGCATCATTAACGTGGAGGCGAATCAAAACAAACCAGGTTTTATATTAACAATAAAATTCTAAAAATATGAAGCTTAAATATCGAATACTTTGGATTGAAAACGATGAGGATTGGGTTGAAAGCATAGAGGACCAGATTCAAGATTATCTTGATGATCTAGGTTTTACTTATGAAAAAACACTGATTGGGAAAGAGGAAATAGGTATTGATTATAATATGTTCGATTTGGTTTTAATGGATTTAAATCTTGCAGAACAACCAAATGGAGCTGAGCTCATATCTAAAATACGTAATTTAGGTGTCTACACAGATGTCGTTTTTTATTCAGCAGATGGTGTCAATAAACTGAAAACCAAGAGCGGAGAAAATGGACTTGAAGGAGTGTATTTTAGCGATCGTATTCCAAATACATCTTTTATTAAAAAGGTCAGAATTGTTATTGACTCCACCCTCAAGAAGACCCAAGACTTAAGCAACTTACGTGGTCTGGTTATGGCTGAGGTGAGTGAGCTGGATGGCAAGATGAGGGATATCATTAGGAAAAGATACGTTCTAGACGAAACAGAACAACTGAAAAGTGCATTTTACGAGCATATAGTAAACAAACAAGAGGATAGAATAAAAAAGGATCTATTGAAATGTGATTGGGGACAAAGCTGCGTTCACAAATGGAAACAGATGCAAATCTCAGATATTATTCCCCAAATGGAGTCTGCTCAATTAGCAAAAGCCATTAATTATATTTTAAAGCCAGAACAATATACCCCATCGCATGCTAATTTCTTTGAAGACTATTTAGCTGATATTGTTAATACAAGAAATGTTTTGGCTCATTGTGTAAGCAAAATAGTTGATGACAAAGAAATTCTAATTACAAGAACCGGCGACCGTTCTTTTGGTGATGAAGATATGAAGGTGATTAGAAAGAATATAATGAAATATTCAAATCTATTCAACAGCATTCTTCAAGAATAGAATCCGCCATACTGATTGAAAGCAAGTTGAATCATATAATATAACAAGTTAATGTCAACAAAAGGCACATATAAGATAGTCGACCTATTTGCAGGCTGTGGAGGGCTAAGCTTGGGATTAGAGCAAGCTGGATTCACACCATGGTTTGTGAATGAAATTGTAGAACAATTTGCAAACACTTATAAGGCAAACCATAAGCTATCAGACAAGCATTATTACATAGGAGATATAGCAAAACTTAATGAAAAAATAGATGATTATGATGATATGCTCTCTGATATTACTCTGGTTTGTGGCGGCCCACCTTGCCAAGGTTTCTCTATGGCAAATCGACAGAGAATACTAGATGATCCACGGAACAATTTGTATAAGCAATATCTGATATTCCTTAGCCATGTTCGTCCTAAATTTTTCATAATGGAGAATGTCAAAGGAATGATGAACAAAATTGATGAAATAAAACAGAATTTTAAGGAATATCTTGGCGATGATTATCAGTATGATTATGCTATACTCAAAGCACAAGATTTTGGTGTTCCTCAGAACAGAGAACGTTTCATCATGATAGGGAATCGCATGAAAATCCCTCCAAAGTCTATTTTCGAAGAGATTAACAAAAGAAAACGTGAGCCATTCGTCTTACGCGACGCTTTGTATGGACTGCCACATCTTGAGCCAAAGATAGAAAAAGGTCAAAGTGGCATTGAGAATACTTGTTCTGGCTTAACTGAACGAGAATTCAAATATCCCCAGACTGACTTCTACCATTTCATTAACGGAGACAAGCAATTAACGACACTATATAATCATAAAAACAGGTATAATAATCCTCGAGACATAGAAATCTTTAGAAGATTACCTCAAGGCGCAAATTCATTACATGAATCAATCGCTGATATTATGCCATATTCACGAAGGAACGATATTTTTAAGGATAAATATTTTAAGCTCGATGAGAAACAAATATGCAAAACAATCACTTCTCATATGAAGTTTGACTGCAATATGTATATTCATCCGTGGGAAGCAAGAGGACTTAGCCCACGTGAAGCAGCCCGTATTCAAACATTTCCAGATGATTACATATTAACTGGAGCACAAAACATGTGGTATGCCCAAGTGGGCAATGCTGTGCCAGTTAAACTGGCGAAAGCAATAGGTGATGGTATTATGATGTTTTTGAGATGACACACTTGGAATTATTTGCAGGTATTGGAGGTTTCCGTCAAGCAATGAATTTGTTGACGCAAGATAACATTATGCAGTTTAACAGTATAGGCTTTTCTGAAATTGACACCAAAGCATCAACCACCTATAAAGCAAACTTCCG
The DNA here is from genome assembly GCA_900319225.1 of uncultured Prevotellaceae bacterium. Taxonomy (GTDB): domain Bacteria; phylum Bacteroidota; class Bacteroidia; order Bacteroidales; family Bacteroidaceae; genus Colenecus. The sequence goes on along the minus strand of ONNV01000003.1, from coordinate 237,049 downwards.
TCCAGCTGAAAACGAGATTGAAATGGGGGATATTGTATCATTTACGGCCAATCCTCAAAACATTGAGAGACTTCCGGATTTTGATTTTCTAACCGGGGGATTCCCATGTCAGACTTTCAGTATGATGGGCAAGAAAGCTGGATTCGATGAAGACAGAGGCCAAATGTTTTTCCGAATTATAGATATCCTCCAAATTAAGCATCCCAGATATGTGATGCTTGAGAATGTCAAGAACCTAGTTAATCATGACAAAGGGAGAACGATAGATAGAATTATCAAGGAACTTGAGGATTTAGGATATCATGTCTTTTATAACGTATTCAACACATCTGAATTCCACCTTCCTCAAACTCGCAATAGGCTTGTTCTATTTGCAACTACAGAAGAAGTTGATATACAATGGATGAACAACAACTATATTCCGACGAATGTTCAAGCCACTTATAATAAAGTCTATTTACACCTAAGCCCATTTCATTACAAATATGTTACAGATATACTCTCACAAAACGTAGAAGCAAAATATTATTTATCAGAACGCATAAAACCGACATTGTTAGCCGATGGATCCGCTAACTTCAAGTCAAAGTCCGACATCAATATGCTAATAGCAAGGCCTTTGACGGCTACAATGCACAAAATGCACAGAGCATGTCAAGATAACTATTATAGTCAAGACTTTATTGAATCTCATGGTACTATAAACCATGCCAGCAAATACACAAAAGAACAACTAGCTCAACTCCCAATAAGAAAAATAACTCCAGAAGAAGCATTTATGCTACAAGGTTTTCCACCATCTTTTGCAATCAATGGCCGCAACGCTGGTGTAGCTGATGGTTCTTTATACAAACAAGCAGGAAACGCAGTTAGCGTAAATACAATATATGCTATTCTGTATTACCTAATTACTAACAATATTATAGTTGAATGACATGGGTTTGTTTTTTCTTTTCAATGACGAAAAACGCATAGGCTTCAAAAAACTCTCAGATGCAGATTTAGGCTTTTCTGAAAGTAGTAACCAATCTCATATCGGATTATACGAAGGGCTATTATCCTTTCTAGATAATACGGATGTAGTAAAATCTGCAATGTTAATATATGAAGACTACTGTGACATATTAGATTGTTCTTTTGACAGAATTGAAAATCCAGATGGGTCATTTAGAAGTCCCAAAATACGTGTCGGGAATGATCCCACCAATTCCGTAGTCTCCAAAGTAAGATATTTTGCACATAGAAAGCCTAAGTCAGAATGGTATTTAGTATGGTTTGGACTAGAAAGTAAAGAGATAGTATTCTGGCTCATTGAAGAAGGTTCTAAAGATTATTCTATTGCTAGAAAATATTTTACCAAAGACAATGTTGTATTGGATGAGAATTATCCGGTTTTTTCTGAAGCCATGGATTATCTTCTAAGAAAGATTAACTTTACAAGTATTGACATACAACGAGACATCGAAATTCGGAGCCAGTTAGGCGATCCAAGACACATCTACAAAAAGAAAGACATAGAAAAAGCCGCTAGGTTATTCAAACAAACCGGAAGAGAAGGGGAAGAACTTGTTGCACAATACTTTGAAAAGGAAAAAGCCGCCAAACGTATAGATTCATATGTTTGGGAAAATAGATCATTGGAATCTGGCCTTCCATACGATTTTATAGTTGATGATAAAATATACATTGATGTAAAATCCACTAAATTTGATTTTAATCATTTCTTGTTTTACAGTAATAATGAAATAGATTTTGCCGCATCAAAAGACGAGAATACATATTGCGTTTATAGAATTTATGATGTACAAGCAGAAATGAAGAAACTACAAATATGTAAAAATTGTCTAGATTACATGCTTTCAGTTCAAAATCCCATTAAACAATTTCAAGCAGAGATTGAGTCAAAACAGTCTTTGTTACAAATATAAAACATTGGTGTAAAGCCCAATGATTGTTTTAAGCAAATAACAGCCCCAATAATCTTGCAATAATATGGAAGAAATCATCAAACATATTAACGACACAAACGCTAGTTTTAGGAATCCTAAAGCTGGTGATGCAAAAAACACCGATTTGTTTCTTGATAATGAACATTATGAACTGTTTAAAGATTATGGAGAACAAATAACGGTGAGATATAGTAAGGAAAATCTCACGAAGGCTATATTATTCATTGCTTCAGTGCTTCCTCGGAAGTATGACAATTCTTCAACTCACAAAATAGTTCCATTCTCTAAAGAATTTGTTTTAGATGAATTGGATTTTCTAGATGCCTATTTCACTATCGACGGAGTTGCTGTTGATAGCAAAACCCAAAAATGGAGTGCTCGTAAAGATGTACTTCAAAAAAATGGAAAAATCGATAGTCGTTTCTATTTCAATGATTTGATCGACAGCTTTGTGTATAAGAAAAATGATGGTACATTTCAAAAGGCAAAGTTTACAATACGCAATTACTTAGCGGGCGGCTATTCTGATTTACACATAAAGAAGAACAACGACGGAATTTTTGATGTATGGATAACGAATGTACTTACCCCATATAATGACGGAAAAGAAAACGAATCTGTTATTGAACAACGTGTAATATGCGCTAATGCACCGTTGCAACAAATATTCTATGGAGCTCCAGGGACAGGAAAATCCCATACCATCAATGAAACAACCAAAAAACAACCAAAAGAAAATGTATTCCGCACGACATTCCATCCCGACAGCGACTATTCGACTTTCGTTGGATGTTATAAACCTTCGATGACAAATATTGAACCGCTACATAAAATCGGAGAATTGATAAACAAATTATCTGAAATAAAGACATCCGGTGTAACATATCCATGTCACAAATTCGCAGCAAAATATTGGGAATCATTGAAGGACTTAACTGCCGACGAAATAAAGAAAATTCTTACTGACTGCGGCTTTACCGAGACTATGAATGTTGAGATATCAAAAGGAATAGCAGTTGGTGAGGATTTGGCTAAAAAGGCTGATAATAAAAAGATAGTATATTCTTTTGTTCCTCAATCGTTTACCAAGGCATACCTTCGAGCTTGGCAAACTGAAGAACCCATTTATTTGATTATTGAGGAAATAAACCGCGGCAATTGTGCACAAATATTCGGTGATTTGTTTCAACTGCTTGACCGTAAAGAAGGTTATTCTGAATATCCAATAAAAGCAGACAGCGATCTTGGTGACTACATTGCCAGTATATTAACTGACAACTCACGCACAGACATTCCTGATAGTGTGATAAATGGTGAAGAACTAATTCTTCCATCAAACCTGTACATATGGGCGACTATGAACACTAGTGATCAAAGCCTATTTCCCATTGATTCTGCTTTTAAGCGTCGTTGGGATTGGAAATACATTCCAATAGCTGATGCTAAAGAAAATTATGTGATAGAGGTTGATAGTGATCAGTACGATTGGTGGTCCTTCCTTGAAAATATAAATAAACAAATAGAGGACTCCACTCGTTCAGAAGACAAGAAACTAGGGTATTTCTTTGCCAAGGCAAAGGATGGAACGATATCAGCAGATACCTTTGTGAACAAAGTTCTATTCTATCTCTGGAATGACGTATTTAAAGATAATGAAAGTGAGCATAAGGCTTTTAAAGATGAAAATGGAGACATGCTTGCTTTCCGCAAATTCTTCCATCAAGATGGATCAATAAATACCGATACGGTTATCAAATTTCTTCAGGACTTGGAGGTTGATCCTTTTGAAAACATTGGTATTAGTACAGCCCCACCTATTATCACTACCCCCAATACAAAACGGGCAAGGGACAAGTCTCGCTATCGAGTGAATACAACCGACAATCTGAACAAAGCCCAGATGACTAGAGAGGCATTCAGATCTTACATTGAATCTCATCCCGATGCAAATGCCAATGAAATAGCACAAGCATGGAATGGTTTAGGCTTGAAAGGAATTGTTCAACATCTAGTTGAAACTGAAGAAGAGTTCATAGAACGAACCAAAGACTCTCAAGACCCCAATAAACGAGCAGTAGAGTACATACTGGCTAATGATGAAAAAATATACTTGTCAACACAATTTGGAATAGGCAACATAGACAAGTTTATTGATGCAATAAACAATGCTGGCTGGAACATCAGGATTGACAAAACGGCTTGACATAAAATGAGAATCCTGATAGAAGAATATCAATACGCCTACGAGGATGTGAGCCAGATGGCTCCAAGCTTTGAAATCCAGCATGACGCAGAAGGTAAAGTGAGCCTGAGCCGTGTAGGCTATTTCTTTTGCCCGGAGGTGGATGATTGCGTGTTTATTCTTCCTAAGGTGTTATTGGAAGGAGAGTTTGGGCAGGAACTTGTGTTCGGGCATATTCCGCCCCGCGATTTGATTGTACTTGATAAGTGTAAAGAGTTGACTCCTGCAGAACGTGATTTTATTTATAATCTTTCTGTTTGGATATATAGGGCGATCTGTGTCTTTAAGGACCATGAGTATGATCGCTTTGGTGGAAAGAAGGCGGCACCATCTATAGTGCTTTATAAGCAAATACCGGTATCCGGACATTCAAGGAAAAGGAAAGCAAACACCTTCTTGGATATTCTGTTGGCTCTGCAACAATGGAACAAGGATAATCAGCAGTTTGTAATGTTCATTGTCAAGAACCTTCATTCTGGCTACAATAAGATTAACTGGACTAAGACCATTTCCCGTTCACAGGCAATTATACAAAATGATAACACCTCGCAGTCTGTAGTTTATCTGAATCCTGTCAACAGAAAACGTAAGATTAATTTTGATGAAGAGTTGCTGGTGATTTATTACAGCATCCTCTATTATATCAATGATACTTATGGACTGCCCGTTATTATGAACGTGAACTTTCCCCTAATAAAAGGGGAAAAGTTTAAAACATATCTTAAAGGACTTGGAGTAAGGCGACTACGTCAGATTAAGTATAAGTATTTCTCGGACAAGGCTCTTGAGTTATGGAATCTGTGTTTTGATTTCTTTGATCGTCCGTCGAATGTTGCAGTAAATGTTGACAGAAGAGAGTATTTGATGGTAAAGAGCTTCCATATAGTGTTTGAAGCTATTATTGATGAACTCATTTCTGATAAACAATTGCCTAAGGAATTGACAGACCAGGAAGACGGCAAGGTGGTTGACCACATGTACCAATATCAGGAACTAGTCAATGATGATAGTAGTGAGGACATTTACTATATTGGAGATTCTAAGTATTACAAGCGCGGTCACAATTTGCCCAAAGAATCCATATATAAGCAGTTTACATACGCACGGAATGTTGTCCAATGGAATATTGACCTGTTTAACAACGGAAAGGAAGTTGACCAGAAGGGGCATATTAAATTACGTGATGATGTAACAGAAGGATATAATGTTATTCCAAACTTTTTTATTTCCGCTCAACAGAACGAGCTGGAGAAGAGTGACGATATTCATCTGACAACAGACAAAACTCCTTATCATTTGAGCCGGCAGTTTGAAAACAGATTATTTGATCGTGACACTTTCCTATTGGCTCATTATGACGTGAATTTCCTTTTTGTGTTGGCTTTATATGGAAGGGATAAAGAGTCTGCAAAAGTTGCATGGAGAAATAAAGCTAGAAAGCTGTTCCGAGGTCAGATACAAGAGATGCTAAAACAGCACTTTTCTTTCTATGCGATGACAGCACATGATAATGTAGACGCCGATCTATATATAAAGGAGAATTTCCAATCCGTATTAGGCAAGATGTTCTGTCCATTTGATGACAGAGATAATCAGCGATATTACTCTTTAGCACTTAGAAAGCCAGAAAAGATTGCACTTACGGATAAAGACAAAGAAGCAAAACTACAGGCACAAGTTCGTGAAGAAAACGAAGCTGTTTTATTCCAGCTAAAACAATATTTTTTTGTTGAACAATGTCCATTAGGCGAATTACCATATGACATATTACCTGTTGTAAAGCCTCATGCAAGAGTAGAGATACCAAAGAATTTCTTAACGATGCATTATCTGGAGAATTATCCCGATACATCATTCCTGATAGGCATTGTAAATGGTGAAGAACATCTTAAATGGATTCTTGGAAGAGATGGCGGAAAGCGCGACGACGCATATAATGTCCGTATAGGAAAAGATGTTCCTGGCGGTGTGGTAAAGAGCAGGGATGAAATAAGACACGCAAAGTTCGTTTTGCTATACTTAGCAGGTAAAGAAAATGAAGGCGTCTATAAAGTATTCCGCGTTAAGAATATTGGCGAGATGTCGAAGATGCAAATGGTTAAGACCGGATATATAGACCCTCATTACGATAGTTACCTTTGCTATTTCTTTGATGAAGAGGTCACTCTTGGTAATATCAATATCAATAAGATCATAGAAGACGACAAGAAGGCGTTCATTGAAAGAACAAGATTTAATCATGTTCTGGAGAAATATCCAGAAGGTCATCCTATTTATCTAGAAGGACGTCAATTAATCAATTATAGGTTTTAACTGAGATGGCTGACAAGATGACTCCGTCACAGAGGCACTACTGCATGTCACGAATCCGCGGTAAGGCCACTAAGCCGGAACTGCTGGTCAGGCATTGGCTGTGGAGTCACGGGTACAGGTATAGGCTTAACGTGAAGAGCGTACCGGGAAAGCCGGACATTGTGCTGCGCAAGTACCGTACCGCCATATTCGTGAACGGTTGTTTCTGGCACGGGCATGAGGGTTGCAGCCTATATTCTGTTCCTAAAAGCAACACAGATTTCTGGATAGCAAAGGTGCAACGTAACCGCGAGCGCGATCAGCAGGAATACAAGGCTCTGCATGATGCAGGCTGGCAAGTGATTGTAATTTGGGAATGCCAACTTAAAAGTGACAAGATCAATTATACTATGCGAAATGTAGAGCATCTGTTAAGTCAGTGTTTATTAGAATTATATTGTTCATAACTTTCGAGATAAAACCTTCTTTAAATACTTATTTACCATAAACAAATGAGATAAAACTCTTATCTTTGAGTTAGTGTATTAAACCACGTAATAGTATAATTGAAGCATTTATAACATTAAAAAATAATGAATATGGCAGATGACAGCAAAAGAACAAACACCCAGCAAAACCCGAGCTCAAGTGTCTCAAAAATCGGAGACGGTTTCTCCAAAAGCCAAGCCACACGTTCTAAAGGACCGTCAGGAGGCAAAGCAGAGAAAAGATAAGACATTCAAAGATGATTGGGAAAAACGACAAAAAGAGACACAAGAATACATGTATTCTCAATCTAGCAGGTTCTCTTCTGTCTCAAGATCGTTAATATTCGGTATTATCGGAACAATATGGGTGATTACATATTCAGACGGGAATATGCATATCCCCAATTGGGCATTACTGTTTAGTTTATTGGCTGGTTTACTTTTTCTATTTAGCGATGTTATTCATTACTACTCGGATTCAGTTAGCTATGAAGATGAGCAAAATCGATTTGATAATTATAAAACGCCAGAAGATCTAGACAATAAGCACGAACCTGAAATGGACCGTATCAATAAAAGAAGTCATATCTTCATTAATATTAAGTTTGTAATTCTTATTATCTGTTCAATTCTCTTTATTGTAGGTTTATGCATCTAGATTATAGAATCATTTGACTGCTATTTCTGAGTTAATGAGACCAAACATGACCAAAAGCACTCCACTAGGGCCCAAATAACAGACCCATACGGCAACAAAGACCCGCTGCTAACGTCCAATTAGTATCCTTGGATGAACTTAGATATTCCGGCCGATAGTCGGCCACCTATTCCGGTGATACTAGGCCACCTGAGTTAGTTTGGCAAATGTATCTGTATATAGTGCTCTAATGATACCGTCGTAGCGTTCATACCGGTACCACCGTAGCGCTCATATCGGTACCGCACCGTTGAGACATCGGCCCACAAAAAATCCACCACTAAAGGAACACCACCAACAAGAAGAAAAGGTGCAACAGGATAGGATCGTTGAATCGGGCCACAAGTACAACGACGCCAATTGCAAAGATGGAGGCTATGACGATCATGAGCGGAGTTGGTATGCCATCGTGACGTAAAACGAAACGACCCCTTTGCGTCATTTTCAAAAAACGAGTACATTTGTCATCGGACTATCTATATTGATTTATGACAGCGACACTGATTTTATACGGATTAATAACCAGTTCACTTGTATCGGTACTGGTTGGCTTGCTGGGTGCAAGGAGACGGATTGGATTTGGGTGGGCATATCTGCTCTCAATTCTGACCACACCGTTGATTGGTCTTATCATTACACTCTTGTTTGACAAGCTGCCTTACGGCGAGCGCAAATGGGGCTGCCTTGGAGTAATTCTGGCTATCGTTGCTATTGTGCTTCTGATTATGTTGGCTCTTGGCGTTTTTGCGGCTGTTCTGGGGGGAGGTACGGACGTTCCACGCGGCAGCGTGGCTATGTTGAATATTGCGCTCTAATCGTAGCGCTCATACCGGTACCGCGCCGTTGAAACGACCCCTTTGTGTCATTGTTAGTCGTGAAAAACGTGTGTATACACAGAAAAATCGACTAAAGCAACAACTATCCTTTTTATACTCCTTTCCGGATCCACTGCCTATAAAAGGGGTCCTCTATTTCATACCTGTCGGAATAGATCACATAACCATCTTTTTGAAGGCGCTTAAGGGCACTGTAAACCGTACTTGTGGGATAATATGCTGTTTGAAGCGGTTGTCCTGATGCAAGTCTTTGTAGTATCCATTTATTGGTACGGTTAAGATTCATCCATAGACGCTCATAATCCAAACCATGTGACATGACAATATGCTCAATGGCCTCAACAAAAGGATCTTCAACATCGGGCTGTAATATACCTGTCTGCCACACCACTGAAGCTAATTGTTGAGAGTAATATGGATGGCAGTTTGTATAATCAAGGATTCTGTCAGACAGTAACTATAGTACCGAACTTGAAAGGATTTTCCATATTACGCATTTTTTCGTTACGCATATTTTCGTAATAGTGATTGCAAGATTACATATTTTATTTGTAACAAATAAATAAACAATACTATTGTTTACAACAAGCTGGACTGGGGTCAGCCCCTTTTGAGTCGTAGTGCAATTGGGGCCTGACCCCAATTGTACTATTTTTGCTACTTTTGTCGGAAATATGAAACAGATAGAGGTAGTAGCGGCAATAATCCACGATGCCGATGGGCGCATTTTCGCCACCCAGCGCGGGTATGGTGATTTCAAGGATTTCTGGGAGTTTCCCGGGGGTAAGATGGAGCCGGGGGAGTCGCCTCAGGAGGCTTTGAAGCGGGAGATCTGGGAGGAGCTGGAGACTCGGATCGTGATTGAGCGGCTGGTGAGGACTGTTGAGTGGGATTATCCGGCGTTTCACCTTATCATGCACTGCTACTGGTGCCGCGTGGAGAGCGGGGAACTTACTCTTAAGGAGCATGAGGCGGCGCGGTGGCTGGGCAGGGATGAGCTGCGGAGCGTGGAGTGGTTGCCGGCGGATTTGCAGGTGATTGATGATATAACTCGGATTCAATAAACAAACGGTTCCAACTGGCTATTGCAATTCTTTGGTGCCATTTTTTTTGCAAAAAGTGGGGAGAAAATATTGAGAAAGTAGGGAGAAAAAGCCCAAAAGTAGGGAGAAAATCCTTTCACTGCTCAGAGTCTATCCCGAATACTCCGCCAAGAAACTATCTGAGGAGATTGGTGTCACTCAGAAGGCCATTGAGAAACAGCTGGCAAAACTAAAGGCTGAGGGTCGTATTAAGAGAAATGGACCTGACAAGGGTGGAAGCTGGGAGGTAATTTATAATAGGTTTTCTATAATGCGATAGATTGTTCTTTTTTTGATGAGCAGATACACTTTCAAAATAACTGAGATTACCGGTCAGTACGGGAACAAATACCCGTTGCTCACGGCCAATGAGTATCCTTGGATGAACTGTCAGGTTATTCCTACGCCTGCGGACCGTAAGGATGAGATTATGGCGGAACTTAAGAGGCGTGAGGAGTATGTGGTGTATGCTCAGGGACGGACTGATTTCTGCGTGATTCAGGCTGGGGGCGGCACGCCCGAGCATCCTACCATCGAGATTACTGATGAAAACTGGGAGGAGGTGGATAAGGCTCTGTGCGATTGCATGCAGGCGGCTGCGGACTTCTGGGCTGCGCATCGGCCTGAATGAGAAACTTTGGATTAATCAAAAAACGAACCGGTCACAAATTGTGACCAGTTGAATGATACAACTCCGATAGAAGAGATTGACATTGCTAAGCTAATAGTTGTTATAAGAGATCAGCAGGTGTTGATAGACAACGACATAGCAATGTTATATGGAGTAACGACCAAACATCTTAACCAACAAGTAAAAAGAAATATAACACGCTTTCCTGAAAGATTCAGGTTTCAGTTAAACAAACATGAAATGAAGGAACTGGTCGCAAAATGCGACCGGTTCAGTAACTTAAAAACTAATCCTTCATAAATTGTTGCTATGACATCATGTTTATGACAACAGGGATTTATATCGTATTAAAGGCGTTTTGAAGCGCTTCCAGGAAACGGGCGGCCTGGCAACCGTCCATCTGGGCGTGGTGAAACTGGAAGGAGATGGGCAGGGTGGTCTTGAACCAGCCTTTGCGGTATCGGCCCCAAGACAGGAATGGATTGTTGAATATGCCGCTGTATTGGTTGGTGATGCTGTCCAGTTCCGTGCCTGTTACGGCCGATGTGCCTACAATGACGGCTTCATTGTCCAGGATGTCCCGGCAGGTCTGGCAGATGGTCTCCGTAAGATGCAGGTAGTTGGCATTGAACGCCTCCAGATCATCAGATACGGCAACGTCGCAGAAACTGAGTCCTCCCTTTGCATTGTTCACTATAACGTTGATGGCCATTCGGTCATATTTATAGAGTTTGCCGTCCTGAGGCAGCACGTAGAACTCTTGAATCTTGGATGCGGCACGGCCGATGCACCAGCACAGCAGCATGTTGAATTTCATACCGCGTTTGCGGCTCACCCTGCGCAGACGTGTCACGTCAAAGGTCTTGGTGAGCGTCACCATGGGCATGGGTGATTTGGTCCACAACTGGAAGGCTATGGCTCTTTTGGTGCTGTTGGGATCTATTTCCTGTTTCATTGCTTCTGTGCTTATTCCATCTGCAAAGTTAATAAAATGGCACAGGGGGACAGTCCCCCTGTGTCAAAATGAGTACCTTTGCGGTCGCTTTTACGATGGTGTTAGATGAGCGGTAACTGGAAACATATCATTCACGGATTTAGGGACGGCTTTCCCATTGCTTTGGGGTACTTTGCCGTGTCATTCTCATTGGGCATTATTGCTGCAAAGGCGGGGCTGACATCGGGGCAGGGCTTTCTTACCAGCTTCTTTACGCGTGCATCGGCCGGTGAATACGGCACATATACGCTGATATCGGTCCGGGCAGCGTATGCTGAGATTATTGCCATGTGTCTGGTGGTTAACCTGCGATACATGCTTATGAGCGCGGCCCTTTCACAGAAGATTGCGCCGGGCACGCCGTGGATAAAGCGAATCCTGATGGCTTGTTGCATTACCGATGAGGTGTTCGGCATTTCGATTGCGCATCCGGGTTACACTCCGCCGTCATATATGTACGCTGCTGCGCTGTTATCGACCTTGTTCTGGGCCAGCGGGTGCGCCATAGGCATTACGGCGGGCAGCCTGTTGCCGCAGCATGTTGTTACTGCGCTTAGCATGTCTCTGTACGGTATGTTCGTGGCTATTTTCATACCTCCGGCCCGCAGAGACCGTAATGTTCTCTATGCTGTGATTGCCAGTTTTGTGCTGAGCGGCATCTGCGCTGTGGCACCTGTGGTGAGCCAGTGGAGCAGCGGTATGCGTACGGTTGTGCTGACTATTATTATTTCAGGCGTGGCGGCTTGGCTTAAACCTATTAAAACTAAAGGTGATGGAGCAGCATAGGATCCTGATTTACATTTTGCTGGCTATCGCTGTCACCAACCTGATACGCGTGATACCCATGCTTTTCATCAAGGGGCAGATAAGCAACCGGTTTATACGCAGTTTCCTTTACTACGTGCCTTACGTCACGCTGGCTGTCATGACATTCCCCGATATGATATTGGCTACACCCACTCCCTGGCCAAGCCTGGTTGCCCTGGTGATTGGCATGATTGCGGCCTGGGCTCACCTGGGACTGCTGCCTGTGGCTGCTATCTGCTGCGCTATCGTTTACTTTCTGATGTGAAAATGTGGAAAAGGGGACTGTCCCCATTTCCACATGTGGAATTGGGGACAGTCCCCTTTTCCACATTTTCACAGCGTTTTCATGAGGCTCCAGTTACCCATGGTCTGACCGTTGTGGGTGATTTCATACTCGTGGAATACCTGGTAGCCCCGTTTCTGATAGAAATTAAGGTTCTTCCGATTGTTGGTGAACAGCACCATGGTCTTGCCTCCGCGCTGGCGAACGTAATCTTCAAGATAGGCCAGGAACTGAGTACCAATGCCTTGGCCGTGGAACGACGGATCCACCTCAATCATACTCAGGTACCATACATCGGGATTCTCTTTCTGATAATCATGACACGGAGTTCCGGCCTCCTTGTCCTTGGCCAGGAAAGCATGCAGATGCTTCCAGTTGGCAAGGAAATACATCTTAAGATATCCGCACAAAATGAACCGGAGTACCGATGGCTGCTTGTAACCTGGTGGTTCAAGTGATGCCTCGGCTACCATATGGCCGTCCATACGTGCGGTCAACATATGTGCTCCCTTAAAGTTCCCCTTCCTGTTTATTGCATGGAATCGGGCCAAACCCCTTTGCCGCTCCTTAACACCAGGGAAAAAGATGGTTACGTAGATATAGTCAAAAAAGGCTCTGGCAGCCAATGCCGATGCCTCCTTAATCTCTGCCTTTTTTAAGCTGTCATATTGTAGCATACTCTATGTCCTTATTGTCCTTTTTCTGAACTACATAGTTAGACATAATTTTGCTGATTTGCAAATTTGTGGCGCAAATCTTTGCAAGGTTGGCAGTAACAAAAATTGGGTGGTAATGTTTGTGTTACGGCTCAAAATGAGGTGAAAAATATCAATTTACGGCTCAAATTTTTGAATAATGAGCCGCATTTTGCTTATATTTGAGCCGAAAAACAAGGATTATGACTAGAGAAAACGAAATATTGCAGTATCTGCATTACAATCCCGGAGCATCGAGAGCGGAGATTGAGGCGGGTATGAACCTGAAGGAAAGTCCGGCTACGGTAAAGCGTATTCTGGCCGGACTGGTGGAGGCCGGGCAGGCTGTTGTGAGCGGTCAGGGACGTGCAACGCGCTACAGCGTATCAGCCCAGGCACATGTTACCATGCCCCTGAATATTGATACTTACTTTGAGAAGGAGACCGATGAGCGCATAGTGCAGACTGACTTCAACTTTGAGCTGATAAATGACATACTGCCCAAAGTGGAGCTTTTTACCGGGCAGGAGAAGGAGCAGTTAGATGCGCTGCAGGCCCAGTTTACGCACAACATAGAAGACATTACCCCCACTGAATACCGCAAGGAGATGGAACGCCTGGGTATAGACTTGAGCTGGAAATCATCACAGATAGAGGGTAACACCTACTCCCTGCTGGAGACTGAGAAACTGCTTAAGGAGAAACAGACGGCTCAAGGCAAGACCAAGGAGGAGGCGGTAATGCTGCTTAACCATAAGGATGCGCTTGACTATATCCTGGAGGAACCTGAGTATTTGAAGGAACTCTCTGTTAGGCGCATAGAAGAACTGCATACACTGCTTGTAAAAGAGCTGGATGTAGATAAGGGAATACGCAGACGCCGCGTTGGAGTTATCGGTACCAACTACCGTCCGCTTGACAATGAGTTCCAGATACGTGAGGCTCTGGAGGACAGCTGCCGACTGATAAACGGTAAGGAGAATGTATTTGAGAAAGCGCTCCTGGCTTTGGTGCTGATTTCATACATCCAGGCATTCAGTGACGGAAACAAGCGTACTGCACGTATGACCAGTAACGCCATTCTGATAGCCAACCGGTACTGCCCCATATCGTTCAGGACGGTTGACTCTGTTGATTACAAGAAGGCAATGCTGATATTCTACGAGCAGAACAACATCTCGGCATTCAAGAAGATATTCATAGATCAGTTTGCGTTTGCCGTAGGAACTTATTTCTGATGGCACAAAAGGAAGAGAACCTTTTGTGATGGGTTAAACAGCCGGGCGGGGAGCCTGGCTGTTTTTGGTTTTTGTTACGTAACGCGGCGTTACGGTTTTGGGGAAAAGCGTGACAAGTGTGGAAATGGGGACAGTGACTTCGTCGAGCTAAACCTTCCCCTTTTCCACTGGGGAGGGTGGCCCGCGGGAAAGCGTATTTCCTATGCACCTTAGGGATGAAAATGGCTGCACGTGCGTTGTGGCTCCCTAAGGTGGGGGGGTGGCCCGCGGGAAAGCGTATTTCCTATGCACCTTAGGGATGAAAATGGTTCTACGTGCGCTACAGTTCCCTAAGGTGGGGGGGTGGCCCGCGGGAAAGCGTATTTCCTATGCACCTTAGGGATGAAAATGGTTCTACGTGCGCTACAGTTCCCTAAGGTGCGGGGGTAGCCCGCGGGAGAGCGTATTTTTGGTGCACGTTAGGGATGAAATGGGTCGTACGTGCGTTGTGGCTCCCTAAGGTGTGGGGGTGGCCCGCGGGAAAGCGTATTTCCTGCTCACCTTAGGGATGAAATCGCCTCTACGTGCGCTACAGTTCCCTAAGGTATGGGGGTGGCCCGCGAGAAAGCGTATTTCCTATGCACCTTAGGGATGAAAATGGCTGTACGTGCGTTGTGGCTCCCTAAGGTGGGGGGCCGCCACGGAGATCCGCTCAAAGTTATCACCAAATATGGTCTGAAAACAGCCCATATTTGTGTGATGACCCCTGGCCCTGCCACGGGTCATCACACAACAAAAAAAGATTCTGAACTCCCTTGAAAGCAAGCTTTCAGATGATTTCAGAATCTTTTTTTGTTGGTGATCCGCTCGGGGTTCGAACCCGAGACCCCATCCTTAAAAGGGATGTGCTCTACCTGCTGAGCTAGCGGATCTACCTCTAATCGCTGTTAAGCGGGTGCAAAAATATGCCTTTTTATGGAGGTGGGCAAACTTTTTCAGATTTTTTACTTAAAAGTGTTGCCCCAAAAGGAATATCTGTCAGTGGGTTGGGTTACTTGACTATCTTGATTGTGCGGTTGCCGGTTTTGAGCAGATAGATGCCCGATGAGAGGTCGTTCAGGTCAAACGGCTGGTCAGAATTCCTGTCGGTGTGGGTCTTGACGGGTCTTCCGCTCAGGTCATAGATGGTGTAGGTGACTTCATCATCGGCTATGCCCTTATCGGTCTTGTCAGGGAGGCTGAACTGGAGCTTCTCATTCTCCAGGAGCTTGTGGGTCTTGGTAGAGCCGTCGGAGTAGGTGGTGACTACGCTGTCTTCCTTGAACGCTATCTTGCGCAGATTCTCAAGTTCAAGGCTTTGGGTGAGACTGTCCTGGGCGGTGACGGCCGGGTCCTGGCTGAAAGCGGTGGCTGCCAGCAGGACGGACAATGTCAGTGTCAGGAGTCTCTTCATTATGCTTAAAACGTGAACTTGTAATCCAGACATATGAAAGAACCTGCCGGCTCGTCATTGTCGTGCTGGTTCTGCCATAAGTATGCAACTTCAAAGTTATGTTTTTTATTTATAGAAAATTCCACGCCGGCCTGAATTCTTGATTTCTGGGTCTGAAAACCGTTGTCAAGACTGTTGAACAGTTCATATGATATGAATGGATCATACTTCCAGTGAGGTATATCATAGTCAACATTAATCTTGGAACGAAGGGCGTTCTTGTTTGAAGCTGGCTTAACGGAGTTGTCAGTCTTTAGGTAATAATCTGTTCCTACTACTTTTTCATAGTAGCTGTAACCTTTATCTTCCCAGATGGTCTGACCATCGTCATGCCGGTATTTATCAACAGCATAGATTGCACTGTCGGTGTGAGTAAACTGATAGGACTCGCGCAGGGAAATCTTGAAACGGCCCAACTCCACTGCGGCCTGAAGTGAAACTGTGGCACGGTGTCGGGTGTCAATATATCCGTTTTTCAGGTTGAAATCGAATGCGTTGTTAAAGTAGAACATCGGTTCAAGTTTGTTCTCTATACCATCGGTATCATCCTTATATTTGGTCGACCAGTCATGATACACATTCATGTATTTGTATCCCAGACCAGCCTTGACGGTAAAGGTCTTGGCTTTATTACGGTACAGGCGCTTGTCCAGAGAGAGACCGATACTCCAGCGGTCCGTATTCCTGAAATTGTCAGTCTGATAGTATTTGGCCTCGACTCCTGCGTCAAGACCTTTGGTTATCTTCTTGTCTACCCCTATGCTGCTCCTCAAGCCCCAGTTTGATTGGGCCGATATGGATACGGAAAGAAGGCACAGACCTGCTGTCAGAAGGAACTTTCTCATTTTATCTTACCGGTTTTCATTATGGTATCTATGGTGCCGAACTCATCCATGATGGGCTCGTAATAGATCTTGATGATGGCGGAATCCTTGAGGAAATCAACGTTGCCTACCTCAACGCGGATGATCTTGAGCCCCAGGCGTTTCTCCAGATCAGCCTTGAGTTCATCCTCACGGCCGTGGGCTATCAGGCTCACGTTGTCATACTTGATAAGCTTGGAGGGGACGTGTTTCATCCACTTGGTGTTCTCGCAGATAGCCAGCGCAATGATGAATATCAGGTTGGTTCCCAGCAGCTCAAAGTAGCTTACGCTGGTGGCCAGACCGTTTATGGCGGCTACGGCGATGATCACGAACATATAGGTCATCTCACGTATGGGAACCTGCTCGGTACGGTACTTGATGATGCCGAATATGGCGAACAGACCCAGCGCGAATCCTATCTTAAGCTTGACTCCGCCCATGAGATATATGAGCAGGAATATGCTTACTCCGATGATTGAGAAGGTGAAATAATAGTCACGTCTCTTGGCCTTGGGGTAGTAGAATGCATGAACTATTATTCCGATGGTTACGACATTGATGAGCAGACGGAATGCCATCTCCCAGATGCTGGACCATACGGGCCAGAAAGGTGTGGCACCCAGTGTGGAGAGCAGTCCCTCGGTCTCCTCGCCGAACAGTTCGGCCTCATCAGATGCGGTTGCAGCCAGCTGGCTGAGTCCGCTTGCAAGCGGAGCTAGAATGTTTAATAGCATATCGATGTAAGTTTTTCTATTTTTCTGATCCTTTCATTGAACAGATTCCTCTTAAGGCCCGGAGTGGTGAGCGCCATTCCGATGCAGTATTTGCTGAATCCGCAGGGGAATATACGCACCTGGCGCAGCAGGTCCTGGATAGGGGAATATGTGTTGCCGTCACGCTTTACCTCAATTACCACCAGATTGTCCATGCTGCGGTCCAGGCCTGTCACCTCATTGTGGAATGAGAGCTCACGGTCTATGGTAAGACGCTCTGTCTTGGCGTTGTTTACCAGCGTGATGCGCGTGAAATGGTTTGAGAGCTTGGGCGTGATGTCGCTGAGTGTAAGCGGCAGCATGGTGTGGCTGGCCAGGAACTCGGCGGCACCGTCCTGGACGTAGGTATCGGCACCGTTCAGATGGATACGTTTCTTCTTGGTGCGCCCGTGGTTGTTCTTGAGCTTGATCTCAAAGAAGCTGTCCTGGGTGTCAACATAAGTGCGTATGCGTACTTTCTGGCGGGTGAGACGCCTGTTGTGGTGGTTAAGGTACATGATATTGTCCTTGTCATCGAAATAGAGCGTGCGGTACTCCGACACCCTGCGGTCTGCCATGGACTGTACCATGTAGTCTCCCGATGCCATCTCCAGCAGCTGCATGAGTTGCTGCTCATTGGCCAGATACTTGCTGTCCGTCCTGTTCATAAGGCGGATTGACGACATCTCCTCAAGTGATATGGGGGCGAATCTGTCCAGAATCTGCATGTTATTGGTCAGCATCGGTTCCATTGGGGTTAGCCTTGCAAATTTACTAATTATATATGGCTTTATGAACAAAATTAAACTATCTTTGTGCTACACAAAGCTATGACAAACTAAAAGACACCACTATGTTTGATGTAAACAATTGTCTCAACGAGGCTGAGGAGCAGATGGAAATGGCCATCATGCATCTTGAAGATGAGTTCGCACATATCCGTGCCGGTAAGGCAAATATCCGTATTCTTGATGATATCCGCGTGGACTCTTACGGATCAATGGTTGCGCTGAACAATGTAGCCGCACTCTCCACTCCCGATGCCCGCACGATAGCTATCCGTCCTTGGGATAAGAACATGATCAAGGTCATTGAGAAAGCCATCATAGACTCACCCGTAGGTATCATGCCCACCAACAACGGTGAGGTTATCCGCCTGGCTATCCCGCCCCTTACCGAGGAGCGCCGCCGTGACCTGGTAAAGCAGAGCGGTAAGGTAAGTGAGGAGTCCAAGATATCCATCCGCAACACCCGTCGTAACGTTCTGGATACCCTTAAGAAGGCTCAGAAGGACGGACTGCCCGAGGATGCCGAGAAGGATGCCGAGGAGAAGCTGCAGAAACTGCATGACAAATACATCAAGAAGGCCGATGAACTCTTTGCCGAGAAGGAGAAAGAGATCATGACCGTCTAACGCTTTTAGATGCGCGGACTCGTTATCAGGAATACAGGCAGCAGCTATCTGGTACGTACCGATGACGGTCGTGACCAGGAGTGCCGCATAAAGGGAACTTTCCGCATAAAAGGCATAAAGAGCACCAACCCCATAGCCGTAGGTGACTATGTGGAGTTTGCTCCGGCACGTGACGGTGAGCCGGCATATATCACAAATATAGAGGAGCGCAGGAACTATATTATCCGGCGTTCCTCTAATCTTTCCAAACAGTCACATATCCTGGCCTGTAACCTGGACCAGTGCCTGCTGGTGGTGACTGTGAACCATCCCGTTACATCTACGGTATTCATTGACCGGTTCCTGGCATCGGCCTGGGCGTACCGCGTTCCGGTGGTGCTGGTGTTCAACAAATCGGACCTCTACTCGGCCGATGACCGTGCTACGGCCGATGAACTGGTATCGCTCTATCGTGGCATCGGTTATGAGTGTGTGGAGTGCGATGCTCTGCACGGCACCGGTGTGGATGATGTCAGGGCTCTGCTCAAGGGTAAGGTGTCGCTCATATCGGGCAACTCAGGGGTAGGTAAGAGTACCTTTGTAAACCGGATCCTGCCGGAGCTCAACCAGCGTACCGGCGATATCTCCGAGAAACATGATACGGGAATGCATACCACCACGTTCTCCGAGATGTTTGCACTGCCCGAGGGCGGTTGGATCATCGACACCCCGGGAATAAAAGGGTTCGGCACGTTCGATATGGAGCATGAGGAGATCAGCCATTATTTCCCCGAGATTTTCAAGTATTCCGCCGATTGCCGTTACGGCAACTGTCTGCACACCAACGAGCCCGGCTGTGCCGTAAAACAAGCCGTCGAGACAGGCGCCATTCATCTGTCCCGCTACACCAGCTACCTGAGCATGCTCTCCGACGAGGAGGAAGGCAAATACCGCAAGGATTTATAAGGGGCGCAAAGGGGACGGTTCTATCTGTGCCCTTAAGAAAAGGTTGAGATTAGCTGATCATTATCAAAAGGGCACAGATAGAACCGTCCCCTTTGCGCCCCTACCGTTTAGCGCGGAAAAACTCCTGAACAATCCCCCCACACTCATCCGCCAAAATACCAGTGGTGATCTGGGTTTTAGGGTGGAGCGCCCCAGGAGCAAAGACAGAATACCCCCGCTTAGGATCCCCAGCCCCATAAACCAGCCGCCCCAGCTGCGACCATCCTATAGCCCCCGCGCACATGACGCAAGGCTCAAGTGTTACGTAGAGGGTGCACTGGTCCAGGTATTTGCCACCCAGATAAGAGGCGGCTGCTGTGATGGCCTGCATCTCGGCATGTGCGGTGACATCAGTCAGGGTCTCTGTCAGGTTGTGGGCGCGCGCTATGACCATGCCCTTGCAGACCACGATGGCACCCACGGGAATCTCACCCTCTGCAGCAGCGGCCTTGGCCTCATCCAGCGCCATTTTCATGAACCGTATGTCCTGCTCCTGCTGTGTCATCGGCGCATCTCCTGCTCGTTAAAAAGGGTGGGGTAATCCTGATCAAGATTCTTGATGATGAAAGTGATGAGAGTCTCTCTCATCCATCGGCTGCGGTTGCGGATCTTGTATTTACGCAGATAATTCTCAATCATCTGCTTCTCATCAGGATTGACCAGGAAACTGTAGCGTTCTGCTCTTGTGGAAACTTCCTTCTTCATAACTAACTACGAAGATACCCATTTTAGATGAATATGCCGCGAATAATGTATATTTTTGCCCAATAAACGCTGATATACATGGCAGAACATAATATCTTGGGAAAAGAAGGTGAGGAGATGGCGGCTAAATACCTTGAGGACAAGGGGTATACAATCCTTGACCGTGACTGGCATTGCGGCCATAAGGACCTGGATCTGGTGGCTACAAAGGATGATACCGTGGTGTTTGTTGAGGTAAAGACCCGCACCAGCACCGATTGGGGTGATCCGGAGGATTTTATCAATGACCGCAAGATTCGCCGTATAGTAAACTCTGCCGATGCATACATACGTTACAACCGAATTGACAAGGATGTCAGGTTTGATGTGGTGTCAATAGTGGTCGAAAAAGGAGAATTCAAGTTGGAACATATAGAACAGGCGTTTTTTCCGCCGGTGGAATGATGAGTAAGATAAAGTGGCACAGAAGTGATAGCATAGGTTCAACAAACACCTATCTGCGTGAACTTAACGGCGGTGATTCCGCCTATGATTATGAGGTGGCGGTGGCCGATTTCCAGACGGCCGGACGCGGACAGAAGGGTAACACCTGGGAGTCCGAGCAGGGCAAGAACCTGCTGTTCAGCATACTGGCGCACCCGTCGGGCATAAAGGTCAGGGATCAGTTCTATATATCCCAGGCTATAGCGCTTGCTACATCGGATGCAGTAATTGCGGCAATCGGACCGGAGTTTGCCGGCGGTGTATCGGTCAAATGGTCAAATGATGTCTATTGGAATGACTTTAAGATGGCCGGCATACTGATTGAGAACACGCTGCAGGGTGACCGCATACTGGATACTGTGGCAGGCGTGGGCCTGGATGTGAACCAGGAGGTATTTCTGAGTGATGCGCCCAATCCCATATCGCTTAAGAACATTACCGGCCGGGATTATGACCGTGACGCCTTGCTCAATGACATCGTGAAGCGTTTTATCGGTTATATGGAGCGTACATCGGATGCGGATAGGGCCTGTTTGGACCGTCTGTACCGGGAGCGTCTGTACCGCCGTGAGGGGTATCATCCGTTCCGTGACGCACAGGGAGAGTTTGAGGCCTCAATAGAGGGAATACGTCCCGACGGCTGCCTGATGCTGCTTACGCGCGGTGGTGAGCATCGGGTTTATGAATTCAAGCAGGTGCAGTTCATCCTGCCGCAAAAAATGGCACATTAGGGACAGTCCCCTTTGTGTCATTTTTACTATTTTTGCCTAAACAAAACTGAAAATACAATGGCTAGATTCAAGAGGATATTGCTTAAGCTCAGCGGCGAGAGCCTGATGGGTGAGCAGCGTTACGGAATAGACGAGAAGCGTCTGGGTGAGTATGCACAGCAGATCAAGGAGATCCATGACATGGGCGTGGAAATAGGCATCGTGATTGGTGGAGGTAACATATTCCGCGGCCTTAAGGGTGCCGGCAAGGGTTTTGACCGCGTCAAGGGCGATCAGATGGGTATGCTTGCAACCGTGATCAACGGCCTGGGTCTGAGTTCGGCCCTGACATCGGTCGATTGCCCCAACACCGTTCTTACCGCAATCCGCATGGAGCCTATAGGTGAGCTCTACAGCAAGTGGAAAGCCATTGACGCAATGAAAGCGGGCAAGGTTGCCATCCTGGTGGGCGGCACCGGCAATCCCTATTTCACTACCGATACCGGCTCATCCCTGCGCGGCATCGAGATTGAGGCCGATGTAATGCTTAAGGGTACCCGCGTGGACGGCGTCTACACTGCCGATCCCGAGAAGGATCCCACAGCCACCAAGTTTGACGAGATCACATTTGATGAGATATACAACCGTAACCTCAAGGTCATGGACCTTACCGCAACTACCATGTGTAAGGAGAATGACCTGCCCATCTATGTGTTCAACATGGATATTCCCGGCAACCTCAAGAAGGTTATGGCCGGTGAGCCTATCGGCACCATGGTTCATAAGTAACCGGAGCCAAAGGGGACGGTTCTGTTTGGCCCCATATCATTGCTATTTACAACCTAATTATAATGACTTATGAGGACTAAATTCTTTCTTTTCACGGCATTGGCCGCTCTTGTGCTGGCATCGTGCAATAATGACGATGAAGGATCAAGCGTTAGCGGCGTAACATTCCGTAAGGCCGATATCTCCGGCGCCACGGCACTGGGTCTGGGATATGGCAGTTCATCCACTAAGGCCGATGCCGGCGTTACCGTTGAGGGTGTCCTCTACAAGGTGACAGCTGACGGCTCCATGGTCGAGGTGGAATACACTCTCGATGTGGCTGGCGATGATGATGAGGTATCCCAGAAACTCAAGGCCAACATGCGTCTCACGGCCAAGAGCATCATTCCTATAGGAAAGACCTGGATAATGCTCACCAGTTGCAACTATGATTATCCGGGATGGCAGGATCTGGCTTACACCAATCCTATCAGAAAGGCTGTATCCTACATTCTGAACAACACCCCCAGGGACAAGTTCTTCCTTATACGCCGTTCCGATGGAGCTCTGTTTGAGTGGACCCAGGAGGCCGGCCGCCACTGGAGCCAGATGAGTCTCAATGACGCCAAAGGAAGGATTGACGCCGTAGGTAAGGATATCGTAGCGTTGGCAGGCATCGGTGACGGTGAACCGGTGCTCCTTCTTAAAGACCGTGGCAATACGCTTGATGTAATTACACTCACATCCAATGGCATCAGCGCAAGTATGGTTGCCGGACTGAACAACGGTAAGGTTTTTGCCGTAATCGATAACAATCCTGTTGTAATTGATCCCGAGCTCAAGGTTACTTCAATATCAGCGGTGGCATCACCAGAGGGTACTGAGTTGCAACTCTCACCTGCCTTTATCCTGAACGGCGAGTATTATGTAAAGAGTTATGACGGACCTGCTAATGATCAGTATGATGATTACGGAGGCGGCAAGAAAGACGGACAGGTTAAAGATGGTCAGGACACTCAGGAGTACCATACCGCCCTTTGGACCGTATCGGTTTTGGAGTACATGGGACGTCTGATCCCGTATGCTGACCGCAAGGTTGCTGAGGTGCCAGGCAATGCATCCTATATCCCCACCTTCCAGTTCGGTGATTTCCAGCTCAAGATGTTCACTGGTACCACTGCCTCATGGATTAGCCGTGGCTACCGTTGTTTCTTTGATCCTGAGAACGGGATCCTTACCTCTGAGTCACTCCCGGCCGGTTATCCCGGAGATGATAGCTACTATTATGACGGGGTGGCATATGAGATTGTGTCCAACGGTTCTCTTTTCCCTGACAAGTTACGCCGTTACGACCTCTCCAAGACACAGCCCGATGAGGTTAACATTACCTGGAACGAGGATGTCACAATCTATGCGCTGGATATAATTCCTTCATCCGTGAGAGATGACGGTTGGTATTTCAATGCATCCGCTATGGCATTCCAACAGATGGCTAAGATGACCGATGGACGCGCCTTAACCTGGTACATCGACGTAGTTGACGGCTCTACCCGCGTATCTCTTGAGGGTGAGAGCACTGCGGGCAGTATTATCGGCACACTGGTGAGACTGAACTAGCAAAGCGAGTCAGAGGGGGCCAAAGGGGACGGTTCTGTTTGGCCCCTTTGTGACAACATAAAAAGAAGCAGTGAAGGCTAACATCTTCACTGCTTTTTAATATCTGAAAATGGGGGGCCAAACAGAACCGTCCCCTTTGGCCCCCTTTGTGCCCCTATTTCTTGATTTCCTCAAAATCAACGTATTCTCCGTCTGAGTCAGAAAGCACCTTCTTCTTGGAGCGTGCGCGCCTGCGAACGGTCTGACGGCCCTCATCGGTTCTCTCCTTGCGGTTTCCCTTACGGAATATGCCGACGATTGAACTCAGGATGGTGGCCAGCAGGTCACGTGCGAATGTGAGTACTGCAAGCAGTACAAACAGCACTATAAATAATATGGTGAGTATAAGTATAATCATCTGTTATGTCCGTTTTATAAAAGAGAGGGCAAAAACCATGCCCCGCGTTTAATGCTGACCTTTTGTCAGAATTGACAGGATGATATACCAGCCTATTACGGCAGCAAGACCTCTTTCATGCAGCAGGATAATGAGTATCACTGACACGATGAGGAATATGAAACGGACCTTGTTATCAGCCCATTTGAGACTCTTGAACTTGAGTGAGAACATGGGGATCTCACTTACCATGAGAGCTGCAAACAGTATCACCAGAGCACCAATGATCCACTGGGCTGCGGGAATCACGTCAAGATTAAGCTGGAACAGACCGCACCAGAACAGGGCGTTGGCAGGTACTGCCAGACCCAGGAATGATGATGTCTGACGCTCGTCAGTATTGAACTTGGCAAGACGCAGGGCTGCAAATACCACCAGTGCCAGGCCGATGTAAGGGTAGACGGTGGCAAGTGTGTCACAACCGTAACTGAACTGGCGCAGTGTCATAAGGCACAGCATGGCGGGTGCAAGACCGAACGTAACCAGGTCGGCCAGTGAATCCAGCTCCTTACCTATCGGAGAGTAGGCCTTGAGGGCGCGGGCCGACAGGCCGTCACAGAAATCAAAGAGTGCACCTGCAACTACCCAGATGAGGGTGTTCCATGCATCGGCATGGAAAGCGGCCATTACTGCCATGCAGCCTGAAAGCAGGTTGCAGCATGTTATGGTATTTGGAATATGTCTTGTTATGCTGTTTGCCATAGTTTAAGAAAGTTTTGCCAGAACTGTGATATCGGCTTTGACTTTCTGGTTGAGCTTGACGCAGACCAGACTGTCAACAGGCAGGAATATGTCAACTCTGGATCCGAATTTTATAAATCCCAGGTGCTCGTTGATGCGGCTCTTGTCACCGGGCTTGCAATAGGTGACAACCCTGCGTGCCAGCGCGCCGGCTATCTGACGCAGCATGATCTCCTTGCCGTCATCGGTCTTGATGACTACAAGTGAACGCTCGTTCTCTGTGCTGGCCTTAGGCTTGAATGCAGCGTAGAAATTGCCGTCCTGATGCTCCACCTTGGTTACTGTACCGTTTACCGGGAACCAGTTGGCATGAACGCTGAATACGCTCATGAAAATGGATACTACTATGCGGCGGTCCTGGAAATAATCAGTCTCATCTACCTCTTCTATGGCTACAATGGTGCCGTCGGCCGGTGTTACTACAACGTCCTGGACATCATCGCTGGGGAACCTGCGTACCGGATTGCGGAAAAAGAACAGGAAAAACCAAGCAAAGAAGAGTGATATGCCTAACACTACGTATGACCACCAACCGTAGGCTGGGGTAAGGAACAATGGGAGATTGATACAGAGAAGGATAAGTGCCACCAGGATAAGCGTTTGCTTTCCTTCAGGGTTTATTTTGGTTCTCTTTCCGTTGTTTGCGGCCATGTCTGCAGTGTTAATGATTCACAAAGATAAAACAATTTACGGAACAATGGCATACTAATTGTAGTGTATTTTATTGCTGAGGCATTCTTGGACTGCTGCTGCGGAATCTGTTGAAAACTTTGGACCTCCCGGGGTTGTCTCTATAGATGATAGAAAGTATCTTTAAAAAAATTTTAGGCCCTTACTCTTTATGCAGGATTTTGTACATCTTCACGTCCATACACAGTACTCTCTGCTTGACGGTCAGACCAACATTAAGAAGCTGGTTGACAAGGCTATAGCAGATGGTATGCGCGGTGTTGCCGTAACAGATCACGGTAACATGATGGGCATCAAGGAGTTCAAGAACTACTGCGATAAGGTCAATGACAAGCTTAAGGAGGAGGGCAGGCATTTCAAGCCTATCATAGGTTGTGAGGTCTACGTGGCTCCCCGCCGTAAGGAGCAGCGCGAGAGCAAGGAGCTGGACGGCGCCAACTACCACCTTATCCTGCTGGCCAAGAATGAGAAAGGCTACCATAACCTTATAAAGATTGTGTCAAGGGCCTGGATGGACGGATTCTACTCACATCCACGTACTGACAAATATGACCTGGAGAAATATCACGAGGGTATAATATGCTGCTCGGCATGTCTGGGCGGTGAGGTACCCAAACTGATAACTGCAGGTAAGATAGAAGAGGCTGAGCAGGTGGTGCAGTGGTTCCATAACCTTTTTGGTGAGGACTACTACCTGGAACTGCAGCGTCATAAGGCAACCGTGCCCAACGCCAACCATGAGGCATTCCCGCTGCAGCAGAACGTAAACAGCCATCTCATTGAGATGTCGCGCAAGTTCGGCATCAAGATGGTCTGCACCAATGATGTCCATTTCCTGGATGAGGAGAATGCCGATGCCCACGAGCTGCTGATATGCCTCTCCACCGGACGTACTCCCGATGACCCCAACCTGATGCGTTACTCCAAGCAGGAGTGGTTCAAGACCACTGAGGAGATGAACCGTCTGTTTGAGGATGTGCCCGATGCACTTGCCGGAACGGTAGAGATACTGGACAAGGTTGAGGAGTACTCCATCAACCATCCGCCCATCATGCCTAACTTTGCCATCCCGGTTGAGTTCGGAACGGAGGATGAGTACCGTCAGCGCTTTACCGAGGAGGACCTCTTTAAGGAGTTCACCTGCAATGAGCATGGTGAGACGGTGATGTCCAAGGAGGATGCCGACAAGAAGATAAAGAAGTTGGGCGGCTATGATAAGCTGTACCGCATAAAACTGGAGGCTGACTATCTGGCAGAACTCACATTCAAGGGTGCCAAGGTCCGTTATGGTGACCCCATACCAGAGAGCGTGATGGAGCAGCTCAAGTTTGAGTTGCATATCATGAAGACCATGGGTTTCCCGGGTTACTTCCTTATTGTGCAGGACTTTATCAACGCGGCCCGTACGGAGCTGGGAGTATCGGTAGGACCGGGTCGTGGATCGGCCGCCGGTTCGGCTGTGGCATACTGCCTGGGAATCACACAGATTGACCCTATCAAGTATGACCTGCTGTTTGAGCGTTTCCTTAACCCTGACCGTATATCACTGCCTGATATCGATGTGGACTTTGATGATGACGGCCGCGGACGCGTGCTCCAGTGGGTTACTGAGAAATACGGAAAGGAGAAGGTTGCCCATATCATAACATACGGCACCATGGCTACCAAGATGGCCATCAAGGATGTGGCCCGCGTGCTTGAGGTCCCGCTGGATATATCCAACAACCTCTGCAAGGCCATACCTGACCGTCTGCCTGACACCCCTGACGGCAAGCCCCGCAAGATGAATCTGACAAATGTGCTGGAGTGTGTGCCTGAACTGCAGCAGGCCGCCGCATCATCCGACGAGAAACTGCGCAAGACCATCCAGTTTGCCAAGATGCTTGAGGGTAACGTTCGCGGCACCGGCGTTCATGCCTGCGGTACCATCATCTGCCGTGATGATGTAACTGATTGGGTGCCTGTATCGTGGGCTACTGATAAGGATACGGGTGACCGTCTGCTGGTAACCCAGTACGAGGGCAGCGTGATTGAGGATACCGGCCTTATCAAGATGGACTTCCTGGGGCTCAAGACCCTCTCCATCATAAAGGAGGCCGTTGAGAACATAAAGTCAAGTCTGGGCATAGACCTTGACATTGAGAAAATACCCATAGATGACAAGAAGACCTTCCAGCTTTACTGCGATGGCCGAACCATAGGTACGTTCCAGTTTGAATCGCCCGGTATGCAGAAATACCTGCGTGAGCTGCAGCCGTCAGTGTTTGAGGACCTGATAGCCATGAACGCCCTGTACCGTCCGGGTCCTATGGATTATATCCCAGACTTTATTGACCGTAAACTGGGCCGTAAGCCTATCGAGTATGATATCCCCGTAATGGACCGATACCTCAAGGACACCTACGGCATCACGGTATATCAGGAGCAGGTCATGCTGCTGTCACGTCTGCTTGCCAACTTTACACGTGGTGAGAGTGATACCCTGCGTAAGGCCATGGGTAAGAAACTCAAGGACAAGCTGGATCACCTCAAACCCAAGTTCATTGAGGGCGGAAAGGCCAATGGTCATGACCCCAAGGTGCTGGAGAAGATCTGGGCCGACTGGGAGAAATTTGCATCATACGCGTTCAACAAGTCACATGCCACATGCTACTCATGGGTAGCCTACCAGACAGCATACCTCAAGGCCAACTACCCGTCACAGTATATGGCGGCCGTGCTGAGCCGCGCCGGTGATATAACAGAGGTCACCAAACTTATGGATGAGTGCAAGTCCATGGGTATAAACGTACTTGGTCCCGATGTAAACGAGAGCGTGCCCCGATTCGGTGTCAACGCCAAGGGTGATATCCGCTTTGGTATGGCATCGGTCAAGGGAGTGGGCGAGAACGCGGTATCGGCCATTGTGAGCGAGCGTAACGCAAACGGTCCGTACAAGAGCATATTTGATTTTGTGCAGCGCGTGAACCTGAGTGCCTGCAACCGCAAGAACATAGAGAACCTGGCCATGGCCGGCGCATTTGACTGCTTCCCCGAGATAAGACGTGAGCAGTTCGTGCAGCCGTGCGGTAAGAATGAGGTGTTCAGTGACGTGCTGGTACGTTACGGAACCCGATACCAGACTGACCGTATGGAGTCACAGTTCTCCCTCTTTGGTGACATGGGGCACACGGAACTCATTGCTACCCCGACAATCCCCGATGCCCCCGAATGGCCCCTGCTGGAGCGCCTTAACCGTGAGAAAGAGCTGGTGGGCATCTATATGTCGGCGCATCCGCTTGATGAGTACCGCGTAATCCTGGAGAACGTCTGCACCGTGGGTATGGCACAACTTGAGGACCGTGCAGCCCTGCTTAACAAGGACCTGATACTGGGTGGTGTGGTGACCGGAGTACGTGAGTCCAGAATGAAAAACGGCAAGCCCTGCGGATTTACCCGCATTGAGGACTTTACCGGATCATCTGAGATTGCCCTGTTCGGTGAGCCGTGGCTCAAGTGGTGCAATATGATGAAGCTGGGTAATTACCTCTTTATCAGAGCCAAATGTGAGCCGTACAGATATAATCCTGAAAGGATAGATTTTGTTATCAACTCCATAGAGCTGCTCCAGGACGTCAAGGATACGGCCATAAGCAGCATGACGGTGAGCATGCCGCTCTCCGTCCTGGACAAGGAGTTTGTAAGTGACCTGGATACGCTTACCCGCACAGAGGGCAAGACCACCCTGCGCTTTGAGCTCAATGACCTGGCAGATCCTGAGAACAGCAGGATATCCCTGTCATCGGGCAACCGCAGGATAAGCGTTACTCCTGAACTTGTCAGTTACCTTAAAGGTAAGGAATCAATTAATTTATCATTCAAATAAAAGTTTTGAGATTATGGAAATTGAAATCACAACCCAAAATTTTGATGAGGTCATCTCACAGGGCAAGCCTGTGCTGATGGATTTCTGGGCAACCTGGTGCGGTCCCTGCAAGCGTCTTGGACCTATCATCGAGGAGTTGGCCGCAGAGTATGACGGAAAGGCCGTAGTAGGCAAGTGCGACATTGAGGAGAATGACGACCTTACAGAGAAGTTCGGAATCATGAATGTTCCTACTGTAGTGTTCCTCAAGGATGGCAAGGAGGTTGACCGCGTGGTTGGCCTGGCCATGAAGAATGTCTACGAGGAGAAACTTAACGCACTGCTCTGATTATGGCACAGGATGAGTTCCTCAACGATGACCTGGACGATCAGAAGACCGTCGAGTACATCAAGAACACGCTGCCTCAGGACCTTAAGGAGAAATACACTGATGACACCCTCTATTATATCCTGGATGTGATCAATGACTATTTCACCACCAGCGGCGTGCTGGATCAGGAGCCCGATGCCGACGGATGCATAGACATTGACAACGACGCTCTTGTGGAGTATATCATCAAGGAGGCCAAGAAAGACAAGGTAGGCTCATTCCCCGCCGATGAGATCATCCTCATCGTAGAGGCTGAGGCCGATTACGTGGACTCCCTGGGTGAATAGAGATCCTGTTAAATTAAAACAGAGGCCGGCTGTAATCATTGCAGCCGGCCTCTTTCTTTTAGGGGCGTCCCAGAAGGTCATAGTAGGTCTTATCGGTGGCGGTGACTCCCGGAGTCAATATGTGGGCAGTGTCAATCAGGAACTCATATTTTCATCAAACGGCATGTAAGGTTACGGATTATTATTCAATGTTGGCATTGAATGTCTTTGTCCAGATGGGTGTTACCTCTTTATTCAGGAAACCGGTCTTGGACAATGTTACCTGCGCTTTGACTGCCAGAGTATCGGAGGCATGTGCGTTTGCTATCGAATCGCATGCGGCTGCCAGGAATAATTCGTCATTCTGATTCTCCTGCCAGACTTTTGGGAGCACATTGGTAAAATGCTTTTCAAAAGCGGAATAAGAAACGGATGTGACAGTTCCGCTTGTCGTGCTGCTGCTTTGATGTCTGCCTAACAGGGTTCTGAGGGTTTTTCTGCTCGCTATGTAGATCTTTTCATCCACCTCATCCAGTTGGGCCTTCATTTCATTGAGTCCGGCATAAGCCTGATCCTCATTTGTGGAGATTGAATATGTTACAAAGGGTTTGGTCAGAGCCTGCCCCATCACATATGTGCCAATGATTTCCTCTTTCTTCGGGGTCTGGGGATCGGCACTGAGCGTGAGGCGATACAGGTCAAACTTCATGTAGGTGCTATTTACGTTTGAGAACCTCTCCTTTACAGACTCACAAGCAGATTTCATCTTATTGTCCTGATTGGTTTCGTATGCCTTGTAGCTGTAGCCGTCTGTACCAATGGCAATATTGAAAGCATTGATGGCACTGGTTGCTTCATCCTGATAGCAAACGCTGGCAGAGTAATCCATCTTGACCTCATAGGAATATGATGTCTTATAAGTTACAAGGTCATTGTCACATGAGTTTAATACCGTAATTGTAAGTGTGCAGAAGATAACCGCTTCAAGTAATGTGAGTTTTTTCATATTGTTGTTTTTCTGTTTTTAAAGGGTAATGGTGCGGGAACCGTTACCGTTTTCGGTGATAGTCACCTTTTTGGCATCGAGGGGGAGCAGTTCCTCAACCAACTCGGGCCACTCGATGAAGCAGAGGGCTCCGCTGTAGAAATAGTCCTCATAACCCAGGTCATATACCTCCTCAAGTTTCTTGATGCGGTAAAAGTCAAAGTGGTATATGAGTTCGGCGGTTGTCTCGGAGCGGTACTCGTTGATTATGGCAAAGGTGGGGGAGTTGACCTCATCCTCTACGCCAAGCAATTTGCACAGAGCTTTTATGAACGTAGTCTTGCCGGCTCCCATCTTGCCGTAGAACGCGAATACCGTGTCGTCGCCCATCTGACCGATAAACTCGCGGGCGGCCTCTTCAATATGGTCAAGGTCTTTTATAGTAATGTTCATTTCTTTTTGGGATTAAGGGTTATGAAAGGTATTATCATCTCCTCAAGCGATACACCGCCGTGCTGGAAGGTCTCCTTGTAGAACGATGCGTAGTTGTTGAAGTTGTTCTGGTAAACAAAGTAGTCGGCCTCGGTGCAGAATATGTATGAGGTGCTTATGTTGGGTGAGGGCAGGTGGGCCTTGAGGGGCTCGCTGATCTCATACACCTCCTTGGGGTTGAATCCAAGGTTCTTACCCAGCTTATAGCGCAGGTTGGTATTGGTGTTGCGGTCACCGGCTATCTTTACGGCGTGGTTTACCAGTATGCTGCCGTGGTCGGTGGTTATCATCACCTTACGGCCGGTTGCGGCTATGGAGCGGAACAGGTCACGTACCGATGAGTGGCGGAACCAGGAGAGTATGAGGCTGCGGTAGGCGGCCTCGTCACTGGCCAGTTCACGCATCATGCGCGAGTCTGTCTTGGCATGTGACAGTATGTCTATGAAGTTTACCACTATCACGTTCAGGTCATTGGGCAGCAGGTTGTTGAACTGGCTCAGCAGCTTGTCGGCTGCGGCGGAGTCATTCACCTTATTGTAAGAGAATGTGTTCCTGCGGCGGAACCTGTCAAGCTGGGTCTGTATCAGGGGGGCCTCATTCAGGTTCTTGCCCTCCTCGGAGTCCTCATCAACCCAGAGGTCAGGGAACATGCGGCTTATCTGCTCCGGCATGAGACCTGAGAATATGGCGTTGCGGGCATACTGCGTGGCAGTGGGCAGGATGCTGTAGTAGAGCTGCTCATCAAAGGTGAAGAGTTCGGCAAGCTCCTGGCTGAGCGTGCGCCACTGGTCATAGCGGAAATTATCCATCACAATGAGGAACAGTTTCTCACCGCCGTCCAGTGCCGGGTATACGAAACGCTTGAACAGGTCCGGACTCATGACCGGGCTCTTGTCACGGTCTTTCATCCAGTCCATATAGTTGCGCTTTATGAACTTGCAGAATGCGGCGTTGGCCTCAGTTTTCTGCATCTTGAGCATGTCATGCATGGAGCTGTCGGCCTCCTTGAGTTCCAGCTCCCAGTAGACCAGCTGGCGGTAGACCTCTATCCAGTCATCGGCGGTAAGGGAGTCATTTATCTGCATGCTCAGACGCCCAAAATTCTGCTGGTAGCTGCGGTCAGTCTCGGCTGTGACTATATCGCGTTTGTGGATGTTCTTTTTGAGTGACAGGAGTATCTGGTTGGGGTGTACGGGCTTGATCAGGTAATCGGCAATCTTGGAGCCGATGGCCTGGTCCATGATGTTCTCCTCCTCACTCTTGGTGACCATGACCACGGGTATGTTGGGGTCAATCTCCTTGATATGTGAAAGGGTCTCAAGACCGCTCATGCCCACCATATGCTCATCCAGGAGAACCAGGTCATACTGGCGTGCACGGCACATGTCAAGCGCATCGTGTCCGTTGGTCACGGTGTCAACCTCATAGCCCTTGTTCTCAAGGAACATGATATGGGCCCTGAGCAGGTCAATCTCATCATCGACCCAGAGTAGTGTGCCGTTCTTATTCTCCATCGCCTGTATACTCTTCAAACAGTGTGTATCCGTCTATGTCAAACTCCGGGATATTCAGGAAATGCTCCTCATAGAACTCCTGATAATCATTGAAGCTGTAGTTCTTGAGCAGTATCTCCAGGTTGCGGCGGGTTATTACGACCGCTTTTATTCCGCTCAGCTTGCCTGCCATGTCGGCGTCATCATAGAGATTGCGCTGATAGACGAATGCCTCGTCAAAGTTAAGGAATTCTCCGACTATCATCATGCCAATACCCTGATCAGTTTCAAAACTGATGTCAAAGTTACGCATCATGTAGTTGGTAAAGTTGTATCGGGCAACCTCAAACAGCAGCTGGTTGCGGTCCAGCTCCCCGTCGGGATATGCCAGCAGGAATATGAACGGCTGGTAGCGGTCATCACTGAACTGGGGCTTTATGCTGTCGGCCACCTCCTCATCGGCAGTGCCGTTACGGCGGTCCCAGATGGAGCCGAATGACGTGGACTGCAGTATCCTGCCGTTCTGGATACCTTGTGCTATAAGTCCAGCCAGCTGGCTTATCTCATTCTCGGGATACTTGGATACTATCTCCCTGAGCTTCTCCAGGAACAGGTCCGTATTGCCCTCCTGCAGGTCAAGCGCCGCATCCAGGAACATGAACTTGGCACGGTGCTGTCCCTTGGGATATTTCGTGGCCGATATCTCACAGTTCTGCCTTACGGTCATAAGGTCACCCTGGCGGAATGCAGTATATGTATAGGCATATATGGAGTCCTCACGGTGCTTGCCGTAACGGGCGTTGTCTATATAATCGGGGTCACAGACCATGACGGTGTAGTCACTTTCGGGGTAGAGACGCTGCATGCGGGCCCGGCAGCTGTCGGCATCGGTCTCATGGCCCCACAGGGAGTACATTAGATAGAGGTTGTACATGGCTTCATCGGCCTCATCGGCCTCCGGGTAGTCCGTGGTTATGCGCAGCAGTGACTGCTCGGCGTCGGGGTATTCTGTAAGGCGGTCCTTGTATATGATTCCCTGTTCCAGCAGAGCGGCGGTCAGGAGCTTGTCTGACTGGGCTTTTGCCTCTGTGCTGAAAGGTATCTGCTGCAGATAGTATTCGCGCTTGTGGGGGTCAGTCTCCTGCTGCGTGCTGATTGAGTCAACCTTTGCTGTCAGCAGGGTGTCCTGCGGCTCATCAGTTGCACCGGCCATTTCCGTATCAAAGCCCGATGGTGCCAGCGTGCTCTTGTTCTGACGGCGCCAGTTATCCTCTAGCTTGCGGTCTCCCCACTGCTTGCGGAACTCCTTGGTGCCGCGTTCCACAACCTTCTTGTTATAGAAATACCAGTCACCTGATCCGCTCTCATCATCGCTGTTTATTGACATCATGTCAGCCTCTCCCTTGCGGGCCTCGTCACGGGCCTCTTTCTTAAGACGCTCCTCCTCCATGCGCTCCTGCTCAACCAGGTCCTCTATGACTTTGTCCAGTATGGGGTAGAGGGTGTTCTCGGGTAGGGTGGAGAGCCACTGCAGGCTGTCCTGCAGCTTTATGGTACCTGAGCAGCGAACCAGGTCCTCCAGCACCTCGGAGCGCAGTTTCACGGTGGGGTACTGCTTGTGGTCCTGACCTATCATGCCCACAGCCTGCGAGTAACATCGGGAGGCATTGGGGTAATCGGTCATATCCCAGTAGAGGTTGGCCATGGTGAGCATAAGTATGCCTTTCTCGGGTGATGCCTTGTCACTCTTGGCGGCACCCTCATTATAGAGACGGAGTGCCGTTGCCGTATCACCGCGCATAAGGTGGATGTTACCCATTGCGTAGTATATCTGGTCAAGACTCTCCTTGTTGTTGGGGTCGCGCTCCATACGTTTGAGCTTACGCATTATCTTGCGCATGCTGCTGCTACCGGCCATGGTCTCGGTCTGCTGTATGCGGGCATGGAACTCTATCTCATGGGGCGGGCTCATGCGGATCACCTTGCCGAACATGCGGTATGCATCGTCATTGCGGTCCATGGATTTGTAGAGCTGGGCCAGCAGGTAGCGCTCACGTATACGCTGGTACTTGCTTATGCCCTTGCGGTCCATGGCCTCCTCAAGGGGTTGCAGGCTCTCCTCATAACGCTCCTGACCAATCAGGTGTGATGCCAGTCTGGCCTGATAATCCTGATGGCGGGCATTACTCATCTTTGTCTTGCCCGACCGCTGGAACAGCTCGTCTGATTCATAGTTCCAGCCCATGAGTGAGTAGCACTGAGCCATCTTGTACTGTGCCTCGGCTACAATCTCGGGGTCGTCAAAATAGAGCTTGCTTATGTATGAGTAGGTGCTGGCAGCCTCGATGAATTCACCTTTCTGGCGCTGTGCATCGGCCATGAGGAACCAGGCGTGCCACATGTAGGGGTTGTACTCGTTGCGGTTCTGGAACGCCTTCTCGGATTCCGTGAGCGTGCCTTTCTTTTTCTTGGGTTTGGCCGATATGGAGTGCAGCTTGATGGCCTTCTGGGCCTTCTCTATGGCATAGTCAAAATCACCCTTGCCGGTGCTCAGGACCTTGTCGTCATTTATGGGGTAGAGGTCAAGTATCTCAAGCAGGTTGTCCTTCTTGGCTTTCTCCTGCGCCTCATATCCCTTCTTGTATGATTCGTTGCCGTTAAAATAGACGTTGTATTTGGTTACAAGTGCCTGGTAGGAACGCGATAAGGTGGTGTTATGGGATGTGGAACAGCCTGCCGCCATTGCAACCAGCAGCAACATAAAGGCGTAAAAGGCTGTCCGTCTCAATATCATTATGTCAGTTTATCTCATTCATCATGGAGTAGCACTCCTCCTTAAGTTCGTCGGGCAGTTCTATCTCCCTTGCCTGGAGACACTCCATCCACTCCCTGACCTCATTCTGCTGCATGGTGTACATGACGTAGCGGAACTCCTCAACCTCCTGGTCGCTGTAATCGTCGGCACTGCGGCCACGGAAACGGTCCAGCTCCTCATCGTCAAAATACTGTGCGCTGCGCAGACGGGCCTCGGCCAGTTTCTGTTTCTCACATACGGCATGTTTGCCGCAGCACTCTCCGCTGGCAGCGGGATCAGTCTGTGGTGTCTCGGGTGCAGCGTCAGCGGCTGTCTTGTGAATCTTGTTCCATCTGTCCAGATAG
Organism: uncultured Prevotellaceae bacterium; assembly: GCA_900319225.1. Classification (GTDB taxonomy): domain Bacteria; phylum Bacteroidota; class Bacteroidia; order Bacteroidales; family Bacteroidaceae; genus Colenecus. The sequence goes on along the minus strand of ONNV01000003.1, from coordinate 200,548 downwards.
TACAGCACAAAAATCAGCAGCAATGCAGCCGCACAAATCACATATACATTGTTCATAACGTATTATTTGCTCTAAAATTACCAAAGGTACAAAAAAAGAGGTTCAGAATCACGGTATCAGTCACTATTGGGGGTTATTCAAAGTAGAATTTCATGTTCTGACGGATAAGGAGGCCCTTTGCATCATCCTTTGCGCCTGTCCCGTTCATGTAGTAGACGGGCTGGCCGGGGTCTAAGGTTATGCCTATGTCATCAACGCCGTCAGTGATGCCAAAGTAATCATCCATCTGACGGAAACGGTTCTCATACCACTGCTCTATGAGGCTGATCTCTGTTTCCAGGTCATCCACCAGCATGGGCTTGTCTGACTGCTGGGCATAATGGTCGGTCATACGCTTCCAGGCTCCGCTCCCGATGAAAAGGTCACGGTAGGCCTCCAGTCTCTGTTTTACGGACTCTACCGATAAAGCTCCGGTGCGGGCCTGTGTCCAGCGCTGTTTGAGCAGGACTTTGAACTCGTCATCGGCCTGGAGTACATAAAGCGGGTAGAATGCATTCTTGGCCACATCCTGCACTGCCCAGTCAGAGTAGTTCCCGCCATAGTTGTCACCGCGGTAATTGCCGCCCAGACTGGTGTCCAGATCCCACGGGGTGAGTACGAAACGGCGGCGGTTGGCGTCATCAGGGTCAGCTGCGTCAATATTCTTGTTGATGTTACGGATGGAGAGGTAATGGTTCTTGTTGCCCATATTGTCCTCTATGGCCAGAGCCATTGTATGAATCTGGTAATCCGCCAGGTTCTCAAGATAGAAGTATTTCTTTACGTAATCCGTACTGCGGCCGTTCAGGATGGCATCCTGCAGGGGCTGCCAAATGGCTTCGCTGGCGTAGTCATCGGGATATGTGAGTTCCCATGCGTTGTGCCACTCGACGGTACATGCGGTATAGTCCGCATTGTAACCGGGCTCGTTCTGGTTCTCAATGTCACTTGTGCCGCTTTTGTAGAGCACGCCGCGTACCTGCATGCTGCCGCTTGACTCCTTAACCTTCTTAAGGTCCAGCAGCTTGCGGTTTATGCGGTCACTCAGGCAGTAGATTCCGTAGTAGACATCATTTATGTACATCTCTATAAATCGTCCCTCGGTTCCGTTGCGGCCTCCGAACTCCGTGTCATAGGGCAGGTGTGAGAACTCATTCCATATGTCAAACGCCACACGGTTACGCATGCAGATGCGGTCAATTGCCATGGCGTCAAGTATCCATGACGAGCATGAGCGTATGCCAAGCAGGGTGCTGTCAACCTCTGTCTGATAATCGGCACTGCAAAGTTTCATGTTGAGTGACGGTTTCATCATATACTGCTGTGCGTTGGCGCCGCGGGTCTTGAACCGGGCGGGCAGCTCAATTGTCTTTCCTTCAGTATCGGTAAGTTTCATGGTGCCGTCGGCATAGTCCATGCCTTTTTCAATCGTCTTGGTCAGATGTATCTCAAGAACCGGCATGCTGACCTCCTGGGCCCGTGTGTAGGCCGATACTGCAAACAGCAATAATGCTGTTATGGTGATGATGGTTTTACGCATAGTCCTGATAATAATTGACAAACATAAGAAAAAAAAGTGAATCTGATTTCTCGGATTCACCTTTTTCCAGTCGGGGTGACTGGATTCGAACCAGCGACCACACGCCCCCCAGACGCGTACTCTAAACCGGGCTGAGCTACACCCCGCTGACGTTTTTGAGCCTTGCGGCTTTCAAAACCGGCGCAAAGGTATTCCTTTTTGTGATATTATCCAATAAAAAGGATATTTTTTTTATTTGTCTTTTGCGGCTTTAACCTCTTTTATCTTTGCTTTGACCGGAGCCTTCTTGGGAGGATTGTTGATTATGGTGGGCAAGAGCATGAAACTCTGCAGAGGTTTGGCCTCAGTAAATCCCATGGGAACGGTATGTCCGTCCTCATCATACTCAAATCCTACATGGTAGCGGGCATAGGGGTTGAGACGGTCCGTGGGGAATACCGTGGTAATGGAGTATGTCTTGCCGGGTTTGATCTTGATCTTCTTGGCGGCAAGCACCTGAACGCTGTGCTCACGCTCTATAATTCTAAGGTATATGGGGCCAACATAGACGCTGTCACCCTGGTTGGTTACATTGAATGTGACATATCCCTCGTCGCCCACATGGAGACCGCGCAGTCCCAGAACCGGGTCATTGCTCATCTTGAGGCTGCGTCCAAAACGTGGAAAATTTACGAATTGTGCCTGTACCGTTATTGCCATCATGGCGGCAATGCATATTGCAATAAACTTTCTCATAAGCGCATTTAATGGATAACAAACCAAAGATAATATAAAGATTTGCCTTTGTCAAGTATCCCGGCGTTTTTAACCTTCACGGCAAAAATCCAGCATCTCCAGGAACAGGCTGACGGAGAGTGTGGCATGACATGCGGTGCCGTCACTGCCGGGCAGCAGGACATCGATGCTGTCACTGCCTGTAAAACATTTTGCAGTAAGGTCATCATACCAGCGGCAGTCCAGGATAACGGGGCCGAACAGGTCACGCGCACGGTATTGGACATTGCGCAGCTGTGCCTGGGAGAGCCCGCAAAGGGCGAATCCCAGATATGATGCACCCGTAAGGCCCCATGCATCGGCGCCTCCATCCGGGTATTCCTGACCGTGCTGCGATGCGGCATCGCTGAATAACCGGCTCAGTATCTGAGAGAAATCCTGTTGTGTCATCAGGTTGCAAAAATAATATAATTGGGGCATGGATGTGTATAATAATGTAAAACAGATTAAACCATTTTGACTGTAGGGTGTCATAAGACCACATTAGTTAGATATGAACAAAGCATTCCTTTTACTGACCATACTCCTTTTCTCGGTTCCTCAGCTGGGCCAGGCTCAGAGTAATAACACTAAAGAAAAAGAAAAGTCCAAACTGACAGGTAAGACATCAGTTACAGCACGTGTAATTGACGGCTCCACCACTGAATATATGCCTCAGGTAACAGTACAGCTGTTGCAACTGCCTGACACCTCATTTGTATATGGTACGGTTACCGATAATGAGGGCTGGGTTACCATCAAGAAGGTTCCGCAGGGAGAGTACTTGCTGCGTTACTCTTTCATGGGTTACAATACAGTTGACTTTGATTTCAAGGTACTCAAGGAGGATCGTGACCGCCAGCTGGGCGTGTTCAAGATGTATGAGAGCAGTATTATGCTTACTGAGGCTGTTATTGAGGATGCGCTGCCTCCCACACAGGTTGTGGATGATACCCTTATGTACAACGTAAGTGCGTTCCGCGTACCTGAGGGCTCTGTCCTGGAGGAACTTATCAAGCGTCTGCCTGGCGTTGAGGTTGATGAGAACGGTGGCATTACCGTCAACGGCCGTACCGTATCACGTATTTTGGTTGACGGTCAGGAATACTTTGGAAATGACCGCCAGATGGCTACCAAGAACCTCCCGGTAAATATCATTCGCCGTATCAAGACCTACCAGCGTCAGAGTGACCTGGCCCGTATAACCGGTGTGGATGACGGTGAGGAGGAGACTGTGATGGACCTTGAAATCAAGCCCAACATGCGTAACGGTTGGCTGCATAACATAGACGGAGGTATAGGAAAGCCCGTAGGTAACAACGATTACGGTGACTGGATCAAGTATCTCTGGTCGGGCCGATACACACTTAACCGCTTCCAGGCCAACACACAGTTCTCAGTCAATGCAAATACCCAGAACTCAGGTCGTGGCAACGGCGTAAGCTACACTACCCAGATTGGTGTGAACTTCTCCAAGAACATTGGTGAGCAGTTCCCGCGCCGCCGTAATGAGTTCCCGCTGGTAGTAGGAGGTAATATCCGATATAACGGTTCTTCATCACGTTCTGTAAGCGAATCCGAGTCAGAGACATTCGCCACATCACAGCGCCCGTCACAGTTCCGCAACAACGGTTCAAAAAGCAACAGCGGCAGCGGTAGCGTGAATGGTGAGTTCCGTTTGGAGTGGAGACCCGATACCTCTCTTAATATCATATTCCGTCCCAGTTTCCAGATAAGCCGTAACAACAACAACTCAAACAGCAGGTCTGTCACATTCAACCGTGATCCCTATCTGTTTACCGATATGACCAACATACTGGATGAGTATGAGGATTATGACAGCCTCTGCCTGGACACCATCGGTGTAAACTCACAGCGCAGTTACAACCATAGCGAGACCGGTAACAACCAGTTGAGCGGTGAGTTCCAGTTCAACAAGAGGTTCAATGACCTGGGACGTAACTTTACCGTCCGCTTCACATTCAGCAGTACCAAGGGTACCAATGACAGTTACTCATACTCAAACCAGACATACTATCAGAGTCATAACCGTGATACGGTGATGAACCGCTTCAACGTAAGTCCTACTGATAACAGTAACTGGTCTGGACGTGTCATGTGGAGTGAGCCTATAGATTCAGGCCGTGGTAACCTGCAGGTGAGCTATCAGATCCAGGTGAGCAACCGTAACACCAACCGTGAGACTTATGTACTGTGGGGTGATAACTATAAGGACTGGTATGATTCATGGAATCTGCCCGATGATTTGGAGCCCTACCGTAACTCAGAACTGAGCCGTACCGCTACGAACGTGTCACGTAACCACACTCTCTCACTGCAGTTCCGTTACAATACAGACAGGTCAAACTTCAACGTAGGATTCAACTTCATGCCTCAGTATACCGGAATGGACAATTTCCAGTATATGGGTAAGGTAATAGGTGATACGTCACGCGTGGTTTACAACTGGAGTCCTTCTATCAACTACCGTTTCAGGTTCAACCGCCAGAAGAGCATTCAGCTGACCCTGCGTACCAATACCAGCCAGCCCAGCATGGAGGATATGATGGATATTGAGGATAACAGTAACCCCAACAATATACGTAAGGGTAACCCGGGTCTGCGTACAACCCTGAGGAACAACCTTGAGGCCAACTTCCAGGATTACATCCAGGAGACCCAGAAGACAATCAACCTGCGTGTATCTCTTGAGAACTCACTGTACAATATATCGCAACGTACGGAGTATGATCCTACCACCGGTATATCCAGAACCATGCCTGAGAACATGGACGGTTTCTGGACCAACTGGAGCACATCGGGCAACCTGACCTATAACCAGACCATTCCTAATACAAAATGGCGTTATAATCTGAGTGCAAACGCATCATACCGACATCAGGAGAGCTTTATGCGAACCGGTAGCATCAATTACGGCCAGCAAACCGGCGGTAACAGTGAACTGAGTAAGACCAATACAATATCAGCCGGTGAGAACGGTTCTGTCACATACCGCAACCAATGGTTGGAGGTTACAGCCAACGGCCGTTTCACCTACAACCATTCAGAGAACAACCAGCGTCGTCAGACCGGTAACACAAACATGGATACCTATACGTTCAGTTATGGTGGACGTGCCAACGCCCGTCTGCCCTGGAGGAATATCAACCTGGGTACTGACCTTACGATGCAGAGCCGTCGTGGTTATAGCGGTGCATACAACCGTAATGACCTGATCTGGAATGCCAACGTATCATTCAGCTTCCTTAAGGGTAATGCCGGAACAATTCAGATCCAGTACTACGATATCCTGAATGACGAGACTAACGTAACCCGTTCCGTATCAACTACCGGACGTACCGATACAAAGAACAACAATATCCACAGCTACATCATGGTACACTTTATACTGCGTGCCAATGTGTTCGGTACACGTGCTGCACGTAGGGAGATGCGTCAGGAGTCAAGAGCCATGATGGGTGGCGGCGGATTCGGTGGTGGAATGCGCGGTGGTAGGTAATCCTTCAACAGTCCGAAGGACGCGACCGGAGGGAGCTAAGCGAACGTTTTCGATAAGCCAGACGAACAGAGGGAGTTTACTCACTCTGTCGTGGCGAGAAAAGGTCGGCGAAGCCACATATTCAGGAGCGCTTTTGCAAAGCAAAATAAAAAGAGTATTTGTACATTTTCATTTGAAAAATGTAAAATGTACTGACCCGTACACTTTCATGTCAGTAAAGTGCGGGTGATCCTTAAAGTCATTGCTCTTGCCGTGCTCCAGGACGAATATGCCGTCCGGGGCCAGCAGGTTCCCTTCAAAGATAAGATCCGGAATCTCAGCTATGTTCTCAAGCTGATAGGGAGGGTCTGCAAATATGAAATCAAACTGAGTGTTGCAGCTGGCAATGTATTTGAATACGTCTCCCTTTACGGGGATGCACTTGTCAGTCTTGACGGTCTCCATGACCTTGCAGATGAAACTGTGGTGAGCGGGGTTGTTCTCAACGCTTACCACATGCGCACAGCCTCTTGATACCAGTTCAATGCTTATGCTGCCGGTGCCAGAGAAGAGGTCCAGCGCGGTGGCATCCTCCAGGTCTATACGGTTGGCCAGAATGTTGAAAAGGCTCTCCTTGGCAAAATCCGTGGTGGGCCTGGCACTGAATGTGTGGGGTATCTCAAACCGTCTGTGCTTGTATATTCCGCTTATTACACGCATTGTTTCTGTATCTTATAGGGTTTAAAGAAAAAAGAATCCATCCGCCTTTCAGGTAGATGGATTCCGGTATAAATGTTGTTTAGGGTTATTCCCAGTTTCCTGAGTTGTTGTCAACTCTCATGCCGCGGTAACGGCCACGGTCGTCACAATCCTCAAGCAGGTTGATGAGCTCCTGACGGTCCAGACCGCCGCCGTAGCTGTTGGGTCCCAGATAGCTCTCAAATGAAGTCTGAGCCTGGAATGAGTGTGAAACTACATCTGTTGCAGATGTGTCTGACTCAATTGAGAGCTCAAACATTGCACCGTTGCCGTAGGGTACGTAACGGAGTGAATCAGGATCGATTACCTTACCCTTGAAAATAGAGTCATAAAGGCTTACGAACTCTGTCTCACGGCTAAAGAGGAACTCTTTGGTACCGTCCTCATGGAGTATGATGAAGCCCTCCCTGGCGGCTTTCTGCCAGAGTGTGTCGGCCTCTATTCTCTTGTTGGCAGCCTTACGGCCGGTAAGTCTCTCAGCCTCGATTTCTGCTGAGCGTGCCTTAGCGTAAAGGGTCAGGACCTTGGACTCTGTCCAATCATGATCCAACTGGTCATCGGTCAACTCACCGTTTCTGTTTACGATAGGAATCTGAGCTGTTCTGATGAAAGCTGCGAGAGTGTCAAAATTGTCGCAGTAACCACCGCGGAGAAGGTTGTTGTACTCATTCTGGACAGCCTTGATCTCCAGGAGCTTCTCTATTACGGCTTTGTCACGTATTTCTTTCTCCTTAGCGAACCTGATAGGTCCCATAATGCTTTCATAAACAACGTATATCATTGCTATGATGCAGAGTGAAAGAAGAATGTTGACTACTTTTTTCATATCGGATGTTTTTATTTATTTTCGCATCGCAAAAATAGAACAATTATCCGTATTAATCCATAAAACAACATTTTTTTGCTTTTCAGGCAGATGATTGACCCTCTTTTTCACGATATTATGGCCAATTTCCCTTTTGAGGCCACCCCAGAGCAGACTGTTGCCATAAACCGTCTGGCCGGATTCGTGAATGACCGCACTCCAAGACAGGTCTTTCTGCTCAAGGGTTATGCGGGTACCGGTAAGACATCAATCATCAGTTCGCTGGTAAGGACAATGATAGGGCACCACCGCCGCGTGGTACTCATGGCGCCCACCGGACGTGCGGCCAAGGTGTTCTCAAACACATCGGGATTCCAGGCCTGTACCATCCATAAAAAGATATACCGCCAGAAATCACTACTTGATGCCGACAGCTTCCAGCTGGACCGTAACCTGCATGAGCAGACTCTGTTTCTGGTTGATGAGGCGTCAATGATATCCAATGAGGGACTCTCCGGCTCTACGTTCGGTACGGGGCGTCTTCTGGATGACCTTATCAGTTACGTTTACTCCGGTAAGGACTGCCGTCTGCTGATGCTGGGCGATGACGCTCAGCTGCCTCCTGTGGGTGAGCTGGAGAGTCCGGCGTTATCGGCCCAGGCGCTTTCGCTGTATGGGCTGGGCGTGCAGGAGTTCTGTCTGGAGAATGTGATGCGACAGCTGCAGGAGTCCGGCATCCTGCATAATGCCACCGTGCTTAGGGAGTATACGCGTGACGTGGCTATGCCGGGCGGATTCCGTTTCAAGCTGGATGGTTTCAAGGATGTGGTCAAGATATCGGGATCGGACCTTATTGAGACGCTGAGCACCTGTTACAGCCGTGACGGTATAGATGAGACCATGGTGCTGTGCCGGTCCAACAAGCGTGCCATCACTTATAACAACGGCATACGCAACACCATCCTGGACCGTGAGGACGAGCTGTGCCGCGGTGACAGCGTGATGATTGTAAAGAACAACTACTACTGGACTGAGCGCATGATAGCCGAGGAGGGGGATTCATATACCAACATCCCGTCATTCATTGCTAATGGCGATATCGCGGTGATACGCCGTGTGCGCCGTCAGCGTGAGCTTTACGGGTTCCGTTTTGAGGATGCCACCCTCTCATTCCCGGATTATGATGACCTGGAGATGGAGGTCACGCTCCTGTTGGATACGCTGCACAGCGAGGCTCCGTCACTTACGCGCCAGGAGAGCGAGCGGCTGTTCAGTAATGTGATGGAGGACTATGCCGATATTCCGTCGCGCAAGGAGAAGATGAAGAAGCTGCGTGAGAATGAACATTTCAATGCACTCCAGATAAAATACGCCTATGCCGTTACATGCCACAAGGCGCAGGGCGGACAGTGGAAAAACATTTTCATTGACCAGGGGTTTGTTCCGGAGGACGGGCGGGATGTGGAGTATTACCGGTGGCTGTATACCGCCCTTACCCGCGCCACGGAGCGGGTATACCTTGTCAACTGGCCTGAATGAGGGGCGCAAAGGGGACGGTTCTATCTGTGCCCTTTTTGAATATTTCCAGAATTAGTAGAGGTAAATACAAGGGCACAGATAGAACCGTCCCCTTTGCGCCCCACACCAACACGGTTTCCAGTTAGGTATACCTAGGTGTAAAAAGGTTTCCAGCTGCACCCAGTAAAACTTTTACCCGGCCTGGAAGGCCGGCAGAGTGGAGCGGTATGGAATACCGCGGAACGGGTTTGGGGCGTCGCCGCCCCAAACTAAAAAAAGGTAAAATGCTCCTAATACAATAATACGTTTCCAGCTAGCGACTTTCAAGGCCCTTCAGGGCCAAGAAAGTCAAAAAAGCCCGAGCGCCGAAGGCGCGAGAAACCCGCCGGATGGCTTACCCGATAGTTTTGAGCAAGCTTTCCACAGCCGCAGATAACCCTTCCGGATTCTTACCGCCCGCGGTAGCGTAGTGCGGCTGGCCGCCGCCACCACCCTGGATAAGTTTGGCAGCCTCACGGACCATCTGGCCGGCATTGAAGCGTGATGTCAGGTCCTCGCTTACGCTTACGGTAATCATAGGCTTGCCGTTCTCCTCACTGCCCACAATAACCAGTGTGTTCTGTGTCTGCTCACCACGGATACCGAATACCAGATCCTTTACCATGGCTGCGCTTGCAGAGATGACGGTGCTTATTACCTTTACTCCGTTTATATCCTTAGCCTGCTTGATGAGGTCATCCTTAAGCTGGGCTGTCTTCTGTTTCATGAACTCCTCAACCTGTTTCTTGAGGGCTGCGTTCTCGTCGAGAGCCTTCTTGACCGATGCCTCAACCGATGTACCGGGAAGCAGGGCCTTGAGGTTGTTCATTGAATCCTGGTAGTTATAGAGCATCTCCTCAACGGCAGCACCGGTAAGGGCCTCGATACGGCGTACACCGGCAGCGATTGAGCTCTCGGATACAATCTTGAACATTCCGATGCGGCCGGTTGATGCTGCATGAACACCACCGCAGAACTCTATTGACTGGCCGAACTGTACTACACGTACCTTGTCGCCGTATTTCTCACCAAAGAGGGCTATGGCACCAAGTTTCTTGGCCTCCTCGATAGGCAGGTCGCGATGCTCCTGCAGGGGCAGGTCCTCACGGATCTTGGCATTGACCAGACGCTCTACCTGACGCAACTCCTCATCGGTCACTTTCTGGAAGTGTGAGAAGTCAAAGCGCAGACTGTCGGGGGTTACCAATGATCCCTTCTGCTCTACATGTGAACCAAGTACCTCACGCAGAGCCTCATCCAGCAGGTGGGTTGCGGTGTGGTTAGCCTCACAGGCGTGACGCTTGTCGGTGTCAACGCAAGCCATCATGGGAGCCTCGGGGTGCTGGGGCAGCTTCTTGGTGATATGAACGGGCAGGCCGTTCTCCTTCTTGGTGTCAATTATATCGATTGTCTCGAATTCACTAACGATAACGCCCTGGTCACCTACCTGACCACCCATCTCGGCATAGAACGGAGTCTTGTCCAGAACTATCTGATAGATCACGCCGCTCTTCTGCTTAACCTCGCGGTAGCGCAGGATGGATGTCTCATACTCAGTGAAGTCATAACCTACAAACTCAGTCTCACCCTCACGGAGTACAACCCAGTCTCCGTTCTCTACGGCGGCGGCGTTGCGGGAGCGGGACTTCTGCCCCGCCATCTCCTCATTGAACTCATCGATGTTGACGGTCATGCCGTTCTCACGCAGAATGAGTTCTGTAAGGTCAAGCGGGAATCCGTAGGTATCGTAGAGTGTGAATGCGTTCACACCGCTGATGACGGTGCTCCCCACGGCCTTGGTATCGGCCATAACCTTATCAAGGAGCTTGATACCGGTCTCAAGGGTACGCAGGAATGACTCCTCCTCCTCAATGATGACCTTCTCGATGAGGGTCTTCTGTGCACTGAGCTCAGGGTAAGCGTCACCCATATTGTCGATGAGCACGGGCAGCAGCTTGTAGAGGAATGCCTCCTTCTGGCCCAGGAACGTGTAGGCGTAACGTACTGCACGGCGCAGGATACGACGGATTACGTAACCGGCCTTGGCGTTTGAGGGCAGCTGGCCGTCAGTGATACTGAATGCTATGGTACGGATGTGGTCAGCCACAACGCGCATGGCTATGTCAACCTTCTCATCCTTGCCGTACTCCTTACCTGTCAGGGCACCTATCTGCTTGATGATGGGCTGGAATACATCGGTGTCATAGTTGGACTGCTTACCCTGCAGGGTGCGGACCAGACGCTCAAATCCCATACCGGTATCGATTACCTTGGCGGGCAGGGGCTCAAGTGAGTGGTCAGCCTTGCGGTTGAACTGCATGAACACCAGGTTCCATATCTCAATTACCTGGGGGTGGTCCTTGTTTACCAGGTCGCGGCCGGGCACCTTGGCCTTCTCCTCGTCGGAGCGTGAGTCCATATGGATCTCACTGCAGGGACCGCAGGGGCCGGTATCGCCCATCTCCCAGAAATTATCGTGCTTGTTACCGTTCAGGATATGATCCTTGGGCAGGAACTGCTCCCAGATGGCAGCAGCCTCATTGTCGCGCTCCAGCCCCTCCTCCTTGCTGCCTTCAAATACAGTGGCGTAGAGGTTCTTGGGGTCCAGTTTGAGTACATCTACCAGATACTCCCAAGCCCAGCTGATTGCCTCTTTCTTGAAATAGTCACCGAATGACCAGTTGCCCAGCATCTCAAACATGGTGTGATGATAGGTATCATGTCCTACCTCCTCCAGGTCATTGTGCTTACCGCTTACACGCAGGCACTTCTGTGAGTCGGCAACGCGGCGGCTCTTGGGGGCACGGTTACCCAGAATGATATCCTTGAACTGGTTCATTCCGGCGTTGGTGAACATCAGGGTGGGGTCATCTTTAACGACCATCGGTGCAGAGGGTACGATCAGATGCCCTTTGCTCTCAAAAAAACGCTTGTAGGAATCACGTATTTCCTTAGCTGTCATCATATCTAAAAAATCAATTGTGTTTCAATTTGAGGTGCAAATTTACGGCTTTTTTCCTATTTTTGTGCGTTATACAAAGATTATGAGGAAGATTTACTATCAGTATGACCCCAATCACAGGGTTTACCGCAGGGTCTATCCTACCTTGTGGCAGAAGCTGATATCCTGGCTATGGCGCCTGCTGCTGGCTTTCATTCTGGGTGGAGTATTCTTCATCATATACTGGTTTGTCATAAACACCCCTCAGATGCGCGACCTCATGACAGAGAACAGCCGTCTGCAGTCACAGTACCGTGTGCTGTCGCGTAAGGTCGATGACGCATTGCTGGTGCTCCATGATATAGAGGAGCGCGATGACAATCTGTACCGCGTGCTCCTGGAGGCCGATCCCGTACCTGACATGGTACGTCAGGCCGGATTCAACGGCACCAACCGTTACGCCGAACTGACCGATATGTCAAATGCGGAGCTTGTGATAAACACGTCACAGAAAGTTGACCTGCTTGAGAAAAAGCTCTACATGCAGACCCGTTCATTCAATGAGGTGGTGGAGCTGTCACGTGAGCAGGAGAACAAACTGGCTTGCATACCTGCCATCCAGCCCGTATCAAACAAGGACCTTAAACGTACAGCATCCGGTTACGGATACCGTAATGACCCCATATATCATGTACGCCGTTTCCATCGCGGAATGGATTTTGCATGTGACACCGGAACACCCGTCTATGCTACAGGTAACGGAACGGTGGTTTATGCCAAGTGGCAGACCGGTTTTGGAAACCTGGTTGAGATTGACCACGGTTACGGATATAAGACCCGATACGCGCACCTGAGTAAGATTCTCGTCAAGGAGGGGCAGAAGGTGGTTCGCAGTGAGGAGATTGGCCTGGCCGGATCAACCGGAAAGAGTACCGGCCCGCACGTACATTATGAGGTCCTGGTAAATGACAAGGCCAAAGGAAAATGGCAGGATGTCAATCCTATAAACTATTATTTCATGGATCTGAATGCGGACCAGTATGAGGAGATGATAAAACTGGCCGAAAACCACGGAAAAGTATTTGACTGATATGGCACTAAATCCCAACAAGGTTCTTAAGAAATATTACTCCATAAAGGAGGTGTCGGAGATGCTTGAGATCCCCGAGAGTACTCTACGCTACTGGGAGAAGGAATTCAAGGAGATCAAACCCAAGAAGAATGCCAATGGCGTTCGTCATTATACTCTCGATGACATTGAGCAGATAAAGCTGGTGAATCACCTTGTAAAGGAGAAGTCACTCACCATAAAGGGTGCCAAGACCCGTATGAAGGAGAATCCGCAGAAAACTACCGATACCCATGAGATCGTGGAGCGTCTCAAGGCGGTACGTGAAGAGCTTTTGGCTATACTGGATGAGCTGAACGCTACTCCTCCTTGCGGACAACCGTTGTAATATTCTTGATCTTCTTAAGTTCTTTCTGAATCTTATCCACGTCCTTAAGACTGTGGACCTCGACGCTGATTGTGCCCTCAAACAGGCCCTCCTTGGATTCAATCACAAGCTTGTTCATGTTCACGTTCATCTTCTTGGAGATGATCTCTGTGATCTTACCTAAGGTACCTATGCTGTCCAGACCCTTCATGTAGATGGTTACGGGGAACAGGCTGTTCTCTATCTGCCACTCGATGGTAAGGATACGGTTACCCTTGGCTGCCTTGAGCTTGTTGGCTACCTCACATTTGCGCTTGTGTATGGTGATATGGCCTTTCTCGTCGGCAAATCCCAGAACGGCATCGCCGGGAACAGGATTACAGCAGTGAGCAAAGGTGTATTTGTGCATATCCATGTCATTGATGATAAGCGTGCGCTTTACATCAACTCCACTCTGTGAATCCTCCTGGTCCTTCTTCTCTTTCTCCTTTGATGAGGACGATGATGAGAATGATGACCAGAATCTCTTGTACCAGCTGTCACTCTCACCTTTTATAATATTACGCTCGGCGTCACCCAGGATGATCTTTTTCTGTCCCAGGGCTATCATCAGCTCGTCACGGCTGGCCATGCCGTGCAGATGACATATGCGTTCCATCTTATCGGAATCAACCTCCAGCTCCTCATTCTCAAGGAACTCATGGAATATGGCCTCTCCGAATTTCTGGTTGGCGCGCTCCTCCTTGCGCAGTACCTGCTTTATCTTGCCGCGGGCCTTGGCGGTGGTGGCAAAATCCAGCCACTCGGGGCTCACTTTCTGGCTCTTGCTGGTGAGTATCTCCACCTGGTCACCGCTCTTGAGCTCATAGTTTATGGCCTCAAGCTTATGGTTTACCTTGGCACCTATGCAGTTGGTTCCCATATAGGTGTGTATGGTGAATGCAAAGTCCAGCACGGTACTGCCCTGAGGCATGGTACGCAACTCTCCCTTGGGGGTGAATATGAATATCTCCGATGAATAGAGGTTCAGCTTGATGGTATCCAGGAAATCCATGGAGTCCGGCTGCGGGTCTTCAAGTATCTCCTTGATGGTCTCCAGCCAGTGGGTGAGTTCTGACTCGTCCTCCTCATAGCTGGAACCGTCCTTGTATTTCCAGTGTGCGGCAATACCCTGCTCGGCAATCTCGTCCATACGGCGGCTGCGGATCTGTACCTCAACCCACTGTCCGCTCTTGCTCATAAGGGTTACGTGCAGAGCCTGGTATCCGTTGGCCTTGGGGTGTGACACCCAGTCACGCAGACGGTCGGGGTGTGACTTGTAGATCTTGGTGAGTGCCAGATAGATGTCAAAACATTCACTCTGCTCCTTATCGGGAGACTGGGGGTCAAAGACAATTCTTACCGCAAGGATGTCATAGACCTCCTCAAAGGTAAGGTTGTTCTTGTTCATCTTCTTCCAGATGGAGTAGGGTGACTTGATACGTCCGTACATGTTGTACTTGATTCCCAGCTCGTCGAGTTTCTCAACTATGGGTGACGTAAAGTCATCATAGATGTTGTTCAGCTCCTCACGTGAGAATGACAGCTTCTGCTGTATGTCCTCATACTCCTGCGGGTGCTCATACTTGAAACTCAGGTCCTCAAGTTCAGTCTTGATCTTGTTGAGTCCCAGACGGTAGGCCAGGGGGGCGTATATGTAAAGGGTCTCACCGGCTATCTTGTACTGCTTGCGCGGCTGCATGCTCTGCAGGGTGCGCATGTTGTGCAGACGGTCCGCAATCTTTATCAGAATGACTCGGATATCATCATTCATGGTGAGCAGCAGCTTCTTGAAATTCTCTGCCTGGGCCGATGCCTTGTCACCGAATATACCGCCGGCAATCTTGGTAAGACCGTCCACTATCTGGGCAATCTTGGAGCCGAATACGTTCTTGATGTCATCAGTGGTGTAATCCGTATCCTCTACCACGTCATGAAGCAGGGCAGAGCAGATGGATGTGGAACCCAGCCCGATCTCTGAGCACACAATCTGAGCAACGGCCAGAGGGTGCATGATATAGGGTTCACCTGAATGACGGCGCACGCCACGGTGTGCCTGACGCGCAAACTGGAACGCCTTGGTTATTATCTCCACCTTCTTGCGGTGCTTGGTCTGGAGATATGATTCTATCAGATGCTGGAAGGCCTCATCAATGAGTCTCTCTTCATCGGGCGAAAAAAGATTATCCTCACTCATCTTGCAGAACGTTTTATCGGTTATATATTCTCAGAGTCTTGCCGGCCCTGATATTGTCACTCTTAAGGTTGTTCCAGTTCTTGATGTTCTTGACCGTGGTGTGATACTTGATGGCTATGCCACCCAGGGTCTCACCGGCCTTGATCTTATGGGTTACATAGGTGACACGGTTTTTCATGTCATCATCTATGTATGCCAGCTTGGACTTGGGGAAATATTTCTCCTTGTCATACTCATAAAGGGAATCTCCGGCCTCAATGAGCGGACGGATGTACTGCTGGGGCAGGGTGAGTATGCAGGTGCGGTAGGCGCCGGGAATCACCTCGGTCAGGTACTGCGGGTTAAGTGCGGTGAACTCATCCTTGCTTATGCCGCTGTAGTGCATGAGCTGTCCTATATGGAGATTGCGGTTTATGTGCAGGGTGTCAGTCTGAGCGGGACGGGTGGACTGCATGGGGCAGATTCCGTGCTCCTTGTAGTAACTCATGGCGTAGTTCACGGCGATGAATGCCGGCAGATAGCCACGGGTCTCGCGGGGCAGGTAGGGGTAGAGGTCCCAGAAGTCACGCTTGCCGCCTGAACGTGTGATGGCTTTTGTAATGTTGCCCGGACCGCAGTTGTAGGCCGATATGGCCAGTGACCAGTCACCGAACATGTCATACAGGTCACGCAGGTGGCGTGCTGCGGCATCGGACTCCTTTATTATGTCATAGCGGTCATCGACCAGGCTGTTCACGTAGAGGCCGTAGGTGCGTCCGGTAGAGTAGATGAACTGCCACATGCCGGCGGCTCCGGCACGGGAGTAGGCCTTGGGCTTGAGGGCCGACTCAACTATAGGCAGGTACTTGAGCTCCAGGGGTACGTTGTATTTCATGAGCGCCTCTACAAATATGTCCTCATAGATGGGCATCATACCCAGAGCAAATGATATGACATTGCGGTTGCGGCCCATATAGGCGTCGATAGAGTTGCGGGTCACGTAGTTGTAGGGCATCTCCACGATTGTGGGCAGGGCGCTCAGACGCTCGGCGTAGACGGTATCGCTGAATTTGGGGTTGATGGAGTTCTCCAGGCAATCCTCATCATATGTCATGTACTGTTTGGCAAACCACATCTGCATGAGACTGTCCACGTCATAACTCATGCTCTCAGGGAACTCCATGCTCAGCGAGTCAGTACAGATTGCAGTACTGTCAACCGGAGCCTGTATGGTGTCTGCAAGCGTTTCCTGTGCGTAAACGGTATTCACGGAAATCAACCCTATGGCCAAAGCCATTGTCCTCATCACTCTGCTTGTGCTCATTTAAAAATTCAGTGCTAAGGAGAATCCTGCTGAAGGAGCTCCCCTGTGGTCCAACAAAATATTGGGCTGAACCCTGAGGCTCAGGTCGCGGGATATGTCAAAATGTGACAGCTCCGCATCCACATAAGCGTCAATGGCAGCCACTATATACATGCCGGCAAACGCGAAAATACTAAGGTCGCGGTAGCGGCGGTACTTGTTCTTTCTCTGCTTGAAGACATCCTTGAGCCAGTTCTCCATATCCGTATCTATCTCATAACGGGGAGGCAGGAAGTCCTCATAACTCTTGGTATTGGGATCGTCATCCATGATATCCACATATGCGTTCTGGTAGTCAGTATATGTGGACTGGTTCCATGTCAGGGCATAGATACAGCCTACGTAACCTCCGTAGACTATAGGCAGTTTCCAGAATTTGCGGTTGTATATCTGTCCGCCACCCGGTACAAGCAGTGACATCCAGACTGCAACACGGGGCTCGGGCTCCCAGAGGGTCTTGTCACGCTCCATCTCAGCTATGGCCTGACGCTCCTGCTCCTTCCAAGTGGGGCGTTTGCGCTTACGGGGGGCGTCAGTCTGTGCGGTCTGCACCAGGTCTGAGTCACTGAGTTCATCAAACTGAAGATTCCTTACAAACTCCAGCTCCTCACGCCATGTGGCGGAGTCATTGAGAGAACTGTAGATGCTGTCTATGCGGGCGCTCCTTTCATCTTGACGGTATTCTATGCTGTCGGCTGACTGTGACCTGGCCGTAAGCGCGGTCATTACAGCCATGGCGGCTAAAAGAAACCTTCTTATGGATCCGGAGCTGATGGTCATTTCTTGAGTTTGTCAAACATTTGCATTATACGGGCCAGGTCATCCTCATTCTTGAATGATATGCTGATGCTGCCCTTTCCGCTGGCCGATGTCTTGAGCTTGACGGGGGCACCCAGGAACTTGGAGAGCTGTCCGGCCAGAGGTGCCAGGGAGTCATCGGCTGCCTTCTTACGGGTTGTGGGCTTGGCGTCATTCATCTGGCGGGCCTTATCCTCGACCATACGTACTGAATAGCCGTACTTGGTAAGCTCATGGAACAGCTGCAACTGTTTCATGGGGTCATCAATTGCCAGCAGGGCGCGGGCGTGACCCATGTCAATCTGCTTGTTCTTGAGTGCCACCTGAATCTCGGCAGGGAGCTTGAGCAGACGTATGTAGTTGGCTATGGTGGCGCGTTTCTTACCTATGCGGGATGAGAGCTGCTCCTGTGTCATGTCATAGACCTCCAGCAGGTTCTGGCAGGCCAGTGCAACTTCCATTGAGTTCAGGTCCTCACGCTGGATATTCTCTATAAGAGCCATCGCCATGACGTTCTCGTCATCGGCAGTACGGATATAGGCAGGTATGGTCTTGAGTCCGGCCATGACTGTGGCACGGAATCGGCGCTCACCGGCTATGATCTGGTAGTCACCCTCCTTGATCTTACGCAGGGTGATGGGCTGTATGATGCCTATCTGGCGTATGGAGTCTGACAGTTCCTGGAGGCTGTCCGGATCAAAATCGCGGCGCGGCTGGTCAGGATTGGCATGTATCTGGTCTACGGGGATCTCATTGATGGATGATGATCCCTGTGTCTTAACAAGATCTGTTGATATCAAGGCATCCAGGCCGCGACCCAGTGCCGATTTCTTGGGAGGTGTCATTTATTTCTGATTTTTTTTGAGTATCTCCTGAGCCAATGCCAGATAGTTCTTGGATCCTTTTGACTCGGCATCATAAAGGATGGCCGGCAGTCCGTAACTGGGTGCCTCGCTCAGTTTTACGTTACGTGCAATAATTGTCTCAAATACCAGCTCCTGGAAGTGTTTCTTGATCTCATCATAGATCTGGTTGCTCAGACGCAGACGTGAGTCATACATGGTGAGCAGGAATCCCTCTATATCCAGTGACGGATTGAGCTTGGTCTTGATGATACGTATGGTATTGAGCAGCTTGCTTATGCCCTCAAGTGCAAAATACTCACACTGTACGGGGATGATGATGGAGTCCGCTGCGGTAAGGGAGTTCACGGTGATGAGTCCCAGTGACGGAGAGCAGTCTATCAGGATGTAGTCATACTCATTCTTGATAGCGTCAAGCATCTTCTTCATGACAGTCTCACGGCCCTCCATGTTCATAAGCTCAAGCTCGGCACCGACCAGGTCTATATGTGACGGCAGCACATACAGTCCGTCAATACAAGCCTTGATGATTGCATCATGAGGATCATTACCGTTAACCAGACATTCGTAAACGGTACACTTCAGGGTCTGGATGTCGATACCCAGTCCCGATGAGGCGTTTGCCTGGGGGTCTGCGTCAACAACAAGAACCTTTTTCTCCAGCGTGGCGAGTGATGCGGCCAGATTGATAGTGGTTGTGGTCTTACCTACGCCTCCTTTCTGATTGGCTAAAGCAATGATTTTTCCCATACGTTTACATTTTAGGGTGTGAAGTTACTGCAAAAAATCGGGATATTGGAAAAATATTGTAATTTTGACATCCCAAAACATCGCGCATGAAGTACTACCTTGTAGCAGGTGAGGCATCAGGTGATCTGCACGCCTCAAACCTGATGAAATCAATAGCCCGAACGGATTCATCCGCTCAGTTCCGTTGCTTTGGGGGTGACCTTATGCAGCAGGCCGGAGGAACCCTGGTCAAACACTACCGTGATTTGGCTTTTATGGGTTTTGTTCCCGTCATAACTCATCTGGGCACTATTCTGGGAGGCGCAAAACTCTGTTTCAAGGACATAAAGAAATGGAAACCGGATGCAGTGATCCTGGTTGATTATCCCGGTTTCAATCTATCCATAGCCAAGAAGGTACACCGTCATCTGGGTATTCCGGTCTATTACTACATATCACCCAAGATATGGGCCTGGAAGAGCTGGAGGATAAGGAGCATACGCAATCATGTGGATGCCATGTTCTCAATCCTGCCGTTTGAGGTTGACTGGTTCCGCCGTCACAATTACGCAATCAACTATGTGGGTAACCCCACCGTAGATGAGATAACCGCATTCAAGGCCGATAAGAACCGCAAGCCGCCGTTTGAGGATGACGGCCGCCGCGTGATAGCCCTGCTGGCCGGAAGCCGCCGTCAGGAGATAACCCGTAACCTGCCTGTCATGCTTGAGTCCATCAAGGATATTGACTGCATACGTCCGGTGCTGGCCTGTGCGCCCGGAATAGAACCTGATTTCTATGACTCATTTATCGGGAATCAGGAGATAGAGAAGGTCTACGGAAATACTTACGGCGTACTGGAGTCAGCCTATGCCGCTCTGGTTACATCGGGCACGGCAACCCTTGAGACAGCCCTGATGGGTGTCCCGCAGGTTGTATGCTATAAGGTACCGGGAGGTTTGTTGGCCGATCTTTTCCGCCGGTTCTTCATCAAGGTCAAGTACGTGTCACTGGTTAACCTTATCTCATTCTCGGAGGTGGTTCCGGAGCTGCTTGGTGATGATATGAACGTGGAAAATGTAAAGCAGTATCTCAATCCGCTGCTCTCAAATACCATCGAACGCCGTATGCAGCTGGAGGGTTACACCCAGATGAAAAACATACTCGGCCCCGCGGGTGCGCCGGACCGAGCTGCTAAAGAAATTGTAAACCTCCTGAAAAAGAAATAATACCTCTATACCCTGTAGGGGTATGATACGGGTAGCCAGCCATTTCAATGGCTGGTTTTTTAATACATGATTCTGTTATTAAACAGCGTAAAACCCAACCAAGCTTAGATAAACCACTGTAGCCGGGATTGCCAGCAGGGCGCTGTCAAAACGGTCCAGCATGCCTCCGTGTCCGGGCAGGATCTTGCCTGAATCCTTTATTCCCATCTCACGTTTCATGAGTGACTCGATAAGGTCACCCCATGTGCCGAACACTACCACTACGAGTGCCATGCCTATCCATACCCATACGGGCATGAAACTGTACCAGTCAGGCAGGAAGGTGTGGAGCAGGAAAGCCGCAATCATGGTGAATACGGCACCTCCAATGGAGCCCTCCCATGTCTTCTTGGGTGATATCCTCTCAAACAGTTTGTGCTTGCCTATGGTGCATCCGGTGCAGTAGGCGCCTACGTCATTGCACCACAGGAATACAAACAGCGTGATGGGGATTACGGGGCTGTAGCCTGTGTCTGGGCCTTGTGAATCGAAAGCGAGCAATGATGTGAGCGCAAATGGCAGGGCAACGTAAATGACGGGGAACAGGGTGTGTACCCAGTCAGTTATGGGGCTTGGCTTGCGGAAGTAGAGCTCACGTATCATAATCACAATCAGAGTGAATATGAACGGCAGGAACAGAACGGCGCTGCCTTGCATCACTGACAGTCCTACTATGGCTGCATAGAAGGTGAATGCGGCAACGGTAGCCCAGAGACGACTGGTGTTAGCCTGCATATGCTTGTTGGCCAGACCGGTGTACTCAATGGTTGTAAGTATGGTTATGAGGGCAAACAGCGCCACAAACCATGGTGCACCCTTAAGAATGCAGAACAGCATTATGGATGCAAATACAATTGCGGTTACAGTCCTTTTAAGAAATTGCATTACGGTCAGTTATTAGGGTTCAACATGATCATGATTCTCAGTTACCGGGGTGCTCTCAGCAGCCGGTTTATCCTCCTCAAGGATCTCCTCACTGCGTGACGCCCAAGGACGTTTGCCGAATATGCGCTCCACATCCTCGGCCATGATAACCTCACGCTCTATGAGCAGCTGTGCCAGCTGATGGTGTCCCTCCTCATGCTCCAGCAGCAGCTTCTTGCCGCGCTCATACTGCTGGGCTATAAGAGCCTTGACCTCACTGTCAATAGTCTCGGCTGTCTTGTCTGAGTAGGGTTTCTGGAATGCATACTCATCAGTGCTGCTGTAGTAGCACAGATTGGCCAGCTTGTCGCTCATGCCGGCGTAGGCAATCATTCCGTAGGCCTGCTTGGTTACACGCTCCAGGTCATTCATGGCGCCGGTTGATATGTGGCCGGTAAAGAGCTCCTCGGCGGCACGTCCGCCCAGTGTGGCGCACATCTCGTCAAGCATCTGCTCCTTGGTGGTTATCTGACGCTCCTCGGGCAGATACCAGGCAGCTCCCAGTGCACGGCCACGCGGAACGATGGTAACCTTGATGAGCGGGTTGGCATACTCCAGGAACCATGAGAGGGTGGCGTGACCGGCCTCATGTAGGGCTATGGTACGTTTCTCATCGGCGGTAAGTACCTTGGTCTTTTTCTCCAGTCCGCCTACTATACGGTCAACGGCTGCCAGGAAGTCATCCTTATCTACGGCTTTCTTGTTATGACGTGCCGCAATCAGGGCTGCCTCATTACATACGTTGGCTATATCGGCACCTGAGAATCCGGGTGTCTGGCGGGCCAGCAGGTCCACATCGACGTTCTTGCTCAGTTTGATGTTGCGCAGATGAACTCCGAATACGGCCTTGCGCTCGTTCAGGTCGGGCAGGTCCAGATGTATCTGGCGGTCAAAACGTCCTGCACGCAGCAGGGCCTTGTCCAGGATATCCACACGGTTGGTGGCGGCCAGGATTATGACACCGCTGTTGGTGCCGAATCCGTCCATCTCAGTGAGCAGCTGGTTCAGGGTATTCTCACGCTCGTCATTGCCGCCCATTGCGGGATTCTTGCCACGGGCACGGCCCACGGCGTCAATCTCATCTATGAATATGATGCAGGGGGCTTTTTCCTTGGCCTGACGGAACAGGTCACGTACGCGTGATGCGCCCACACCTACAAACATCTCAACAAAGTCAGAACCTGACAGTGAGAAGAAGGGTACATCGGCCTCACCGGCTACGGCCTTGGCAAGCAGGGTCTTACCGGTTCCCGGAGGACCTACAAGCAGGGCTCCCTTGGGTATCTTTCCGCCCAGGTCAGTATATTTCTTGGGGTTCTTGAGGAACTCTACAATCTCCTCAACCTCAGTCTTGGCCTCGGCCTGTCCGGCTACATCCTTGAATGTCACGCGGTCAGCCTGTCCCTTCTCATAGACTTTGGCTTTTGACTTGCCCACGCTGAATACGCCGCCACCGCCGCCGGCTCCACCGCCCATGCGCCTGCTCAGGATAATCCAGAATGCTATGATGAGCACAAAGGGGAATACGCTTACCAGTATATCGGTAAATGTGTGTGAGCGTTTGCGGTACTCAACCTCACCGGTAAACTGGCCGGTCTGCTCAAGTGAGTCTATGAACTCCTGCAGGTTGTCAAGTGAACCTACTCCCACGTTGAGCATGGGCTTTACCATGGGCTGGGCCACGGCGCGGTCTCCGAATACGTACCTGGCCGAATCGGGCTTTATGTACATATCCATGGCGCCCATGTTGGAGTATACCACCAGGTTGCTTACGTAACCTTTCTCCATGTACTCCTTGAACTCGGTGTATGTGGCCTCTCCGGTCAGCTCGGATCCGTCATCCTTGAGCAGGATGTATCCGAACCCTATGAACAGGAGAATGTATAGAATGGATTGGATCTTTAATCCGTTCTTGGGTTTGTTGTCTTTGTTATTTGCCATAGGTTTGTCGGTGTCAGTTTTGTTATGTCAAGGTGTCAGTCCACGTTGGGGATATCCTCAAGGACGGCATCGGCCCAGAGATGTTCCAGGTCATAGAACTGGCGCAGCTCAGGGATGAATATATGTACCATGACATCGCCGTAATCCATTGCAATCCAGTGGGCGTAACGCGTTCCCTCTACAAAATCGGGCTTGCGGCCCTCCTTTACGCGTACGGTCTCGCGGATTGAGTCCTCAATGGCCAATGTCTGGTTAGGTGTTCCTCCCTGGCATATTACAAAATAGCGGCAAACGGTATCTTCAATGCCTGTCAGGTCAACGACTGTGATACCCTCTCCCTTACGTTCCTGAATACCTTCAATAATACTCTCTATAATGCTTTCTCTCTTTTTCTTTTTTGCCATTTATCCTGTTATGGTTTTGTTTTATGACACTATTCTGCAAAAATAATAATTTCCGTCAGAATCATTTGCGATTTTGATGACGATTATTTTCTGCATCTGTTAGCACAAAAAATATGCCAAAATGTTTGCGTTACACAAAAAAGCTGTATCTTTGCACCGCTTTTGAGCAATGTACTGGGCTATGGTGTAATGGTAACACTGCAGATTCTGGTCCTGCCTTTCCTGGTTCGAGTCCGGGTAGCCCAGCCACTAAGAGAGACGTTAACGCGCCTCTCTTTCTTTTTATGCCTAGCTTACCCGGACTCGAACCAGGAAAGGCAGGAGGATTCCTTTAAAAATACAATCTCCCAGCCATTGAAATGGCTGGCTACCCCTATCCAATGCCTACGGCATTAAACATAAATACGTTTCCCCGTGCGTGTCCCTAATTCGCAGATAGGTTTCCAGCTGCACACACCAGCACGGTTTCCAACTGCACCTTTTCAAGGTATAAAAAGGTTTCCAGCTGCACCCCTCAAGGTATAAAAAGGTTTCCAGCTGCACCCAGTAAAACGGAATCCCGACAGCAAAGCGTTGTCGGGATTTCGTTTTACCCGGCCTGGAAGGCCGGCAGAGCGGAGCGGTATGGAATAAAATGGAATACCGCGTAGCGGGTTTGGGGCGTCGCCGCCCCAAACTAAAAAAAGGTTGTTCCTAATACGCAGATAGGTCTCCAGCTAACGACTTTTTAGGCCCTTTGGGCCATAAAAGTCAAAAACTACCGAGCGCCGAAGGCGCGAGCAATCCGCCGGATGGAAATATCACCCCCTTCCCGAACGGTAAATATCCAGCAGCTGCCGAGCCGCCCCAAACGAGCTAACCTCCCCACACAAAACCGCCTTCTCAAACTCACCCAGCCTATCCGCAATCTCCGGATTATTATAAAATCCGTTCTTAAGGGCCTCATTGATGCTCTCATACATCCAGTACTTGGCCTGCTCATTACGCCTGTACTGGAAATACCCGTTCTTCTTTACAAAATCAATATAGGCCCAAACCATATCCCACACCTCCTTGATCTTATATTCGTAGAATCCGGAGTAGGTGATTACCTGCGGTATCCAGCCGCTCTCCGATGGCGGAAAGAGGTGCAGCGCGTTACGGAACGAGCTGGCGGCAAGTTCGGCCTTGGGGGCGTTGTCTCCATCGGCCTTGTTGATGACTATGCCATCAGCCATCTCCATGATGCCGCGTTTTATGCCCTGCAGCTCGTCACCGGTTCCGGCCAGCTGTATGAGCATGAAGAAATCTACCATTGAGTGGACCGCGGTCTCGCTCTGGCCAACGCCTACGGTCTCAACGAATATCTTGTCAAAGCCGGCGGCCTCACACAGCACAATGGTCTCACGGGTCTTGCGGGCCACGCCGCCCAGTGAGCCTGCTGCCGGGCTGGGGCGTATGAATGCCTTGGGGTGAACGGCCAGGCGTTCCATACGGGTCTTGTCACCCAGTATGCTGCCTTTGGTGCGCTCTGAGCTGGGGTCAATGGCCAGTACGGCCAGCTTGCCGCCATCCTTGAGCACATGCAGTCCGAACGCATCGATGCTGGTACTCTTGCCGGCGCCGGGCACACCGCTTATGCCTATGCGGACCGAATTGCCGGAGTAGGGAAGGCACTTCTCAATCACTTCCTGTGCTATGGCCTGATGCTCAGGCTTGAGGCTCTCAACCAGAGTCACGGCCTGACTGAGCACCGTTACATTACCTTTTATGATACCGTCCACATAATCCTGCACGGAGAGTGTGGGGCGGCTTTTTCTCTTAAGGTAAGGGTTTATGGAGCCGGGGCTGACTACACCGCTGTTCACGGCCAGTCCTTTGTATTCATCACTGTTCTCGGGATGTTCCATTGGCTTGACGATGTATGAACTTGAGTGCTATCCAGGCTATGAATCCGCAGAGCAGATATATCATGGTCTGGCAGAAATGCAGTACGAATGACATGATCTGGGCCTCATTCAGCTTGGCTCCGTATATGCCCAGCATCTTTACGATTGCCAGGTTCCAGGGGCCGGCTCCGTTGGGGGTGGGCACCAGAACCGCAACGCTGCTGGCAGCAAAACAGGCCAGTCCTCCTATGGGGCCTACGGCCGCGGTAGAGGGCAGGCAGTAGAATGCCAGATAGAGTTCAAAGTAGTAGCATACCCATATTCCCAGTGAGTAGATAAGGAACAGGGGCAGGCGCTGTATCTTCTTGAGGGACATGAATCCCTCCCAGAATCCAAGTACAAAATTCTTTACCTTATCCCACAGGTGGAACTTTACGCCTACCCACCAGCATACGGCGGCAAAGATAAGGATACCAGCGGTCCAGTACCAGAACCGGGCCTGTTGCAGCAGGGGTACGCTCTCAACGGCGGGTGCGGCTGCATCGGCATCGGGAGTAAGAAGCAGGGTGAACTCATTCCATGAAACCAGCACTCCGGCCAGGACAATGAGTCCCAGCAGCACGGCATCCACCACGCGCTCGGCTACCAGCGTGCCCAGACCTTTGCTGAACGGGACACGGGCATTCTGCTCCAGCATGCCGCAGCGGCATATCTCACCCACACGGGGTATGATTATGTTGGCGGCGTATCCGGTGAATACGGTAAGCACCGTGTCTTTCCTGGGTACGTCATATCCAATGGGTTCCAGCAGCAGGTTCCAGCGCAGGCCACGGAACAGGGGGCCCAGAGCACTGAATGAGAGCGCTGCAATAAGCCAGCCCCAACGGATGCTACGCATATCGGTCCAGAAACGGCTGAAATCATAGTCGCGGTAGGTATAGTAGAGAACCACGGCCGATATGATCAGCGGGATGGCAATCTTGAGTGTGGTTGAAGTTATCTTTTTCATTACAAAGTGTTCATCCTTTGGATGATTTTGCCTACCTTTGCCGCGTGAATGCGGCAGGAGGTCAGCATTCAATGCTGCGAAGATAACAAATTTTCGCGATTGTATAACCAAACATATTCTATATGGACGTTGATGCGGACAGTAAGACCCAAAAAGGCTCTAGGCCAACATTTCCTGAGGGATATGGATATCGCTCAGCGTATAGCCGGCACTGTTGATCTGCGCGCCGACCTCCCGATTCTTGAGATAGGACCCGGCACAGGCGTCCTTACACAATTCCTAAGTCAGAAAAACCGTGAGCTCAAGGTGGTTGAGATAGACACCGAGTCTGTGGTATACCTGCATGAGAACTATCCCTCACTTAATGTGATTGAGGGTGATTTCCTGCAGCTTGACCTGAGCACTCTGTTTGACGGCCGTCAGTTTGTACTTACAGGAAACTATCCTTACAATATTTCCAGCCAGATATTCTTCAAGATGCTGGATTACAAGGAACTCATACCCTGCTGCACAGGCATGCTGCAGCGTGAGGTGGCACAGCGCATATGCTCCGGCCCCGGTAACAAGGACTACGGCATACTGAGCGTGTTCATCCAGGCATGGTATGATACCGAATATCTCTTTACCGTTAATGAAAACGTTTTTGACCCGCCTCCAAAGGTCAAGAGCGGCGTTATCCGTCTGGTACGCAATAACCGCCGCTCACTGGAGTGCAACGAGGCCCTGTTCCGCAAGATTGTGAAAGCCACGTTCGGAATGCGCCGCAAGATGTTGCGAAACTCCTTAAGACAGGTCTATGAGAAAGACTCCCCTCTACCGGCGGATTGCCCGTATCTGGACAAGCGTCCGGAACAGTTGTCAGTTGAGGACTTCATAAAGCTGACACTTATGGTTGAGGGTAAAGCCTGAGCCGTAGAGAAAAGAAAACAGAACGTTTACCCGGTCCAACTTCAGGACCAAAATATTCAGAACTATGGAGGAGAAGGAATTTCTGGATAACATCATTGAAGTAATCAAGAGCCAGGATTCGGCCCGTCTCAAGGCAATCCTGGAGGATATGCACCCCGCCGATATAGCCGAGCTGTGCGACGAGCTTGACGTGGATGACGCCCGTGCGGTTTACCGCCATCTGGATAATGAGACCGCAGCCGATGTGCTGGTTGAGATGGATGAGGACAACCGTAAGCGCCTGCTGGATGAACTGCCGTCAGATATCATCGCATCCAAGTTCATCGATAACATGGATACCGATGATGCCGTAGATATCATTCAGGACCTGGATGAGGACAAGCAGGAGGAGGTGCTGGCGCACATTGGTGATATAGAGCAGGCCAGCGATATCGTTGACCTGATGCAGTATGATGAGGATACCGCCGGTGGTCTGATGGGCACCGAGATGGTGGTTGTGAATGAGAATATGTCCATGCCGGAGTGTCTGCAGGAGATGCGTAAGCAGGCCGAAGACCTGGATGACATATACAACGTCTATGTGGTTGATGATGACGGCCGCCTTAAGGGTGTGTTCCCGCTCAAGAAGATGATAACCAACCCGTCCGTATCAAAGGTAAAGTACGTGATGGATGAGGATGTGATAAGCACCAAGGTCGATACACCCATCGATGATGTGGTGCAGCTGATTGAAAAGTATAACCTGGTATCGGTCCCGGTTGTTGACAGCATAGGACGCCTTCAGGGTATGATCACGGTCGATGATGTGATCGATGAGCTGCGTGACCAACAGGAGCATGACTACCAGATGGCATCGGGTCTTACCGGTGACGTTGAGACCGATGACAGCGTATTCCGCCAGATGATGTCACGTATCCCGTGGCTTCTGATAGGTATGATAGGAGGTATCCTCAACTCCATGCTGCTGGGTAAGTTTGAGCCTACACTGCAGGGTTACCTGGGACTGCTGCTGTTCATCCCGCTTATCGGTGGTACGGGAGGTAACGTGGGTACCCAGTCATCGGCCATAGTGGTACAGGGTCTTGCCAACGGTTCGCTCAATACATCAAACATCTGGAAGCAGGTGTTCAAGGAGAGTGCCGTGGCTCTGCTCAATGCTATCGTCCTGTCACTGCTTGTGCTGGCATACAACATGTATCAGTTCGGTCCGACACAGATTGTGACATACGCCGTTCCGGTGAGCCTGTTTGCGCTGGTTCTGATAGGAACCCTCTGGGGAACGCTGCTCCCGCTTATATTTGAGAAGATTCATATTGATCCCGCTATTGCCACCGGCCCCTTTGTCCAGATTACCAATGACCTTCTGGGCATGGGCATCTACATGGCGGTAATCACGCTGATTATCTTATAGGGGCACAAAAGGGACGGTTCTATCTGTGCCCTTAAGAAAAAGACGGAATCAGCCGATTCTCAATACAAGGGCACAGATAGAACCGTCCCCTTTGCGTCCCTTTTGCGCCCCTTTGAGCCCTTTTTCAAATAAATCTCTGTGAAAAATAGGAATTTCGCAGAGATTTGCTTTTATTTGCATATTTTGGTATAAAACTCAAACAATTAGTGATTATGAGTGAAGAATTGAATACAGAGAACACCTTGGAGGCTAAGGCTGAGGTTGCTCCTGTTGAACCTATCGTAGAGAAGGAGGCTGAGGTTGAGGCTCCTGCTGAAGTTGTTGCTCCCGTATCCTCACGTGAGGAAATCATTGCACGCCTGCAGGAGATGGTAAGTGATATTTCATTGGCCAAGCGTCCCGAATTAGAGTCATTAAAGCAGTCATTCTATAAGCTGCAGCGTGCTGCCCAGGAGGAGCAGGTAGCTGCATTTGTAGCCGGTGGCGGCACAGCCGAGGAGTTCAAGCCGGAGACTGATCCCCTGGAGGAGCAGTTCCGCAAGCTCATGAACATAATCAAGGAGAAGAAAGCTGCCGCACAGGAGGCTCTTGAGATTGTCCAGAAAGAGAACTACAAGAAGAAACTGGAACTGCTAGACCAGTTTAAGGCACTCATAGAGAAAGCTAATACTGAGGGTGCATCATACAATGAATTCAAGGCGCTCCTGCAGGAGTGGAAAGATATAAAGGAGGTTCCGGCCGATAAGGCAAATGAACTATGGAAGGCATACCAGCAGTACGCCGAGCAGTTCTATGACATACAGAAGCTGAACAATGAGTTCCGCGAGTATGACTTCAAGAAGAACATGGAGGCTAAGATTGCCATCTGTGAGGAGGCTGAGAAACTGGCCGATGAGCCCGATATCGTAGCCGCTTTCCGCAAGCTCCAGAAACTGCATCAGGATTACCGTGAGACGGGTCCTGTATCAAAGGAGTCACGTGAGGAGATATGGAACAGGTTCAAGACCGCATCGACCGTAATCAACAAGCGTCACCAGCAGCATTTTGAGCAGCTTAAGGAGAAGGAAAAGGAGAACCTGGACCAGAAGACCGTAATCTGTGAGTTGCTGGAGGGTATTGAATATGACAAGCTGACCACTTTCCAGAGCTGGAATGACAAGACCCAGGAGGTGCTTGCCCTGCAGAAGAAGTGGAAAGACATAGGTTTTGCACCTGCCAAGCATAACCAGAAGATATTTGAGCGTTTCCGCGCTGCATGTGATGATTTCTTTGGCCGCAAGGGTGAGTTCTTTAAGCAGGCCAAGACCGATATGACCGCCAACCTTGAGAAAAAGACCGCTCTCTGCGAGCAGGCCGAGGCACTCAAGGACAGCACAGACTGGAAGGAGACAGGCGATAAGCTGGCCGAGCTCCAGAAACAGTGGCGTGAGATTGGCCCCGTACAGAAGAAATACACCAACTCTATCTGGAAACGCTTTATCGGCGCATGTGATTATTTTTACGAGCAGCGTGACAAGAACACATCATCCAAGAAACGTGAGGAGAACGCAAACCTTGCAGCCAAGAAGGAGATTCTGGCCAAGTTACAGGCTTTTGATGCTTCAAATCTGAGTGATGATGATGCTCAGGCCATACAGCAGCTGGTTGACGAGTGGAACGGTATAGGATTCGTACCTTTCAAGGTCAAGGATAAGATTGCCGCTCAGTTCAAGGCTGCCATGGAACCGTTTGCAAGTGTGGTCAGCACACGTCGCGGTCGTGGCGGCGCTCAGCGTGGCGGGTCACGTGATGCAGGATCACCGCTTGAGAAACTGCAGCGCCAGTATGAGCAGAAGAAGAGTGAGATCCAGACCTATGAGAATAACATAGGATTCATGAATGCATCCAGCAAGGCTGGTAACAGTTTTGTTGATGCTATCAACTCTAAGATTGAGACTCTTAAGAAGGAGGCGGAGGAGCTGCTCGCTCAGATCCGCTCTCTGCAATCGGAGGAATAAATGACTCAAAAGGGACAGTCCCCCTGTGCCATCTTGCATGGCACAGGGGGACTGTCCCTTTTGGGTCATATCTGCGGATTAGGAAAAATCAACCAATATCCGGAAGACCTTGCCGGGGGCGGCTACCCAATTCTGCATGGCGGCTAGGGCGGATTCCGGTTTGACGATGGCGGAGATTAGCTCGTCTTTGGGACAGGTGCCGCGCTGCAGGTAGCGGATTACCGCCTCAAAGTCAGACGGCATAGCGTTGCGGGAACCGCGGATGTTGAGTTCCTTCTTTACAAAGAGTCCGGTGTGGAACGTAACGTCATTCTTGGAGTAGCCTATGCAGACTACGCGGCCTGAGAATGCCACCTCATCAATGGCAGCCTGGTATGTAGGTACGCTTCCAACAGCCTCTACCACTACGGTCGGACCCAGGCCTGATGTAAGCTCCATGAGTGTGGCATGAAGGTCCTGCTCCTTTGAGTTTATGGTGTAGGTCGCACCAAGACGGCGGGCCAGAGCCAGCTTGTCATTATCCAGATCCACTGCAATGACTGTGGCTCCGCGCAGTGAGGCACGTACTATGGCTCCCACGCCAATCATTCCGCAGCCAAATACCAGAACGGTATCGGAGTCGGTAACATCGGCCCTGGATACGGCATGGAATCCTACGCTCATGGGCTCTATCAGGGCGCAGTCACGGGGTGATATGCCCTGTGCAGGAATTACTTTCTGCCATGGAAGCACCATATAGTCACGCATGGCACCGTCACGCTGTACGCCCAGGGTTTCATTGAACTCACATGCATTGCTGTGACCTGAACGGCATGCGGCACAATGTCCGCAGTTGGTGTAGGGGTTCACGGTTACGGTAAGTCCCGGAGTGAGGAACTCAGGCACGCCTGCACCCACGCTCTCTATCACGGCACCTATTTCATGCCCGGGAATTACCTGCTCCTTGGCCATGAGGTTACGGCCCAGGAATGTGTTAAGGTCCGATCCGCAGAATCCTACATACATTATCTTGAGCAGCACCTCACCGGCTCCTGCCGTGGGCTTCTGTGCCTGCTCCACAATCATCTCTCCCTGTGCGGGAATCCTTATCTGTCTCATATTATTATATTTTGCTTTAAAATGTGGAAAAGGGGAAGGTTTAGCTCGACGAAGTCACTGTCCCCTTTCCCACATTTTCAATTAATCAATGACTTTGTGTCCACGCCATCCATACCATGCACATACAGCAAAGCAGATGAGCGGAATGATATAAGCAAGTCCCGGGTTACCCGTAAGTGACACCTGGAACTTTGCGGTAAGCAACGGCAGCACTGAGTTACCCACGATAGCCATCACCAGGAATGCAGATCCGCTCTTGGTCTCACCCTTAAGGTCGGTAAGAGCCAGCGAGAACTGTGTGGGATACATGATAGACATAAAGAATGATATGCCCATCATGGCGTATATGGCAGTCATGCCGTGTGACAGGCAGATGACTGCGCACAGCAGCACGTTTGCAAGGCCGTAAACCACCAGCATGTTCTTGGGCTGGAACTTACCCATGAGCCATGCACCTACCCAACGACCCACCAGGAATGAAAGCATATAGAAGCCGAACAGGGTGGTGGCCATGTCATGTGAAAGGCCTGAATACTTTACGCAGTAAACAATGAAAAGGCTGTTCACTGCAGTCTGGCCGCCGTTATAGAAGAACTGTGCAATTACACCGTTACGCAGATGACGGCGCTTGAGCACATGGAAGGATATCAGTTTGCCGTTGTCCTTGTCATTATCCTCAATCTCAATACGCGGCAACTTGGTGAAACTGATTACCAGGGCAATCAGGATGAGCACTATGCCGAAAATGGCATATGTAAGCTTGAAGTTATGTATCTCGGCATCAGGGAGCGTACCGGCCGATGCATCATCAATAAGGATAAGCTTGCTCAGGAACATGGCTGCAATGAATGCACCCAGACCGTTGAATGCCTGTGCCAGGTTAAGACGGCGCGGAGCTGTGGCGGGATCGCCCAGTTCAGTCACATAAGGATTGGCTGCGGTCTCCAGGAAGCACATGCCTATGGCCACGATAAAGAAGGCGCACAGGTAGAGCGGGAAACTGTAGAGTGACGTTACCGGGATGAACAGCAGTCCGCCTACGGCCGATATCAGGAGTCCCAGTACTATGCCGGCCTTGTAGCTGTAGCGCTTCATGAACATGGCTATAGGGATAGGGAACAGGAAATATGCGAACCAGTACGATGTCTCCACGAACTCGGCCTGACCCTGGTCGATATTGAACAGTGACATCATCTTGTTTACAACCGGTGACAAAAGGTTGTTGCTGATAGCCCAAAGGAAAAACAGGCTGAATACCATTGCCAGTGCAACGGTGTTTTTATTTGTTTTCATACTCATTCTGACATGTTTTTAATGTAAGGTAACTCTATTTCTGTATCGATACCGTAGAAAGCAGCCGCGTTCTCTCCAAGGAACAGCTCTTTCTCACGGTCAGTTAGAAGGGTAGACTTAAGTATAAAGTCATATGACATGCGGTAGGTTATGGCAGTTATGGTACGGGGGTAGTCCGATCCCCACATCAGTTTGTCCATACCTACCTCATCGGCCGCCTCACGGATAGCCCTGACTGCTCCATTGAACGGATAGAACTCACTGTTGAACAGCCATGTGATACCGCCCGATTCAATCATCACGTTCTTGTGGCGGGCCAGACGTATCTGTTCCATCCATCCGGGCCGTGTGACCATACCAAAATGGCCTACAGCAATCTTAAGGTCAGGGAACTCCTGTATTACCTCTTCCATCTCAGGCACCTGAACGTCACCGTCCTCAAGGGTGATGGACAGGAACAGGCCTTTCTCCTGCATGATACGGAACATATCCATCATATCAGTACTGGTAAGGCTGATGCGTCCGGTGGGCGTCTGCAGCCTGTGACCGGGAATGGCAATACCTTTGAATCCCTGGCTTATAAGGTTTTTTGCCTGATGAATCCAACCGGGCTGGCGGTAATCGGCCATGCCGCATGTTATAAAGCGGTCGGGCCAACGGTTCTGCACATCGGTCAGGTATTCATTCTGCAGTCCGTCAATGAACTCCTGAACCACTACGGCAGCCGTAACCTGGGCATAATCCATGTTGGATAGGAAAATCTCGGCGGTGTTACGGCCGTCAATGATGAACGGGGGCACCATCTGGCGGACCTCACCCATAAACAGTGAGCGGCCGTTCTCAAGCGTACGTATGGGCATGCCGTTCACCACGGTGTCCTGACGCAGCCACAGATGGGAGTGTGTATCTATGATTTTCATCATGAGTTGCACCAGGTTACTCGCTGTTGATTGCCTATGATTTCACGTACCTCAAATACCAGGTCCCAGTCAAGCGGCTCCTGTACTGCCTCAATGTTCTTGAGCACATTGGCAGGATTGGCCGAGCTGAAGAGGGTGGTTGCTATACGCGGGTTGCTGTAAGAGTACTGTACTGCAAGCTTCTCTATCGATGTACCGCGGCTCTTGCAGTGCTGGGCAGCCTTGGTGCAGGCCTCTACCAGAGGTTTGGGTGCGGGATGCCAGTCCGGTACACCGCGCTCGGACAGAAGTCCCATGGCCAGCGGGGAGGCGTTGATTACGCCTATACCTTTCTGCTCAAAATAACCCAGATAATCATTCAGCTTATCATCATTCAGACAGAAATGGCAGAAGTTGAGAATGCTCTCCACAGTACCTGCAGGAGCATGGTCAATCACCCATTTAAGGTTCTCAAGCTGCAGGTCAGTTATACCCACATGGCTTACGATTCCCTTGTCACGCAGTTCAACAAGTGCGGGCAGGGTCTCATCAACCACCTTCTGCAATCCGCCGGGCAGTGCAGCCTGGAACTCTATGTCATGTACGTTTATAAGGTCTATGTGGTCTATGTTGAGGCGCTCCATGCTCTCGTACACACTCTCAGTGGCACGTTTGGCACTGTAATCCCAGGTGTTCACGCCGTCCTTTCCGTATCGGCCCACCTTGGTGGACAGATAGTACTTGTCACGCGGGATATCCTTGAGAGCCTTACCCAAAACGGTCTCAGCCTTGTAGTGACCGTAATAAGGCGACACGTCAATAAAGTTCAGACCATTGTCAACGGCAGTGAATACCGCCTCAATCGCTTTTTTCTCATTGATCTCATGAAAGACCCCGCCAAGTGATGACGCACCAAAGGCCAGTCTGGCCACTTTCATTCCGGTCTTTCCAATCTCGTTTTTTCTAAGCATAATAAGTTGGATAGTAATTTGTTAAATGTTATAAATTATCTCTTGTCTGTTGTCTTGTTTCTGTCAGCTCTTGTCTTTTTTCATAATCTCGTCCCTGCACTCCTCCATAAGCCACTTGGGCGTGGATGTGGCACCGCATATCCCCACCGACCGGGCACCGTCAAGCAGGCTGAAATCTATGTCCTCCTTACCTTCTATCATATATGATTTGGGGTTCACGTTAAGGCACTCATTGAACAGCACCTTGCCGTTTGAACTCTTGCGTCCCGACACGAACAGAATCACGTCATGACGGCTGGCAAACTCACGTATGTTCTCACGCCTGTGTGACACCTGTCCGCATACGGTATTGTTATGTACGAACCTGCGGCCCTCCGGCACACGCTCAGCTATCTTCTCTATCAGCTGGTTGTAGCTGGAGGCTGATTTGGTTGTCTGTGAGTATAGGAATATATCCTTTTTGAAATCTATGCGGTCTATCTCATCGGCCGATTCTATCACTATGGCCGTACCGTCAGTCTGACCCACCAGTCCCAGCACCTCGGCATGTCCTTTCTGACCGAATATCACTATCTGGCCGGTCTCCCTGTCCAGCTCCTGATACTGGCGGTGTATGCGCTGCTGCAACTTAAGCACCACGGGGCAGGTGGCATCGATAAGCGTGATGCCGTTGTCACGCGCAGTCTGGTATGTTGAAGGCGGTTCACCGTGTGCCCGCAGGAGCACCTTGGCACCCAACAGAGAACTGAACTGCTCATGGTTGATGGTCTTGAGTCCAAGGCCCTGCAGGCGTTCGCACTCAATTCCGTTATGGACTATATCGCCCAGACAATACAGCTCACGGCTGCGGCGCAGTTCCTCCTCGGCCTTACCTATTGCCGAAAGCACGCCAAAGCAGAAACCTGAGTCATTGTCTATCTCAACCGTCATACCTTCTTATTTTGCTGCCTTGAGATACTGTTCCATAAGCCACTCATCCTGCTGCTCAACGGTCATGTTGCTGTTGTCAAGCACGATGGCGTCATCGGCCTGACGCAGGGGTGATACGGCACGGTGTGAATCTATGTAGTCACGCTCGCGCACATTCTTGAGCACATCCTCATATACCGGATTTTCACCTTTCTCCATCAGCTCGTCATAACGGCGGCGGGCACGGATCTCATCGGTCGCGGTCACGAATATCTTGAGCTGCGCATTGGGGAACACGGTAGTGCCGATGTCACGTCCGTCCATGATTATGGCGCCCTGACGGCCCATCTCGCGCTGCAGGTCAACCATGGCCTCCCTTACAAAACCTATGGCCGATATGGGGCTCACGTTACCGGACACCTCCATACCGCGTATCTGGCGCTCTACGTTCTCACCGTTCAGTATGGTGTACTGCTGTCCGTTCTCATGACCGAACGATATCTTTATCTGCGGTAGTTCACGGCGCAGGGCCTCCTCATCGATGCCGTCCTTACCTATAAAACCGCGGCGCATGGCATAAAGTGTCACCGCGCGGTACATGGCGCCGGTATCTATGTAAGTGTATCCTATCTTCTTGGCCAGTGCCTTTGCCATGGTACTCTTGCCACAGGACGAATGACCGTCCATCGCTATGATTATCTTTTTCATATGTTGAATCCGAAATTGCAGATTAATGATGACTCTGAAACCTGGTACTTGCCGTATGATATGTCAAACATGATACGGCCAATCCTGAGTCCGGTGCCAATGGTCATGCCGGTGAATCCCTTGCTTCCCTTCTCAGCCAGCTCCTCACGGTTACGCAGGTTACAGCCGTAGGCGATATAGAAACGGTCCGTAAGGTTAAGGTCAACACCCAGTGATATATGTCTTTTAAGTATCTCTCCGAATCCCTTGCGTGCATCGTCCGCAAAATAGAAATCCTTTGCATCCCAGCGGGTGAGGTTATCCATCGATACGGTAAAACGCAGCGGGGCATGCTCCGGCTGCCAGGTGATACCGGCACATAT
Organism: uncultured Prevotellaceae bacterium; assembly: GCA_900319225.1. Lineage (GTDB taxonomy): Bacteria > Bacteroidota > Bacteroidia > Bacteroidales > Bacteroidaceae > Colenecus. The sequence goes on along the minus strand of ONNV01000003.1, from coordinate 163,280 downwards.
GTCAAACGGCAGTTTCTGGAAAGTGTTCTCAAATGCCTTTATCTGACCGCCCAGGTTGGTTGCTGCCAGACCTATGCTGATACCCTTGTCAGGAGCATTGTACAAAAGACCCAGGTCCACGCCGATTGCGACCGATGTCATGGAACCGTAACGGGATGTGATCAGGTTGCCGGTCACGCCGCCGCTCAGATTATCGGTAAGCATATAGGCCCAGGTGGCACCTACGGCAATGTCCTTAGCTGTGAAGGTTCCGGTTACTGTGCCGTCGGCGGTTGTCTCTTTCATCTTGCCGTAGCTTACATAGCGGGCGTTGAACGCATAATGTGACCGCTCGTCAAACAGGTCGCTGAACTGCGCACCTGCAACCGTGGTGCCGGAGAACCAGGTCATGGCGTTGAGTCCCAGCAGACGGGCCCCGTTTGCAGAAAGGAGTGCGGGGTTTGCAACGAACAGCGCCGGACTGGCATCATAGACTGATACCACTCGGCCGCCCAGTGACGAGCTGTGGGCAGCAACCGGCAGCTTGAGGAACTCAAAGGAACTCTCCAGACTCTGCGCCTGAACGCTGCCTGATAGAATCAGGCATGATACCAGTGCTGCTGTCAGTAGGTTTCTCTTCATCGGGAACAAATGTACAAAAAATACCTTTAGCTAATAACGTTTTTAAGAGCCAAACAGGTACATTGGTCTGCAAGAAAAACATACCGGAGATTTTTTTTCAGGGATTATGGACGTATTGCCGGTTCCGCTACGTTTATATGACAGAAACAGGGATAAAGAGAGAGCCTTGTTAAGTATTAAAAATACACAAAAAAGGGCTTTTGTTATCCGTGATGACAAAAAGAGTAGTATTTTTGCCGTTAGATAATAAAGGTGCCTAAAAACTAAACTATTAATAATTATGGAAATCAAGAAATCTGAACGTGCCGATCTTGAAAGGGGTAAGAGTACTTCACTCCTGATAGGATTCGTAATGGCTCTGGCTGTCATGTTCGTGGCGCTGGAGTGGACTCAGAGGGAAAAGGAAGACAATTCCGATATTTTCAAGGCTCCGGACATTGTTCTTGATCAGGAACAGATTCCTATCACCATGCCGGAAAAGAAAACCGTTCCCCCTCCACCAGCAGCTGTATCAAATGCTGATGTAATTGAGATCGTTGAGAATGACTCTGAGGAGCCCGAGGACGTAATGGCCTCTGTTGAGGATAACGTTGAGTGGCATGATATGGATGAGGTTGAGGTATTCGAGCTTGAGCCCGAGCCTGAGGAGGAAGAGATCTTTATGGTTGTTGAGGATGCTCCTGAGTTCCCGGGTGGAACCGAGGCTCTCCTCAAGTATCTTAGAGAGCATATCAAATATCCGCCAATCTGCCGCGAGAACAACATTCAGGGTCGTGTACTTGTTTCATTCGTTGTAAACAAGGACGGATCAATAGTTGAGCCGGAGATTGTAAAGGGCGTTAACCCCTCACTTGATAAGGAGGCCCTCCGCGTTATCGCAGGTATGCCTAACTGGAAACCCGGTAAGCAGCGCGGTAAGGAGGTACGTGTAAAGTTCACCGTTCCGGTTAACTTCCGCCTTAACTGATTAGGATATCAAATGCATAGAATGCGAAGAGGCCGCTTCCGGCCTCTTCGTTTTTTTATATTCGTTTTGTTGTGGTAATTCAAAACAAGTTGTTACTTTTGCAATTGATGAAGACTTCAAAACAGATTCAAGAGGATTTTGAGAGCTATCTTCAATCCCTGGACTATTCACGAAAGCCGGATGAACTGTACGCTCCCATAAGGTATGTGCTATCGCTTGGCGGCAAGCGCATTCGCCCCACGTTCCTTATTATGGCTTATAATATGTATGCCGATGATATAGAGAGCGTGTTCAGCACTGCTGCCGGGATGGAGATTTTCCACAACTTCACGCTGCTGCATGATGACCTCATGGACCGTGCCGATATGCGTCGCGGAAAACCCACAGTACACAAGAAATGGAATGACAACACGGCCATCCTGTCAGGTGACGGAATGCTGGTACTTGCCTACCGGTATCTGGCCCTGACCAAGCCACAGTATCTTAAGCGCACTCTTGACCTGGCTAACGAGACATTCACCGGCATCATGGAGGGTCAGCAGTATGACATGGAGTTTGAGACCCGCAATGACGTGACTGAGCAGGAGTATATTGAGATGATACGCCTCAAGACATCGGTCCTGCTTGCCGCCTGCGTAGAGATGGGTGCCGTCCTGGGTGGAGCCTGTGATGCCGATGCCCGTCTTCTCTATGAATTCGGTGAGAAGATAGGTCTTGCATTCCAGCTTCAGGATGACCTGCTGGATGTATATGGTGATCCCGCCGTATTCGGCAAGAAGATAGGCGGCGACATACTTTGCAACAAGAAGACATACCTATATATAAATACCTACCGCCTGGCCGACAAGGAACAGAGAGAGGCTCTGGACCGTTGGGCTGTATATGACGGCAATGATCCGGAATCAAAGATTGCCGGGGTGCGTGCCATCTACGATGCGGTGGGCGTAAAGGAAATGTCCGAGAAACTGATTGGATCGCTTTTTGATGAAGCTATGGCCAAACTGGAGACTGTAAATCTACCTGCCGAAAAAAAAGGATTATTAAAGGACTATGCCGGCAGTTTATTAAATAGAGTTTTATAAAACTATGCCTTACAGAAGACTACCTAACACTGACAAAGCCAGAATCCGTTCACTGGAAATGGCCATCAACAGGATGCGTTACAATGAGTATTATGCTCCCGTAATGTCACCTGAACTTTTCTCCAAAGCTGACAAGAAACTCAGTCAGTTCAAGGAGGCGGTTGACCGCTATGTCAACTCATTGGAATCACAAGTGAGCTATTCCAAGTCTGAGCCCTATCAGACAAGGCTTAAGAATGCCAAGATGTATGTATCCCACTATCTTACCGTATTCAATATGTGCGTAAAACGCGGTGAGATGAAAGCATCAGACAGGGAATTCTATTCAATCCCGCAGGAATCGGGTGAACTCCCTGATATGTCAAGTGACATAGCAGTGATCCGTTGCTGCCAGAACACTATCGACGGTGACAAGCAGAGGACCGCAAACGGCGGAATTCCCATTTACAACCCCACCATAGCCAAGGTAGCGGTTCATTATGACCTGTTCAAGGAGCTCTATGACAAGCAGTGCAAGCTGCGTTCGCTTACTGATGAGGCACTGCTGGTGGTATCGCTTATGCGCCCTCAGATTGATGAGGTGATACTTGAGGTTTGGAACTCCATCGAGAGTTATTTCTCTGACCTTACGGGTGAAAAGAAACTCAACGCCTGCCGTCAGTACGGACTGATATACTATTACCGTTCCGGTGAAAAAGCTGATTGACACTCACTGTCATGTCTATGACGAGGCATTCCGTGAGGATCTGCCCCAAGTCATGGAACGTGCCCGTGATGCCGGTCTTGAGTATCTGCTGCTGCCCAACATAAACCCGCAGACTCTGGATGACCTGCTACGTGTGTGTGACACGTGGCCGGGCGTGTGCCGCCCTATGATAGGCCTGCACCCTGAAGACCTGGATGCCGATTTCAATGGCCAGCTCAATCATCTCAAGGCCCTGCTTGATGAGGACCGCAGAGAGGGTGGGGCACGCCGCTATATAGGTATAGGTGAGACCGGGCTGGATCTCTACTGGGACAAGTCACGTCTGGATGACCAGATAGAGTCATTCCGCATACAGATTGAGTGGTCCCTTCAGTATGACCTGCCCATAGTGATACACTCCAGGGATGCGTTCGCGGAACTCTACAAGGTGATGTCGGATTACAGGGACAGCGGCCTGAGAGGTATATTCCACTGTTTCTCCGGCAGTGCCGATGAGGCGCAGGCTCTCATGGAATTCCCCGGTTTCATGTTTGGCATAGGCGGCGTGCTTACCTATAAGAAATCCACCCTGCCGCAGGTACTGCCGCTCATACCCCTGGACCGCGTGGTATTGGAGACCGACTGTCCCTATCTGCCGCCGGTACCGTTCCGGGGCAAACGCAATGAGCCGTCATACATCGTCAATACCGCACAGGCTATGGCCCAGGCGTACGGTATAAGCTTTGATGACATAGCCGGCATCACATCCGGCAACGCCCGCCGTCTCTTCGGCATCGGGTAAATACAATATCCGCAAGGTTAATCCGTTTATTCTATACCGCACCCCAAAAACAGGTGCGGCATTTCTAAATGAGGAAATTCAGAGAGTTCAAGCGGATAAGGACCATCCTTATTGTTGTAGCCATAATAATAGCCTTCATATCGCTGTTCGTATCACAGTCACTGGTCAAGGATCTGTCACGTGAGGAGCATTCCAAGATGGAGATATTTGCCGAGGCGTATCAGCTGCTCAGTGATGCCGATGAGAATACGGACCTGAGCCTGGTGCTTGCGGTGATATCGGGCAACCAGACCATCCCCGTGATTGTGGTCGATGAGAAGAATGTGATACGCAACTACATAAACATAGAGATCCCCAAGGCCGATACCCTGGCATATCTCAACGGTTATGTGGAGCGTATGCGCGGACTTGGAAACTCAATCAAGATATACTTTGACGACTCTGATGAGTCACATTACAATGAGGTATGCTTTGATGAGTCGCTGCTTCTGAACCGTCTTACCGTATATCCGTACATTCAGATGGGCGTGGTGATGCTCTTTGTGCTGATTGCCATATTCGCCCTGCTCAGTTTCAAGAAGACAGAACAGAACCGTGTATGGGTAGGCCTGTCCAAGGAGACCGCCCACCAGCTGGGCACCCCCATATCATCACTCATGGCATGGACGGAGCTGCTCAAGGACAAGTATGACGATGAACTTATTGCCGAGATGGAGAAGGATGTGGACCGTCTGCAGATGGTAGCCGAACGATTCTCCAAGATAGGCTCCATGCCTGAACCTGTACAGGCCGATATGGTTGGTGTGCTGGACGGCGTGATAGATTACGTGGAGCATCGCTCTCCCGCAACGGTATCTTTTGTGCGTGATTTCCCCAATCCTCCTGTCAATGCCCGCGTAAACGCATCGCTGTTTGGCTGGGTCATTGAGAACATCTGCAAGAACGCGGTTGATGCCATGAGCGGCAAGGGAACTCTCACCATCAAGCTTACAGAGGATAAGAATTACGTTATTATTGACGTTACCGATACCGGCAAGGGTATAGCCAAGAACTCCTGGCGCTCGGTATTCGATCCCGGTTACACCACAAAGGAGCGTGGCTGGGGCCTTGGCCTCTCACTAGCCAAACGAATAGTCACCGAGTACCACAAAGGCCGCATCTACGTCGCTCACTCCGAACTAGGCCGCGGCACCACCTTCCGCATTGAAATTCCCAGATAGGTTTCCAAAAAAAAACTTAATCATTTCACTTTGCTAAAATATTATCGTATCTTTGTGCCCCGAAAAAATTGTTTGATGGGAAGACTGGATAAATATAACGTTGACCTGAAAGGTCTTACGGAGGCCAATTCCACCTACAGTTGGACCGTTGACCAGGAGTTCTTCAGTATAGTGGAGGGCGAGGAGGTTCAGCGCGGCAAGGTGAATGTGGATCTCAAGGTCACCAAGGCATCCGGTGTTTATCATCTCAATTTCTCGGTAGCCGGAACGGTTATAGTAACCTGCGACCGCTGTCTTGACGATATGTCACTTGATATTGAGAATACAGGTGAACTCAAGGTCAAGCTTGGTCCGGACTTTGCCGATGACGGTGACATTGTTGTAGTTCCCGAGGATAAGGGTATCGTGAATGTATCGTGGTACATCTATGAGTTCATAGCTCTGGCCATTCCAATCAAACACGTACACGCTCCCGGCAAGTGCAACAAGGGAATGATGGAGAAGCTTGACGAGCATACCGCCGCCGAGGGTGAAGACGGAGAGCCGGAGATTGATACCGGTGCCACAGATCCCCGCTGGGATGCCCTGAACAGCCTGATGGATTCAGATAACGAATAACAACAATAATAAAAACAAAACAAAATGGCACATCCTAAAAGAAGGCAGTCCAAGACAAGAACTGCGAAGAGAAGGACTCACGATAAGGCAGTAGCACCTACACTGGCAATCTGCCCTAACTGCGGAGCATGGCACGTCTATCACACAGTATGCGGTGAGTGCGGTTATTACAGAGGCAAGTTGGCAGTAGTCAAGGAAGCAGCCGCTGAATAAACCAAAAACAGAGAACGCATCCTTCCAGATGCGTTTTTTTTGACTCTTTTTGAAAATAGCTTCAGGCAGCATGCACAAGGCCGGATTCGTAAACATAGTAGGTAACCCCAACGTAGGTAAGTCAACCCTGATGAACCTGCTTGTCGGTGAGCACATATCCATTGCCACATTCAAGGCGCAGACAACGCGTCACAGGATAATGGGTATAGTGAACACTGAGGAGTCCCAGATAGTCTTCTCGGACACTCCCGGTGTGCTCAAACCTAACTATAAGCTGCAGGAATCCATGCTGGCATTCTCAGAGAGCGCACTGGTTGACGCCGATGTGCTGCTCTACATGACCGATGTGGTTGAGAAAGCCGATAAGAACTCTGAGTTCCTGGAGAAGGTGGCCAAGATGAAGGTGCCTGTGATAGTTATCATAAACAAGATAGACCTGACCGATCAGGAGAACCTGATAAAGCTGGTCGAGGCCTGGCATGAAAAACTGCCCAATGCGGAAATAATACCTATATCCGCAGCCAACTCTTTCGGCGTGGAGACCGTGCTCAAGCGCGTCAATGAACTCCTGCCGGAGTCACCTCCCTATTTTGACAAGGATCAGCTTACTGACAAGCCGGCCCGCTTCTTTGTGTCGGAGATTGTAAGGGAGAAGATCCTGCTCCATTATGACAAGGAGATACCTTACTCCGTTGAGGTTGCGGTAGAGCAGTTCAAGGAGAACAAGAACCGCATACTGATAAACTGCGTTATTTACGTGGAGCGTGAGTCACAGAAGGGTATCCTGATAGGTCATGAGGGGCAGGCCCTGAAACGTGTGGCCATCGAGGCCCGCAAGGACCTGGAGAAGTTCTTCGGCAAGAAGATATTCATGGAGCTCTTTGTCAAGGTAGATAAGGACTGGCGCAGCTCGGACCGTGAGCTCCGCAACTTTGGATATTCACAAGATTGATATATTATGAGCAACCTTGTAGCAATAGTAGGCCGTCCCAACGTAGGTAAGTCAACGCTGTTCAACCGCTTGACTCAGACCCGTCAGGCTATTGTGGACGATGAGGCCGGCACCACCCGTGACCGCCAGTACGGCAAGTGCGAGTGGGGAGACCGCGTATTCTCCATAGTGGATACCGGCGGTTGGGTGGTTAACTCCGATGATGTTTTTGAAGAGGAGATCCGCAAGCAGGTTAAGATAGCCATAGAGGAGGCTGACCTGATACTGTTCCTTGTTGATATCAAGAACGGTGTCACGGACCTGGATGATGAGGTGGCAGGTATCCTGCGCCGCTCCAAGACTCCGGTGATACTGGTAGCCAACAAGATGGACACCTTTGACTTGCAGTATGCCGCAGCCGAGTTCTATAGTCTGGGACTGGGTGACCCCCTTACCATATCGGCCGCCAACGGCAGCTGCACCGGTGATCTGCTGGATGCAATCGTTGCCAAACTTCCGGTTGAGGCCGATGCCGAGGTCAGTGAAGACATTCCCCGTTTTGCGGTGGTGGGTCGTCCTAACGTGGGCAAGAGCTCCATTGTGAACGCATTCATTGGTGAGGACCGCAATATCGTGACCGATATAGCCGGTACCACACGTGACTCCGTATATACCAGATACAACAAGTTCGGATTTGATTTCTATCTGGTTGATACAGCCGGCATCCGCAAGAAAAGCAAGGTGGAGGAGGATCTGGAGTTCTACTCCGTTATGCGCTCCATCCGTGCCATAGAGAACAGTGATGTCTGTGTGCTGATGCTTGATGCCACCCGCGGTATCGAGAGCCAGGATATGAACATAGTATCACTCATCGTCAAGAACCAGAAGGGTCTTGTGGTGGTGGTAAACAAGTGGGACCTTATAGAGGACCGCTCGGCCAAGGTGATGCAGAACTATGAGGATGCCATACGCTCACGTCTGGCTCCGTTTACTGATTTCCCCATCGTGTTTACATCGGCCATAGAGAAGCAGCGTATACTCAAGGTTCTGGAGTGCGCCAAGGATGTTTACAAGCATAAGACCAATCACGTGTCTACAGGTAAGCTGAATGCCGAGATGCTGCCTCTGATTGAGGCCTATCCGCCACCATCAACCAAGGGTAAGTATATCAAGATCAAGTATTGTACTCAGCTGCAGGGACCGCAGATACCTACATTCATATTCTTTGCAAACCTGCCGCAGTACGTGAAAGATCCGTACAAGCGTTTCCTGGAGAACAAGATCCGTGAGAAATGGGACTTTAGCGGAACGCCGATAAATATCTTTATCAGACAGAAGTGAGCTCAAAGGCTCACTTTTTTTGTCCTGTTACCGCATTTTACCAGCCAGATTCCGTGGCCGGGCAGTTCAATCTGTTCTGTAACCTCTGATGTGATTACCTGCATCACCTGCTTGCCCGACAGGTCATGGATAGTGACTTTGCTGCCCACGGGTGCCGTGACGGAGAGTTTGCCGCCGTCAAGTGATATGGATATCTCCGTGACGGAACTCCGGGCAATGCGGGTGGGCATATCCAGTCCTGCATAGAATGTTACAAGACTGTCCTTAAGAGAGATGTTGTAGATTGAGTAGGGCGGGAATGAGCCGCTTACGCAGAGCGTGGGGGTGCCTAATGTTGTGGCGCTGTCAATATCCTGATAGGGGAACAAATCACCGGCACATGTTGACCAGGTGTAGTCATTATCGGCCGGGAATATGCGATAACGCTTGGTAGTGTAGCCGTTCACGTTCTTGTTATGCCAGCTGTAGGAGTCATAATTGACTGTGGTTATCATCAGTCCTTCTGCCTGGTGATACTGATACCAGCCGGTGCGGGTGTGATTCTCCAGAATTATGAACTGGTCATCATCCAGTGTGTTGAGGCGGTATGCGGTATGGATTCCGTTGTCTGGATCAGAAGCGTAGCTTATATTGTGCAGTGTGTAGTTGCCGGGAGCAGTGATATCTTCCAGGTCCATCCATCCCAGAGAGTATTTCTCAAACGCGGTATAGCCAACAGGTGAGAATCCCTCATTCTCATAATTGCCGAAATCCATCAGGCTCCAGTATCCCATGCCGATATTTGCCTTGGTATCGGATGCCGAGTTTACATTGTAGAAATCCGGTAGTCCAAGCGTATGTGAAAATTCATGACAGAAAGTGCCGATGCCGTCAATTATGGTGTCCGAATCCCAGTAGAGCTCACATGATACGGTATACTTTACATCTTTGATACCGTTCTTGTTGTACCCCAGGATATCGGCACGGGGCCAGATGGTGCTCTTGTCGGCTCCGTCATAGTTCTCGCCGTTTCCGGCGTATATTATTGAGAGATGGTCTATGTTTCCGTTGCTGGTATACTCCTTAAGGTCCACAATTCCATTTGTGGCAAGGGTGTCACAAACTTCACGGATCAAGGTTGATATCCTGGAGTCATTGTAGCCCTCACCGTAGTATGCGTATCCTTTTGCCGGGTGTATGGGACCGACAATATTGAATTTGACGGTGAACTGTCCGTTTGATTGCGCCTTGAAATAGTCAGCTGCACTGCCCGATGCACCCTTGAAATAAACTCCGTTGTGATAGTATTCTGTATCGTCAGTATAGCCCTCCTGATTGTAGAGCTGCTCGAACCGGTTGAGCAGGGCCGATGTGTCCTTAATGCTGAAAGGCTTGTCAATGAAATCAACCAGTATCAGGACTATCTCCAGGGTGCCGGTTCTGGATATGTCCCTGATGGCATACTGACCGGGTGCGGCGCCTTTGGTCACGGACTGCGGGGCCCACAGGGCAGGGTTGTCCCTATCGGTAGGTATTATGTGCTCGGGTATGCGTTTGCCTGATCCGGGACGAATCTGGACGGCATAGCTCGCAGTAAGTGACAGAGTGCAAGCCAGTAAAGCAAGTATGTGCCTTAAGGCTCTCATCAGTTCTGGAAATTCTTCTTCTTGAGCTCGAAACTCTGGCTGAGGTATTTCTCCCTTACGATGGGGTTGACGGCTAGTTCCTCGGGGGTGCCCTGGAACAGGATGCGGCCCTCAAACAGCAGGTAGGCGCGGTCTGTGATGCTCAGGGTCTCATGAACGTTATGGTCAGTTATGAGAATGCCTATGTTGCGGTCCTTTAGTTTCCATACGATCTGCTGGATATCCTCAACGGCTATGGGGTCAACACCTGCAAATGGTTCGTCAAGCATGATGAACTTGGGCTCGATGGCCAGGCAGCGGGCAATCTCGGTACGGCGGCGCTCACCACCCGACAGGCGGTCACCCAGGTTCTTGCGTACCTTCTGCAGGCGGAACTCGGCAATCAGGCTCTCCAGCTTGTCGCGCTGGTAATCAAGGGGTTTGCCGGTAAGCTCCAGAACAGAGGCTATGTTGTCCTCAACGCTCATCTTGCGGAATACGCTGGCCTCCTGAGCCAGGTAGCCTACGCCGGCGCGGGCACGCTTGTAGACAGGATAGTCAGTTATGTCTGTATCATCAAGGTAGATGTGACCTTCATTGGGGGTGATAAGACCTGTAGTCATGTAGAATGATGTGGTCTTGCCAGCACCGTTGGGGCCCAGCAGCCCTACAATCTCACCCTGCTTGACATCAAATGACACATGATTGACCACGGTGCGCTTTCCGTAGCGTTTTACCAGGTCCTCGGTCCTTAAGACCATCTTGTGGTCGGTGTTTTCTTCCATAACACTGCAAAGATAGTGCAATTTGCTAACATTGACAACGTTGGCGATGCTGAAAGGGGACGGTTCTTTTTGTGTCGTGCCGGACTTGACATATATGGAAATATTTCCCGACACAAAAAGAACCGTCCCCGGTCAGTCTCTTTCAGCCGCACCAAGGTTAGCGATAATTTTGGGACAGTCCCTTTTGGCCCGTGCTGGGCGCTAAACGCGGCAAGGTCAGCGATAATTTGGGGACAGTCCCTTTTGGCCCGTGCCAAGGTTTACGTATCAGTAAAGGTTTCCTGGGCCAAAGGGGACAGTCCCCGTGGAGCTGGCTGACCTTGCTGCGACTGGCGAGTGACTAGCTGGCTGACCTTGCTGCGGCTGGCGAGAGGTTTGCTAGCTGACCTTGCTGCGGCTGGCGAACGCACGGGGACTGTCCCTTTTGGGCCAAGAAAGTTTGACCGATATGAGAAACCAGGCAAGGCCCAAAGGGGACTGTCCCCAAATTGTCGCCAACTTTGACGCATTTAGCAATCCGGCACGGGCCAAAGGGGACTGTCCCCAAATTGCCGGCTGACTGCTAAAAATCCTCAAAATTTTCACTATTTGCAGGATTTGCAGTAATTTTGCACCCTAATTAAAAAAGGCGAATAATTCACACTATAAATACAGAATGAACGTAAAGTTTGAGAATGTAAGCAAGGTACAGGGCCTGCTTACCGTCAGCATGGAGAAGGCTGATTATCAGGAGAATGTAGACAAGGCACTCAAGGACGCCAAGAAGAAGGTACAGATGCCGGGCTTCCGTCCGGGTATGGTTCCCATGAGCCTGGTGCAGAAGATGTACGGCAAATCAATCAAGGCCGATGAGATCAACAAGCTGCTTCAGGAGAAGGTGTTCGGCTACATCAAGGACAACAAGATCGATATGTTGGGTGAGCCTATGCCCAATGAGGAGAAGGAGGCTGGAATGAGCCTTGATGATGACAATCAGACTTTCTATTTTGACATTGCTCTTGCCCCCCAGTTCGAGGCTGAGATCGGCAAGGATGACTCAATCAACTACTATGAGATCAAGGTTACCCCTGAGATGGTTGACGGCCAGGTTAAGGCATACATGCAGCAGAACGGCAAGTATGAGCAGGTTGACAGCTTCCAGGAGAACGATGTAGTTAAGGGCCAGCTGGTAGAGCTTGACGGGAACGGTGCCGCCAAGGAGGGTGGAATCGTAGTTGAGGGCGCTACACTGATGCCTTCATACATCAAGGATGCCGCTCAGAAGAAACTCTTTGCCAAGGCCAAGAAGGGTGATGCAATAGTATTCAACCCCGCCAAGGCTTATGAGGGCAACGCAATCGAGATCTCTTCACTGCTCAACAAGAAGAAAGAGGAGGTTGAGGATATCAAGGCTGATTTCTCACTCACCATCCAGGATATAACACGTTTCGTAGAGAGCGAGCTTAACCAGGAGGTATTTGACCGTGTATTCGGTAAGGATGCCGTAAAGGATGAGGCCGGTTTCCGCGCCAAGGTTGAGGAGTCACTGGCTCAGAGCTTTGTTCCTGACTGCGACTACAAGTTCCTGCTCGATGTACGTACATACATGATGGAGAAGGTTGGTAAGCAGGAGTATGCCGAGGATCTGCTCAAGCGCATTATGACCGCCAACAAGCCCGATGCAGACCAGAGCGAGGAGACATTCCAGCGCAGCCTTGAGGAGCTGACATGGCACCTCATCCAGGAGAAGCTGGTTGCCAAGTTCAACATCAAGGTTGAGGAGGCTGATATCCAGGCTATGGCCCGCGAGGCAACACGCGCCCAGTTCGCCCAGTACGGCATGATGAACATCCCCGACGAGCTGCTTGACAACTACTCAAAGGAGATGCTCAAGAAGCGTGAGACCGTAGACGGCCTTGTAAACCGCGCTATTGAGAGCAAGCTCTCAGCCGCCATCAAGGAGGTAGTAAAGCTCAAGAAGAAAAAGGTTACCGTTGATGAGTTCAACAAGCTTTTTGAGCCCGCTGCCGCTGAGCCCAAGGCCAAGAAAGCTGCAAAGAAGTAATAACTAGAAAAGAGTATCACAATGGACGATTTCCGTAAATTCGCTACCCGTCATCTGGGAATGAACAGCCAGACTCTTGATGATGTCATCAAGGCAGAGTCACAGTATCTGAATCCTTATATCCTTGAGGAGCGTCAGCTGAACGTTACTCAGATGGATGTGTTCTCACGCCTTATGATGGACCGCATCATATTCCTGGGCACTGAGATAAGCGACTATACGGCCAATACAATCCAGGCACAGCTGCTGTATCTGGACTCTATTGACTCGTCCAAGGAGATATCCATATATCTGAATTCCCCCGGCGGCAGCGTAACCGCCGGCTTGGGAATTTATGATACAATGCAGTTCATCTCCAGTCCTGTGGCCACTATCTGCACAGGTATGGCAGCCAGCATGGCAGCCGTGCTTCTGGTTGCTGGTCAGGAGGGTAAGCGCTCGGCTCTGCCTCACAGCCGCGTCATGATTCACCAGCCTCTGGGTGGTGTTCAGGGACAGGCCAGTGATATTGAGATCACCGCGCGTGAGATCCAGAAGATGAAGAAAGAACTTTACACAATCATATCCGAGCACTCACACACTCCGTTTGACAAGGTGTGGGCCGACAGTGACCGTGACTACTGGATGACGGCACAGGAGGCAAAGGAGTACGGAATGATAGATCAGGTATTTGAAAAGCGCAAGTAAGCGGATGGCAGGAATTAAGAAAGGCAGGACGTGCAGTTTCTGCGGTCGCAGTGACAAGGAGGTGGGTTTCCTCATCACCGGCATTGACGGCTGCATATGCAATGAGTGTGTGGAGCGTGCGGGGGAGATAGTACGTGATGCCAAGCAGGGTGCAGAGCATCCTTCATTCACGATGGATTCCGTACCCAAACCCAAGGAGATAAAGAAGTTCCTTGATGACTATGTGATTGGTCAGGATGCCGCCAAACGTTACCTTTCTGTTGCCGTATACAACCATTACAAGCGTATTACACAGCCTGAAACCGATGATGTTGACATAGAGAAGAGCAATATCATCCTGGTGGGTGCCACAGGTACCGGAAAGACCCTTCTTGCCAAGACCATCGCCCGCCTTCTCAAGGTGCCGTTTACGATAGTTGACGCTACGGTTCTCACTGAGGCCGGTTATGTGGGCGAGGATGTGGAGAGCATCCTGTCTCGTCTGCTTCAGGTGGCCGATTATGATGTGGCTGCCGCTGAGCGCGGTATTGTATTCATAGATGAGATAGACAAGATAGCCCGTAAGAGTGACAACCCCTCCATTACACGTGACGTGAGTGGTGAGGGCGTCCAGCAGGGCTTGCTTAAACTCCTGGAGGGATCAGTTGTAAATGTTCCGCCACAGGGAGGACGCAAGCATCCTGAGCAGAAATTCATACAGGTTGACACCAAGAACATACTGTTCATATGCGGAGGTGCTTTTGACGGTATAGAGCGTAAGATAGCCAACCGCCTTAATACCCAGGTGGTAGGATTCGACTCCGTGGAACAGCGCAGCAAGGTGGATACGACCAACCTCATGAAATATGTCTCACCGCAGGACCTCAAGTCTTTCGGTCTTATCCCGGAGATCATAGGTCGTCTGCCGGTGGTTACAAGCCTGCAGCCCCTGGACCGTGAGGCTCTTAGAAATATCCTTACCGAGCCCAAGAACTCGATTGTCCGCCAGTATATCAAAATCTTTAAACTGGACGGTGTGGAACTCACGTTTCAGCCTGAGGTCCTGGACTTTATCGTGGACAAGGCCATAGAGTTCAAGCTTGGTGCACGCGGACTCCGCTCAATCGTTGAGACGATAATGATTGACGCCATGTATGAGATCCCGTCATCGGGCAGCAAGAGCTACACGGTAACCCTTGATTACGCCAAGTCTCAGCTGGACAAGGCCGACGGCGTGGCGTTCCGTAATGCCTGATATGCACAGGTTATAATACTTAGTATTATTTGCATTTTTTTTCGTCAAAAAGTTTGCAAGTATAAAATACTTGTACTTAACTTTGTTTTCTATCCCCACAGGATAGATTAGATGCTTTTTAATATTTTGTATGGCAAACGAGGTTAATCTGCAGGAAATCCTGAAAGTCCATTTCGGATTCGACACTTTCAAGGGAGACCAGGAGGCGATAATACGCAATCTGCTGGGCGGCAACGATACATTCGTGCTTATGCCTACGGGTGGCGGCAAGTCTCTCTGCTATCAGCTCCCGGCCCTTGTTATGGATGGTACGGCCATAGTAATCTCTCCTCTTATCGCTCTCATGAAGAATCAGGTTGACGCCATGCGCAATCTGAGTGAGGAGGACGGTATTGCACATTTCATCAATTCGTCCCTGAACAAGACGTCAATTGACCTGGTCAAGGCCGATATACTGTCAGGTAAGACAAAACTCCTTTACGTTGCTCCGGAGTCACTTACCAAAGAGGAGAATGTGGATTTCCTTAAGAAAGTAAAGATTTCATTCTACGCTATTGATGAGGCCCACTGTATATCAGAGTGGGGTCATGATTTCCGCCCTGAGTACCGCAAGATCAGGGATATCGTAAAGGAGATAGGCCTGGCTCCCATCATAGCATTAACAGCTACAGCTACCAATAAGGTGCGTGACGATATCAAGAAAAACCTGGGAATCCAGGATGCTAAGGATTTCAAGTCATCGTTCAACCGTCCCAACCTCTACTATGAGGTAAGACCCAAGACCAAGAACGTAGACAAGGATATAATCAAGTTCATAAAAGCCAATCCCGGCAAGTCTGGTATAATCTATTGCCTCTCACGCAAGAAGGTTGAGGAGCTGGCCGAGATTCTGCAGGCCAATGACATATCGGCCATGGCATATCACGCAGGTATGGAGGCTGCCGCACGCAGCAAGACGCAGGACGCCTTCATCATGGAGAAGATTGACGTGATTGTGGCCACCATAGCGTTCGGCATGGGTATAGACAAACCTGATGTACGCTATGTGATCCATTATGACATTCCCAAGAGCCTGGAGGGCTACTATCAGGAGACCGGACGCGCCGGACGTGACGGCGGTGAGGGCCAGTGCATAGCTTTCTACAACAGCAAGGATGTGCAGAAACTGGAGAAGTTCCTTGAGGGTAAGCCTCTGGCAGAGCAGGATATAGGCCGTCAGCTGCTGGCTGAGACCACCGCTTACTGTGAGTCATCAGTATGCCGCCGTAAGTTGCTGCTGCACTACTTTGGCGAGAACTATGATGAGGATAATTGCGGTAACTGCGACAACTGCCTGAATCCCAAGAAACAGGTTGAGGCACAGCAGCTGCTGGAGACCGTGCTTGAGGTTATCCTGGCTGTAAAGGAGAACTTCAAGGCCGACTATATCATAGATATGCTCCTGGGTAAGGAGACATCGGAGATTACGGATCACATGCATGATGACCTGGAGGTGTTCGGATCAGGATCGGATGAGGAGGAGAAGACCTGGAACGCCGTTATCCGTCAGGCACTGATTGCAGGCTATATCCGCAAGGATGTTGAGAACTACGGACTGCTCAAGATAACTGATGAGGGCCGTGACTTCCTTAAGAACCCCAAGTCATTCATGATTGTTGAGGACAAGGAGTTTGACGATGAGGAGCAGGAGGGCCCGATGCGCGGCGGCGGATCATTTGCCGTTGACCCAGAGCTTTATTCGATGCTCAAGGACCTGCGCAAGAAACTCTCCAAGCACCTGCAGCTGCCGCCTTACGTGATATTCCAGGATCCGTCACTGGAGGCTATGGCCACAACCTATCCGGTTACCATAGACGAGCTCCAGAATATCCCGGGTGTGGGCGCCGGCAAGGCCAAGCGCTACGGTCAGGATTTCATTGACCTCATAAAGCGTCATGTCGAGGAGAATGAGATAGAGCGTCCCGAGGACCTGCGTGTACGTACCGTTGCCAACAAGTCAAAGCTTAAGGTGAGCATCATCCAGAGCATTGACATGAAGGTGGCGCTGGATGACATCGCAATCAGCAAGGGCATTGACTTTGATGAGCTTCTCACGGAGATTGAGGCTATTGTCAACTCCGGAACAAAGCTTGACATAGACTATTTCATAGAGAGTGTGATGGATGATGACCGTGCCGAGGATATCTATGAATATTTCCGCGAGTCAGAGAGTGACTCGATAGATGATGCTATAGACGAACTTGGTGATGACTACAGCGAGGAGGAGATCCGCCTGGTACGTATCAAGTTCATTTCAGAAATGGGTAACTAAACAACACAATATTATGTCATTTTTAGAAGATAGAGTTGCAATGGAGGGCTTGACATTTGATGATGTCCTGCTCATCCCCGCTTATTCAGAGGTTCTGCCGCGTGACATCAATCTTTCATCAAGATTCTCACGTAACATCAACCTTAACATTCCGTTTGTGACTGCCGCTATGGATACCGTAACCGAGTCACGTATGGCTATTGCCATTGCCCGTGAGGGTGGTATCGGCGTTATTCACAAGAATATGCCTATTGCTGAACAGGCGCGTCAGGTTGCAATCGTAAAGCGTGCTGAGAATGGAATGATATATGACCCCATTACAATTCTCCGTTCCAATACTATCAGGGACGCCCTTGCCCTTATGGCAGAATATCATATCGGTGGTATTCCTGTCGTAGAGGAGGACGGAAAACTGTGTGGCATCGTAACAAACCGTGACCTCAGGTTCCAGCGTAACTATGATGTCAAGATTGAGGATGTCATGACCAAGGAGAATCTGGTTACCACCCACCAGCAGGTTGACATGGAAGTGGCTTCACAGATACTTCAGGAGAATAAGATTGAGAAGCTGCCTGTTGTGGACAACAACGGTAAGCTGGTAGGTCTTATCACATACAAGGATATCACCAAGGCTAAGGATAAACCCATGGCTTGCAAGGACAGCAAGGGCCGTCTGCGCGTAGCTGCCGGTGTAGGTGTTACCGCCGATACCCTGGAGCGCATGGAGGCACTTGTTAACGCAGGAGCCGATGCTATCGTAATCGATACCGCACACGGTCACACCAAGAGCGTTATCGCCAAGCTCAGAGAGGCAAAGGCAAGCTTCAACAACATAGATATCGTAGTTGGTAACATCGCTACAGGTGCTGCCGCCAAGATGCTTGTTGAGGCAGGTGCCGATGCAGTTAAGGTTGGTATGGGTCCCGGTTCAATCTGCACCACCCGTATCATTGCCGGTATAGGTGTTCCTCAGGTATCGGCCGTATATGACGTATACTCTGCAATCAAGGGCTCTGGTGTGCCTATCATCGCTGACGGCGGTCTGCGCTACTCAGGTGATGTGGTTAAGGCTCTGGCAGCCGGTGGTGACAGCGTTATGTTCGGTTCACTTGTAGCCGGTACAGAGGAGTCTCCCGGTGAGACCATCATATTCAACGGACGTAAGTTCAAATCATATCGTGGCATGGGTTCACTTGAGGCTATGGAGAACGGTTCAAAGGACCGCTACTTCCAGGCCGATACCAAGGATACCCGTAAGCTTGTTCCGGAGGGTATCGCAGCCCGCGTTCCTTACAAGGGAACCCTTTATGAGGTTGTATACCAGCTGGCAGGCGGTCTGCGCTCAGGTATGGGCTACTGCGGTGCTCCCAATATCGAGAAGCTGCATGAGGCCAAGTTCGTACGCATAACCAATGCCGGTATGAACGAGAGCCATCCGCATGACGTAGCCATCACAAGCGAGGCACCCAACTACAGCCGCCACGAATAAAAGGACTTAAACCAATTGCTTATGAAACGTATCCTGATTTACATGTTATCCGTTATGCTGGGCTTGCCGGTCTTTGCCAAGAAAGAGCCGGTAATAATGACGGTAAACGGATACGATGTAAAGAAGTCGGAGTTTGAATATTTTTTCAGGAAGAACAGGACAGAGACCGACGTTACCAGAAAGACAGTCCGTCAGTATGCAGACCTTTACCTTAACTTTAAGCTTAAGGTTCAGGCTGCTATGGATGAGGGATTGGATCAGTCAGATTCATTCCTTAAGGAGTACAGGATGTACCGTAACATGCAGGCTGAGGACTATCTTACTGATAATGCCTTTCTGGACAGTATAGCTCATGAGGCCTACAAGAAGACTGTAGAGGATGTAGGTTCTGACGGACTGGCATACCTCAGGGTTATGTCTTTCATGCCCAGGAGTGAGAGCCTGGCATCTTATGACTCTTGCGTAGAAAGGATGTCGGCAGTATATGAGAAGTTACTGAACGGTGAGGATTTTGCCTCTCTTGCCATAGAGTACTCCGATGATGAGGAGACTGCATCTGCCGGAGGTGATATGGGCTGGGTAATGAGAGACCAGTTCCCTCCTGAAATAGGCAATTTGATATTTGGTCTTGAACCCGGTAAGTTCAGTGAGCCAGTGAATCTGGATGAACTGTTCGTGATATTCAAGGTTGACCGTCGCCGCCAGATTGGAAGTTTTGAGGCTGAGAGTGCCGAGATATACGACTGGATGAATAAAAGGCCCTACTTTAAGGAAGAGGCCAGGAGACGTAAGGCCAATGAGTATGCCGTCAAACTGGGTTGGACAGAAAGGGATGCGGAGGCCGTAGCCCGTCTGGACAGCGTCCTTGAGGAGGTTGAGCCTGAATTCGGAAACATATCCAGAGAGTATCATGACGGTCTGCTCCTGTTTGATGTCAGCAACAGGGAGGTTTGGGATAAGGCTTCACTTAACCGTGAGGGTATGGAGGAGTATTTCAAATCCCATAAGGCTGATTTCAAATACAGCGAGCCTGCATTCAAGGGGATGGTTTTCTTCTGCACCAATGAAGAAGTGTTCAACCGGATAAAGGATACTCTTGACGGAGTTGAAATAAAAGACTGGATAGAGAAGGTGCTCCCCATCAACAAGTCAGAACTGCTGTTCCGCGTAATGAGAGGATCATCTGAATCCGGAATAATCAAACAGGGACAGAATGCCTATGTTGACAAGATCGTATTCGGAAAGGGTGAGTACGAGCCTATGACAAACTTCCCTTATGTCAATGTAATAGGTAAGACCATAGAGGGTCCCGAGAGTGTAGATGATGCCAAGAGCCAGGTTGTTGAAGGATTCCAGAAATACCTGGAGGATGAATGGGTAAAGAGCCTTAAGAGCAAGTATAAATACAAAATCTACAAGAGAGCGCTTAGGAAAGTCAGCCTTGACAAATGAGTAGGATAAAACGGTATTGCATGGGGGGAACAGTGGGATTGTTGACAGTCCTGCTCTCCGTGTCGTTGACCTCCTGCTGGTGGAAACACAGCGTGGTGGAATATGTATCGGGCAGGACTCCTGTTGCAGAAGTAGGCACTGACGTACTCTATCTTGAGGACCTCAAACAGGCCATTCCTCTGGGACTCTCTGATGCTGACAGTACCAAATTGGCCCAACAGTATATCCGGAATTGGGTTGAGGATGTGCTGTTCTACCAGAATGCCATCCGTAACATACCGGACACAAAGGATATTGACCGTCTGGTTGAGAACTACCGCCGTTCACTGATTGAACATGAGTATCAGCGCAGGCTTATTGCCCAGAAATTCTCATCCGAGATTACGGATCAGGAGATAGAACAGTTCTATAACGATAACCGCAGGCTCTTTGTGCTTGACGAGTCACTCCTGAAGGGTTTGTTCCTTAAGATTTCCAACAAGTCGCATGACCTGGCAGAGATAAGGAAACTCTATACCCGGCAGGATGACGAGACTTTTGAGGAGATAGAGAAATACAGCATACGTAACGCAGCCCGTTGCGAGTTCTTTTATGACAACTGGCGTACGGTTGCCGAGCTGGAGATGCTGCTGCCTACTCTTGACAAGCCTTTGGAGAAACAGCTTGCCCAGGATACCGCTCTTGAATTCAGGGATGAGGAGTACATATATCTTCTCAATGTCAGCGAGTTTGCTCCCAAGGGGGGATATGAGCCGTTGGATCATGCCCGTAGCAGGATATTGGGACTCATGATAAACAATAATAAGGTTTCATATATGCGCAAGATCAAGGAGGACCTCTATGAGGCAGCCTTGGAGAAGGGCAGAATCACATTTCATGAATTGAAAAAATGAAAAACAGATTATACAGTTGCATCACGTTTTTGGCAGTCTTGTTACAGTGCGCTGTCAGCGTAGCCCAGAACAATGTGATAGATGAGATTGCCTGGGTGGTAGGCGATGAGGCTATCTATAAATCAGAGATTGAGCAGACCCGTCGCGATGCCCAGAGAAAGGGCATGCAGTGGGATGGTGATCCCTATTGCATCATTCCTGAGCAGCTTGCCGTAAACAAACTGTTCCTTAACCAGGCGGAGCTGGACAGTATAATCGTGACAGAGGATGATGTGGCCCCTGATGTGGAAAGAGACCTGAATGCCATGATTAAAGAGGCCGGATCAGAGGATAAGCTGATTGAGTATTATGAGGGTATGACCCTGGAGCAGATAAGGGCCCGCCTTTATGAGAATTACAGGAATGAGTACACCATCAGCCAGGTGCGCAGTAAGATTGTTTCCCGTGTAAAGGTTACTCCGGCCGATGTGAGACGCTCACTTAAGGAACTCCCGACAGATATGATACCGTCCATCCCCACACAGGTTGAGGTACAGATCATAACACAGGAACCGGTTATCCCGCAGGAGGAGATAGATGAGGTTAAGAGTGACCTACGTAGTTATATAGACCGTGTACAGGCAGGTGAGGTGTCATTCTCCACTCTGGCTGTCCTCTACTCGGAAGATCCGGGTTCTGCATCAAAAGGCGGTGACTGCGGATTTTTTGGTCGTGGTGAGATGGTGCCGGAGTTCTCGGCCGTGGCATTCAATATGACAGATCCCAACAGGATTTCCAAGATTGTGGAGACTGAGTACGGATACCATATCATCCAGTTCGTAGAGCGTCTGGGTGACCGCGTCCGTGTACGCCATATCCTGCGCAGACCTAAAGTTCCCAAAGAGAGCATTACAAATTGCCTTGGCCGTCTGGATACCATAGCCAACGGAATCCGTAACGGTCAGCACACATTTGAGTTCTGCGTTGCAGCCTACTCACAGGATAAGGATACCCGTAACAATAACGGTCTTATGTCCTACAGTCCCGGACAGAATGTGCCCGGTGTATCCAAGTACAGGATGGAGCAGCTCCCGCCCGAGATGGCAAGGGTGGTGGACCGCATGCATGTGGGAGAGATATCGGACCCCTTCACTATGATGGTAAACGGCAAGACCGTATGCGTTATAGTAAAGCTTAAGAGCCGTGTCAACGCACACAAGGCCAATCTTACGGATGACTATGAGACTCTGTATGAGCTTATAACCAATATGCGCCGTGAGGAGGCACTGGAGAAATGGATTCATGAGAAACAGCAAACCACTTTTGTCCGCATAAACGCCGGCTGGAACGATTGCGATTTCATGTATCCGGGATGGATTAAGAAATAAAGAGAGTGGAATCCGCAGTGTTCAGGTACAGGTTGTTGTCCATATTGTTTTTTCTGTGCAGTATGACGGTTGTCATGGCGCAGGAGGCCGGTTCCGTGCCTGACAGTACAGCTGCCCAGCCGCAGGATACAAGTTATGTGTATCTGATTCACTCTGACGTGATACGTTTTGATGAGGTTATCAACCCTGACGCCAACCGGCTTATCGGTAACGTGGTGTTCCGCCATGACAGCATGTACATGTACTGTGACAGCGCCCTGTTCTATCAGAAACAGAACCGGTTCAGCGCCTATCATAACGTAAGGGCAGAGCAGGGTGACACCCTGTTCCTTTACGGCGACTCGCTGTTTTATGACGGCAATACCAAGCTGCTGCGTGTAAGGGACCGTGTGCGCCTGGAGAACAAGTCCATGGTTCTGCTTACCGACAGTCTGAACTATGACCGCAATACGGGACTGGGATGGTTCTTTGACGGCGGTACGCTTCTGGATGATGAGAGTACGCTGATATCGGAATATGGACAGTTTGATACAAACACCAAGCTTGCCACTTTCATGGACGGCGTGTCAATGGAGAGTCCTGATTATACTCTTACCACCGATACGCTGAACTACAACACAGACACCCATATAGCATTCCTGAACAGCCCTGCCACGATTGTGAATGAGGGCAATGTGATCAATACCAGTCACGGCAGGTTCAACACCCAGAATAACAATGCAGTGCTGCTGGACCGTTCGGTCGTTGAGCAGAACGGCGGTGAGAACCGCATGACAGGTGACAGCATCGTCTATGACAAGGAGGGGGGTGAGATGCAGGGATTTGGCGATGTGATAATCAATAACTACAAGGATAAGGTTGACGTTCAGGGCGAGTATGTCTATTACAACCAGAACATAGATTCTGCGGTTGTTACCGGCAGGGCCCTGCTCATAGAGTACTCGGCGGGTGACAGCTTGTTCATGCATGCCGATACATTCCGTCTGGTAACATTCTACAACCAGGCAGGCGATACGGTGATTGAGCGTCAGGTGCGTGGCTTCCGCAGGGTTCGTGCATACCGCCCGGATATGCAGATGGTTGCGGATTCCATGGTATTTACCACTGCGGATTCCAGCCTTACCCTGTTCCATGACCCGATTGTCTGGAATGAGGGCCAGCAAGTGCTGGGTGAGATGATTATCTTCTACATGAATGACAGCACCATTGACTGGGCACATGTGATAGGTCAGGCCCTCTTTGTACAGAGGAATGACACCATCCATTACAATCAGATTACCGGTCGTGAGATGAAGGCCTATTTCAAGAACTCCGAGATAGACAAGACCGATGTAATAGGTAATGTCCGTGCTGTGTTCTATCCTCTGGACGGGGATTCGGCCATGATAGGCATGAATACCACAGAGTCATCCAATCTTACGGTCTTCTTTGTGGACCGTGCGGTAGACCGCATAGCCATACACAGCCGCTCCAATGGAGTGATGTATCCTATGGAGAAGATAGATCCTACCAAGATGTACCTGCCCAACTACCAGTGGTTCGGCCGCATACGTCCCACCAGCCCGGAGGATGTATTTTTCTGGCGTGGTAAACGTGATGATGAGAAACTCAAGAAAAGCAACCAGAACAAGGAGGTTCCGCTGCCTACTCTTGACGGAAAGAGAAAGAAAAAGAAGAAGTAGCTATGGGAATGTTCAATATCAGGGAACCGCGCCGCTTTGAGCATAAGTATATCTACTATGACGAGCGCAAGGAGAAACTGGCCAAGATAGAGGAAAAGGCCAAGCGTGAACTGGGTATGCTGTCCGATGAGACTTTCAACCCGGAGAACATACGCGGCAAGTTTGTGGAGGGTACCACCCACCTTAAACGCCGTAAGGAGAACGGAGGCCCCAGGATATCCGTTCAGATGGCTATCGTACTTATCATAGGCCTGGCATTCCTGTTATACTGGCTCTGGACAGGCGATATTTTCTTCATGAACTGATTTATGGAGGGTAAGGTCAAGGTTCTTTCACAGCAGGTGGCCAGCCAGATTGCAGCCGGTGAGGTGGTAAACCGCCCCGCATCGGTGGTAAAGGAGTTGGTTGAGAACGCCGTTGATGCCGGTGCTGACAGTATCAAGGTGATCCTTACCGATGCCGGCCGTACCATGATCCAGGTTACGGACAACGGCTGCGGTATGGAGGCGCAGGATGCACGTACGGCATTTGAGCGTCATGCCACATCCAAGATACGTGAGAGTGATGACCTCTATACGCTCACCACATTCGGATTCCGCGGTGAGGCCCTGCCGTCAATCGCTGCGGTAGCCGAGGTCCAGCTGCGTACCCGCACCGCTGACAGCGATACCGGAACGGAGATCATAATCAAGGCCTCCGAGATAGAGCATGACGAGCCCTGCGTATGCCCTGTAGGCAGTACATTCACCGTGCGCAACCTGTTCTATAACGTGCCGGCACGCCGCAAGTTCCTAAAAAGCAACCAGACTGAGTTCGGACATATAGTAAATGAGATAGAGCGTGTGGCTCTGGCTCACCCTGAGGTGGCAATTGAGCTCACCCATCAGAATGAGCAGGTGCTGTCTCTGCCCGTATCGGCCGTAAAACAGAGGATAGTAAACCTTTTTGGCCGCAAGATAAATGAGGCGCTGCTGCCGGTGGATGTTGAGACATCGGTGGTGAAGGTGAGCGGATTCTGCTCCAACCTGGATAACGTGAAGGGTAAGGGCACCAAGCAGTTCTTCTTTGTGAACGGCCGTTACATGCGCCATCCCTATTTCCATAAGGCTGTGCTGAGCGCATATGAGGGTCTTGTGCCGGAGGGTGACCAGCCGTCATATTTCCTCTTCCTGGAGGTTCCGGCCGATACTATTGACGTGAATATACACCCCACCAAGACAGAGATCAAGTTCCAGGACGAGCAGGTTATCTGGAAGATAATAATGGCTGCCGTAAAGGAGACCGTGGGCCGTTTTGAGGAGATGCCCACCATAGATTTCAATACGACCGATATGCCCGATATCCCCATCTATGATCCCTCACGTCCCGTGGTCCAGCCCAAGGTTGAGATAAACACCTCATTCAACCCGTTTGCCGGTGGCCGCAGTGACTGTCATGTCAACCGCAGCAATACCGATAACTGGAGCAAGCTTTACGGCGATGTGATAGAGCGTAAGGTCAATGAGAGCCCCATAGATTTCCGTCCCGCGCCGCAGCCTCTGGTTCAGCCCGAGGAGCAGCCCCTGCATCCATACCAGTTTGCAGACCGCTATATACTGGTTCCATCTGACGAGGGACTTATGATCATAGATCAGCACCGAGCCCATATACGTGTGCTTTATGACCGTTTCATGGCCGATGCCCAGGCCCATAACGCACCGTCGCAGGGACTTCTGTTTCCTGAGATGTTCCAGCTCTCAGCTGCCGATGCCGCCATATTCTCCGAACTCAAGCCACGCTTTGCCGAGCTGGGTTTTGACCTGTCGGATATGGGGCGTGGCGCAGTTGCCGTTCAGGGCGTTCCGTCAGGTATGGAGGGACAGGATTATGAGCGTCTCATCACCGATATGATAGCTGACCTGCGTATCAACCCCACCCAGGAGCAGAGCCGTCAGCTGGAGTCAATGGCGCTGGCAATGGCACGCAAGGCTGCCATCCCGTCCGGCCGTCATCTCACCGAGGATGAAATGCGAGAGCTGGTCCGCTCCCTCAAATCCAGCCCCATGCCATCCCGCACCCCCGATGCCAAAACCACCTACGTGGTAAAACCGGTCCAGGAAATATCTAAATGGTTTGACTAGGTTTCCAGCTGCACACACCAACAAGGTTTCCAGCTGCACCCAGTAAAACTAAGGCCTCGCGAGCAAAGCTAGCGAGGTCTTAGTTTTACCCGGCCTGGAAGGCCGGCAGAGTGGAGCGGGACCATGTCCCGCGGAACGGGTTTGGGGCGTCGCCGCCCCAAACTAAAAAAAGGTTGTTTCTAATACGCAGATAGGTTTCCAGCTAGCGACTTTTGAGGCCCTACGGGCCCAAAAAGTCAAAAACAACCGAGCGCCAAAGGCGCGAGCTGTTCCCGCCGCATGGCTTAGTACACCCTAAATCCAATAATCTGCCTAACCTCCCTAAGGGTTTTTGAAGCGCTCTCCCGAGCCTTCTCAGCACCAGCCCGAGCAATGCTGTCCAGCAACTGTGTGTTGCTCTGGAACTCCTTGATGCGCTCGCGGATAGGATCCGTAGCAGCCACGATATCCTCGGCCAGCTGCTTCTTAAGGTCTCCGTAACGCAGAGTGCAGTCATTCCACTTATCGTTGAAATAGTTGTATGTATCCTTTGATGATACCACCTCAAGCAGAGTAAAGAGGTTCTGGATAACCTCAGGCTTCTCGCTGTTCATAGCCTGTGGGCCTGCATCGGTCACTGCCTTCATCACCTTCTTGCGGATAACTGAGGGCTCGTCACACAGGTAGATGCAGTTGCCCTCGCTCTTACCCATCTTGCCCGATCCGTCCAGTCCGGGGATCTTTATGCCACCCTCCTTGGCCAGTGAGAATGATGCGGGCTCGGGGAAGAACTCAACACCGTACATCTGGTTGAATCGGCGTGCAAACTTACGTGCCATCTCCATGTTCTGCTCCTGGTCCTTACCGACGGGCACCTTGTTGGCCTTATGGATAATGATGTCCGATGCCATAAGGGTGGGGTATGTGAGCAGACCTGCATTCACGTTGTCAGGCTGCTTGCGGGCTTTCTCCTTGAATGATGTTACACGCTCCAGCTCTCCCAGATATGCGTTCATGTTAAGATAAAGGTAGAGCTCAACAACCTCAGGTACGTCACTCTGAACGTAGATGGTTGACTTCTCAGGATCCAGTCCGCATGCCAGGTACTCGGCCAGGATTGTGCGGGCACTGTTCTGGATGTTCTCAGGGGTGGGGTGTGTGGTCAGGGAGTGCCAGTCTGCAATAAAGAAGAAGCATCTGTACAAATCCTGAAGCTTGATGAAGCTTGTCACTGCACCGTAATAGTTACCAAGGTGAAGATTTCCTGTGGGGCGAATGCCGCTGAGAACTGTTTCCATTTTATTATATTAGTGTTTTGCACCGCGAAGATACCACAAAACGGGCATATTTTTTGAAAAACACGCAAAAAAACCTCCAAAAGTTTTTGTTCGTCAAGAAAAGTGCTTATCTTTGCACCGCTTTACAAGAAAGCACGGGCGTTTAGCTCAGCTGGTTCAGAGCATCTGCCTTACAAGCAGAGGGTCGGCGGTTCGAATCCGTCAACGCCCACAAAAAAAGAGGTTCGCATTCGCGGACCTCTTTTTTTGTGGACGTTGCGGATTCGAACCAGGGCGGTAAACCGCCCTTCGTCCTTTTTTTAATTTGCTACGCAAATCCGTTCCCTTCGGTCACTCTGGCGGCCCTCCGGGTCCGCGGTCTCGCTCCAGGCATTCGCTCGCTCCGATACTATTGCACCTGCGTAATGCACCTGCGTTAATATCTGCGTTTTTTACCAGTCTATTATTGGGGAGAGGTCGAAGCTTATCAGTTGTTCTTCTTCATCCAGGGGTCTGATTCCGTAGACGGTTTTGGTCTTGGGATCAAAAATATTGAAATGGGTAAGCATGTCCAGTTTTACGGACTTTATGAAATTGCCGTCCCAGTCAAAGAACATCAGTTCCGGGGAAATTGTTTCTGAAGTAGTATTGGCGCCGCGATAGAACGTCATAAAAAAAGAGTCTGTGGCAATTGTATATGAAAAACAGAACTTCTCAAGGTCTGCTTCATCCTTAAAGGTGGGGGAACCGGCCTGATGGATTAAAAAACTGCGGTTATTGTCAAGGTCAAGGAATGCGATGTAGTTTAAGTGATAATAAGTTTCAATGATTAGATTACGTTTGGGATGGCGGTGTGCAATCCTGGTGTAATTGTCCTTATATTCACGACCCACAACCTTCTCCATACCGGAAAGTATCTCCGGCTTTCTAATGAATGTAAAATCATGCCTTATGCGGTATTCTATTGGGTTATTGAGTATCTCATAAAAATCGGCATTGGTAATCTCCAGAGTGTGGTGGATGTTATTGTCAAGGTACAGGAAACTGAAACTGGTCCTCAGATGGATCTCAGATTTCCTGTCGTTGTCATAAACCTTGACTTCATCTCCAAAATTAAAGTCGCGGACATCGGCAATGATGGTTCTATGGTTAGCCAGTGATTCGGTAATATCCATCAATTTGATAAGCCGGGCTCTCGGGTCAGAGAGAGGCAGGAGTATGTGACCGTCGGCACCTTTGAATACCTGACTACGGTTCATGCTGGGACTTTGCAGGAACTCGTAGCGGGCCCGTCCCTGGCCGGAGAATACATCAAGCAGCTGCCAGCTGTCAGAATAGACAAATACATATCCGCCGGGACCTTCGGCCACCACGATGTTAAGTGAGTCTATGTGTACCATTCCATGTATCTCGAATGGCAGCTGGGCACTGACAGGAACACCATGCACCGTGACCTCCGCTTTATTAAGGAAGTCGGTCTCACGGACCTCAATTGCAGTCTCCTGCTTACATGAAAAGAGCAGGATCTGCATGGCGGCAAATACAAAGGAGAGAGGTAGGTGTTTCATATCGATTATCGGATTGACTTGATCTTGTAGAACAGGAGTACGGGATTGGACTCTATCGTGGTCTTGCCGGCTGTTTCAACCAGTTTCTTTAGATAGGGGTCCGATGGATTCCGGGGCATATCCTCACACATCTGGATAAGATTCATTGGGTCAACTACACCAATGAGCCAGTCCTTATATGTGGCTTTTATGCTTTTGATGGGCAGCTTGCTTACCTCATCGTCCAATGAATACTCATAACGTTTCTCTACGCCGGAGTTCTTGTCAATGATGTAATAGTTCATCTGCGCCATCACGTTCATGAATATGAGCGAGTCAGTCTCATATACACCGCTGAATCCTGCGAACTTGCCTTCATTGTACATATTGTACTCTGTAAAGAAGTTGTAGTCAGTTATGCTTTCAAGTTCCTTCTGCGTGGGCACGTTCTCCACTCCGGGAATCTCTCTCAATACGGTTCCCTCATTGCCGTTAAGGACATAGATGTTGGGGTCAAAGGGTATGATGTAGTACAGGTGTCCGTCAAAGAGGTTGCACATGTGCTCTCCGCAGAACTCTGCGGTATTGGCGGTTGAGAACGGTACGGATTTGAAGTCAGTTACGCTTCCGTCCTTAAGGTCAACGATGGCAAACAGCAGACCGCTGTCATTAAGGATACGGTTGTGTACAAACAGCCTGCCGTCGGGGAGCAGGCGTACATCATACAGGAAATTCAATCTTGAATTCAACGCCTCAAGATCCTGTTTTCTGATAAACTCCCCGTCATAATCAAAATAGAGCAGTTTACCCAGTGAGCCGTCTATGATGCAGACCTGCCTGGCCTCTTTATCGACATAATAGGCCGACAGGTTGATATACTCGTTTCCGGCACGTCCCTGCATTCCGTATACTTTATTAAAGGATCCGTCCATATTGAATGAGTACAGACGGTCATCGGAACAGAAGAATATAAGGTCATCCTCTAAGGTGATTTTACTGATAGAGCTCAACGGGATATCCTTGGACAGCTCAACAACCCGGAAATCATCAAATGTGATCCCATCGGCGTTGGGATGGAGTTCCTTAAAGCCGTTCTCACTTGATTTGGAGCTGTTTGAGCATCCTGTAACAAAAAAGCAGACAAGACCGCACAGGGCAACTGTCTTTAAAATGTCGTTTAATTTCATCTTATTGGAAATAATCAGGTAATAACTAAGTTGGAGACAAAGATAAAATAAATCAGTACAAAATCAAACCTTGGTAGTTTTCTATTATTTGTCAAACCGTTTGCTCAGTATTGCGGGATGTGCTATATTAGCGCTCCGTTGAAGAAATAATGTACAAAATATAAAGGAACTTATGTTTAAAGGACAACCAAAAGGTCTGTTTGCATTGGCACTTTCCAATGCAGGTGAGAGATTCGGATACTACACGATGCTGGCCATTTTCACCCTCTACATGAGGGCCAAGTTCGGCTGGGATGAGAATGAATCCGGACAGGTATATGCCATTTTCCTGGCAGGTCTCTATTTTATGCCTCTGTTTGGCGGTATGATAGCCGACAAGATAGGTTACGGCAAGTGCGTATCAATAGGATCCATAGTCATGATCCTGGGTTATATCGCATTGTCAATCCCTATGGCTACCGATCAGGTCGACAAGTGGGCCATGTTCCTGAGTCTGGCACTCATTGCCATCGGTACAGGCCTGTTCAAGGGTAACCTGCAGGTGCTGGTGGGAAATCTTTATGATGACCCCAAGCTGGCCGATAAGCGAGACTCGGCATTCAGCCTGTTTTATATGGCAATCAACATCGGTGCCATGTTTGCACCGGCCATGGCCAAGGCTATGTACATGCCGTTCATTGAGAAGTCAGGATTCCACTTTGTTCCTATTGACAATGCCGTAGTCGAGTTCGGCTCACGCTCGGCAGAGTATCTGGATACGATAGCAGGCGGTTACCGTCTGTGCTTTATCATCGCATGTGCCGCACACGTAATTTCATTCCTTATTTACCTGATATGCCGCCCCTGGTACAGACATGCGGATATCACCAGTAAGGAGGCTAAGGCTAAGGATATTCCCCAGCAGGAACTCACTCCCCAGCAGACCAGTCAGCGCATGGTTGCACTGCTGCTTGTGTTTGCCGTAGTAATCTTCTTCTGGATGGCATTCCACCAGAACGGCTCCGCCCTGACATTCTTTGCCGATAAATACACTCAGCTCAATGACATCACAGGCGTAAACCGTATGTGGTTCAACATATGGTCTCTGGTACTCATTGCTGTATCAATCTACACCCTGTTCGGCATATTCCAGAGTGACAACCGCAAGGGACGTATCATATCAGCTGTAGTGACGGTTCTGCTTTGGGCAGGCGCCATCGCATTCTATCTGCAGATGCCGGATTCATTCAACGCCGTAACATCGGACTTCCAGCAGTTCAACCCGTTCTTCGTGGTTGCCCTTACTCCCATATCGGTATCGGTGTTCGGAGCCCTGGCCAAGAAAGGCAAGGAGCCGTCAGCTCCCGTCAAGATAGGTCTTGGTATGCTCGTGGCCGGCGTAGGTTTTGCTGTGATTACTGTTGCATCGGCCGGACTGATATCACCTATGGACCTGGGCGACAGGTCTCAGAACATACTTGACCCCAACTGGCTTATAGGAACCTACTTTACCCTGACCGTGGCCGAGCTGCTGCTCAGTCCTATGGGTATGAGTTTTGTCAGCAAGGTTGCTCCCCCCAAGTACAAGGGTCTTATGATGGGTGGCTGGTTTGCCGCAACAGCAATCGGAAACTATCTTAGCCGCATACCGTCAGCCTTGTGGAACAAGATTCCGCTCATGGCAAACTGGGCCATCATCATCGGCCTGTGCGTAGTTGCCGGACTTATCATGTTCATCCTGCGCCGCAAGCTTGAGTCTGCCACCCAGGAATAAAGCAAGCAACTTTTGCATGCGTACAAACACAAGGAATGAAGGATTTTGCCGCAATAGACTTTGAGACGGCCAACAGGGAGCGTTCATCAGTCTGCTCTGTAGGAGTAGTGATTGTAAGGGAAGGTGAGATAGTGGATTCATTCTATTCACTTATCCAGCCGGAGCCCAACTATTACAATTACTGGTGCCAGCAGGTGCATGGACTCTGTAATGCCGATACTGACAGCGCTCCCGTGTTCCCCAAGGTGTGGGCCCAGATAGAGCCCATGATTGAGGGCCTGCCGCTGGTAGCGCATAACAGCACTTTTGATGAGGGCTGCCTCAAGGCCGTGTTCCGTGTCTATCAGATGGATTATCCGGATTATGAATTCTATGACACGCTGCGCGCCGCCCGCAGTAGGATGCGCAGTCTTCCCAATCACCAGCTGCAGACCGTAGCTGAGGCCTGCGGCTACTGCCTTGAGAATCATCACCACGCCCTGGCCGACGCCGAAGCCTGCGCCTGGATTGCGCGCGAGATACTCTGAACTATCCGTCTGAGTACAATATGGGCGGCCGCAGAGACGGTCGCCCATATTGACTTTTAGGCAAACAAGGAGATGTATGGGGTGTCAGAACATCCAGCCTACTTTGAAGGAGAAGGTGTTCAATGCTGACTCTGGGGCGGCAGCGTCTTTATGGAACAGGTCATTCATCTGATAACCTACGCATTCCTCCATAAAGAAATTGCTGAACTTGAATCCAAACAGGACGTGCATTCCGTATTGTACATTGTTGGTCTTGTAGTCAAGTGTCTCAAGATCAGAGTCAAGCAGGAATCTTGCATCGGCACCAAGGCCAAGGTATACTCTTGAAGACTGGTTGCCGCACTGAAATATCAGGGAGAGAGGAACGTCAATGTCTGTCTGCCTGTATGTAAGTGATGAATTGAATAGGTTGGTCTGGTCAGGGTAGGCGCATTTCTTCATCTCAAACAGGGCTCCTGTACGGATTGCAAAGAAGGATTTGTAATTGTACTGTGCTGTCAGACCTGCTGTCAGGCCGGTCTGGCCGTTGGTGAAGAGAGACGCTTTAGGGAAAGTGATTGATGAGCCGTTGTAACCTGCGCTTACGCTCATCTCAAAAGGCTTGATATTGCCAAATGCAGATGATTTCAGTTTGGGCGCGTTCTGAGCTCCGGCAAATGAGAATGCCATGATGCAAGCAAGTGAAAGGATAACTTTTTTCATAATAATTGTATTTGAGTAGTTAATAGTTTTGTCTTCTTTATTGGTGTATTACTTCACTAAGACACTGCAAATATACGGAGCAAATTTTTATCCGCAATAGCATTAACATATTTTAACCTATTGCGGATAAACAGAGGGTAGAGAAGTATCAGAGAATGATATTGCTCAGCATGATAACTATGATTACCAACGGGGCAATCCAGCGTACCATAAAATATACGTACTTATATATCCATGCCGGAGTCCTGGATGTGCCGTGTCCTGAGAGCTCATCCAGGAAATCATCTTTCCTGATGCGCCATCCTGCAAACAGCACCATGATGAGGCTGCCCACGGTGATGAGCACATCGGATGAAATCACATCAAAGAAATCAAAGATGTTGTTACCGGCAATGCTTATTCCGGAGAGCATGCCCTGTGACAGCGAGCAGATGCAGCCCAGCACAATGATGACTATCATGGAGGTTATGACTGCGCCGTTGCGGCTCTGTTTCCACTCCTCGATGAAATAGGCCACAATCACTTCAAGCATGGATATGGCCGATGTCACGGCTGCCAGCAGCAGTGCCAGGAAAAAGAGTATGGCTATGATCCCGCCGCCCGGCATTGATGCGAATACTCCCGGCAGGGTGATGAATACCAGTCCGGGACCTGCGTTGATGGCGGGCTCGGTGCCGTTCATATAGGCAATTGCGTATACGGCGGGGATGATGGCCAGACCGGCAATGATGGCAAACAGCGTGTCAATAAGACCGGTTGATATGGATGTCATGGCTATATCCTCCTTGGTCTTGACATATGAGCCGTAGGTGAGCAGGATGCCTATGCCGATGCTCAGCGACATGAATGCCTGTCCCAGTGCCGTAAGCAGCACCTTGCCGTCTATCTTGCTGAAATCAGGTATGAGCAGATACTTTGTACCCTCGGATGCGCCGGGCAGTGTAAGTGAACGTATGGCCACCAGGATTATGGTTATGGAGAGTATGGTCATCATGGGCTTGGAGAACTTCTCGATACCGTTCTTTACGCCGCCAAAGTTGGCCAGTGCAGTTACCAGCAGGAATATGAGTGTGTAAATGAGGGGCTCCCAGGTGGAGCTGATGAACCCGCCGAACGCGCCTGCATAATCGGCATCAGGAGTGCTGAAACTGAATGAGCAGGCCTGGATGAGGTACTTTACTGACCAGCCCCCGACCACGGTGTAGAATGCCATTATGACGATGGGGGTGAGCAGGGTAATGAAACCGGCCCAGCGCCAGCGTGGTGCACCCAGATTGTCATAGACGCGGGTTACGTTTGAGCGGCATTTGCGGCCCAGCGTAATCTCGGTCATCAGGACCGGGATGCAGATGGTAAGAAGCAGCACCAGATATACGAATATGAATGCTCCGCCGCCGTTCTGTGCCGCCAGGAACGGGAAACGCCACAGATTGCCCAGACCTACGGCCGATCCGGCCATGGCCATTATCATTCCAAAACGGCTGTCAAATCTCTCCTTGCGTCTTTCTCTCCTTTCCATATGTCAATCCTTGATGTTGGGCTCCTCAAGTCCGTAACCTTTCTTGCTGTCAACAGACTTAAGCCATATGGAAAGCAGTACCGCAATTATTCCGAACAGCGTGAAGCAGTACATGGACTGTGTGTAGTTGATTACTCCGGCTGCATCGGTATTGGCCTGGTTGATCTTGCCAATCAGGATAGGTACAAGTGACAGACCTATATTCTGGATGTAGAATATCATGGCGTATGCGGTACCCAGCAGTTTCATGGGTATGATCTTGGGGACCGACGGCCACATTGCAGCCGGAACCAGACCGAACGAGATGCCCAGAATGAGCATATCGGCAATGGCAACAATCCAGCTGTTTACCGGAATGGCGAATATTATATGTACAAGCGTAAGCAGTACCGAGCCAATGACCATAAGTGTGGCGCCCTTGCCGCGCTTGTCATATATGCCTCCGAACAGCGGGGTCAGTATGATGGTGCCGAACGGCAGCATTGCGGGTATGAGGCCGGCCAGGCTGTCGCTCACTCCGTATTTGGTGATCATCAGCTTGGTGGCGAACTTAAGGAACGGGAACACTCCTGCATAGAACATGAGGCATAGCAGCGTGATAAGCCAGAATCCCTTGCTGGTAAAGAGTATCTTGAGGTCGGCAAAATGGAATCCCTCCTCGGGCTCAGCCTGGATTGATGCCACGGATTCATCCTCCTTCTTGTCCATAACACAGTATACCAGATAGCACAGAAGGCCGATGCACAGCATCACGGCTCCCAGTCCCACTGATGCCGATACGCCTCCGCAGCGCTGTGCGAACGGCAGTGCTGCTGCAAGTGCAGCTGCGGTACCTACACGTGAAAGGGCAACCTGGATACCCATGGCCAGGGCCAGCTCATGTCCTGTGAACCATTTTACTATGATTTTGCTTGCGGTTATGCCGGCAATCTCACAGCCTACTCCGAACAGGGCGAAACCTACACATGCCCAGATTACCTGTATGCTGTATGTCCCTATTCCCAGGGGGAGTGTCAAAGTGCCTTCAAAACTGTTCTTTACGGCCCAGTATTTTATCAGGGCACCGCCCAGCATGAGTACGGCACTCAGTACTCCGGTAATGCGGATGCCGAATTTGTCAAGTATTATGCCTCCAAAGAAAAGAAGCAGCAGGAATACATTGAAAAAGCCGTATGCTCCTGAGAAGAATCCATACTCCTCACTGCTCCAGCCCAGTCCTCCAAGCTCCTGAGAGCGTGTGAGCAGCTCCTCGAGCGGTGCCATGACATCGGTAAAGAAATAGCCGAACATCATGGTGAGTGACACCATTATCATCGCTGTCCAGCGGGCGGCCTTACTCTCACTTAACTTCTTCTTGATTATCTGTGACATATTTTAATAATTTGAGTATGCAAAATTATGAATTTCTTAGTACTTTTGCATCGCTGCTGCGAAGCAGAAAAGCGTGAAAATTTAAATTATTGGAAAAAGGCATTTATTAAGAGATTGTTTTTGCAGTGAAACTTGATGAATTAACAGCTGTATCCCCCATAGACGGGCGATATCGTGGCAAGACACAAGAACTTGCATCTTATTTTTCAGAATATGCCCTGATCCGTTACAGGGTCAGAGTTGAGATAGAGTACTTTACAGCGCTCTGTGAGTTTGGTCTGCCCCAGTTGGCAGGCGTATCTCGTGCCTCATTGGATGGTCTGCGCCTGATATGGCAGAACTTCAGCGAGGAGGATGCGGCGCACATAAAGGATATAGAGAAAGTAACCAACCATGACGTCAAGGCCGTTGAGTATTTCCTCAAGGAGAAATTTGACCTTGTACCTGAGTTGGTGGAATTCAAGGAGTTCATCCACTTTGGTCTTACATCACAGGATATAAACAACACTTCAGTGCCCCTGATGGTCAAGGAGGCTCTGGAGAATGTATACTATCCCGGCATCCAGTCACTGATTGACAAGCTGGAGGAGTATGCACAGCGCTGGAAGGATATCCCCATGCTGGCCCGCACACACGGACAGCCCGCATCACCCACACGTCTGGGTAAGGAGATTGAGGTATTCGCCTACCGTCTGCGCGAGCAGCTGGGGCAGCTCAAGGCTGTGCCCGTATCGGCCAAGTTCGGCGGAGCCACAGGTAACTTCAACGCTCATCATGTAGCTTATCCCCAGATTGACTGGAAGGCATTCGGTGCCAAGTTCCTGAGTGAGAAGCTGGGCCTGCAGCGTGAGGAGTTCACCACCCAGATATCGAACTATGATAATCTGGCAGCCCTGTTTGACGCCATGAAGCGTATGAACACCATCCAGATTGATATGAACCGCGACTTCTGGCAGTACATATCAATGGAGTATTTCAAACAGCAGATCAAGGCCGGCGAGGTAGGCTCAAGCGCTATGCCTCATAAGGTCAACCCCATAGACTTTGAGAACGCCGAGGGTAACCTGGGTATGGCAAACGCCATCCTGGAGCACCTGTCACGCAAACTGCCCGTATCACGTCTGCAGCGTGACCTTACGGACTCAACCGTAATCCGCAATATCGGCGTGCCTTTCGGACATCAGATGATAGCTATCGCCAGCTCACTCAAGGGCCTGGGCAAGCTGCTCATCAACGAGCAGAAGATTGCCGCTGACCTGGACGGTTGCTGGAGCGTTGTGGCCGAGGCCATACAGACTATCCTGCGTCGTGAGGGCTACCCCCATCCGTATGAGGCACTCAAGGCTCTTACCCGTACAAACAGTCAAGTAACCCGTGAGTCCATAAGCGATTTTATCGATGGTCTTAATGTTAGCGAGAGTGTAAAGAATGAATTAAAAGCCATAACACCGGGCAACTATTACGGTGTATAAACTAACTAACTTATTATTTTTCAAAATCTAATTGTTTACTAAAAAAAAGGGAGGCCGTGAGGCTTTCTGACTAAAAAAGGATTTTATTATGATGGAAACAGAGAACGGAAACAGATTCTACGACGAGAGCGGGAATCAGGAAGAGCAGGAAAACAGCTTCAACAGATTTAACGGAAATTCCGATGACAACAATCAGGGTGGCACACGTCAGGGCCGTCCGCGTTTTGTAAGAGTTGATTACAACAACAATCGTCCTCAGTATTCAAGAGTAGAGCGTCCCGCACGCCAGGATGGCGAGCAGGGCTACAACCAGGATCGTCCCCGTCGTCAGTACGGTCAGGGTGCAGGTGAGGATCGTCCCCAGTATGGCCAGCGCCAGTACGGTGGCGGATATCAGAACCGTGGTTACAACAATAACCGCCCGCAGTACGGACAGGATCGTCCCAGATATAATCAGCAGCGTCAGTACAACAACCAGGACCAGGAGGGTCAGCCCCGTTTTTACAGAGAGCGTGTGCAGGGCCAGAACGGTGAGGAGGGTGGCTACCAGCGTCAGGGTGGCTACGGCCAGCGTCAGGGTGGCTATCAGCGCCAGGGCGGCTACGGCCAGCGTCAGGGCGGTTACCAGCGCCAGGGTGGCTACGGCCAGCAGGGCGGTTTCCGCAAGCCCATGCAGAAGCGTCAGGACAACCGCAAGCGTATTGAGTATCAGGATGTAATTCACGATCCCGAGGAGGAGATACGTTTGAACAAGTACCTGGCAAATGCCGGTGTATGCTCACGTCGTGAGGCCGATGAGTTCATCCAGGCTGGTGTAGTTAAGGTAAACGGCCAGACCGTTACCGAGCTGGGTACCAAGGTACATCGCGGTGACAACGTGCTGTTCCACGATCAGCTGGTAAGCATTGAGCGTAAGATCTACATCCTGCTCAACAAGCCTAAGGATTGCGTTACCACTGTTGATGATCCCCAGGAGCGTAAGACCGTTATGGATTATATAAAGGGTGCCTGCAAGGAGCGTGTATACCCCGTAGGCCGTCTGGACCGCAACACCACTGGTGTGCTGCTGCTTACCAATGACGGTGAGATGGCAAGCCGTCTTACACACCCCAAGTTCCTCAAGAAGAAGATCTATCATGCACGTCTGGACCGCGCTGTAAGCGGCGAGGATCTGCAGAAGCTGCTTGACGGTGTAAACATAGGTGAGGAGGATGGCGATATCGTACGCGCCGATGAGGTAAGCTACGTTAACGATGACAAGACCCAGGTGGGTGTTGAGATTCACTCAGGCCGTAACCGTGTGGTTCGTCGTATGTTCGACGCTCTGGGTTATCGCGTAACCAAGCTTGACCGCGTACAGTTTGCCGGACTTACCAAGAAGCGTCTGCGTCGCGGTGACTGGCGTTTCCTCACTGAGAAGGAGGTTAACATGCTCCGCATGGGTGCATATGAGTAATTAATGAATTAAACCTTATACAATGGATATTAAGAGAACTAGGATTGCCGACCTCCTTAAACGTACCGATTTTGGAACGGAGGTAGTTGTAAAGGGCTGGGTGAGGACCAAGCGTGGTAGCAAGAACGTAAGCTTCATTGCCCTTAATGACGGATCGACAATCAAGAATGTTCAGATTGTAGCTGACCTGGATAAATTCAGTGATGAACTGATGAAACAGATAACCACCGGTGCCTGCCTGAGCGTTAAGGGTACCATGGTTGAGAGCATCGGCTCAGGTCAGGCCGTTGAGGTTCAGGCTGCCGATATAGAGGTGCTGGGCCTGTGCGGTGATGACTATCCCATGCAGAAAAAGGGTCAGTCATTTGAATATATGCGCCAGCATGCCCATATGCGTCTGCGTACCAATACCTTTGGTGCCGTAATGCGTATCCGCCACAACATGGCCATGGCCATTCATACCTACTTCCACGAGCATGGATTCTACTATTTCCATACTCCTCTCATCACAGCTAGTGACTGCGAGGGAGCAGGCAACATGTTCCAGGTAACCACCAAGAACCTCTATGACCTTAAGAAGGATGCTGAGGGCAAGATCATCTATGATGATGATTTCTTTGGCCAGCAGACCTCTCTTACCGTAAGCGGTCAGCTTGAGGGTGAGCTTGCTGCAACTGCTCTGGGTGCCATCTACACCTTTGGTCCTACCTTCCGTGCCGAGAACTCCAACACTCCGCGCCACCTGGCCGAGTTCTGGATGATTGAGCCTGAGGTTGCTTTCCTGGATCAGGAGGAGCTTATGGACCTTGAGGAGGATTTCATCAAGTACTGCGTACAGTGGGCACTTGACAACTGCAAGGATGACCTGGAGTTCCTGAACCAGATGATTGACAAGACCCTGCTGGAGCGCCTGCAGAGTGTACTTAAGGAGAATTTTGTACGTCTTACCTATACTGAGGGTATCGATATCCTCCAGAAGGCAATCAAGAAGGGCCGCAAGTTTGAGTTCCCCTGCAACTGGGGTGATGACCTGGCCTCTGAGCATGAGCGCTACCTGGTAGAGGAGTATTTCAAGAAGCCCGTAATCATGACTGACTATCCTACAGCCATCAAGTCATTCTACATGAAGCAGAATGAGGCTACTCCCGATGGCGGATCAATCGGTTACAAGGGCATCAAGGCTCCCGCACCTACCATGCAGGGTACAGACGTTCTCTTCCCGCAGATTGGTGAGATCATAGGCGGATCTGTCCGTGAGGCCGATTATGACAACCTTATGGGTGAAATCAACCGCCGCCAGATGGATATGACACATCTGTGGTGGTATCTGGATACCCGCCGCTGGGGTTCTTGCCCGCACGCCGGATTCGGCCTGGGCTTTGAGCGCCTGATCCTGTTCGTGACAGGAATGCAGAACATAAGGGACGTAATACCCTTTCCTAGAACTCCACGTTCCGCGGAGTTCTAATAAACGGTATTACAGGGCCTTGTCTATGCCCCCTAAATCCCCGGGGGGGACTTGGTCGCTTCGCTCCGAATTATTTAATAAGCGCTCCAGCCTCATGGTTGGAGCGTTTTTTTGCGCCACCCCCTACCTTAGGGAACTGCAGCTCCCATAGCCTCATTTTGCTCCCTAAGGTCACGTGTCAGCCCGCGATATCACGTATTTCCTGCTTACGTTAGGGATGAAATCGCTTCTACGTGCGTTACAGTTTCCTAAGGTGCAGGGGTAGCCCGCGATATCACGTATTTTCCGTGCACCTTAGGGATGAAATCGCTTCTACGTGCGCTACAGTTCCCTAAGGTGCAGGGGTAGCCCGCGATATCACGTATTTCCTGCTTACGTTAGGGATGAAATCGCTTCTACGTGCGCTATAGTTCCCTAAGGTGAGGGGGTGCGGGGATTAGCGGGAGGTGAGGCGGAAATAGAGACGCATTGACCAGATGAGGATGGTGACCAGGGCCCAGCGGAACAGCAGCATCCAGTACCAGACTCCGCCTATTGCAGTAAACAGCGTCAGGTCCTCCAGGTTGCTGTGAGATATGCCGATGTGGGTGTTGAGCAGCAGTATGCTTC
Organism: uncultured Prevotellaceae bacterium; assembly: GCA_900319225.1. Lineage (GTDB taxonomy): Bacteria > Bacteroidota > Bacteroidia > Bacteroidales > Bacteroidaceae > Colenecus. The sequence continues at coordinate 122,265 of ONNV01000003.1, read as the reverse complement.
GGTCCGATATCTTACCGCGTTCCATCTCATCCATGATTGCGGCCGATCCGTACAGCAGGCCGATGACATTAGCCACGATCCAGAGGAACGTGGTCTCCTTGGGCAGACCGAACACGGTGAGCAGCGGACTGAAGAACCTGGATATCTTGTTCATGATGCCGTACTCATACAATGCCCGCTGCATGATGTTGAGCAGGAATATGAGCGTGGTCATCCATACAGTAAGCCTGGCAAGACCCTTGAGCCAAACCAGGAACATGGGCCAGAACTCTCCCTGTATATTCAGGAACGGAACCTCTGACAGACTTATGGCCTGCTCACTGAACTGAGGCCTTCCGGGAAGTATCAGGTTCATCACGATTCCCAGCGTGATTGACGCCAGGGTACGTACAATCACCATATGCTTGATGGGGGTGCCGGTCTTTTTCTGGATGGCGGTCTCGGCCACCATGGCATGCGCCGCCAGGTTCATGGTACCCAGTATGGTTATCTGCCTGACGGTCATATCAAGGGTCGATATCACCGCGATGCCCGAGTATATATTAATAAAGTACGCGCTCACGTAAGCCAGTGCCGCGTCACCCGGGAGTCCGAATATATGGAACACGGGACTTACAGCCGTCGCAATCCATGTAAGTATACCGGTATACTTAAGCAGGAACATGATAAAAGATACGGTGGCGGTTATTTTGAATATCCACCATATCGTCTTTAATGCCCTTGGTGCAGCCTGCTTTACAACATTCTTGAATTTTTCCATGCGTATCTTTTCCTAAACAGGCTGCAAAGATACGCTTTTATTCGCGTAGCAACTCAACGGATTTCATCTTTAGGGCACCGTCCTCTACAAACAGGTTATAGGCAGGGTAGTAGTGGGTTTCATACTTTGAAACACCTTCAGGGTAGTCGGATTCAATTGTTATGGAGAAAGGATCCTTGTTTAAATCATCTAGTTTACATTCCTGATTATAGACTACCCGTGCACCGGTTTCATCAATTGCCAGTACAGTCAGTACACCGGCGCAGCATCCATAAGTGAAACATCTCAGGAACAGCAGATACCGGGACTTGTCTACCTGATGGCAGTAGAAAAGGTTGTTATCAAACAGATCCTCATAAACCCAGTCGTAGTTTTTGAATCTGTACTGTCCCGATGCGTTCTCAATCGTTATCATACGGAAATCGCCGGGGTCATTCTTCCAGAGTTGACTGGTAAAGTCAGATACAGTTATATCAAAGCCCTTTGATTTGTCACCTATATGAGTCTTGAACACCTCTTTAAGTTTCAGCGAATCGGCAAAATCCTGCAAGCCTTCAACTAAGGTGCTGTTCACCTCTTTACCGAATTCATATATGGTGGTAACCTTCTCCTGCCGTAAGGGAACATACTCCTTGGGCCTGATGACTGTAACCAGACACTCCTTCTTGAACTCTCCGCATACAGCGGTGATGGTACACTTTCCGTCTGATACGGCAGTGACCTTTCCGTTCCTGTCAACGCAGGCAACGGCCGAGTTTCCACTGCGCCACCGGATTCCCTTTTTGCTGGCATCCTGAGGGATGAATGAGGCCTTCAGGATATATTCATCACCTATTGTCAGTTCCAGTTTCTTCCTGTCAAGGGCTATGCCATCAATAGGTATGAACTCCTGTTCAGTGACCGGTCTTATGTTTATTCCTATCGGACTCCTAAGAATAACTGAGCTGACAATGTTGCTCCGGTATTGGCTGTTCTTACCTCTATCCGGCATGGAAATGAACTCCCATGCACACGGTTCATCTGCCGGATTATCCGCATTACATGTGCTGGTCCAGTAAAACAGACGCTCGCCCAGGCCCTGCCATTGTTTCCCAATCCTGAATCCTCCGGCCGGGAGAATAATGGAATTGCCGTTTGTTCCTGTCACCTTATATACCCAGCTGCCGCCTTCCAGTTCTATCCATTCCCATAAGCAGTTGTTCATGAGTTCCTGGAACTCCTCTCTTGTGGGCATACGCCATTCGGGGCCCCATTGTACAGTGGCTGCATCATCACTAGGCTCCAGTACGGTTATCCCGCTGGCAAAATAGTGCTTCTGTCGTTCTGCAAACGGATTTCCCTCATCAAAATTATCCTTAGGTTCGGTCTCACCCCATGCAAAATATTGGCCCGAATAATGGGGGTTGACTGGAGAAGATCCGATATTACAGGTAGCCCAGTTTACGCTCAGGCCCAGGTCTACATATTCATAATAGGAGTAGAGATCAGGGATGACGGCGCTGTAAGCATTGGGAATGCGGTAGTTGTCTTGTGGTCTTATGATATATGATATCTTATTCTCTTTATTGACAATAACATATACGGAATCCTTTGCCGGCTCATCTCTGACTGGCCATGGGGTGTACTCAAAATGGACAATGTATTTCTCATTCTGTTTGACAACACGGAAAGATTCTGTGTGTATTTCAGAATATATTCCTCCGTTTAAAACAAAGTCATACTCACCCACACACTCCATTACATACCTGCGCAGCTCATCCGTGCAGTATACGGAAAGGATGGAGTCTGTCTTGGAGGCAGCATCGCCTTCAGTGCAATAGGCTTTATAGAATGTCTCTATAAGGGCTTCTGCACCGGAAATCCTCCCTGTCAGGGCCGATGATGTGGTTTCAACGCTTTTGCTCTTGCATGAGCAGATCATTATGCACGCAATGACAAACAAAGAACGGACTCTTCTCATATTTAGACGCAATTAGTTGTGTTGTCAAAGATAGTGTTTTTATATTTGCATACTAACCCAATAATCAGAATAATGAAAAGAATTACAGTAGTTTTTGCCCTGTTTCTGATGTGCACCATTACTTCATCTGCGCAGAAGACGCTTAAAGGTGCTTATGCCGATGCATTCAAGATGGGATGCGCCGTGAACTCCAGTATTGTAAACGGCCGTGACAGCAGGTCGGCCCGGATAATCCTGCAGCAGTTCAATGCAGTAAGCCCCGAGAATGATATGAAGGCCGAGGTGCTGCATCCGTCACCAGACCGCTGGAACTTCCAGGCGGCCGACCGCTACGTTCAGTTTGCCAAGGATAACGGACTGTGGGCATTGGGCCACACCCTGGTCTGGCATAACCAGACCCCCGATTTCTTTTTTAACCATCCTGACGGCACACCCAAGAGCCACGATGAGATGGTGGAGACCATGCGCAGTTACATTGAGACGGTGGCCGGCCACTTTAGCGGTAAGATCGATGCATGGGACGTGGTGAATGAGATAATAGACAATGACGGCTCATACCGCAAGACCCTGTGGACCAATGCCTTTAACGGTGACGGCGATGAGGTGGTGCGTCTGGCATTCAAGTTCGCCCACGAGTATGATCCCAATGCCGAACTCTATTACAACGATTTCAACGTATGGCGCCCCACCAAACGTGACGGCATAGCCCGCATGGTACGTATGCTTCAGAAAGAGGGTATCCGCATAGATGGCATCGGCATACAGGCACATTGGGGACTCAATTTCCCCAAAAACGAGTATATAACTGCAGCCATTGACACATTCGCCGCCCTGGGCGTAAAGGTTATGATAACGGAACTTGATGTTGATGTGCTGCCGCTCACCAAGGAGGGTCAGGTAATAGGTAAGTCCCTGCAGGACCCCATGTTCCAGCTTGAGGAGTTTGAGACCTATCTGGATCCGTACAAGAACGGTCTGCCCGATGATGTCCAGGCGCAGCTTACGGCCCGATATGCGGAACTCTTCAACATATTCTACAGCCGCCGCGACAAGATAGACCGCGTGACGATATGGGGCCTGCATGACGGCATGTCATGGAAGAACGGCTATCCCATACCCAACCGCACCAACTATCCGCTGCTCTACAACCGCGACCGCACACCCAAACCTGCCCTCCAGGCAGTGCTCAACATCCCAAAGTGACGCTTTCTTAAACGAGCGCAACGCGCCGTTTTTACCAATGAAGAGGAAAATATCCATATTATTAATGTTCCTGCTGGCACTTAGTGCCGGCGCACAACCTGTCCGTGACCGATGGATGGCCGGATTGCCCGACTCATTGAAAGCCTGCAGGGTGTCAATTCCGGGTACGCATGATTCGGGGACATATGGCGTAAAGTTCCCCATGCGCCACTACGCCCGTACCCAGACGATGGATCTTTCCCGGCAGTGGGATGCCGGAATCCGTTTCTTTGACCTGCGCCCCAGACTTGTAAACGGAACACTCAGGATTTATCACGGTCCTGCCGACTGCCATCTTGGATTCCGGGAGGCTTTGCTGATAATTAAAAGGAAACTTGAAGAACACCCTTCAGAGTTCTGTGTGGTAATGACCAACAGCGCTGGAGGTGGACTTGAGGGGGTGGATATGACAATGGATGATATAAATTCTCTCTTTCCCATCGGTATGCTGGCATCATTCAAGGCAAATATGACTGTGGCCGATATGCGCGGGCGTGTACTCTTTATACATAGGGACCACCCGACCAACGGCAGGGATTGGCCCGGCACTGTTGTGTTTGGCTGGCCCGGCAACGTGTTATCGCATCACGCCAGAATGATGTCATCTCAGGAAATGAGTGCCGTCCTCTGGGCACAGGATTTTTTCACTGACGGGGGCAAGGGCAATTATGTGGACTCCAAATGGGATATTGTTACGGGCATGATAAGGGAGTTTGCATCGGCCCCTGAGGGAGTTTGGTGCATTAACCATGCGTCAGGATATACTGGTTCGGGTATCAGCACCAACATAAACCGTAATGCCAAGACCACTAATGCCCGCCTGCTGGAGTACCTGACCGGCCATAAGAGTCCCATAGGTATTGTTCCCATGGATTTCCCCGGGCAGGAACTGATTGACGCCATTACTTTTTTGAATACTTTTGCAGCAGAATAACACACTACATCATGACACTGAAAGATTTCCTTAATGAGGGCGACAAGTTCGCCAAGTACATAGGCATAGACCTTATTGAAGTCAAACCCGGAACAGCAAAGGCTACCATGACTGTGACGGAGTATCACATGAATGCTGGAAATATCTGCCAGGGCGGAGCACTTTTCACTCTTGCCGACCTGGTTTTTGCCGCATTGGTGAATCAGGGTGAGAATATGGCGTTTGCCATCAACTCCACCATATATTATCATGTATCGGCCAAACTGGGTGATGTTCTTACGGCCGAGGGCCATTTCACCAGCCGCCACCCAAAGATTCCGGCAGCTCAGGTTCAGGTGAAAGACCAGAACGGAACGGTTATAGCTACATTCCACGCTCAGGGCTATACAAAGCGTATGCCTGCACCTTTTAGCGGATTGGAATAAAATTTTTTCAGATTTTAACACTTGTTTCCATTTGTTTTCATATCTTTGTCCTAGAAGCATCGCATATAAGCGCAGAAAAGGACAATATAACGTGAAAACAATATTATATATGAAGGACTGGAAAAATACTACCGCTTCCCATTTGCAGGAAGTTCAAGAAGACACAACTGAAACATCAAAGTGGACGGGAGGGTTCCCAAGTCTGAACTTGAGTTCGCTGTCTCCACTATCGGCTCCGTTAGGAGATTAGTTGTTTTAAAACAATTTGGTTATCTTCGCACTCAGCAAGATAACCAAATATGTTTTTATATGAAGATCAGAATCATTCTTTTGGCAGTTCTATCTGCCTTCATTGCCATGCCGGCATCGGCACAGCGTTCCAGTAAAGCCAGTGCGGTGGAACTCTCATTCAACTATCAGAAACAGTCAGGAGCAGGCTCCAATCAGTGGGCTGTCTGGATTGAGAACTCAGAGGGCAAGGTGGTCCGCACCCTTACTGTAACTTCATTTACATCAAAGGGCCGTGGAGGCCGACGCGGTTACACATTCCGTCCCACCTGCGCTCCCACATGGGTAAAAAACGCCAAGGCAGAGGAGATGACCGATGGGCAGATTGACGCCGTAACCGGTGCTACACCGTCTCAGAGCGGAATCCAGACCTATACCTGGGATTTCAAGGATGCCGACGGCAAGGATGTTCCTGCCGGTGATTATAAGATATGCTTTGAGGCTACTCTCTACTTTAACAGCGTCATCCTTTACAGCGGATCATTCTCAACCAAGGACAAGGCCGGGGAGATAAAGCTCACCTCAACCCTGACCGAGGAGGATGAGGCTCACAAGAACATGATCACTCAGGTTAAGGCTTCAATCAAGTAAATATCAGAACGTTGCAGTACCCTTAAGTGCGGCGGCCGATGAACAGTCGGTCGCCGTTACTGTTACTTTACCCGTGGCCGATGTACGGCGGATATAGGCGGTCATGCGTCCCTGATATGTATTGAAGACTGCACTCTTGTGACTGGTTTCGTGCGCCAGGATATCGGCATTGTCTACGGCTATCAGTTCAGCGCCTTCAACCTTCAGCTCAATCCGGCAGTCGTTGTTTGGGCAAACATTGCCTTCAGCGTCGGCAACGGATACTGACAGTATCTCAACGTCATCAAAACTTGTTCCGGCATGGCCTCCTATCTTCTCAATCATGATTCTCTGGGGATCGCCTACGGTTACAGAAAAGCATTTGGCTGCCTCCACGCCGTCGTTATAACCTCTTACATCTATTATTCCCTGATCATAGTTGACGTTATACACTACCGGACGTGCGTTGTCGGGCATCGGTCTGCGTCCCTGAGGTTCTCCGTTTATCCAAACGTCCACCTCCTGACAGTTTGAATAGATCTCAATCACAGCCTGGTCATATGTGTCCATATCGGCCGGAGTCCAGTCCGATACCAACGCACCTGCGCCATTATTATCGGCATGACGGGCAAACGCCACCATAGGCTCCTTGGTCCACCAGCTGGCACGCTGCAGGCCGGCCGGTTTGACGCCTCCGGTTACATCCAGCAGCGAGGTGCTCCACATAACCTGCGGCCAGGCGGCCTCACCCAGATAGTCAATGCCTGCCCAAAGGAACTGTCCGCACAGTGAGGGATCATCCCTTAGCATCAGCCAAGACTGGACATCATGGGTATTCTCGGTGCCTATGATTGCCTTCTCGGGGTGGGCGTCGTGATACGCCTTGAGTTCATCCACGCGGTAGTTCTGGCCTACCACATCCATCATCTCGGCAAAACCGTTGCGGTATACCCCTGATGAGTTGGGGCGGAACAGCGCCATGGTAACCGGACGTGTGTTGTCCAATGAATGTACCAGATCCTGCTGTTTGCGGTATTTGTCAAAACCCTGCTCATTGTTCAGATTGTCTCGGATCTCATTGCCAACGCTGTAAATCACCACGCTCGGGTGGTTGCGGGCCTGCTCAACCATTGCGCGTGTATCGGCCTCCCACCAATCGTCAAAATAGAGATTGTAACCTTTTTCGGCATGGTTCTTGGGCGTATCCCATGTATCAAAAGACTCGGCCATTACCAGGAATCCCATGCAGTCGCACAGCTCCATCAGAGTGGGGTCGGCAGGGTTGTGGGCCATCCTTATGGCGTTTACACCCAGTTTGCGTAATTGTTGCAGACGATACTCCCAGACCGATGCCGGTACGGCAGTTCCCAACGCGCCCGCATCGGAATGCAGGCAGACTCCGTACATCTTCATGTTCTGCCCGTTCAGGAAGAATCCCTTCTCATTGTCAAAACGGATCGTGCGCAGTCCGGTGGTTACGATCTCTGTGTCCAGTTCCTTGCGGCCATCCATGACCGATACCTCAAGCGTATACAGATAGGGGTCATCTATAGACCATAGGTGCGGGTTCTTTATATCTATGCTTCCGCTAATCTCTGTCTGTAAGCCGGCTCCTATTTGGACTGCAGAACTGTTACCTTGGGTTACTGTCTTGCCGTCAGCACCCTTAAGGATATATTGAAGGCTTACCTTTATATCTTTATTGTATGTGTTCGATATGTTGGTCTTTATGTCAATCTTACCGTCATTATATGATGTAAAAGCTCCGTTTGCGGTTATGTGGCAGACATTTTTGCTTACCAAGCGTACGTGGCGGTTTATTCCGCTGCCCGTGTACCAGCGTGATGCAGGTTGGACTGAATTGTCCACACGCACGGCAATTGTGGCCTCCTTACCAGGAGTAACAAGATCAGTGATATCATATGTAAATCCCACATATCCGTTGGGCCGGTATCCCGCCAACTGGCCGTCCACATATACGCTGCTGCATGCCATCACACCGTCAAACTCAAGGAACAAACGCTCATCGGCCCCGATATCAGCCTTTATGGTCTTGCGGTACCAGCCCATACCAGTAGGAAGATATGCACCGCCCTGTCCGCTGGGATTACTCCTGTCAAACTCCCCCTCAATGCTCCAGTCGTGCGGCACATCCACCGTGCGCCATCCCTCCACACCGGCCAGTTGATCAACAGTAGCCTCACTCAGCACAAACTCCCAACCGGCGTCTAAACTCCGGCTCTCCCGCGCCGTCATAGCATAAGAAATCAGAAAACTCAGCAGAAATAGGTATTTCCTCATGTCCAACCATTTTTAATTGCAGTTACAAACTTAAGCAGAATCTTACAGCTCTGTATATGTTAGGGAGGAAAAAGGCTGTACCTGCGTTCTGTTTCCCTAAGGTGGGTGGGTGTTCCGCGTTCTTTCGTATTTGTAGCGCACCTTAGGGAGAGAAATGGCTGTACCTGCGTTCTGTTTCCCTAAGGTTGGTGGGTGCGGAGCGTTATGAGGTTGAAAAACGAAAAAAACTCAAACGTTTTGTGCGCTAATTCATTCAAAAAGTGTAATTTTGCGAGCCGATTATTATCAACCTTTGCATAAAAGGTTAGTTATTAACGTGTTAAACCCCCGAGTACGGGTTCTGCGGTATAGCGTAACTGCTGAGCGCAAGCGTTTAGGGAGTTTCCGGGACGTCGGGAGACGGAGAGGTTGCGTAGAGTAATGAATGTTTAATTATTGATTTAAAGTTTAGAATGGATACTTTAAGTTACAAGACTGTTTCGGCCAACAAGGCTACCGCTAATAAGGAATGGGTCGTGGTTGATGCCAAGGACCAGGTTCTGGGCCGCTTCGCCGTGAAGGTTGCTAAGCTGCTGCGCGGTAAGTATAAGACAAATTTCACTCCGCACGTTGACTGCGGTGACAATGTTATCGTTCTTAATGCCGATAAGATTGTCCTGACTGGTAAGAAGTGGACTGACAGAGTATATCTGCGTTATACCGGTTATCCCGGTGGTCAGCGCGAGATGACTCCCGCCCAGCTGATGGCTAAACCCAACGGCGCTGAGAGACTTATGACTAAAGTTGTTAAGGGTATGCTGCCCAAGACAAAACTCGGTGACAAGCTCATCGGTAACCTCTATGTTTATGCAGGTACAGAGCACAAGCATGAGGCACAGCAGCCCAAGGCAATAGATATCAATTCACTTAGCTAATTTTAAAGAGAATGGAAGTAATCAACGCAATAGGTCGCAGAAAAAGCGCCGTAGCACGTGTCTTCGTTACTGAAGGAACTGGTAAGATTACCATTAACAAGAGAGACTTGGCAGTATACTTCCCGTCATCACTGCTTCAGTACGTAGTTCTCCAGCCTCTTAAGAAACTTGAGGTTGCTGAGAAGTATGATATCAAGGTAAATCTGGACGGTGGCGGTTACAACGGTCAGGCAAACGCACTGCGTCTGGCTATCGCCCGCGCTCTTGTCAAGATCAATCCTGATGACAAGAAGACTCTTCGTTCAGAGGGCTTCCTGACCCGTGACTCACGTTCTGTTGAGCGTAAGAAGCCCGGTCAGCCCAAGGCACGTCGCAGATTCCAGTTCAGCAAGCGATAAGCTCTGGATATATTCCCATGCCTGTACATTATTATATATACAGGCCTACGGGATCTGTGTTTAGTATCTAAACTGTCGGGATCTGCCGCATAAGGGACAGCTACCCGACGGTTGATTTAAAAAAGAAAGTAAACAAACAATTAAAACAATTTATGTCAAGAACAAATTTTGAACAGCTTCTCGAAGCTGGTTGCCATTTCGGCCACCTGCGTCGCAAATGGAATCCCGCTATGGCTCCTTACATCTTCATGGAGCGTAATGGCATTCATATCATCGACCTTAACCAGACTGTAGCTGCCATTGATCAGGCTGCTGAGGTTCTCAAGCGTATGGCTCGTGACGGTAAGAAGATCCTTTTTGTTGGTACCAAGAAGCAGCTCAAGGAGCTGGTTGCCCAGAAGGTTTCAACCGTAGGTATGCCTTATGTTATTGAGCGCTGGCCGGGTGGAATGCTCACAAACTTCCCCACAATCCGCAAGGCTGTGAAGAAGATGGCTACCATCGATAAGCTGACTCAGGACGGAACATATTCAAACCTCTCAAAGCGTGAGATCCTCCAGATTTCACGTCAGCGTGCCAAGCTGGAGAAGAACCTTGGTTCTATCGCCGATCTGTCACGTCTGCCTGCTGCCCTGTTCGTAATTGACGTGCTCAAGGAGAACATCGCTGTACGTGAGGCTAATCGTCTGGGTATCCCCGTATTCGCTATCGTTGATACCAACAGCGATCCTTCAAACATTGACTATGTAATTCCTGCCAACGATGACGCTACCAAGTCTGTTGACGCTATCCTGACCGCTTGCTGCGATGCTATCGCTGAGGGTCTGGCTGAGCGCAAGGCTGAGAAGGGTGATGAGGCTGCTGCCGATGATGAGGAGAAGTCAGAGAAGCCCCGCAAGGAGCGCATCCGCAAGGTTGCCAAGAAGGAAGAGTCACTTGATGAGGCTCCCGCTGCTGAGGAGGCTCCCGTAGCTGAGGCTGCTGCCGAGGCTCCCGCCGAGGAGGCTCCCGCAAAACCCAAGCGTACACGCAAGGCTGCTGCTCCCAAGGCAGAGGGCGAGGCTGAGGCTTGATTTTCATTAACCGTAAAAACATTAAAGAAAATGGCTGTAACACTTGATGATATTAAAGCCCTGCGCACCAAGACCGGTGCCGGTATGTCAGATTGCAAGAAGGCTCTCACCGAGGCTGAAGGCGATTTTGAGAAGGCTATTGAGATAATCCGTAAGAAGGGTCTGGCAGTTGCTGCAAAGCGTTCTGACCGTGAGGCTTCCGAGGGTTGCGTACTGGTAAAGGTTGACGGTAACTTTGGTGCTATGATTGCTCTTAAGTGCGAGACCGACTTCGTTGCCAACAACGCTGATTTCAAGGCTCTGACTCAGTCAATCCTTGACGCTGCTGTTGCTGCTAAGGCTAAGTCTCTCGATGAGGTTAAGGCTCTTCCCTTCCAGGGCAAGACCGTTGCCGATATCGTTCTGGAGCGCACCGGTATTGTAGGTGAGAAGCTTGAACTTGATGGTTACAACTACCTTGAGGCTGCTGAGCTTGCATCTTACAACCACCAGGGTAAGAACTTCCTCTGCTGCCTGGTTGCCTTCAACAAGGAGGTTGCCGATAAGGAGTACATCCACGAGATTGCACTCCAGGTAGCTGCTCAGAATCCTATCGCTGTTAAGCCTGAGGAGGTACCTGCCGACATCGTGGCTCGTGAGAAGGAGATCGCTGCCGATAAGGCTCGCGAGGAGGGTAAGCCCGAGAATATGATTGAGCGCATCGCTGAGGGTCGTATGAAGAAGTTCTACGATGAGAGCTGCCTCCTGAACCAGAAGTACATCGTTGACGAGAAGAAGACCGTTGCCGAGTACCTCAAGGCTCTGGATAAGGATCTGACAGTTACTGCGTTCCGTCGCTTTACTTTAAAATCCGAATAAATTCGGATTCCAAAGTGAAACTTTGACCTTTTTTTAGTTTACTCCGTAAACGGGCGGCCCTCCGGGACCGCTGTGAAGTCTGAATAATTTTTCAAGATTTCTCTATAGTAAAAGGAGGCTTTCCGCAAGGGAAGCCTCCTTTTTTTTCCATGCGGCGGGTTTCTCGCCGCTTCGCGGCTCGGTCTTCCATTTATATGTATCCATAAAAACCCAGCCAATAAATTGGCTGGCTACCCCTATCATGTGCCTATCGGCACAAGCTAATGCCGTAGGCATTGGATACGGGTAGCCAGCCGTTTAAACGGCTGGATCTTTCCAATTATAAATACGTTTCCCCGTGCGTGTCCCTAATACGCAGATAGGTTTCCAGTTGCACCCAGTAAAAACAAACCCTGACAGCGAAGCCCGTCAGGGTTTGTTTTTACCCGGCCTGGAAGGCCGGCAGAGTGGAGCGGTATGAAATGAAATGGAATACCGCGTAACGGGTTTGGGGCGTCGCCGCCCCAAACTAAAAAAATGTCGTGCACCTAATACGCAGATAGGTTTCCAGCTAGCGACTTTTTAGGCCCTGAAAGGGCCATAAAAGTCAAAAAAGCCCGAGCTGCGAAGCAGCGAGCAACCCGCCGCATGGCAAGTAATTACCCCTTGGTTTGTGAATAACCCAAAGAAAGAAGCTTACCCTTCAGTTTCTCCCTAAAATCCCCCTGAATAATAATCTCCCCATCCTTAGCCGATCCGCCGCAGCCGCAGAATGTCTTAAGGGTGCGGGCCAGGGCGTCCATATCGGCCTGGGGGCCTTGGAATCCGCTTATTACGGTCACGGTCTTGCCGCCGCGGCCGTTCTTCTCCATACGCAGACGCAGTTTCTGCTGCTGGGGTGGCAACAGTTCCTCTTCAGGCTCCTCATCGGTCTGATAATTGAAATCAGGGTTAGTGGAGTACATCACTCCAAGACGGTCTTTCCAATCGCTGCTGTTCTTTCCCATGACAAGTGCTGTTTGTAAGCCCAAAGATAGTAACTTTGTGCTGATTAAACTGCCATTTATGAAAATCATCTGCGTAGGAATGAACTACTCCAGGCACAATAAAGAACTGGGGGAAACGTTATTAAAACCGGAGAGTCCGGTCATTTTCATGAAGCCGGACTCTGCAATCCTTAGGAACCGCCGTCCGTTTTTCCTGCCGGACCATCTGGGCCGGGTGGATTATGAGACGGAGATTGTGGTGAGAATAAGCCGCCTGGGCAAGAGTATCGGCGCCCGATTTGCAGACCGTTACTGGGATGCGGTGACGCTGGGCATTGACTTCACGGCCCGCGATATGCAGAATGACTTCCGTAAGAAGGGGCTGCCGTGGGAACTGTGCAAGGGCTTTGACCAATCGGCTGTGGTAGGTGACTGGATTCCAAAGGAGCAGATTGCAGACCTGCAGGACCTGCACTTTAATCTTGACATAGACGGCAAGACGGTGCAGCAGGGACATACGGCCGATATGATATTTCCGGTAGCCCGGATAATTGAGTATGTGAGCAGTTTCTGCACCCTCAAGACCGGTGACCTGATATATACCGGTACACCTGTCGGAGTAGGGCCGGTCAGCATAGGACAGCATCTGCAGGGTTACCTGGAAGGAAAGAACGTGTTGGATTTTCATATCAGATAGATTGAGAAAGACACTTGCCATTATCACCATGCTTCTGTGTGCGGGCGCAGGCCTGCACGCCCAGAGAAACGGCTTCGTGGACACCGATTGGCAGTCCATGAGGGCTGATTCCGTACGTCCGTGGAGCGGATTCGGGATAGAGCTGACGGGTAACTGGCAGGATTCGGTATACACGGCCTCAATTGAGTATCCGGAGCTGGTAAAGATAGAGCCCGGTGATCTGGGCCGATGGGGACTCGATGCCACTGACATCCCTGATTGGCCGTATGTGGAGACATTCATCGGCCAGTCACACGGTCGTGCAACGCTGGATGCCGGTTTCATTCCGCTGCTTAAGAGGGACGGCGCTTTCTATGCCATTGAGTCTTACAAGGCGGTCATAACTGCACATAAGTCTGAACTGCAGAGGGCTCCTTTAAGGAGTTCTGCAGAAAGATATACCCATGAGTCAATGCTCTCCAGCGGAAAATGGGTCAAGATAAAGGTTTCTGAGAGCGGTGTATACAAGATTACCAACAGCACGCTGCGTTCCATGGGATTCAATGATCCGTCACGTGTGCGCCTGTTTGGTTACGGCGGTGCCGTATTGCCCGAGACTGGCTTGCAGGACCTGACCGATGACCTTCCTGAGCAGCCTTTGTGGCGTGAGAGCGGCTTTGTGCTCTTTTATGCACAGGGACCGGTAAGCTGGAAACAGACCGCGCAGGGTTATGTGCATGAGGTGAACACCTACTCGGACTGGGGCTACTATTTCCTTACTGATATATCGGACTCTGATATTGCATCGTTCGGCACTCTTACGTCAGATAACGTGTCGGAGAGCATTCTGGATACCTATCCTGATTATGCCGTGATTGATCCCGATGAGTTCAGCTGGTACCGGTCCGGCAGACGTATGTTTGAGTCTTATGATTACTCAGGCGGCTCCCGTACATACAAGATGCAGACTGAAGGTATTATACCGGATAGCGTGGGCGTGACTGTGGCGTTCTCAAGTTCAGCTGCCGCCGGTGCAAGGCTTGCGGTGTCTGTAAACGGCTCTGAGACGGGCGTCATGAATCTGGGAACCTTGGGCGTACAGGATATTGCAGTGGTAAGGGAGAGGAGTTTCATAAGCCGCGGACAGTTCCGTGACGCATCAGATATACGCCTTACGTTCAATGCCGCATCGGGCTCAACCGGTCATCTGGATTATATTCGTCTGAACTTTAACCGCACTCTGGCCATGTACGGCTCAAGCACGGTGTTCAGGACCGCAAAGAACCTGAGTGACGCCAGTTTCTGCATATCAAACTCCGCTCCCGGCGTGATGGTATGGAGGATAAGTGATGACGGTACCGCACAGGTTATCCCCACTGAGTATTCTGACGGAAAGACCTATACATTAAGGGCCGATTACAGCAGTAATGACATACTGGTTGCAGTGAATCCCGCGGGCAAGTTCCCGGAGCCCAGGAGCGTGGGCAGGGTGGCAAACCAGAACCTGCATGGGCTGGATTCGGTCGATATGGTGATTGTGGTTCCGGCATCGGACAGGATTACAGCTCAGGCCGAGCGTCTGGCTCAGGCTCACAGAACCATTGACAGCCTGAACGTGGCGGTGGTAAAGGCCGATATGATATACAATGAGTTCTCATCCGGTACCCCCGATGCCACAGCGGTGCGCCGTTTCATGAAAATGCTCTATGACCGCGATGGTGCCGCTGCACCGCGTTATCTGCTGCTTATGGGCCAGGGCGCATGGGACAACCGCATGCATGTATCGGACTGGGCAGGACAGGATCCCGATGATTACCTGCTCTGTTATGAGTCTTATGAGTCATTGAGCCATACCGCATCATACGTGATGGAGGATTATTTCGGTCTGCTGGATGACAGCGAGGGCGTGAACCTGCTGTCGGAGAAGGTTGACCTGGGAGTGGGCCGTATACCTGTCATGACTGCCGCACAGGCCAAGAGTGAGGTCGACCAGCTGATAGACTATATGCAGGGCCGTTATGCCGGTGCCTGGACCAACAGGATACTGGTGCTGGGTGATGACGGTGATAACAACACCCACATGAAGGATGCCAATGACGTGGCAAACCTCTATTCAAGTCTCTACCCTGATATGGACGTCCGCAAGATGATGTGGGACTCATACAAGATGGAGGTGTCGGCTTCATATAACGGATACCCGGGTGTACGCAAGCAGCTGCTTGAGGAGCTTGACAAGGGTGTGCTTATAGTCAATTATTCAGGCCATGGCAGCACCGAGGTCCTGTCACATGAGCTTGTCATAAGCAAGAATGATGTGCGCCAGCTCAAGTCTCCGCGTCTGCCGTTCTGGATTACCGCATCCTGTGATGTGGCTCCGTTTGACTCCCCGTTGGAGAGTCTGGGCCTGAATCTGACAGGTAATGAGACCGGTGGCGCAATAGGTATGCTGTCAACTACCAGAACGGTATACGCATCCCTTAACAGGTGCATGAACCTGAGTTTTAACCGCTACGTCCTGGCATATGGTGATGACGGAGAGCCCTACGCGCTTGGTGATGCCCTGCGTCTGGCCAAGAATGAGTTGGTCACTGCCGGAAAGGGTGAGACTGACATGTCCGAGAACAAGATTCACTATGTGCTGCTGGGTGATCCCGCATTGCGTTTGGCTGCCCCGCAGCTGGCGGTTGTGGTTGACTCGATCGACGGCGTGGAGGCATCGGCCCTGGGGACTGTGGCAGCAGGTGCTGTGGTGATCGTACGCGGCCATGTGGAGTGCGGCGGAGAGAAGATGGACAGCTATAGAGGCATGCTGTCGGCCACCGTGTATGACAGTGAGCGCATGATCACCTGCTTTGACAATCTCAAGGTTGCCGATGAGCCGTTCCGGTTCAAGTACCGTGACCGCGTGCTCTATGCGGGATCGGACTCAGTACGTGGAGGTGAGTTCACTCTCACTTTCCCCGTTCCGATGGATATAAACTACTCTGATGAGAAGGGCCAGATAATGCTCTATGCCATCAGCGACAGCGGCTATACGGCTCACGGCCATTTTGACAACTTCACGGTAGGAGGTACTGCCGCAGGTCTGGCTACCGATACCGTGGGGCCGTCAATCGGGCTCTATCTGAATACTCCCTCATTCCAGTACGGAGCAAACGTGAACAGCACGCCTCTGCTGGTTGTGGAGCTGCAGGACAGCTCGGGTATCAATACATCGGGTAACGGACTGGGTCATGACCTGCTGGTAGTTGTGGATAACAACCCCAACTGGACCTGGGTGCTCAACAGTTATTTCAGGCAGACTCCGGGTGACTACACCAGTGGCACGGTTACATTCCCCATGCCTGAGCTGCCCGAGGGCAAGCATACCCTCATGGTGCGTGCGTGGGATATGATGAACAACTCACAGACGGTATATCTGGGATTCAAGGTTGTCAGTGACCTGGAACCCAAGTTCACGATCGATGTCACTGAGAGTCCTGCCCGTGAAAGCACCACATTCGTCATTACTCATGACCGTCCGGGACAGGATGCAAGCATAAATATCCAGGTGGCCGATATGAACGGCACCGTCCAGTGGACGCACTCTGAGAATGACAACGGCAACACCGGCGTTACCCTGATACAGTGGAATCTGCACGGCAACTCCGGTCACAGGATGCAGCCCGGTCTTTATCTGATCAGAGCCACTGTGGGCAGCGGCGGAGAGTCGTCACAGGCATCGTGCAAGCTGGTAATTGTGGGGCAGTGATATACTAAAAGTCTTTTTTTGCAGTTAATAGTATGATGATAAACAATATAGTAAAGAGAATGATTGTTGCGGCAGGAGTCATCCTGTCGGCTCAAGCCATATCTGCACAGAAAGAGATATTCAACCCTGTGTACACGGGTGTGACATCGCTTTCAATCGCCCCTGACTCCCGTGCAGGTGCCATGGGTGACGTGGGTTGTGCCACAGACCCTTACATGGATAACAACAACCAGTACTGGAACCCCTCCAAGTATCCTTTTACCAAGAGTCAGGCAGGTGTGTCACTCTGCTATACACCGTGGCTGCGTAAGCTGGTCGATGACATAGACCTGGCCAATCTTACCGGATATTACAAGCTGGATGATTACTCCGCACTGAGCGGATCTCTCACATATTTCTCACTGGGTGATGTATATGTGATTAACGGCAGCTCAGGAGCCGCGACATCAAGCAACATCATTATCCGTCCCTATGAGATGGCCCTGGATTTTGACTACTCCCGCAAGCTCTCTGAGAACTTCTCGGCTGCCGTAGGTCTCAGGTTCATATACTCGGACCTGCAGTACAACTATAATGATGACGTATTCCCGGGCAAGGCCTTCTCGGCCGATATCTCCATGTTCTACCAGAACTACATCGGTGTAGGACGCCGTGACTGCCTGCTGGGTCTGGGACTCAACGCATCTAACATCGGTAGCAAAATATCATATGACGGAGGTCAGACCAATGAGTTCATACCCACCAACCTGCGTCTGGGTGTATCGCTCACCGTGCCAATCGATGAGTACAACTCATTTGCCATATCGGCCGATGCCAACAAGCTGATGGTTCCCACACGTCCTACCTACCAGCAGTTCATGGAGGAGGAGCATGCGGGCGAGGACCCCAAGGATCTGCAGTACACATCGGAGTATGCCCAGTGGCTGGCCGGAACCGGTTACAATGAGATGTCTCCCATATCGGGTATATTCAAGTCATTCAGTGACGCTCCGGGCGGAATGGAGGAGGAGCTGCGTGAGATCTACTGGGGCGTAGGTGCCGAGTACAACTACAATGACCAGTTTTTCCTGCGTGGAGGATACCACTACGAGAACGAGTATAAGGGTAACCGCAAGTATTTCACAGTCGGTGCCGGTTTCAAGATGAATGTATTCTCACTTGATGCCGCCTACCTGATTTCTACCGCACAGAGCAATCCTCTGGACCAGACGCTGCGTTTCACCCTGTCATTTGATATGGACGGTATTAAACAGATTTTCGGCCGATGACAAACATACGCGTAGGATACGGATTTGATGTTCACCGCCTTGTCGAGGGTCGTGAGCTGTGGATAGGTGGTATCAAGATAGACCATACCCTGGGTCTGCTGGGACACTCTGATGCCGATGTGCTGATTCATGCCATTTGCGATGCCCTGCTGGGTGCCGCCACGCTGCGTGACATCGGTTACAACTTCCCGGATACCGATATGCAGTACAAGAATATTGACAGCAAGATACTGCTTAAACGTACTGTGGATTTGCTTGCTGCCAAAGGGTGGCAGGTGGTGAATGTTGACGCCACAGTCTGTGCCGAGCGCCCCAAGCTCAATCCGCATATCCCCCGGATGCAGCAGGTGATGGCTCAGGTCATGGGTATCGAACCCGACCAGGTCTCAATCAAGGCTACTACCACTGAGAAGCTGGGCTTTACCGGCCGTGAGGAGGGCATCTCTGCCCATGCTGTCGCTCTCATCGAAAAGCAATGACCCAATAGGGACAGTCCCCCTGTGCCATGCAAGATGGCACAGGGGGACTGTCCCTATTGGGTCATCAACGGTAGAGCTGAAGGTCTGCAATTGTCCTGGCAACAGATGCCGGGACAAATTTGTCTATGGGTTGGCCCTGGTGGACCAGCTGGCGGATCCGGGTGGATGAGATGTTTACTAAGGGACAGTTCAGGAGGGTGACGCCGGCGGGAAGGGTAGAGGGAGCACAGTCCTGGCGGGGGTATACGATGATGCTGTAGTTGCGGAGGATGAAATCGTACTCCCTCCATGCATCGAACTTGACCCAGTTGTCGGCGCCGATGGTGAGGATGAACTCCCGGTCGGGGTAGCTGGCGCTTAGGCTGCGCAGCGTGTTGGCGGTGTATGAGGGCTTGGGCAGGCC
The DNA here is from genome assembly GCA_900319225.1 of uncultured Prevotellaceae bacterium. Classification (GTDB taxonomy): domain Bacteria; phylum Bacteroidota; class Bacteroidia; order Bacteroidales; family Bacteroidaceae; genus Colenecus. Next base: position 103,000 of record ONNV01000003.1, on the reverse strand, counting down.
GAACTCAAAATCCGATGCCTGTATGCCCGGGATATCCTTGACAGCGCTTGCCACCATATCGTAACGGATGCGGTCGTCCAGCAGATCCTGTCCGGTTTTCCAGGGATTGCAGGGGGTGATGAGCATCCACACCTCATCGGCCAGATGCTGGTCCAATACGCTCTGTGCAATGGTCAGGTGCCCATTGTGGAGAGGGTTGAATGTTCCTCCCAGCAAGGCTGTCCTGATACGCTCAGACATTAAGGAAAGACTTGATTGTAGATAATGCTTTCTGCTGAGCCTCCTCAAGGACGTCGTTCACGATCACGACATCAAACTTGGGAGCGAAAGTGAGTTCATAGCTGGCCTTGGCCACGCGCTTGGCAATCATCTCTTCGCTGTCAGTGCCGCGCAGCTTGAGGCGGCGCTCCAACTCCTCTACCGATGGGGGCTGGATGAACATTGAGAGGGCCTCGTCCCCGTAGCATTTCTTGATATTGCAGCCACCCACAACATCCACGTCAAACACTACGTTCATGCCCTCATTCAAGCGTTTTTCAACCTGTTCTTTAAGAGTTCCGTAAAAGCAACCTGAATAGACCTCCTCATACTCCAGGAAATCACCCTTGGCTATGCGGGCGCGGAACTCATCGGCTGTAAGGAAAAAATACTCCACGCCGTTCTGCTCGGTACCACGGGGAGCGCGGCTGGTGGCAGATATTGAGAATACCATCTTTAGCTCAGGATGCTTTAGCAACCACTGAACGATAGTTGACTTACCGGAACCTGACGGGGCTGAGAATATAAGACATTTTCCGCGCATATGAATCACATTACGTTCAGCACCTGTTCCTTTATCTGCTCCAACTCATCTTTCATGCGGACCACGATGTTCTGCATCTCGGCCTGGTTGCTCTTGCTGCCCAGGGTGTTGATCTCACGTCCCATCTCCTGAGCTATGAATCCCAGCTTCTTGCCCTGTCCGTGACCCTCCTCAAGAGTCTTGATGAAGTAGTCCAGATGGTTGCTCAGACGCTGTTTCTCCTCACTAATATCCAGCTTCTCTATGTAGAATATCATCTCCTGCTCAAAGCGGTTCTCGTCATAGTTCTTGCCGACCGCATCAATCATGTTGGCGCGCATACGCTCCTTGATCTTGGCTACACGCTCCTTCTCATACGGCTCTACGGACTGCAGCAGGGCCGATATGTTGGCAATCTTCTCGCGGAACTTCTTTTCCAGTGCGGCGCCCTCAACTTTGCGGTAATCAACAAGTGCGTTGATTGCCTGGTCAACAGCCTTTGATACGGCAGCCCATTCCTCCTCGCTCACCTCATCCTGCTGGTTGCTGCTAATGACATCGGGCATGCGCAGAACGGTCGTGATTATATCCTCAGGAACCTTATAAGCAGTCTGTGCGGCAATTGATTCAATCTGCTGCAGGTAGTTGTTGAATATGGCTGCGTTGATGGTCTGCGCACCGGTAGCGGCGGCAGCATCAATATAAAGTGAAAAATCTACCTTGCCACGCTCCAGTGCAGCTGTGATGCGTGAGCGGATATCGAGCTCCTTGTCGCGGTATGCCTGGATAATCTTGGTTGATATATCCATAGCCTTGCTGTTGAGCGACTTTATTTCAACTATCACCTTACGGTTTCCGACTTCGGCTGTAGCCTTGCCGTAACCTGTCATTGACTGAATCATAATGTGCAATTATTTTGATGCGCAAAATTAGTCATTTTGTTGGTATTATAGGATCAATCTTTTTTAGATTGGTCCAGCAGCTGGCGTATTTTCTTGGATATCTTGTAGGTTAGCCGGTCCGAATGATACAGGTGCAGGCCCTGTTCCTTCAAATAATCATCTATAAGCCGGACCTTGTCCTTGTCTCCGTCAAACAGCATTGCCAGTTCCATGTCTGTGAACTGCATCAGATTGGCAATGGTAGTGATATGATAGTGTGACAGAGATTTCTTGACGGATTCGTCCAGAGAGGTATCATCAATGTACGTAAGCAGTGCCGGGTTATTGTCTATCTTTCTTTGCAGCGCCTGGTCCGATACAAAACCTATCCAGGTCTTGACCCGCTTTGTCTCACACGATTTGTCATATTGACTGCGCAGTTGTTTATCGGAATATATTGAACGATACTCCCTGATAGCCTCCTGTAGCCAGGGATTTATAGGCCAGTCATTGCATGGGTTCTGATTGAACTTGAAACACATTTCCAGATACCATACTATATTCTCAAAATCAATACGCATGGCAACCAGACTGATCATCATGAGTTGTATGGCATCATCTTGCTCCTCCTCACAGAGATTAAGCCTGCGTTCATCGCTGGTTTCAAAGATATATTTATGTGATGTGAGGTTGCATATCAGATTGGTTTGCTCATAAGCCGATATAGCAGCACGGAAAGCGTCTTTCTTGAGTTCAATGAATCCGTAAAGTGGCATTGCCCTGAGTTCCTTATCATCTATGGGGATGTGGTAACTGGGATCAATGGGATGAAAATGATATTTGGTACAGATCTTATAATATGATTGCCAGACTTCGTTCAGCGTTTTCTGGAACTCGTAGAATTCCTGTGCTATCTTGCTTGATACTCCCGCTCCGACGGGGGTTATTTTTTTGCAGACTTTTTCCTCATCTTTTGTATGACAGTAAATCTTGTAGTGCTCATCAAACCATTCAGGATACAGTGAGGGTCTGGTCTTGTTGAATGTATGCACGTTGCCTGGTGGATTTATTATCCATTTTTCCAATGTGGAAGGACATTCTCTTATCGTAAAACAGCCGGATGATATCTTATATGTCCTCTGGGCGCAATGACGCAGTGTGATGTTGTTATCGGACAGGAACCGGGTTACCTGGTCGTAATATGTCTTGTCAACAGCGGATATGGCACGCAGTTCCTCATCGGACATCTGGACTAGATCCAACACTATGTCCACGTTATTCCAATACAGCCATTCCTTTACCTGCTCTGACAACTCCATGGATACACGGGGCACCTTCAGGAAGGGATTGTATTCGATGGCGTCAATGAGAGTCCGCCACGTTACATAGTCCTCCCAACTCAACTTCCTGGCGTTATCGGATCGTTGAGTAAAATCTATGCGCAGCTCTATCTCACTGTGCGTATAACGGAATTCCTTGACCTCATCCATAAGCCAGGGATTCATCTCTTTACTCTCTATCAGGTCCTTTTCTTTCAAAGCAATAATCGGTTACAGTTCTGCTAAATTACAAAATAAGTTATATATTTGTGGTTATCAGTTAATGATTTGCTTATGAGACTATCTGCTAAATTCAAGTTCCATTGCCAACTTGATGATACGCCAATAGAGTTTCCGGTTGATGGTATGATTGCTTCCTTTCATCCAGATGAGAAGAAATTTATTCATATAGACCTTCAAGTTCCCTATCCTTCTGACGAAAATGATCTGAGAGTTGAGATTACGACTGCCAGTGAACAGAAAAAGCTGGAGTGCACATGGGATAAAGATTCCATAGAGATGTTCCGTGATGGCAATCATCTTCATTTCACGCCATTCCGCATGGAGGATCTGGTAAATGATGATTATAAACTGGAAGTTGACCAGAAAGACGCCCTTGTCATGACATTGTACAAGGATGGCAAGATGATTAAGAGTAATAAGGTTACTATGTATGGCCCCTGGCCGAATGTGTCATCACATCAAGGGAACGCCACTTTTGATGATATGCTTGAGAACCTCCATAATATGCCCGGTATGGATAGTTTCAAAAAGCGTATTGATGATATGGTGATACACAGCAGGGTAAGCAAGGAGAGAATGCAGGCAGGACTGCCGGAGATTCGTCCCATACTCAATACTATCCTGATTGGAGGCATCGGAACAAATTTAACCGGATGCGTAGAGATGATGGCCGATATCTATTCTAGCCTGGGCCTGATAAATGGTTGTGATGTACAAACCATTAACGTATCCAGCCTGCTCTCTGATACCGTGAACGGAGGTTCCGGGAATATGTCAAAGAAAATCAGTGACATGTATAGTGGAGTGCTGCTGTTTGAAAACGCACATGAACTCTACAAATCGGAATACAAGATTTATGATAATGAGCCGCAGATAATTAGGGCACTCATTGATTCACTAAGCCAGGCCCGGAACCAATCCGGTTGGATGATGGTCCTGTCCGGTTATGAGGAGGGACTGGAAAGCCTCTTTGCTGCGAATCCCGAGCTTAAGGTCTATTTTTCGGCCCCCGTCTATATTGATAACTACAAATCAACAGAGCTGTTCCGGTTGATTGACCCGGTATGCAACGAGTATAAGCTTAAACTTACGCCCGATGCCCGTAACAAGCTGGAGATGTATATCCAGCACAAGCAGAACTATTGCGGTGCGGAATATGAGAATCAGGATATGATAAAGCGAATATTCCATGAGATGATCATCCCGGCCCAGTTTCGTCGCATCAGTTCCATGCGTAATCCGTCTCCAAGCAAGATGCAGATGGTTGAGATGCAGGATATTCCTGAACTAAACAGTAATACGGATGTAATTAATGAACTTGATGCTCTCATTGGATTAGGAAGCCTCAAGAAAAAGATTCATGACTATCTCAATGTGATACGTCTTGTCAATCTGCGTATGGAGAAGGGTCTTCCCACCAGGATGCCGCGTCTGCATATGGCGTTCCTGGGTAATCCCGGAACCGGTAAGACCACTGTGGCCAAAATTATAGGCAAGATATTTGCATCATGGGGAATCCTGTCAACCGGTCATGTGATACGTACCGAGAAGAGCCAGATGGTAGGTCAGTACATAGGTGAGACCGAGTTCAAGATGCGCAACCTGCTGGCCCGCGCCAAAGGCAATGTCCTGTTCATTGATGAGGCCTATCAACTGGTAGAAGGGGGTGAGAAAGACCACGGTCGCATTGTCATGAACTCATTGCTCACAGAACTGGGTAATGATGAATCAGACCTGGTGGTAATCCTGGCCGGTTATACCGCACCCATGAAAAAGCTCATGGAGAGTAACGAGGGTATAGAGAGCAGATTCCCCAACGTATTCAACTTTGAGGATTACACCACTGATGAGCTGATGCAGATAGCCCGAATCATGGTGGGGAACCAAGGGCTGGAACTGTCTGATGGCGCTGAGGCAAATCTGCGTGCCATCATTGATGAAGAGGCTAAAAAGCCGTCACCCCGTTTTGGTAACGGCCGATATGTCTCAAACCTTATACAGAACCAGATCCTTGCTTCTATGGGGTCACGTCTGGCTACAGTCAAGAACCCATCGGCCGAAGACCTTATCATAATCAAGCCGGAGGATGTGGTGATAGGAAAGAGATATAAGGATGTGGTATTTGATGATGTGGCCATTGACGCAGCGCTTGCCCGCCTTGATAATCTGTCAGGGCTAAGCAATGTAAAACAAGCCATCCGCAACTTTGTTCAATCCGCCCGATACCTGCATTCCATAGGTGAACCGTATGTGGGCAAAGGCCTGCTTTCATGGCGTTTTATCGGCAAATCCGGCACCGGCAAGAGCACCGTAGCTGAGATCATGGCTGCCATACTCAAAGGCATGCACCTTATAGCTAACAGCAACATAACTCAGGTCAAGGCAGAGAGCCTATTAAGAGAGCATCCAACCGAGTTTAAAAACCGGCTACAGGAAGTTGTCAAGAGATCCTGCAACGGACTGATCTTTATAGATGCTGATGCTAAACAAATGGATCTATCCACATCTGAATACAGCAGTTTCGTGGAGAACGTAAAACTGAAACTGGAGGAACTCACCGTTGAGGTAGGCGGAGAATGTGCCCTTATCCTGGCTGAACTCGATGCCCCCAACAAGACAGTTGCCGAGCAGATGACCGATGCTGGCATCTACGAGTTTGATCACACCCTTGTCTTCAAAGACTTTACCCCCGATGAGCTTTACGATATACTCTGCAACTGTCTCAAGAAGTTCAAGATAACATTCTCTCCGGCAGCTGAGACCCATATCAAGAAGTACATCACAACGCTAAAATCCAGCTATGAGGCCAATGCCCGCACCATGAAACTGATGTCCCGCACCATCCACCAGCAGGTAATCCTGCGCGAGTCCGGCCTAACCCGCCGTCCCAAGGAGCATCAGGTCCAGCTTGCGGATATCGAAACGTTTAGGTGGAATAGCCGGAAGGGCCGGGTGGGGTATTGATAATTATTGGTAAGCTCCTTTATATTGGTTCGTTAGCTTATGATAATCTTTTTATGATTTCTTCCTTTAGTTTTTTCGTCCTGGCAAGTGGATCATCATCGATTGTATTTTTGAAATAATCATGTGAGAGAATATCGTGATAGTTATCTACCAAAATATTTCCATGATGGTCTGTCAGTGGTTTTTTTGTTGTAATCTGGAAAATAAATTTTGAAAGTTTAACCTTATCTTCTTGGCTTTTCTGTGCAATTAGTAACCAAGTGTCTATTGGATCATTGTACTTAGCTTTAAATATATCTTTAACGGTTAGGTTTGATATATGCCAGTTAACAATACTCTCGTTGATTACTTTTTCCCAATCTTCATTTGTGTGAACGTTTAGAATAGTCAGATTGAATAAGGCTCTTGACATGTTGTAACATATAAATGCACGCCAAATAGTGTCTTCTCCCACGTTTTCAAGAGCTTTTTTGAATAGCCTAACTGCGGTTTCTAAGTATGAAATGGCTAAGTTTTTTGTATCGTCATCAATCTTATCTCGTTGGCTTATAATAAACTCTGTTGACTCTCCAAGAAGCTTCTTTTTATCTTTCTCTTTCTTGTCTTTCTTCTCTTCCTTTGTCTCTGGATCAAGCAACCCGATAGCTTCCTGCAGATAATACAGCCCAAGGTAGTCGTTGTATAGGATAATTGAAACAGGATTAACAAACAGTGAGCCTCTGATATCTAATAGTTTTGAAGGATCGGCTTTTTCTTGGGCACTTTTAAGTTGATAATAGAAAACATATTCTACCAGTTTGAGCGTTTCATTAAGTAGCTTACATGAACCATCAGAAATGGCCTCGTATTTTTTGACACGACAATTTATTGTAACCATCAAATTGTTAATAGTTTTTTGATATCTGTCTGCTGTTAAATTTTTATCCTTATTTACCCGTATCAAGAAAGGAACGAAGATCATCATGTCAGCTACTTCCTGAACGCTGTCCGCAAGATGGGCTCCACTTTGGACATTTTCTTTTTTGAATAAATCCTCCATATGCTCCATTATTTTACTAGCAGCTTGCTTATAATCTGAATCTGTATAATTTAAGACGACACTAAATAAGTTGGGCTGATAATTTGGATTCTCCATTATGTTACCATCCATGCGACTTATCGCATTAACTTCATCTATAGAATAAAAGGTCTTTAAACTGATGGTTAATGCCCCCAGCGCGACATAGAGAGAGATGATTGCAACAATATCGATTTCAGGCTTAATTAAATATGCAAGTGCAAATGCAAATATTCCAGTGATAATAGCTCCCACTTCTATTATCAGAATTTTTTTTTTCCTTTTCATAATCGTATTAATTATTATTTTGACTTTTAACAGGAGGAAGCATTGATAGGAATCTAGCTAAACATACCAGATTTATAAATATTCCAAAAAAGGTTTCGATTTTTGCTACAACAAAGAGCAGATTTCCTTCAAAAAAGTCGCCGCTGGTTATATTAGCAAGAATTTTAAAACTTTCATTTAATATATTCCGGTAAGAATCGTCTTTGAAGAATATATATATGGATGAAAACCAAAAGGTGTATTCTACAAAATTGATAAAAAGCATGAGTATCATTCTTGTGGCAGATTTTATTCTATATTGTTTTATTCCAACTTTTATGGGGTCGAAAAGTAAAACATTCACTTGGTAAACAAATATATCAAAAGAACGCCAAGCTGCATAGAAGCACAAGATCTTACCAATGGATTGATCGGAATAGTTCCTAATAATTAGACTTGTAACAATTGAAAGTATTAAATTGAATATTACCCATATTTCGGAAAAAAGAGAACTGTATACAAATGGATTAGACCATGATCGCATTATTTTATATTCTTGTTTTGTGATTATGGGATTTCTGAGACGAAAAGCCCATCTATGTAAACAGTCACATATCAATCTAATTATACCAAAAAAAGATAAGTAATTTAGAAAGCGGAACAAATAGTATAATGCGAATAATATTATTCCGTCATCCTTGAATGTTACTTTGTTCTCCGATTTCATATAGCAATGTAGGTTGAAATGATGTTTAATTGTGAATGCTTGAATTTCAAAGATATATGGTTTGTTTGATATATTAATATTTTTTTGATTATTAGTTTTATCCGTTGTATTTGAAATGTTGTCTTTCATATCTATTTTTGTATCAATATGAAAATAGACTGCCATTGTCATATCTTACCCGGAATAGATGACGGAGCCAAGGATCTGAAAGAGGCCATCTACCTGGCTGGTTGGCTTGCCAAACAAGGCTATGAGCGTGCCGTCTGTACGTCGCACAGCTCATTCCTGTTCCATAATACGCCTAAGACCGTTACTGATGCCTGCAACTTGTTACGAGAAGAGTTGGATCGTCAAAGTATAAAGCTGGATCTGGTCCCATCTATGGAATACAGGTTTGCTGAATCAACCTGGCCAACGGTACGACAGAATAATTGGCTGATGCCTTGGAAGGGTAATCATATTCTTATTGAACTTCCATTACATAACCTTTCGCAGATGGGTAGTATAGTACCTGTCGATGAGATAAGAAGTTTGATAGCCGATGGATATCAGCCCGTATTGGCTCATCCAGAACGATATACTTATATGGGGATGTATCAGATCCGCGCCTTTAAGGATGCCGGCGCTGAGTTCCAGCGCAATTTGGGTTCTTTGGAAGGTTTGTATGGTGAGGATGTAAGCATTCGTACCGGTGAGATGGTTGCCGAAAGGATGTTTGAATGGGTGGGAACAGACCTTCACAACGAGCGTTATATTGACTTTTTTGACAACCACGTATTTAATCAAAAATGATTCTTGTAACTGCAGTTTCAGATACACATGGTTATCTTCCAAGAATGCAGCCATCGGACTTGGCTGTAATTTGTGGTGATATATTTCCGGGTGAGATGGATAAAGATCCAATGGCACAGGGGAAATGGTTCCGTGATACATTTATTCCTTGGGTAGAGCAGATAGAATGCAATCGTGTTATTCTGATAGCCGGAAACCATGACCATTGGATCGCGGTAAACAATCAGGTGCTGCTAAAGGAGTTCGCACCTTCAGAGGGTGGAAAATTGGTGTATCTGTGTGATAGTGGATTTGAGTACAAGGAACTAAAGATTTATGGAACTCCTTGGGTCCCAGTTCCATTTCATAATTTGTCTTTCTCTCTTGATGATGATGGTTTACGTAAGCGCTATGCCCTTATTCCCAAAGAGCTGGATCTGTTACTTACGCATACTGTACCGTATGATTGTAACCATATAGGTTTTTCAGACCATGATATGAAAGACCTTGGCTGTAAGGAATTACGTAAAGCTGTGGAGTCCCGCAATATCAGATTTCTGATAGGTGGTCATATTCATGATTCATCTGAACGTGTAGCTCATATGGATTTTGGGGACCACCATACTGAAATGGCAAATGTGGCGTGTTGTAACAGTTTAAAAATACCATCAAGATTGCCATTGCGGTTTTCCTTATAGTTGGTTTCCTGCATAATACATAAGTGGAATAATTCTTTCCGCTTTTTTCTTTATATTTGTTGTGCAGTGGTCTAATGCTATGTGTTATACCCTTGTTTTCGTCGAAATAAGTAGAAAAATAGTGACCAATAATTGATAATAGTAGAAATTTAGTTATTTTTGCCATGAACAAAAAGGTAAAAGACTTTATTGCCTTATTAGAGGCTAAGGGCTGGACATATTCCAGAACCAGAGGTGATCATCATGTATTTGTCAATCCTGAGGCTAAAAGATGTATTACGGTACCGGGAAGAGGAAACGATGACATTTACAATCCTTTTTTGAGAAGGCTTCTGAAAGAGGCTGGACTTACAATGGAAGATTTTGATAAGATTGAAAAGAAGAAATGAGAAAACTGAACGTAACGATAGCGCACACAGGTAATAACTATTGTGCAATGATAGATGGCTTGGATAGTATAATGGTTTCCGGTAACACTGTTGATGAGATCAAAAGGAATCTGGAATCGGCCATAGAAGAAACAATTTCCGTTTGTAAAGAATCAGATATACCTGTTCCGGAGTTGTTGTCTGGGCCATATAAACTGGATTTTCATATGGACGTAGAGTCTTTTCTTGGCTTTTACAAGGAGGTATTCAGTAAATCCGGTCTGGAACGGCTGACTGGAATCAACCAGAAACAGTTGTGGCATTATGCATCGGGCGGACGTAAGCCGCGTAAGAAACAAATCCATAGGATAGAATCAGCGTTGCATAGGTTAGGTGAAGAACTTCTATCCATTTCTTTCTAGATAAAAAAATTAGTTATATTTGCAAACAGACCATTCACAAACCAATTAATAAAAAAAGGATTATGAAAAAGAAATTCATCTGCACCGTATGCGGATATGTACATGAGGGAGATGAGGCACCCGAGCGCTGCCCACAGTGTAAAGCACCCAGAGATAGATTCAAGGAGGTAGTAGATGACGGCGAGTCACTGCAGTTTGCCTGCGAGCATGAGCTGGGAACCGCCAAGAGCACTACAGAGGCAATGATAAATGACCTGCGCATGCAATTCACCGGTGAATGCAGTGAGGTGGGTATGTATCTGGCCATGAGCCGTCAGGCTGACCGTGAGGGCTACCCCGAGGTTGCCGAGGCATTCAAGCGTTACGCCTTTGAGGAGGCTGATCATGCCGCCCGCTTTGCAGAACTGCTGGGTGAGGTTGTTTGGGATACCAAGACCAATCTTGAGAAACGTATGAAAGCTGAGCACGGAGCATGTGCCGGCAAACTGGAGATTGCCAAGACCGCCAAGGCCCAGAACTGGGATGCAATCCATGACACCGTTCATGAGATGGCCAAGGATGAGGCTCGTCACGGCAAGGGATTCGAGGCTCTTTACAAACGCTATTTCGGCAAGTAAACCGTTTATCTCAAGCTAATTCAGGCTAAAGGCCGTGTCGGGGTGGAAAATAGACCCCGATACGGCCTTTCCCTTTTGAAAAATATCCTTATTTTTGCAAGTTAATAGGAAGATTAGAAGGGATGAGTGTCATTCTGCATATAGAATCGGCCACAGACGGTTGTTCAGTGGCTGTAAGTGATGAGGGTCAGCTGGTCTTTGACAAGGCTGACCGTGAGGGTCATAACAATGCCGTATCACTGGGCGTGCTGCTTGATGAGGCTCTGGCGCTGGTTGACAGCCGCGGGCTCAAGCTGGATGCCGTAGCAGTGAGCGAGGGTCCGGGTTCATACACCGGCCTGCGTATAGGTGTCTCTATGGCCAAGGGCGTGTGCTACGGCCGTGGTCTCAAGCTGATATCGGTATCTACCCTCAAACTTCTCTGCGTGCAGCCTCTGCTGTCACTTGAGCTTCCCGATGACGCACTGCTCTGTCCCATGATCGATGCCCGCCGTATGGAGGTCTACAGCGCCGTCTATGACCGTGCATTGAATGAGGTGCGTAAGATCCAGGCCGATATAGTAACTCCCGATACCTACCGCGAGTTCCTGGACAGCCATCAGGTCTGGTTCATGGGTAACGGAGCCGCCAAGTGCCGCGAGACCATCAACCATCCCAACGCCCATTTCCTGGATGACATAAATCCGGAGGCCCGATGGATGTTCCCGCTTGCCGAGCAGGCGTTTAACCGTGAGGAGTTCCGCGACGTGGCCTATTTTGAGCCCTATTATCTTAAAGATTTTATAGCTGTTAAACCTAAAAAACTGGTTTGATGAACTACAATACCCAACGAGAGAAAATGCCGATGCCCGAGTACGGACGTGCCGTACAGGAGATGGTTGAGTATGCAGTCACGATTCCTGACCGCGCAGAGCGTCAGCATTGTGCCAATACCATCATAAACATCATGGGCAGCATGTTCCCCACACTGCGTGACGTACCTGATTTCCAGGGAAAGCTGTGGGATCATCTGGCATTCATGTCAGACTACAAACTTGATATAGACTATCCGTGTGAGATAACCCGCCTGGAGAAATCCAAGCAGATTCCGGAACATATAAACTATCCCGCCGGTGATATCCGTTACCGCCATTACGGACATCTGCTGCCGTCAATGGTCAAGGTGGCCGTGAATATGCCCGAGGGCCCGGAGCGCAGCCAGCTGGTACGCCTGCTTGCCGTACAGATGAAGAAGGACCTCATGACCTGGAACAAGGAGATGGTAAGTGACGAGCGTATTGCCGATGACCTGGCATACTTCTCACATGGACGCCTGAACCTGCAGGAGGGTGACCTGAACGTACAGTTCGCACAGGCTCCGCCTCAGCAGCGCGCCCAGCAGCACGGAAAGAAAAAGAACAAACGCAGATACTGATAGCTATGCCGTCATTTCTTATAGAGGGAGGTCACAGACTTAAGGGGACTATATGTCCGCAGGGCGCCAAGAATGAGGTCCTGCAGATTCTTTGTGCCGTACTGCTCACCTCTGATGAGGTGACGGTAAGCAATGTCCCCGATATACTTGATGTAAGGAACCTGATAGACATGCTCTCACAGTTGGGCGTGCAGGTACGCAATACCGCTCCCGGCTGCTGGTCATTCAAGGCCGACAACATAGACCGCGTCTATGCCGAGAGCATGGATTTCGTAACCCGCAGCTCAGGCCTGCGCGGATCTGTCATGTTGCTTGGCCCGCTTTTGGCCCGTCTGGGACACGCCACCGTGAGCAAACCCGGAGGTGACAAGATAGGACGCCGTCGTGTGGATACTCATATCAAGGGCTTCCAGGCACTGGGCGCCACATTCTCACTCAATGAGGAGCGCGGATACTATGAGCTTAAAGCCAGCCAGCTACGCGGAACATACATGCTTCTGGACGAGGCATCGGTAACCGGTACGGCCAATATCATTATGGCGGCAGTGATGGCCCAGGGTGATACGGTCATTTACAATGCCGCCTGTGAGCCTTACGTGCAGCAGCTTTGCCGCATGCTGGTACGCATGGGCGCACGCATTGAGGGCATCGGCAGCAACCGCCTTACCATACATGGCGTAAAGGAACTGCATGGCACCAGCCACAAGGTGCTGCCCGATATGATTGAGGTGGGCAGTTTCATAGGAATGGCCGCCATGACCGGCAGTGAGATAACCATCAAGGATGTATCATATCAGAATCTGGGTATCATACCTGACAGCTTTGCCCGTCTGGGAATAAAGATGGAGCAGCGTGCTGATGACATCTTCATCCCCGCACAGGAGCATTATCAGATAGATTCATTCATAGACGGTTCCATAATGACACTGGCCGATGCACCCTGGCCCGGACTCACTCCGGACCTTCTGAGCGTGCTGCTGGTTACCGCCACCCAGGCCAAGGGCAGCGTTCTCATTCACCAGAAGATGTTTGAGAGCCGCCTATTCTTTGTGGATAACCTGATTGACATGGGCGCCCAGGTCATTCTGTGTGACCCGCACCGCGTGGTGGTTATAGGACATGACCGCCAGTTCCCGTTGCAGGCACGTCGTATGTCATCGCCCGATATACGTGCAGGTATAGCCCTGCTCATTGCAGCCATGAGTGCCAACGGCACCAGCCGCATAGATAACATCGGCCAGATAGACCGCGGATATCAGGATATTGACGGCCGCCTGAATGCACTTGGCGCCAGGATAACCAGAGTGGAGTGATATGATAGAGCAGAGTGAGGTACAGAGAATAGGCACGATCGTCAAGCCGCACGGAGTAGGCGGTGAGATGGCTGTGAGCGTACCTGCCGCTCTTGACTGGACCGATGATCTGGACTGCCTGGTATGCTCCATGGACGGAATACTGGTGCCTTTCTGGGTGGAGTCATTGCGTGAGAAGAGCCGTACCACGCTGCTCGTAAAGTTTGAGGATGTGGATACGGTGGAGCAGACCTCCCGTTTCATGGGGGTTACGGTATATATGCCGCTCCGTTTCGTGGCCCAAAGTGAGGATGAGGATCTGGAGTGGGGACTGTTCCTGGACTGGAACGTGGTGGATGCAAAGGCCGGAAAGCTGGGCACCATACATGCTGTGGATGACAGCACGCCCAACATCCTGTTCCTGGTACGTGACGGTGAGCGTGAGCGTATCATACCCGCCAATGAAGAGTGGATTACCGGTGTGGACCGCAAGATGCGCACCCTTAAGTATAATCTCCCCGATGGGTTAGCAGAACTGTAACATGAAGAGTATCCGTCAGAAACGCAAGGCCATAGGCCGCAAGAGCCTCTTCCGCAGGTTTGTCTATCTGTACCGCCTTACAGTGGTCAATGAGGATGAACAGCGTCGTGTATTCAGGATGAGGATATCACATTTTATCCTGACACTGACGGTTCTTGTGATTGCCGTACTTGGCGCATGGGGCGGAATAGAGGCTTACAAACACTCTCCCAAGCAGAAGGATGAGGCCCTTGAGGATTACAGGATACGTCAGGCCATAGTGAATGAGGCACTGCGTATAGACTCCCTGGAGCAGGTCTTTGAGATGCAGAACCGTTACATAACCAATCTGCAGGATATCATTGCCGGAACCGTTAAGATAGATACCGTTTACTCAGTTGACACGCTGGCCCGCCAGCGCAGTGAACTCCTTATGGAGCGTACCGAGCGTGAGGAGAATTTCATGCGCCAGTATGAGGAGAATGAGCGTTACAACATCACGTCACAGTCACAACCCGTGAATGATGTGCTCACCATCAGCATGTTCCGTCCTACGGCAGGTATCGTATCCGGCAGCTATAACGCGATGGAGTCACATCTGGGAGTGGATATCGTAGCCAGTCCCAACCAGAGCGTGGTGTCTGTGCTGGACGGTACGGTACTCATGGCCAACTATACATCGGATATGGGTTATACCATATGCATAGTACATCCGGGTGAGCTGATATCGGTCTACAAACACTGCGAGTCACTGCTCAAGAAGGCGGGTGACCGCGTAAAGCAGGGTGATGTGGTGGCTCTGGTTGGCCGTGGCGAGGGTAACACCAATAATAGCTCACACCTTCATTTTGAACTGTGGTATCAGGGCCAGCCCCTTGATCCCGAAAAATATATCCTATTTCAGTGAAACAGATAGCAATATTGGGTTCGACAGGTTCAATCGGAAAGCAGGCGCTTGACGTCATTGCTTCCCATCCTGACGAATATGAAGTATATGCACTTACCGCCAATAACAGCGTTGACCTGCTTATAGAGCAGGCTCTGCGGTTCAAACCCGAGGCGGTGGTGATAGCCAATGAGCAGCATTACCCAAAACTTAAGGAGGCCCTCTCAGGTCAGCCCGTAAAGGTCTATGCCGGTGCCGATGCAATCAACCAGATTGTCACGGCGCAACCCATAGACATAGTGCTGGCATCAATGGTGGGATTTGCAGGACTCTGCCCTACGATTGAGGCCATCAAGGCGGGTAAGGTGATTGCATTGGCCAATAAGGAGACCATGGTTGTGGCAGGTGAACTTGTCACATCACTCGCGCTCCAGTACAAGACTCCCATTCTGCCGGTTGACTCGGAGCACTCGGCCATATTCCAGTGCCTGAGCGGTGAGATGGACAATCCGGTTGAGAAGATCCTGCTTACCGCCAGCGGCGGCCCGTTCCGCACCCTGGGTAAGGACCAGCTTGCCATCGTGACCAAGGCACAGGCGCTCAAGCATCCCAACTGGGATATGGGTGCCAAGATCACCATAGACTCCGCATCCATGATGAACAAGGGATTTGAGGTGATTGAGGCCAAGTGGCTCTTTGGCGTGCCGTATGACAAGATTCAGGTTGTGGTACATCCGCAGTCTGTGATCCACTCCATGGTACAGTTTGCCGACGGTGCCATCAAGGCTCAGCTGGGCGCCCCCGATATGCGTCTGCCCATACAGTACGCGTTCTCGTATCCGCGCCGTCTCAAGGCCGATTTCCCGCGTGTGGACTTCACTACCATGCATATGCTATCATTCGAGGAGCCTGACACGGAGCGTTTCCGTAACCTGGCACTTGCATATCAGGCCATTGAGCGCGGCGGTAACATGCCCTGCATACTGAACGCCGCCAATGAGGTCTGTGTGGCTGCATTCCTTAAGGACCGCATAGGATTCCTTGAGATGAGTGATGTGATAGCCGAGACCATGGAGCGCGTGCCGTTCCGTGCCAAATCAACACTTAGTGAGTATATAGAGACCGATGCCGAGTCACGCCGTGTGGCTGCATCACTGATTAAAAACTGAAAAACCAAATATTATGTCAACTGTCTGGATCAAAGCAATCCAACTTATCCTTTCACTTACAATCCTTGTCGTATTCCATGAGTTCGGACACTTTCTGTTCTCACGTCTTTTCGGCGTAAGGGTAGAGAAGTTTTACGCGTTCTTTAATCCCCGTTTCTCACTTGTAAGGATCAAGAGGGTAGACGGTAAGATCAGAGTCAAGTTCTTCAGCCCCAATGTCCCCGACAGCTATGAGGAGGAGAAACATTTCAATTTTGAGGGCAAAGAGGAGATCAAATACAAGCCCATAGACCTGGATACGCTCCCTGAGGGCGACTGGCGCCGTTCTCCTGACAACACTGAGTTCGGTGTGGGTTGGGTGCCGTTCGGCGGTTACTGCAAGATAGCAGGTATGATTGATGAATCCATGGACGTGGCAGCCATACAGCAGGAACCCAAACCCTGGGAGTTCCGCACCAAGCCGGCCTGGCAGCGTCTGCTTATCATGGTGGGTGGTGTGCTGTTCAACCTTATCCTGGCGTTCTTTGTTTACTCCATGGTACTCTTTACATGGGGAGACAGCTATATCCCTGCTCAGGGACTCAAGTACGGAATGGAATTCAATGAGTATGCTGAGTCCATAGGATTCCGTGACGGTGACATTATTGTAGCAACTGACGGAAAGCCAACCTGTGAGTTTGACGGTGACCTTTACCGTGCCATAGCCAAGGCCAGTAAAGTTACTGTCTTGCGTGACGGTCAGGAGATAGATCTTGACATGCCAAGTGAGCTCTCTCTGTTTGATTTTACCCGCGCAGTACCGTTCGTATCCATACTAAGCCCCATGACTATTGACAGCGTGGTAACTGATGGTGCCAGCACCGGAGCCGCCACAGCCGGTATCATGAAAGGTGATACCATCCTTTTTGTCAACGGACAGGAGGCTGCAACGTGGACATCGTTCCAGACTGTTCTGACAGATCTGCGTACACGCGCCCAGAACTCATATGTGGACCATAATCTCCAGATTGTAACAGGACGTCCGGGTGTGGGTCGTGACACCCTTACCGTTACTACCGATGAGGAATTCCGTTTAGGCATCCAGCATATAACAGATGAGTATGAACCTGTTTATGTTGAGTACGGATTCTGGGAATCCATCCCTGCCGGTATCAGTTACGCCTGGAATACCCTGAAGGGTTATGTTGGTGATTTCCGCTATGTGTTTACCAAGGAGGGCGCCAAGAGCCTGGGCGGATTCGGCACGATTGGAAGCATATTCCCTTCACAATGGAACTGGCATGCATTCTGGCTTATGACCGCATTCCTCTCCATCATCCTGGCATTCATGAACATCCTGCCTATCCCCGCACTGGACGGCGGTTATGTGCTGTTCCTGCTGGTTGAGGTAATATCCGGCAAGAAACCGGGTGACAAGTTCCTGGAGGTAGCAAACACCATAGGTATGGTGATCCTGTTCGGATTGCTGATATTTGCCAATATCAATGATATAATCCGTTTGCTGTTCTGATGGCACCCAAATCACGTGAGACATTCGGCAGCCGTATGGGCATGCTTCTGGCCATGGCTGGTTCGGCCATCGGCCTGGGTAACATATGGCGTTTCCCTTACACGTTAGGACAGAACGGCGGCGCGGCGTTCCTGCTGCTTTACGTTCTGATGCTGGTGCTCATCTGCCTCCCGGTAATGATATCGGAGTACCTTTTAGGCCGTCGTGGCGGCTCCAATCCTTTCCGCACGTTTGACATACTGGCCCCCGGCACCAAATGGCGCTGGATAGGCTTTATGGCAGTCCTGTCATCGGCCTGCATATTGTCATTCTACTGCGTTGTGGGCGGTTGGTCAGTCAAGTATCTGGCCGATGCCTGCTCGGGTGTGCTCATGTCATTTGACGGTGATTATTCAGACCTTTTCGGCTCATTCATAAGCAATCCGTGGAAACCGCTGTTCTACACGCTTGTGTTTCTTGGAATTACCGGTCTTATCATAGCGCTCGGAGTGCGCAAGGGTATTGAGCGCATGTCAAAGCTTATGATCAAGGTGCTGTTCCTGATAATCGTGCTGGTTGTAATACGTTCGCTTACACTGCCCGGTGCAATGGAGGGCGTACGATATATGTTCGTGCCGGATTTCAGCAAGGTTACGGCCGATACATGCATCGCCGCGATGGGACAGGCATTCTTCTCACTCAGTATAGGATGCGGCTGTATACTTACCTATGCATCATACGTGGACAAGAAGGAGAATATTGCGGCCTCATCGGCCTGGATAGCATTCTTTGACACTACATTTGCCATCGTAGCCGGTCTGGCCATAATTCCGGCCGTTTATGCCATCGCCCTGATGAACGGCGTGAATCCCAATGTCAGCGCCGGTCCCGGACTGGTATTCATTACCCTGCCGGGTGTCTTCAAGGCCATGCCTCTGGGTGGGGTGGCAGCACTGCTCTTTTTCCTGGCACTGCTGCTGGCTGCCATAACATCGGCCATATCACTTATGGAGGTTGTGGTGGCGTTCATCATAGAGGAACTGCGCCGCTCACGTGTGCATGCCGTGGTGACCTGCTTCCTGCTGTGCGGTGGAGTGGGTGTGTTCTGTTCACTCTCATTCGGACCGCTTGAGGGGTTCAAACTGTTCGGCCTGAGCGTATTTGACTTCTTTGATTACATAACCTCCAATATCATGCTGCCCGCGGGCGGCCTGCTGCTTGCCGTATTTGCCGGCTGGAGGCTTAAACGTGCCAACTATCTGGATGAGCTGACCAACAGCGGCAATCTCAATATCCCCCGCTGGCTCAGCCTCACCATCTACTACCTGCTCAAGTTGGTAGCACCGCTTGCCATCTCACTTATCTTCATCAACTGCATCCTCAGCTGATGAGGGGGCCAAAGGGGGCCAAAGGGGGCCAAAGGGGACGGTTCCGTTTGGCTCTTTTGCAGTAAACTAAAAAGAAGCAGTGAAGGCTAACATTTTCACTGCTTCTTAATTATGTGCAAATGGGGAGCCAAACGGAACCGTCCCCTTTGGCCCCCTCTGCTGACTGAAAATAAATGATTATCATTTGTTTGCGTTTTAAATATATATATATTTGCCTCTGATATTTCATTATTGCATTATGAAAAGGATCATTTTATCATTGTCTGGACTTGTTCTGATGTGTACAGGTTCTTACGCAGTTAATCTGAGAGATACCTTACAGGTAGATGATTTCTCATTGCAGGAGCAGAGTATAAACCTTAGTATAGGTGAAAGTTCCCAACTGCATGTCATTCCTTCTGATGCTAAGGTCAGATGGATGACCTCCTGGAACCTTAATGACAATTATGTCATTGTTGATGAATCCGGTTTTGTTACCGCCTTGAAAAATGGTAACTCTATTGTTATAGTGGAATCTATGGATGGCATGATAAGCAAGCAATGTCAGGTTACCATTTCTAATCAAGGCAGTATCAGAAAAGATCAGAAATCTTTGCTTCCTGCCAGTGAGTGTGAATGGAAAGAGACAGAGTTCTCACTTTCAAATGACGGCGTGTTTAAGGCCGAAGGTGCTTTCTGGGGAAGCGGAGCTCAAACCAATTATCTTAAATACATTGTTACAGACCAATGCATATTCCTGAGTTTTGAGATAAACTATCAGGATTCAACGATGGCGTTTTATCCTCAGCCATTCAGCTTGGAGATAGCCAATTGCAACTTGCAGGAATATAGGGTCTATATGAATAACAGGGCTAATACGGTTGGCGCTCAAAGCAGTTTTACTATGCGAGTTGCAAAAAGAGGCTCTAGTGGAACTACGGATACTCCTTTAATTCCAGTTGGCAGTGATAATGACCAACTGTTTAATCTGAAAGGTCAATCTTTACAGTCCGAACCGGAAAAAGGTCTCTATATCAGTAACGGCGTTATCTATAGCAAATAGCTATTCTTCAGCACTCGCCTCCATCTTGGAGCGGATGAACTTGAGGTGGCGGTCTGCCTCATCACGGGCGGCTTTGTGCTCGTTAAGGGAGAGCAGTACCACTGACAGGTCATAGAGCTTGGCTATGGCGTAACGGTCATCCTTGTTGAGCTTGAGGTTGCGGTAAACTGGACGGCTGCTGTCAGGCCCAGTCTTGCGGTATAATGTGTATGTGATGTTGGCATCCTTGTTGGCGCTTATGAATGCGGCAGCACCACCGTCATTACCGTTTATAAAGCTGAGCCACTCATAATAGACACCCAGGTCCGTGAATTCATGACGGTCCTTGGATTCAGGTGTATCTACATAGAGATCACCCACACTCAGCTTAAGCCAGTCATGGTGAATATATGAGCTGCCGCGGTAGCTGGATATCAGAGTCATATGGCCCAGTTCGTCAACCTGAGCACGTATGTATGTGCGGTCGGTGTTGCGTTGGGGAGCCTGGCTTTTGATGGTATAGAGACCTATGTCCTGATACTGCTCATCTTTCTCAAATGCATAATCGGCCTTGATCCTGTCAAATGCAGCCTGGCTGACGGTAATCATGCTGTCCTCATACTGGATGGCGCGCAGTTGCTCTGTCTCCTCAATCTTCTGCATGAGTTTTATTCCCTGACGGCGGGTCTCAAATGCCTTGGGGTAGAGAATCTTTATGCTATCAATCTCCTGCTTGGCGATATTGTAGTTGCCCATGCTGAAAGCCTCCTTTGCATTATCCAGATGGCGTCCTGCCAGTTTCTCCACATTCTCTGCGCAACTGCCCAGAACGGTGCATACGGCGAGTATGACAAATATCCTTTTCATCATGACTGTTTTTATTGTTTAATTGCTGCAAAAGTACTCTTTTTTATTAATCTCCTATACCCGAATTTGGTTACTTTTGTACGCTGATACTCAGATATGAAGATATACAGTGACGATGAATTGGCCAGGCTGCTTGACCGTAAGGAGTTCAGGCTGCTGTCCCAGACTGCCGACAGTCTGGGGCTGGAGTGCTATGTAGTGGGTGGATATGTACGTGACCTGTTCCTGGAGCGTCCCAGCAAGGATATCGATGTGGTGGTTGTGGGCAGTGGTCTGGAGATGGCCAAGGCCTACGGCAAGGCATTGGGCAGGGGGGCACATGTTAGCCTGTTCAAGAACTTTGGTACCGCACAGGTCAAGAAGGGAGACCTGGAGGTGGAGTTTGTAGGTGCACGCAAGGAGTCTTATCACCGTGAATCACGCAATCCCATTGTTGAGGACGGAACCCTTGAGGATGACCAGAACCGCCGTGACTTTACCATAAACGCCATGGCAATATGCCTCAACGCAGAGCGTTTTGGTGAGCTGGTTGATCCGTTTGGAGGTATTGATGACCTGCAGGACCATATTATACGTACTCCGCTTGATCCGGAGATTACGTTCAGTGACGATCCCCTGCGCATGATGCGCTGCATAAGGTTTGCCACACAGCTCAATTTCTATATAGAGGACAATACGTTCAGCTCACTTGAGAAAAACCGTGAACGCATAAAGATCATATCCCGTGAGCGTATAGCCGATGAACTCAACAAGATTCTGCTGGCGCCCATACCGTCCAAGGGATTCATTGACCTGGATCGTTGCGGTTTGTTGGAGCTGATATTCCCGGAGCTTACGGCATTGCAGGGTGTGGAGACAGTGAACGGCCGCGGGCATAAGGATGTGTTCCTGCATACCCTTGAGGTACTGGATAACGTAGCCCGTAACAGCAATGACCTGTGGCTGCGCTGGGCTGCCCTGCTGCATGACATCGGTAAGCCCCGTACCAAGAAATGGGAGCCTGCCCACGGATGGACATTCTATAACCACAACTTTGTGGGCATGAAGATGATCCCGGCCATTTTTGAGCGCATGAAACTGCCCAAGAATGAGAAGATGAAATATGTGCAGAAGATGGTTGAGCTGCACATGCGCCCCATAGCTATCGTAGATGATGAGGTCACGGACTCGGCCGTACGCCGTCTGCTGTTTGATGCAGGCGATGACATAGATGACCTTATGACACTGTGTGAGGCCGATATCACCTCCAAGAACGAGCAGAAAAAACAGCGTCATCTGGAGAACTTCAAGCTGGTACGCCGCAAGATGGTGGACCTGGAGGAGCGTGACCGCATACGTAATTTCCAGCCCCCTGTTGACGGTCTGGAGATAATGCGTACATTCGGGCTTGAGCCCACAGCTATGGTGGGAGAGCTCAAGGCCGCCATAAAGGATGCTATCCTGGACGGAATCATACCCAATGAGCATGACGCGGCTTTCAAGTTCATGGTTGATGAGGCCCGCAAACGAGGTCTGGAACCCAAATGAGATGTTAACCATATAACAGTATTTCTTAATAGTCTATGAAAAGAAGACTTCTTCCGGTTATCTGTGCTGCCATAGCTGCAATGACAGTAGTCTCATGTAACCGTATTCCGCAGTTCGGAAAAGCGCCCGTAAGGAAGGTGGTTGCCGCCATGACCCTTGAGGAGAAGGTCAACCTTCTGGTAGGTGTAGGTGCCTGGAACGGCAATGACATCGCACAGGAGATAAAGGATGCCAAGAACCTTATCCCCGGTTGCGCCGGACAGACCTATCCCATACCCCGTCTGGGTATCCCGTCAGTGATGCTGCCCGATGGCCCCGGCGGACTCAGGATCAACCCTACACGACAGGGTGATGAGAAAACATATTACTGCACATCATTCCCCGTAGCTACCATGCTTGCCCAGAGCTGGAATCAGCAGCTGGTTGAGGAGGTTGGTGCTGCCATAGGTGATGAGGTAAAGCGCTACGGAGCCGACTGTCTGCTTGCTCCCGCATTGAACATACACCGCAACCCCCTGTTGGGCCGAAACTTTGAGTATTACTCAGAGGATCCTGTCATATCAGGTAAGACAGCTGCCGCAATGGTACGTGGCGTGCAGTCAAACGGCGTCGGTGCCACCATCAAGCACTATGCACTTAACAACCAGGAGACCAACCGTATGGCCAATGATGTAAGAATTGACCAGCAGACTGCCCGTGAGCTCTATCTTAAGGGTTTTGAGATTGCAGTACGCGAGTCACAGCCTTGGGCTGTCATGACATCATACAATAAGATCAACGGTACATATGCACCTGAGAACGCCACTCTTATAGACAGCATACTGCGTACAGAGTGGGGATTTGAGGGTATGGTAATGACTGACTGGGGAGGCGGCCGTGATGCCATCGCCACCGTTCAGGCCGGCAATGACCTGCTTATGCCGGGTAATGCCAACCAGGTCAAGGCCATCATCGAGGCTGTTGAGAACGGCACACTTGATGAGAAGGTCATTGACCGCAACGTAGCCAAGATACTTGCATTCATAGCCCGCTCACCCAAGATGCAGGGTTATGAGTTCCTCAATGACCCGGACCTGGATGCCCATGCACAGGTATCACGTTTCAGCGCCACCGAGGGTTTGGTACTGCTCAAGAACAACGGTGCCCTGCCTCTTGCCAAGGGCTGCAAGATGATTTCACTTTACGGAACCAGCTCATATGACATGTATGTGGTAGGTACCGGTAGCGGAAGCGTAAATTACAAGCATGCCGTCGGACTTGATGAGGGTCTTAAGGCTGCAGGTTATCAGCTGGAGCCGTCGGTTTCATCGGCCTACAGCAAGTATGTACATGAGCATAACACCCGTATGGACGCCAACCAGTTCATGCGTACCAACCTGACCAACCACGTAATTCCGCAGTCACTGGTACGTAAGCCTTTCCAATACCGTGCCGATGCAATAGCAAGTAACATTGCTATCATAACTATCGGCCGCAGCTGCGGTGAGTCTGCCGACCGCGGTTATGAGGGTGATTATACCCTTACCGACATTGAACAGGGCCTTATCAAGGATGTTTGCGATGCATTCCATTCAAAAGGAAAGAAGGTGGTTGTAATCCTGAACATCGGCGCTCCCATCGAGACAGCCAGCTGGAAATCTCAGCCTGATGCCATACTGCTGGCCGGACTGCCCGGACAGGAGGCAGGATATGCCATAACCGATGTACTTAGGGGTGCTGTGAACCCGTCAGGAAAGCTGGTTGACACATATGTAACAGATTTCTATAAGATACCTTCAACCGCCAACTATCCTGTAAACGCACGTGAGCTCCAGATGCAGTCACGCGCCAACCGCGGCAATCCTGATGCCAAGGTTGCATTGTATGACTACACAGAGTACAAGGAGCGTCTGGATATAGGTTACCGCTATTTTGACCGTCATCCGGAACTGGTTTCATTCCCGTTCGGATTTGGTCTGAGCTACACTACATTCGCTTACAGCGAGCCGCAGGCCAAGGTTGCGGACGGTGTGGTAAATCTCTCAGTCAAGATTACCAACACCGGTTCCGTAGCCGGCAAGGAGGCTGTACAGGTTTATATTGAGGCGCCCAAGGGTAAGTCAAACAACCTTACCAAGGAACTCAAGACCTACGGTAAGACCAATCTGCTGCAGCCGGGTGAGAGCCAGACCTTGGAGTTCACGCTGTCTGAGTATGATCTGGCCGGATTCAACGCATCCGCATCAAACTGGCAGACCGTAAAGGGAGACTACAAGGCAGACTTTGCCGCATCATCTCAGGATATCCGCTGCCAGGCTCAGTTCAGCATCGCTGCTGCCAGCAGCTATCCTGCTTTTGGCCCCCTTTGGCCCCCTTTGCCAGCTTTACCTTGACAAGGTGAACTTCAAGCTAAAGCCAGCGTCATGAGTTGATGTGGGATACGATGAGGTAGATACCAGCGGGAAGTTGCTCTGGTAGTCATAGTAGAAATTCATGGTGAGCATGCGACTGTAGGCGTAATCGGCCTGGAATGAGAACTTGAATGCGCGGTTGCCGCTGGTGGCCTGTGTGGTCTCTTCACGCAGGTTGCGGCACAGGGCGTTCTGGTTGCGGTATGAGAAGTCGGCACTCAGGTTCAGGTCATTGCTAATGGCAGTACGTCCGGTGCCGGGTCTTGCGCCAAACAGCTTGAGTGCTTTGACCTTATAGCTGGCACCTGCGGTTATGTCATCGGATGTGGTCTCCACAACCTGGACAGCGGTGGTGCTGAGCGTGAGCACGCGGGTCTTGCGGAACTCCAGACGGGCCGATATGTCATTGTGGAATGTCATGTTCACGCCGCACAGAGGTGCGAATGACTCGTTTATGGATACGGCGCTTATGTTATACATGGTGCTGGGCAAGGGGTTGCCGCTGGTTACATCCTCAATGAATCCGCGTCCGTTCATGTACTCCACGTAGCTGTTTATGGTGTTGAAACTGCCCACTGCATAGACACTCTTATAGGCGTGGGTCAGGTTGAAGCTCTTGAAGTATTTCTTAAAGAACGGCAGCCTGGCCAGACCGCTGTAGGTGAATGACCAGTTGGGCAGCATACTGAGCATGCCCGGTATCAGGTCAAGTGTGGCCTTATGGGCGTCACGTCCGGTGTAAGCAGCCAGGAACGCGGGTATGAGCACATCCGATGAGTACATGTCCACGCCGCCGTTGGCGCTTTTGTAGGGCTGTCCGGCCAGAGCGGTACCCTGCGGGTAGCGTGCACCCTCATACTGTCTCTCTATGCGGTCACGGAAGGTGGGAAGGCTGTTTATGAAACGTTCAAAACTGCGTGAGCGGTAGTTATTGGCCGATGAGTGACTCTCAAATGCGCTGCCTATGGTGATGGTTGTCATATTGAAACTGCCGCCGCGGGTGGTCGGCATGCCGGTATACATATACTGTATGCGGTTGGAACCAGACTTGTTCCAGCTGGCATTCATGTCAATCTTGATGTCACGGAACGGCTCAACGGTCATCTTTAGCTGCAGGTCCTCAGTTGCTGTGGATGCGGCGGTGTGGGCTATGCTGTCACCGGACAGCAGCCATCCGTTATCCATAGCCTTGTACAGGTAGGTGTCATCGGTCAGACCGAACGCAAAGTCCAGACCCGGAGCCATGATTCCACTTGTGTTGTTCTGTCCCAGCACACGTGAGTTGGGCATGAATCCGGGCAGTGTCATGGAGTAGTCATTGCGGTATGACAGTGATACGTTACGTACCATCATGAGCATTCTGAGTGCCACATCCGTTCCCTCCTTGAAGTTGAATTTCTTTCTGCGGGCGGGCATATCGGGATCCTGGGTCATCTTTATCACCACGTTAAGGGTGTCACGTACCTTGATTGATATGCTGTCGGCACTGAGCTTGCGGTATTTGAGCTTTACGTTCTTGCCGTCCTTTGTAGTGGCTGTGAACAGGGTGTTACGGGTACCCAGGGAATGAACTATCACGTTGCGCTTGCCGGGTGTAAGCGTAACCTCCTGCTGGAACCTCTTGTTACGGCTGGCCGTAAGCTGGTTGAGATTGGAGTTGGTGCTGTTTGCGTAGAGGTTGTTTATACGCTGCAGCTTCTTTGACTTGTTGTAGAGGTTGAGCAGGTTGAACCTACCATTCAGGCTTATTGATCGGCGGTTGGTTATGATGTTTCCGTAGTTAGCACCGTTCGCATAGGTGGTACCGCGGTTCCATGAGTAGCTGGAGTTGAATCCTGCATCGGCGGTCATCCAGTCAAACAGCGGGATCTTGTTGAGCGGTATGTTGTATGATGCGTTGAACGTCTGGCTGTAGTCAAGCGGACGTCCCAGA
This sequence comes from uncultured Prevotellaceae bacterium, assembly GCA_900319225.1. GTDB lineage: Bacteria > Bacteroidota > Bacteroidia > Bacteroidales > Bacteroidaceae > Colenecus. The sequence goes on along the minus strand of ONNV01000003.1, from coordinate 75,989 downwards.
TTCATCAGGCTTATCTTGACAGAGTCTTTCCACAGCTGATACTGGTCAGGGTAGAGGTCCTTGTTCACAACCATGTACGGCTCCTCAATCTCGGCCCTTGTCCTGGCACTGAATGAGAGCTTTATGAGCTGGAGCGGATCCCAGCGTACGGAGAGGTCGCGGTTCCAGTAGAACTGCTGTGAGAATGTGACAGGTATGCCTTCTTCACCCTCCAGGTCGCGCTCCTGCAGCTCATGGTAGCTGCGCTGCAGTCCGGTGTTGAATGAGAAGCTCTGCGGCAGGAAATTGATCCTGGTATCCTTTACTATACTGAACCATTTTGCGTCATATCCAATCTCTGAGAACGGTGCCCATCCCTTAAGGCCGGGTGAGTAGCTGTAGTCCATTGCTGCCCTCCAGTTAAGGTCATGCTCATACTCTATGGTGCTGTTGCTGCGGTCACTCACGCTCTCGGAGTAACTGAATGAGAAGTTGGCGGGGTCATACGGCATGGGCTTCTCACTGCTTATGTTGACCTTGGCGTTGGATATGCTGAAATTATGACTCTCCCTGATATCCTGCGATATGCTCTTAATCGAGTCGCGTGCATGTCCCTCGGGGTATGACTCTATCACATCATCCAGCAGCAGGTCCGTATCATAAGGACTGTACTTGGGCGATGTCTGCTCCCTGGTGTATGAGTAGTAGACGGGTATGGATATGTGTGAGTTCTCGGGCAGGAAACGTCCTACGTTGGTGCTTGTGGTGATGGAGTACTTGTAATAGTCATCGGTCTTGCGGTCCTTGATGCTCTGCTCCAGACCTCCGTAACCGGCAGTACTCATCTGTCCGGAGAGGTCAACCGATACCAGGTCAGACAGTCTCAGGCCCAAGGTGCTGTGTGCTGCCACGCCACCCTTGCTCTCATAACCTACCAGACGCAGCTCATTCACCCAAACCTCGGCGCTGCGTGTACTCATGGAGTTGTTGCGCACACCTATCATTATGGCACGTACATTGCCTATCGACGGGTTACCTACAACGCTTATGCGGTTCTCGGGGTTATTGGGGTCATACTCGCTGTAGACCGATGAGCTGCTGATGTTACCCAGATTCTTCTGTACGTTGCGGTTGTTCTTGACTTGGGTAAGTATGTCAAAGTCTATGTCCAGCATGTTCCTGTCGGGCCATACCATACGGCGGTCCGTCTCACTGCTGCCGCTGTAATGGCCGGCCGGAGTGAGAACCAGCGGAATCTCATACTCGTAGTAGTTACCCGAGTAGTCGGATCCCAGACGAATGAATACCGATATGTCACCGTCATGCAGCATACCCTCATCTGTAACCACGGCCTCGGCATGGCTGAACATCTGTATGCGCTTGTACTTGCGCAGGTCAAGTGAGCTCTTCTTGTAGATACCGCGGGCCTCGCCGGCACCCAGTCCGGTCACCTTGAGGCTCATGGCCTGCTCGTTATCCTGAACCAGCTGTACCTGTGTGGGGTCAAGTATACGGGTCACGCCCGGCGGTACCACATAGTTCACAGGCTGGCGGTCACCGTTCTCCTCAATATTGACCGATGTGGCCGAGAACTTGCCTGATATGGTGGGGGTGCGGTTGGTGGCGCTGTATATGGGCTGCTCGTAGTTGCGCCACTGGCTGGTCATGAGCTCAAGCGATCCGAAACGTACATGAACCTCATCCGAGAATCCGGTCAGGTACATGCGCATGAACCTTATTGAACTGAAATCACGTATGCCGCCCTCAACTTTCTCATATTCTGTAATAGGTACGCGGAAACAGTACCAGTTTACGGTCTCGGTATTGCCGTTACGCAGTTTTACCTTGACCTCACGCTTATCGGATATGTAGTTGCGTCCAATCTCCAGGTCGGCCGGACGCAGTGATATGCGGTACTGGAAGTATTTCTCATACTCATCCATGGTATAGTCACCGTTGGCATCCTCCACATCAGGGGTGGTGCGTGATGACTGGTCATAATTGGTGCCGCTGTTGGCCGAGTTGGGTGAGTTGCCCTCAGTGCCGTTGTACTTGCGGTAACGGTCCAGCACCGACATCTGTGCGTCATCATAGTCCGATCCGCGGTAGTAGTGGTAGCTGTCGGCTGCAGGATCGTCATAAATGGCGCTATAGACCTCAGGCTTTACTATGCCTCGTATCTGGCTCAGGTATGTGGCATATGCGGGCCAGGTTCTCTCCTCGTCCGATGACAGACCGTTCAGTCCCACATCCTGGAGCTCACGGCTGTCGGCGTTGTTGTTGTCAAATGCGTATACCAGGCTCTTGCCTGTGGGAACCTTACCCCAAACGGATGCAGCCCATTTGGCCGAGTCGCCGTCCACGGGCAGGCCGTTCTCAAAGAACTTCTTACCGTCCAGCAGCACATCCTCGGATACCTCACCCAGGTTCAGGTACAGGTCACCGCCGGCTGCAGCGGGGTTGTAGATGAACGGGTCAAGCATCCAGAACTCTATGTACTCAATGTTGGCAGCCTCAAAGTCCGTGGTGGTGAGACGGCGCATTATACCTCCCCAGTTATCCTGCGGGTTGCTCAGATGGCCGTCAGCATCAAGGGCCGGATTCAGGTTGTACGGACCGCGCTCACGGGGATAGTATGCCAGGTTCAGCACCTGCAGGGTTGATGACTCACTTGATGTGGACTCCTTGTTTGGGTAGAGCTCACGCTCATAGATTTCACGTACGTAGTGGTTGGACAGCTGGTCCAGGTCAGTCTTGATATGTGACGGTGTAAGCGGTGAGTTGCGTCGTGTAAAGAGGGGGTCGATAGTGAACCAGTTTATTAGAGCTCGGTTGAATCCTGACTCCACCTGGCCGGACTTGCCGTATCCCTGCATGCCCTTAGGTACGGCCGACAAAGACCATGCCGACGGCTGTGCTATGGAGATTCCGTTCTCGGCGGCCTCAAAGTCATCTATGTATGACGCCTGTCCCTGTACCTTGTCCGATACCGATGACTGCAGTGCCGCCATCTCGGCCTTGAAGTTGATGCTTGACGGCTTGGTGGCGTTCACGAACGGTATCTTGTCAATCAGTTTGGTCAGGGCCTGGCTCTCATGTTTCCAGTTTATGTTGAGTCCGTACATGGTATTCACCAGCGGCTCGTCACCCATGGTCACCTTGCTGGTAAGCGGCTTCTCGTTCAGGTGCATGAATGTACCGCCCAGTTGCAGGTTGGGGCTGAAATCATACATCCAGTTGAGTCCGGCCATGGTCTTGCGCTGCATGCTGTACTCGGTGTTGCTCTCTAGCTGGACGTTCACGCTGGTGCCGGCATCGATTATGCTCTGGTTTATGATGGTGACCGTACCGTTGCTGTAATCAACGGTGTAGTCGCTGTTTTCCTTGAGTGTCACGCCACCGGCAGTCACCACAACTGATCCGCGCGGGATATTTATAGAACCCAGCTGTATCACATTGCTGCTGGAGCCCGAGAACTGTCCCATAAGCATGAACTTGTCCTTGTCGGCTATGCGCTTGGCTACCACACGGGTTGAGTCATAGAGCTCCTGGAATACGTATTTATCGGCAATGGCGTCATTGTCAATCACCTTGCGCAGATGGCTGCCGAACGGCTCCACTACCGGGAATATGATCTTTCCGGATGATGCCAGCACCGTGTATCCGTCCAGGAAATCAAACTGACCGTTGGGGTGGGGATTGTTCTTGTCATCCAGACGGTCCAGATTCATCATCCGTATGAGCGGGGTGCTCTTGAGCGTTGACTCCGGCAGGTATGTGATGCGGCTGCCGGTGCTGTCACTGCTGTAATAGATGCCCAGTTTGAACTGTGCGCGCTGTATGGAACCCTGGTTGATTGAGTAGATGTTCTTCATCATCAAATCCCAGGTGCCGCTGCCAGGTGAGTTGGAGTTGGATTTGAGCAGCTTTACGAACAGCGCCTGGCCGGCATCGGTGTTATCGGATGAGAACTCACCCACCTGATAGCTCTGTCCGCCGTAGGTGTACTCAAACGCCACGGCCAGCACCTCGTCCGATGACAGGGCGCTCTTGAGTGATATGTAACCCAACTCGCTGTTAATGGTGTAGTCCGATGTGCTCAGCTTGCGGGCGTTGGATATCTTCTCATAATCGGTACTGCCCTCAAGCACGGTTCCTATGGATGTGGCCACCTGCTCTATGTCACGTGCTGCGGGGTAGTTGCTTAAGATGTGGCTGTAGAGGTTGTTGGCGGAGTTGGCAGGTGCCGGGCCACCCTGTACGTACCAAATGGGGTTGCTTATGTGCTGTGTCTCACCCAGGTCAGTGAATGCCACAATATTGCGCGGGTTGTCATAGTTGCTGCGCTTGTTTGTTACCCAGACCTCGATTCTGGTTATCTGTACCCCTGATACTATGCTGGGCAGCATAGCCATGTTGGCGTCATAGTTGTCACGGAAGAAATGTGCCAGGAAGAAGTGGCGGTTCTCATCATAGCTGCTGGCATCAATCTCAAAATCGGTAATCTGCTGTCCGCCCTGTGAATTGACTGATGTGGATGTGGACTCTTTCTGTGACAGTACCATCTGCAGCTTGAGCTTGCCGAACTGCAGGTCAGACCTTATGCCGAACAGCGATGTGGCACCCTGTATCAATGACGAGTTGGTGGGGAAACTGATGTTGCCGGCCTCAAGCAGGCGTATTATCTCATCCTCCTTACCCTCATAACGCATCTTTATCATCTTGGCGTCAACATCAAACGTGGCCTCGGTGTTGTAGTTGAGGTTCATGTTGACCTTGTCGCCCACGCGGGCATTGATATTCAGGTTTATCTGCTCGTCAAAATCAAATCCGCCTGTAGTACGGTTCTGGACAGAGAGTGACGGGTTGTCCACCTTGTTGCGGTTATATCCGAACTTTACGGCGGCTGATCCGCTGGTCCTTACCTGGACTCCGCCCGGTCCGAATATCTTCTCGGCAGGTCCCAGGTCAAACTTCATGTCGGTAAAGTCAAACTTGTTGTCTCCCAGGGCCTTTACCTCCTCATCATACTTGTCATGGTAGAAAGAGCGCATGGAGCGCTGCATCATCAGGCGGTTGTACTCATCGGGAGTAAGTACGTCGGGCACCTCAAGATAGCTGTCACCAAGCTTGTATCCCAGACTGAATGTCTCGTCATCCTCATTGTAAGAGATATCCTCCGTAATGTTCTCAGGATAGGGGAGAGTCCTTACACCCTGCGCATAAAGGCGGCAAGGGCCCCCGCAAATGCAGGAGCCTATAAGCAGCAGTGCTGCAGCAAGGTTTCTTCCCTTAATCATCAAGCTAATGAGGATGGTGTGTTCAGATGCGTTTCAGTGCTTCACGTATTACAGCCTCAACGGTAAGACCATCCTGTTCCTTGAGTATGGCCTGCACCACTTTCTGTGATGCTGCCTGGGGGAATCCCAGAGTAACCATGGCGGTAACGGCCTCGGTTGCCACCTGACCGGTCATTGCGCCTGCCTGCAGGTTGAGGGGAGTCTCATCGGATTGTGTCACGCCTATCTTGTCATGCAGGTCTACGATTATGCGCTGGGCGGTCTTGGCACCGATACCCTTGACCTTCTTGAGCAAGGCGTCATTGCCTGAGCTGATGATTCCTATAAGTTCCGACGGTGAGAATGACGACAGAATCATACGTGCCGATGCACCGCCTATGCCCGGAACGGATATGAGCATGAGGAACAGCTCGCGTTCCTGCTTGCCGCTGAATCCGTAAAGTATGTAGGCATCCTCGCGGATGGCCTCATATACATAGAGGCGTGCGTCATCCTTACCCTGGATGGCAGAGTATGTGTATACTGATATGTTCAGGTCATATGCTACGCCGCCCTGTGTAAGCAGGACAGCCTGGGTGGGAGTAAGCTCCTCAATCTTTCCTTGGATGAATTCAATCATTGCATTCAATTTGTGTTGCTAAGAAATAACGGCGGTTGCCCGTTATTATTGCACATGCGCGTGTACATAGGAGCGGATTTTTTAATAATTTCGCAGCCGGAACAAAAAATTGAACCTTATGGAAAAGATTAAAGCAGCTATCGTAGGCTATGGAAACATCGGCAAGTACGTACTTGAAGCACTTGAGACAGCGCCTGATTTTGAGGTTACCGGAATAGTTCGCCGTAACGGCAGTGCAGACTGCCCCAAGGAACTTAACGGCTATAAGATTGTAAAGAATATTTCAGAGCTTCCCAAGCCTGATGTAGCTATCCTTTGCGTTCCTTCGCGCAAGACCGAGGAGTATGCCAATGAGATTCTCCCGCTTGGCATCAATACAGTTGACAGTTTTGATATACATACACTCATCCCTGAGACCCGCAAGCGTCTGCAGCAGGTTGCTGCAAAGGCAGGTAAGGTGGCTATCATATCTGCAGGATGGGATCCGGGTACAGATTCTATCGTTCGCGCACTCATGCAGGCTATGGCTCCCAAGGGTGTAAGCTACACCAATTTCGGCCCCGGCATGTCAATGGGACACTCAGTTGCAGTAAAGGCTGTTCCGGGTGTTAAGGCCGCTCTTTCAATGACCATCCCCGTTGGCACAGGCATACACCGCCGTATGGTATATGTTGAGATTCTTGACGGTTACAAGTTTGAGGATGTGGCTGCTGCCATCAAGGCCGATCCCTACTTTGTAAATGATGAGACCCACGTAATGCAGGTAGAGTCTGTAGATGCTCTCAAGGATATGGGCCATGGTGTTAACCTGACACGCAAGGGTGTATCGGGCAAGACACAGAACCAGCTCTTTGAGTTTGACATGAAGATCAACAATCCGGCACTTACCGGTCAGATCCTGGTTTGCGCAGCACGTGCATCAGTGCTCCAGAAGCCGGGTTGCTACACCATGATTGAGATTCCCGTTATTGATTACCTGTACGGTGACAGGGATGACCTGGTTAAGCATCTGGTTTGATCTGATAACCGCAATACTTAAGACGGCCTGGGGTGATTACCTTGGGCCGTCTTCTTTTAGAATGCAACGCTAAGTCCCATGAATAATCCGTTCATCTTACCCCATCCGGCGCGCAGCGAGCATGAGTAGAAGAACGGTATGGTGCGGTTCATGACAAAATCCGCAAAGAAATCATAGTTGAATATTACGCTGGACGACTGTTCACGGAAGTACAGCGTGCCCGGCGCAAAGAAGCTGTCATTGTGTTCCAGACTGCGGCAGTTGCGTATGGTGTTACGCAGACCAAATCCCACGGCAGTACCTACAGAGAACCAGCGCCAGCTGTAACCGCACTCGGCTGCCAGCCTGAACATGGAGTATTCAGTCTCTGTCATTATCTCGTCCGGATAGTCATCCCATCCCACCAGGGTTATACGCTCACCGGTCTCGTCATCTGTGCTCTCTGACGGTTTGCCTACCCGGTAGTCGATTACATTGAATCCTAATGTCGCGCCCGCAAAGAACCTGTCGGTAAGGTAACAGTCTCCGTATATTGAGAATATCTGTCTGCTTCCGTAGGTGATTCCCGCATGGAAATCATTCCTGTAATGGAAATTGATTCTCTTTTTGTTGGCCGGGGACCAGATTGGGAATACCGGGGAATATGAGGTCTCAGGTTCTGTCTCCTGCTCCTGGCTGCTTATGGAGTGGCTGAACTCATCATTGACAAAATAGCCTTTCATGAGTGTGCCGGTAGAAGCGTCGTAAAAGACTCCCAGGCCATCTTTCATGTCATCCTTCCAGTTGCCTGCATAGGTGCTGCCGTCGGCATATTCCATTGTGCCGGCACCGTTGAACATACCATGTTGCCAGTATCCCTCATACATGGCTCCGTTGGAGTAGATGTATGTGCCGTATCCGCAGAACTCATGGTCCAGGAACTGACCGTCATAACTGTCTCCGTCAGGGTATGAGAGTTTGCCCTTGCCGTTCCACATTCCGTCTCTCCAATCTCCCTCATAGATGGTGCTGTCGGCATAAACCATCTTGCCGTAACCGTTGAACAGGGAGTCGGCAATACCGCCTGTATACCAGGATCCGTCATCAAAACGGATGGTATCGGCCGGGGCATCGGAAGTGACTGTTGCGGCATGCAGTAGGGTGGTGCACACGGACAATATTGAGAGTATAACTGCGTGTTTGAATGACATATCGGTGTAAAGGTATGGAAAAATCATTAACTTTGCAGGTTCACAATAGTTAAACGGACTGCTATGAATGAAAAACAGGATCTGGTAAGCGTTTTCAAAGGTCAGCCCTTTGAGGCGGAGGTAGTACGCGGACGTCTGGAATCAGAGGGTATCCCGGCTATGATAATGAACAACTCCATGAGTGCCATATTCTCAACATATACCATTACGGCAGGTCCCGTGAGCGTGCTTGTGAACCCGCAGGACAAGGAACGTGCCCTACAATTGCTTAACGAATGATGAAACAGCCCAAACGTATAGCTGTCAAGGTAGGCAGCAATGTACTTACCCGTCCGGACGGCCGTCTGGACATATCACGTATGGCAGCTCTGGTTGACCAGATTGCCGAGTTGCGCCACAGAGGGATTGAGGTCCTTCTCATTTCATCCGGTGCGGTGGCATCGGGCCGCGGTGCACTGCCAAACCTCAAGGATGAGAGTGTTACCGGACGCCAGCTCTTTGCAGCTGTGGGCCAGGCCAAGCTCATTGAGCACTACTATGACCTGTTCCAGGAGTATGGCATAACGGTTGGTCAGATACTCACCACAAAGGAGAACTTTGTGAATGAGACCCTGCACGCCAACCAGATGCGTTGTATGACTGCCATGCTTGACAACGGCGTTGTTCCGGTAATCAATGAGAATGACACCGTATCGGTTGAGGAGCTTATGTTTACCGATAATGATGAGCTCTCCGGTCTTGTGGCCCGTATGATGAATGCTGAACTGCTCGTAATACTGAGCAATGTGGACGGCGTGTTTACCGGTAACCCCGATGAACCCGGTTCAGAACTCATACATGACGTATATCCTGAGGATGACTACTCCGGTTACGTGAGCGTTACCAAATCCAAGTTCGGACGCGGCGGCATGATGACCAAGATGAAGACTGCCCTGGGCGTAGCTGCCGACGGTATTGAGGTCCGTATAGCCAACGGCCGCCGTCAGGATGTGCTGCTGGATGTACTCTCTGATCCTGAGAATGCCCGCTGCACCCGTTTCCACGCTAAACAACAGAAATGATGATAGACAATATACTTGACAAGCTCAGAGACGCATCGTACTCTCTTGCTTTCCTTGATGAGAGCAAGATAAAGGATGTGCTTAACGGCGTTGCTGATGCCATTGGGAAAGAGACGGAATCACTGTTGAGCGCCAATGCTCTGGACCTGGCCCGCATGGACAAGTCAAACCCCATGTATGACCGTCTTATGCTTACTCCGGACCGTCTTAAGGGTATTGCCGATGATATGCGCAATGTTGCCAATCTTGAGAGCCCTGTAGGTAAGGTCATTGACGAGCGTGTACGTCCCAACGGCATGAAACTTACCCGTGTACGTGTCCCGTTCGGCGTGATTGGCGTCATCTATGAGGCCCGTCCTAACGTAAGTTTTGACGTGTTCTCGCTCTGTTTCAAGTCACGCAACACCTGCGCTCTCAAGGGCGGAAGTGATGCCGATGACTCAAACAAGGCTATCGTTGCCCTGATACACCGTGTCCTTGAGCAGAACGGAGTCAATCCGTCAGTAGTGGAACTGCTGCCTGCCGGTCATGAGGCAGCCGCAGAGCTCATGAAGGCTGTGGGTAAGGTTGACCTGCTAATCCCCAGGGGCAGCGCACGTCTTATCAAGTCGGTCCGTGAGCAGGCTCAAGTACCTGTAATCGAGACCGGAGCCGGCGTATGCCACACGTATTTTGACAAAGAGGGTGACCTTAAGAAGGGTGCCGACATAATATTCAACGCCAAGACCCGTCGCATAAGCGTGTGCAACGCGCTTGACTCACTTGTGCTCCATGCAGACCGCCTTAAGGACCTGCCTGAGCTTTGCAGCCGTCTTGCTACCAAGAATGTTGTGATTGAGGCCGATGAGCAGTCATATGCAGCCCTTGAGGGAAAGTATCCCGCAGAACTCCTGGAACATGCCACAGCCGAGAGCTTCGGTAAGGAGTTCCTGGCATACCGCATGTCAATCAAGACCGTGCCCTCATTTGATGAGGCGCTGTTGCATATCCGTAACTACACCTCACATCACAGTGAGTGCATCGTGACTGAGAACGCAGACCATGGCCGTATGTTCCAGCAGTACATAGATGCCGCATGCGTCTATGTGAACGTATCTACCGCTTTCACCGATGGCGGCCAGTTCGGACTGGGAGCCGAGATAGGTATCAGCACCCAGAAGATGCATGCCCGTGGCCCTATGGCCCTGGAGGAGATAACCACATACAAATGGCTTATCAACGGTGATGGCCAGACAAGAAGTTAACAGAAACAACATATGAGACATTTTACAAGTGTAAAGGATCTGGGTGACCTGCACCAGGCATTGCAGGAGGCCCTTGAGATAAAGCGTGACCGTTTCAAATACGTTGAGCTGGGCCGTAACAAGACCCTGCTCATGGTGTTCTTCAACTCCAGCCTGAGAACCCGTCTGAGCACACAGAAGGCAGGTCTTAACCTGGGCATGAACGTGATTGTCCTGGACGTGAACCAGGGCGCCTGGAAACTGGAGACAGAGCGTGGCGTCATCATGGATGGTGACAAGTCTGAGCATCTGCTTGAGGCTATCCCGGTTATGGGTTGCTACTGCGATGTTATAGGTGTCCGTTCATTTGCCCGTTTTGAGAGCCGTGAGGACGATTATGAGGAGAAGATACTCAACCAGTTCATCAAGTACTCAGGCCGCCCCGTATTCTCTATGGAGGCTGCTACCGGTCATCCGCTGCAGAGTTTTGCTGACTGGATCACAATTGAGGAGCACAAGACCGTTGAGCGCCCCAAGGTGGTAATGAGCTGGGCTCCGCACCCCAAGGCTCTGCCGCAGGCAGTTCCAAACTCATTCGCACAGTGGATGGTTGCCGCAGGTTATGAGGTTGTGATCACACACCCCCACGGCTATGAGCTTGACCCCAAGTTCACCGCAGGTGCCACAATTGAGTATGACCAGATGAAAGCCTTTGAGGGTGCCCACTTTGTATACGGAAAGAACTGGTCATGCGCCAGCCCCGAGCATTACGGTGAGATCCTGAGCAAGGACCGCAGCTGGACTATCAGTGACCGTCAGATGGCCGTTACGGACAATGCGTTCTTTATGCACTGCCTGCCGGTACGCCGCAACATGATCGTGACTGATGATGTGATTGAGGGACCGCGCTCTCTGGTCATCCCCGAGGCTGCCAATCGTGAGATATCGGCAACCGTAGTACTCAAGAAGATTCTTGAGGGCCTTAAGTAAGCGTCAATACTGATTATACGGATAGCCAGCTGTGAGAACGGCTGGCTATTTATTTGTATACATGCTTTATCTCATACTTGCCGTCAAAAGTGTAGGTCATCAGGCTGATGGTGTCATTCTTGGAGCATGATGTGAGCGGAATGGAGAGATAGGCCTTCTGGGAATATACGGGAGCGTCACCGCGCGCGTTATGGTAGATCTTGAACGTGGGGTTGGAATATCCCAAGTGCCTGCAGTAGATGATGGAATGATATGCCTCCTCCTTTGATACCATTACCTCAAGATGTACGTTAAGATACCCGCCGCCAATGTATGACGACACGACCTTTAAGGGATCCTTGACCTTAAGCGAGTCATGAATCTGCAGGTTAGTGGGAGCCTCATATGACATGGGATAGGTCAAACTCCTTATCCTGCCGCCGGGGTTACCATGAGAATCCTTGTCGGTCAACTCAATTGTGCCGACAGCTCTTGCGGTGGTGTTGGGGGCAAGATGCTTGCTGCCTGTAATGGCATACTGCTGGCCAAAATCATCGGTCATGTAATCAATTATGCCGTCACTGCCGGCATGAGCGGTAAAGAAACCGCTTACTGTGGCCTGAACATACTCTTCATCGGCCTTATCGCACGATACGGCACCCGCCATGAGACATGACAGGATGACGGAGAGCAGGATAGGGGGTCTTCTCATTATTGCATGACGCTTTTCTGGTTGATAAGCGGGTTTGCATACATGGTGAGTATGCGCTCCTTAAGGTAATCCCAGTCAGGATTGGGAATCCTGATTTTCTTGAGCTGACCCTCCAGATAGTTCTCAAACTCCCTCTTCTGATCCGGAGTGTAGTTGGCAGATTGGGCATTATCGCCCCTGAGCATGTCAAGTGCTATGCGGTTGCAGGGATATATGCGGTATCCCTCAAATATGTGACGGTCTATGATCTGTGCCACCTGGTCCAGGAACTGGTTGCGCGGAACCGATGTGTCAAGCGCGGCAATCTCAGAGTCTATGGGAGCGGCTACATGATAGTGCATATGGCCTTTGAATCCCCAAATACCGGTCTTCATGTTTATCAGGTCATCCTGCTTGCTCTTCCTGAATCCGGGGTTGTCACGTTTCATCTGGAACTCTGTTGCCTTGAGCCAGTCACAGGGGTCATACTCATAGCTAATGGTGAGCGGACATATGTGCAGCGACTGCAGTTTTTCTGACAGTGTCATGCTGTCATCGCCCGACATGGCCAGCATCTTGAGTACGCTCTTCTGTGTGCGGTCATCGGAATCCTTGGCACGTCCTTCACGCTGTGCAAGCCAGACGGGAGCCTTTTTCTGCTCAATTACAAACCGGATGTAGCGTGAAAGCTGCTGTGAAGACTCCAGCAATTCAGTCGCGGTGGCGGAGCGGTTTACCACAAAACTGCGGTTCAGGCGGACCAGAGTCTCAATCCAGGGGTGTATGAGCAGGTTGTTGCCTATGCCTATCTCAACGGATTTCATGCCCGAGAGCAGAAGGTGGTAATCCAGGAAAGCAGAGTCCAGAACTATGTCCCTGTGGTTGGAGAGGTAGATAAAGTCCTCGCGTCCCTGGGGCAGAGCCGCAAAGTCTGCCGAGTATCCGGTAGTTGCTTTCCTGAGTATCCTCTTAAGTATGGGATAGATCATACCCAGCTGGAAGCTGTTTACTGTCTTGAAACGCTTTGTGTAGAACTTAAGCAGCCAGATAGGGATAAACTTGACATTGGCCTTTACAATCTTCCTGAATGAGCGGTCATCCAGAAGCGAGAGTATGGCACTGCGCACCTCATCATCCTCAAAGGAGCGCATCTTTTCAAATTCGGCAGGTATGATCATAGTCCTTAAGTTTAGAAACTGTCCTCAATAATCTCTGTCAGTACATCGGTCAGGTTCAGACCGGCGGCACGGATCTGCTGCGGTATGAAACTGGTGGCTGTCATGCCGGGGGTGGTGTTCACCTCCAGCAGGTTTATCTTGTCACCGTCAGTGATTATGTAGTCGTTACGTATTATTCCGTGGCAACCCAGCAGGTCATAGATCCTGGCTGTGAGATCCTGGATGCGGTCACGCAGTTCATCGGGAATGCGGGCGGGGGTAATCTCCTCAACCTTGCCGTTGTACTTGGCGTCATAGTCAAAGAAATCAGTCTTGGGAACCACCTCGGTCACAGGCAGCTTGACCTCACGCTTGCGGGTCTTGAAATAGCCGTTGGTAACCTCTATGCCCTGCATGAATGACTCAATCATGATCTCACTGTTCTCCTTGAATGCGTCGTTTATGGCGGGGATGATCTGCTCTACGCTCTTTACCTTGGTGGTGCCGAAGCTGGAACCTCCGTCAGTGGGCTTGATAAAGCAGGGGAGTCCCACCTTGCGTACAATCTTGTCGGTATCAATCTCATCGCCTTTACGCAGACGAACTGAGTCCGATACGTTCACCTTGCAGCTCTTCATGGTCTTGTTGAGCACGAACTTGTTGAACGTAAGGGCCGACGGCAATACGTCACATGTGGAGAAGGGTATGCGCATAAGGCGCAGGTAACCCTCCAGTACGCCGTTCTCACCGGGTGTTCCGTGGATGATTATGTATGCGTAGTCAAATACCGTCTTCTTGCCCTGGAACGTGAAGCTGAAATCATTCAGGTCTACGGGAGCGGTAACGCCCTCCTTTACGTGAACCTGCCATTTCTTTCCTTCAATCTCCAGGATATAGGGTTCGTACTTATCCTTGTCCATGTACTCAAGGATTGTTGCGGCGCTGCGCAGAGATACGGGGTTCTCGCTTGAGTCACCGCCTGCCACGATTGCAATGATGCGTTTCATTCTTATATGTTATTTTTCAAAGTCTCTTGAACTTACGTATGCCCTCCACTTGTCAATGAGAGTGGCCATGTCACTGGGCAGCTCTGAATTGAAGAACATCTCCTTACCTGTTATGGGGTGCACAAAACCAAGTGTCTTGGCGTGCAGAGCCTGACGCGGACAGATCTCAAAGCAGTTCTGCACGAACTGGCGGTAGCGGCTGTATGTGGTGCCCTTGAGAATCTGGTCACCGCCGTAACGCTCGTCGCTGAACAGCGGATGCCCCAGGTGTTTCATATGCACCCTTATCTGGTGTGTACGGCCGGTCTCCAGACGGCACTCCACAAGTGATGTGTATCCGAACCTCTCCAGTACCGTGTAGTGAGTGACGGCATGCTTGCCCACCTCGGGGTCAAATGATACGGTCATCTGCAGGCGGTCCTTGGGGTTGCGGGTTATCTGGCTCTCAACGGTACCCTCGGCCGGCTGGGGAACGCCCCAAACCAGTGCCTGATAGGCGCGTTTTGTGGTCTTGTTAAAGAACTGCTTGCCCAGGCTGGTCTTGGCATCGGGGGTCTTGGCCACCACCAGCAGACCGCTCGTGTCCTTGTCTATGCGGTGTACAAGACCTACCTGCGGGCTGTTGGGATCATAATCGGGGTTGTCACGCAGATGCCAGGCCACGGCATTTACCAGCGTGCCGTGAAAGTTGCCGCATCCCGGGTGAACCACCAGTCCGGCCGGCTTGTTGACCACCATCAGGCATTCGTCCTCATAGACTATGTCCAGGGGAATATCCTCGGGTTCTATATCGCTGCTGTAACGCGGACGGTCCATCATGACCGTAATCACGTCCAGCGGTTTTACCTTGTAGTTGCTCTTGACCGGACGGCCGTTTGCCATCACCATTCCGGCATCGGCCGCCTTCTGGATGCGGTTACGTGACGAGTGCTCCAGATGGTCAAACAGGAACTTGTCCACACGGAGCAGCGACTGCCCCTTATCGGCTACGACACGGAAATGCTCAAACAGCTGGGCCGCATCGGGCGTAGGTTCCAGGTCATCAAGTGACTCCTCAATCTCGTCCTCCAGGTCCAGCATTACTCAAAAAAGTCGGAGTCTACTATTGTGGTTGAATCAACCTCCTCAATTATCTCAACGGGATTGCCGTTACCGGCTACGATAGTCAGCACGGAGCCCTCGGGAATCTCGGTTCCGGCCTCAATCACCGCTCCCTTGTAGCGGATCTCATAAACCCAGTCCAGGTCTCCGTCCACATAGACGGTGGGTGAGAGCTTGAATCCGGCAGCCCGCAGCTGTGACTCTGCGGCGCGCAGTGAGCTGTTATCGGCCAGGTCAGGAACCGCTTTCACGGGCTCCTTTCCGGAGTTGAGGGTCAGGTATATCTTGCGCTCCTGCTTTACATATGCACCGGCTTTGGGGTTCTGTTCTATGACTCCGCCCTCAACCATGCTCTTGTCAAACTTGTAGTCCGATACCTCATACCTGAGTCCTGCGGCTGCAAGGGCCTGTCCAGCCTCCTCCTCATACATGCCTGACACATCGGGCACGGTTATGTACTGCCCGTGGCGGGTGTATGACTGCATCCAACGGAATGTTATGACAATCAGTATGATGGATACTGCAACCATGATGAGTATGTTGAGCAGCAGCCAACCTATGGAGTGCTTCTTGTCCTTTGTCATGTCTACTTATGTTTGAGTACACAAAGGTAGTATATTTTTTGTTTAAGGAACAAACACGTATGCGGATTGTGTAGTTTGCTGAAAAAGGAGTAATTTCGCAGTCGGAAAATTAGTTTTGCTGTGAAAGTACTTAAATTCGGTGGCTCGTCCGTGGGATCCAAGGAGAGCATCACCAACCTGAAACAGATTGTTGAGTCACAGAAGGATGATGTGATTGTAGTGGTTTCGGCACTTGGCGGAATCACTGACAGGCTTATTGCCACAGCCCGTATGGCTGCAGGCGGCGACCGTCAGTATGAGGCCGAGATTGATGCCATGCTCACCCGTCATGAGAACATGATAAGTGACGTGATCATCCCGCAGCGCAGAGCCGTCGCGCTTGACGGCGTGCACGGCCTGTTCGGTGAACTCAAGGAGATCATGCAGGGACTCTACCTGCTGCATGACCTGTCAGAGAAGACCATGGATATCATAGTAAGCTACGGCGAGCGCCTGTCATCACAGATTGTGGCCCAGCTTATTGACGATATCAAGTTGTATGACTCCCGCCAGTTCATAAAGACAGAACACAAGACTACCACACACACCATAGACAGCGACCTTACCTACCGTCTCATCCGTGAGACCTTCCAGCCTCTGTTCAAGAAGTCGGGTAAGGAGAAGGTCAAGGCCCTGGCACCCGGATTCATTTCGTCCGATGCCCAGACAGGTGAGATAACCAACCTGGGCCGAGGCGGCTCGGACTATACCGCATCACTCATTGCTGCTGCACTTGATGCCAGCGTGCTTGAGATATGGACCGATGTGGACGGATTCATGACGGCCGATCCACGCGTGATATCAACCGCCTACACCATTGATGAACTGAGTTACGTGGAGGCAATGGAGTTGTGTAACTTTGGCGCCAAGGTGGTCTATCCGCCCACCATCTACCCGGTTTGCCAGAAGAACATACCCATCCTGATAAAGAATACATTCAACCCCACGGCCCGCGGCACCGAGATCGTGAACGAGCTCCCCGCCGGAACCAAGGCCATCAAGGGTATATCAAGCATAAGTGACACCGCCCTGATCACCATGCGCGGTCTGGGTATGGTAGGCGTAATAGGTGTAAACTACCGCATATTCAAGACGCTGGCCGAGAACGGAATCAGCGTGTTCATGGTGTCACAGGCATCGTCCGAGAACAGTACATCTATCGGCGTACGTAACCAGGATGCAGCTCCCGCCTGCGAGCTCCTGAACCGTGAGTTCAGCAAGGAGATTGCGCTGGGTGCCATATTCCCCATATCGGCCGAGATGGACCTGGCAACCATTGCCATCGTGGGTGAGAACATGAAACGCAGCCCCGGTATTGCGGGTAAGCTTTTCAGCGTGCTGGGCCGAAACGGTATCAACGTTATTGCCTGCGCTCAGGGTGCATCCGAGACCAACATATCATTCGTGGTACAGAAGAGCTCACTGCGCAAGTCACTGAACGTAATCCATGACTCGTTCTTCCTGTCAGAGTATCAGGTGCTCAACCTGTTCATCTGTGGTGTGGGTACCGTGGGCGGCAGCCTGCTGGAGCAGATCCGCGGCCAGCGCGAGAAACTGATGCAGGAGCGCGGCCTCAAGCTCAACGTGGTTGGTATAGCACGCGGAAGCAAGGCCATGTTCTGCCGTGAGGGTATAAATCTGGACACCTACCGCGAGGAACTTGACAAGGCTCCTGCCAGCAACCTCAAGACCCTGCATGACGAGGTTATCGGCATGAACATATTCAACTCCGTATTTGTGGATTGTACCGCAAGTGCCGATGTGGCCAGCCTCTATCAGGATTTCCTGGACCATAACATATCAGTTGTGGCAGCCAACAAGATTGCCGCTTCATCGGAGTATGAGAAATACCAGGCCCTTAAGCAGACCGCACGCCGCCGTGGTGTCAAGTATCTGTTTGAGACCAATGTGGGCGCCGGACTGCCTATCATCAACACTATCAATGACCTGATAAACAGCGGTGACCGCATTCTCAAGATTGAGGCTGTGGTAAGCGGTACGCTCAACTTCATATTCAGCACCCTGAGTGCCGACTGCCCGCTGAGCGAGACCATACGCCTGGCCAAGGAGAAGGGTTACAGTGAGCCCGATCCGCGCATTGACCTGTGCGGTAAGGACGTGCTGCGTAAGCTGGTCATTCTGGCCCGTGAGAGCGGTTACGCCATTGAACAGAGCGATGTCAAGAGTGACCTGTTCATACCGCAGGAGCTGTTTGACGGCACTATTGATGAGTTCTGGAAAAAGCTCCCGCAGCTGGATGCCGAGTTCGAGGCACGTCGTGCACGTGTTGAGAAGGACGGCAAACGCATGCGTTTTGTAGCCAAGCTTGAGGACGGCAAGGCAAGCATATCACTTGCCGAGGTTGATAAGTACCATCCGTTCTACAACCTGCAGGGCAGCAACAACATAATCCTGCTCACCACGGAGCGCTACAAGGAGTATCCCATGATGATCCAGGGATACGGTGCCGGTGCCGCCGTCACTGCAGCAGGTGTATTTGCCGATATCATGAGTATAGCTAATATCTAAACAATGAAATATATCATCATACTAGGCGACGGAATGGCCGACTGGCCCGTTAAAGAGTTTGGCAATAAGACCATACTGCAAAACGCCCGCAAACCATACATGGACATGCTGGCCCGCAAAGGCCGTACCGGCATGCTCAAGACCGTGCCCGACGGATTCCACCCCGGCAGCGAGGTGGCCAACATGACCGTTATGGGTTATGACGTGACAAAGTCATTTGAGGGCCGTGGCGTACTTGAGGCCGCCAACATAGGCGTAGACATCAAACCCGGACAGATGGGCATGCGCTGCAACATAATCTGCATTGAGAACGGACTTATCAAGAACCACTCGGCAGGTCATATCTCAACCCCTGAGGCCGATGAGATAATCAAGACCCTGGAGCAGGAACTTGGCAACGATAAGGTCCATTTCTATACCGGCATCCAGTACCGTCACCTGCTGGTGATTGACGGAGGCCGCAAGGAGCTTATCTGCACCCCGCCTCATGACGTGCCGGGACAGCCGTTCAAGGACCTCATGATCAAGGCTGCTACCCCTGAGGCAGAGCCTACAGCACAGCTTCTGAACGACCTGATACTGCGTTCACAGGAGATTCTGGCCAAGCATCCCGTAAACCTTAAGCGCATAGCCGAGGGTAAGGATCCTGCCAACAGCATCTGGCCCTGGTCACCCGGTTACCGTCCGGCCATGCAGCCCATCAGTGAGCTGTACCCCAACATTCGCAAGAGTTCGGTGATATCGGCCGTAGACCTTATCAAGGGATTGGGCCACTATGCCGGCATGAAGGTGATTGACGTAGAGGGTGCGACCGGTCTGTTCGATACCAACTATGAGGGCAAGGCACAGGCTGCCATCGATGCCCTTAAGACCGATGACTTTGTGTATCTGCACGTGGAGGCCCCCGATGAGGCCGGACATGAGGGCAATTTCACCCTCAAGAACCGCACCGTCGAGGATCTGGACAGCCGCCTGATAGGTCCCATCTATGAGGAGGTCTCCAAGTGGGACGAGCCGGTGGCGATTGCCGTGCTGCCTGACCACCCCACGCCTTGCGCACACCGCACGCACACATCGGACCCCATTCCGTTCCTGATCTATGCTCCGGGAATGGAGCCTGACGGCGTTACCGCTTTTGACGAGGAGAGTTGCAAGCAGGGCGCTTACGGCAACATTGAGGGCATTGAATTCACTAAGATTTTTCTTTCACTTAAATGAAATACTACAGCACAAACCATAAGTCCGATGACGTGACCCTGCGTGATGCAGTGGTTCGCGGACTGGCACCTGACCGCGGCCTTTACATGCCGGAGCGCTTGAACAAACTGAGCAAGGAGTTCTTTGACAATATCGACAAGATGACATTCCAGGAGATGTCATTTGAGGTTGCCAAGGCATTCTTTGGCGAGGATATCCCGGAGGCTGACCTCAAAAAGATTGTCTATGACACCCTGGCATTCCCCACACCCGTTGTCAAGGTTGATGAGAACATCTACTCACTGGAGCTTTTCCATGGTCCCACACTTGCGTTCAAGGATGTAGGCGCACGCTTTATGGCCCGCCTGCTGGGTTACTTCAACAAGGATGAGAAACAACTTGTGAACGTGCTGGTGGCTACATCGGGCGATACCGGAAGCGCCGTTGCAAACGGATTCCTGGGCGTGGAGGGTGTGCATGTGTATGTGCTCTATCCCAAAGGCAAGGTAAGCCCCATCCAGGAGTGTCAGTTCACCACTCTGGGTAAGAATATCACTGCTGTTGAGGTTGACGGCGTGTTTGATGACTGCCAGGCTCTGGTCAAGAATGCCTTTATGGATGCAGAACTCAACCAGCGCATGAAGTTGACATCGGCCAACTCTATCAACGTGGCCCGTTTCCTGCCGCAGGCATTCTACTACTTCAACGCCTACGCACAGATGAAGGCAATGGGTAAGGCCGATAACCTGGTAATCTGCGTGCCCAGCGGTAACTTTGGCAATATCACGGCCGGTCTGTTCGGTTGGTTCATGGGACTGCCCGTAAAGCGTTTCATCGCCGCCAACAACGCCAACGACATATTCTACAACTATCTCCAGACAGGAGTATACAGCCCCAAACCATCGG
The DNA here is from genome assembly GCA_900319225.1 of uncultured Prevotellaceae bacterium. GTDB lineage: Bacteria > Bacteroidota > Bacteroidia > Bacteroidales > Bacteroidaceae > Colenecus. The sequence goes on along the minus strand of ONNV01000003.1, from coordinate 55,419 downwards.
TCCAGACTCTGGCCAACGCAATGGATGTGGGCGATCCCAGCAACTTTGCACGTGTGCTTGCCCTGTACGGCGGCTCACACAAGGATATCGCAAGTCATATAGGCGGTGCAACCTATACCGATGAGCAGATCAAGGAGACCCTTAAGGAGTGCTTTGAGCGTACCGGTTACCTGCTTGACCCGCACGGAACATGCGGTTACCGCGCTCTGCGTGAGCAGCTGCAACCTGGTGAGTACGGTGTGTTCCTGGAGACCGCGCATCCCGCCAAGTTCAAGGAAAAGGTTGATGCCATCACCGGCGGGGATGTGGAGATTCCCGCCCGCCTGCAGGCCTTCATGAAGGGCACCAAGCAGAGCGTTGAGATAAGCAAGGACTATACAGACTTCCGCAACTTCCTAATGGCACAATAGGGACTGTCCCTTTTGGGGCATTTTCTCGAAAATGTCCCAAAGGGGACTGTCCCCAATGGGACTTCAAAATGAGCTGGCAGCAGATTGATATGAATAGATTGGACATCCCCTTAAAGGAGGTCTATTCATTCATGGGGTACAAGGACGGTGAGCCCGATGCTCAGACCGTGCGTACCACCGAGTATCTGCTGCGTGAATCGGCCCAGTTCCTGCGCCCCCAGTTCAAGTATGTGATCGTGGACGGAACGCTTGACCTGGAGGAAAATAAATTTACGTTGATAGGGGAGAAGGGCCCCGTAACATTTGATGCAGGCAAGATAATCTGCCGACAACTGCGTGGAGCACAGAAATACGCGGTGTTCGTGGCAACAGTGGGCACCGGCTATTTCCAGTGGTCTGATGCTGTAAAGCGCCGTGACGACATGTTCCAGACCTACGCAATGGACTGCGTGGGCAGCCAGATCGTAGAGAGCGTGGCCGATTATATGGAGACGGTGCTGCAGGCCGAGATCGATCCTGCCGGATTCAAGCGCACCAACCGTTTCAGCCCGGGTTACTGCGGCTGGCATGTATCGGCTCAACCTGCCCTTTTCAGCCTGTTCCCTGATAAGAACCCCTGCGGCATAGAACTCACGGAGTCCTGTCTGATGCTGCCCATGAAATCGGTGAGCGGCGTCATTGGCATCGGCCCCGATGTAAGATATCTGCCCTATACATGCGGTATATGTGATAAAAAGGATTGTTACAAGAGAAGGACTAAATAATGTATTCAGGAGAGGAACTGTTCTTTAGCGTATCTGTTGCAGTTTATGTAGCTATCAGTCTGGCGATTGCCGCTATCCGATGGGGCCACAAGTGCCAACCCTACGCACGTCATGCCGATTATTATTACCCGGCATGGAAGACGCTAGTGTTCTGTTTTGGAATGGATGTCCTGCTTCTGCCCATCGTATTCATGCCTCAGGATACCGATGCGGTCCTTTATCTGCGTATGCTGCTCATCTTGGCATCGCCGTTTTTCTGTGCGGTGGTGCTGTTCAGCTACTTTGGCAAGGTGCTGAATGTGGGGTGGTGGCGCAATCCCGTACATGCACTCTATATCCCGTTTGACTTGATGGTACTGACAGCGCTTGTGCTGACGCTTATTCCGGGCACGCAGCTGAAGGGATCGTTCTGCAAGTGGTTTTTCAGCATTGCGGGTATTATGGCACTGATCTACCTGCTCTGTTTCGTGATGGCAATCAGCATGATAACCTGTGCCATTCGCCGTTACTCTGAGGATAACTATTCCAATCCTGAGGACTTTCCGCGCCAGTTTGCCAAAGGTATAATATGGGTTCCTGTAATCCATCTCACCATCAGTTGGGTAACTACATTTATCGGAACTTACAACTCGCTCTCCATCGGTATGCTGCTGCTCTCCGTCCTGGGAGTGGCGTTCATAATAGGCGCACTTACACCTCACCGCACGCTCGATGTGGAGCGCCTGGAGTCAGGAGAACTGCAGGTGGAGACGGTCGATGTTCCTGAGCCTTCACTTCCTGAGCCCGATGCCCAGCCTGAGCCTGCAGAGGAGACTCTGTCACAGGAGCGTAAGGATGAGATTGCCGGCATAGTACGCCGCTGCGTTGAGGATGATCAGGCCTATCTTGACAGCCATCTGACACTCAACAGCCTGTCACGCATCTGCGGCGTAAACCGCACATACCTTTCACAGGTCATAACCGACAGCATGGGCGGCTTCTACAACTACGTAAACCGCTGCCGCCTGGCTCATGTGGCACGCCTCAAGGTCCAGCAGCCCGACGCATCGATCGAGGAGATTGTGACTGCCTCGGGATTCGGCTCCCGCCAATCATACTACAACGTCCGCCGCCAGCTGGAATAAGGGGCACAAAGGGGACGGTTCTATCTGTGCCCTTTTTCCAGGAGAACTTTTGGGGTATCAGTATCTGAAACTACGCGCTTCGCGCTATCCCTCCCACTCCTTCGGAGCGGGCCCCTCCCGTTAAGAACTACGTTCTAGACCTCCTCCTCGTTCGGTAGAGTAAGCTAGCTTTCTCTACTTTCTCTTCGTTCGTCGGTTCACAAGCCCACGGGCGGCCATGGTTTCCGATACCGATACCCCAAAAGTTCTGTACACCTAGGATTCTTTTCACAAGGGCACAGATAGAACCGTCCCCTTTGTGCCCCTCTGAAAATTTTTACTGATTTTGACAAAACCACCCCAAGAATTTTACTGATTTTGACAAGGTGTGTCCGTTTGCGAGCGAACTTTGTTCGCGTTTAAAAAGCAATGGGCTTATTTAATTATATCTCTCGTTCTATTAGTCCTTTCCATCCCGAGACAGGGGAGGGTATGCCCGTATCTCCCCAAATCAAAACCCTTGAAATCATCATGACAATTATCCTGGTGGTCTGTGCGGCATACATCATATGGTGCCTGTACAAGACCTCCAGATATTTGCGTGAGCATCCGGAGAATCTGCGCTGGCCCGATGCTCCGTCTAATCCGTCTTACAGAAAAAGAAGAAACAAACAGATATGAAAAGAGACTTAGTTCTAAGGAGAATCATCAAATCCATGCTCATAGTTCTGAGCTTGGCAGTAGGACAGAATGTCTGGGCCGTCAATGGTTGGAAAGTTGAGGCTACCACCAGCGGCACCACCACCACGTTTACCATTTCCCGCACCAACAAGACTGTGGCCGAGACGGTAAAGTACCGTCTGGTTAACCTGAGCGCCTATGCCGGGCAGCATTACAATGTGACCAAAGTTAACGGCCAGAGTTCCAGTGCGCTGAGCGGCAACCTGACCTTCGCAGCAGGTGACGACAAGAAAACCATTCTAGTAACGGAATATACCTCTGCCAATACCGATGCCTACAATTACCATAATGGCATCGACCGCAGTTACAAACTGGAGGTCACTGATGACGGAGGTTTCTTCTTGGCCGATAAGACCCGCAGTTTCACCACAGGTACGAAGTTTTCTACTACAAAAGTGAGCAAGAGCATCACGGACTTGGTCTATTTTAACAGCAGCGGCAACTATACTAGCGATGTCAGCAGCAGCAAATACTTGGATGTCAATTACACCCCGCCCACCAGCCAGGTGGAAACCAGCGGTACTCTAAATGGCTACGTCCTCATCGATGACGGCTACGACTACGCACAGAAGCCTGCCACTGTCAGCACCAGCGACCTCATCAATACTACCGGTGCTGATGCTACTTACCTCAACAGCATTGGCTACAAAATCTACGCCACAGTCTGTTTCACCGAGAAAGAAAAGGACGACGGCTACCAGTATATTCAGATTATTGCAGGCAACAGCAGCGCTAGCTACGATACCGGCTACGACCCAGATAAGAGCGTCAATAATCCTGTGAATTCTGTTTATAAGACCTGTTTCGAGCTTTCCACAAGCAGCAACGCCGAGGGCAAGGCCTACTTCCCTCATCGCGGCACAACCACCAGCGAGTTCAGCCTCTCCACTGGCAAACTCTGGCAGCAGAAGTTCAAGTCCGACGACTATAATGGCTCTGGAGCGATAGTACTGGATCCCACCGTCGGCAACATCACCACCCGCTTTGATGCCGGTGGCGATAATGACGATACCTGGGGGTACAAGGACTTATTTGTCCGTATGGCTCTTGTTGATGGTACCGCCCCCACCATCATCAATAACGACATCAAAGTGGCCGGTGGCATCTATGGCTACGGCAACACGGTGTATATCTCCGTGCCGTTCAACGAGGTCGTGACCGTGAGCGGCACCCCGACACTCAGTACCACCTGGGGCACGCTCAGCTACTACTCCGGCTCGGGCAGTAACGTACTTACATTTAGCGGTGTAATTTCTGCCAATGAAGGTACATCTTTAACCGTAAACAGCATCAGCGGCACCGTGAAAGACTTGGCTGGCAACTTGTATAACACCAGCACCTCCATCAATAAGAGCTTCAGCAGCCTAACTGTGGTAAGCCCCTGGACGGGTAGCGGCACCGAGAGCGATCCATATATCATCAGCAGCACTTGGCAGCTAGACTGTCTTGCCAAGGAAGTGTGGGGTGGCTATACCGGCAACCCGGATGGAAAGAGTTTCAGAGACATATATTTCAAACTAGGTTCCGACATAGAATATAGCCACAGCAATGACGACACTTGGGATAAGACCACAAGCTTTACCAGTAACTTTACATCCATCGGCGGCTGGGGCAATTCGTTCAAAGGCACTTTCGACGGCGACGGACACAGCATCAGCGGCATCCGTATCTATAAGAGCGGCAGCGCCAATACTGACGAATGCCAAGGACTCTTCGGCTTGACCTATTCCGGTAGTATGGTGAAGAACCTAGTTCTTTATGACATCAATATCGTGGGTAAAAACCAGGTGGGTGTCGTAGCGGGCAGCGCTGGCGGCACCATCCAGGACTGCTACGTCTATAATTCACGTATCCAAGCTAATTCAGGCTCGTCAAGGGACATTATTAGAGGCTCCGGCAGCGGCACCGTCACCCGCGCCTATTATAAAGACTGCATGTTTGGCAGCGTCGGAGGCTACCACAACATCGTGAAACTTACCTTAAACGAAAACGCCACCGTCACCCGAACAGGTGGCACAACCGTCAACACCACGCTGACCACTTATGGCGACGGTATCACGCTGAGCGGCGAAGAATACTACACTCCTAACATCGACATCACCTTGGGCTACAGCGAAAGCGTGCCCTCAGGCTCGTTCGTGAAATACACCGCCACTACCAGCAGCGGCGACATCACCTTTTCCGATATTAACGTCAACGTCCTCACCATGCCTTATTATGATGTTGCCGTGAACGCCACCCTACTGCCTGTGGTGACTTACCTAGATGCCGACGGCAACGAGCAGCAATGCAATGACTACACCGTCATCACCAGCTTCAACGACTATATCCAATTGGGTGACTCGGGCAAGACCCATTGGTATGTGGTGAGCAGCAACGCCACTATCAATGGAGTTCTATCGCTTCTTGATGCCACCGCCAACCTCATCCTTTGCGACGGCGCCACACTCACTGTTAACAACTACAATTATAATAATCATGATGCTGTTATTGCCAATGACCTCAATATCTTTGGTCAATCCAACGGCAACGGCACCTTGAATGCCACTGCTTCAGTTAATAATGGCATCAGTTCTTGTGCCTTGGGATTTTATGGCGGCATCATAAGCGCTTCTGGTACCAACGAAGGCATAGATGCAAGCTACTATCCCATCACCCTCGGCTACACCGCCCCCGCCAACCGCATCACCGCTTCGAGTTATAACTGCGGCTCCCTCACCGTGAAAGCCGGGCTGACACTCACCGACGGTGCAGGCTACCTTTATAGCAATGGAATAAATTATCTCAACCTCCACGAAGTTACCCTCCAGCCGGCATACAGCATCACGCTGCTTGACGACTTCACAGTGACAGGCACCACCGCCCATCATGGCTACGCTCCGGCGGGCGAGGTGGTGACGCTGCTCACTGACGCTGGCTATCACATCACCAGCGCGAGCTACACCCCTGTGGGCGGCTCGGCTACCACCATCAACGCTGAGCAAGGCGTGTGGAGCTTCAGCATGCCGACAGCCAACACCACAGTGGCCGCCACAAGAGAGGCCAACACCTACACCGTGCACTTTAACGCCAACGCCACCAACGGCATCAACGCCACCGGCACGATGGATGACCAAGTGCTTACTTACGACCAAGCACAAAACCTCACCACAAACGCCTTCATCCGCGAGGGCTACACCTTCGCAGGATGGAACACCCAACCTGAGGGCAACGGTGATGTCTATACTGACGGACAGAGTGTGAAAAACCTTACCACTGAGTTAAACGGCGTGATAACTCTCTACGCCCAGTGGAGCCTCATCGATTGGACGGGTACCGGTACCAGCGAGAACGATCCATACCTTATTAAATTCGCATCACAACTTGTGAAACTCTCCAACTATGTGAACGGAGGCAACAAATGTACAGGTCTGTTCATCAAGTTGGACAACGATATTGATATGAACGGTGTGGCCTTCGACGGAATAGGCTCTCGTCTTAATTACTTCGAGGGTACTTTCGATGGCGACGGCCATACCATCAGCAATGTTACAATCGACAGGAGCAACGACTCTGACGTTGTCGGCTTTTTTGGTCACATCTCTGAGGGAACTGTCAAGAACCTAATCATCGATGGTGCAAGCATTACCGGAAAGAACTATGTCGGCGGTATTATAGGTTATTTGTATAAAACCACTATTAGCAACTGCTTGGTTATGAACACAAGCATAACTGTTACGAGTGGCAACAAATGTGGTGTATATGGCTTCAGCGGAGGCTCTTTAACCCTCACCAACAACCACTACAAAAACTGCACAGTCACCATAGGCGAAACCACATACACCACCAACATAGGTGTTAGCAGTAACGACCTTGATGGTGTCCGCAGCGTCTACACCCTCACGTTGCCTGAGCATGTCACAGCCAGCAGCTCCGATACGGTGACCATAGGCACAACTACTTACTATGCTTCGGATGTGCAGGTCACTCTTAGTCATGACCAAGGCTATAAAATCACAGATGTGAAGGTGGATGACATCCCCGCCACCTCCTCAGACGAAGGCTTCAACTGGATCGTTACCATGCCTGCTGCTGATGCCACCGTCACCTGCAGGTACAGCGTGCCTTACATTGACGCCGATGGTGTAGAACAGCAATGTACCAACTACACTCTGCTCAGTAGCGGCGGTCAACTTGATGAAGGTTGGTATGTGGTTCGTGGTGATATAACAATCGATGAGGGATTGAATTTTGAACAGTCAAACATCCATCTGATTCTTTGTGATGGAGCCACTCTTAACCTAACCAGGCATTTCGGGGATGTTATATGTGGCAGAAACCTTTCCATTTATGGCCAAAGACTAGGTTCCGGTAGTATTAACGTTACTTGTGGTGGTTTCCAATCTTGCTTTTCTTTAAGTTCTGAATTCACTATCAACGGCGGTAACATAAATGTGGCTTTCGACAATTCTGGTAATCTGAGCGGTGTACCTACAATATGGTGTATCAAGGTTGGTTTCAGCTTTACTATAAACGGAGGCATTGTGAATGTTAATGGTGACGAGGGTATTAGCTCAAGAAACATCACCCTAGGGTGGCGAAATACCTCTGACCGCATAACCGCCAGCAGTTACAAAGCACTTGGCGGCACCATCAACGTGAAATCTGGCCAGGCATTAACCGACGGCACAGCAGTCTACACCGGCACGCTCACCGATTCCGAGAAGACTGCCATTGCAGGCAAGACTCTGCAGCCTTGCTGCATTATTGCTTTGCCGGAGCATGTCGTCGCCACAGGTGTTATAAGTCAAGATGGTATCACGGCCTACGCGCTGCCTGAAAGTGTCATTACTCTGAGAGCCAGGATGGGTTGCAAAATGAGCGGTGTGGCAGTTGCAGGTGTGACCGCTACCGACAATGGTGATGAAACCTACACCTTCACCGTGCCGACTCAGAATGTTACTGTCAGCGCAACCGTCACCGACCTTTGGGGCATTGGCGCAGGTAAAGACGGCAGTACAGCCGACAAAGCCTACACCATCACCACCACAGCCGGTCTAAACTTGCTGGCTACGTTGGTGAACGATGGCAACGACTATAACGGCAAGTATTTCAAGTTGGGTGGAAATATAGAGTATGACAGCAGTATAGAGAATAACTATACGGCTATCGGAACTGATTCAAATCCTTTTGAAGGTATCTTTGACGGAAATGGATATACAGTAAGCGGTATAAACATCCAATCCAATGAGAGTTATCAAGGTCTTTTTGGCGTGGTAGAATCGGGTGGCGTAGTCAGGAATGTTGTTATCCAAGGTGCCGATATTAGGGGTAATAATTATGTCGGTGGTGTTGTGGGAAAAATCTATGGCATATTGGAGAACTGTTTTGTGGTCGAAACCTTAGTTTCAGGTAAGATATGGGTAGGCATAATTTGGGGTGATTATGATTGGGGTTCATTAAGAATTAATTGCCATTATCTTAATTGCTGCAATACCCATTCGGATTCAGGTTTTACCAGTAAGGACATATACACCATCACTTCAGGAACTGATGTCTTGTTGAGTATAAACAGCTATGACAGAGCCTTTGAATATAAAGGAGTATTGTATTTTCCTGAAAATGCTAATGTCAGTCTTGATTTGAGTTATACCGGCACAGTGCCGGAGGGTAATGTGCCTGTATTCTTTGCAAACGGTGGCTCATTGAGTAGAACAGACAATTCATACACATTGCTAGTATATGACAATGATACCATCTATGCCATGATGGGCAAGCCTAATATCAGCTATATTGATTCAATTGGGACAATTCATGTTTGTCCTGCCGCTGTACCAATTACTGATCATGAAGGTGATATTGAATATGAGGGTAGTGGTTGGTTTTTTGTGGACGGTCAGGTGACGGTCAATGGAACGATTTGCTTTGAAGGAGAAACCCATCTGATACTATGTGATGGAGCTACACTTACTGCAGATGCTATTATTGTTGAATACAATGATATTACCATTTATGCTCAAAGCAGTGGTGATGATATGGGTTGCATCAACTCTGCTCTATATGTCGATGATTATCTTACGATCAATGGTGGTAAAATAACGACAAAAAAGACAGATATTGAAAAATTCAAAGGAATTGGAATAATTGCTGATAATTTGATATTGTACAGCGGAATCATCAATACCATGGGTGACAGTATTATTTGTGATATGATGGCGCTTGGATGGCGAAATACTACAGATCGTGTAACTGCTGGCGGTTATCGCAGCAATTACTTCGTCATCTATCCGGGACAGGTGTTTACTGACGGAAATGATTTTTATTATGGTTATTTGGATGATCCCCAGATTGATGAACTGTCGGGAAAGACTTTAATGCCTTACCAGTCATACAATATCACGGAGTCTGATGGCATTACTGATGCTAATGTTGATGATATAGCAGGAAGATTGGTTAGTTTCAGCCGTGATTATACAGAAGACATAGCTACCACTATATGCTTGCCGTTCAGTATTTCAAATCTGCTTGTCGGTAATCTCTTCAAGTTTGTTGATGTAACTTACAATATCCAGGAAGGTTGGATTGCGACTATGGAGGAGATTGAAATAGATAACGAGGGTAATCTGGATATTGAAACGGAGGCAGGTAAACCTTATCTCTTCCTACCATTTTATACAGGTACATGGTCATTTGTGGGTAGGGTACCGGACGATATATCGCCAGTTGCAGGAGCAACCACCAGCGGTGACTGGACATTCCACGGCACCTACAGTCGTAAGGATTACGGTGATGAAGGGTTCTCCGGTAACGTATTCGGATTTGCCGGCAAAAATGGTAAGGCTACAGATGGTGTGACCGATGTTGAGGCCGGCCAGTTCGTGAAGGCTGGCAACGGCGCTTACATACTGCCGTTCCGCGCATACCTTACATATTCCGGCAGTAACACCGCTCTGAAGGCTCCCGGAAGGGGCACGGCAGAAATACCTGCCATACCTGACCGTATCAAGGTGCGTCTGCTGAGCAGTGACGGCGCTACAACCGCCACCGGAACCATAAACATGAATACCGGTGAGATAACAATAGATCAGTGGTACTACCTGAACGGCCAGCCTGTTGAGGGCACTCCCACCGCTCCTGGCCTGTACCTTAACTCAGATGGCAAGAAAGTGATGATAACAGAATAAGAAGCAGAATATGAAAAAGACATATATCAAACCCAGTACAGAAGAAATCAAGATACAGGCTCCGCAAGTTCTTGTTGGTAGTGAAGAAATCCCCCTGGAGTGGGGTGACTTGCTCGGCTAGGGGCCAAAGGGGACGGTTCCGTTTGGCTCCCCCTTTGCACATAATTAAGAAGCAGTGAAAGTGTTAGCCTTTACTGCTTCTTTTTAGGTTACTGCAAAAGAGCCAAACGGAACCGTCCCCTTTGGCCCCCTTTTGCTCAACTAGAGATTGAGCACCGAGTCGCAGAGCGTGGTGACAGCGGTGCGGTGAGTGATGAAGATCATAGTCTTGTCGGGATAAGCCTTAAAGAGGCGGCGGTAAAGCTCTGTCTCCGTTTCGGGATCGAGTGATGAACTTATCTCATCAAGGAGCAGTATGGAGCCCGGGCGCAGCAAGCCCCGGGCTATTGCTATTCTTTGGGCCTGGCCTTCGCTCAGTCCGCTGCCGCGCTCACCGAGCAGGGTATCAAGACCGTCGGGGAGTTCCTGCACAAAATCGGCGCAGGCGGTATGAAGGGCCTCTTTTAGTTTTTCGTCCGATGCATCCGGATCGGCCACCTGCAGGTTGAAGCGGATGGTGCCGCTCATGAGTGTGTTGCCCTGTGGCACGAACACAAAGTCGGGACGGGTCTCTGCTCCTGCCGTCAAACTTTCATTATCACCATAAAGATTTATGCTGCCGCTGTCAGGACTTATGAATCCAAGCATCAGGCGGAACAGGGTGGTCTTGCCTATGCCGGTCTCACCCATGAGGGCGGTCTTGGTGCCGGGCCGGAAATCATGACTGAAACCGGTCATTATCTGGCGGTCACCGCCTGCATACTGGAAGTTCACATTCTCAAATTTTATTCCGCGCAGAGTGGGGTGCAGCGTGCCTGTATCGGCCACGGCGTTGCTCTCAAGCTCGGCCAGACGGTCTATGCTGGCGGTGGAGTGTATCACCTGCGGAACCAGGTTTAGCAGCTGCATTACGGGATGCTGGATCTGGCCTACCAATTGCAGGAACGATGTCATGATACCGAATGTGATGGCGCCATTGCGCAGTTGAAGGCCTCCCCATACGAATGCCAGCAGGTATCCCAGGCCGAATGCGCTGCCCAGTATGATACGTATCATTATGGTAAAGCGGGTGCGGCGCATTATGTTGCCCTTGAGCTTCTGCTGCATGGTGTCCAGACGGCCGGTCATCCACTCCTGGCTGCCCATGGCACGCAGTACGGCGTTGTTCTCCATGCCCTCCTGAACCTGCATCTGAATGCGGCTTTCGTCCTGACGTATGTCAAGCGTCATCTGACGCAGGCGGCGGCCTATGAACTTGGCCATCAGTATGGCAAGCGGGGTCATTATGAGCAGTGCCCAGGCCAGCCATCGGTCAAAATAATGGAGCAGTAGGAATGCTCCTATAAGCTGTATGCCGGTGATGCACATCTGGGGCAGGGTATCGGTAGTGGTCTCAGATACCACTTCGATATCCTTGGTAAGACGGGAACTGATATCACCCGAGTGTATCTCTTTCTCGTCATAGAGCTGGCGGCGGAACAGCCCGCTGAACATGCGCAGGCGGATGGCGTTGGTCTGGCGGATTCCTGCCTTTGTAGTGAGCAGGAAATAGACCTGACGCAGCAGCACACCGCCCACTACGGTCAGTACCAGCCATGTGACCATGACAATGACATCACGTGTGGTGCCGGTACGGATAGTCTCATCAATGAAGCGGCGGCTGAGCCATACCATGAGCAGGCCCATGGCAACCTGCGCCGTGCCTGCCACAATTCGTACCGCAGTGTTAAGGCGGATACCCTGTGTGTTACGCCATATCCAGCCTGAATACTTCACTCTACAACTTTAAGTTCGGTCCATTGGTTTATGGTCTCCTTTACATCGGCCAATGCCTGATCAGGAGTTACCTCATACTCATCACACAGCGCGTTTGCCAGACTCTCAGCGGTGAAATCACCCTGCTCGACAGCCTGTTTCCAGAGCCAGGCGGCGGTCTCGTTCAGAGAGAGCATACGCCCGAAATTGATGGCATCCAGGCCCTCACCAACTATTACGTTCTCACCGCACACTGTGCGCAGTATATATCCTTTCTTTATCTTCATATTATCGCGTATTTCTTTATTGTTCTTCTAAGTACAGCCAGTATGATCCTGCGCAGCGGACGTATCCGATACCATACCCTGGCCTTGAACATCTGTCCCTTTGAATCCAATGAGCGGCGCTCTCCCTTTGCATTTACCACATGTGTGGCGCGTGCCAGCACATGTTCACGTGTGCAGCTCTCTGTGCCACGTATATTGCCGTCACCCATCAGGGTAATTCGGTCATCGGGACCGATGCGTATAATACGATGCACCACATAATGCTCAGGAGCAATCTCAGCCAGCACCACATCTCCCACCTTGAGCTCATCGGGCTTTTGCAAAACCACACTTTCGCGTCCGCCAATGATGAACGGAAGCATGCTGCGGCCCTTGACGGGGAATGTCACGCTCACGCCATCCTGCACCAGGCGCACGGCCTCCTGTATGATCTGCTCATCGGTCATAGGGCTATCGTTTGTTTACACAGGTGTGCGGCATCGGCATCGGGCAGGCAGTCCAGATGCCAAACCGGTATGTATGTGGCCAGCGCATTTTCTGTCTCATGCAAGCCATCTGCAATGCGTGCATCCCAACGTTTACCCGATATGCTTGGCACCACGGCGGCGTATGCACCTATACCATTAAGCCTTGTAATGCGGTTGTAAGGTGCCTGGCTCAGAAGCACAATGCCTCCAAGCGGGGCGCTTACGTTGCGGTAGCAGGGGGTCTTGCCGCTCCAGGGAGTGCCATAAACCACAGCCGTACCGTCCGGCTTTACGCGTACGGCGGGGTTGTCATCATTCATCAGCTCAGTTCCGGGAATGTTCTGGAGCCACAGTCTGGCATGTGTGCTCTTGCCCGTACCGCTCTTGCCCAGGAACATGTACCCGCGCCCATCCAGACTAACCACAGCCGAATGGAAAAGAACCGTCCCTGTACAGGCCGATGCCATGGCAAACAGTATCATGAGCGCATTGTCAAGTGCAGCCTTTGAGTGGAATCCGCTCAAATGGAGTATACCGCTACGATATCCCGGCGTGCAGACCAGCCATCCGGCAGTCTTGCCTCCAAACCGGAACTCAAACACCGGATTGCCATCCTCTGTATGTCCGCAAATGGTATCCTGTCCCTCCTCATCCTGTCGCCACTCCTCAACGTAGCTTACAGGTTCTCCCTGAACAATAGAGACGTAGAACAGCACATCCTGATTGTCAGACTGTCCAACTTTGAACGGAGCATAGTTGGTCATGAGAGCAAGCATACTCTCATCGGCCTCCACGCCGAACAGATGCTCAGCTACTATGTAATACCCTGTATCGGTCATGAAAGGTAGGCTTTTACTGAGTCGGCACAGCGCTCACCGTCTATGGCCGATGATACTATTCCGCCGGCATATCCGGCACCCTCGCCACAGGGGAACAGTCCCTCCAGGCCCAGATGCTGTAACGTATCGCCGTCACGCGGTATGCGTACGGGTGATGATGTACGGGTCTCTACCGCAATCATTACGGCATCATTGGTAAGGAACCCGTGGCTGCTTTTGCCAAACTGCAGGAATCCCTGCTTAAGGCGCTCGGTTATGAATTCCGGCATCCAGAAATGCAGGGGTGATGATATGAGGCCGGGCGAGTAGGAGCTCTCAGGCAGGTCATAGCTAAGACGGCGGTTCACGAAATCGGCCATTCGCTGGGCCGGTGCGGTCTGACGCATATTTCCGGCCTGCCAGCAGTCATGTTCCAGCTGCTCCTGGAACCGCATCATAAGGAGCGGGTCATGCATATCGGCATCACTCTTGGCTACATCCTCAATGCGGGTCTCCACCACCATGCCTGAGTTGCTCCAGCGGGAGTTTCGGCCCGACGGTGACATGCCGTTTACCACAATCTGCTGCGGTCCCGATGCCGCCGGAACCACGAATCCGCCAGGACACATGCAGAAACTATATACGCCGCGGCCGTCAACCTGGGTTACAAAACTGTACTCTGCTGCAGGCAGATACTTGCCGCGGCCGGCACGGTTATGGTATTGTATGCTGTCAATAAGCTGTGAAGGATGTTCCAGACGGCAACCTACGGCCAGCGCCTTGGCCTCAATGTTGAACCCTTGGGCGGCCATGTAACGGTAAACGTCACGGGCGCTGTGACCGGTGGCCATGATTACCGGACCCATAAAGCGGCACTGCTCTCCGGCATGTGTGGCCTCAATGCCTATCACCTTATTGCCGTCCAGTATGAATCCGGTCATGAGGGTCTCAAAATGGACCTCACCGCCGCAGCGCAGTATGGTGCCGCGCATGTTCTCAATCACACGGGGCAGGCGGTCGGTGCCTATGTGGGGGTGCGCATCGGACAGTATGGATTCACTGGCTCCGTGCTGGCAGAATATGTTCAGTATGCGGTCCGTATTGCCGCGTTTCTTGCTGCGGGTGTAGAGCTTACCGTCAGAGTAGGCGCCGGCACCGCCCTCGCCAAAGCTGTAGTTTGACTCCGGGTTTACCTTATGGGTGCGGCTTATGGCGGCTATGTCAACCTTGCGGTCACGTACGTTCTTGCCGCGCTCTATCACGATGGGGCGCAGTCCAAGCTCAATCAGGTGCAGGGCCGCAAAGAGTCCTCCGGGGCCGGCTCCAACTACAATCACTGCGGGCTTGTCATCAACGGGATAGTACTCAATAGGGGTGTATTGGGTCTTGGGTGGCTCCTCTCCAATAAAGACACGTAACGTTAGATTTATGAATATGGTACGCTGACGTGCATCAATGCTGCGCTTAAGTGTGTGGATTGCATTGATGGTGCGCACATCAATAGCACATTGCCTTGAAACGGTCTGCTTGAGCACCTGCTCATTGTAAGCAAACTGCGGTTCTACCCTAAGTTGAATCTCCTTTACCATATTAACGTAAAACAATGCAAATTTACTATTTCTGTTTGGAAAGCAGAGGATAGTGTAATATCTTTGAACCATAAACAATTATAATTACGGACATGAAAAGGATTGTATTTCCGGTATTGCTTTTGTCATTGCTGGTGAGCGTAATGACCGGTTGCGGCGGGAACAGGAATGTTGCTGATGAGGTGACTGTCAGATTCCGGGATCCCGGTGAGAACGTTTTCCCCATATCTGATCATTTCAGTCTGGAGAGTAAGACGGATATAAGCGATCAGGGTGATACTTTCCTGTCAGATGTGACCGATGTATTCCTTTCTGATGATTATATATTCCTGCTTGATTCACGTCAGGCTGTCTCAAAGGTTAACCTTAAGACCGGTGAGATTGTGAAGCAGTTATGCCAGGTGGGCCGTGGCCCTCAGGATTATCTTAGAGCCGTGAATATAACCGGTGACGATGAGCATCTGTACCTGCTGGACCATATGAGCAAGAGGGTACATGTCTATGACCTGGACCTTAATCATCAGGATGCGTTCAATGTGGAGTATATACCGTCTCCTTCATCATTCCTAAAGACAAAAGATGGTTTCATGTTCCTTAATTCGGCCGAGGATACGCAGATAGGCGCATTCGTGGTAACAGACAATAGGGGAGTTAAGAAGGCCTCTTTCCTGGAGTTGAAGGAGGAACCCGTATACACGGAAGGTGAGGAGGTGTTCCGCGTGGTCTACACCGATAACTGTTTCTTTCCCAATGCAGACGGAAAGATTGAATGCTACTATCCCAATGCCAATGAGATATATCTCTATGACGGCAAGACGCTTACCCTGCAATCAACGATCAAGCCCGATGATGACCTGGCCGATACCCGTGGTGTCGGTGTAGCCAAGGCCTTGTCTGTAAACGGAAAGGTACTGGTAGGATACAGGTGTAACTTCAAACCCACTTTTGCATGGTTTGACAGAGATGGCGGTCTGCTTGCCATGGGACATAGCCAATATGTGACCCAGCGCTTCCAGATTTATCAGACTGGTGGTAGGATAGTATTGGTCATACTGGCTCAAGACCTGCTTGAGGCAGAGTCCGCCGGTAAATCCATTCAGGCTCAGATATCAGTTTACAGACCCGAGTGATGAAAGAGATTCTGGATTTTCTTAAGCAGTTGAGCTGCAATAATGAGCGTGACTGGTTCATGGCTCACAAGGATGAGTACAAGAGAGCAAAGGAGCGGTTTGATGCCTTTGCGCTGGAACTGCTGGCCGCTATCCGTAAGTTTGACCCTTCAATAGGCGATCTGCAGCTTAATGACATAACCTACCGCATATACCGTGATGTACGCTTCTCGGCCGATAAGTCCCCGTACAAGACCCACATGGGCGTGTACATCTGCCCGGGCGGCAAGAAGTCACCTTACAGCGGATACTATTTCCAGGTGAGTGCATCGGCCAAGGATAGCTGGGAGGGAACCCATATGCTGGCTGCCGGTGATTACTGGTGTGACCCCAAGGTGCTGGCCATCCTGCGTGAGGATATCGAGATGAGTGACGGCGGATTCCGCAAGATACTCTCCCAGGCCGCTCCCGGATTTGAGCTGGACTATGAGGGTGCGCTCAAGAAAGTGCCGGCCGGATTCCCTGCCGATACCCCTGACTCAGACTATTACAGATTGAAACGTTTCTGCATAGCATACATGCCCGATGATGATTTCGTCCTTGCACCCAATCTGGCGGAGCGTGTAGCAGCCCTCTTCAAGACCACCAAACCATTCCTGGACTTCATTAACCGCGCCGTCAGCTGGTCCCGCGAGGAGGAACGTTAGTACCTTTAGCGATCCCCCCCCCTGACCTTAGGGAGTCAGAACGCAGGTGGGGGCATTTTCATCCCTAAGGTGAGTAGGAAATACGCTAGAACCTGCGTTGCCCCCTGACCTTAGGGAACTGGAACGCAGGTGCGGGCCATTTCTTCCCTAAGGTGAGGGGTGCTTAAAAATACTGTGGCGGACGTGGCTTTGGTCTGCCCTGTTTGCATTATCTTTGTAGAAACTGAACATATGAAAGGAAAGATAGAGATACCAAAATTCAGTTGGTGGGACTGGTTTCTGATAGTTGGATTCATTAGTGTGAGCGTGGCTGTCAGTGTGTTGAGGGGGAATTTCAGCGTACTGAGTTTCATTGCAGGTACCTGCAGCGTGCTCTGCGTGATATTCGGCGTTAAGGGTAGTGTGCTGAACTTCCTGTTCGGATTCCTGGGCTCATGCATCCAGGGTTATATGGCACTGCGCAGCGGACTCTATGCCAACGCCGCCCTGTTCCTGCTTTACAACGTACCCATGCAGTTCATCGGATGGGCCCAATGGCGCAAGCGTGCGCTGAGCGGAGGTCATGAGGGTATCAAGACCCGCTGGATGACCTGGCCGCAGCGAATACTGCTGGTTGTACTCTGCACCGCTGCCGTATGGGGAATCAGCCGTCTTCTGCTTAAGACCGATGACCCCCAGCCCGTATCGGATGCACTGGCCATGACAGTTGCCGTGGGTGCCCAGTTCCTGCTTACCTTTGCATTCATAGAGCAGTGGTTCATGTGGATTGTGGTAAACGGCGCCAATCTGGTCATGTGGGCTATTGCCGCCACCCGCGGCGTGCAGTTTGCACCCATCATGGTGGTTCAATACGTATTCTACATGATGAACTCCATCTACGGAATAGTATGGTGGAGCAAAATGTCAAAAAAGGCATAGCATATGGCACAGACCAAGGATAAGACCATGTTTGTCTGCACCGAGTGCGGATTTGACTCTCCCAAATGGAGCGGCAAATGTCCCTCTTGCGGCCGATGGAACACCATGAAGGAGATAACCGTAAAGCCGCAGGCTACTCAAAACGCAAGCGTCACTGCCAGGAAGGAGGCATCGGGCAAGACCGATGACAGCAAGCCCCACACCCTGGGTGAGATACAGAGCTCAGATTATCCGCGCATTGACATGCATGATGATGAGCTGAACCGCGTGCTTGGAGGCGGACTGGTACAGGGATCTCTGGTCTTGCTGGGAGGTGAGCCGGGAATAGGCAAATCCACTCTGACGCTGCAGACCGTGATGCGTCTGGAGGACCTAAAGGTGCTCTATGTATCGGGCGAGGAGAGTGCACGCCAGATAAAGATGCGTGCCGAGCGTCTGGCATCGGCCGGCGGTGGTGGCGGATTGAGTGATAATCTGCTTGTTCTCTGTGAGACATCGCTTGAAAATATCTACGAACAGATAAAGAAACAGAAACCGGAACTGGTAGTGATTGACTCCATCCAGACCATAAGCAGCGAGTATGTGGATTCATCGGCCGGAAGTATCACGCAGGTGCGTGAGTGCGCCGCTTCACTGCTCAAGTTCGCCAAGGAGAGCGGAACTCCGGTGCTGCTGATAGGACATATCACCAAGGACGGAACGATAGCCGGTCCCAAGATTCTGGAGCATATCGTTGATGCTGTGCTGCAGTTTGAGGGTGACCAGCATTACCTGTACCGCATACTGCGCCCCATCAAGAACCGTTTTGGAAGCACTGCCGAGCTGGGTATCTATGAGATGCGTGAGGATGGACTGCGTCAGGTGAGCAATCCCAGTGAGCTGCTGCTTACCGATAGCCATCAGGGCATGAGCGGAGTATCCATAGCTTGCACCATTGAGGGCGTGCGTCCGTTCCTGATTGAGGTTCAGGCACTGGCAAGCACTGCCGTATACGGAACGCCTCAACGCAGTGCCATAGGCTTTGATGTACGCCGCATGAACATGCTGCTGGCTGTTCTGGAGAAACGTGTGGGATTCAAACTGGGCCAGAAGGACGTGTTTCTGAACATTGCCGGCGGTCTGAAGGTTAGCGATCCCGCAATTGACCTGGCCGTAATAAGCGCCATTCTCTCCAGTAGTCTTGACATCGCGGTTGACCGTACCGTCTGCATGACCGGTGAGGTTGGCCTGTCGGGTGAAATCCGCCCCGTAAGCCGTATAGAGCAGCGCATATCAGAGGCCGCAAAGCTGGGATTTGAACGCATCATCATACCCAAGAGCAACATGCACGGCCTTGAGAAACGCAAGCTGGGAATCGAACTGGTTCCCGTAACCAAGGTCGAGGAGGCTTTCAAACATCTGTTCGGTTGATATGACCGGAAACAGAAAAGAGCCGAACAAATTGTCCGGCTCTTATTCTATTACTGGTAACTAAGGGTTACTTCTTGGTTCCGCAGTACTCGTCAGATACTGTCAGTTTCTTGCGGCCCTTAGCTCTGCGTGATGCAAGTACACGACGGCCATTAGCTGTGGCCATTCTCTCACGGAAACCGTGCTTGTTTTTTCTCTTCCTGTTGGAAGGCTGAAATGTTCTTTTCATCGTTATATATTTTTATTGTTTTCCTGTCGGTTTTTGGAATCGGAGGGCAAAGGTACTTTCTTTTTTCTTAATATGCAAATTGCATCTCTTTTTTTGTCTAAAGTTTTGTCTATTTGTCCCATTGCACTACTTTTGTAGTCCGAAAAGTATTTTATTATTAATAATAGAACAAATAGTTATTTATGATTCTTTGTCAAGACATCAAGATCGGTACCTGCATTAACCTGGAGGGCCAGCTTTATTTCTGCATCGATTTCCTTCATGTAAAGCCCGGTAAGGGAAACACATTCGTACGTACCAAACTTAAGAACGTGGTTAACGGCCGCGTACTGGAGCGTACTTTCCAGATCGGTTTCAAGCTTGAGGATGTTCGTGTAGAGCGTCGTCCCTACCAGTATCTGTACCAGGATGACATGGGTTACATTTTCATGAACCAGGAGAACTATGAGCAGGTTACTATCATCAAGGACCTTATCAACGGTGTTGATTACCTCAAGGAGGGTGAGGTTGTTGATGTAGTTACAAACGCCAATACCGGTGAGATCCTGTTCGCTGATCTGCCTGTAAAGGTTGTACTTAAGGTTACATACACAGAACCCGGCCTTAAGGGCGATACAGCTACCAACGCTACCAAGCCCGCCAAGGTTGAGACCGGTTGCGAGGTTCGCGTACCTCTGTTCATCAATGAAGGTGAGCTTATTGAGGTTGATACCCGCGACGGATCATACCAGGGCCGCGTAAAGGCATAAGAAATGAATGGATAAGCCGGACAAGCTGAATCTTAAGCAGTGGGCCAAAGAGGATCGCCCCCGTGAAAAGATGAAGCAAAAGGGCGCAGGTGCGCTTACAAACGCTGAGTTATTGGCGATTCTGATACACACTGGAAACACTGAAGATTCGGTGGTGGCTTTGACACAAAAAGTGATGGCTTCCTGCCGCAACAGTCTTTCCGAACTTGGAAAACTTAGCGTCGGGGAGCTTTGCTCTTTTAAAGGAATAGGTGAGGCCAAGGCAATTACGATCCTGGCCGCATGTGAGCTGGGCAGACGCCGCAAGGAGGAGGATCCTGAGCGTAAGCCCGTCATAAGGACATCGCGTGATATCTATGACTGGTTCTATCCCGTCCTGGCCGATAAGCAGGTTGAGGAGTGCCACGCGCTTCTGCTCAACCAGGCCAGCAAGGTGATAGACAGCATGCTGATAAGTCAGGGCGGATTGTCAAGTGCATCGGTCGATGTCCGGGTAATAGTTCGTGAGGCGATTGTGCGCAGGGCCACGGCAGTAGCGTTGTGTCATAATCATCCGTCGGGCAACCTGATGCCCAGTCATCAGGATGACGGGCTCACAACCGCAGTCCGGCAGGCATGTTACACGATGGATATCTCATTGCTGGATCATGTGATATTCACGGATAACGGTTATTACAGTTACGCTGACCACGGTCGGCTTTGAAAGAAGGATGGCACAGAAGTTTGAGATAGAGGAGAAAGTTGTTGAGGTACTCAAGACCGTTTATGATCCTGAGATACCTGTTGACATCTATAATCTGGGCCTTATATATAAGGTGGATGTCGATGATGATGCCAATGTGGTGATTGACATGACACTGACCGCACCCGGATGCTCTCTGGCAGACTTTATCGTTGAGGATGTCCGCCTTAGGGTTGAGGGTCTGGAGTGTGTCAAGTCCGCTACCGTAAATCTTGTCTTTGAGCCGGAATGGGACAAGGACATGATGAGTGAGGAGGCCAAACTTGAACTGGGACTAATTTAAGGCGTTATGAAAAACGTTTACTTCATATCCGATGCGCATCTGGGGTCGTGGGCTATTGACCACCGCCGCATGCAGGAACGTCGTCTTGTGCGTTTCCTTGATGATATCAAGGATAAGGCTCAGGCTGTATATATGCTGGGCGATATGTTTGATTTCTGGTATGAGTACAAATATGTGGTCCCCAAAGGTTATACCCGTTTCCTGGGTAAGATATCGGAACTGACTGACAGCGGTGTCGAGGTGCATTACTTTATAGGTAACCATGACATCTGGATGTTCGGGTATCTGGAGCGTGAGTGCGGCGTTATACTGCACAAGGAGCCTGTTACCGTTGAGATTATGGGTAAGGAGTTCTATCTGGCCCATGGCGACGGGATGGGTGATCCCGATCCTGTGTTCCGTTTCATGCGCGGCATATTCCGCAGCCGGTTCTGTCAGTTCCTCTATTCGCTCCTTCCAACCCGCTGGAGCATGAGTCTGGGTCTTAAATGGGCCAAGAAAAGCATGCAGGACCACCGTCTGAACGGTGTTGACAAGTACCTGGGTGAGGATAAGGAGTTCCAGGTGCTCTATGCCAAGGATTATCTCAAGTCACATCCCGACATAAACTATTTCATATTCGGTCACCGTCACATAGAACTTGACCTGATGCTCACCTGCACCAGCCGCCTCCTGATAATAGGAGATTGGATCACCCAATACACCTACGCCATATTCGACGGCAAAACCCTCACCATGCACAACTACCTGGAAGGAGAATCCAATCCCTAAACAATACCATTGCACCTGCGTTTCCCCGTGCGTAACCCTAATCCGCACAAGGTTTCCAGTTAGCTACACCAAGGTGCACAAAGGTTTCCAGCTTGGTATACCTAGGTGCACAAAGGTTTCCAGCTGCACCCAGTAAAACGGAACCCCGACAGCAAAGCGTTGTCGGGGTTTCGTTTTACCCGGCCTGGAAGGCCGGCAGAGTGGAGCGGGACCATGTCCCGCGAAACGGGTTTGGGGCGTCGCCGCCCCAAACTAAAATAAGGTAAAATGCTCCTAATACAAAATTAACCCATCTGGAAGATGGGTGTTTCCGAAGGAAACTAAAATGAGGTCAAGGAATGTCTTGACATTCCAGCTAGCGACTTTTGAGGCCCTACGGGCCAAAAAAGTCAAAAACTACCGAGCCGCGAAGCGGCGAGTAACCCGCCGGATGGCTTTAGCTTATTATTTCACCAACGCCATAGTATCCTGAGCAATCATCAGCTCCTCATCCGTAGGCAGCACAACCACCTTAACCTTAGAGTCAGCCGTGCTGATGATTCCATCCTTACCGAACATAATCTTGGCATTCTGCTCCTTGTCCAGCTTAATGCCCAGGAACTCCAGACCTTCGCAAACGGCCTCGCGAACCTCATGACGGTTCTCACCGACGCCTCCGGTAAATACAACCACGTCAACGCCACCCATTGCAGCAGCGAATGCGCCGATGTATTTCTTGATGCGGTAAGCATACATCTTCTTGGCCAGAGCGGCACGCTCGTTGCCGGCCTCCATTGATGCGGTAACCTCACGCATATCGCTTGAAGCGCCTGATATACCCAGCAGGCCTGACTTCTTGTTCAGCAGGTTTGACATGCCAGTGCTGTCCAGGTGTTCCTTCTCCATAAGGAATGTAACGGCACCTGCGTCAATGTCACCGCTGCGTGTACCCATCATGATGCCCTCCAGCGGAGTCAGACCCATTGTGGTGTCCACACTCTTGCCGTCCTTTACAGCAGTGATTGAACCGCCGTTTCCTATGTGGCAGGTAATGATCTTTGAGCCCTCGGGCTTAATGCCCAGGTACTTGCAGATCTCGCCCGATACAAAACGGTGTGATGTTCCGTGGAATCCGTAACGGCGAACGCCATACTTCTGATAGAGCTCGTAGGGGATGGCGTACAGATATGCGTAATCAGGCATGGTCTGATGGAATGCGGTATCAAACACGCCTACCTGCGGTACGTTGGGCAGCAGTTCGCTTACTGCGTTCACACCCTTAAGGTTGGCAGGGTTGTGCAGCGGAGCCAGGTCATTGCAGGCTGCGAATGCCTCCAGTACATCGGGAGTAAGGATAACGCTCTTGTTGAACTTCTCGCCTCCGTGTACCATGCGGTGACCTACAGCGTTAATCTCGTCAAGAGACTTGATTACGCCGTACTGGCTGCCGGTAAGTATCTCGAATATGAACTTTACGCCTACGGTATGCTCGGGAATTTCTTTCTCAATGATTACCTTCTCGCCGTTCTTGTCAGTGAGCTTGAGGAAAGAGCCCTTCATGCCTATTTTCTCTATACCACCCTGTGCAATGACGTCATTGCTATCCATGTCAAACAGCTTGTACTTGATAGACGAGCTGCCGCAGTTAAGAACCAGAATCTTCATATCCGTGTTATGCTTTCTTGGCAGCCATTGCCTGGTTGGCGGTAACTGCGATCATTTTATATACATCGTCTACTGAGCATCCGCGTGACAGGTCGTTTACGGGGCGTGCAATACCCTGAAGGATAGGGCCGATGGCCTCGGCGTTACCTATGCGCTGAACCAGCTTATAGGCTATGTTGCCTACCTCGAGGTTGGGGAATACAAGTACGTTGGCACGGCCTGCAATCTCTGATCCGGGAGCCTTGCTTGCACCTACTGATGGTACGATGGCTGCATCGGCCTGGAGTTCACCGTCAATCTTGAGGTCGGGTGCCAGTTCCTTGGCTTTGGCCAGGGCTGTGGTTACCTTGTCTACAACCTCATGCTTGGCAGATCCCTTGGTTGAGAAACTGAGCATTGCCACGCGGGGTTCGGCGAATCCTGCTACTGCGGTAGCGGTTCCGGCCGATGCTACGGCAATCTGAGCCAGCTGGTCTGCATCAGGCACCGGAGTTACGGCGCAGTCAGCAAATACCATAATTCCGTTCTCGCCGTACTGCGGGGTCTTGGTGAGCATGATGAATGCACCTGATACCACTGATATGCCGGGAGCGGTCTTGATTATCTGGAGTGCAGGACGCAGAACGTTGCCTGTGGTGTTGCGGGCACCGGCCAGCTGACCGTCGGCGTTACCGCTCTTGATGATGAGGCATCCCAGGTAGAGGGGATCAAGCACCTTCTTCTGAGCCTCCTCAATTGTCATTCCCTTGTTCTTGCGCAGCTCAAACAGCAGGTTTGCGTACTCATCCTTCTTGGGGTTGGTCTCGGGGTCAATAATTGTGGCCTTTGAGATGTTGTTGAGTCCCCACTGTGCGGCAAGTCCCTCAATCTCCTGTTTGTTACCCAATATGATAAGGTCTGCCACACCGTCGGCCAGAACCTTGTCGGCTGCCTTGAGTGTACGCTCCTCGGTACCCTCGGGCAACACAATGCGCTGCTTGTTCTGCTTAGCACGCGCAATAATCTGCTCCATTAATTCCATAACTATATATTAAAATTGTAAACTCCACTTAGCAAAAGCGCCACAAAATTACACTTTTTCCCAATACCCGCACCTTAATTAATAATAAATGATTGACAATACTGTTGGCGATTGGATGAAATGATTCGCACCTGCGTATTAAAAATGTATGAATCAAATGAACGCAGGTACAGCGTATTGGTGCGAGCGAATGCTTGGAGCGAGACCGCGGTCCCGGAGGGCCGCCAAGCGAAATGAAATGGAGCGCGTTTGCGTAGCAAACTAAAATAAGGTTGGGTCCCGCTACAAAAAGATTAGGAGGTCATCGAGACCTCCTAATCTTTGTAGCGGGACCCGGGATTGAACCGGGGACCTCATGATTATGAATCATGCGCTCTAACCAGCTGAGCTATCCCGCCATCGCTCTGTAAGCGGGTGCAAAGGTAATGCCGTTTTTTGATACCTGCAACAATTTGGTTGCTAATTTTGTTATAAAATTATCTCCCATTCATTTGGAAATTAATTGATTTTAATATTTCTTTGCATTAGAACCTAAGCGAAGCCTGGATGTGACGTCAGGTGTCGTAACCATAAAACGTAATGCTATGTCTACAGATAAGAATATACCAGCTAAGACCAAGGTCGTTCTGGAATACGGATTGAGTTCACAGTCAGTACCTATGATTTGGGATGCGATAGCTACCGCTCCCGGCTTGACTTCGTGGTTTGCCGACGACGTCAATGCCAAGGGTAAGATATTCAGTTTCACTTGGGGAAAGAATGAGTCCCGTGAGGCGGAACTGATCAACTGCCGCCAGAATACATACGTGCGTTTTCATTGGTTGGATGAGGATCCCGGCACCTACTTTGAGATGCGTATCCTTAAGAATGAGCTCACATTGACCTATTCACTTGAAATCACGGATTTTGCGGACTCTGATGATGAGGAGGATGTACGTAATCTTTGGGACACATCCATTGATGCCCTGCACCGTTGCGGCATCTGATATTATCCTTTTTTCACTGTTATCGTAACAATTTCAAACAGGGGCCTTCTATTTTTGCAGAAATCTGTCAATTGTACTAATTTTGCAGGTTGGTAATTTCTGCACGTATAATAGATGAGGCCAAAAAGACTTGATATATTCATACTCAAAAGCTTTCTGCTGCTTTTTGTGGCGGCTTTTGCCATATGTCTTTTCGTGCTCCTCATGAACGTCCTTTGGCGTTATGCCGAGGATATAGTAGGTAAGGGACTCAAGTTCTGGTTCCTGGCCAAATTCTTCTGGGAGTTTGCACTTACCCTGGTGCCGCAGGCTCTGCCTCTGGCTGTACTGATGGCATCACTCATCACGTTCGGAAACTTTGGCGAGCGTCTGGAACTGCTTGCCATGAAGACCGCCGGCATCCCGTTGCTGCGTATCATGCGTCCGGTAATGATATTCTCAATCATTCTGGCGGGAGTATCGTTCTATTTCCAGAACGTTACGGTGCCCAAGGCAGCCAAGAATCTCTATGCGCTGATATACTCCATAAATGAGAAGAGTCCTGAGCTGGAGATACCTGAGGGCGTGTTCTATAACCAGATCAAGGGCTATAACATGTACGTCAAGCATAAGGATTTTGATACCGGCTTGTTGTATGATGTTACCATTTACGACCATAGTGAAGGGTATGACAATCTGAGCGTATATGTCTCTGATTCGGCCACTCTTGAGACCACGGCCGATAAGCAGCATCTGTACCTGCATCTTTTCAGCGGCGAGCAGTTCGGTCAGAACGGCAGCATGGACCTTAACAGCAAGGGTAAACCCTATACCCGTGAGGAGTTCCGCGAGAAGCATATCCTGCTGGAATTCAACTCCGATATGAAACAGGCTCCTGAGGGCCTGGTCAGCTCACAGGCCATGAGTAAGAATATGAATGAGATCAAGCATACCATTGATTCTCTTTCAAACAGTCAGGACAGCATAGGGCGCGGTAATATGAATGAGTTCAAGGTGAGTGCGCTCAATACCTACCGTATGCAGAAGTCTGACTCTATAGCATATGACAAACTGCCTTCCAAAACCATCAGTGCAGACAGCGTGTTCTTTGTCTCAAGCCGCAGCAAGCAGGTTGACATAAAGAACAACATGCGCTCCAAGATACAGACTCAGGCCAGTGACCTGGCTATCAAGAGCACCAATATGTTTTATGGTGACAGGACTATCCGCAAGCACTGGATAGAGTGGATGAAAAAGATAACCAACTCTCTGTCTATCCTCATATTCTTCTTTATCGGAGCGCCGCTGGGCGCGATCATCCGTAAAGGCGGACTGGGTGTGCCGGTGTTGGTATCGGTATTTACATTCATCCTTTTCTATATTACGTCCGTATCGGGCGATAAGATGTATAAACAGGGCGAGTGGAGTATAGTGGGCTGTTGGCTGAGCGTGATGGTGCTTACGCCTCTGAGCGTATTCTTTACGATAAAGGCTAACGGTGATTCCACCCTGTTCCAGTTTGATGTCATAACGGAGTTCTTCCGTTACTGGTTCGGAACCAAGGTCAGCCGTAATATTGTGAGGAAGGATGTGGTGATTGAGGATGCTGACCGCACCAAGTGCAGTGAGGAGCTGGATAACATCCTGCGTATGAGCCGGGAACTGCCGGAGACGAATCTGCTCTCAAGGTTGCCCAATTACGCAAACCTCTTCTTTGGCAGTGTCGATGCGCAGGAACTCAACAGCCTGAACGTTGAACTTGAGGCTCTTGTCACCGAACTGGGTAACAGCCGTGACCGCGTGGAGCTGGATATGCTTAACGGTTTCCCCATCCTGCAGGTTCATGGTGTACAACCTCCGTTCGCCAAGCAGTGGGCCAACCGTATGGTGGGAATCCTGTTCCCTCTGGGACTGCTGTTCTATCTGCGTGCGTGGCTGTTTACGCGCAAGCTTAACCGTCAGATGGTCAAGACATCACAGACGGCAGAGAATTTGATTGAATATATAGCAAACAACAAACAATAAAATGGCACAAATTTCAGATCGAGTCAACAGACTCGCGGCATCGGCTACATTCGCCATGCTGCAGAAGAGCAATGAACTGTCGGCACAGGGTGTCGATGTAGTCAACATGAGCGTGGGTGAGCCCGACTTCAACACTCCTGATTACATAAAGAAGGCTGCTGTTGAGGCTGTAGAGCAGAACTACTCCAAGTATTCTCCCGTTCCGGGTTATATGTGGCTGCGTAAGGCCTGCGCCGACAAACTCAAGCGTGAGAACAATCTTGACTATGCTCCTGCCGAGATTCTGGTTTCAACCGGTGCTAAGCAGTCACTGTGCAATGTCATCATGGCTATCATCAACCCGGGTGACGAGGTGCTGTTGCCTTCACCCTGCTGGGTAAGCTATCCTGAGATGGTTAAGCTGGCCGGTGGTGTCCCTGTTGTAATCAAGGCCGGTATTGAGCAGGATTTCAAGGTAACAGCCGCTCAGATTGAGGCTGCCATCACTCCCAAGACCAAGGCAATCATGATCTGCTCTCCCTCCAATCCTACAGGTTCAGTATACAGCAAGGATGAGCTGGAGTCAATC
The DNA here is from genome assembly GCA_900319225.1 of uncultured Prevotellaceae bacterium. Classification (GTDB taxonomy): domain Bacteria; phylum Bacteroidota; class Bacteroidia; order Bacteroidales; family Bacteroidaceae; genus Colenecus. Next base: position 27,082 of record ONNV01000003.1, on the reverse strand, counting down.
GGTAAGATGCTTGCCAAGTATCCCGATGTATTCATCGTATCTGATGAGATTTATGAGCACATCAACTTCATCGGCGGTCATCAGAGTCTGGCTCAGTTCGTTGATAAGGATCGTATCGCAGTCATCAACGGTGTCTCCAAGGCTTATGCAATGACCGGATGGCGTATCGGTTTCATGGCCGGCCCCGAGTGGCTTGTAAAGGCCTGCAACAAGCTGCAGGGTCAGTATACCAGCGGTACCTGCTCAGTTGCCCAGAAGGCTGCCCAGGTCGCATTTGACGGTCCGCAGGATGATGTTGAGAAGATGCGTCAGGTATTCCAGAAGCGTCGCGACCTGATTGTATCTCTGGCTAAGGAGATTCCCGGCTTTGAGGTTAACAATCCTCAGGGTGCCTTCTATCTCTTCCCCAAGTGCGATTCTTACTTTGGCAAGCGTTACGGCGACAAGGTGATAAACAGCGCCGAGGACCTGGCTATGTATCTTCTTGAGGTAGGTCACGTGGCTACCGTTGGCGGTACCGCATTTGGTTCACCTGAGTGCATCCGTTTCAGCTATGCCACCAGCGAGGATAAGATCATTGAGGCATTCCGTCGTATCAAGGAGGCACTTGCCAACCTGAAATAACCCAAAAGTGACCCAAAAGGGACAGTCCCCCTGTGCCATGCAAGATGGCACAGGGGGACTGTCCCTTTTGGGTCACTAAAAAAGCAGGGGCTCCAAATCGGAACCCCTGCTTTTTGTTTTTTGACCGGAGATTATTCTCCCGGGTGGATAGCCTCTGACGGGCAGACACCGGCGCATGTGCCGCAGTCTACGCACAGATCAGGGTTGATTGAATACTTATCGCCCTCAGAGATAGCCTCAGACGGACACTCATCGATGCAAGTTCCGCAAGCGATGCAGTCGTCACTGATTACGTATGCCATAGTCGTTCTTTGTTTTTGGTTTGTGTGCCGCAAAATTACAATCTTTTGAGTTCTCTACCAAATGGCTTGCGATTTTTTACAATAACTGCGCGGTTGGTACGTTTTAATAGGGATGATGAAATACCTCAATAGAGTATCGGCTCTGATAATAGCCGCCCTGTTGCTCGTCCCGGTGCTTGGGGCGGGCTCTCTCTGTGCGCAGGAACGCAAGATACAGAACCGTCCCTATCTGGATGACAGGGTGTGGCATTACGGTTTTCTGGTGGGTTTGAACATTCAGGATATCCGCCTGGCCAACAACGGCGCCTATTACGTCAATAATAGCGGTAAGCTTGAGCAGTGGTATGCCGATGTCCCCGAATACACCCCGGGATTCAGTGTGGGCGTGCTGGGTGAGCTCAAGGCTAATGACTGGCTGTCAATCAGACTGATACCTACCATGCATTTCGGAGACAAGAGGGTGGTGTTCAAGGACCAGCGCAGCGGAATGAGTGTTGACCAGTATATCAAGTCCACTCTGCTCTCTTTCCCTATTGACCTTAAGATAAGTGCGGCCCGATTCAATAACTACCGTCCTTATGTGGTTACCGGTATAGCTCCTACGTTTGACCTTACAGTCAAGCGCGGAAAGGAGTTGCTGGTAAAACGTTCCGATCTGATGTTTGAGATAGGAATGGGTCTGGACCTTTATTATCCTTTCTTTAAGATGATACCGGAGATTAAGTTCTGTTTCGGACTCAACAACGTCCTGGACAAGAACCGTACTGATCTCAAGGACCGCTCACTGCTCAAATACAATGACAGCGTAGATAAGGCCCAGAACGCCATGGTGGTCTTTACTCTCTATTTTGAGTAGTCTCTTTCCGGACATGCTTAAGAATTTACATCGCAATTATTTTGCTCTGAAAGAAAAAGATACTATCTTTGCGCCGCTTTATGCGATCGCTGTCAAGGAAGAGTAACTTGGTATGTCGCTCTAGCATATGACAAACATTGAAAATTCCAGAACAATGGATTTAATCAAAATTGCAGAACAGGCATTTGCTACCGGTAATGAGGGTAAGTTCCCCGCATTCAAGTCTGGTGACACCGTAACAGTAGCATACCGTATCGTTGAGGGTAACAAGGAGCGTATCCAGCTCTATCGTGGTGTTGTAATCAAGATCTGCGGACATGGTGACAACCGTCGTTTCACCGTTCGTAAGATGTCAGGCACCGTAGGTGTTGAGCGTATATTCCCCATCAGCTCACCGGCTATCGACAGCATTGAGGTGAACAAGATCGGTAAGGTTCGTCGCGCTAAGCTGTACTACCTGCGTAACCTCACAGGTAAGAAGGCTCGTATCCGTGAAAAGAGAGCTAACGCCTGATTCAGGGAATAAACTTATAAGGAACGGCAACCGTATGGCTGCCGTTCTTTTTTATTACCTTTGTCTCATTAATTTGAGTAGCATGTCATTATTGTTGAGAAGGATATCGGCCGCTATGGCCCTGACTCTTCTGCCTTTGGGCGCGGCAGCTCAATCCGGAGCAGAGATTGAACATGATCTTGAGTTCAGGATTGAGGCGGCCGGAATAGCCGGCAGCGGAGACCATGCACCTTTCTGGCACACCTCCAACCGTCAGGGACTGCCTTCCGTAAAACCGTCAAACGGATATATGCATTTTGCGGCTTTGGGCGGCATCGGACTGCCCGGAGACCTTGATGCGGGATACGGAGTGGATCTGGGGTTTGGAACAGGCCTGGAGAGTGACTGGTATGTGCATCAGCTCTATGTAGACCTGGATTACAAGTGGCTGGGCATGTCGGTTGGCATGAAAGAGCGTTGGAATGACAAGAACCGATATCTGAGCACCGGTGCGCTGACATGGTCCGGTAACAGCAAGCCTCTGCCTGAGGTTCGCGTGGGCATTCCGGAGTACGTGAGGATTCCTCTGCTCGGCGGCTGGTTCTCAGTCAAGGGACATGTAGGATATGGCCGTATGACCGATGACAAATGGCGCAGGGAACACGGCGGCGGTTCTTATGTGGACGGCATACTGTTTCATAGCAAATCGGCCTTTCTGCGTTTTGGCGATGATGATAGATTCCCGCTCCAGGTTACAGTAGGGCTTGAGATGAACAACCTGTTCGGAGGAACCAGGATTAATGGCGGAGTTGAGTCCCCGATGCCTTCAGATGCCGCGGCTTACTGGACTGCTTTGTTCCCGTTCCATCATGTGGAGCAGCAGGGAAATGAGGATGGCGACAATCTGGGCAGTTGGCATCTTAACTTTGACTACAATCTTAATGATTGGCATATCGGGGCCTATTACGAGCACTTCTATGAGGACCATTCGTCAATGCTGGGCATAGAGTACAAGAATGATACCCAGGGTGATAAGGACTTTATATTCTTCGGGTTTCGCCGCAACTGGTTTGACGGTCTGTTCGGGATTGAGGTCAACGCGCCTGATAACGTGCGTTATTTCCGCAATGCAGTCCTGGAGTTCATGAACACCCGCGGGCTTTGCGGTCCTATCTGCCACAGCACTGCATGCAATACTGAGGGCATGTATGTGATAGAGGAGGTGGATGGTCGTGACGGCATGTACAATCACGGTATCTATTCTACATATTCACATCACGGTTATGCCATGGGTAATCCGGTTCTTATATCGCCGGCATATAACGGTGACAACGGTGCAAACACGTTCCGCAGCAACCGCGTTCAGATGTTCCATCTGGGTGTGGACGGCGGCATTACCCATCAGATTGACTACCGTGTGCTTGCCACCACTACGCGTCACTGGGGTTGTTATGGGGCTCCTCTTAAGGATATTGAGAGCGTGACATCGGTCATGCTTGAACTCTCTTACCGTCTGGGCGGCGCTTATGACTGGAAAGTCAGTCTGTCCGGTTCCATGGACTTTGACAGCGGTGACCTGATTGGAAAAAACAGGGGTGTGATGTTTACTATCTCAAAACAGTGGAAATTACTATGAACAGAAAGATATTCGTTACGTTGTCTGCGCTGATATTGCTGGTCTTAGGCGTAAGTTCATGTGAGCATGCTTTCCCCAATGATGACCTTGATTTCTATTGGCGCCTGCAGACCATAGAGTATGCATCCGGTCAGACAGAGCAGGTCAAGGGTGATATCATGTTCGGTTTTGCACGCCACATGGTGCTGATTGAGGATATTACAAACGGTTTCTACCGTCATGGTGTTACCACTGATACGGGCGATTCCCTTAAACTGGATTTCTCCATGTATCCGGCTTCAGAAACGGATGTCATCCTGGAAGGACTGGGAAAATGCGGTATGGACAGCCTTGTCACGACCTTCAAGGTGGATTACCCCAAAGACCGTCTTGTGCTCACCTCCGGTAAGGCTACGCTCAGATTCAAAAAGTGGTGATGTCAGGGCTTTATGGCGCCGTCCAGCAGGTGGATGGTGCGGTCCGTCATTGCGGCAAGTGACTCGTCATGGGTCACTATCACGAATGTCTGTCCCAGCTGGTCTCTCAGATTGAAGAACAGCTTGTGCAGCTCCTCCTTATTTTTTGTATCCAGACTGCCCGATGGCTCATCGGCCAGTATCACATCCGGTTGGTTGGCCAGCGCACGGGCTACGGCTATTCTCTGTTTTTCGCCTCCTGACAGCTCTGAGGGCTTGTGCTGGGCTCTCTCACTCAGTCCCAGCAGTCCCAGCAGTTCTGTGGCCCTGGATGATGCCTGTTTCATGCCGGTTCCGGCTATGAGCATGGGAATCATTATGTTCTCCTGTGCTGTGAATTCAGGCAGCAGCTGATGGAACTGGAATACGAATCCTATATGTTTGCCGCGGAAAGCGGAGAGCTCCTTCTCATCCATGCGGGTTATGTCCTGTCCGTCATACAGGATACGTCCGCCGTCAGGCTTGTCAAGTGATCCCATGATCTGGAGTAGGGTGGTCTTGCCTGCACCGCTGGGGCCGGTAATGCTTATTACCTCACCTCGGTCTACGTTCAGACTTATACCTTTGAGCACCTGGAGCGTGCCGAAACTTCTAGTTATGTTGTCCAGTTCAATCATTGTCTCTAGATTTAGGAATACCTGATTCTGATTGCAAAAATATACGCTTCCCGCCGAATTTGCCTTAATATTATGAGATTTTATGCTTTTAAGGAGTTCTATTTGGCTAGGAAACACTAATTTTGCGCCCGATTTATACTTTAACTAATTAAAAATCATATGCGAGTAGCAATTGTTGGAGCCAGCGGAGCAGTAGGACAGGAGTTCCTGCGTGTGCTGGAAGAGCGTAAATTCCCGCTCGATGAGTTGGTTTTGTTCGGGTCATCCCGTAGTGCCGGATCTTATTACACCTATGGCGGTAAGAAGATTCAGGTCAAGTTACTCCAGCATAACGATGATTTCAAAGGCATTGATATCGCATTCGTATCAGCTGGTGGCGGCACATCCGAGGAGTTTGCTGAGACCATCACCAAGTACGGTGCAATCATGATAGACAACTCCAGCGCTTTCCGTATGGATCCGCAGGTTCCCCTGGTAGTTCCCGAGGTTAACCCTGAGGATGCACTGGTTCGTCCCAAAGGCATCATTGCCAATCCTAACTGCTCAACAATCATGATGATTGTGGCTCTTAAGGTCCTCAATGACCTTTCACCCGTAAAGAACGTACAGGTTTCTACATATCAGGCTGCCAGCGGTGCCGGTGCAGCTGCCATGGCTGAGCTTGAGCAGCAGTATCGTCAGGCTCTTGCCGGCGAGGAGGTAACTGTAAACAAGTTTGCCTATCAGCTTGCTTTCAACCTGATTCCTCATATTGACGTCTTCAAGGAGAGCGGTTATACCAAGGAGGAGGAGAAGATGTTCTATGAGACACGTAAGATGTTCCACAACGATATCAAGTGCAGCGCAACCTGCGTTCGCGTTCCTGCTCTCCGTTGCCACTCAGAGGCTATCTGGGCAGAGACTGAGCAGCCTGTATCAGTTGAGGCATTCCGTGAGGCTGTAAAGAAGGGTGAGGGCCTTGTCCTGATGGATGATCCCGCCAAGAAGGAGTATCCTATGCCTCTCTTCCTGGCAGGTACAGATCCCGTATACGTAGGTCGTATCCGCAAGGATATAGCTAATCCTAACGTAATGTGTTTCTGGATCGTAGGTGACCAGATCCGTAAGGGTGCTGCCCTGAACGCCGTTCAGATTGCAGAGTACCTGATCAAGCAGGGGGTAGTTAAGTAATCAGACGCTACTGTATAAAAAGAAAGGCTCGCATTTGCGGGCCTTTCCTTTTTTATGGTGATTGGTATCACTTCTTCATCTTGCTCTTCCACAGAGCGCTCATCTCCTCCAGGGTCTTGCCCTTGGTCTCGGGAACCATCTTCAGTACGAACAGTGCTGAGAGAACTGAGAATCCGGCGTAGATGAGGTATGTTCCACCTATGCTCCAGTCGCAGAGTGACGGGAATGTGGATGATATCACGTAGTTTGAAATCCACTGTGCTGCTACGGCTATTGCCACGGCGTTACTGCGGATGGTGTTGGGGAATATCTCGGATATGAGAACCCAGCAGATGGGACCCCATGACATCATGAATGAAGCGGTATAGATGATGATGAATACCAGAGCGGCAATTCCAATCACGTCGCAGAATGACAGGATACTCAGGGCGATCATACCTATTGCCATGCCTATTGAACCTACGATAAGCAGAGGTCTGCGTCCCCACTTGTCGACTGTCAGGATAGCTACTACGGTAAACAGGATGTTCACAACGCCCATAACGACGGTCTGTATCATTGCAGCGTCACCGCTTGAACCCATGTTCTGGAATATTCGCGGAGCGTAGTACAGAACCACGTTGATACCAACGGCCTGCTGGAAGAATGACAGCAGCACACCTACTATGATAACCAGGATACCGTATGAGAACAGGCTCTCCTTCTTCTCTACCAGAGTGTCCTTGATCTCCTGCAGAATCTCCTTGGCGCGTCCCTCTCCGTTAATACGGGTAAGTACGTCCATAGCCTTCTGGGTGTTGCCACGCATAACCAGGTAACGCGGGGTCTTGGGAACAAGCAGCAGAAGCAGTCCGAATGAACCTGCCGGGAAGGCCTCGCTTACGAACATCTTACGCCAGCCTATGTCAACCATGGCAGCCTGGATCAGGTCGGGTGTATCGGCCAGACCGCTGCGGATAAGGGCGTTGATGGCGTAAACCACCAGCTGTCCGAATATGATGGCGAACTGGTTGCATGATACCAGTGTTCCACGTATCTGCGCGGGCGCTACCTCTGCTATATACATGGGGCAGATGGCCGATGCCATACCTACGCCGATACCTCCAAGTACCCTGTAAAGGATGAATGCCCACATAAGGCTCTTGGTGGCCTCGCCGGGCTGGAAGAACTCAAAATTGGGGCGGAAAAGGAACTCAGGCATATAACTGCCCAGGGCTGACAGGAAAAACAGCACAGACGCAAAAATAAGCGCGTTTCTGCGGCCCAGTCTTGTTGCCATGATACCCGAAATCAGACCTCCGATGATGCATCCGATAAGAGCGGATGAGGTCACGAATCCGTGCATTCCTGTTGAATAATAATCTCCAAGTCCGCTTACGAAAAATGCCTGCAATGCCTGCTCGGCACCGGAAATGACAGCGGTGTCATATCCGAACAGCAGACCGCCTATGACGGCTACTGCGCAGATTCCGTAAAGGTAGGCTTTGCTACCTGTCTCTTTGTAATTGCTCATAAGTATAATAATTGGTTTGTAATATCTGTCATGTTTGCCTGTTCGGGCTCCTTTTTGCAAAGTAGGCAAATATAGTAATTAGTAGACAAATGCTATCGGATAAGGTCAATTTTATTTACGTATTTTTAAGAGTCGGGTTTTTGCTACAAATGTAATATGTAAAGAAATATTATCATTTTTACGCGTCTGCTCATCGGCTTTGACAGGTCATTTGGGAAAGAGACCGTTTACATGCAGGCCGGCTTGCGGACTCTTTTTTTGTGGCGCGGATCATGATTTGTAGGGATGGAGTTTGCAGTTTCGGTAAATGACACTACCTTCGCGTAGAAATCAAATCAACGCACAATATGGAACAGAACGGAAACGGACAGAAACAGCTTCAGATAGAGCTTAAGGAGGAGACGGCTCAGGGTGTATATTCCAACCTCGCCATGATAACCCACTCGTCATCTGAGTTCGTAATGGATTTTATAAGTATTCTTCCCGGTATGGCTAAGGCTCAGGTCAAGTCCCGCGTCATCATGTCACCCGAGCATGCCAAGCGTCTTCTGCTGGCTTTGCAGGACAATGTGGCCAAGTATGAGAATGCGTTCGGAAAGATTGAGATGAAGGCTCAGAAGGGGACATACATGCCTCCCATCTCCGACTTCCACGGTGAGGCCTGACGGGTCGCTGTTTTTCTGACTTAGGGCGGTTGTTTTTTATGACTTCCGCCCTCTTTTTTGCCTTTTTGCGGTTAATTTATCAAAAACCAGTCATTTTCGCTTGCGTTATAAAATAATAGCCGTATCTTTGCACGCCAAAAATTCTGGATTTACTATTTAATATATAATAATTAAAAACAAACAAACATGCCAACAATTCAGCAGTTAGTACGCAAAGGACGTCAGGTTCTGGACGACAAGAGTAAGTCTCCGGCCCTTGATTCCTGCCCTCAGAGAAGAGGCGTTTGCGTGAGAGTTTACACAACAACACCTAAGAAGCCTAACTCAGCCATGAGAAAGGTTGCCCGTGTTCGTCTTACCAACCAGAAGGAGGTTAACTCCTACATCCCCGGTGAGGGTCACAACCTGCAGGAGCACTCAATCGTGCTCGTACGTGGCGGTCGTGTAAAGGATCTCCCTGGTGTACGTTACCACATCATTCGCGGTACACTTGATACCGCCGGCGTTAACGGTCGTCTTCAGAGACGTTCCAAGTATGGTGCAAAACGTCCTAAAGCAGCTAAGAAGTAATCAATAACAAGTTTTGGTTAGAGTGAGGTTGAGTAAATGTCCAAGCGTGGACGTTGAAGAATCAGAATGACAACCTGAACAAAACAAACAACTTAAAATGAGAAAAGCAAAACCTAGAAAGCACGTCATCCTCCCGGATCCCGTATTCGGCGACGTTGCAGTGACAAAGTTCGTTAACCATCTCATGTACGATGGTAAGAAGAACACATCTTTCGAGATTTTCTACGAGAGCCTGGACAAGGTAAAGGCTAAGATGCCCAACGAGGAGATGTCAGCCCTTGAGATTTGGAAGAAGGCTCTTGATAACGTAACACCTCAGGTTGAGGTAAAGTCCCGCCGTATTGGTGGTGCTACCTTCCAGGTTCCTACTGAGATCCGTGCAGACCGCAAGGAGTCAATCTCAATGAAGAACCTTATTTCATTTGCACGTAAGCGCGGTGGCAAGTCTATGTCAGATAAGCTTTCAGCCGAGATCGTTGACGCATTCAACAGCACCGGTGGCGCTTTCAAGCGTAAAGAGGACATGCATCGTATGGCCGAGGCCAACAGAGCTTTTGCACACTTCAGATTCTAATAAATGGCAGATCAGGATTTACATCTCACGAGAAACATCGGCATCATGGCTCACATCGATGCCGGAAAGACTACGACCTCAGAGCGTATTCTCTATTATACGGGATTAACACATAAAATAGGTGAGGTTCATGACGGTTCCGCTACTATGGACTGGATGGTTCAGGAGCAGGAGCGCGGTATCACTATTACCTCAGCTGCCGTTACCACACACTGGAAATGGCAGGGAAACACATATAAGATCAATCTGATTGACACTCCGGGACACGTGGACTTCACCGCCGAGGTTGAGCGTTCACTCCGTGTTCTTGACGGCGCTGTTGCAGTATTCTGCGCAGTAGGCGGCGTACAGCCTCAGTCTGAGACCGTTTGGCATCAGGCCAGCAAGTACGGCGTTCCCCGTCTGGGCTATGTCAACAAGATGGACCGCTCAGGTGCTGACTTCTTTGGCGTAATCAACCAGATGAAGGAGATCCTTAAGGCTAACGCTTGCCCGATTGAGATTCCTATCGGTCAGGAGGAGTCTTTCAAGGGTGTTATAGACCTTATTAAAATGAAGGCCATCTACTGGCACGATGAGTCACTTGGCGCTGAGTATTCTGTTGAGGATATCCCCGCTGAGCTGATGAACGATGCACAGCAGTGGCGTGATAACCTTCTTGAGAAGGCTTCAGATTTTGATGATGAGATGATGATGAAGTATCTTGATGATGCTTCAACCATCACTGAGGAGGAGATCCTCCGTGCTGTCCGCAAGGGTTGCATCAGTCAGAAGCTCGTTCCTGTTGTTTGCGGTACTTCTTTCCGCAACAAGGGTGTTCAGCCTCTGCTTGACTATGTATGCGCATTCCTGCCTTCACCTATCGACTGCGGTGGTGTAGACGGTTTCCTGCCCGGTTCTGAGGATGAGACCACTCACCGTGATCCCCGCTCAGATGAGAAGACTGCAGCTCTCGCATTCAAGATCGCTGTAGACCCCTATGTAGGCCGTCTTATCTTCTTCCGCGTATATTCAGGTAAGGTAACTGCCGGAAGCTACATATTCAACAGCCGTTCAGGCAAGAAGGAGCGTGTAAGCCGTCTGTTCCAGATGTACTCAAAGAAGCAGATCCAGGTTGATGAGGTTGCAGCCGGCGATATAGGTGCAGTTGTTGCTCTTAAGGATATCCGTACCGGTGATACCCTCTGCGATGAGGATGCACCGTTGGTATTGGAGAGCATGGACTTCCCGGATCCCGTTATCAGCATCGCTGTTGAGCCTAAGACCGAGAAGGATATGAGCAAGCTCTCTGACGGTCTGGCACGCCTGGCCGAGGAGGATCCCACATTCACCGTTAAGGTTGATGAGGATTCAGGTCAGACTCTGATCTCAGGTATGGGTGAGCTCCACCTTGATATTATTATAGACCGTCTTAAGCGTGAGTTCGGCGTAGAGTGCAACCAGGGTCGTCCCCAGGTTAGCTACAAGGAGTCTATCTCACAGACAGTTCAGCTGCGTGAAGAGTACAAGAAGCAGACTGGTGGTAAGGGTCACTACGCTTGCATCGTCGTTGAAATCGGTCCCGCTGATCCCGATTGGAAGGGCGGCCTCCAGTTCATCGATGCTACCAAGGGTGAGGCTCTGCCTAAGACCTACCTGCCTGCTATCGAGAAGGGCTTTATCAACGCTATGAAGAACGGCGTTCTGATGGGTGCTCCCATGGAGTCTCTCAAGGTTACCGTTCTGGATGGTAAGTATCACCCGGTTGACTCAGATGCCCTCTCATTCGAGGTTTGCGCAACCAACGCCTTCCGTAACGCTTGCGTTAAGGCCGCTCCCGGTCTTACCGAGCCTATCATGGCACTTGAGGTTGTAACTCCCGAGGAGAGCATGGGTAGCGTTATCGGTGACCTTAACAAGCGTCGTGGCCAGGTTGAGGGTATGGAGACAAACCACTCAGGTGCCAAGGTCGTTAAGGCTCATGTACCTCTGGCCGAGATGTTCGGTTACGTAACCGCTCTGCGTACAATCACTTCAGGTCGTGCTACTTCTTCAATGTCTTACGAGCGTCATGCCGAGGTTTCCAAGGCTCTGGCCCGTCAGGTTGTTGAGGAGAACGGCGGTAACGTATCACTCCTTTAATATATAAGGTAAAAGAGAGAAAGGGCGGCTTCGATAGCAAATGACTCTTACCGGAGCCGCTTACATAAAAAATAATACAAACAATTAAAACAAAGACAATGAGTCAGAAAATCAGAATCAAACTGAAGTCTTACGACCACAATCTCGTAGACAAGAGTGCAGAGAAGATCGTTAAGACAGTTAAGGCTACCGGTGCTGTAGTAAGCGGTCCTATTCCACTTCCAACACACAAGCGTATCTTCACTGTTAACCGTTCAACATTCGTAAACAAGAAGTCACGTGAGCAGTTCCAGCTCTCTTCATTCAAGAGACTGATCGATATCTACAGCTCAACTGCTAAGACTGTTGACGCTCTGATGAAGCTCGAGCTTCCCAGCGGTGTTGAGGTAGAGATCAAGGTTTGATATTAAAAGGCGAGTAACAAATTATTTACATTAACTAAATTAATATTTGAAATGCCAGGATTATTAGGAAAAAAGATCGGTATGACATCGGTCTTCGGTGCTGATGGAAAGAATGTTCCATGCACCGTTATCGAAGTTGGTCCTTGCGTGGTTACCCAGATCAAGAGTGTTGAGAAGGATGGCTATGAGGCAGTTCAGCTTGGCTTCGAGGATGCCAAGGAGAAGAACACCACTAACGCCCTCATGGGACACTTCAAGAAAGCTGGTGTAACTCCCAAGAGACACTTGGCCGAGTTCAAGGATTTTGACGGTTCACTCAATCTGGGTGATGTTCTTACCGTCGAGTTGTTCAATGACGCTTCATTCGTTGACGTTATTGCAGTATCAAAAGGTCACGGTTACCAGGGTGTTGTTAAGAGACACGGTTTTGGTGGTGTAGGTCAGCAGACCCACGGTCAGCACAACCGCGGTCGTAAGCCCGGTTCAATCGGTGCCTGCTCTTATCCTGCAAAGGTATTCAAGGGCATGCGTATGGCCGGTCACATGGGTAATGAGCGTGTGACTACTCAGAACCTCCAGGTTCTTAAGGTTATTCCGGAGCACAACCTCCTTCTTATCAAGGGTTCTATTCCGGGTTATAAAGGTTCAATCGTTTCAATTCTGAGGTAATGGAAGTAAGTGTATTAAATATAAAAGGTGAGGATACCGGCAGAAAGGTAGTCCTTAACGATGCTATTTTCGGCATTGAGCCCAACGATCACGCCATCTACCTGGATGTGAAGCAGTTTATGGCCAACCAGCGCCAGGGTACACACAAGTCGAAAGAGAGAAGTGAGATCAGCGGTTCAACCAAGAAGCTGGGCCGTCAGAAAGGTGGTGGCGGTGCTCGTCGCGGTGATATCAACTCACCTGTATTGGTAGGTGGTGCCCGCGTATTCGGTCCCAAGCCCCGTGATTACAGCTTCAAGGTAAACAAGAAGGAGAAGCAGCTTGCCCGCAAGTCTGCCCTTTCATACAAAGTTCAGGAGAACGCTCTTATAGTAGTTGAGGACTTCGCATTCGAGGCTCCCAAGACCAAGAGTTTCATAGAAATCTTAAACAATCTTAAAGTTTGTGATAAGAAATCTCTGTTCGTCCTGCCCGAGAGCAATAATGTCGTATCTTTGTCGGCCCGTAATTTACAGGGTACTAAGGTCGTCAACGCTTCTTCAGTAAATACTTACAGTATTCTGAACGCTGACGCTCTTGTTGTGACTGAGAATGCGATTAACGTCATCAACGGTATATTAGACAAATAAGGAGGCTTGATCATGGGATATATAGTTAAACCCCTTGTAACGGAGAAAATGAACTCCATTACTGAGAAGTTCCCCAACAGGTTCGGTTTCATCGTTCGCCCTGAAGCCAACAAACTGGAGATTAAGAAGGAGATTGAGGACCTGTATAATGTCACTGTAGTTGATGTTAACACATCTTACTACATGGGCAAGACCAAGTCCCGTTATACCCGCAGAGGTCTTTCGAAAGGCCAGGCTAACGCCTACAAGAAGGCTATCGTAACTCTGAAGGAGGGTGATACAATTGATTTTTATAGCAACATTTAATAGAGATGGCAGTACGTAAATTCAAACCCACAACCCCGGGTCAAAGACACAAGATTATTGGTACTTTCGAGGAGATTACTGCATCGGTACCAGAAAAGTCTCTTGTATTCGGAAAACTCGCTACCGGCGGTCGTAACAACGACGGTAAGATGACTGCCCGCTACATCGGCGGTGGTCACAAGCGCAAGTTCCGTATCATAGATTTCAAGAGAAATAAGGATGGGGTTCCGGCAACTGTCAAGACAATCGAGTACGATCCGAACCGTTCAGCTCGTATCGCTCTGTTGTTCTATGCAGACGGAGAGAAGAGGTATATCATTGCACCTAACGGTCTTGAGGTAGGCGCTACACTGATGTCAGGAGAGAAAGCAGCTCCTGAAATCGGTAACGCTCTTCAGCTCAAGGATATCCCCGTTGGTACCGTGATCCACAACATCGAACTGCGTCCCGGTCAGGGTGCAGCTCTCGTCCGTTCAGCCGGAAATTTTGCCCAGCTGACTTCTAAGGAAGGTGACTACTGTGTAATCAAGCTTCCTTCAGGTGAGGTTCGCAGAATACTGGGAGCCTGCAAGGCTACTATCGGCAGCGTCGGCAACTCTGATCACGCTCTTGAGCAGTCAGGTAAGGCCGGTCGTTCACGTTGGTTAGGACGTCGTCCTCACAACCGTGGTGTCGTTATGAACCCGCACGATCACCCGATGGGTGGTGGTGAAGGCCGTCAGTCAGGTGGACATCCGCGTTCACGTAAGGGTCTGTACGCTAAGGGTCTCAAGACCAGACATCCCAAGAAGAGCTCAACGAAGTATATCATCGAGAGAGCCAATAAGAAGTAACATTTAACCTGAGTACAAAATGACACGTTCACTTAAAAAAGGTCCGTATATTTACAAGAAGCTCGAGGACAAGGTGCTTGCCATGAACGAAAGCGGCAAGAAGGTCGTTGTTAAGACTTGGGCTAGGGCATCGATGATATCCCCCGACTTCGTGGGCCATACCATCGCAGTTCATAATGGTAATAAGTTTATCCCTGTTTACATCACGGAGAACATGGTTGGACACAAGCTCGGCGAGTTTGCTCCCACCCGTACTTTCCGCGGCCACTCAGGCAACAGGAAATAAGCTTCATGTTTATTTGAAATAAATAAATAAAGATAATGGGAAATAGAAAACATTTGGCAGCCGAGAAGATCAAAGAGGCTAAAAAGACCCAGTACTTTGCCAAACTGAACGATGTTCCTTCATCACCCCGCAAGATGCGTCTTGTGGCCGATATGATTCGTGGTATGGAGGTAAACCGTGCACTTGGCACACTGCGTTATTCAAATAAGGCTGCTTCTAAGGATGTAGAGAAGGTGCTTCGTTCCGCTATTGCCAATTGGGAGCAGAAGAATGAGCGTAAGGCAGAGGCAGGCGAACTGTTCATCACCAAAGTCTACGTCGATGAGGGTGTAACCCTTAAGAGATTGAGACCCGCCCCGCAGGGTA
Organism: uncultured Prevotellaceae bacterium; assembly: GCA_900319225.1. Lineage (GTDB taxonomy): Bacteria > Bacteroidota > Bacteroidia > Bacteroidales > Bacteroidaceae > Colenecus. The sequence continues at coordinate 11,993 of ONNV01000003.1, read as the reverse complement.
GAGGTTACCGTATCCGCAAGCGTTCAAATCATATTTCGCTTTTCGTAGATACTAAGGTAGCTGCAACGAATACTAACGACAATCAGGAGTAAGAAATGGGACAGAAAGTTAATCCGATCAGTAACCGTTTGGGAATAATCAGAGGTTGGGATTCCAGTTGGTTCGGCAAGTATGACGAGCGTCTGGTTGAGGACAACGAGATCCGCAAGTATCTGAATGCCCGTCTGGCAAAGGCCAGCATATCCCGTATTGTCATTGAGCGTACACTCAAGCTCGTTACCATCACCGTTTGCACAGCCCGTCCGGGTCTGATCATCGGTAAGAACGGCTCTGAGGTTGACAAGCTTAAGGAGGAGTTGAAGAAGATCACCGATAAGGAGATTCAGATCAACATTTTTGAGGTTAAGAAGCCTGAGCTCGACGCTGTTATCGTAGCTAACAACATCGCTCGCCAGGTAGAAGGTAAGATTGCATACCGCCGTGCCATCAAGATGGCTATCCAGAACACAATGCGTATGGGTGCCGAGGGTATCAAGATCCAGATTTCAGGCCGTCTTAACGGTGCTGAGATTGCACGTTCAGAGATGTACAAGGAGGGTCGTACTCCTCTGCACACTTTCCGTGCCGATATTGATTACTGCCAGGTTGGTGCCATCACCAAGGTTGGTGTTCACGGAATCAAGGTATGGATTTGCCGTGGAGAGGTTTATGGTAAGAAGGATCTTGCCCCCAACTTCACTCAGACTAAGGAGATGAGTCGTGGTGGCGAGCGTGGTGGAAAACCTTTCAAGAAGAGAAACAGAAGCAATCGCTGATTGCAATTGTCAAACTGAAACATTAAGATTGAATTATGTTACAGCCTAAGAGGACAAAATACAGAAGAATGCAGAAAGGCCGTTGCAAGGGCAATGCCATGCGTGGCAACCAGCTTGCTTTCGGTTCATTCGGCATCAAGTCTCTTGACACCTGCTGGATCACCGGTAGGCAGATTGAGGCTGCTCGTGTCGCAGTAACACGTTACATGCAGCGTCAGGGTCAGATCTGGATCAGAATCTTCCCGGACAAACCTATCACTAAGAAGCCGCTCGATGTACGTATGGGTAAAGGTAAGGGTGACGTAGAAGGTTACGTATTCCCCATCACTCCCGGTCGTATCATCATCGAGGCCGATGGCGTACCCTTCGCAATCGCTAAGGAGGCACTCCGTCTGGCAGCCCAGAAGCTTCCCGTCACAACAAAGTTTGTTGTAAGACGCGACTATGATTTTAAGAATGAAAACTAATCAAGCCCGTTCATTATGAAGAATACTGAAATCAGAGAGTTGTCAACTCAGGAGCTGACCGAGCGTATCGAGACCGAGTCAGCCAACTACAAGGTGATGGGTTTGAATCACGCCATTTCTCCGCTGGAGAATCCTTCTCAGATTGCCAAGCTCCGCAAGACAATCGCCAGAATGAAGACTGAGCTGAGAAAGAGGGAACTTAACAAGTAAAAAAGAGGTTCTATGAATGATAGAAATTTGCGCAAAGAGCGCCAGGGTGTCGTAATCAGCGACAAGATGGACAAGACCGTTGTGGTTCTGTCAGTCTTCAAGGAGAAGCACCCTATATATGGTAAGTTTGTCCGCAAGACAAAGAAGTACCATGTTCATGACGAGAACAACGAGTGTGGTATCGGCGATACCGTTCGCATTATGGAGACTCGTCCTCTGAGCAAGACTAAGAGATGGAGATTAAAAGAAATCGTTGAAAAGGCTAAGTAATCATGATACAGACAGAATCCAGACTCACAGTTTGTGACAACAGCGGCGCCAAGGAGTGCCTCTGCATCCGTGTACTTGGCGGAACCAAGAAGCGTTACGCTACCGTAGGTGACACCATCGTTGTTACCGTTAAGAGCGTTATCCCTTCAAGCGATATGAAGAAGGGTACCGTTTCTAAGGCACTGGTAGTTCGTACCAAGAAGGAGATCCGTCGCGCTGACGGTTCTTACATCCGTTTCGACGACAATGCCTGCGTGCTTCTGGCTAATACAGGTGAAATTAAGGGAAGCCGTATCTTCGGTCCCGTTGCACGTGAACTGCGTGCCGTGAACATGAAGGTGGTTTCATTGGCTCCTGAAGTACTTTAATCAAAAAAAGTAAAGAGTAATGAGTAAATTACATATTAAAAAGAACGACACCGTCTTCGTCAATGCCGGCGAGGATAAAGGCAAGACCGGTAAGGTTCTCAAGGTGCTCGTTAAGGAACAGAGGGCTATTGTTGAAGGCGTGAATTTCGTCTCCAAGCACACCAAGCCCAGCGCCAAGAATCCTCAGGGTGGTATCATCAAGCAGGAGGCGCCTATCCACATTTCAAACCTCAATCCCGTTGATCCCAAGACCGGAGCTCCTGCTCGTATCGGCCGTAAGAAAGACGCTGAGGGTAAGACAGTACGTTATTCCAAGAAATCAGGAGAGGAGATCAAGTAATGAGCACTACTGCAAATCTTAAGAAAGAGTATGCCGAGCGTATCGCTCCGGCACTTAAGGAGAAATTCCACTATACTTCTTCAATGCAGGTTCCTGTCCTGAAGAAGATCGTGATCAATCAGGGTATGGGTAAGCTTGCCATCGCTGACAAGAAGATTATCGATACCGCTATCAATGAGCTCACCACCATTACTGGTCAGAAGGCTGTAGCTACCGTATCAAAGAAGGATATCGCAAACTTCAAGCTGCGTAAGAAAATGCCTATCGGCGTTATGGTAACTCTCCGTCGTGAGCGTATGTATGAGTTCCTTGAGCGTCTCATCCGCGTGGCTCTGCCCCGTATCCGTGACTTCAAGGGTATCGAGAGTAAGTTTGACGGCATGGGTAACTACTCACTGGGTATCCAGGAGCAGATTATCTTCCCCGAGATCAACATCGACAGCATATCACACATCCTTGGTATGAACATCACCTTCGTAACATCAGCCAAGACTGATGAGGAGGGTTACGCTCTGCTTAAGGAGTTCGGTCTGCCGTTCAAGAATGAAAAATAAATAATAGAGATATGGCAAAAGAATCAATGAAGGCCCGCGAGGTTAAGCGCGCCAAGATGGCTGCCAAGTACGCAAACAAGCGTGCTGCTCTCAAGGAGATCGTTCGTAAGGGTGAGCCCGAGGCTGCTTATGAGGCTGCTCAGAAGCTCCAGGATCTGCCCTACAACGCAAATCCTATCCGTCAGCACAACCGTTGCAAACTGACCGGACGTCCCAAAGGTTACATCCGCATGTTCGGTCTTTCCCGTATCCAGTTCCGTGAGATGGCATCTCAGGGTCTGATCCCGGGCGTACGTAAGGCAAGCTGGTAATTATTAATAAGCTAGTGAGTGTTAATTAAATATTGTCAGGGAGTCCTGATCAATTTAAAAACAATTTTATGACAGATCCTATTGCAGATTATCTGACGAGGCTTCGCAATGCCATCCAGGCAAAGCACAAGGTGGTAGAGATACCCGCCTCAAATCTCAAAAAAGACATCACAAAGATTCTTTTTGAGAAGGGTTACATCCTGAACTACAAGTTCGTTGAGGATGGACCTCAGGGCACTATCAAGGTTGCTCTGAAATACGACCCGGTAAACAAGTGCAACGCAATCAAGAAACTGGTGAGAATTTCTTCTCCCGGTCTGCGTCAGTACACCGGTTATCGTGAAATGCCGAGAGTTATCAATGGTCTGGGTATAGCTATTATATCCACATCAAAAGGTGTTATGACAGACAAGGAGGCTTCACAGCTCAAGATCGGCGGTGAGGTACTTTGCTACGTCTATTAATTGAAGGAGAAAAGCTATGTCAAGAATCGGAAAATTACCTATTCATATTCCTGCCGGTGTTACTGTCACCTTTCAGGATGGCGTGGTTGCAGTGAAGGGCCCCAAGGGTTCACTGTCACAGAGCATTGATCCTTCTATCAAAGTGTCAATCGAGAACGGGGTTATCACTCTTGAGGAGAATCCCGATATGCTTCAGGACAATCCTAAGCAGCGTCATGCCTTCCACGGCCTGTATCGCGCTCTGGTAAACAACATGGTTGTTGGTGTATCTGAAGGTTATAAGAAAGAGATGGAGGTTGTCGGTGTAGGTTACCGTGTATCAAACCAGGGTAACGTCATCACCTTCGAGCTTCTGCACTCTCACTCAATAGTATTGGTTCTGCCCGCAGAGATAAAGGTTGAGACCAAGTCAGAGAGAAACAAGAACCCGCTCATCACTCTGGAATGCTGCGACAAACAGCTTCTGGGTCAGGTATGTGCCAAGATTCGTTCTTTCCGTAAGCCTGAGCCTTACAAGGGTAAGGGTATTAAGTTTGTGGATGAGGTACTCCGTCGTAAGTCGGGTAAGTCAGCCGCTGCCAAGTAAAACTTTTAAAGAAGTAAGATTATGTCAGCAAAAACAGAAAGACGAAATAAGATCAAGTTCCGCGTTCGCAACAAGATTTCAGGTACAGCTGAGCGTCCGCGCATGAGCGTTTTCAGAAGCAACAAGCAGATTTACGTTCAGATCATTGATGATCTGGCCGGCAAGACTCTGGCTGCAGCTTCATCACTTGGCATGGAGAAGATGTCAGGTAAGGAGCAGGCTGCCAAGGTAGGTGAGCTTATTGCAAAGAATGCCAAGGAGGCAGGTATCACCACAGTCGTATTTGACCGTAACGGTTTCCTGTACCATGGTAGAGTTAAGGAATTGGCAGATGCCGCACGTAAGAGCGGTCTCACATTTTAAACTACGATTGCTATGACAAATAAAGTTAAGGTTACAAACGATGTCGAGCTGAAAGACAGGCTCGTTGCTATCAACCGCGTAACTAAGGTTACAAAGGGTGGTCGTACATTCAGTTTCGCCGCTATCGTAGTAGTAGGTGACGGCAACGGTATCATCGGTCTTGGTCTGGGTAAGGCCAGCGAGGTTACCGCAGCTATCGCTAAGGGCGTTGAGGCTGCCAAGAAGGAACTCATCAAGGTTCCGGTACTCAAGGGCACTATTCCTCACGATCAGACCGCTCGTTACGGTGGTGCTGAGGTATTCATGAAGCCCGCTGCTCCCGGTACCGGAGTAGTAGCAGGTGGTGCTATGCGTGCCGTTCTTGAGAGTGTTGGTATTACTGACGTGTTGGCTAAGTCTAAGGGCTCATCCAACCCCCACAATCTGGTTAAGGCTACCCTTAAGGCTCTCTCAGAGATGCGTGATGCCAAGACTGTAGCTCAGAACCGTGGAATCAGTGTTAGTAAGGTATTTAATGGATAAGGAGGTTACAGATATGGCAACAATCAAGATCAAACAGACCAAGAGTCGTATTGGTGCTCCCGTAGATCAGAGAAGAACTCTCGATGCACTGGGACTTCGTAAGCTCAACAATGTTGTTGAACTCGAGGACAATGCTTCAATCAGAGGTATGATCAACAAGGTGAATCACCTGGTAACCGTAATTAAATAATTAAAGTCAGAGAACTATGAAGTTAAATACATTGAAACCGGCAGAGGGCTCAACCCAGTCACGTAAGAGAATCGGCCGTGGACCTGGTTCAGGTCTGGGCGGTACTTCTACCCGTGGTAGCAAGGGTGCTAAGTCTCGTTCCGGTTATGCTAGAAAAATTGGTTTTGAAGGTGGTCAGATGCCTCTTCAGCGTCTTGTTCCTAAGTTCGGATTCAAGAACATCAACCATGTAGAGTATAAGGCTATCAACCTGGATATCATCCAGACACTGGCTGAGAAGAACAACCTTGAGAAGGTTGCCGTTGCAGACCTGATTGCTGCCGGTTTCGTTTCTTCAAAGCAGCTTGTCAAGATCCTGGGTAACGGCCAGCTCACCAAAAAGGTTGATGTTGAGGCTCACGCATTCTCAAAGAGTGCTACCGCTGCCATTGAGGCCGTAGGTGGAACAGTTATCAAACTCTAAGAGAAATGGGCGCAGATGTTCTCAAATACATAGTAATCTTTGCGGTTGTTGCACTGATTGTCTACGTTGTCGTTAAGAACTGGGAGACACTCAAGAACATCTCAAAGATTGAGGACCTCAGGAAGCGTCTTCTCACAACGGTACTGTTTATCGCAGTATACCGTTTGGGATCACACATCCTGTTGCCCGGTATTGATGCAGATATGCTGAAAGGCCTGCAGCAGCAGACTGAGTCAGGTCTGCTTTCTCTGCTGGATATGTTCTCAGGAGGTGCTTTCTCCAATGCTTCTATCTTTGCATTGGGAATCATGCCTTACATCTCAGCTTCTATCGTACTGCAGCTGCTCACCATAGCAGTTCCCAGTTTCCAGAAGCTTCAGAAAGAGGGTGAGAGCGGCCGAATGAAAATCAATCAGTATACCCGTTATCTGACACTGTTTATCCTTGTTCTTCAGGGTCCGTCTTATCTGCTTAACCTCAGACAGCAGGTCGGTCCGGATGTTATTCCTGTAGAGTGGGGATGGTTCTGGGTAACATCAACCATTATCCTTGCTGCCGGTAGCTCCTTCATCCTTTGGTTGGGTGAGCGTATCACCGACAAGGGTATCGGAAACGGTGTATCTTTCATCATCATGGTAGGTATCATAGCTCGTTTCCCGTCTGCATTCATGCAGGAATTCGTTTCCCGTATCAATGCTCTCGGTGCAACAGGTGGTGGTCTTGTCATGTTCCTCTTTGAGATTGTTGTACTTCTTCTGGCTACTGCCGGTACAATCATGCTTGTTCAGGGTGTACGTAAGGTTCCTGTACAGTATGCAAAGCGTATCGAGGGCGGTCGTCAGATTGGAGGTGCCCGTCAGTATATACCCCTTAAGGTTAATGCTGCAAACGTAATGCCTATCATCTTTGCTCAGGCTCTGATGTTTATTCCTATCGCCATTTATGGTACAGGTACTCAGTCAGGTTTTGCCTTCAAGCTGATGGATACAGACGGTTGGGTGTACAATGTCATTTATGCAGTGCTGATCATTGTCTTCACAATCTTCTATACAGCTGTTACGGTTAACCCGCAGCAGATGGCTGATGATCTGAAGCGTAACAACGGTTTCATTCCCGGTGTCAAGCCCGGTAAACCCACCGCTGATTACATTGACACTGTGATGTCACGCATTACTTGGCCTGGAGCCCTGTTCCTCACACTCGTAGCTGTTATGCCTGCTTTTGCACGTCTTTTCGGCGTTAACCAGGCATTTGCACAGTTCTTTGGAGGTACATCGCTCATCATTCTTGTCGGTGTCGTTCTCGACACACTTCAGCAGATTGAGAGCCACCTTCTCATGCGTCACTATGACGGTCTTCTCAAGACCGGACGCATCAAGGGTCGCTCAGGATTGAACGCTTATTGATTGTATTGAAATGATATTTCTTAAGACTGACGAAGAGATTGCGTTGATGCGGGCCGCTAACCAACTGGTCGGCAAAACTCTTGGTGAAGTTGCCAAGCTTATCAAGCCTGGTGTGACCACCAATGAGCTGACGCGTGTCGCTGAGGAATTCATCCGCGATAACGGAGCAGAACCTACTTTCAAGGGTTATCCCAACCAGGATGATGTTCCTTTCCCGGCAGCTCTCTGCACATCGGTCAATGAGATGGTTGTACACGGAATTCCGAACGATGAACCCTTGAAAGAGGGTGACATCGTTTCGGTTGACTGTGGAACACTCCTCAACGGTTTCAATGGTGATTCAGCATACACTTTTGCAGTAGGTGAGATAGATCCTAAGGTAAGGGAATTGCTCAAGGTCACTAAGGAGTCTCTCTATCTTGGTATAGAACAGGCTGTAGCCGGTAAGCGTCTCGGTGACATAGGTTTTGCCGTACAGTCTCACTGCGAGAGCCATGGATATGGCGTAGTTCGTGAGTTTGTCGGTCATGGCATAGGTCGTGAGATGCATGAGGATCCCTGCGTTCCCAATTACGGTCGTCGCGGTTACGGTACCCAGCTCAAGAAGGGTATGTGTATCGCAATCGAGCCTATGATCACATTGGGTGACAGAAGGGTTTATATGGAGAATGACGGTTGGAGTGTACGCACCCGCGACCATAAGCCTGCTGCTCATTTTGAGCACACCATCGCCATCTGCAATGGTAAGGCTGAGATACTCTCCACATTTGACTATATTGCAGAAGTTTTAGGAGATAAGGAGTTTTAATATGGCAAAACAATCCGCAATAGAACAGGACGGAACAATAGTTGAGGCATTGTCCAACGCAATGTTCCGCATCCAGCTGGAGAACGGACACGAGATTACCGGTCATATTTCCGGTAAGATGAGAATGCATTTTATCAAGATCCTTCCTGGTGATAAGGTTAAGGTGGAGATGTCTCCGTATGACCTTACCAAGGGTAGGATAGTATTCAGGTACAAATAAAACAATAGAATATGAAAGTTAGAGTTTCATTGAAGAAACGTTCAGCCGACTGCAAGATCGTACGTCGCAAGGGACGTCTGTATTTAATCAATAAGAAGAATCCCAAGATGAAACTGCGTCAGGGATAAATTCGAGTAAACAAACAAATTAATATATGGCAATAAGAATCGCAGGCGTTGACATCCCGCAGAACAAAAGGGGTGAAATCGCGTTAACCTACATTTTTGGTATTGGTCGCAGCAGCGCAGTCAAGATTTTGGCTAAGGCTGGTGTGGATAAAGACATCAAGGCCCAGGATTGGACTGACGATATGGCAGCCCGCATCCGTGAGGTTATCGGTGCAGAGTATAAGGTAGAGGGCGACCTCCGCAGTGAGGTTCAGCTCAACATTAAGCGTCTGATGGATATTGGTTGTTATCGTGGTATCCGTCACCGTATCGGACTTCCTGTACGTGGTCAGAGCACTAAGAACAATGCACGTACACGTAAGGGTCGCAAGAAGACTGTTGCTAATAAGAAAAAGGCTACTAAATAATTGAACTATGGCAAAGAAAACAGTTGCAGCTAAGAAGAGAAATGTGAAGGTAGATGCAATGGGACAGTTGCACGTACATTCATCCTTCAACAACATCATTGTTACTCTTGCTAACAGTGAGGGTCAGGTTATCTCCTGGTCATCAGCAGGCAAGATGGGTTTCCGTGGTTCCAAGAAGAACACTCCGTATGCAGCACAGATGGCAGCAGAGGATTGCTCAAAGGTAGCTTACGACCTTGGCCTGAGAAAGGTTAAGGCATATGTTAAAGGCCCGGGAAATGGTCGTGAATCAGCCATCCGTGCCGTGCATGGTGCCGGTATTGAAGTTATCGAGATCATTGACGTGACTCCGCTGCCGCATAACGGTTGCCGTCCGCCGAAGAGAAGAAGAGTTTAATTTTAAAACGAGAAGATTATGGCTAGATATACTGGACCTAAAACCCGTATCGCCCGTAAGTTCGGCGAAGCAATTTTTGGAGCAGACAAGGCTTTCGAGAAGAGAAAGTACGCTCCCGGTCAGCACGGTAACAGCCGTCGCCGCAAGACCTCTGAGTATGGTGTCATGCTTGCTGAGAAGCAGAAGGCTAAATATACCTATGGAGTTCTTGAGAAACAGTTCCGTAACATGTTTGACAAGGCATCTCGTGAGAGCGGCATTACCGGTGTAAACCTGCTGCAGGCTCTTGAGTCACGTCTTGACAACGTAGTATTCCGTCTTGGTCTTGCTTCAACACGTGCTGCTGCACGTCAGCTGGTAAGCCACAGACACATCACTGTTGACGGCAAGGTTCTCAACATCCCTTCTTACCAGGTTAAGCCCGGTCAGATCGTAGGTGTACGTGAGAGATCCAAGTCTCTTGAAGTAATTGCAGATTCTCTGGCTGGTTTCAATCACGCCAAGTATGCATGGATCGAGTGGGATGAGCAGGCCAAGGCTGGCAAGTTCCTCCACAAACCTGAAAGAGAGGATATTCCTGAGAACATCAAGGAGCAGCTGATCGTTGAATTGTATTCTAAATAAAAAATAAGAGGTTAAATGGCAATATTAGCATTTCAAAAACCTGATAAGGTTATAATGGTGGAGGCCGACTCCAAGTTCGGCAAGTTCGAGTTCCGTCCTTTGGAGCCCGGATTCGGAATCACCATCGGAAACGCTCTTCGTCGTATCCTTCTCTCTACTCTTGAGGGTTTTGCCATCAATACCATCAAGATAGAGGGTGTCGAGCATGAATTCGCTACCATTCCCGGCGTTAAGGAGGATGTTACAAACATCATTCTTAACCTCAAGCAGGTGCGTTTCAAGCAGATCGTAGAAGAGTATGAGAGCGAAACAGTCAGCATCAAGGTCGAGAATACCAAGGAGTTCAAGGCCGGTGATATTGGTAAGTGTCTGACCGGATTTGAAGTGTTAAATCCTGAACTGGTCATTTGCCATCTTGATTCAAAAGCTACCATGCAGATTGAGATCTCCATCAACAAGGGACGTGGTTACGTTCCTGCCGATGAGAACAAGGAGTTCTGCACTGAGGTGAACACAATTCCTATCGACTCAATCTACACCCCCATCCGTAACGTCAAGTATGTTGTTGAGCCTTACCGCGTTGAGCAGAAGACTGACTATGACAAGCTTGTCCTCGAGATTACAACCGATGGTTCTATTCATCCTAAGGATGCCCTGAAGGAGGCAGCTAAGATTCTTATCTACCACTTCATGCTCTTCTCAGATGATAAGATTACCATTGAGAATGTTGATCTTGACGGTAATGAGGAATTTGATGAGGAGGTACTGCACATGCGTCAGCTGCTTAAGACTAAGCTTGCTGATATGAACCTGTCAGTACGTGCTCTCAACTGCCTCAAGGCTGCCGATGTTGAGACTCTCGGCGATCTCGTTCAGTACAACAAGACAGACCTGCTTAAGTTCCGCAACTTTGGTAAGAAGTCTCTCACTGAATTGGATGATCTGCTGGAAAGCTTGAATCTTTCATTTGGAACCGATATTTCAAGGTATAAATTAGACAAAGACTAACAATGAGACATATTAAGAAATTCAATCATCTGAGCCGTAAAGCCGCTCATAGGAGCTCAATGCTGGCCAACATGACCATCTCTCTTATCATGCATAAGAGAATCGAGACCACACTGGCCAAGGCTAAGGCTTTGCGCGTTTACGCTGAGCCTATCATCAACCGTGCCAAGAAGGATGATACAAACTCACGCCGCGTAGTGTTCAGCTATCTCCAGAACAAGGAGGCTGTAACAGAACTCTTCAAGGAGATATCACAGAAGATCGCAGATCGTCCCGGTGGCTACCTGCGTATCATCAAGCTGGGTATCCGTAAGAGCGATGCTACAGAGATGGCTTTCATCGAGTTCGTTGATTATGATGAGAATATGGCTAAGACCGTGAAGAAGGCCGCTAAGACCCGTCGTTCACGTAAGCCCGCCGCTGAGAAGGCTGCTGCTCCCGCTGCTGAGGCTCCTGTACAGGAGGCTCCTGCTGCTGAGGCTCCCGCTGCAGAGTAATTCTCTCACGCGAAAAGAAAAGAGGTGCACCCCGTCCGGGCTGCACCTCTTTCCTTTTTATATATAACAATACCATCGCACCTGCGTATCCCCGTGCGTGTCCCTAATCCGCACAAGGTTTCCACTTGCACACACCAGCACGGTCCCCAGTTGCAGTTCAGTAAAACAACACCCTCGCGAGCGAAGCTAGCGAGGGCGTTGTTTTACCCGGCCTGGAAGGCCGGCAGAGCGGAATGGAATGAAATGGAATGGAATGCAGCGGGTTTGGGGCGTCGCCGCCCCAAACTAAAAAAAGGTAAGAAGATCCTAATCCAAAAATCGGTTTCCAGTTAGCGGCTTTCAAGGCCCCAAGGGCCATAAAAGTCCAAAAATCCCGAGCCGCTACGCGTCGAGCCTCTTATGTGCCAACTTTAATCCCCGTCAAAACCAGCAAGTTATATTTATTAACAAAAAAACTAAGAAAAAAGTCCTCAGAATGTTTGGTGGGAATCCCAAGAACCTCTACCTTTGCATCCGCTTTCCGAAAGGAACAGCACAGAAAGACGAACATTGAAAAGATTTCATACAGACAAGTA
>ONNV01000002.1 GCA_900319225.1 uncultured Prevotellaceae bacterium | reverse complement strand
GGAAATACGCTTTCCCGCGGGCTACCCCCATACCTTAGGGAACTGCAACGCACGTAGAACCATTTTCATCCCTAAGGTGCATAGGAAATACGCTTTCCCGCGGGCTACCCCATACCTTAGGGAACTGTAGCGCACGTAGAACCATTTTCATCCCTAAGGTGCATAGGAAATACGCTTTCCCGCGGACTACCCCCATACCTTAGGGAACTGCAAAGCACGTAGAACCATTTTCATCCCTAACCATTTTCATCCCTAAGGTGCATAGGAAATACGCTTTCCCGCGGGCTACCCCCATACCTTAGGGAACTGCAACGCACGTAGAACCATTTTCATCCCTAAGGTGAGCAGGAAATACGCTTTCCCGCGGGCTACCCCCATACCTTAGGGAACTGTAGCGCACGTAGAGGCGATTTCATCCCTAACGTGTGGGTGCTGAAAAAAAAGAGAAGCGACCTGTGCGGATCGCTTCTCTTAGAAAGTTGCAAGTATTTCTTAATCGTTCATCATTTCAGAATCATCCTCGGGTTCCGGAGCTTGCGGGTTGCCCAGAATTGCCGCCATGATTTTGGCTTCGAGTTCGTCGGCCAGCTCGGGGTTGTCAATCATGAGCTGCTTTACGGCATCGCGTCCCTGTGCCAGGCGGGTGTCACCATAGCTGAACCATGAGCCGCTCTTCTTGATTATGCCGTACTCAACGCCCAGGTCAACAATCTCGCCGCTCTTGCTGATGCCCTCGCCGAACATGATGTCGAACTCGGCCTTGCGGAAAGGAGGCGCCACCTTATTCTTTACAACCTTTACGCGAACCTGGTTACCAACCACCTCGTCACCGTCCTTGAGCGATGTCACGCGGCGGATATCCAGACGGACCGATGCATAGAACTTAAGTGCGTTACCGCCGGTTGTGGTCTCGGGGTTACCGAACATTACGCCGATTTTTTCACGTAACTGATTGATAAAGATGCAAGTAGTGTTAGTCTTGTTGATGGTCGACGTGAGCTTACGCAGGGCCTGGCTCATCAGACGAGCCTGCAGACCAACCTTGTTGTCGCCCATATCGCCCTCAATTTCGGCCTTAGGGGTAAGTGCAGCCACACTATCGATGACGATGATGTCGATGGCGCTGGAGCGGATAAGCTGCTCGGCAATCTCCAGGGCCTGCTCGCCGTTATCGGGCTGTGAAATCCACAGATTGTCGATATCGACACCCAGTTTTGAGGCGTAGAAACGGTCAAACGCGTGCTCTGCGTCGATGAACGCGGCAATTCCGCCGGCCTTCTGGGCCTCGGCAATGGCGTGAATGGCAAGTGTTGTCTTACCCGATGACTCCGGACCGTAGATCTCAATTATTCGGCCGCGCGGATAACCGCCCACACCAAGTGCGGCATTAAGGCCGATAGATCCGGTGGGAATGACATCAACGTGCTCAATGTTCTCATCACCGAGCTTCATGATTGAGCCCTTGCCGAAGCTCTTCTCAATCTTGTCAGTTGCTGCCTGCAAGGCCTTGAGTTTCTCGCTCAGACCTGCATTCTGAGGGCCTGACGCGCCCTCAATCTCTTTCTTTGCCATAATATGAATGGTTTAAAACATTAACTACCCCCAAAGAGTGTTCTCCAAGGTATGTTTCATCTCTTTAGAGCAAAGCCCCCTCCGGGACTCCAAACGCAAAGATATGAAAACGCATCACAAATCTCACCTTGCCACAAAAAATTTTATCAACAACTCCCAGCCCCCCATACCTTAGGGAAAAAACTGCCCCTACCTGCGTTCTACCTCCCTAAGGTCAGTGTGGTACGCAGGTTCGAGCAAATTTTCCACGCACCTTAGGGAAGAAAATGGCCCCACGTGCGTTCTGACTCCCTAAGGTGAGGGGGTAACGCAGGTACGAGCAAATTTTCCACGCACCTTAGGGAGAGAAATGGCCCCACGTGCGTTCTCACTCCCTAAGGTCAGGGGGTAACGCAGGTACGAGCGTATTTACGGTGCACCTTAGGGAAGAAAATGGCTCTGTGTGCGTTCTACCTCCCTAAGGTCAGGGTGGTACGCAGGTTCGGGCAAATTTTCCACGCACCTTAGGGAGAAAAATGCCCACACCTGCGTTCTGACTCCCTAAGGTCAGGGTGGTACGCAGGTACGAGCGTATTTCCAGTGCACCTTAGGGAAGAAAATGGCTCCACGTGCGTTCTGGCTCCCTAAGGTCAGGGGGTAACGCAGGTACGAGCGTATTTACGGTGCACCTTAGGGAGAAAAATGCCCACACCTGCGTTCTGATTCCCTAAGGTCAGGGGGTGAAGCAGGTACGAGCAAATTTTCCACGCACCTTAGGGAGAAAAATGCACACACCTGCGTTCTGATTCCCTAAGGTCAGGGGGTTACGCAGGTACGAGCAAATTTTCCACGCACCTTAGGGTAGAAAAATGACTATTCGAACGTATCGGGTATCGGACTAAATGCTTATATTTGCGAATGTTAAGTGACTAACACAATTGTTTGCAACTAACCTAAACCATTAAATAAAAATTGCTATGAAGGATCTTTTCCATGTTTGCATGACCGCGCACAAAGAGGTCATGACAAGAAATTTTGACGATGCACGCGATTTCACTAATCTCATGGCATTGGCTGCGTTCAGAAATGACACTAGCATTCTTGCGGACTCCGTGATGTCTAACCACGTCCACTTTATCATTCTGTCTGAGTCTCCCCGGAAATTTGCGCTCTCACTTAGGTATTCTTTGACCAAACATTTCAACCACATCTACGGAAGGACCGGCAGACTCTTTGACAAAAGAGTGTTTATCAGGAAGTTGGAAGGAACTAAGCATATTCAGATGGCAATAAACTATTGTCTAAGGAATGGTTTGCACCACGGTCAGAGTGAGACCGCATTTGCTTATCCGTTCAGCACCTGCAATTACATTTTTTCGCGCGCCAGAGGTATCCTGAATCCGAACCTGTCATACAATCGGGCCGAGATACAATCGTTCTTGCCTAAGAACTCCTATTTCCCCGACTACTTTGCAATTGATAATCAAGGTGTTATTTCAAGGGATACATTTCAGGAAATCAGACTGGCCGAGTCATGGTACGGTACACCCACCAATTATATTTACAACATGAACCGCCGCACAACCGAAGATTGGATAAAGGAACAGGAGAAAGACGATGTTGCTTCCGATCCTATTACATTGAAAATCATAGAGAAAGGCGTACAGTTTGACTCGGAATCCGATATGCTCAAAAATGAAATGGGCGGCCGGGCATCGGTGGTGAACATGAATGACCTGGAGGTTTGCTCAGTGGTGGACAACGATATTCTAGGCCGATATAAAACAAAGAGTATCTATCAGTTAAATGATAAACGCCGATGTCAGATCGCTTTGGAACTCATAAACGATTGTCACATCAACGCCATTCAAGCCGCCCGCTGCGTCGCGATTCCGATATCCATTCTGCCCGACGAATACCGTCCCCGTAAGTTCCGTGCATATTAAGCAGCTCCAGCCAATACACTCCCCCTCACCTTAGGGAAGAAAATGGCCCCACCTGCGTTCTGACTCCCTAAGGTCAGGGGGTAACGCAGGTTCTGGCGTATTTACGGCGCACCTTAGGGAGAGAAATGGCCCCACCTGCGTTCTGGCTCCCTAAGGTCAGGGGGTAACGCAGGTGCTGGCGTATTTACGGTGCACCTTAGGGAAGAAAATGGCTCCACGTGCGTTCTGGCTCCCTAAGGTGAGGGGGGTAACGCAGGTGCTGGCGTATTTTCAGCGCACCTTAGGGAAGAAAATGGCTCCACGTGCGTTCTGACTCCCTAAGGTGAGGGGGTAACGCAGGTACGAGCGTATTTACGGTGCACCTTAAGGAAGAAAATGGCCCCACCTGCGTTCTGGCTCCCTAAGGTCAGGGGGCAACGCAGGTGCTGGCGTATTTTCAGCGCACCTTAGGGATGAAAATGGCTCTGTGTGCGTTCTGGCTCCCTAAGGTCAGTGGGGAACGGGGCGGAGCATGGTGGGAATTGCAGAAAACGTGCTATATTTGCTGAAAGAATACACTCAAATGAACAAGGAATACGTAAGCATAATCGTGCGTGAGACCGGTCTCCGTGAGAACCAGGTAGAGAATACGCTCAAGCTGCTGGAGAACGGCGCCACCATACCTTTTATAAGCCGATACCGCAAGGAGTCAACCGGCGGAATGGATGAGGTGCAGGTGACTGAGGTGAGTGATGCGCTGGAGCGTCTGGAGACACTGGCCAAGCGTAAGGAGACTATCCTGGGCACCATTGAGAGCCAGGACAAGCTCACCCCAGAGCTGAAGAACCGCATTGAGCACTGCTGGGATGCAACCGAGCTGGAGGATATCTACGCCCCGTTCAAGCCCCACCGCAAGACCCGTGCCGATGCCGCCCGCGAGAAGGGCCTGGAGCCGCTGGCGGAATTTGTCATGAAACAAAACCAGTACGTTCCGCTGGAGCGTGAGGCAGCCAAATACGTAGACAAGAAGAAAGGTGTGGAGAGCACCGATGACGCACTGCAGGGCGCTATGGACATAATAGCCGAGCAGGTATCACTTGACGAGGGCTCACGCAACGCCGTGCGCAACAGCTACCGCCGCACCGCCCGCATATTCAGCAAGGTGGTAAAGAGCAAGGAGGCCGATGCCCAGAAGTACCGTGACTGGTTTGATTTCAATGAGCCATTGAACCGATGCGCATCACACCGTCTGCTTGCCATGCGCCGCGGCGAGGCCGAAGGATTCCTGCGCGTATCCATAGAGATAGATGATGAAAAGACATCCGAATTCCTTACGCGCCGATATGTCCGCGGCAACTCTCCCGCATCAGAACTGGTAGAGGAGGCCGTTGAGGATTCATACTACCGCCTGCTGCAGCCATCGGTCGAAAATGAGTTTGCGGCCAGCTCGAAGACCACGGCTGACGCCGAGGCAATACGCGTATTCGCACGCAACCTTGAGCAGCTGCTAATGGCCTCCCCACTAGGTCAGAAGGCCGTTATGGGCATTGATCCGGGATTCCGCACAGGCTGTAAGGTGGTATGTCTGGACGCAAAGGGAACACTGCTGCACAATGAGGCCATATTCCCCCACCCGCCCCACAATCAGGCCCGTCAGGCAGCCGCAAAAATCCAGACTCTCGTGGAGCAGTACAAGATTGAGGCTATTGCCATAGGTAACGGAACTGCCGGCCGCGAGACAAAGGATTTCATAGAGCATCTGCGTCTGCCCGCCGGCGTCCAGATATTCAGCGTGAATGAGGACGGCGCATCAATATACTCGGCATCAAAGACCGCGCGTGACGAGTTCCCCGATTATGACGTGACGGTACGCGGTGCCGTGTCTATCGGCCGCAGACTTATGGATCCGCTGGCGGAACTTGTCAAGATTGACCCCTCATCAATAGGTGTAGGCCAGTACCAGAAAGACGTGAACCAGACTGACCTTAAACACTCGCTTGACCAGACCGTGGTAAGTTGCGTTAACCGCGTCGGTGTGAACGTGAATACGGCCAGCACCCACCTGCTCACATATATAAGCGGACTGGGACCGCAGCTGGCGCAGAACATAGTTGATTACCGCACCGAGAACGGCCCCTTCCAGTCACGTAAGGAGCTGATGAAAGTGCCGCGCATGGGCGCCAAGGCATTTGAGCAGTCGGCCGGATTCCTGCGCGTACCAGGCAGCAAGCAGCCGCTTGACAACTCCGCAGTTCACCCCGAGAGCTATGCTATCGTGGAGAAAATGGCCAAGGACCTTAAGTGTACCGTTGAGGAGCTCATGAAATCATCTGACCTGCGTGCCAAAATTGACATAAACAAGTACGTGACTGACAAGGTTGGCATACCCACCCTGACAGATATCATGCAGGAACTTGAAAAACCGGGACGTGACCCTCGCGGACCGTTAAAGAGGTTTGAGTTTTCAAATGAGGTCCATACCATTGAAGATGTAAAGCCCGGCATGGTACTGCCCGGAATAGTGAACAACATCACCAACTTTGGCGCATTCGTGGACATAGGCGTACACGTAAAGGGTCTCATACACATATCTCAGCTGGCTCCCGGCAAGTTCATCAAGGACCCCACTCAGGTGGTATCGCTCCAGCAGCAGGTACTGGTCAAGGTACTGGATGTGGATCTGGGGCGTCAGCGCATCAGCCTGGCAATGGAAACCGGAAACTCCTAGTCAACGGTTGCCCATCGGACAACCGTCTGGAACCCGTTTTTGTGCAAAAACCGCGGGTCATATAAAATAATATTTTATATGCCCGGAAATTTGGAGGCTTCGGAATTTTAACGTATCTTTGCAATCGCAACCATTATTAAAGGACACAATATGGAAAAAGTAACTGTTCTTTCGTCCGACAAGCTGTTCAACAGCTTCCTTGATCCCAAGTATATCCCCGCCGGACAGACCAAGTACTATTTACGTAATACACAGGTGGTGGCCCCCAAGAACGGATGGCGTCATCTGACAAGTTTTGAGATTGAGACTCTGGTCAAGAATGACAACACAGCCATGAGCTGGGACAACATTCTCGTTACCGATGAGTTCGATCCCATGATGATCAAGAACAACAAATTCTACGGATTTGTACGCATAGGCCGTGTGACATCAAACGGACTCCAGTATCATGACCTGCGCCTGCCTATAGGCATAACAAACAGTTCCATTCACTCTTGCGACATAGGTGAT
This sequence comes from uncultured Prevotellaceae bacterium, assembly GCA_900319225.1. Lineage (GTDB taxonomy): Bacteria > Bacteroidota > Bacteroidia > Bacteroidales > Bacteroidaceae > Colenecus. The sequence continues at coordinate 214,793 of ONNV01000002.1, read as the reverse complement.
GACTGCGCAATCCATAACGTACACTATCTGTCCCACTATATTATAGGTGACCGATGCATGCTGTTCAACATCCAGGAGATGTCCTGCACTGACCATGCCAAGTTCGGTAACGGTATCATCAAGGAGGGTGAGGATGAGGATGTTCGCGTATGGCTGGAGCTCATGAATGAGACCGGCTGCCGTAAGGTGCTCCCCTTTGATGGCATGATTGCGGCCGATGCCTACCTCTGGGCCAAGTTCATTGATGACACCCCGCTGCAGGACCGTCTCAAGGCCATAACACAGAGTACTTTCGATAACCGCCGCGGATTCTACGGCACCATAGGTTACGGCAACGTAATCAAGAACTGCTGGATCATAAAGGATGTAAAGATTGGCAACTGCACATACATCAAGGGTGCCAGCAAGCTCAAAAACATCACCATCAACTCATCAGAGGTGGATCCCACCCAGATTGGTGAGAACGTGGTTCTGGTAAACGGTATCATAGGTTACGGATGCCGCATATTCTACTCAGTAATTGCAGTACGTTTTGTGCTGGGCAGCCACTCCAACCTTAAATACGGAGCCCGACTCATGAACTCATTCATGGGTGACAACTCAACCATTTCATGCTGCGAGGTGCTCCACAACCTTATCTTCCCGGCTCATGAGCAGCATCACAACAACTCGTTCCTGATAGCCAGCGTGGTCAAGGGACAGTCAAACCTGGCTGCCGGCGCGACCATCGGCTCAAACCACAACTCACGTACCAATGACAATGAGATTGAGGCAGGACGCGGATTCTGGCCCGGTCTGTGCGTGAGCGTAAAGCACTCATGTAAGTTTGCAAGCTTCACGATGCTTGCCAAGGGTGCCTACCCCGCCGAGATGATCAACCCCTTCCCGTTCGCACTCATAAGCAACGATGAGGTTCACGGTGAGCTGCATGTGATGCCGGCATTCTTCTGGCTGCACAACATGTTCGCCATGGCCCGCAACAACTGGAAATACGCCACCCGTGATACCCGTGTGTTCAAGGTCCAGAACATTGAGTTCGATGCCTACGCACCTGATTCCATGGAGGAGGCAATCGAGGCCCGCAAGCTGCTTGACAAGTGGACCGCCAAGGCATGGCTCCTTAAGCAGGGCAAGAGCCTGGAGGGCATGACCGATGAGCAGCTCATAGATATGGGACGCGGCCTGCTTAACGGTGATCCGGCCAAGATCAAGGACCTTGAGGTACTTGGCGAGGGCATGGAGAAATCACGCCGCAAGGTGGTTATCCTGCATCCATATGAGGCATATCACGCATACGGAGACATGCTTATCTACTACTCCGTAAGAAATATAGTATCATATCTTGAGGAGCATGAGGATGAGACATTCCAGGGCATCAGCAAGATGTTTGACGGTGACCGCGCCCGCGTATGGTTCAACCTGGGCGGTCAGCTCATGTCAATGGAGGATGTTGACCAGCTCCGTTCCGATATCAAGGACGGCACCCTGAACTCATGGAAGGAGATTCACCACCGTTACACCGAGATCTGGAAGAAATACCCCATAGACAAGCTCCGTCACGCATATATGTCACTCAAGCATATGCTGGGCGTAAATACAATCTCCAAGGAGGACTGGAACAAGGTACTCAACAAGGGCATCGACATCCAGAATTACGTATTCAGCCAGGTCTATGAGACCCGTAAGAAAGATTATGAAAACAAGTTCCGCCAGGCTACATTCAGATGTGAGGATGAGATGCTGGCTGCATGGGGCAAGCTTGATGAGAACAGTTTCATAAAGCAGCAGCGCCAGGAGACCAAGGAGTTTGTGGAGCGCGTTCAGAGCATCAAGAAGAGACTTCTCTGATTATTATTGACTCACTTAAACAGATGAACATATGAATCTTAATGAGAAAAAGTACTCCCAGTACGCACTTGTACAGGAGATGATGGACACTGTAGAGACAGTGAAGAAATTCAATCCCGATTGCACAAAGGAGATTGCAGCTCAGGTAAAGAAAGCCGGCAAGGCATATTTTACCGGTGAGGGCTCAAGCCGTATTTTCCCGGCCAAGAACACTCTGCGCAAGAGCAAGCGCTGGGGTATTGACCTGAATGCCCAGACCGACGGTTCATGGCAGTCACGTGAGTATGACCTGAGCAAGTTTGCCGTATTCTTGGCTTCAAACTCCGGCCGTACCAAGGAGGTTACCCTGCTTGCCAAGAAGCTTATGGAGGAGGGAAATCCCCTGCGTTTTGGCCTGACTGCAAATGAGGGCACCATACTTTCAACTTTCTGCGCCAACACACATGTGCTCTCTTGCGGTTGGGAGCAGGCTGTTGCCGCTACCAAGAGCGTTGTTGAGCAGGCTCTCTACTACGAGTCAGTTCTGTGGAACATGTCAGGCAAGGACGTAAAGGCCGGTCTGGCTGCCCTGCCCGCTCAGATTGAGAAGGCTCTGACACTGCAGGTACCCGCCGAGATTGTTGAGTGGGTTAAGAAAGCCGAGACAATCTATTTTGCAGGTTACAATGACGGTGTTGCCGAGGAGCTCACCCTCAAGACCAATGAGATTACCCGCCGTAAGAGTGATTTCCTGGAGGGCACATATGCTCTGCACGGAATTGAGGAGGTAATGAAAGAGGGCGACATCATTTTCTGGGTTGACCCCATTGCCGATGAGTATGAGAAGATCCAGGAGTGCCTCATAAAGGGTGCCGGAGTAAAGGTCGTTGCAATTGCCGATCACGACACTCCGTTCCCCACCATCAAGACTCCCGCCGCAGGTGATTTCAATCCTTATGTATATCTGTGCGCAGGATGGAATGTCCTGGTAGAGATAGGTATCGCCACCGGCATGGACCTGGATCACCCCAACCGTGCACGTAAGGTAGGTAACGAGATACAGCTCTAAAGAGAGAGCATTGTTTTGATTCAACAAGAAGGCCGGCTGCAAACACAGCCGGCCTTCACTTTTCTGGAGGAGAATCAGCCAGAATCAGTGGGTTACATCCAGTCTGCGGATTCCGGTAACGCACATAACATTGTACTGATAGTAGCCCTTTGAACCACTTGTATTGGTATGTCCTCTGGTTACGGGACCCTGACGGGTGTCAAATACACCCCAGTCATAATAACCGTCCAGGGTAAGCTCAGGCCATCCGAAATTGCAATGCATAAGCAGTTTCTGGTTCTGCCTGTCAAACTGATATGTCTCACCCTGATAGGTTACATAAATGGTCCTGTAGGTCATGATCGCTCCATCCACAAGCCATGTGTGGTTATCATCATAATATGTATGGCTGTACTTCTCCCAGAACAGCATATATGTCTTGTATACGTCTTTCTTCAATGCACTGCCCGACACTATGACCGGGTAGTAGTCTTCAAGTGAAGCCAGGACCTGCTCTGTATTGAACTCGCCATATGTACCGGGATCAAAGCCCAGGCTGGCCATATATGCGGGTACATCCTCCAGATAGGCACTGCTTGAAGTCTTTCCGTATTTGGTATTCACGCCTACACCTACATCACTCATAAGGTTGGATATTTTCAGGAATGTTGAGTAAGTCTCAGCTCCGAATGACGGCAACATGGAACTCCATTCATATGATTTGGGGAATCTCCAGTATGACATCATCTGTGCCACTGCGGTGGCGACACATCCGTTCAGGGCATGCTGGCCCGATATTATGGGAGTGCTCAGGTTGTAGGGATTATCCTGTCCCCAACGTACTGCGACAGTAACCGGAGCCACCAGCTCAGTCTTAAGGGGACCGTATCTTATCTCCATCTCATCAATCATGGCCTTTGTCACGGGAGTGGAGTCATTATGGCTCAGCTTTTCAAGCGCACGGCTCAGGAGATACTCCTCATTATCGGCCTCCTGTTCAATCTGGCTCATATATGCGCCCTCCAGATTGCCATAGAATACCATGGCTCCGGTCTTGAGGATATTCTCATCAAACTCACCCTGGAAATCTATATTGCCCTCAGGTACAAGTGCCAGCACGCTGCTTGTACGGCGGTCGGCCGACAAGATGGTATAACCTCCATCATCACTGAAATTGAATACGTAGGCGACGGTATCTTCATCAACGGATCCGGATTTTGTCTCCTTTACCTGGGTGACAGGCTTGCAGCTAGCGATAGAGCGGCCTTTTGAGCCCTTGGTTCCGGTTGATGAGTCCAGGAACTCCATTATGGATACGGCCGATTCCATAGCCTCCTCTTCAGTAATTTTTGAGCCCATGAAATAGTTTGACAGGGCCAGGAGCTCATCCTGGGTCAAGCCCTCCTCTTTCTGCTGTGCAGGTTCAAAATCTAAAACTTGATTATCGGATTTATCGCATGAGATGACACAAAATGCCGATGCGACGAACAAGAAGGATAGTTTGTTCATATAAATAGTAATTAGGGTTAAGGACTAAAATTATTGCAATATTAATCGTTTATTTGATATTCAGCAATCCGCCTGTCATAAAAAAGGCTAAAAATACATTACAGGACGTTTGTTGTGAAAAGGGCCAAAACAAATCCTTACATTTGCAGTGATGGAATCAGGATTATTCAGATATGATTTGGGCGATGGCGTAGAGGCCTTCAGTACAGAGCGTTACGCGCAGCTCCCCTACTATGTGGTGCAGCCCCATCAGGTGCACGGCTGCGTGATACGTGAGGTTACCGACCCGCTTACCACGCGTGAGCAGTTGGAGGGCGTGGATGCCCTTGTAACTGCCACCCCCGGCGCAGCCATATCCGTACGTACGGCCGATTGCATCCCCGTACTGCTGTATGACCCCGTTCACAGGGCTATTGCAGCGGTTCATGCAGGATGGCGCGGCACAGTACAGCGTATATCGGTCAAGACCATAGAGTTTATGCGCAGTCTCTACGGAACCCGTGTGCAGGACCTGCGTGCCGTGATAGGCCCCGGCATAGGCCCGGACAGCTTCCAGGTGGGTCAGGAGGTAGCCTGTGAGTTCGCTGCAGCCGGATTTCCCATGCAGCTGATCCTTAAGGACTGCGGCCCCAAATCCCCCACCCCCGATGATCCCATGCAGGGCGGACTGCACATAGACTTGTGGCAGGCAAACCGATGGCTGCTGGAGCAGGCAGGCGTAAGGCCGGACAGCATCCAGGTGACGGGCATCTGCACCTACCGTAACAATGACCGGTTCTTCTCAGCCCGGCGCGAGGGGACCAAATGCGGGCGCATAATCAACGTAATCAAGCTTATATAAAATAAGGAGACCCTGCATCCAAGCAAGGTCTCCTTATTAATTATCGGGCAGATATTATTTCTTCTCAGCCTCTGCCTGCTCAGCCTGCTCGGGAGCCTTGGGCTCTGAGAAATCATTCTCACCGAACTTTACCAGCAGGTCATACCATCCGGCAATCTTCTTGATGTGGCTGGGATATACGCGGTCACGGTCAAAATCGGGCACGATCTCACCAAAGAACTTGAGCAGCTCGTCATTTGATGCCTTGCGCCAGTTAAACTCAATCTCCTTCTTGCCCAGCTTGTCCTCAATAGCCTGGAACACCTCACGCAGAGGCATCTCACGCTCATCGGTAAATATTGAGATGTCACCCAGAGATACCACCTTGTCAGTGCCCTGGATGGGGAAACGTTTCTTAGTCTCGTCAATGTTCTCTACAATCAGGGCACCGCGTCCGCTGGTAAGCAGTTTGTACAGGCTCGGTTTGCCTGAAATAGTCAAAATCTCGTTCAGCATAATACTATTACTATGTTATTTGTTAAAAGTTTCTTTGCATTTATCCAGGAGTGCGCTTATCTGGGGTTCCAGAGGCTGCACGTCATCATTCACAATCACAAAATCGGCCATTCGGCACTTGTCGGCCTGGTCCATCTGGCTCTCAATGCGGCTCATCACTGCCTCACGGGTGGTATCGTCACGTTTTATGCAGCGCTGCACACGCAGTTCAAGCGGAGCGTCCACGCAGACTCTGAAATCCACCTCGCTGTCAAACCCTGACTCAAAGAGTATGGCTGACTCAAGCAGGCAGAACTCCTTGTCCTTATGGGTATCGGCCCACTGGCGGAAATCATCCTTTACACGCGGATGTACCACGGCGTTCACCCGGGCCATATTGTCGGGGTGCCCGAATATGAACCGTGCCAGCACCTCTTTCTGCAGTACTCCGCACCCGCACGGGCAGTACAATGTAGGTCCTACCAGACGCGTCAGTTCCACCTGGATGGCCGGGCTTGTGGCCATAAGCAGTTTGGCACGGTAGTCCGAGTCATACACGGGTATGCCGCGCAGCTTCATCTTATCGGCCACATAACTCTTGCCGCACCCTATCCCGCCTGTAATTCCTATGGTTACCATCAATAGATGTGCCTTTCCATTAAGAAATCAACCGTACGCGTCTGCAGGCGCACGTTACGGACATTGGCCGGTTGTGAGAATATGCGCAGCGGAGCTTTGGATACGTCACTTACCTTTATGTCGTTGTAGTCAACCACCACCTGAAAATCACGTGAGCCGATCCTATCATACTCTGACATCTTGACCCACACCGTGACGACGGCTTTTGAGGGGAATGACTTGAGTGACACCGAATCAGGGAAATTCACGCCCGTTACCGGGACCTCGATGCTCTTCTCCGTGTACTGCTGTGAGATTACGGTCATCTGGACCTTATCGTCATCCAGTATCACCCGGGGAGAGGGCTTGAGCCGCGCCATGATTACGGTGGTATCGGACTGTACGGTAATGCTCTCCAGATCAACTGCAATCTCCTTGAATGACGTGTCGGAGAGCAATACCTGGGCATTCATGCTGTCCGGAATGAACTCTATGCGTTCCATATAGAACTGGTCCTGGCTCTCTATGGTGCCGTCAAACACTACCGGTATCATACGGTTGCTCTGCAGCGCATAGTGGTAAACCAGCGAGTCCGGCTCAATGGATCGGATTGAGACCGATGAATGCAGGATTGCGGATATGGAGTCACGCAGCCACTGTGTGGGGAGTGAAGCATGACCCTGGTTCATATTGAACAGGCTGTTGCTCACGTTCACCACATGGTGTGAGGCCCTGCGTGCCGATTTACGCAGCGCAGTACCCTTGCCGTTCAGCGAGAGTGTGATATGGTCCGACGGATTGTTGAGCACACGTACGTTATCCGGGATACCAGTCACTTTTACAGGTATCCTGAACGCAGTATCATAATCCTGGTTCATGGTCTGTGACCACCAGAAAAAGAAGGTGATGGCCAGGAACAACAAAAAAACCGGGAAATCCCCTCTGAACAATCTCAGAAGGGAGATTCCGATTCTTTTGAGCGTGTCTGCAAATCGGGAGTTGGGGTTACCTGAGTCCCGCATGCTTATAGGGTTTTATGCTTTCTCGTCCTTGCTGGGATCCTTCTTGCTGCGACGTGAAGACTTCTCGGGCTTAACGGGCTGAGGAGTGGGAACAGGGTTTACATAACGCTTGTCAACCTTGATGCGCATGCCCTGAGCAACCTCGATGGTTACTGAAACCTCATCGATATCCTTAACCTTACCGAATATACCGGTGCTGGTAACTACATCCTGCTCTTTCTGCAGTGAGTTACGGAACTTCTCACCCTCCTTGTCCTGACGGGGACGCATGAACAGCATCATCAAGAAGATGATAATGATCACAATGATGAAAGGATTGCCAAACAGACCGCCCTGAGCCTGTGCTCCCTGAGCTGACTCTGATGAGGGAGCATCAAGATTGACATCCTGTACAAAATTCACTGTGTGTGTGCTGACCTCCTGATATGACATCTGGAAGGGGTTGAGTAAAAGCATCTTTGCCATAATTCTATAATTTTTTAGTTTATAATTCCTTTGTAAGACGTCCCTGGGCTTTCAGGTCCTTGACGATGGTATCAAGCATACCGTTCACGAAACTGCCGCTGGCGGGTGTGCTGAGCAGCTTGGCCAGCTCTACGTACTCGTTAATGGATACCTTGAGCGGAATGCGCGGGAAATTGAGCATCTCGGCCATTGCCACCTGTATGATTATCACATCCAGGAATGCCAGACGGCTGGGATCCCAGCGGCGGCAGTTGGCTGCAACCACCTTCTCGCGCTCATCGGCCATAAGCAGTCCGTAATGGAGCAGGTCTATGGCATACTGGCGGTCCTCCTCATCCTTGAACTCGCTCTTGAGCGGCTGCTCGCTCACCTGACCGTCCTCAAAGCCCTTGATGGTCTTTACGACGAATGAGTCAATCAGCTCCTTGTCACCGTTCCAGTATATGTTCTGCTCCTCAAGCAGTGAGTCAAGATCCTCACTCTCCTCCACGAACTCCTTGTAGAGCTTGCGTACCAGCTCCTTATCGGATTCAAAATCAAACTTCTCGCACTGCAGGTACTCCTCCATTGCGTCCGATTCCAGGATGCGTGAGCAGGTATCCATCAGCCAGTCTGACTGGGACAGCCACTCCATGTCATTGCTCTGGATATATGCATCCAACTCTACGTTTGATTCCAGCTGTGCAAGGAAACGGTTATCGGCCAGAAGCAACTCCTTACGCGATATGTGCGGAGCGTTCATGCGCTGCTGGCGGGCCACCGACTTGCGGATCTGGCGTGCCCATGCTACTGGAATAAACAGAAGGGTCTTGTAAAGGGAATAAGCACTGTCAATGCTCTGAGCGAGCTCACGATCGGCCATTGCCGTCTTCTGCCCGCCGTTCTGGTAGTAAGCGTATATTACCTGAACTACTTTCAGTCTGATGAGAACTCTGTTGATCATTTGTATCCAAACCGTTAATCCGGTCCGCAAAAGTACAACTTTTTTCGGCACAAACTCCATTTTAGGCGTGCTATTTCTTGGTGGGACGGAATCAATTTGCCATATTTGTACAAATTTCAATTCAACGAGCGCTTATGGAGGATTATAAGAAGAAGGCAGCCGATGAGATTGAGAAAGACGTAATTTTCTCACACGCCATCAAGGCAGGCAAGCGCATCTACTACATGGATGTGCGCAAGACACGCAAAGATGAGATGTATCTGTCCATCACAGAGAGTAAGAAGATCGTGAGCGGTGAAGGTGATGATGCACAGGTAAGTTTTGAAAAACACAAGATTTTCCTCTACCGTGAGGATTTCAGCAATTTCATAGACGGCCTGACCAAAACCATCAAATTCATCCATGAGGCCGAAAAAGAAAACCCCTCCAACCCCGAATCAGACCCCAAATCCCCCGACGAGGATTTCAAAATCGAATTCTAGGTTAACCCCATCATAAAAAGGTTTCCAGCTGCACAAACCAACACGGTTTCCATTTAGGTAAACCTAGTCGTAAAAAGGTTTCCAGCTGCACCCAGTAAAACTAAGCCCCGACAGCAAAGCGTTGTCGGGGTTTAGTTTTACCCGGCCTGGAAGGCCGGCAGAGCGGAATGGAATGAAATGGAATGCAGCGGGTTTGGGGCGTCGCCGCCCCAAACTAAAAAAAGGTTGTTTCTAATACGCAGATAGGTTTCCAGCTAACGACTTTTTAGGCCCAAAGGGCCATAAAAGTCAAAAATAACCGAGCACCGAAGGTGCGAGCAACCCGCCGCATGGTATTTCCCAACCGAAAATATTGGATATTCAATAAAAAACACCTACCTTTGCCGCGCTTTTACGTAAAGCCCGCCCCCAAAAGCGGTGTTTTGTGTGATGGTGAATTGAATATTAACAATTTAGAGTAACACGTTTTAAAATGAAATCAATTGACGTAAAGGGCACAGCCCGCAACGAGTTCGGTAAGAAGGGTGCCAAGGCACTCCGCAGTCAGAATCTTATCCCCTGCAACCTCTACGGTGTAGAGCGCGACGCTAAGGGTCTCCCCGTAGCTAAGGCTTTCAGCGTAACATTTGAGGAGGTTCGCAAGCTTGTATATTCACCCGATATTTTCTCAGTTAACCTGACCATCGACGGCACAACCGTTCTGGCAGTTATGCGTGAGATCCAGTTCCATCCCGTAAAGGACAACATCCTGCACATAGATTTCTATCAGATAACTCCTGAGAAGCCCATCGTAATGGCTGTTCCCGTTAAGCTGAACGGTCTGGCTGCCGGTGTAAAGGCTGGTGGTAAGCTCGATCAGGTTATGCGTCGTGTTAAGGCCAAGGCTCTCTACACTGCAATTCCTGAGAAGATTGAGATCGATGTAACTCCCCTGGGTATCGGCAAGTCATTCAAGGTTGGTGACCTCAAGGTTGAGGGCATCGAGTTTGTAAGCCCCAAGGAGGCTGTGATCTGCACAGTTCTGTCAACTCGTTCTGCTGCCGCTAACGCTTCTGCTGAGGAGGCACCCGCCGCTGAGGCTCCCGCTGCTGAGGCTCCTGCCGCAGAGTAATTATAAGGAATGAAATATTTGATTGTGGGGTTGGGTAACCCGGGCGACGAATACCAGAATACCCGCCACAACATAGGATTCATGGTATTGGATGCCCTCGCAAAGGCATCCAATATCGTTTTTGAGGATAAGCGATACGGTTTCGTTGCAAACATGCGCATCAAGAACCGTGAGCTTGTGCTCTTAAAGCCCACTACGTTCATGAATCTGAGTGGCAACGCAGTCCGCTACTGGATGAACAAGGAGAACATCGACCCCGAGAACCTTCTCGTTGTGGCCGATGACCTGGCACTGCCCCTGGGCAAGATCCGCCTCAAGAAACAGGGCAGCAACGGAGGTCACAACGGACTGGGTAACATCATACAGGTGCTCTGCTCCGAGAAGTTCGCACGCCTGCGTTTTGGCATCGGAAATGATTTCCCCATGGGCGCCCAGATTAAGTTCGTGCTGGATCCGTTCAATGATGAGGAGCAGAAAATCCTTGATGAGCGTATTCCTATTGCCGTTGATGCCGTAAAGAATTTCTGTCTGGCCGGCATCGATGACACAATGTGTAAATTCAACAACAAATAATGGAGGCAAGGATTGACAAGTGGCTCTGGTCCGTGCGTATCTTCAAGACACGCACCATTGCTGCCGATGCATGCAAGAAGGGCCGCATATCAATCAACGGCATCCAAGTGAAACCGTCCAAGACCGTAAAGGAGGGTGATACGGTGCAGGTCAAGAAACCGCCTGTAACCTACTCTTTCAAGGTTCTGCAGGCCATTGAGAACCGTGTGGGAGCCAAGCTGGTTCCCGATATGATGGAGAACATCACACCCAAGGACCAGTACGATCTGCTGGAGATGAACCGTATAGGCGGATTCGTAAAACGCGCCGCCGGTCTGGGCCGCCCCACCAAGAAGGACCGCCGCGACATGGAAGACTTCCTCTCCGACGCCCCCTTCGACCTCCCGGAAGAATTTGATTTTGATGAATGAGGTTTCCAGTTGCAGGAACCAGCACGGTTTCCAGTTGCACCCAGTAAAAACATACCCTGACAGCGAAGCCCGTCAGGGGATGTTTTTACCCGGCCTGGAAGGCCGGCAGAGCGGAATGGAATGAAATGAAATGAAGCGGGTTTGGGGCGTCGCCGCCCCAAACTAAAAAAAGGTTGTGTCTAATACGCAGATAGGTTTCCAGATAGCGACTTTTTAGGCCCAAAGGGCCATAAAAGTCAAAAAAGACCGAGCGCCAACGGCGCGAGTAACCCGCCGGATGGCGGGGCGCAAAGGGGACGGTTCTATCTGTGCCCTTGTAAACACCTCAACTAATTCCGGAAATAAAAAAAGGGCACAGATAGAACCGTCCCCTTTGCGCCCCTTTTGATTTACCAAGCCCGCTTTCCAACAAGCTCGATGATGCGGACTACCGTCATCATGGCCCGCTCCATGCTCTGAACCGGAACCCACTCAAACCGTCCATGGAAATTCATGCCGCCCGCAAAAAGGTTGGGACAAGGCAGCCCCTTGAATGAGAGCTGAGCGCCGTCTGTACCGCCACGGATAGGAACCTTGACCGGAGTAACACCAGCCAGCTTCATAGCCTCACAAGCTATATCCACCACATAAGGAACCTTATCAATCTGCTCCTTCATGTTGTAATACTGGTCACTGACCTCTGCCACAACAGTGCCGGAACCATATTTGGCATTCATCTGATCAGCCACAGAACGGGCAAACTCCTTACGGGCCTCAAACTTGTCGCGGTCATGGTCACGGATGATATATGAAACCGTAGCGTGGTCAACCTCACCTGCCAGACCTACTATATGGTAGAAACCCTCATAACCCTCAGTGGTACCGGGAGTCTCACTGGCCGGGAACATGTCAATAAGCTCGGCAGCCAGCAGTGAAGCATTGACCATCTTGCCTTTAGCATATCCGGGATGCACCTCAAGGCCCTGAATCTTGAACACAGCCTTGGCAGCATTAAAGTTCTCATACTCCATCTCGCCTACCTCTCCGCCATCAACGGTATAGCCAAACTCGCAACCAAAACGCGCTACGTCAAAATGGGCGGCACCCATGCCTATCTCCTCATCGGGATTAAAGCCCACGCGAACCTTGCCGTGCTTAATCTCAGGATGCTGCTGCAGGTACTCCACAGCGGTGATTATCTCTGCAATACCCGCCTTGTCATCGGCTCCAAGCAGGGTCGTACCGTCAGTCACGATCAGGTCCTCACCCTTATGGGCAAGCAGCTCAGGGAACAAACTTGGTGACAGGATGATATTCTGCTCCTTATTCAATACTATATCCCCGCCGTCATAGTTCTCAACTATACGCGGTTTGACATCCTTGCCGCTCATGGAGGGGCTGGTATCCATATGCGATATGAATCCTATCGTGGGTACTTTCTTATCGGTATTGGCGGGCAGAGTGGCATACACATATCCCATATCATCCATAAACACATCCTCCAGGCCCATGCCCTCAAGTTCATCCTTGAGCAGACGAGCCAGATTCTTCTGTTTCTCAGTGCTGGGAACGCTCTCAGAATTCTCATCCGATTGTGTATCGACAGCCGTATAGCCTAGAAATCTCTTAATCAAATCCATAATTTCAGTCATATCATATTACCTACAAACATAGGAAAAAGGATCCATTCAAGTAAGAAATTTTGATTATAAATACATAAACTGTCACCTTTTCATTGTATCTTGGCACTCAGAACTGATTGACAGCAAATTAATGAAAGGACTGAAGATTTTGGCAACCATCACCCTATGCATACTGTCCGCAACGGGGAGCATGGCACAGACCGACAGCATTAAACCCAACTTTATCAAAGCGTTTGGAAACAGGCTTGACACAAAGGCACATCTGAAATATGACCCCAACTATATTGACGTCCCGGAAAAACCCTGGCGCGTAATCCTGCGCGGCAAGATGGATGAGAACATTGTGGACTTTGTCAACAGCAACACGATAAAGTATGAAGGAACCGATGTAAATACCCGTCTTTCACTTAAGTTTGATTCCGAACTGAACAAGTCCATAGGAGTGTGGATAGGCTATCGCGGATTGGGATTTGGTTATTACTACAAGCCCAACAAGAAGCCCGACCTGAACATAGCCATCAGCGCCACCGCTGCCAAAATAGGCTTTAATTTAAGGTTAAGGAGCATGCAGACCAGCAATCTGCATTTCCGGATGGACCAAAGCGACGGCGATACCACCGTGACCGATGAAATGGATGCGGTTTTCACCACCCACATCGACATAATATCAGCCTATCTGAACGCATACTACGTGTTTAACGGTGAGCGTTACTCGCAGGGCGCAGCGTACAATCAGGTGGTTGTACAGCGCAAATCGGCCGGTTCGCTGCTGCTGGGGCTTACCGCATACGGATCAGGGGTTGACCTCAACACCAGCCCTCTGAACGGCGGCGTGGTTACCATGGCCGACTCTTTAGGCTACATCTCACTGGGTAAAATAAGCCTGGGTGTGGGATACGGTTACAACTGGGTACCCGCCAAAGGATGGATTATCAACGCTATGGTTATGCCCAATATAAGCCTGATGGACAATATCATACGCAAAAAGTACGACTGCAACTATGATTACACCAGTATGGCCGATGTGGACGACTACGGTAAATGGGACCCCGAAAACCGCCTATGGGAGAACGGGAAGCCCCGTAAGCCCATTGTCATAGGCGGCGAAGTTGCCGACTGGCGTCAGGACATAGACATGTGGGAGATGCGGACCGAAAGCCAACGAACTGCCCTGGCCTTCAACATAGACCTGAGAATGGGCGTTGCATATTGTTGGAAGCGCTTTTTTGTGAGCGCCAACGCCATCATCGAACACTACAATTACGGTCATGAGCGCAACCGCGTGGACCTGATTGACTGGTACGCCACCGCCTCACTCGGCATCAGACTCTAAACCTCCCACACACTCACTCACCCCGTCCCACCGCCGCCAAAGTGTCCCGCGCTCATCTGATCTAGAGATCATGGTCGGTCATGGCGCAGACGCAGGAGTCTGACCACACGTTCTCGGCCGTCTCAACCATATCAATTATAGTGTAGATAGGCAGGATAATGCCAAGCACAGCCACCGGGGCCCCTATCCCTGACATGAGCGAAAGAGTCAGGAAGAAGCAACCCATGGGCACACCTGCATTTCCTATGGCCGATACCACCGAAATCAGTATCCACAACAGTATGGTGCCCAGCGTGAGCGGAGTCCCGCCGTTCTGCATCACGAACAGCGATGTAACCAGAATGAATGCGGCGCAGCCGTTCATGTTGATGGTGGTGCAGATAGGCAGCACAAATCGGGCCACCTCCTTGCGTACGCCCAGACGGTTCTCGGCCGATTCCATAGTCACGGGCAGCGTAGCGGCACTGCTCTTGGTAAAGAGAGCCATCAGCACGGCCGGGGTCATGCGTCCCAGCACATGTATGGGATTGAGCCCGCGAGCCAGCAGGAACAGCGGCAGTACCACAAAGAACTGGATCACATTACCGCCCAATACCACCAGCACATACTTACCGATGGAATCTGCTATCACGCCGGCCGATATCTGGGCCGACAGCTGTGCCGAGAAAGCAACTATACCCAGCGGCAATGTCCAGATAAGACCGCGGATAAGCAGGAACAGCAGGTCCTGCAACCCCAGCAACCCTTTCACTACCACACTCTTGTTCTCAGACTCAGGCAGTTTGGACAGCCCTATGCCCACGGCAAAGGAGAGCAGCAGAAGCGACAGCACGTTACCCTCCAGGAACGGGCGGGCTATATTATTGGGAATCACACTCAGTATATGGTCATAATATGACTGGCCGGATGCCTGCGCAATGACGCTGTCCACCTGGCCGGCAGACTCCAGAGGCAGGTTTCCGGGCTTGATAATCACGTACAGAAGCGCCCCCACCGCAGCGGCTGCGAAAGTGGTGAGCAGAGTATACGTGATGGTATGCCCGAATATACGTCCGGAACCCTTGGAACCGAATGTGGCGAATGTGGTGATGACCGCCAGCACTATGGTGGGCACAGCCAGCAGCTGGAACAACCGCGTATAGACCGTAGCCACAAACTCCATCAGCTGGTTAAGCTGACTAATGCCCAACACTCCGAGAACGGCACCCAGTATGAGTGCGCCTATCCATATTACGACCTTTTTCATTTATAGTTCAAACGTTATGTTCAGATAAATATTACGTCCCTTCTGGGGTATGTTGTTCCAATCCGAGTATGATGAGTACCTCTTGTCAAGCAGGTTCTCAACACCGGCACGTATGGAGTAATTCCGCAACTGATATGATGCAGAGAGGTTTACTATGGTCCATGCGGGAGTCCTTGTCTCGCCGTAACGGGCGGCATAGTCTGTCTGGTCTCCATTTCCTTTCACCTCAACCCTGGCCTGCAGACTGCGGTAGCCGTACTCCAGTTCCGTACGCCATGACACAGGTGATATAAGCGGCAGAGGACCATCCTCATCATCACGTCCCAGACTGTAGCTCACCCTACCGCTCCATACAATCCTGTCCGTAAGCTGCCAACCGGCATCAAGTGAGATATTGGCGATAGTGGCATTATCCAGGTTACGGTACACCTTTACGCCCTCTGCTCCAACTGTCATGGCCGACAGGCGGTCATCCAGACGGCCGATTATGTAGTCCCTGAAGAGGAACACGTTGGCATCAATACCAACAGAGAATCTCTCATCCTGATACTGTGCCGAGCTGTTCAGCTCAAAGGCAGACTCATTCTTAAGATGAGGATTACCCATATAGTCATACTGGTCAAAGGTGTTGTTCAGGTAATAGCCGTAAGCCTCGGTCACAGTGGGTGCACGGCTGCCCCAACCCGTTCCAATTGAGAATTCTGATTTGGAAAATGACAATTGGTATGAGGCGGCTATGCGGCCTGTGGTCTGGAAGTAGCTGTCTGTCATGAGCGGAAAGAACACCTTCTGTCCACGGTATCCCTCCTCATTGTTAAGACGCTGCTGCTGCCATGCCACTTTACCCGACAGACGCAGGGACTGAAAGTCATCAATACTCACGTTATCCGTCACTGCCATGCCCGTATTGAGAGTACCCACATCGGGCCAGGTGACCATATACATGGGGGCTGCGCCACCGGGATACATGGTCATATCGGCAAACAGACGGTTGTAGTAGAGGTCATAGTTCACGGCAACATCATGCTGCGCACCGGTTTCACCGCCCAGCGATGTGGTAAGCAGGCTGTACAGACCGGTAGTCCAGCTGTCACCCGGCATATCCATATGGATCTCAACATCCGGACGCGTGGTATCATCCATGATATGGATAATATGGTTGTAGTAAGCCTTGGTCTCCCATCCGGCACTGCCGAACTGGTGTTTATATGAGACCGATGTTATGAATCCCTGTGCCTTTGACACATCCATGTTCAGGGCCGGGTATCCGACATCGGTAGCGCGGTCAAAAATCAAAGTCGATTCAAGTATGTCCTTATCCGACAGGCGCAATCCCGCATTGGCAAACACGTTCACCTTGCTGAACTGTGAGTAAGAGAGTATCTCTCCCCCGCCCGTGCGGTAGTTATCGGCATCACGGTAAAACAGGCCCGTGTTAAGGTAGGCGCGGCTACCGCTCAGTGCGGCATCGGCACCATACACCTGCAGGTGTCCGTTCCACTCATGTCCGGCCGATACATTGAAATGCCTTGGGTCTGAATCAAAACCCACCTTACGTAGTTTAAGGTCCAGGCTGCCGCCAATGTTACCGGTAGCCTGAGGATTTCCGTCAAGTCCTGAGTTGAGACTGATACTCTGAAGGTTACCACTCTCAACATAGGACGTGACAGGATCCATCTTGTCAGTACATGCATAGAATATCTTCATTCCGTCAATCGTGGTTGACAGCCTTTCTGTCTGCATGTTGTTGACAACGGGTTCCCATGCGTAGGACCCCCTGCGAACCAGGTTGACCTTACGCAGTTCACCCAGATGTTCATCGATGCTGGCAGACTGCCCCTTTACGGAGCGTCTGCGACCTCTCCCCTCGGCGGATACGATAACCACCTCATCAAGGTTCTGCACCCGGTCAGGCGCTACCGTATCACTCATCAAAAATGTTGTCAATAAAAAAGTTTCCAGCATCTAGAAAACAAAACTAAAAATACAAACATCAAATAGTTACTTCCCAAAAGAGCGAACTGTAACCGTCGCTCAGGTCATCGCCGCCGGCAACAATGTTACCCTGGGCATCCTTTAAGGTAAGGTGTATACGCCACCTGCCGGTCATGGTAAGGTTTACAGTACCCTGGTAGCTGCCGTCACTCTGGCGTGAAAGTCCTACGTTATCGGGCGATGTGTGGTTACCCATGTCAGGCATACGCGGATCAATCTCAATCACGAACTGCTCGCCGGCAAGACCGTAAGGTGTTGTGGCAGGAGTGTTTTTCTTTGATACAAACGCTGTGATGGTATTCTTTCCGGTGCTCCAATCCAAGGGATTGACCAGTGACAGGTAATAGGTATCACTGCCCACCTTGAATGATTTGAGCCACTGCTGTCCATCGGGCAGAGCATCGACAATGATCTCCTGCTCTGCAGTCGTACCTTCGCTGCCCAGTACAGAGTAGTCGTAAGACAGAGTCCATGAACCGGCGTCGCTTGTGTTCATTACGAACGATACCCAACCGCGCTTTACCGCCAGATAGTTCTTGTTGAAGCTCTCCACGCCTGCGCTTACAGGTGTGCTGTGCTTCATGTTCATCTTGACCATCAGCATGATGGGTTTGAGCGCCGGTATCTCATAGTTCTTGATATAGTTTCCGTTTTTCTTCTTGGTTGCAACAAAGTAGATATCGTTGTATCCGCCATGTAGTTTACCCGTTTTTGAATAGGCATAAACGTTGTACTTATTGTCAATCTCTGTTGACAGTTCCGGTATGATCTTTACGGTCTGCAGGAACTTATAGACCTGCAACGCCTCCTCAGCCGAGCAGCAGTCTATGTCGCCGTCAATCGTAATACCCGGAATCTCAATTTCCTGTTTTCCTAAATCATCATTTGAGTTGCAGGAGCTCAATACTGCTCCAAACAAGGCAACTGCTCCAAATTTCAAATACTTTCCAATATTCATGATACTCTGTTTTAAATCCACTTAAGCGTGGGGTTATTTTATAGTTCAAATCACTTGCGTACAGGACGGAGATTATATCCCATGTAGCCGTATCCTCCTGTTCCGCCTAATCCTGCGGCATTTGCTATAGCTACAATACCTGCACCCTCATATCCGGGATCCTGCGATGCGGTCCAGATTGTGCCCTGGAATCCTTCCTTGCTCAGAGTGGTACCCGATATCTGACCACCGGCAGGAATGAATATGGAGTTACCATTAGGGCCTATGAGTTTCAATCCTTTTACCCCATTGCTGGTTGTCCATTCATAGGTGGTGTTGTTCATCAGTTCCCTGACCTCACCGTAGGTGGGTGTTCTCCATTCACCACCGATATTCTTGGCAACGGGATCAAAATTCACATTACCGGAGTAGTTTGCGGGTATGTTCTTTACATCCACATCCCTACGGTAGTTCTCACTGTCAAATGATGACAACGGTTCAAGTGATCCCCAGGCATAATATCCGCCATATTCCTCAGGGGTGTTGGCTCCAAGGTTCTGGTCTGACCACTTGAGGCCGCTCGGAAGGCCCAGATCCACGGCATGTGAATCATACTCCACCTTCTTACCTTCATCCTTTATCTGTTCGCTGTCATCCTTGCTGCATGATGCAAGTGTCAAACCGGCAAGTGCAAGACCTATAAATAAATAATTCCTGTTCATAATCTTTTCCATGTTTTTAATTAAGGGACAGTTCCTTTCGGTTTGTCCAGGCAGCAGGAACCGTCCCTACTTTCCAATCAATAACCGGGGTTCTGAGCGATGCCAAGGTCCTCTCCGTGAAGTCCGGTGGGGATAGGCTGGCGATAATGCTTGCCGCGAACGTTGTTGTACTTGGCAACCAGATGGTTGTGAACCTTTGTAAAGTATGCCTCCTGATCAGGTGTGTACTCGGCAAGTTCCTTCCAGTTATCGGCAAAGTGCTTGTAGTTTGATACCTCCTTTATTGATGAGATAAGGTCTTTCCAGCGGTATGAGTTAAGTACTGAGAACTGCTCATAGGTGAACTCATAATCCCACTCACGCTTGATCTGGTCAAATGTAGGAGCATCTACAGTCTCGATGCCGGCACGTGTACGCAACTGGTTGAACGGCACTGCAGCCTCAGTGTTGCGACCCAGCTGAACCAGAGCCTCTGCCTTGATGAGCAGCACCTCGGCGTAACGGATTTCGATGCGGTCAACAGAGTTCTGTGTGATCTCAAGGTTCTCAGCATCCTCATAGCTCTGATCTACGCCCTTACCGTTGATAGGAGTATATACAGGTGAGTAATATACGTGCTTATTACCTGTCTCAGGATTGGTGAGTTCAACAAAATAGGTCTTGGCAAGACGCTTGTCATTGGGATACTCAGCCTTCCAGCTGTCATATACGTCATCATCGGCAGCCTCAGTATGGTTCTGGCTGTAGCCCTCACCATGCTCACCGTTCTGATACGGGAAGGTCCATGAGCAGTGTGTCTGGTGGTTACCCTGGGCATCCTTCTTGTCACCGTCATGTGAGATGGTGAACAGGTGCTCGTTCTGACCCAGTTTATTGCTCTCATAATCACGGCCATACAGCTTGCTGAAATCACTTGCCAGAGCCAGCTTGCCGCTGTTGATTACGCGGTCTGCATACTCGATAGCCTTCTCCAGACGGCTTGCGTTAAAGGTAAACTCGGGATCCGTCTGGGTATTGGCGATAGCTGCCACCTGAGCTGCAGTAAGGGGATTATCACCCCAAACCAGGTAGGTACGTGCAAGAAGAGCCTCGGCAGCCTGCTTTGAAGGAACACGGGGATCACCGTTGTAATCATTGAGCAGAGACTCTGCAGCAGTAAAGTCCTCAATTATCTGACCGAATACCACATCCAGCTCCTGACGATCGCTAGTGCTGCCGCCTGCCTCAGTGAATACAGGCACCTCACCCCATAGCTGAGCCAGTTTAAGGTAAGCCAGGGCACGCAGGAACTTGGCCTTTCCTACAGCAGCATTGTAACCTGCCTTTGATACCTTACCGGCCTCAAATGAGTTGGTGACGGTGGTGATAGCCTCATTAGCCTGAGCTATACCCAGAAAGAGGTGGTTGAATATCTTAACCTGATACCATGTGGTTGGCTCCTGCTCAAAGCGGCTGTTTACAGGACCTGCCTCACTCTCCTCACCCTCAAATGAGATAAGTTTGTTTGAGTTAAGCTCGATAATGAATGAGAATGATGATGAAAGCGGCTGCCAGTGGCTGTAAACGCCGTTTACAAGAGAGATGGCGCTGGCATCATCATCAACTACATTCTCGTTAGTTACTTGATTGTTTATACCTTCTTCATCTTCTGAGCATGATATCAGACCGATTGAAAGTATTGCTGACAAGGCAGCACTAAGGATAAAATTCACTCTTCCATGATTGGAATTAATAGCAATGTTTCTCTTTTCCATGATTTGATATTATTTAATGGTTTGTAATAATTAAAATGAGATATTGGTTCCGAACAATATGGTACGGGCCGATGGGTACGCTCCGGTATCTGTACCGCTGCTTACCTCAGGATCGTAACCCCTGTAATTTGTGAATGTGAGCAGGTTCTGACCGGTCACATATACTCTTGCGCCAACCGGAAAACTTTTTGGGAAAGGTATGTCATAACCTATTGTCACATTGCGCAGTTTAAGATATGAGGCATCCTCAACATATCGGCTGTCAATATATGAGAACGGACGCGGGTTCGATGCCAACGGTAGGGTGTTGCCGCCACTGGCCTCTGTCCATGAATCCTTTACGGTGGATAGGACGTTATAAGAGTCACTGGTAAGCTCCAGACGGCGAGCCAGTGCATTGTAAACCTTGTTACCGTAGCTGCCGGCAAATGAGGCTGATATATCAAACCTACGCCATTTGTAATGTGTTGAGAATCCATATATTATCTTGGGCTGTATGCTACCCAGGATCTGACGGTCATTGCCGTCAATACGTCCGTTGTGGTCACTGTCTACATACTTCACGTCACCGGGTTTGGGAGTCAGTCCGTTTACGGTAGGCAGTTTGGTTACATCCTCACCGGCCTGAACAATACCGTCAAACACCAGTCCGTAGAATGAACCCAGAGCCTCGCCGCGACGCAGTATCTGCTGGTTGTCACTACCCTGGATCACGTTGTCGGTAGCACCCATATCACTTATTATGTTCCTGTTATAGGCTACATTGGCCGATACATTCCATGACACCTGTTTGCTGTCAATCAGGTTGACATTCACTGACAGTTCAGCACCCTTGTTTATCACGTTACCCACGTTCTGCAGCTGGGTGGTCACACCGGCCGAGAAACCCAACGGAACCACAAGCAGCAGATCACTTGTTTTCTTGTAGTATACATCGGCCACAACATTGACCTTATCACTCCACAAACCCAGGTCAAATCCTACATTGTAACTTGCGGTGGTCTCCCACTTGAGGTTGTCGTTGGCGGTGTTCTTCTTGGCGTAACTGCTGCTTCCACCGTATGAGCCGGTGGAGTATGATGTAGTAAATGCATAATCACTTATCTCCTGGTTACCTACCAGACCTACCGATGCACGCACCTTGAGGATATCAATAGCAGACACGCCTGACAGGAAAGCCTCCTCATCAACGTTCCAGGAAAGGCCCAAGGAGGGGAAATAGCCCCAGCGGTGATGGCGGGCAAAACGGCTGCTGTTATCGGCACGGAAAGTTGCCGTGGCGTTATAACGATCAAGCAGTGAATAGTTTACACGAGCCAGCAGAGAATTAAGTTGAGACTCGCTGATTCCTGTCTGAGGTGTGTAAATGTCAGATCCGTCACCCAAATTGTACTGTTTGAGAGACTCATTGGTATAGTGGCTGGTACGTATTGAAGAGTAGCTGGAAGTCTGAGACTGTCTGGTGAATCCTACAAGAGCATCCAGATACTGGTTCAGGGTTATGTTGCGGCTGTAGTTTACGGTATACTCCTGCTGCCATATATCTGTCTCACGGTTACCGGTTCCGCCTATGCCCTGGGTGGCCAGTCCCAGTGATGTGTAGGCACCGGAGAAATAGTTCTGTGTCAGTTTCTCGCTGTTAAGTCCCACAGTTGCCTTGAAGGTAATGTCACCTATCTTGTAGCTGGCCCATACATTGCTCAGCAGATAGTGGTTGATATTGTCGGCCACACTCTCATTCAGGTCATATACAGGGTTGGCCGAGTGGTCACCTATAGCAAAATAGGCATACTCATACTGGTTCTTGAAGTAATATGAACCGTCCTGGTTATAGACCGGAACGACCGGAGGCAACAAAAGAGCATATACAAAGCTGTTGGTTATGCCTGCGGAGTAAGGTGATGAGTTGAACACCTGACCCTCGGTAGTGGTGAGTCCTTTCTGCAAGGAACGTCCGTAAGTTACGTTAACCCCGAATGTCAGACCTTTCTTGAGTTCCCACTCCGTATTGGCGTGGAAATTGTAACGCTCAAATCCTGAATTCAGTATTATTCCGTCCTGATCAGTGTAATTGAATGAGAATGCGTAACGGTTCTTCTGTGAGCCACCGTTTATGCTCAGCTCATGAGTCTGCTGTACGGCATCACGCAAAACGGCATCCTGCCAATCAGTACCTTCTCCAAGCGATGCTATCTGTTCATCGGTATAACCGCCCTTATTGCCGAAATAGTCCTTCTGCAGTCTGGCCCACTCGCTTGCGTTGAGCAGGTCAAGTTTCTTGCTTACTCTACTCACGCCCAGGTTGTAGCCATAGTTGATTGAAGCATTCTCCTGACCCTGCTTGCCCTTCTTGGTGGTAATCAGGATTACGCCGTTGGCACCGCGGGAACCGTAAATGGCAGTGGCCGATACGTCCTTGAGTACCTCTATGCTTTCAATATCATTGGGGTTGATGGTGGCCAGCGGGTTGAGGCTGCCCTCTATGGCACCCAGGCCGGTGCTGCCAGTAGCGGCATCCTTATAGTAAATGAATCCGTCAACCACATACAGGGGCTCATTTGATGCATTCACTGAGTTGCCGCCGCGTATGCGTATATGGCTGTCGGCACCCGGCTGACCGCTGCTGGCTGTCACTGCCAGACCGGCCACCTGTCCGCTCAGCGCTCCGTCCAGTGTTGCCTGCTTACTGGTCTCCAGTATATCGGCCCTGATGGTGGTGACGCTACCTGTCAGCTTGGTGCGGCTCTGAGTTCCGTAGCCCACGATCACCACCTCTGACAGCAGCTCTGAATCCTCTGACAGCTCTATATTCAGGGGTTTGGAGTCATCCTTGACGGCAATTTCCTGCTGGCCGTATCCCAGATACTCCACAACCAGGGTCTGAGGCAGTTCTGCCGCAATGTCAAGGCTGAAATTACCCTCCAGGTCTGTGGCGGCGCCTATGCCCCTGGCATCCTTGAGTACCACATGGGCGCCTATGAGCGGCTCTCCGGTGACAGCGTCAATTACACGGCCGTTAACGGTGGTATTGGAAAAGGCTATGTTCGTTGTTGCCAGAAACAGTAAGTATGTAAGCAGTCTCTTGTTCATAAGTATAGTTTATGCCTGGAACAGACTCAACGGAGTCCGTTCAAAAATTAAAAAATCAAATGATAAAACGCTGAATTAGTGCAATGTACAGACAGCTTCCTTAAGCTGCTCAAGAGCCTTGGCAAGAATGGTTCTGGGGGTACCTGTGTTGAGTCGCATGAATCCCTCGCCTCCCAGTCCGAACATCTCGCCGTCATTGAGAGCCAGATGTGCTTTGTTTACGAAAAGGTCTACAAGTCTTTCATGGTCAAGTCCCAGCCCGCTGCAATCCAGCCATACCAGGAACGTGGCCTGCGGCCTGATAGGCTTTATCTGCGGAATGTTACGGCTCAGGTAATCCTCCAGGAAAAGGATGTTACCCTCTATGTAACTGATAAGCTGGCGGCGCCACTCCTCACCCTTGGTGAATGCTGCAATGATCGCAATGGGAGCGAACAGATGGGGTTCGCTCAGCTCATTTGCATCCAGCCATTTAAAGAATCTGCGGCGCAGTGTGTCATTTGGTACTATCGCGTATGAATTCACGATACCGGCAGTGTTGAATGTCTTGGAAGGTGCTCCGAATGTTATGCTTATCTCTGCAGCCTTGTCACTTACTGTTGCAAACGGGATGTGGCGGTTCCCAAAGAGTGCAAGGTCAGAGTGTATCTCATCGCTTATTACGATGATGTTCCTTTCATGGCAGAAATCTGCAAGACGCGTAAGGGTCTCCCTGTTCCAGGTGATGCCTGCAGGGTTGTGGGGGTTGCTCAGTATGAGCAGGCGGCACTTGTCATCGGCCACACGGGCCAGATTGTCAAAGTCAATCTCATAGCTGTCACCCACCCTCTTTAAAGGACTGTACACAACCTCGCGCTCATTACCCAGCGGGGTAAGGCGGAAGGGATGGTATACGGGCGGCAGAATGATAACCTTCTCATCCTCCTTTACGAATGTGTTTATCACGGCACCCACTCCTTTCATTACTCCGGGTATGAAGGTAAGCCACTCAGTGCGAACCTTCCATTCATGGTGTTCATAGATCCATTTGGCAACGATATCCCAAAGGTCTGCGGGAGTAATGGTGTAACCGAATAGCGAGTGATCCAGGCGCTTGCGAATGGCATCAGTGATGAAATCCGGAGTCTCAAAATCCAGATCGGCCACCCAAAGCGGCAGCAGGTCATCGCGACCGTAACGCTCCTTAAGTGCATCGTACTTAAGTGCGCCTGTCCCCTTGCGCTCTATGATTCTGTCGAAATCGTATTTCATCTCTGTAATACCTTAATGTGGTTCTTGTTCTTATTTGCACTGCAAAGGTCGCTCTTATAGTGACATATTCCAACAAAAATCAAAAGAAGAGAAAACAAGTTATTGCTTTTACTACTTCCATAGAATGTTTCTGCTAATATATCCCCAATTGTGCAGTTACTGTAGAATAATCTTCTTTCAGTCTCCTGGAATGACGTTTCAGCCCCTATCCGATAGCCAGACGGATATCTTCCAGAATATCATCCGGGTCCTCAAGACCGATTGAAAGACGTATCGTTGTATCACGCACATCATTCTCGCGCAGCTGCTGCTCAGGGAACAGGCCGAATATGGTTGATGCCGGATGAATGGCCAGCGTGCGGTTGTCAAACAGGTTCGTAGCCCTGTGTACCAGTTTCAGATTATTGAGAAACCTGAAACAGGCATCCTTGGATTTTAGGTCAATTGCAATCATAGCTCCCGATGTAGGACCGAACTGCTTGCGGGCCAGTTCATAGAAAGGATTATCCTCAAGACCTGTATATGTGACGCGTTCTATTCCTTTTATTTTACGCAACTCCTGTGCTATATAGAGTGCATTGGCCGCCTGACGCTTGTATCGGACATCAAGAGTCTCCAGTCCCAAGGTCTGCTGATAGGCCGAATAAGGGTTCATATAGGCACCTACATTGAACAGCAGGTCACCTTTAATACGTTCATTGATTTGAGGGAACGTGCCATAATCCAGCACCAGACCGCCCAGTGAGGTTCCGCCGCCAGACAGATATTTGGTACTTGACAACACCTCCACATCCACTCCAAGGTCCTTAAGCGAAGTCTCAGTAAACGGTATGACGGTAGAGTCTGCAATGAGAGGTATCCCCCTCTTGCGGGCTATTTGTGAAAGGGCTTTCAGGTCTGCCACCTCCAGTTGGGGGTTTGTCATTATCTCCAGGTAGATACAACAGGAGTCATCATCGGCAGCAGCCTCAACCTCATCGGTATTGGTCAGGTCACACAATGTTGATTCTACACCAAAACGCTTGAGCGTACCGGTTATCAGAGAGAGTGTATTGCCAAACAGATGACGTGATGTGATTATCCTCCTGCCCTTGGCCGTAACTGCAAAAAGAATATTACTTATGGCAGCCATACCAGAATTGAATGCCGTCACATGAGCAGCTCCTGACAGCCTCTGAACCCTATATTCCAGATTGGTTACGGTAGGATTCTCCACACGTGCATAATCGGGAGCCTTTACGCGGCCGGTAAAGACATCGGCCATGAGGCTTGCATCATCAAACTCAAATGACACATTGGTATACAACGGTACTGACAATGATCCGTAAACATCAGGACGGACAGATTTGGTGTCAATGGCAATAGTCTGTTTTTTCATATCGTTTTCTGTTTTTCGCCGCAAAGGTCGGCAAAACAGAGTCTCATTCCAACACAGAACAGAACTAGAGAAAAAACAGTAAGGATACAAGGATTTGCATAGAATGTACTATTGAATATAGCCTCATGTTTCAACCCCAAACAGAATCATTTTACTCCTTGACGGGCACAAAAAAACAAGGCACCCCAAAAGGATGCCTTGCCCCATATTATGTAATATCTTATCAGTTCTTGATTACGCCGAACAGGATGCCTGCCACAAGCAGTGTGAACAGGATATTGAATCCCTGAGCGGTGAGGAATGCCTTGAGTGACTGGTTGTTCTCCTTGGCGAATATCTGCTTGAAATTGGTCTCCAGACCTATGCAGACAAATGCTATTGAGAAGAATATGTTCTGGAAGTTCTTGGCCAGGCTCTTGTAGGCAACACCGTCGGCGCTCTTGCCTGCAAAGAACAGGCTGAATACGATTGATGCCACAACCATACCTACCACGAACTTGGGGAAACGCTCCCAGATAACCTTACCCGATGTCTTCTCAACGCCCTTGGTACCGCGCAGTGACCAGTAGAGTGAAATCAGGAATGCGGCAACACCTATCAGCACGTTCTGTGAGGCCTTTACGATAACGGCAGTGTTACCGGCCTCATCGCCCAGGATTCCGCCCGATGCAGCCACGGCGGCTGTGGTATCGATGGTACCGCCTATCCAGGCACCTGCCACCTGAGCCTGGGCCAGCTCATTGCCGGGGAATAACAGCGGCAGCAGCCAGTTGCAGAGCAGAGGCATGATGTAAAGCATAGGAATTGCAACCACCATTACCAGTGATATTACATATGAGAGTTTCTTCTGGTCACCCTTGATGGTTCCGCAGGTGGCGATTGCGGCACTTACACCGCAGATACTTACTGAGCTGGCCAGCATGGTAGCCATCTCATCATCCACCTTGAACACCTTACGTGAAACCCAGAATCCAAAGTACCATACGCACAGCACCACGATCAGAGCCTGAGCCAGACCGTATGCACCACTCTTGAGCACCTCCTGATAGAGAACAGTGGCACCCAGGCATACTATACCTATCTTTATATAGAACTCACTCTGGATGGCGGGCTTGAGCCAATCCGGCACCTTGAAGCAGTTGCTTATAATCAGGCCCAGGATTACGGCAAACAGCACAGCCTCAAGACCGTATTTCTTGCAGAACGGTATTGTGGCAAGTGCCAGTGAAACCACTGTCAGCAGGCATATCACCAGGAACGACAGGAATATGCCCTTGAACGGTTTGCCGGTCAATGCCTGCGCAAGATAGAGCAGAGCCAGCACAAATACAAAGATGTATACTGCGCCCAGCCATCCCTGAAGCGATCCTAATGCACTGGCCGACTGCGCAGCCAGGATACCCGGAATCTTGAAACTGTTCATTACACTAGGGAACAGCACTGACAGAGCCAGCACGATGAAACCCAGAACGACCACGATCCACTCGTCGTTCACCAAAGCTTTTCTAGAATTATCCATATCATGTAGTTGTTAGTATCGGGCTGTAAAAGTACCAAATGAATTTGTAAAAAAGCACCATTCTAAAATAATTCTAAAAAGACCATATTCTACCCATCCTGACAGAAAGATATTCCAAGCATTAGGCTTTCAACAGATAAATTCACCTTAACAATATTCTAACTTGGAACTGCTCCGTACATTTCTTAACTTAGCGACGGCAAACACCGGACAAGAATGAAACTGGATATAAAAGAGATGTTGCAGAAACGCTCCCGTAGCGGCAAGGTGCCCCGACTGCTGTTGTGGTACCTGAGACGGCTGTTCCATGAAGATTTCCTGAACACTTTCTTTGAGAAGGATTACTCCGGAGTGGAGTTCTGCAGTAAAGGCATTGAGTATCTTGGGGTAACCCTCCAGGTTGAGGGCACCATCCCCGACGGCGGCCCTTACACTTTCGTGTCCAACCACCCTCTGGGCGGTGCCGATGGTGTTGCGCTACTGTCAATAATAGGACAGAAAGGTGATGTAATGCTGCTGGGTAATGATTTCCTGACCAACATAGACGGAATAAAGTCCATGATAGTGCCCATAAACAAACTGGGAATGCAGAGCCGCAAGCTCAAGGAGGGTATTGACAGCGCATACAGCGGCCCCACACATATACTGGATTTCCCGGCAGGCCAGGTATCACGCCGCAACCACGGTGTAATTGAGGACCGCAAGTGGAGCAAGACATTCCTTATAAAGAGTATTGAAACACATCGTGACATCGTTCCCATACACTTTTACGGTACCAACTCCCGCCGTTTTTACCGCATGGGACGCATCCAGCAGATACTTAAGCTCAAATTCCCGCTGGGTATGATATTCCTGCCCGATGAGCTGTACCGGTCACAGGGTAAGACCTACAGGATAGTTATTGGCAAGCCCATCCCATGGAGTTCATTTGACCGCAGCAATGACATCAACAAACAAGTAGAACAGATAAAGAAAACCGCATACGCATTATGAGAAAGATAATCGATCCCGTTGACAAGGAGATACTCAAGTCACAGCTGACAAAAGAGAAGTTCCTGCGTACCACCAACCACGGAGGCAATGAGATTTACGTGGTTGACAACAACAATGCTCCCGATGTGATACGTGAGATTGGACGCCTGCGTGAGGAGGCTTTCCGTGCCGGAGGCGGTGGGACCGGCCGTGAACTGGATATTGACAAGTTTGATACCGATGCCGCATACGGATACAAGCAGTTGGTGCTGTGGGATCCAGAAGCCGAACGTATCATAGGCGGATACAGGTATGTGTTGTGCGACGATATAGTTTATGACAAGCATGGACAACCCATTCTCACTTCATCGCACATGTTCAGGTTCTCAAAAAGTTTCATCAGGAACTACCTGGAGCACACAATTGAGCTGGGCCGTTCATTCGTAACAATTGACTACCAGAGTTCCAAGGGCGGTGCCAAGAGCATCTTTGCACTGGACAACCTTTTTGACGGTCTGGGAGCGCTTATGGTAATGTACCATGACCGTATGAAATATTTCTTTGGCAAGATGACTATCTACCGCCAGTACCCCACCCCCGCGCGTGAGATGATACAGGTGTTCCTGAACAAATGGTTCGGAGCTGCACGGTTCCGCCGCGTCAAGCTGGTAAAACCCGCCAGGATCAAATGGCCGTTTAAATATGCACGTCTGTTAAAGGGAAAGACATTCAAGGAGGATTACCGTATCCTTAAGGCATATGTATCGGAGTACGGAGTGAGCATTCCGCCTCTGGTGAACTCATATATGAACCTGTCACCTTATATGCAGTATTTCGGCACCGGAATCAATGACGAGTTCGGCGACATCTATGACTCCGGCATTCTCATCCCGTTCAAGGATATGGCCGAGGACAAGATAAACCGTCACGTCAAGACCGTCAAGCCCCTACTCCTCACCCGTCTGCGCAACCTATTACGTAGGAAATAGGTTGGAATATGTATAAACGCTAGCATATGCGCGGACCCGGAGGGCCGCCAAACGAATGGAATGAGCGCGTTTCCGTTAGGAAACTAAAACAAGGTGGGTCTACCCATCCATACGAAAATAGGCCGCCGTATGGCGACCTATTTTGTATGGGATGGGTAAGCTTACCACATCGCGCCGCTACAACCGACGTACCTTTGCTGCCGTCAAGCCCTGGAGGGTTAGAAGGGAGCTGGCCGTGTAGGACTTACCCGGGTCCAAAATTACTGCTTTTATTTGAAAGGACAATCGGCAATGAAAAGAATTCATTAAATTTGCACGTTATATATTCTGAAATGGAAGAACAAGAGGGCCCCAAAGTAATAAAGATACACCTTATCCAGGCTGCCATGTCACTTGGCACCCATCTTGGAGCATACGTCATACTGGTATACCTGTCAGTTGCGCTGTCAGTAAAGTACTCAGGCATCACGTTCATCACCATTCCGCTTATGCTGGGCATTCCCGTCATCGCATACAGGCTTGTAAGCCATTTCCGTGACGAGAACAAGATGCCGTTCTTCCCGTTCCCCATATCATGGATCATCACTTTCCTGATGTTCCTGTTCTCAACGGTGCTGTCATGTATGGTGGCATATCTGTACCTGCGGTTCATTGACAACGGAGCATTCAGCGCCAACGTCATGGCCCACATGGAGGCCATTGTCCAGGCAACGTCTGAGACTATCAGCACCATGACGGACCCCGTACAGATTGAGCATATGAACAATTACATCGAGTTCATGCGCCAGAACGTAACCTGGTTCTGCTCACTGCCGGCATCGGGACTGACAAAACAGCTTATACAACAGTCCCTCATGTGGGGCAACATACTCTCAATAATCATAGCTTTGATAACAGCAAAAAGGATCAGAATCAAGTAATTATGGATATTTCAATCATAGTACCCCTTCTTAACGAGGCAGAGTCAATTCCGGAACTCTTCCAGTGGATTGGCCGCGTAATGGATCAGAACAAGTTCAGCTACGAGGTTATATTTGTAGATGACGGCAGCACAGATGAGTCCTGGAGCATTATTGAAGGTCTTAAGGCCGATAACCCCGACATTGTAAAGGGTATCAAGTTCCGCCGCAACTACGGCAAGTCCCCCGCCCTGTTCTGCGGATTTGAGATGGCTCAGGGTGATATCGTGGTTACCATGGATGCCGACCTGCAGGACAGCCCCGAGGAGGTTCCCGAGATGGTACGTATGATCCGCGAGGATGGCTATGACCTGGTATCGGGCTGGAAGAAGAAACGCTATGACGGCAAGTTCAGCAAAAACATACCCTCCAAGATATACAACTGGACCGCACGCAGGGTGACCGGTCTTAAGCTGCATGACATGAACTGCGGCCTTAAGGCATACCGCAAGGAGGTGGTCAAGAATATTGAGGTTTACGGTGAGATGCACCGTTACATCCCGTTCCTGGCCAAGAACGCCGGATTCGGCAAGATAGGTGAGAAGGTAGTTCACCACCAGGCCCGCAAGTACGGCAAGACCAAGTTCGGTCTGGACCGATTTGTGAACGGTTATCTGGACCTGATGACACTCTGGTTCCTGAACCGGTTCGGCAAGCAGCCCATGCATTTCTTCGGTCTGTGCGGATCAGGCATGTTCGTGCTCTGCTTCATTGCCATCGTAGTGATTGGAGTAAACAAGCTTGTGTGCCTGTCACACGGAGTTCCTGCACGTCTTATCACAGACAACCCCTACTTCTACATAGCTCTTACCGGTATTATCGTGGGTACCCTCATGTTCCTGGTAGGATTCCTTGCAGAACTGGTGAGCCGCAGCTCGCAGAACCGCAACGACTACAAGATTGAAAAGGAGATAAAATAATCCATGTCATTACTTGATCTCATACTCCTGTCCGTGGCACTTGCGATGGACTGCTTTACAGTTTCCATAACCAGCGGGCTCATTCAGCGCCGCCTTGTGGTGCGTACCATGCTTGTCACAGCGTTGATGTTCGGTCTGTTCCAGGCCCTCATGCCCATGATAGGATGGCTGGGAATAAGTTCGTTCAGCAGCGCTTTGGAGCGTTGGGACCACTGGATAGCATTCGGCCTTCTGGCATTCCTGGGCGGCCGAATGATTCTGAGCGGACTCAAGTCCGATGAAGATGAGAAGTCATTTGACCCCACCAAGTTCTCCACCACCCTGACCATGGCGGTTGCCACCAGCATTGATGCCCTGGCTGTAGGCCTGTCATTCGGCTGCTCGGGTTACCTCACATTTGCAAGCATTCTGCTTCCGGTGGTAATCATCGGCATCGGCTCGTTCCTGTTCTCGGTGGCCGGATTTATGATAGGAGCCTACGCGGGCAAGCGCATAAACTTCCCGGTCGAGATCATAGGCGGCATAATACTTATAGGAATAGGAGTAAAAATCCTGATTGAACATCTGACGGCATGATATGAAAAAATGGCACTACCCTTTCCTGGCGTTCCTGATCATAGGAACCATCCTGATACTGACCCACAGCCGCAGTGAGGCCAAGCCTGAGTACCGTACTGCACAGGGACTTGTTTTCGGTACCAGTTATCATATCACATATCTTTATAACGCTGACCTGCAGGAGGATATAGAGCATACTCTGGCGCTTGTGGACAATGCGCTCTCCATGTTCAATCCCAATTCAACGATATCCGCAGTAAACCGTTCGGAGAGTGTTTTTGTGGATGATACGCTGTTCCTCAAGGTCTATCGCCGCGCCATGGAGATATCGGACCTTACCGGCGGCGCGTTTGATATTACCGTGGCTCCGGCCGTGAATGCATGGGGATTCGGGTTCAAGCATGCCGAGAACATACGGCAGGCTACAATTGACAGTCTGCTTGAGATTACAGGATACCGTAAGATTCATGAGGCCGACGGGCTGATTACCAAGGATGATCCGCGTATCATGCTGGACTGCAGTGCAATAGCAAAAGGTTTTGGCAGCGATATGGTGGCTTCCATGCTACGCTCAAAAGGTATTGTTGATTTTATGGTAGAGATTGGCGGCGAGATTGTGGTTTCGGGTCAGAATCCCAAGGGCAAGCTCTGGAACATAGGCATAAGCAAGCCTGTAGATGACTCTCTCTCTGTGAGTTCCGAGCTCCAGACCGTAATTCCCGTTACCGACATCGCTATGGCCACATCGGGCAACTACCGCAATTTCTACGTCAAGGACGGACGCAAATACGCCCACACTATTGACCCGCACACTTGCCAGCCGGTTAGTCACAGTCTGCTGTCGGCCACTGTCTTTGCACCCGACTGCGCCACCGCCGACGCCCTGGCCACCTCAATGATGGTAATGGGACTTGACAGCGCCCAGGCCCTGCTCTCCCGCCATCCCGAATTCCAGGCCTACCTGATCTACCAGACTCCCGACGGCACAATCACCACCAACAATATGATATTAAACCAGGCTATGGAGGGCCTTCCAAAATGAGAAAGCATTGGATTGACAATCTGCGCTGGACGACAGTGCTGCTGGTACTTCTGTACCACGTTATCTATTTTTACAACAACAAGGGAGTATTTGGCGGAATAGGCGGATTCGGTGAATTCCCCGATGCCCAACAGTATCAGGACGTGCTTATGTATATGGTATATCCCTGGTTTATGCCGATAATGTTCCTGCTGGCGGGTATCAGTGCCCGATACTCACTCCAGAGCCGATCCCGCAAGGAGTGGTTCCGTTCCCGTACCCGCAAACTGCTTGTGCCCGGCACCATCGGACTGTTTGTATTCCATTGGATGGTTGGGTATTTCAACGCCATAACTGCTCAGGCCGTACTCATGGACGGTATTCCATTGCCCATCCGATACGGAATCTACGCCGTAAGCGGCACCGGACCGCTGTGGTTCATACAGGACCTGTGGTTATTCTCGCTCATCCTTTTGCTGGTATGCAGACTGGACGGCAAAGACAGGTTCTGGAACTGGTGTGGCAAGGCCAATACCATAGTAATCATACTGCTGGGACTGCTCTTCTGGGCCGCCGAGCAGACGCTCATCAAGAACCCGCGCCCCGAATCGGCCGACGGACTTATAAACCTCTACAAGCCCCTGTTCTACCTGACCGTTTTCCTGATGGGATACTTTGTATTCTCACATGATGAGGTGCAGCAGAAAGTGCGCAAAGCATGGATTCCGATGATGGCGTGCGCGGTAATATCGGGCGTAATACTGATTATAACCACATGGGGACAGAACAACACATCGCCCGAATACCTGTGCAGCCCCCTGAACTGTCTCTACGGGTGGCTGATGTGCCTGGCCATGATGGGCTGGTTTGCTGCCCGTTTTGACTGCACCAACCCCTTCTCGCAGTATATGACCCGCTCCAGTTACGGTCTCTACATAGTTCATTATCTGGTAATCGCCGCCCTGGGCTATCAGATGAAGGTGCACACCACCCTTCCCCCGGTTGCCATGTACCTGATTCTGGCCGTAGCAGTATTCAGCCTCTCGCCCCTTATCTACGAGCTCCTGCGCCGCATCCCGTTCATCCGCTGGAGTGTCCTGGGTGAAAAGTGACGCAAAGGGGTCGTTTAACTTTGCGTCACTTCACCAACAATAGCTGGTATTTGGCCACAAACAAGGCCAATAATGTGCGGTTTGGGTATTATTCTTCTAAATTCGCGACAGTTTTTAATCCAAACCAATAATTAAATGTTGAAGATTGACAATTTCATAAAGCTCTTTGAGGGCGCAACAAGAGAGTGCTGGGACCGTCCCGCACTGAGTGATTTCCGCAAATCGACCATCACCTACCGCCAACTCGCGGAGCGCGTAAACACATTAGACCTGATATGGAAGAAAGCCGGCCTCAAAACCGGTGACAAGATAGCCATCAACACCAAGAGCTCTGCCCTGGGCGCATCGGTCTTTATGGCCGCCGTGAGCAAGGGCTACGTTGCAGTACATCTTTATAACGCATTTACCCCGGCCGATACACAGCGCCTGGTAAACCACTCCGATAGTAAGATTCTCTATACTGAGAAGCGCACTTTCGATGAGATGAACTTTGACGAGATGCCGCAGGTGCTCTGCGTCATCGATGCCGGCACAGGCAAGGTTCTGGCAAGCCGTAACGGCGTGGCCGATATCTATGCCCAGGCCGATGCACTGCTCTCCGCACAGTTCCCCGCAGGTATGCAGCCCGCCGATTTCCAGGTTTGCAATCCTGACATTGATGATGTGTGCGCCATCCTGTACACATCGGGCTCAACCGGCAATCCCAAGGGTGTAATGCTCACCTACCGCAACTTCACAGCCAATGTGCAGGTTATCCGTCCCGGATTCCCCTTCCACCCGCGTGAGAACTACCTGAGCCTGCTGCCCCACGCACACAGCTTTGGTCTGGCATGCGATGTAGTTATCCCAATGACCATGGGTATGCACGTAACAGTTCTGGGACTCCCGCCCATCCCGTCCAACGTACAGGCTGCTCTGCAAGAGGTTAAGCCCCGCATATTCTATGGCGTACCCCTTATCTTTGTCAAGTTTGCCGAGTATGTACTGGGCGAAGAGATAAAGAGCCCCGAAGGCAAGGCAAAACTGGCCGATTACAAGCACAACCCCGAATTCTGCAAGATGCTGCATGACAAGCTCATCAACGCCATGGGCGGCAACATCGAGGTATTCGCCACAGGCGGTGCAGCAATCCCGTCCGAGGTTGAGTCACTGCTGGTTTACAAGCTGCAGCTGCCGTTCATTACCGGTTACGGTCTGACAGAGCTGGCTCCTATCGTATCATACGGAAAACTTGGCAAGTATATCCCCAAGTCATGCGGCGAGTATCTGCCCGATATCATGGAGGTAAAGATTGACTCACCTGATCCCGAGCACATTGCCGGCGAGCTCTCGGTCAAGGGCGATCAGGTGTTCAAGGGCTACTACAAGAACCAGGATGCAACTGACCAGGTACTCAAGGACGGCTGGTTCCGCACCGGCGATATGGGTACCATCGACAAGGACCGCAACGTATTCCTGCTGGGCCGCAGCAAGAACATGATCCTGGCCGGCAACGGACAGAACGTATACCCCGAGGAGATTGAGGTTATCCTGAACGAGCTGCCCTATGTAGCTGAGTCAATAGTACTTCAGCGTGACACCAAGATCATAGCCCTGATAGTTCCCAACATGGACGCCCTGGACAAGGCCGGCCTCAATGCCGATGCCCTGGAGGCCATCATGAAGCAGAACATCAGCCTGCTCAACTCCAAGCTCCCCGCCTACTCGACCGTAAACGGTTACGAGCTGCGCTTTGAGCCCTTCGCCAAAACTCCCAAGGGCAGCATCCGCCGCTTCATGTACAAGTAACCGCGAATCGGCCCCACCCCGCCAAAGTGTCCCACACCGACCCCGCTCACAACGCTTGTAGCGGGGTTCGTTGTGTTACATACCCTCATGTAGAGCCTGTGTCCCACACTCATCCGCCTCAGAATACTCTCTTGGGCCGGTGAGCGTGGGACACTTTGGCGGATCAGATCATCAGAAGAAAAGGGGAATTGGGATAAACACCATTGCTGCGTCGTTGTAGCTCTTTACGTCAAGATGAAAAGCCAGGCCTACATTTACAGACCATGCGTTTTTACCGCCCAATTGGTCATAGGCACCGAATAATTTGAATCTCAGGCTGTTCTCCACAACTTCGTCCGGACGGACCGTAAGCCTGAAAACCCAGTCTGCATTCAAACCGGCCATCACCGAAAGGCCACCGAAATCGCTTGCATAATAAGAATTCCCTTTTTCGTTGTATGTATTGGATTGTTGTACCAATTCAGAATAGCCGATACCGGCATATGGAATCAGCCTGAAATACTGATTGGATTTGAGTGTATGACCCATATTCACAAAGAAACGGGTCAGATTGGTGTTCTTACCGGTCTCCCAGTTATAACTGTAGGCGGGGTCAAAATAAAATTCTTGAGTCTTGACCGATGTAAAATCACCGGAAAAACCAAAATCAAAATACCAGCCCTTCATTCCCAGATGATCAAAGCCGATGCTTATGCCGTTTGCATTCGCCAAGTCAGTAGAGGTCTTTCCTAAAAATGTACATCTGTTGTATGCAAAGTAAAAGCCCCACATATCCGGAACTCGTCCGCCCATACTCAAATCCGGCTCTTTCCTTGGAGTCCGTTCCAGATCAGTTCTGACAGATTCCTCATATTTCCTTACAACCGATGTGTCTTTACCTTGGTTACTCTCTTTCAGGAACTTATCTATCTCTTTTTGGGCCCTCTCCCAATAATCGTCCTTTGTTTTATAAAAAACCTGAGAAGTGTTGCCTAATCCCCGGTTCTGGATATATCGGGAGTAAAGTTCTGCTATATCAAAGACAACCTGATCCGTTCTGAGATCCCACTCTGTAGCCTTAAGAGAGTTGTAATATGACTCATTGCTTATCTGGTTACAGATTACATTATAGTACACGAACTTATGGTTATCTATCTTGACTTTCTTCTGGCCCGATATTAATGCATATTTAAATTTTGTAGAATAGTTCGCATTATCCCCAAACCCGGTTTTCTGATAATCGGTCCATGTAAGAGGTCCGTCACTCCAGGGTCTCAGCCTGATATCATCTTTTTTTGCAGAAAGCGATAATTTACTTGATGCAAACAGAAGCAGGCACATCATCAACAGTGTCCTGCGATAAATTATTGGAATCATATATTGAATAAAAAAACAATTGGGGATACTCTCCCCAATTGCAAACAGTTAATAATTCTCCTTGTGAACCTCAAAGTAGGCCTGCGGATGCTGGCAAACGGGGCAGATCTGCGGAGCCTTGGTGCCCACTACGATGTGACCGCAGTTGCGGCATTCCCAAACCTTTACCTCTGATTTCTCAAATACCTTGGCTGTCTCAACGTTCTTGAGCAGGGCGCGGTAACGCTCCTCATGCTGCTTCTCGATAGCGGCAACCATACGGAAACGTGCTGCCAGTACAGGGAATCCCTCCTGCTCGGCGGTCTTGGCAAAGCCCTCGTACATATCGGTCCACTCATAGTTCTCGCCGTCGGCGGCAGCACCCAGGTTCTGAGCTGTATCGCCTATACCCTCCAGCTCCTTGAACCAGAGCTTGGCGTGCTCCTTCTCATTGTTGGCGGTCTCCTCAAAGATTGCTGCTATCTGCTCAAATCCCTCCTTCTTGGCCTTTGAAGCAAAATAGGTGTACTTGTTACGAGCCATAGACTCACCGGCAAATGCTGCCTCCAGATTCTTCTCGGTCTGGGTTCCTGCATACTTGTTACTCATATTCGTGATGTTTATAAGGTTAATAATACTACTTTTCTACAAACATATAAAAAACAAAAGATATAAACTCTCAGAACCAAACAAAAGTGTACTTTTGCCGTATACAAATATCCTCATCCAATAATACAGTTTTTATGTTTAAGCTCAAATCCTTGTGTATACTGTCATTATCCTTGTCCTTTTCCTTATTGTCTGCCCAGAATCTCTATGAACAGTCTTTCAGAAAATGGGATGAAGGTCCAGTAAAATGGAATGAATTTCAAGTCAGACATACTCCAAATGACGTTAAGTTCGTATCCAATCTATTTTGCGTCATTGATAAAGAAGTCAAAAAAGAGAAAATAGGCAATTTCAGGTTCCCAGCTTTAACTTCGACCGTCAAGATGAACAAACTCTCATCATGGTATGATCCCGATAAGTGTACAGACTGGACACTCCGATACGAACAGACCAGATTCAATATGATTGAGGTATTGCGCAGACGTATGCAAAACTCTTTCAACCGCAATTTCATGGAAGAAGACCTGAATGCATATTACCAGCAACTGATAAGCAACACATTATCAGCTTTTGACATGGAGAGCAACTATGGTACCGATACACTTGTGGTTCTCAAGTATGAAGAGCAATACAAAAACGAATTGGATACCATCAGTATAGAGCCTATACAAGTGCCTGATTTTGAAAAATCTAATTGGGCATTGTCTTTCAATATCGGTATGGGATTTGAAAAATACGGATCACCTATAGCCAAAGGCGTAAGACCTGCTATCGGTATCCAGTTTGGATTCGGAACATTATACAAAAAGCTGTCTCTGGATTTTCATGGTTTATTAGCATGGTCCGGAAACTTGCAATGTGACAATTTCTACTATGACAATAAACATGACTACACATGGACCAAAGGTAAGAGTGTACGAGCAGGAAATATGTGTATTAGCGGAGGATACAGAGTATTTGACAATTCTAATCTATCCCTAACACCCCTCGTAGGCATAGGTGTCTCATTTGTTGATCAGGATTCAGATACTCCCAGAAATAATAACAACTCTTTTGAAAGCAGTGAAACAAGCGGATTCAGGATGCATGCAGGTCTGGCTTTCGACTGGAAGATACGTAGGAATCTAGATGCTTACTTATACGGTGCCGGTTATACGGAATCAAAAATCCGATTAGCAATTACCGGAGCAAGAAGCAATTTTGATGGTTTCGGGCCGACCTATTCACTTAATATCAATGTGTTATTTCTTGCAGAGAGTTGGTTCATAAAATAATATTGGTATTACCAATGAAAAAGTCAACTATCATATTCTCCTTCCTTGCAGGATTATTGTTATTCAGCTTCCCTGTTTGTTCCCAGACTCAATTATTTGACAGGACCCGACTGACATGGGATGACTTTACACCGGCTAGTGCTGACAGTATAGGAATGGCAAGTCATCTTGTTATTGGTGTATCACAAGCTTTAGTACAGCACAATAAAAAGCTATGTAAGGATTTGTATCTGGTCGAAGTGGACACAAAAAGCAGTTTATATGATCCATCCAAGATAACAGATTGGGACCTGAGATACAACCAGATACTGTATGATATGGCACTTCTATCCATGAAGCAAGCCACACAGGACAACCATAATGGTAAGGTGGGTATTTATGAAATATATGCCCGATACCGTCAGATATATGATGAAAGCAAGGAACAATTCATAATCAACAGTAACTCTGGTCGGGATACAACAGTAATTAAGGATTATGAAATCAGATTGAAAGACCAAATAGCCGATATCAAAATTGAAGACTTCTATTCTGTCACTTTTTTACTCACTTCAAATGGGGTAGTGCCTAAATCAGACACCAGATCCAATTATTATCTGGTTTTGATGGGGTATTATGAAAATAACTGCTTTCTGACTGGTTATTCCAATGATTTCGGTTTGTGGAATGGATTCAACATATCAGCAGAATTTCATTTTAAATCAGATTACAGGTTTGAAATGCAATTCTCCCGGTTATGGAGCAATGTCAAGACTCCATGTTTCTATTACGATTCATACAACTATTATTATTGGAATGACATTAAAAAAGCCAACGAAATGATTTTCAGATTTGGTGTCGGTTTTAACGTTATGTCAAATGACCGAATAAGCCTCACACCTTTTGCAGGTTTTCAATCTGCGGATATATATCAAAACACCGGCATCAAGGGTCAGAAAGGAGGAAAAAACAGAAGTTATATTCCCGATGGCGAAGGTGTATATCTTGGAATGGATGTTGATTACCGCCCCAAAGGAACCTTTGGCTTAAGATTAAAGTTATTTGGTTCCTACGGCGTATATAACGGTAATGTAAACATCTGGTCTCTGAATACTGGAATAGCACTTCTGTTACCTGAACAGTTTTAAATCAAAATAATAATGCGATTATCCACGCAAATATTCACTCTGTTTGCAGGTCTATTGCTAACATTCAGCACTGCCTATTCACAGACGGAGGTTCAGGTATATACCCTTGCAGAGATTGATTCCGTATGGCCTCACTACCAATTCTCCATGAAAATACCTCTACATACAACGGACTCC
Organism: uncultured Prevotellaceae bacterium; assembly: GCA_900319225.1. Lineage (GTDB taxonomy): Bacteria > Bacteroidota > Bacteroidia > Bacteroidales > Bacteroidaceae > Colenecus. Next base: position 173,782 of record ONNV01000002.1, on the reverse strand, counting down.
ATAACCCTCTCCCCATTGTATAGGTTGGTATTTCAAGGAATTATAGAATGGAGCGAAGCCCCAAACCTGTCATGGGACAATTTCATTCCGGTTAGTGCCGATGAAACAGGTTCTAACAGCACGATAAAAATACAAGAAAGTGAAAAATTAGGGTTGTTTAAATATCGGAATACAAATTATTCGTATAAGGATCTGACTGTATCCATGATTCCCGGAAGGAGTTATTATGATCCTGCCAAGGCCGGCGATTGGGATCTGAGATACAATAAAGTACTGTTTGATATAGCGGAGTTATCGGCCAGAGAAGCCGTAAGAGCCTATAACAGCAGTCAGGATACGACTAAAGGCGATATTAAGGAATACTATCAACGTATATTTGAAGAGAGAAAACAGTCATTTAACCGTGAAAGCAATCAAGGTAAAGACACGACGGTAATATCGGACTATGAGTCCAAAATTAAAAGGGAACTCAAAGAAAATCCCAGAGAATATACCCCGCAGGAATTCGGATATACTCCCATCAAAAAGACTAAACTGGAAATGGGAGCACACATGGGATATCTCAACAACAGCATTATAGGGAACGGCTCAGAATTTCTGAAACCAGCTAACGGAATGACATTCGGATTTGAGGTGGGATACCATGGTTTCAATTTTGAAGGAGAGTTATATTTATTGGGGTATGGCGAACTAAAGCAGTCAGATTTCTATCATGATTATGACTACAACTATGATTGGACTAAAGGTGAGACCGTCAATGAAGCCGGAATAAGGTTTAAAACAGGATATACTCTATTTTCAAATGAATACGTCAGATTTACACCCGTTATAGGAACTTCATTAGGTTCCCTCACTCAATATACAGATAAGAAACAGAAAGACGGCAAGCACAATATAAAAAGTAAACTTCCCGGAAACCAAGGATTTCTCTTTGGTCTGGATACCGACTGGATTATCTGGAGAGATCAGGATAACAATGGGATATCATTTACAGGATTGAGGTTCTCGGTATACGGTATGTACCATAATTACAAGAAGAACCTTGGAGATGTATGGTCCCTGAATCTGGGGGTTGCTATCAATGTAGGCTACTGAATCATAGTTTTGTAAAACTAGAATAAAACGGTCCATTGATCTTGGACCGTTCTACTCTAATTGGATTGTCTTTTTCTATAAATGAACAAAGTTTGGTGTAATACCATCAATCATCAGCTGCGGTACTCCACAATCACGGGCGATATCAGGCCATAGGGATATTGCATCGCAAACCTCATCGATTATTTCCGATGCATCCTTGATGCCATTGGCCGATGCACAAGCCAACAAATCTTTACGTGTTATGTCATCAAATTTGTTATTGATTGACATCTGATGTGTTGATGTCCAGCCACCTGCAGGATTATATGAATAACCCATATCGTATGCCGGAGACAATCTCCAATTACCATTGTCATCCATCAGGAAGGAGATGTTCTTAGTATGGTCATCCTGATTTCTGAACACTACATTGAAGACCATACGTCTGAACAATTGGCTCATTTCCTGATATGAGAGTTTGAGCATCCTCATGACACCGAATGCCTGTTCGTATGAATACGCCCTGTGAATGCGGTAATCAAAGTGAGCAATTCCGCATAGCGTCTGCATATGGAGTTTCTTTCCGTCCAATCGGTCAAAACGTTTTGTCATGAAATGAGCGCGGCCGTTTTCCTCCAGAATTGAGCATTCTGTCATATCTATTCCACACTTCTGAGTCAATTTATAGAATGAATATTCCAGACGCCCATAATTTCCAGTCTCCTTGAATCCGGCAGTTGCCGATACCCCGTCAAGTTTAATAAGGTAATAGTCAAAGCCATCTGGGGCCATAATCTGACCGGATCTGACCTCACCCGTCTCTTTATTGTATGCAATGACCGCTTTGGCTCTCTGACCTCCAGCCGATATTCCCAACCTGAGAATCTCTGCAATTGCTGATTTCCTGTCATTACTCAGATTGGTGCTGAAACTCTCTTTCTCAGCCAACGCCTCTCTGGCAACATCCACAAGAGAATCTATCTCAAATGACATATCTGATTTGCTGTCATCAAGCAGTGCAGGTTCAAACTCCAATGCACCCATGCATCGGTTTCCAAGATAACACAAAGACTCTATAACATTACCGCTGGTCCTGCCATTTAAAGACAACCACTTTTCAAACAATGCCCGTCCGTACGTATCCGGTAGAGAATCGGCCATCATACCGGGGAGTCCCTGATAGGTGATTCTCTCCAGATTACCGAAAGAATAAACAACTCCTTTTCTTACCGGCATCATAAGCGGGGCCGGTTCAATGCCTGTATTTGCAAACTGATCGTCATATTGGAAACTGACCACATCATATCGGTGATCCAATCTCAAAGTGCCGATAGGCATACCAAACAATTTTACTCTCGCTGCATCAATCATAGTCTTTAGTTTTTTTATTTGCCGGCTCTCCCAGCGCGTTTACGTATTTTCCGTTTTGCGTTATTTATAAACTCCCAATACTCATTGGGAGTTAGCTGTTCTTCCTCTACCAACGGCTGCAGCACATCAAGTTTACGCAATGTTCGCAACAATCGCAAGAAAGAATCAAAAGAGCATATATCACCGTTTTCTATCTTTTTAAGTGTAGAGAGTGACACTCCTGCTGATTCAGAAAGATTACTCTGAGTAACGTTCTGCCTTAACCGCAGATTCTTAAGATTAGCCCCTATCCTCTTGGCAACATCCAAGTCTGTCAGAAAATAAATATCATCCATTATTTAATAGTTTGATTTTACACTATTACAGCGCAAATATACCAATAATAGTTTAAATACAAACTATTAATAGTATTTTTTTAGAGTGCAGGAGTGAGGATGGCACGCAGGATGCCTATGGCGCTGTCGATGTCCTTTACGTCCGATACCTGGAGGCTGCGCTTGGTGCCTTCCTCGCGCAGGCGGCAGGTCATGGGGTTCTGGCCGGCGTAGGCCAGGATGGCGCCGAATGCCTCGCTCTCATAATAGGGACTGTCGGGGTTGGCTACAAAGAACAGGCTCATGCGGTCAGCCTTGAGGTATATCTTCTCAACGCCCAGTTCACGGCCCATACGGCGCAGGGTGACCAGACGGATAAGTTCGTCGGCCTGTTTGGGAATCTGGCCGAAACGGTCCTGCAGGCGGTCGCGGAAGCGCTGGATATCCTGCTCGCGCTCCATGCTGTCAAGCTCGCGGTACAGAAGGATACGCTCGCTGCCATCTGGCACAAATGAATCCGGGAAACAGAGGTCCAGATCAGTCTCAATGGTGCACTCATCGACATAGCGTGACGCATCCATCGGGGTGCTTCCGGCTGCAGCACCTGCGCCACCACCCTTCTCCTTAGCCTCCTGCTCGCGGAACAGATCCTGGAACTCATCGTTCTTGAGTTCGCGGACTGCCTCCTTGAGAATCTTCTGGTAGGTCTCGTAACCCAGGTCGGCTATGAATCCGCTCTGCTCGGCACCCAGAAGGTTACCGGCGCCACGTATATCCAGATCCTGCAGAGCCAGCTGGATTCCGCTGCCCAGATCGCTGAAACTCTCAATGGCCTGCAGGCGGCGGCGGGACTCATCGGACAGCGATGCCAGAGGCGGTGCCAGCAGATAGCAGAACGCTTTCCTGTTGGAACGCCCTACTCGTCCGCGCATCTGGTGCAAATCACTCAGACCAAAGTTCTGGGCGGAGTTGACGATGATTGTATTGGCGTTGGGTATATCTATTCCGTTCTCAATGATGGATGTGGCAATGAGCACATCATAGTCATAATTTATGAATCCGGTAAGAATCTTTTCAAGCTCATCGGGATCCATCTGTCCATGGCCGATGGCCACGCGGGCATCAGGGACCTCACGCTCCACAATTGCAGCCAGATCCGGCAATGACGATATGCGGTTGCTCACAATAAAGAGCTGTCCGTTACGGCTCATCTCAAAATTGACTGCCTCGCGGATGATATCGGGACTGAACACATGGAGTTCGGTCTGTATGGGATAACGGTTTGGCGGCGGAGTCTGGATGACCGAGAGGTCGCGGGCACCCATGAGCGAGAACTGCAGGGTGCGCGGTATAGGTGTGGCGGTCATGGTGAGCACATCCACGTTGGCACGCAGCTGCTTGAGTTTCTCCTTGACCGATACGCCGAATTTCTGTTCCTCATCGATAATGAGCAGGCCCAGGTCTTTGAACTTGACCTGCTTGCCTATTAATTTGTGCGTACCTATTACTATATCAATCTTGCCGTTCTTGAGGTCCTCCAGAATTGCGGTGGTCTGAGCGGCGCTGCGGGCGCGTGAGAGATACTCCACTCGGCACGGGAAATCCTTCAATCGGTCACGGAATGTCTGGTAGTGCTGGAATGCCAGTATGGTGGTAGGCACCAGAACTGCCACCTGCTTGTTGTCGGCCACAGCCTTGAAGGCGGCACGGATGGCAACTTCGGTCTTGCCGAATCCCACATCACCACAGATGAGGCGGTCCATGGGGCGGCTGCTCTCCATATCCTGCTTTATATCCTGTGTGGCCTTGAGCTGGTCAGGTGTATCCTCATACATGAAGCTGGCCTCCAGCTCGTTCTGCAGATATGAGTCGGGGCTGTAGGCAAAGCCTTTCTCCTCCAATCGCTTGGCATAGAGTTTTATAAGGTCACGCGCAATATCCTTGATCTTACCCTTGGTACGCTCCTTAAGGTTCTCCCACGCACCGGTGCCCAGTTTGTTTATGTGCGGCTCCTCACCCTCCTTGCCCTTGTACTTGGAGACCTTGTGCAGGGCGTGGATGGATACAAACACCACATCGTCATTCTTGTAGATAATCTTTATTTTCTCCTGATATCCGCCGCCCTCCGGAACACGAACCAGGCCGCCGAACTTGCCCACGCCATGGTCCATATGCACCACATAATCACCAATCTGGAACTCCTGCAGCTCCTTGAGCGTGAGCGCCACTTTTCCGTTACGGGCACGCTCGCTGCGCAGGTTATACTTGTGATAGCGGTCAAATATCTGATGATCGGTAAAGAAACAGCATTTAAGTATGCCGTCGGCAAAACCCTCATGCAGTGTCTTGCCTATGGTCTCAAACTGTATGTTCTCGCCGCGCTCGGTAAAGATATCGTGCAGGCGCTCACCCTGCTTGGGGTTATCGGTCAGGATATAAATCCTGTAACCCTTTACTATATAATCGGTCAGGCTCTGTGACACAAGGTCAAAGTTCTTGTGGAACAGCGGCTGCGGCGTTGTATCAAAGGTTATTGTGGCCTGTGCCGCACCGGTGGGTTTGTTGCCGAACTCCACCACGCGGAAACCGGTGGTCTTGTGCAGAAAGTCTTCCGCAGTAAGCAGGTGCGGCATCTCAACAGGCTCGGCATTATCGGTTGCGGCGGCAGTGACCTGACGCATGCGGGCGGCCATGCTCTCTTGATCGGCCACTTCATTACTTACTGTGGTCATACGGTCAGCGGTCAGCAGCAAGTCCTTGACAGCCAGCACGGTATCAGCCGGCAGGAAATCCATTAGCGATACCTGTGCGCCCTCCATCTTATCCATATCGGGCACCACAACCACGCTGTCCTTCTGCTCCGTTGAGAGCTGTGTATCGACAGAGAACTGACGTATGCTGTCTATGTCATCGCCAAAGAAATCCAGGCGGAACGGATACTCCGATGAGAACGAGAACACATCCAGAATGCTGCCGCGCAGGGCAAACTGACCCGGCTCATAGACGTAATCCACGCGGTTGAAACCAAGTTCCAGCAGCAGGCTCTGCAGTTCCTCGCGGTCCAGAGTCTCGCCTACGCTGATGCGTATGGACTTGTCCTCAAGGCTGGATTTGGATACCACCTTCTCGGCCAGTGCATCGGCTGATGTCACAATCACCAGCGTCTGGGCATCGGGAGTTATGGTTGTAAGGCGGCTCAGGACCTCTGTGCGCAATATCTCGCTGGCATCGTCCTTCTGTCCGTACTTGGCGGCGCGGCGGAATGCCGACGGGAAATAGAGCACGTTCTGATCGCCCATGGTCTGCACCATATCGTGATAGAAATATGCGGCCTCCTCCTGGTCATTGAGTATGATAAGGATGCAAGGCTTACCCCCGTTCTGAGCCACTCCACAGAACAAAAGCGGAGCCGATGACGCACGGAGCCCCTGCAGAAAAACGTTTCCGGTGCGTTTTCCCGCAAGTTCCTTAATCAGCGCCTTGGTCTGCGCCAACCCGCCATAAAGGCCACTAAGATCCGCCAATGTCATAGCACCTGCAAAGATACAAAAAGGTGCCAAAAGGAACCAAAGGGGACGGTTCTATCTGTACCCTTTTTTCCAAGAGAACTTTTGGGGTATCAGTATCTGAAACTACGCGCTTCGCGCTATCCCTCCTATTCCCAATAAGACGCTCTGAAAGGCATGAGTAAACTCATACCTTCCAGAACATCTTCTTGAGAACAGGCTCCTCCCGTTCACAAGCCCACGGGCGGCCATGGTTTCCGATACCGATACCCCAAAAGTTCTGTGCACCTTGGATTATTATCAAAAAGGGCACAGATAGAACCGTCCCCGACTCCTTTTTATCGAATTTCAATAAATTTTTCCTGTTTTTCTTTGGTGGATTAAAAATAGCACATATCTTTGCACCGAAAATATTTATCGTTTAACAATAAGAGAACTTTCCAATTATGAACAAAAAACTAAAAATTTACACCACATTGTTTTTGGTAGTATTAATTGTATTGTTGGTATTTCCAGTCAATCTTCATCACTACTCATCCACTTATATTCCTGGTTCTGAGGGAAAACTGGAATACGGGAACATTCCTGAGCAGTTTTATGAGCGAGACACCATCATTGAAGCAGATGGTATCTCAACATCAAGTAAAATGAGTACCAGGACTTATACTGTTAATGTATTACCTAAGAAACCATATGCAAATACCGCTATAATATCGACTGTAGGGGATCAGGCATACAAGGTAACTATGAAACAGATAACATTGACACTCCCAACTGCAAAAGCAAAAAAGACACCTATTGTCATTTTTATTACATCAATCATCATTTCTCTGGCAATGCTTATATGGGTTCTTTGTTTGGTTATTAAACTCATACGAAGTATACGCCGTGGAGAGATATTTGTTTCAAATGTTTCAAAATATCTGGAAACTACCGGAATACTTCTTTCTGTTATTTACATTATTCAGTTTATCAGTTCCTATGCAGAAGCACTTTTCTTTATGAGGAATATTAAACTGGCAGAATATGATATAGTATTCCAGAATAACACAAACAGCATGCTGATTATTACAGGTTTGGCACTGATGATTATATCACAGATTATACTTATGGGCAAAGACCTGAAAGAGGAACAGGATCTGACAATCTAAAACACCGCGACTATGAGCATAATAGTTAACGTTGACGTAATGATGGCCAAACGCAAGATGTCATCGGGCCAGCTGGCCGATAAGATAGGCATAACGCAGGCCAACCTCTCCATCCTTAAGACCGGAAAGGCCAAGGCCATACGATTCTCCACTCTGGATGCCATCTGCAAGGCGCTGGACTGCCAGCCGGGCGATATACTTGAGTACAGATAAGTAAAAAAGGTGCCAAACGGAACCGTCCCTTTTGGCACCTTTTTATTATATTTGTGCGTTATATCAGAACAAACTATGAAAACTAACCAGAGCATAGTAATTATCCCCACCTATAACGAGAAGGAAAACATAGAGAACATCATCCGTGCCGTCATGGCACTTGAGGACAATTTCAACATCCTCATTATTGATGACGGTTCTCCCGACGGCACAGCAGATATTGTAAAGGGACTGATTGAGACCGATTTCAAGGACCGCCTCTTCATAGTGGAGCGCTCCGGCAAACTGGGTCTGGGTACCGCATACATTACCGGATTCAAGTGGTGCATTGAGCGCGGATACGATTATATCTTTGAGATGGATGCCGATTTCTCACACGCCCCCTCCGATCTGCCCCGCCTGCTGAGTGCCTGCCGCGACGAGGGTTACGACGTAGCCATAGGCTCCCGATATGTAAGCGGTGTGAATGTGGTCAATTGGCCTATGGGACGTGTGCTGATGTCATATTTTGCATCCAAGTACGTTCACATTGTTACCGGCCTGCCCATCCATGACACCACCGCCGGATTCAAGTGCTACCGCCGCCAGGTTCTGGAGACAATTGAGCTGGACAAGATACATTTTAAGGGCTACGCCTTCCAGATTGAGATGAAGTTTACCGCCTACAAGTGCGGATTCAAGATCAAGGAGGTTCCCGTTATATTCGTAAACCGCGAGCTTGGTACATCCAAGATGAGCGGAGGCATATTCAGCGAGGCATTCTTCGGAGTGATCCGACTCAAGATCTCCAGCTGGTTCCGTAAATACCCGCAGAAAAAGTCATGAGCACCACACTCATAAAAAACGCTACAGTTGTCAATGAGGGCCGGATGCAGCAGGCATCGGTCCTTATAGACGGTGACATAATATCTGACATATTCACGTCGGCCCCACTCCCTGAGGCCGATAACGTGGTCGATGCCCAGGGCCGATGGCTCATGCCCGGCGCGATAGACGACCATGTGCATTTCCGTGATCCGGGCCTCACCCACAAGGCCGATTTCACAACCGAGAGCCGTGCTGCGGCAGCAGGAGGTGTGACCACAGTCTTTGACATGCCCAACTGTATACCCCAGACCACTACCCTGGAGGCAATTGAGGACAAGTTCAAGGGCGCATCGGACTGCTGTCTGGTAAACCACTCATTCTACCTGGGTGCCACACATGACAACCTGCAGGAGATAGAGAGGATTGACCCCAGCCGCATCTGCGGAATCAAGCTCTTTATGGGTTCCAGCACCGGAGGAATGCTCTTGGATGACAAGGAATCACTCAAGTCCCTGTTCCGTGCCGCAACCGTCCCCGTAGCTGTACACTGTGAGGAGACATCAATCATAAACGCCAACATGGAGCGTTACATGCAGGAGTGCGGAGGTGAGCCTCCCATCCAGTACCACCCGCTCATTCGCAGCGAGGAGGCATGTTACGTATCCACAGCCAAGGCACTTGAGGTGGCCGCAGGCACAAACGTACATCTGCACATACTGCACATCACCACAGCCCGTGAACTGGGTCTGTTTGGTAACGGACCGCTTGAAAGCAAGCAGTTCACGGCCGAGGCCTGCCCCGCACATCTGTGGTTTACAGACGCTGACTACAAAACCCATGGTACATATATAAAGTGTAACCCGGCCATCAAGACCGCCGCAGACCGCGATGCACTGCGCAAGGCACTTACCAACGGCGTCATTGACGTAGTAGGAACTGACCATGCCCCGCACCTGTTCCTGGAGAAAGAGGGAGGCTGCAAGACTGCGGCATCAGGAATACCGGTACTTCCCTACTCGCTTCCGGTAATGCTGGAACTCACCGACCAGGGTGTCCTGGGCCTGACCGATGTAACCCGTCTGATGTGTCACAACCCGGCACAGCTGTTCAAGGTAAAGGAGCGCGGATTCATCCGTAAGGGCTATAAGGCAGACCTCACGCTGCTGTCACACAGCAATGAGGGCTGGACAGCCGGCCCTGACAACAACCCCACCAAATGCCGCTGGAGTCCGTTCGAGGGCCAGCAGTTCCATTGGCACGTAGATACCACATGGATAAACGGACATGCCGTATATAATGACGGAAAGATTGACAACACAGTTTACGGACAACAAGTAACATTCAACAGATGATCAGAGCACTCTATCTGGTATACCAGATCTGCATAGCACTCCCCATAATGATCGTAATGACCATACTGGTTTCACTGGCCACTATGATCGGCTCCATATTCAATGACCGTTTCTGGGGTTATTGGCCCGGAATGATCTGGGGCCGTCTGTTTTACCTGGTATTCCTTATTCCGGTAAAGATTGACGGACTTGAGAACATAAAGAAAGGCCAGTCATATGTGATTGCCCCCAACCACCAGAGTTACTGGGATGCGTTCCTGGTATACGGATTCATAGGCATCAAGTTCAAATGGATGATGAAAAAGGAGCTTGGACGAATCCCGTTTGTAGGCTGGGCATGCAAAGCCGCCGGCTGCATATTCATAGACCGCAGTTCAAGAGGAAGCGCCAAGGAGAGCATCCGTAAGGCCGAATCCAAACTCAAGAACGGCATGTCAGTCGTGATATTTCCCGAGGGTACACGCTCCCATGACGGAGAGATGGGTAAGTTCAAACGCGGTGCATTCCTTATATCCGAGGAACTCCAGCTCCCCATCCTGCCAGTAACCATTGACGGCAACTATGACGTGATGTCACGCCACGCATGGAACGTAACCTGGCATCCGGTTCATATGACCATCCACGCTCCCGTAATGCCACGCAGCAACAGCGGGACCGATGAGACCGAACTCAAGGCCATAATGAACCAGACCTCGGATGAGGTGTTCAACACAATCAGAAAATCACTGGAAAAATAAGCCTATCAGTTACGCTCGTAACCCACACGGCGGACAAAGCCTTTCACATATGACTGGCTCAGGAAATCATCGGGCGCGGCGTCAAGAATCCTGCGCAGCAGCGGTGATATGTCATCGGACGTAGAGGGAGATGAGCTGAGCATCATGAATACGCCCACGGCTGCAGGCTCGCTGTAGTTCTGGGCCATGAAGGCGCAGATCATATTCTCACACTCGTCAACTATGATACGGAGTGAATCCTGCAGGAGTTCAGTCTTGCGCGGGTCAATCCTGCGGCGTGACAGCCTCATGCTCTGCTGGAACAGATCCTCATAATGGTTGTCAATGGCAATCTTCTCTTTAAGGAAACTGTAGAAAAGGTCATTCTGGCGGGTACCCGATGCAGTCATCTCAGTGGGTTGGAGAGATATGCGGATATGTCCTTTCTCCATGTAAAGAGGAATGATGGGACGACCGTCCTTGCAGAGGAACACAAGTCTGGTTGAGTCAATATGACCTTTCATCTTGAAATGGCCCTCAACCACCCTACATGAATCAAATTTTGTGATTTGCTGCGGAAGGAATTCAACCAAAGAGAGCTCTCGGCCCTCATATCCGAGGGTCTCAACAACGCCGTCCATCTTATAGCAATTAGTACAAGACATCAATGCAAGCATAAGGCTTACACAGCTTATCATTGATTTAAAGCATTGCTTCAGCATGTCCTTTTGTTCCTTTTTACGGAATGCAAAATTACAACACAAGACAAAACGAAATCCCGATTTATTATTCTTTAATGCTAAAGCCCCCGTATGCAGCTAAAAGTTGTTAAATCCATTAGAATCTATTTAGATTCTATTACCACACGCAGGTTCTTATCGGTCTGACTGTTTGGATATCCTATCCATCCTGAATGATGAATAGAGTTCAAACACGGCACCTATCATAAGCGTTACGATCCAGTTGTTACGACGTGTCACTGCAAGCAGGATTGAGCGGATGTTATCACTCAGTGACATATCGGTAAGGAGCCTTTCATGCAATGGAGCAGAGAACATCTGAGCCGCGGCCAGGAGCAGGAAACAGGCACCCAGCACCTGCTGACTGCGCAGGCGTTTCATGATACGGTCACTGCCTGTGTATCGGTCCGCAAACTGGCCGCATGCAAACAGCACGGAACCTGCAAGATACATAAACGGAGCATACTCCCATCCGGTAATGTATACGGCGGCACCGCAAAGCAGCATAATACCCCCAACGGTGGTGAAAGACTCTATCAGACGGTTCTCTTTATTCATAATCAGCGTACATTCTCCAGGAACAGGTCCTCATCCTCACGATGCATGTTATATTTCTCACGGGCAATACGGTCAATCACAAGACTGTCATTACTCAGTTCATTCAGCATCATCTCATTCTGCTGTTTCTGCTCTGAACTCCTGCGCAGCTGCTCTTGCAGCTCATGGATCTCACGTTTCTGTACCACACGCTTTACCATGCTGTTTTCACTTGCCACAAGCACAATAAGCAGGAACAGGACAAGTACAATCCAATACTTGTACCTGCCTATAAAACCCTTAAGCTGAGGTAAGAATCCGTTGTCCATCATTGCCTGTTACGTACTGCAAAAGTAGTTCAAAAATTCGGCTTTTCTAATTAGTATAAGCCCGAAAAAAAGAGTACCTTTGAAATCTATTGGACACGATTATGGAAGATTACATAGTATCAGCCCGAAAGTACCGTCCTGTGACGTTTGACAGCGTGGTTGGCCAGAAAGCACTGACCACGACGCTCAAGAATGCCATCAGCAGCGGCAAGCTGGCCAACACCTATCTGTTCTGCGGTCCGCGTGGCGTGGGTAAGACCACATGCGCCCGCATATTTGCCAAGACCATAAACTGCACCAACCGCGGTGCCGACGGTGAGGCATGCGGAGAGTGCGAGTCATGCAAGAGTTTCAATGAGGAACTCCGTTCATACAACGTATTTGAGCTTGATGCCGCCAGCAACAACTCGGTCGACGATATCCGCAACCTGACCGAGCAGGTACGCATCCCGCCTATGAACGGCAAGTACAAGGTCTATATCATAGATGAGGTACACATGCTGTCACAGGCCGCTTTCAACGCCTTCCTCAAGACCCTTGAGGAGCCGCCCAAGTATGCAATCTTCATCCTGGCCACAACAGAGAAACATAAGATCATACCCACCATTCTGTCACGTTGTCAGATCTATGATTTCAGCCGCATCAGCAACAAGGACATCATAGAACACCTGCAGAGCGTAGCCAAGAAGGAGGGTGTCAACGCCGAGCCCGAGGCCCTGGCCATAATAGCTGAGAAATCCGACGGCGGCATGCGTGACGCGCTCTCCATATTTGATCAGGTGGTTAGCTTTACCGGCGGTCAAGTCACGTATCAGAAGACCATTGAGAACCTGAACGTGATTGACTATGACTACTATTTCCGCCTCACCGACATGTTCCTGGAGAAACGTATCCCCGATACGATGGTGCTCCTGAACGATATCCTGGCCAAGGGATTTGACGGCAGCCATCTTATAAGCGGTCTGATGCTCCACTTGAGGAACCTGCTTGTAAGCCGTGACGCGTGCACACTGCCCCTGCTGGAGGTAAGTGACGAGATGCGTGAGCGCTACAAGAACCAGGCAGCCAAATGCTCGCCCAAGTTCCTGTACCGCGCCCTCAAGATATGTAATGACTGTGACCTGAACTACCGCATCAGCAAGAACAAGCGTCTGCTGGTGGAGCTCACGCTCATACAGGCAGCCCAGGCCGATGAAGACGATGACAGTAGTGGGCGCAAGCCCAAGAGATTACACCCCATATTCAAAAAGATAGCTGCCACAGCTAAGGCAGCTCCGGCAGCGGCAGCGCCTCAGGCCACCGCAGGGCCGGTCACAGCACAGACCGTACAGCAACCCGCTCCGCAGCCCGTGCGCAAGAATGCCATACCCACATTCAAGGGTGCAAGCATTTTCACATCCATCCACGGCAACAAGACTGCCGGCCGCCCTGATCAGCCCCACGGCCGCCAGACCGTACAGGTGATAAACCAGGAGCAGCATCCGGCCAAACCGCTCACCCCGGATGCTTTGCAGAACAGCTGGAATGATTTTGCGGCCACGCTGCCCCGTCAGGACACGCCGCTCAAGAACCGCATGATAAACTGCCGCCCCACCCTCGTATCCGACAACGTATTCTGTGTGGAAGCCGGCAACCCCATGATGGCCGATGAGATTCGCGGTGCCGAGGACCGCATCCTGCGCTTTATCCGTGACAGGTTCAGCAACCCCGCCATCAGCATGGAGATCAAGGTGGATCAGTCACGCAACGTGGAGCATCTGCTTACACGTGAGGAGCAGTATGAGAAGATGAAGAAGGAGAATCCGGCTCTTAAGGAGCTGGAGGCGGTGTTTGGGTTGGAGATCCGATAAAAATGTGGAAAAGGGGACAGTCCCCTTTTCCACATTTCCTTGCGGCGGATTGCTCGCCGCTTTGCGGCTCGGTGGTTTTTGACTTTTATGGCCCTTTGGGCCTAAAAAGTCGCTAGCTGGAAACCTATCTGCGTATTAGAAACAACCTTTTTTTAATTTGGGGCGGCGACGCCCCAAATCCGTTCCGCGACATTGGCCTTTCCCGATTTTTACACGCCACGATAAAGTGAACAAGTTCCCTTTATTCGTTTGGCTTACGTAAAAATTCCATTTTATTCCATGTCGCTCCACTCTGCCGGCCTTCCAGGCCGGGTAAAAATAAGCCTCGCTAGCTATGCTCGCGAGGCTTATTTTTACTTTACTGCAACTGGAAACCTTATCTGATAGTCTTGACAAAGTTAATACATTCCTTGACCTTGGTCTCGATGAAGTTGAAGTCTCCGTTGGCGATAACGTCCTTGGGAGTGAGCTGGGAGCCCAGACCTACGCATGCTACGCCGGCTTTGAACCAAGCCTCAAGGCTTGAGGGATCAGGTGATACGCCACCTGAGGGCATGATCTCTGTCCAGGGGCAAGGTCCCTTGATAGCCTTGACGAATGACGGGCCACCCACCTCGGTACCCGGGAATATCTTAACGATCTCACATCCCAGCTCCTCGGCCAGATTGATCTCTGTCAGGGTACCGCAACCGGGAATCCATGCAATCTTGCGGCGGTTGCAGATCTTAGCCATATCGGGGTTAAGGCTGGGTGATACTATGAATCCTGCACCAAGCTGAATGTAGAGTGCAGCGGTAGCGGGATCAGAAACTGAGCCCACACCCATGATCATCTCAGGGCACTCTTTTGCACACCATTTGTTGACCTCGGCAAACACCTCATGAGCGTAGTCACCGCGGTTGGTGAATTCAAAAACGCGGGCACCGCCGTTATAGCAGGCCTTTACCACATTCTTTACAAGCTCTGCGTCCTTGTTATAGAACAGCGGAACAATTCCGGTGCCAACAAATGTGTTCAGCACCTGTAATCTCTTGAATCTGCTCATATAGGTATATTTAGCGGGCCACGCGGCCAGAGGCATCGCCACCCATAAGTTTCTCTACTTCCGATACAGTCACGCGGTTGTAATCACCGTATATGGTGTGTTTGAGGCATGATGCAGCAACTGCAAAATCAAGTGCCTTCTGGTCATCCTCATATACACGCAGGCCGAAAATAAGGCCACCCATGAATGAGTCACCGCCACCCACGCGGTCAACGATATGAGTAATGTCATACTGTCTTGACTTGAACAGAGTCTTGCCGTCATACAGTACGCCGGCCCACTTGTTATGATTGGCGTTGATTGATGTACGCAGTGTGGTTATCACCTTCTTGCAGCGGGGGAACCTGGCCATGATCTGCTGTGAAACAGAGAGGTAGGCATCGGCACTTACCTCACCCTTGGATACGTCTACGCCCTCAGGCTTGATACCCAGGGCCATCTGTGCATCCTCCTCGTTACCAAGTACGATATCGGTGCATGCAACCAGGTCAGGCATAACCTCACTGGCTTTCTTGCCCCATTTCCACAGGTTCTTGCGGTAGTTGAGGTCACATGATACGGTAATGCCCTTCTCATTGCACTTCTTCACTGCCTCAAGGCAAACCTTGGCTGCACCCTCGGATATGGCAGGAGTGATACCGGTCCAGTGGAACCAGCCTGCACCCTCAAGCACCTTATCCCAGTCAATCATACCCGGCTCAATCTTTGCGATTGATGAACCTGCACGGTCATAAATTACCTTGCTGCCGCGGCTTACCGCACCGGTCTCAAGGAAATAGATTCCCAGGCGGTCACCGCCCAGAACAACGTCGCTTACATCGACGCCGAATCCGCGCAGTTCCCTGAGGCAGGCTGCAGCAATATCATTATCGGGTACTCTGGTTACAAAAGATACGGGTAATCCGTAATTGGCAAGTGATACGGCCACATTGGCCTCACCACCTCCGTAAGTTGCACTAAGCATGTTGCCCTGCCCGAAGCGCTCATAGCCCGGGGTGGCCAGACGAAGCATAACCTCGCCGAAAGTAACTGTCTTATTCATCTAAAAAACTATAAGTTTTCAGACTGCAAAGTTACAAAATTCAGTTGACATAAAACAGGACACCGGCACGGAAACCAAAACCGGTTTTGTCATAAAGAAGTGAAGCTGATACTGCGTATTGTTCAGTAAAGGCACATTTAAAGTTCAGACAGCCGCGCAGATAGCCGCGCCAGCCGCTCTTGGCGGTATCGACGTGGTCATACCAGATACCTGAGTAACCTATCTGCGGGGTTATGCGGAACCTGTTAAGATGTCCCATCATGAAACCGTATCCAACAGAGCCCTCAAATGATACCGTATTTGCTATGCCGATATGCACAACTGTGGTCTGTTCCAGATTGATATTCTTGAAATAGACACCCCAGGAGTTACCTACGCCCCACCCTCCGGCATTGGCGAGACTGTTCTCATAGATGAGAGTGGTGTATATCTCCTTGCGGTCAAAGAAGTAATGCGGACGCAATGTCAAGCCTGCTGTGACATGAGACTGCAGCGTAGCCGCTACGTCAAACACCGTATAGTAATTAAGGTAACCCTCCTTCTCAAAACGGGCGTGATAGGTACCGTCCTGCACATTACTTATAAGCAAAGGTGTCTCACCCTGATAGATATCCTCTATATAGACCTTGGCTCCGGTAGGATTGGTCTCAAACAGCACGGAGCCCACACCTGACGGACGCCTTCCGAATTCAAGGGGCGCACCCTCCTGGATGGGATACTCCTGGAAGCGGTAATTGTCATCAATCACCACCGGCTCCTCCCACTGTGCACGGACGCTCCCGCACAGGCTCAACGCCAGCACGGTAAACGCAAATCGGAAAAGTGAACGGGTGCTCATACATCACTTAGACAACCTTATATTAAAATGGTTTAAGGACAATCTGAAATTGATTATGCCTTAAATAAAAACGGGGAGGCCTCCCGGTCCCCCCGATTCTATTGCAGGCAGCCGTCTACTTGCGCCTGCAAAACCTCCGTTTTCACGGAGAAATCATCAAACAAGTAATAAAACTATCAAACATTGCATTGTTCAATACCAATTTCTGCTTTAGGGGGAATCCGGCACAAGACAAACCCTCCGCGTACAATACCGTAGCGGAAAGGCGGAGCATACTCCGCTCAGAACTGCTCTATAACAAATAGTTTCAGCATTTTGTCGTACCTGCCCTATCCCCGGGGCAAAAGCAAAACTTAGAATCAAAGGCAGGTCTTCTGACTTATCTCATCAGTCCAGGAACCTTCCCGGCATAAAAGCCAGTGGCGTTTGTTGCGGCCATGGGAGCGGCCGCTCATCCTGAACCGTTACCTGAGAAATACAGCAGCGGGACTGTCCGGGATTCTCACCCGTGTTCCCTATTGAATCTGATCTTTCAGATACCTTAGTTCCGATTGCAAATGTAGGAAAAAGAATTATTTATGCCACACGCATAAATATAATTTTACTGATTATTTTCATCAGACCTGTTATCAGACTCTGCATTTTTCTCACCCCTGCGCTTTATGATATACAGAACCACAGGCATGACAAACAGCACCAGCAATGCCATGACGGCAATACCATAGTGGTAAGAGGGATGACGTTTTGAAATGACGGTAATGATAAGCTGGATAATCTCAGACAAGACGACACACAGAATGATACTGAGTATGGGTCTGTCTCTTAGCTCTCTTAGTATCTTCTGCAACATAGTAAGTTTTCTGTTATGAAACAAGGGATCATCTAAATCCTTAATTATTAGGCAAAATTAAAGAAAATTTAAATACACGTCAAAACATAACCTCTTTTTTAATACCTTTGCGCCGGAACAATAGTCCAATCAACAAGTTACAACATGAAGAATTATTCAAAATGGGTGCTTGCCGCCACCCTTATCTGCGGCATTTGCGTTATTTCAGCATGCGATGAAAAAGAAAAGGAAATCATTAATGACAATCAGTTGGCCACCCGTATCCTTGGTAAGTGGATTCCTGTCCAGAGCAACGGGATGGAGGTCATGACCGACCAGAAAACAGTCACCACATTCAAGAAGACATCATCAGGTCTAAAAGCATACACCAGCGTTTCATCATTAGTAATGCCTGCACAGTTCCAGGATCCGTCCAAGGAGACGGTCCAGACCGATGAGTGGCACTACAACCAGCCTGCCGATGTAAATATTGAAGAGAATAAATTCATAATCACCAGGGCTGTAAATGACACAATCAACCAGATATCAAAGTACTACATCCTGGAAAGCAGTGATTCCACACTTGAACTCTACATATCAACCAGACTCTCAATAAACGGAAATGAGATAATGAGTTCAATGGGCCATACAGAGACATGGGCCAAGGTAAATGTAGACTACTCAAAAGAGATTGTAGGCCTGTGGGAGGGTCACGTTACCAGCGACACATCAAAGTATGATGACGGTGAGACCCACCGCTGGCGTTATAACATAGACGGCACCTATATTTATTACAGCCAGGATCAGACCGGAGAATGGGTAGAGGTTGAGAGCGTATTCAACAACTATTTCGTAGACGGTTACCTGCTCTGCACCCGCTGGAAAAACGTTGGTGAGAACGAGAACCGTGAATGGTGGGAGATTGACACTATAGGCAACGACTCAATGAGATGGACTGCCCAGCGCATAGAGTATGAATATGCCAGCGGTCCAAGCATTGGTATTACAATCGCAATCCCCAGACAATACACCGCCACGTTCAGCATGTCAAAAGTAAGTGAGAGAAAATAAAAGAAGGGGGCGGGGCCCCCTTCTTTCTTTTTATACGCCCCGAATACTTCTATTACCTATAAGCACCCATACCGTTTTCTGATACTCAAATGTTAAAAAGTAAAATTTGCTTGTATTTATGTAAAGCGTGCTTTACTTTTGTCGCATCAAACTTTACAATAATGAGAGATTACAGGAAACATTTGACTCTGCTGCCACACAAATGGCAGGTGGTGGGAATCATCGGAGCGTGCATAGTTCTGATTCCGTACATTATCATTCATCAAAGAATATTCCAATTACGTTCCGGAGTAATCCAGGCGGGATCACCTGAATTGACAGCTTTAAATGAATTGGTATGGTGGCATTATCTTACTCAGATACTGGTATCGGTATTTCTGATGATATGCTGCCTGTCAAAAGAGAAAGAGGAGGATGAGTATACCATATCCGTACGCTATAGAGCATTGACAATAGCGGTCATTGTATTCTTTCTGTCAAGAGCCGGCAGGGAGATGATATACGGAGGATTTCATACTATGGTCAATAACGTATTCCTGGCCGTAAACAGATTCAACAATGTCGATCCTATGAGAGCATTAAGGGATTATAATATAGGTTCTCCGTTGCTCATCGGCCTGGACAGGGTTGTAGGTTTCTTCTCTTCACTGTTTGTTGTGGAAATCCTGTACATTGTACTGCTTAAGGTACTGGCTCGTTTTGGGAGCGGCAACAGATTCAACTCCATATTGTTTCCCAACCATTACCGTAAGATTGGCTGGTGGATGCTCCCCTTCTCCCTGCTCCTGATACCGTTAACGGTATTTCTGCTGCTCTATTCATTCCGTGATAAAGATCCGCAGGTGGTTGAGGGTGTATATAGAACTACAATGAGATTAACCATACTGTTGCCATATATCGCCATCATGCTGATATGTCTGAGCAAGGAGAAACAGGAGGATGAATTCATCCGTCACATCAGAGCCCGAATATTGGCCTATTTTGCAATCTACTATATGGTAATGTCATTCATTATAACCAATGTATCCTACATACTCATGAATGCCATAAACCGTATAGCCCTTAGTCTTGAGAGCTCAAACCGGTTCATTGCATATAATGTCACAATTGGAATTCTGCCGGTTTTGGTATGGGTACCAGTTGTAGCCGTGGTTTACGCACTTGTGCTAAAGAGAGTATTGTCCAAGAACTTAAAGGAGAGCAACAATGAAGAATAACATACGTGTAGAGAGGGCAATCCTAAGGATTTCCCAGCAGGATCTGGCCAATGCCATAGGCGTATCCCGCCAGACAATATTTGCCATTGAGAACGGCAAGTTCATACCGTCCACGGAACTGGCCTTGAAGCTGTCCGCCTATTTTGGAAAGAGCGTGAATGAACTGTTCCAGCTTTAAAACGCACGATAGGCTGCCCCACCCGCTCATTGCGGGTCAGGGGCAGGATTATCGGGATCAACTACATACATCTCCGGAACCTTGGTTACGGCAAGGCCATCGGGGGTAATCAGTTCATGATGCGGAATGGCCGAGAAGTTGAACATGCCGGCCAGGGCATTATAGTCATCTTCCGATATACGGTAGCTCTCCGCGCCCTCAAGCCACTCCTGGCGGAAGGGCTCATAATACTGCTCCGGATCACTGGTTATGAATATCATGGCAAACCTGTCATACTTCTTAGTCATGATCTCATGCCTGTTCTCTACCGTAGATTTGATGCCCGATACGCACGGTCCACAGCCGGTTGACCAGAAGTCTATGTAGACATACTTGCCGGGATAGTTGGCCAGAATCTTGTTGAGCACCTCCTTGCCACGGCATTCGGGGAGTTCCCAGTACGGAGCCTGCTTGCGCTTGAAATCATTGTACGCCAGGTCTACACGAGCCTCAAGGACAGGATCATTCAGGAGGCTCTCAACCATGGACTTATAATTCATGATTGCACTGTCCGTATTGGTAATTCCGCGCCATTTGCAATATGCATCAATCCCCTCAAAATGATCCTCAACATCCTGCATCATACAGAGTTTTGCGAACAGTGATGGTTCATCGGCCCCATATATCTTCATATCATTGGCCAGATGGACCGAATCTTCAAGATATTTCTGTAAGACATATAACGATGATTCATCCATAACGCCCACCAATGAGTCCAGATCAATATTGAAGTTATAGAAAGCGCCGTCATACTTATAACGGTTGAATATCACCCACTCATGGGGCATTACCATCATGAGAGAGTCATTTGCCGGGAAATCAGCCAGGAAGCGGTAGCCTTCCGGATCCTTAAGGATGCTGTCGTTTTCCCTCATCATACGCACTATCTTATTTACGTCGGTTGTTCCATTCTCAATCTGATACATGATTGCCTGATCCTTTATGTTCATACGGTAATCCAGGAATCCCTGAAGCACACGGTTCTCCAGCATGATGTCTGCGAACTGGTACTCGAATGCGGTCAGCTTGAACTTGGCGGCAAGATAGTCAATATACTGCTTGCTCCTGGCCTTGCACTCATACGCATAGGCCTGAATTCCCTGCAGGTCAACTGAGTCACCCATATGGAACCTTTGATTATCTGTTGTATAGACTCCCGATGGGATATGCACATAGTTACGCAGCAGATACGGGCGGCCATCCGATAAGGAATAACTGTCCGTGCCGTCCTTATAGAATGTGATATCAAGAGTATCACCCGGCTGTGCTATGAATTGATGCCAGGAGTTGTTATGGTCAATTATGGCAGCTCCTATCATATTGTTCACGTCAAACGAGTATTCAAAATGACCGGTCTCGTCTATATCCAGAGAGATAGTGAAGTTATCCCTGTTATCATACACGGTGTACAACATCCTATAGGTCTGGAAGCCGCTGTTACTGTCATATCCGGCAATTGTTCCGCGTACGGTTACAGGACCGGACTTGAATATGCTGTGGCGTATGTCATCGGCCTCCTTGAGCTCCTTGCGGCTGAACTTGGGTTTGGCAGGTGTATAGGTAGAGTCATGTATACCCAATATCTTGAAATAATTGGAACCAACACCCTCAATCATATCAAACACCCGGGTTCCGGACGGTAACGGCTCAAATCCAACACGGAAGGTCGTGCCGTCGGGGTCCGACGGGAAATACTCTCCAAGATTATGCTCAGTCATGAACAGCACCTTGTAATGACGGTCCCTCTCATCCGACAGATATGTTTCCGGACCTATGGAAATCCTATAGTATGGTTGTTGATGAGTCTGGTAATAGAATGTAAGGATCGTGGCAGTATCAGCAAACTCCACGTGGGTTACACGCAACTCTTTCATATAGTCACAGGTATTGTCAGCATAGGACTGTACATTCTTAAACTCTTTTGGACCATTGGAGCAAGCACTGAGAAGTGCCGTAGCCAAGACTAATAACAAGGATTTCTTCATTTTGATTATGTTTATTGATCGTTTCTTCTTTTTTCCCACTCTGCCATGAACTCTTCTGTCCTTTCAGACTTCTCTATAAGTTTTTTCCTAAACAGGGTTCCATCCTTACATTTACGGAGTGCCTTGATGCCGTCTTTCAGGTTCTTTAGGCTCACCCAGTATCTGCTATCGGCCGATGCTTGGCTCAGAGGTCCGGTCAGGACTGCATGATAAGCCTTACCCTTGACTGCCTCAAATGTATACCCCTGAATCCGGACGGTATCACCTACTTGCCAGGAGTCAATGAGCCCTTGCAGTACCCGTATTGCAGAGTCTTCATCCGGGCCAAGTCCAAGCTTTAACGTCACCCGTTCCATTGGATCCTTGTCCTGAATATAAAACTCAAAGTCCTTATCAAACCGGCGCACACCGGACAGGCACCCCTTGTAATCACGGTTGGGATATATGAAATCACCCTTGAAAGCGGAGCTGCCGGATCCATTTTTGGAATAGACAGGACGGACATTCAATCCCAGAAGACGTTCTGCAGCGGCCCAGTCATAATAAGATGAATTAAACCATAAGATTGAAGCATATGAATATGCAAACGGCGTACCTGACCAGTAGTTAGCATCTTGACCCTCCTCATATATATGGTCAAATAAACGGGCATGCCCTGCAGGCAGGAATATGTAGCGGCGCCTGTAACCTTTTTTATTGCTTTGGACCTTGTATCCGTTCACGCCATCGAGCATAGTCCATGTCCAGGTACAGTTGTCACTGTCCATAAGCTCATAAAACTCATCCTCTGTGGGCAGGCGCCATCGGCCTCCCCATTGGTTGAATGCTACATCATCTTCCAACTCAAGAGTGTATCTGTTATCGGGAATACCATGATCGGAGTCCAATACGTACTTGGAAAGCCTGACATCATCACGTGTATCTCCGTCAATATAGAAACGGTAATTCCACCAACTGTAGAAATCCTTGGGTTCCAGTTCCCCCCAAGCAAAGTAAGCGCCTGAATCCTGTGGCGCTACGGCACCCACATTCATGGTCGCCCAATTGACGCTAAGGCCCAGGTCAACATACTGATGACCGTTCTCATATCCAATATGCCGTAGACTCCGGCAGGAAATAAAGGTTGATGACAGCAGGAAAACATAAAAGAAGACCGGCACAAGGAGAATCGGTTTCTGTCTCATAAACTGTTAGTATCGGGTTTAATAGAACTATTGCGGCAAATGTAGTAATATTTTTTTAAGTTTGCATTATCTTCAGTAAAGGACTATGGGTCAGCGTAACTCACATATTATTAATCACACACTGCGCATTTATCTGATAGCGTCCATCCTGGCCGGAATCGTAGTCCAGCTCAACTCCACTATTGACAGTATTGTGGTGGGACAATACATTGCGGCCGATTCCATATCGGTAGTTGCCCTGGCCATGCCTATCGTCAATCTGCTCATGATTCCCAGCGTGATGATAATGATGGGCTCCAGCATCCTGATGGCGCCGGCATTGGGCAATCAGGATTACAGACGCTCCGACAGTCTGGTTATGACCGCATCCGTCTTATTCCTGGTCCTGAATATGATATTGCTTGTATTCCTGTACATATTTACAGACCAGATATCGGCACTTATAACCCAGGATCCGCGTCTGGCACCCATGCTGCGCAAGTATCTGCCGTTTGCATTCATCGGGGGCATATTCGCCCTGTTTGCCAATTGCTGGTCACAGTTTGTCAAGATTTGCGGCCAGCCCCGTCTGGTTCTGGTATTTGTCATCGTATTCATACTGGGCAATCTGGCATTTGACCTGCTGCTGGTAAAAGTGTTCGGAGTAGGAATTCGCGGTATTGCGCTTGGATCAACAGTAGCGGCAGTACTGGCATTCGGTGTCATGGTGCCGTACCTGAGGCGTGAGCCCAGGCCGTTCCGGTTCAGAATGCCCAGCCCGCGCAGGTTCCTCAAACTACTTGCAGAGATACTCCGCACAGGGTTGCCGGCCATATTTACGGGCATATCGACCATAATACTTACCCTAGGGCTCAACACCATAGTCCTGAGTATCATGGGGCCCGACGGCATGTTCCCGCTCAGCATCTGCATGCAGCTGTTCCTTATAGCCATGCTCATTTACACCGGCATAGGAACCTGCATAACCGGAATAGGCGGAATCATGCTTGGAGAACAGGATTATGACGGTGTCATACGCCTGGTAAAGAGCACCACACGCACTGTGTTGATAGTTTCTGCCATTGCAATGGCCGTACTGATTGCCATACCGGGGCCCATAGCCACCCTGTTCGGGGCCGATGAGCAGTTCCGTGCGCTCGCCATAGCTCCCATACGGATATTCAGTTTCCTGCTCATTCCGGCAGGACTCATCCTTGTCATGGCCAACGCATTCATGGTATTGGGTTACAACAAGCTGGCCGGTCTGGTACAGGCAGCCATCCTGCTATCCGTCCTGCCGCTGGCCATAATCCTGCCTCGCTGGAACGTAGACTGGTTATGGTACGCGCTCCCGGCGGGCATGAGCGTAGCACTGATTGTAGGCGCGTTTGCATCGGTCTATGTTTACCGCAACTGGAAAAGGGATGATACGGACGGCTTTGTTGTCAGCGTAGAGTACAGCCGCGAGTCCGTCAACCGGAACCTGGATATCCTGACCGCCCACCTTAAGAATCTTGAGTTGGATTCACAATTGGAGACAGCTGTCAACCATTGTATTGAGGAGATAATGATTCACGAGCTTGAGATGGCAGCCCAGTGTGGCATGACCGGCTGCTTTGATATAGGCATAAGCCGCACCCATGACCGTCTGACCATTATCGTAAAGTCAATTGGCCGTGCCTACAATCCCATGGTTGAGTACCAACCCACTCTTACCGACACTGATACAGACCCGCTCCGTCTGAGCATGATGATAGTAGAGGGATTCTGCCGGAGCATAGACTACCGCTACCGCAACGGTGTGAACAGCCTCTACCTCAATTTCAGTTACTGATACCGGATTGATCAAATTGTTACAATCCGGGACGCAGGGTTATCTCCATTATAGCCTGGTTGTCATCTTCTTTTAAGCCCGGAATTGTTCCTACCAGATAAGATGCATCAATCGGAGTGAGAATTACATTATCCCTACGATTCAGATAACTTACGTTAAGTTGTACCGAATAACCGTCAACGGATATCAGTATTGGGTTCCTGCCATATTCAAACTTATTGAGGAACAAAAGCTGACCCGTTTCCCTACTCCATATACCGGAATAATACATGCCTCTGAACTGGTATTCAATGAATACGTAATCCCTTGACAACTGGAAATACTGAACATATATCATCTGCGCCTTACGTGAGGCGGGATCCGCCACGGATTGTTTCATTGTGGGTTTCAGTTTATCCTGGATATCCAGGATTATGACCGGAACCATCTGCTCATCGGCATCAACCGTAAAAACTGTATCAGCATCTGCATACTTGTATATGATGCCGTCACCGGATTCATAGATATATGTATCCAGACGGGGAGGTACAGTCGTTTCCGGATCAATGTACGGTTTAGCTCCATCACCTACCGTGCCTGTTATATTGAAATCAGAATCATAGAACACAAGATGCGGCAGGCTGTCATAGGTCTCTTTTATAGTCGAGCCCAAAACGGGACGATTGTTATCAGGCAAGAAAACATAGTGCTTATTGCCTAATGTAAAGAAACGAGTGATCTTTCTATCCGGGTTGTAAACAGCCCTATAGCTCAAACTGTCAACATTCATGAAAACATACTTATCGGAAAGAAAAGAGTTGGCAATGATTTCCCTGCTTGGGATATCAAACATGTATGATGAAAACTCCGCAACCTCGTCACGCGCCCTGCCTAAACGGAAAGCATCCCTGATATACTTTCCATCGGCATCAAACAACTTCATGATACTTCTGGGAAAGCCACCTGTCACACAGTAGATATCACCCATTTTCCTTACCGAACCTGCATCTGTCAATGCCGAGTCCGATGTCTCCAGCGGGATGTACCGCACAGACTCTATCAGGTTATTCAGAGTAAGCGTGTCATATAGCGGCACGATCTTGTCATCGATGCGGATTGTCACAGGGCCGCGGTAGACATCGGCCTCTACGGTGCAACTGTCAGCACCTTCAACATCAGAGGATGATTGGTTTGATTTCCGGCCGTCCTTACATGAAACCGCCAGAATGATTGTCACAAGGAGAAAAAAATACTGTCTCATAAGCGTATTTATTAGGACTACAGAGGCAAATATATTGATAATTATCAAGAAAGCAAATATTTATAACGTCCTGATGCATTATTGCATTTTACCATCCGATGGATTATATTTGCCAAATACAATGTCCTTTACACAATTGAATTATGAGATTATCCAGTCTTTACGGTTTTAATCCTGTTTGCGCAATAACAGCCCTATTGGCGCTTGTTTGCTGCAAACCTAAAGCTACAGACAACCATAGCATTGATTCTGTCCAGATTCAGTCCCAAGAAATCACCCTGCCCCAGCATCTCTCATTTGATGACAAGGCTCCATACGACACCTTATCATATTCAAATATCATAGAGTCTGTCCGATACATACCGCTTGACAACAGTACCGAGGCCCTTATTGCCAATCCCGGCAATTTAAGACTAATCAGTGGTAAGTACCTGATATTGTCCGGAAGCAGCAGGATTACACGTATCATAAAGATATTCAATCAAGACGGTTCATACCTTACCCAACCATTCCGGATAGGACGCGGACCTAATGAGGTGGTATTTATCAGTCTTTATACAGGGCATGACTCCACTAATCTGATTACCATACCGGACATGACAGACAAGATGTTTACCTACAATCTCACCACCGGAGAGATTAAAGGATTCAGATATAATGCCGATAGAATCTTCAACATTACAGCTCTGCCCAGCGGCAATTACATCTCTTTGTGCCGCAGGTCCTATGAACCGGGCAGGCCCAATCCGATATTATTCCGTCTTAATCAGAATTTTGAGATAACGGATTCCGTATCGGACATGAAAGACCGCACACAAAGAGCCATTGAAGGCGTGACAGAGGGGAACTCATTAAGGAGCCATATCAAAGCATATAAAGATGGTGTAATATACCTGGACATGCTGAGCGATACTGTTTTCTATGTAGATGAGGAGCTAAAGTTCACCCCTGCGGTGATACTTGATTTCGGAAAGAAACAGCCCACGCTGCACAACTCCATATATGATTCCGCCAAGAAGAAAGAAGAGCAGATATACGTTATAGACATAGATCTGTCCGGACATTATTTCTTTGCAACTTATAACTACAAGGGGATGTATTTTGAATCCATCTGGGACTTAAGGACCGGAAAGATGGTTTACAGCTCACATGCAAACGTGGTTGGATTGTTTGTAAGACTGAACGGATTCAGTGGCAGATTGTACGGATACGGGCTGTCCGGGAACAGGATAATTGCCGCTGTAAACGCGTCAGACCTGCTAACCGCCATCCCCGGCCTCACCCCCGATGACAACATCGTATTGGTAGAAATCACGCTCAAGTAACAGAAGGTGTTAATAAAAACAATATCTTTACAATCACAAAGACACATATTTATATGAGAAGGACTTATTTTTTTCTGCTAATAACAATAGCAGTATTCTTTACAGGTTGTTCCAAGCAGGAACTTGATTCAGGGAAAGAGTATTTCAGCCAGTGGAATCAGTGTGACGCTCTTACAGCACTGACCGAATATGTCAATGACGTGACAAACCCCAAGTCTGAGAATTTCATCAAGGCCGAAGACAGGATTGCCACATTTGACATGGACGGTACATTTGTAGGTGAACTCTACCCCACCTATTTTGAGTACAACCTTCTGGAATACCGCGTTCTGGATGACCCTGCATATAAAGATATCGCGCCCGATGATGTAAAGGAAGCCGCACAGGCCATTAGGAGTTTTGTAAGGGACAACGTCAAACTGCCTGATCATTTTGACATGATACATGCACGGGCCGCAGCCAAGGCGTATTCAGGAATGACCCTGGCGGAGTTTGATGCCTATGTAAAGGACTACGCATCAAAACCTGCAAACGGTTTTGAAGGAATGACATACGGTCAGAGTTTCTACAAGCCCATGCTTGAGGTATTCAATTATCTTGAGGACAACGGTTTCACCTATTACGTAGTTTCAGGTTCAGACCGGTTTATCTGCAGGGCTCTGGTAAGTAAGATAGGTATAGCCCCCAATCGCGTAATCGGCATGGATGTAAAGCTTGAATCTACCAGCCAGGGTGCTCAAGCCGGTGTTGATTACACCATGGGCAAGGATGAGGAGCTTATAAGGACCGATGAACTGATAATCAAGAACCTTAAGACCAACAAGGTTCTGCAGATAACTCAAGAGATAGGAAAAGTACCCGTGTTGTCATTCGGAAACAGCAGCGGCGACTGCGCCATGCATAATTTCTGCCTGAGCAACAGCCAATACAAGACAGCCGCCTTCATGCTGATAGCCGATGACCCGGACCGCGACCACGCCAACCGTGAGAAAGCTCTTAATCTGGCAGCACAGTGGAAAGAGAACGGTTATAATGTAATCTCCATGAAGGAAGACTTTAAGACCATCTACGGAGAGGGCGTACAGAAAGTTGATTTTACTTTCTGATATTTGTTACGGACAGACGGGACGTATGGAGCAGCCAAAGCACCGAGCTTGGCCGGTCACTGATATTCTAGGGGCAACATTTTTAAAATAGATTGAATAAGCATTACTCGTACTCTTATCCGAAAACTTATCATAAATTGAAGAGGACCAGTAGAAGCCTTCGAACCCTCCATTTAGGAGATAATCTGCTTCTAAGGTGTACAGGCCTGCAGCCGGAAGGAAAATGTAATTGCCTTCATAACCAGGTTTCCTGCTCGTCACTTTGTAACCCTTGACATTATTTACTGTGGTCCAGGTCCATGAGCAATTTTGGGAATTGGTAAGTTCATCCAGTTCGGCTTTAGTAGGCATACGCCAATCTCCACCCCAGTTTACATGTGCCGCATCATCCTCAGGATCAATCAGGAGTTTATCAAGAGTCTTGTATTTCTTGAAAGTTACCATATCCTCATAATCAGTGGGAGTAATGGTTTCTATATCGAAATATGATTTCCATTCATAACGCCACCCCTTACCTTCTTTCCAACGGAATCCATTGCCAGTCTCCGCATCACTTGGTTCATAGTACGTCTCTGTTTCGCCCCAGGCAAAATAATCACCGTAGTCTTCCGGCTTTTCAGCACCTATGTTGCAGGTTGCCCATTTCACACTTAATCCAAGGTCAACAAACTCATGACCATTGTGAAAACATTGATCCTTACAAGCTGACAAAAGGAGCAAAACAGAAAGAATGCTCAACGATGCAATACCGGTCTTTATCATAACGCAATTATAGGGTTGCTTACCTGATTTTTATTACTTGTCAGAATCCTGTTTTACCCACCTATTCTTGAATGTGGCTATTTATCTTCTTTCCACTGGCTTTTATATCGGCGGAAGAAACCTGATATGACAGCACTGATTATCGTCAAGGCACTGAATATCCTTGCAACAATATCCGTATCAGCCTCATCAGAGTAACGTATGGCAGCAATAAGAACGACAATTGATGCAATCATACAAAAGAGACTGATTCTATAGATTGTCTTTTTAGTTGACGCCTCCAATGAGTCCAGTCTGTTGCTGGGGTTGAAAACAATCATCCAAATAATGCTTGACGCAGCCAATATACCGCATGGCAAAGCAACAAGGTTTGCCCTATGGGATGGCAGCGCCAATAGAAATAAGCCGACAGCCATAACCAACATGATAATGCTTATCATGTAAATGTCCTTTTTTGAATCTGATTTCATATCGGTTTGTAATGTAGAAGGTTTAATCATTAGGAACTTATTCCTTTTCCTTGCCAGACGGCTCTTTTAAACCAATGCCAATAAAGCCAAGACCTATGATTAAGAATAAAGCTCCTAAACTATTCTTTACAAAATTCATAAAATCGCTAATAGTAGCACCACCACTTGTTATCGATCCATCAGCATTAGTAAAAGAATATCTATACGCATAGGGTTCCGTGGCAAAAAAGACTACTGCGAGTATTACTGCAATTGCGCCTAAAACAACAAACAGGATAGAATTGTTTTTTGGGGACATAATAATTTGTCTTTAAGTTAATAAATAGGTTAACGTAAATCTTTATAACAAGGACTATAAAACAAACAATACTGAATTTATCAGAGCTTGATTACCGCAAAAATACAAACATATTTTAAAACACCATCCTATCGCTCTATTTTTTGTAACACATGGGGCTTTCCCCTTTGTGTCACATCACGACCTGAGTGACAGTAGTATCTTGAATGCCATGATTGGTGCCATCATATGACACAGGGGGACTGTCCCTATTGTGCCATGCCTTAAAGATCACACTTCATTATTGCCTCCTCGGCATCATCGGATATTACTTTAAAACCGGCTTTTTGGTACATTTTCATAGCATAGTTCGCCTTCTGGACCGAGAGGGAGACACTCTTGTACCCATCGGCCTTGAGGAGAGCCAGCATCTGATTCAACAGCTGTGAGCCTATTCCCTGGTTGCGGTATTCCTTATACAATGAGATTGCTATAGACGGAACATCATCGGCTATATGACCATAGTCATTCATGATACGGCTCCAGATTGCACCTACCACTTTATCACCGGCCACTGCAACCAGGCAACGGTCATCAGGAAGGTTGCCAAAATCCCGAATATAAACCTGCAGACTCTCATCATTGACAATCTCCCTGGGAGGTGCCGCAACACCTTCCGGAATGAAGATTGCCTCGTAAAGGAAATCTTTGAGTTGAGGGATTTCTTCTGTTCTTATCTGCCTAATTTGGTAATCCATTAGCTACTTAAGGTTTTATGGTGCAAAAGTATTGAAAAATAATGGTGGTTATGATGTATCTTTGACACTGCAAATCACATTAGAATGGTATCGGACATTATAAAGAACGTATTGGCAGTTGGTACCGGCAGCTTCATAGGTGGAGCGGCCAGGTATCTGGTTGGTCTGATTATGAAAGGCATCGGAAAGGGTTTTCCATGGGCAACGCTCACGGTAAACCTCATTGGCTGCTTTCTTATCGGCATTCTATGGGGCTTCTTCAGCAAGAATGGTACTGAGGGCAGTAACTGGGTGCTGTTCCTGACTGTTGGTCTCTGCGGCGGTTTTACTACGTTCTCCACATTCTCAAAAGAAGCGCTGATTATGCTGCAGGGCGGCAACACCTGGGGATTTGCAGGGTATGTGGCCATCAGTGTCATTGCTGGTATTGCCCTGGTTGCATTGGGGTATTCAATCGTCCGCTAAATACCGGCACATCTGAATTGCATGTTTACAGAGTTTGAGACCAAGGGACGGCGATGCGTTTATCGGGCTGATGAGGAGCCTGAGGTGCTGCTGGTGGAGCCGCTGGATGCCCGGGAATTGGAGGGGTTGGATGCGGAATTATCGGCCATAAAAGAAGGCTGTAAGCAACGGCTTGCATATGTCGCCCTGATTGTTGAGGACTGGAACAAGGAGCTGGCTCCTTGGACGGCTGCGCCGGTATTCGGTAATGTTCCGTTCGGTGATGGTGCTAAGGATATACTTGAGATAATCGAGACTGGTGTGATATCTGAGATGCATCGGCGGTTTGGTACCCTGAAGGGTGCGGATGTTATCATCGGAGGTTACTCATTGGCGGGACTGTTCGCATTGTGGTGCTGCCATGAGAGCGATTTATTTAAGGGCGTTGCGGCAGCATCGCCATCGGTCTGGTATCCGGAATGGATGAGGTATATCGGAAGTCATAAACCTAACGCTAAGCGTATCTATCTGAGTCTTGGGGATGCTGAGGCTAAGACTAAGAATGCTGTTATGGCCACTGTTGAGGAGAATATCCGGACTATGTATGATACACTTAAAGGACTGCCTGGTGTGGAGAGTACACTTGTCTTTAATCCGGGTGGTCATTTCAAGGATCCGACCTTAAGAACTGCACAGGCTTTCATCTGGGCGCTGCGGCCCTAATTTAGCAGCCCCGTGTGACACAGGGGGATAGTACCCTTTGTGTCACATTCCGGAACGCAGGGTTATCTCAATTATAACCGGATTGTCATCGGCTTTTAACCCCGGTATTGTTCCGACCAGGTATGATGCATTAATCGGGGTGATTATTACATTGTCTCTCCGATTGAGATATCCTACGTTTAGTTGGGTACAATAACTGTCTACGGATATCAATATAGGGTTAATGCCGTATGAAAATGTATTCAGGAACAAGAGTTGCCCGTTATCCCTACTCCATATACCGGAATAATTTACGCCTCCGTATCGGTATTCTATGAATACGTAATCCCTAGACAGTTGGAAATACTGCACATATATCATCTGATCTTTTCGTGAAGCGGGATCAATCTCGGCTTGTCTGATTGTGGGTTTCAGTTTATTAGGAATATCCAGGATTATGGCCGGGACCATCCGTTCATCGGCATCAACTGTATACACTGTATCTCCATCAACATACCTGTATATGACACCCTCTCCTGATTCAAGTATATCCGAGTACAGGCGGGGTATTACGGTCGTTTCCAGATCCCTCCACGGTTTAGCCCCGTCACCTGCCGTGCCGGTAATATTGAGATCGGAATCATAGAACATAAGATGCGGCAGGCTGTCATAGGTCTCAGTTATTGTCGAACCATTAACCGGCCTATTGTTCCTGGTCAAAGCGACATAGTGTCCTTTACCAAGAGGATGAAAAGGAAAGATATCAAATTTATCATTGTAGACAGTCCTGTAGGTCAAGCTGTCAAGATTGAAAAACACATATTTACTTGTACTGATAGAATTGGCGATAATTTCCCTACCCGATGCATTTATTCTGAAAGTTGAACTGTTGGAAATCTCGTCACGAGCCCGGCCGATACGGAAAACATCTCTGATGTACCTGCCGTTTGAATCAAACAATTTGACCATACTGTTCAGAAAACTGCTTGCCACGCAACAGTAAACATCGCCGATTTTCCTTACGTTGACTGCGTCTATCAATGCTGAGTCCGAACTCTCCAGTGGGATGTACCGCACCGACTCAATCAGATTATTCAGAGTAAGCGTATCATACAGAGGTAAAATCTTATTGTCGATATGGATAGTTACAGGGCTGCGGTAAGCATCAGCTTCTACGGTACAACTATCAGTACTTTCACTATCAGATGATTGGGCAGATTGCCGGCCGTTCTTACATGAAACCGCCAGGACGATTGTCACAAGGAGAAAAAAGCACTGTCTCATAAACTGTATTGATCAGGACTACAGGGGCAAATATATTGATAATTATCTGGAAAGCATATTAATTACAGTCCGAATAAATGACACAGGGGGACTGTCCCCTTTGGGTCATTTGGCTCTTTTGCGGTTTTTCTTTTTGGATTGATCTTTCATAGGACCGGACTGGACTTCCAGAACACCATTCATGCCACGGGCTCCCCAAATGACAATTGCTGCAGAATCTTTCAGGAGTGAAATGTTTTTTATCCGTTTGATTTTCAACCCCAGGAGGTCAGCAACACTTTCTTGAGTAAAGTCATCATTTGAGACCATTTCCGAGAGTTTCTTTTGGTCAACCTTTACTATGATGCCATCAAGTACCACCAATGGGTTCCATAGTTCAAATGACCTGTCATTGAGTTTTGGTGAAGAACTGATCAGTCTGTCGACTTCATTTTCGTCATTTTGAATTGGTAATGCAAATACATTCGGAATATCAGTCCTTATACTGTCGTAATAATAATCACGCTCATTATCCGGAATGTTGCAACGCACCATCCAGCCTATCTCTGGTTTTAAGGCTCCGTTCACGGAATCTTCACTCAGGCCGATGATACCAGCATAGAACTGCATATCGTACGTTGCGATTACAGTTCCATCAAAATCCCTTATCTCATAGATGAAAGGTGTCTCTACAACCTCCGGAAGCAGTCTGCTATTATATGTCATAGGACCTGTTATTCTGTCGCCATATACATCATACGGATAGAAACTGGTGAACCATCCGTCAAACTTAAGTTCGGTCTCACCATTAGGTCTTCCGCAAATGGTTTTCCGGAATTGGGCCGATCCTACCATCTCCATCCAGAACTCATTGTCTATAACGCCTTGGGATGCGTCCACAAACTGTTTAAGAATAGGATCCAATTGATCTATCCACCAGTCCAAGCCGTATCCTTTTAGAGACTGAGCCTTTTCCCTTACCTTACGCCAGTCATCAGGAGTTCCCATCAGTGTTATGTCTGGAATTCCGCATCCCAAAGTCCAGACTTTGTAATCAAAGTATTTCTTCACCGATTCCATAAGTGTAATCTGTGATGCAATCTTTTCAGTGACGCCTGTCGTGCTGAAATCGGAGGTAATGATATCGGCAATCTGATTCTTTGTATTGCTTTTTATCTGCTTCTCAAACTCGTTGAAGATGGAATCCCAATCAACCTTATCGGTTTCATACAAAAGATGATTGGGTGATTCCACCTCAAGAGTCTTCTTGCCTTGATGATAGACTATCTTATCTCTGAGCTCCTCGGATTTAAGGTTTACATGAACTGCGAAACCCTGGCTGATAAGCAACCATATCACATCGGGAGAGAGTACTACAGCCCTATGACTGGCGAATGCGTTGATCATCCCATTGTAGAAAGAGTTGGTGCCAAAGAATATCAGAGAATCACCGTCAATACTGCTTTTGATTACCCCGTTACGGTAATCGGTAGCATTATACTTGACAACAGTATTGGCAATGTAATAAGATGAGCTGTAGTGGAATGTACGTTCTATCGGTTCCAGATCCTCGACATGGAAGGTTGCACCAGCATTTTGTGCACAAGCACCGACAGTCAGCAAACCCGATACCAATACTGATAAGGTCCTTTTTGCAATCGATTTATTCATATCAATAGTATAATTGTTTGGTGCAAAAATAAAGCAGCATATAAATCTTGACAAGAATAAAGCGTTACAAAACTGTTGCAATTTCAAGCGTGGCACAGGGGGACTGTCCCCTTTGGGTCATTAATTCAGTCGGAAATTGACCGGGACGGTATATAATACTCTGACTGGAGTTCCATGCTCCATGCCGGGTTTCCAATTGGGCATATCAGATATTACCCGCAGTGCCTCGGCATCAAGCAAGGGGTGTGCACTTTTTAGCACGCTTGCATTTTTAATGGAGCCATCCTTCTCAACTAAAAAATTGATAAGTACACGCCCCTGTATTTTAGCCTCTCTGCATTGAGCCGGATAATTGACATTTTCCTTGAGATAATCCTGCAAAGCCTGCGAACCTCCCGGGAACTGCGGGCTGACTTCTGTTACACGATAAATTGAATCGGGATTGAAATCATCTTCTTTCTCCACATCAATGTATTCAACTTTAATACCAGGGGTTTCTGACGCTTTGGTATCAGACAATATGATAAGCTCATCATTCCAGTTTTTGTCAGGAAAACGATAAAACGCATCTGCATCTGGCCAGGAGTATGCCATTTTTCCGGGCTTAAGTGCATATATTACATCACCATCATAGAAAACCGCCTCAATATCTTCAACTTCATATGTTTCATCAGCCTCTTTTTTCTCGAGTCTCTTCATGGCATCCTCTATTTCAAAATCCCTACGTTTCTGGGCTTCACCGATATTTCCGTCAACCGTCTTCAACAGCTCTTTAGCCAACGTAGCATCAATATCTTTTGTCTTGACTATTCCGGGCTGTTTATATATCAATTCATACTTATTCCCCTTTTTGACAACATACATGCTGAAATAATTGTTTCCCCAGGGATCATCCACCACATAACCGCAGACAAAACCCTCCGGAGCCTTTTTTTGCAGATATTCAAAAGTCCATGACTTAGGATCCATTAGCTCCCATGAACCATTCAATGGATATCCGGCCGCAAGAGCAAACTGTGACATCATCACAACACCCAAAAACAGAAAAGACAACTTTCTCATAATGCATTTTATCAGATTTCTCATCTTATAAACGGCAGATAGCGCAGAATACGTCCATATTCCACCTTGAACTTACATGACACAGGGGGACTGTCAACTCTGTGTCACTGTTCTCTCAAAAAAAAGTAGGTAGGTTTTACAAAAATGTAGGAAAGAAGTAGGAAACTTTTTTCATTTAGACTCATTATAAGTTGCAAACGTATTGGGGCGAACCCGGAGGGTGAGAGCGGACCCGGAGGGCCGCCAAGCGAATGATAATGAGCGCGTTTGCGTAGCAAACTAAAAAGATGTGCGATATACGCACCACAAAAAAGAGCCGCCATTTGGCGACTCTTTTTTGCGGTGCGTATGGGACTTTTTGAATAGAAAGCGTTAGATGCGATTTTCCGCTAAATACCTTGATTTACAACACTCTGTAACTTTCCAATTTCTCACAATTTCTCAGGCCTTCAAAAAAAGATAGGCAACATTTAGGCAACTCCATTTATTTTACCTATCTTTGTAGTGGACAAATTTAATACATTTTTACATGTCAACCACATTCTTTACTAAAAAACCTGACAAAAGTGGAATGGTACACATTTTTGTTAGGGTTCAGCAGAAGAGCACGAAGCTTGACTGCCGCATGGGTACCAACCTCTATATCGAGGAAAGAATCTGGGAAAGACGCGGTAACACCAACTATATGGATAAGTTCCGCAACAACACCCAAGTCCAGTATGTATTCAATAAGTTGTTAGCTATTACTACTGCTTGCCAGGCAAAACTCCGTGCCGAAAAAGTCTATGACATTGAGGTCATTAAGAAGATTGTCATGGATTGTGTTTATGAGGAGCAGGACGAGAAAATGAAGAAGGAGGAAGAGGAACGTAGGCTTGCCGAGGAGTATGCAAACAGGATGACGCTGAACAAATATGTGCACAAATTCTTGGATGAGGCCAAGAATGGCGTGCGCGTAACGGAAAAAGGAACCGTTTACAGTCCTGGTACCATCAGCAGCATAAGCCAGGCTGTCACCCGATTGGACGGTTTCCAGAAGGTGGCCGGAAGGGAGTATGATTTCGGTGACATCAACATGGATTTCTACATGAACTTCATTGCCTACCTCAACAAGCAGGGCAAGGCTCTCAATACTATTGGCAAAACAGTCAACTGGCTCAAGACGCTTATGTCTATGGCCGAGACCGAAGGGTATCACAACAATCAGACATATAAGGATAAGCGATTCAAGGGGGCCCGCGTGGAGGTGGATTCTATATACCTGACAAAGGAGGATCTTGATAAGATTCGTACGGTGGACCTCAGTAATAAGAGCTATGGTTTTGATCTGGCACGCGACATTTTCTTGATTGGTGTTTGGACAGCCCAGCGTGTATCCGATTACAACAACATCAAGCGCGAGGACATCAAAACGCATAAGGTTCATAAGATTGTCGAGGTGGATGATCCTGAGCATCCGGGCGAGAAGATTCCGCAGATTGAGACCAGAGAGATTATGGTGCTGGATTTTGTACAGAAGAAAACCGGCGCCAAGGTTTCAGTACCGTGCTCTTCAGAGCTGAAGAGGATACTTGAAAAGTATGACTATGAGATCCCCCACCTTTCCGACCAGAATGTGAATGACAACATGAAGGTCATCGCTGAAGAGGCAGGTCTGACAGAATTGGTAAGAATTGATTCTATCAAGGGAGGAAAGAAGGTAACTGAAATGAAAAGGAAGTGCGACCTGGTTCATACCCATACTGCACGACGTACCGGTGCAACCCTGATGTACCTTTCAGGAATGGATATCTATGACATCATGAAGATTACCGGCCACTCTACCCCGCAGACTCTGAAGAAGTATATCAAGGCTGATAAGCTGGAGGTTATGGAGAAGATTGTGGATAAGTACGACTATTTCAACTGACGGACAAACTGCAAGTTATTTGCAAGGATATACACGGGGGCAAATCTTTTAGGGTTTGCTCCCGTATTTTCATGTATTGTAGGGCCGTTTTTTTGTTAAGATTGTTAATTTTGCGACTGACTTTAGACCTAATTATTTCCAATCATTGAAAATACCTGGTTTGGCACTATGGTAAGGAGGAGCGAATTGATGATGAACATCCGCAATATGACCGCAGCTGTAGCTGATGCTATGGCAGCGGTTTCTTTGTTTGTAAAACATGGGGAGGACGAAAGCACGACTCTTGGAGGATGCCGGTTTGAAAGAGATATAATCCATGACAGCTATGGACCCCTGAAGGATTTGTATTCGGAGGCTCTCGATGTTATCCGTGAGGATTGGAATATCATCATCCAGAATGATCTGATGATGGAAGAGCTGAAGGTGTTCCTAGAAGCCTGCAATCGTTTTCATACTGTGAGTAGAGAATTTGAAGAGCTTGCTGAAGCCCACGATGCGGAGATTGAGGATTTGTTTGGTGAAGACTGGCGGCCGATTGAATACCTTATACTAATATGCAGCTGGGAAAAAGAGGCTGACGCCATCTATATGTACTGCAGGAGGAACTGTGGGCTTGGCATACGTTTGGACGATCCTTATCGTGGCATAGCATTGAGGCTGCGTCGGTTCTTTACCGGTGCCACGGACGAAGACATCAGGGAGTTCGTGATGAACGGTGTGTCTTTGGCGGGCAGGCCCCGTTGGATTGGGGATAAGAACCAGGCTGTGGTTATGGGTATGATGCTGGGCAAGAGCTGCAAAGAGATGAATGACTCGTTCAGGTTTACCCTGACTGACGGTAATCCGGTAAAGCTGCATTATAAGCGGCACGGGCCAAGACTGGATCTGGACCAGTATGAAATATACGGGATTATCAAGTCATTACAGGATGTAACAATCCAAGGAAAAGACTGAGAAATAATCTCCATTCTATCTCCATCTGGGTGATTGGAATATACGGGACGCAGTGTTGGCTGCGTCCCGTTTTTGCATGCCGGCAAGCGGAAATGTCGGCACTGTCGACATGGGGAGTTGTTTTTCCGGTCGTTTTTTGCTATATAATTTTGTGGTGCCGGGGAAAGGCTCCGGTACAGTTGTGGCCACTGCTGTTATGATTCATCTTTAACAGCTTAATTATGGACTTTGAGGATTATATCGCACAGTTATTGGGCAAAGCCCTCCCGCCTTTGATGGAGGAAGTTCTGAAGAACTACCAGCCCAATGTGACTATTACTCTTAAGAAGGAGTATTACACTATCGCTGAAGCGAGTTTTATCTATGGACCATCTGACAAGACGCTATACAGATGGAAGGATGAAGGCATTCTGCCGCTTTACAAACTTGAGGGAAAGACCATGGTGAAGAGAGAGGATATTGAAGCTCTTTTCAAGCAGATGGAAGTGGGCGGAGTCAATCTTGACAAGTATAACAAGAAGAAGAGAGTGGCTTAGAAATGAGAGAGATGTTGATGTGTTTTCAGAAAATGAGAATGGGAGGTTGTTATTTTGCGCCCACGTTCTCAATAGGTCCTTGTTACAATGGAAAACTGTATTAATGCTAAGAGAAAACAATTTGACCCTGAGGAGGTCTATGTCAGCCTGTTTGAGGTAGTGGTGCCAAGATACCTGCCGAATTGCACTGAGGAACAGAAACTTGAACAGTATGCACGGGTGATGGACTACCCGAAGGAGATCAAGCTCACCGAGTTCCTGACGCTTGGCACACGCTATATCAACCAACTGAAGCGTATCTGGCAGGAGCCGGATAAGAAGAAGCGCAGGACTATCAAGAAGTTCTGTCTGGCCGGCGCGGTGATTTCGTGCATGGTGAAGACCAGGCGCAAGAACCTGGCCCTGAGCGATAAGGTGAAGAAGTACAACGGCGTGGTGGTGCTGGACTTTGATGATGTCTATGATGTGGAGGAAGCCAAGAAGAGTGTGGCTGCCCTGCCCTACGTCTGGTACGTGGGCCTTTCGGCCAGCAGGAAAGGACTGTTTGCAATTGTGCCGGTGGATAATGACGATTACGGCAGACATGAGCTTTTCTACTATGCGCTGACCCGTGAGATGAAGCAGCTGGGACTGGAGGTGGACCAGCAGTGCAAGCCGGTGAACTGGCTCAGGTTTGTGGCCTTTGATGAGGAACCAGTCTATAACAACAACTGCAGTCTTTATGAACTCCCTGAAGGAACTGAGGAGGCTTATTGGGCTGAGTTGGCGGACAGCGGCAGACCGTTGCCGACGGATGCCGATGACCAGGTGATGGTTTATGCGGATGAGAATGATCCCGGTGATATGGAGGGAAAGGATGAAACGTTGATGGATGACGCTCCGGATGATGAAACGCCGGCCTGCCCTATCCTGAAGGAGAAGGTGGACCCTACAGTGAAGAATATCCAGGCATATTGCGAGGAATGGGAACGCAAAGGCATAGCCGTCCAGAACTATGATGACTGGATGCGGATAGGCATGGCGTTGAGTGGACAGGGCGAGTTCGGCTGGGAGGTGTTTGACCGTATATCGAAATTCAGCAATAACTACAACAGGGAGAGTAACCGCAAGATTTGGGAGAGGTTCGTAAAGAATACCGACAGGATTGGCATAGGGACTTTCTTCTATAAATGCCACCAGTACGGCGTCATGCCGATGACGGGGCATATGTTTGAGGAGACTATCTATCCGGTGGATGTGTTCCCGGATGATGTGCAGCGCATCATCAACGAGACGAACAAATGCCTAAACTTTAGCAAGGATCATATAGCATCGAGCCTTCTGTTTGTGGCCAGCATCGCAGTGGGTAACAGCATCAAGGTGGAGCTGAAGCATGAGTGGTTTGACAAGGCCATTCTCTATATGGCTCTGATTGGCAAACCGGGCTCGAACAAGAGTGCACCCCTGAGGTACGCTATGAAGCCGCTGGTGGAGCTTGACAGACGGGAGATGAAGAAGTTTGAGGATGAGTACTCGAAGTATATCCAGACTATGCGCAAGGCCAGCATGGGCAAGTGCATAGCGGTGGATGAGCCTAAGTACCACCAGACGATAATGAGCGATTTCACGACTGAGGTGCTGATTAAGCAGCACAAGATCAACCCGCGCGGGCTGGCAGTATATGTGGATGAACTTATGGGCTTTATCAAGAACTTCAACAAGTACCGCACCGGGAATGACGAGCAGGTATGGACGCAGCTGTTCAACGGCGGTGAGGTGTCGGTGAACCGCATGAAC
This sequence comes from uncultured Prevotellaceae bacterium, assembly GCA_900319225.1. Classification (GTDB taxonomy): domain Bacteria; phylum Bacteroidota; class Bacteroidia; order Bacteroidales; family Bacteroidaceae; genus Colenecus. The sequence goes on along the minus strand of ONNV01000002.1, from coordinate 132,323 downwards.
AGCCAGCCGATGAAGATTGACGACTCTTTTGTTGGTATAATCGGGACGATGCAGCCCGGCTTGCTTCCTGAATTTGCCAAGGGTAAGATGGATAGCGGTTTCCTGGACCGCTGGTTGTTCTCTTTCCCGGACAAGACGGAGTACCCGCAGTTCACTCTGGAGGAACTTAATCCGGAAGTGACGGAACGCTGGCTTGAGATAATAGACAGGATATACGGGCTGCCCTTGGATGGTGAACAGCGGATTATACGGCTCTCTGACGAGGCCCTGAAGATATATATGGACTGGTATAACGCCATTGCCAGGATCAAGAACAACGAGAAGTTCCTGCTGCCGGAAGTTGCCACGAAGATGGAGCGTTACTGTATGAGGTTTGCCATCATACTTGAGGCCTTGAAGTACGGCTGCGGACAGGAGACAATCATGGAAATCACGGCTGACTCGGTGAAGGGCGGCATTGACCTTTGCTCCTATTACCTGAGTTGTGCATTTAAGGCTCGCCGGTTGTTCAAACGCTCGCCGGTGGAGACGATGAGTGAGATACAGAAAGCGGTATATCAGGAACTGCCAATCTCATTCTGCACGGCCGAGGGCGTGGGTATTGCCGCCCGCTACGGCATGAGAGAGCGTGCTTTCAAGGATTGGATCAAGACAGAACCGTTCAAGCACATGGCCCACGGCCAGTATGAACGCAGGTACACCTAAGTCTCATTGTCTTTTTGTATTAACATTAGTAATTAGGTTTTTCTGCAGCCTGCACGTTGGGATAACGGGCGGGCTGTGTATTTTGTGAGGTGTGGACTATGGGCCTTTTGGTGGATGTGGGATTGACTTGGGTTGGTTAGTTGGTGCGTGGCGGGTGTTGTTCCTGAAGCTCCGGATGGTGGGCTGCGGTGGGGTTCCTGATGATGCGATATGTGTTGGCTGGTGGAACGGTTGTTTGCTTGGATGACGGTTGGACGATGGCGGATAAATAAAACTGCCGGTAAGCTTTGCAGTTACCGGCATGCCCACTCTATACGATTATGATATCTGTGATGGGGACGGTGTGTCTTGGGGCAATGGCGGATGTGTTACGCAGGCGCAGGACCGCTTGATGCTTCAGGATGGCTTTGGTATTGCCACCCTAATGCATCTGGCCGCACTGCGCCTGAATGCTTGCCTTTGAGGCCAGCGGGAGAACAAAACTTATGGGCAGACGGGCCGGACGGACCGAGGTCTACAGCGGTCGCCGATTCCCCACTCCACGCGGTCAGAATAGAAGAAAAGGAAGAACGCGCCGGATAAACTGGGCGAACTGGACCAGTATTGGCCGGAGTTGCCATCAGCCGGGAGAAAAATTGAACAATCCGTGTAACCCTCTATATTACTTATTACTCGATAACCATTAACGCCGTTTCGGGTGATCCAGATCCAAGTGCAGTTGGTTCTAAGTTCATTCCGCTCTGCATCTGTAGGCATGCGCCAACTGCCGCCCCATTTTACATGAGCTACGTCATCCTCTGGTTCAAGGACGGTCTTGTTATCAACAGTTCCAAACGAACTGTCTGTATTGTATTTAGTGAGTGTGGTAGAAGAACCATTACACCATTTGTATGTTGACCAGTCATTAACTGTCTTGGTTTCGGTCTCTCCCCATGCATAGTCGTCACCATATTCTTCTGGGCTGCTGGCACCCACATTGTAGGTTGCCCACTTGACACTCAAACCAAGATCAACGTACTCATAACCATTTTCTACGCCTGTAAAAGACAGACTATCCACTGTAACCATACATTCAGCATTAACAGTATCAGCTGTTGCTGTAATGATTGTTGTCCCTGCTGAGATGGCCGTAACAGTTCCGTCATTATCGACTGTTGCCACAGAAGGGTTATTAGAACTCCACTCTACTGGATTGTTAATCACGTGGCCACTTTGATTTTTTACTATAGCTGATAATTGAAAAGTATCACCAGTTGAAATACGTATGGAAGCATTACTTAACAGAACATCAGCAGATTCATACGGGCAAACTGGCCGCACAGACTTACCGGAGTTGCGGCCGCTTCCATCAACACGCACGAAGTCCGATATGAAGTCGATGTAACAGGCATAGCTCGTGTAGGAGTAGGAGGACGTGTTGAGACATCTGGACCAGAATAAGCCGTTTGAGCCGACATCGTTGAGACTCGAATTATAGATCCCGGCAGCCGGAAGAAAAATGGAACGGTCGGTGTAACCCTCTATTTTACTTGTTACGCGATAACCATCTACTCCGTTCAGGGTGATCCTGACCCAAGTACAGTTCCACTTGAGATCATACTGCTCTGCATCTGTAGGCATGCGCCAACTGCCGCCCCATTTTACATGAGCTACGTCATCCTCTGGTTCAAGGACGGTCATGTTATCAACAGAACCACGCAAACTGTCTGTATTGTATTTAGTGAGTGTGGTAGAAGAACCATTACACCATTTGTATGTTGACCAGTCATATTCTGTCTTGGTTTCAGTCTCTCCCCATGCATAGTAGTCACCATATTCTTCTGGGCTGCTGGCACCCACATTGTAGGTTGCCCACTTGACGCTCAAACCAAGATCAACGTACTCATAACCATTTTCTACACCTGTGGAAGACAGATTTTCTACTGTAATCACACATTCAGCATTAGCAGTATCTGCTGTTGCTGTAATAACGGCTAATCCTTCTGAGATAGTAGTAACCGTTCCGTCATTACTGACTGTTGCCACAGAGGGATTATTAGAACTCCACTCTACCGGAAAATCTAACTCAATGTAATTTTGATCTTTAACAGTTGCTGTCAGCTGGAGTTTTGTTCCAGTTAAGAGAAGTATGGAAGTAAAGCTTAGCTGTACATCAGTAGGTACAGAAGAATATGTTTCATTTGGGCAGACGGGGCGCACAGATAGTCCGCAATAGCGGTAGGCCCCAAGCAATTGCACCCTAACCGAATCGAAATCAAGGCTGCGTGCTTGACCCCGACTATACACATCAAAAATCTGACTCGAACTGGACCAATAGTGGCCGTATGAACCAGCCCTGTCGCGGTATTTTTGACCGACCAACCCGGCTGCCGGAAGAAAAATGGAACGATCTGTGTAACCAGCTTTATTACTTGTTACGCGATACCCATTAATTCCGTCCAAGGTAGTCCATGTCCAAGTACAGTTGTTCTTGAGTTCTTCAAACTCTACTATGGTAGGTATGCGCCAACTGCCGCCCCTTTTTACATGTGCTACATCATCCTCTGACTCAAGAATTGTCTTGTTATCAACTGGGCCGTAGTATGAAACGTCTGTATACTTGGAGAACTTTACAGTATTATAGGAATCTCCACTTGTACGAAACTTGTAGTTTGTCCAGGTGTAACTTGTTTTTATTTCGGTCTCACCCCAGGCATAGTAGTCACCATATTCTTCTGGGCTGTTGGCACCCACATTGTAGGTTGCCCACTTGACACTCAGTCCAAGATCTACGAACTCATATTTTTCACCTGATCCATCCTTCCCTGAAAAAAAGACATTATCTATATCTGATACTAAATACTGTACTATCTTACCATCCTTTTGGACAACGTTCATGTAGTACTGGGCGGAGGCCGATACACTTCCCACCAAAAGCAGCATGATAGCCGCCGTACGCTTTAACAATGACTTGATTGCTGAATATTTCATTTCTTGAGGATTTTACAGGTCAAGTTTTCTGAGCTGATAATGTAAAGACCTTGAGGCAACTCAGCGATACTGAATGTAACGCTGCCGTCAGAATCTGTCTTGTAGGTGCCTAAGGTTTTGCCGTCAGGGGCAATCACTTTGACTGTTATATCAGCTTTGGCACCGGTTATGCTAACCACATAGCCATCAAGTTCCAACTGTGCGGCATTACTGTCTTGCTTTATGGAAATGACAGCATCTTCAACATCTGTGAACGTGAACTTGGCAACTGATGCCAACGGATACTGGACTTCGGTCTTGGTGGTTTTGAGCACCAGATCTGTGTCTGTATAGGTGATTACCGGTTTATCATCGAACCCAAAGCTGAATTGCTGACCGTCTTTCTGATGGATTGTAAGGGTGTTCTGACTAAATAAGGGCACCGATAGCAGTATAGAGCAATATAAGTATAATAGCCTTTTCATATAACAAAGTTATTTCATTAATAATCGAAGCTTTTCCGATCATACCTTTTTTAGGATATCCGATACCATATACCTATGGCTGCCGACTTCAACCCACACATGACCATTTAAGCAGACAGGACGACAATTACCATCAGAAACCCAAATAGAAGAACTACCTGTTTTTTTTAGTATATGTAGTTTTCCTTTATTGTCATTTCCCATAATCTTCACATCAACAGTTTTATGCTGATCAATAAAACCTTCTGGCGTTTTACCAAATGTGAGATTATCATGATCAGAACTAAAACCTTCAGTCCCTTCAACATCATCCTCCATTGCAGATGAAGATTCTCCGTTTTCTATTTCTTCTGAATCATTATCAAAATCGTCTAGATCTTCTACATCACCATCATTATCAAATAATCCACCAGATGAGTCACCATCAGGATCATCAAAACCTAACAATGACAGAAAGATACTCCGAACCAAGCCCATATTGTTAATCTGATATATTTATTTTATCATACCATATTTTTTTGCACTCAGGATTTGGACATGCAAAACGATATTCGACTGGCCCATATGATGAATCATCGTTTTCACTCAGTTTTTTAAAACCTTTATATGTTGCGACAGCCATACCAGCAGCTAATAAAGGATTAAAGAGAGAGAGGCCTATCCATGCAGCACCTGCTGCCATGCCGCCTCCTAAGATTTTATCACTAGTATGATGAACATATTCACCCTTAACATTCATTCTACCACAATAAGGGCAATCCTGATATACAACTGATTGTTTAGCCATACCTTCTTTTTTTTTCAAAGGTAAGTGATTTATCCATTTATACAATAAAAATCAAATAGGTATTTAACACTATAATAATAAGACACATAGGTATAATTATTGATATTGTAACAAAAAATTGGAACACAACGGTGCGCCTTTTTTTTGCTTTATTGGTACATACAACCCACGAAATGAGTGATAACGTTATAATTATTCACGTAAGGGCGAAAGCCGGGGCTTTATGTACGGAAAGTGCGGAAAGTGTGAAAGTGCGGGAAGGTATGTGTAGTGTGCGTTGACGGATGGAACGTGTCGCATATTGTGCGAAAAATGTCCCAACATAAGAAATTGTAAGGAATTTTGTTGTCCGTTATGTTTCAGGTGGTTATATTTGCAAAAGACATGCCGTCAGGCAGGTCTTACGAGATACACCAGGAACACTATTCTGTAGGCTTCATGACTTGTGAAGAAGATGACGTGCCATGAAGGGAAGCCACGCTGATAGACCTGTTTGCAATAGACTAATAACCTATAAAACCTAATTATTATGGACAAAGACCGAGTGGAGAGGATTTTCTCCATGTTCATGTACCTGACCTACAACAGGAACAAGAATGTTGAAGACCTGGCTAAGATGCTGGGCGTAAACAAAAGCACAATCTACCGTTACATTGATCAGTACAAGAGTCTGGGTTTTGAAGTGAGCACGGAGTATGGTGGCGTGTACAGGATCGTTTCGTTCCCTAAAGAGTTTCAGAGGATATGCAACCTGCCGATTGGAGGTGCCGCACCCTGCTGGGTGGCTGATCTGAAAGCCAGCGAGCCTTGGAACGGTAGCACATATGAGGTTTTGGGTGAGTTCAGGGAGAATTCGGCGTTTACAAAGGTGCCCTATCTGAGGCGGTTTACCGAGAACGCGAACAAGTTAATCAAGGCAAGCAAGGAGAAGAAGGTGGTTATACTGCGGCAGTATGAGAGCAGCGAGAGGAACGGATTCTGCGACCGCAAGGTTGAGCCGTATGACTTTGGCTGGTATTTCAACTACCTGTGGGCATATGACCATAAGACGATGAAGAACGAGATGTTCCGAGTGACGCAGATTGGTGAGGTTGAGATCCTGGAGCAGAAATGGAGCGAGGAGAAACGGCACAAGAAGCAGAAGCTGGATGTGTTCGGCATGGCCGGCCACAGGACAACCCGCGTAAGGCTGAGGATTTCGATGAGAGTGAAGAACAGGCTGGTTGACGAACATCCGATGGCCATCCGTATGGTAAAGCGTATAGGCGAATCCATGATGTGGGAGTTTGATGCCGAGCTGTGCGGGTATCGGGAACTGACTCGGTTCTGCCAGGGGTACATGAATGAGTTTGAGGTTCTGGAGGGTGAAGGCCTGCAGGAGTACATGATTGAGTTCATGGAGGAACAGCTGCAGACGGCCCGCGAGAGAATGGCGATGAGCAAGCTGATGAACAGGGCAAGGACGGCGATGCCTGCCCTGCCGGAGGAAAACCCTGAGCGGGCGACGGAGCGGCGGAAGCTGGAGCACCGCAAGAAGCTGAGCGGCGTGAGGCAGACTGCGTGAGGCCAGGATAACGGAGAAAGAAGCAAAGAGGCAGTAATATACTTCTACATAAGTATTTATGTATTATATATCTGTCCATATATAGAGTGTAAGGTATTCTGCATTTTCTGCATTTTGGTACTTTTGGTGAGGGTGGAAGATGTAGATATCTGGCGCAGGTGCGGTGGTATTGAGCCCACGCAGGCACGAGCGAAATTTTAAGGACTGACGAATAAAACTAAGTAGCATGAAGAAGAGAACATGGGTGACGGTTATGGTGGTATCATTCTCACTGTGTGTGGTACTTGCCTACTATACTCTGATAAGTTGGAGAGAGTACAGGATGGCTTGTAATAACCTGGAACAGATAAAGAGAATTACGACTGAGATTAAGGCTTATCAGGAGCAGAGAGCGAAGGAACTGGAGTCTTACATTGCAGACTCTGTAATGCCAGTACCGGATGGTGATGAGTTGCCTGATCTGAGCAGAAGGCTGAGGATGCCGTATGCTCCCCTACCCGTGCTGTCTGATATACGTGCACCGAGATAACGACATGGTTTATTTTTCATGGTAATAGATTTTGGATATTTGTGGAAAGGATTGTGTTTTTCATGGTATTAGATTGGGCCGGGTGACCCTCTGAAGGGTTCTTGTTTTGAAGCAATCTATCGATTCGATATCCCTTTGATGGGACCCGGTGGGCTTGGCCTGCGCGTGAGGCGTGGGCTTTGCTTTTTTTGGATATTTGAGGGGGATTTTGAAAAACAATTGATAAGTTTGTAAGTTATCTATTATAAAAAGAGGTTACCCCTAGATAAATATGGCACAAGTTATTGATCCAATGTGGGATGATAAGCCCATCGATGTTTCTACAGAAGTGAATTTCATTTGGTCCATTGCTAACAAATTACGCGGGCCATATCAAAGTGATAAATATAAGGATGTCATTATTCCTATGACTATTCTACGACGTTTTGAGTGTGCGCTTGCACCCACTAAAAAGACTGTTGTAGAACAGTTCAAAAAGAATCCCAATTACCCCGACCTTGCTTTTAAACGTTTATCTGGGTATCAGTTTTACAATACATCACGCTTTGATCTTGCTGAGCTATGCAATGATCCAGAACATATTGTAGCTAACCTTACTTCTTATCTTGAAGGCTTTTCGGCTAATGTTCAGGGCATTTTCCATGATCTTGAATTTGAAAAACAGATTGAAAAAATGGATAAGCATAACCGCCTATATTCGGTTATCAAAGCTTTCTCTGAACTTGACCTCAACCCCAAGACCATTGATGGAATGAAGATGGGCTATATTTTTGAGGAACTCATCCGTAAGTTTTCTGAAAACGCCGAAGCTGGTGACCACTATACTGGCCGCGATATAATTAAGACAATGGTGAGCGTTCTACTTTCCGAAGGTAGTGAAGATGTAACCCAACCGGGCCGTGAGGTTACCATACTTGACCAAGCATGTGGTACAGGCGGAATGCTTTCCACTTCTTATAATTTCATCAAGCGTTTTAACCCTGATGCAAATATTCGTTTGTTTGGCCACGAGAATAACCCTGAATCATACGCAATGTGTCTGGCTGAAATGCTAATCAAAGGCCAGGATATTGCCAATGTTCGTTTTCAAGATACAATGAAAGCAGACGCTTTTCCTAACACAAAAATGCGTTTCGTCATAGAGAACCCACCCTTTGGAACAGCATGGGGCGGTAAAGATGCTGGGGAAGGAGTTGAAGAAGCCGTGCTTAAAGAGTACAATAAAGGTTTTGATGGACGTTGGGGAGCCGGATTACCTGGTTCAGGTGATATGCAGATGCTATTTCTCCAGTCTGCCATAGACAAGCTCAATCCGAAAAACGGACGTGCAGCTATTATTGAAGATGGATCACCATTGTTTGTAGGAGGAACAGCTTCTGGTGAAAGCCAGATACGCCGCTGGATGTTGGAAAAAGACTATATTGAAGCTATCATTGCATTACCGACCGACCTTTTCTATAATACTGGTATTGCCACATACATTTGGGTATTATCAATGAACAAACGCCCTGAGCGCAAAGGAAAGATTCAACTCATTGATGCTACTACACTCTGCCACAAACTCCGCAAACCCCTTGGCGATAAAAAAAATGAAATTGGGCCAGAGGAGCGCAAGGCCATTACTGAGCTGTATCTCAATTTCGAGGAGAACAACCTCTGTAAGATATATCCTAACACTGAATTTATTTATCATGAGTATGCGGTGATGCAGCCTTTGCAGCGTAGTTATGCCATAAATGAAGAACGCATTGAAAATATGCTACTGACTGGCTCACTTAATGCTTTATATGACGGATCCAAGATTGCAGAGATAGATGAAAAGGAAGACCCCACTGACAAAGAACTTAAAAAAGTTGAAGAATACAAAGCTAACGAGCCAAAATACAATAAGATTCTGAAAGCGTTGCGCCAAGCTGTTACGGATAAGATCTATAAATCGCCTGAGTCCTTTGAGCCTGTGCTAAAGAAAGCATTAGGCGACCTTGTACTACCGAAGGACAAGCTCTTCGCCGCAATTGCTAATGGATTATCTGTGATGGATAAGACAGCAGTGATACAACGCGACAAGAAGGGGAACATTATCTACGACAAGGAGACGAAAGACGTGGAGATAGTACGCTTTGATGAGGATATAGATACCTATATGAAGCGTGAGGTGCTGCCGCATATTCCTGATGCTAAAGCCTTCTTTGAGGAAGACCTCAGCAAAAAGAAGCCCATCATCAAGACAGGTGCTGAAATACCTTTTACACGCTATTTTTATAAGTACCAAAAGCCTACAGACAGCAGCGTGCTCAAGAATCAGTTTGTAGAACTAGAAAAATCCATTGCCAATCGTATAAACAAAATCTTTGACTGATTATGGCCCGAGAGATGAAAGATAGCTGTATAAAGTGGGTTGGGGATATACCTATCAGTTGGAAAGTCCTCCCCAATAAATATATTATGCACAAAATCAAAGAGATTTGTCCGATATATAATGGAGAAGATATATTATCATTATCTGTTAAGGGTGTCAATATCAGAGATTTAGATGCTGGCGGTAAGATGCCATCAACGTTCAATGGTTATCAAAGATTACACAAAGGGAATTTACTTATGTGCTTGTTTGATATGGATGTTACACCCTGTTGTATCGGAAGAATTAACAACGAGGGGTTAACGAGCCCAGCATATAGTCAATTTGTGGTACACAAGGGTGTGTATAGAGACTTTTATTATTACTACTACTTGATGTTAGATAACTCTAAAGAATTAGTTCATTTAGCAAAAAATTTAAGACATACAATAACTGAAGATCAACTAGGAAACATAAAAATACCACTCCCCCCATTCTCTGAGCAACAAGCCATTGCTGATTTTCTTGATGGCAAGTGTGGAGAGATTGATGGACTGTTGGCTGATTTGGACACAGAGGTTAAGACCCTTGCCGAATACAAGAAATCCATCATTGCCGAAACTGTTACTCGAGGGCTGAATCACAATGCCCCAACGAAACCATCTGGAATACCTTGGGCAGAAACCATACCGGTACATTGGACAACAGTAAGAGGTAAATATGCATTACGGCTATTACAGAGACAGGTAAAGGAGGATGACGGAGTTGTTACATGTTTTAGAGATGGACAAGTAACTCTACGTAGTAACCGAAGAGAAGATGGATTTACGATGTCAGATAAGGAATATGGTTATCAAGGTATAGAGCCAGGTGATTTGGTTGTCCATGGCATGGATGGTTTTGCAGGTGCAATTGGAATATCTGACTCCAGAGGAAAAGGAACACCTGTTTTAAATGTCCTAGATTCTGACAATAACAAGCGATACCTAATGTATTACTTACGCAACATGGCTTATGGAAATGTGTTTATGGCTTTATCTACTGGCATCAGAGTCCGCTCCTGTGATTTAAATTGGAAGAAATTGGGTGAGATACGAATTGTTTTACCACCTATCGAGGAACAAGATGCCATTGCTGCCTATCTTGATGAAAAGTGCGCCATTATTGACCAATCCATTACAGAAAAGCAGACGCAGATAGAGACCTTGAAGTCCTACAAATCGTCACTTATTTACGAATATGTAACCGGAAAAAAACAAGTGATATGAATACAATATTGTCTGAAAAAGATTACCAGAAGTATATACTGCAACGCCTTATAGAGAATGGTTATGTAGTACGTGAGGCCACCCATTATGACCGTCGTTTCGCCATGGATCCGGATATGCTGTTCCAGTTCCTAGAAACTACTCAGCCACAGAGAATGACCAAGCTCAAGAACACTCTCAAAGAAAACTACCGTGAGGGCCTGCTCAATTTTCTCAATGCAGAAATCACTAAGCCCAGCCGTTCTCTCATTGACGTATTTAAGCATGGAATTGAGATTGCTAATATAAAGCTTGACCTACTCTACACTAAGCCAGCTACTTCAATTAACGAGAAACTCATTACAAAGGTAAATCAGAATGCTTTCACGGTAATGGAGGAAGTATGGGCAAGCGATAAGGAACGCATCGATGTCGTTATATTTCTCAATGGCCTGGCTATTATGTCATTCGAATTAAAATGTAACCAGGCAGGACAGAACTACACACATGCTATCCATCAATATCGCACGGACCGTGATCCTAAAACACGTCTGTTTCAAAAGAAGGCAGGTTGTCTTGTAAACTTTGCTATGGACCTGGAGGAAGTATATATGACTACTGAGCTTAACAAGCTTGAGACTTATTTCCTGCCGTTTAATATTGGACGTGGAGAAGGCATCAACACCGGCAAGGGCAACCCGATATACAAAGACAAGTATTCAGTATCGTATATGTGGGAAGACATACTCACTAAGGATACCATTTATGACATCATTGGCAAATTTATATTTGTTGAAACCACAGAAAAGAAAGACAAGGTTACTGGAAAAAAGAGCATTGTAGAACATCAAATATTCCCACGTTATCATCAGCTGCGTACTATACGAAAGGTAGTTGATGATCTGATTGTAAACCACACCACTCAGAATTATCTCATCCAACACTCTGCCGGTTCAGGCAAAACCAAGACAATAGCCTGGCTCGCACACCGCCTAGCATCGTTACATGACAATGAGGACAAACAGATATTTGATAATATTGTCATTGTCACCGACCGTGTTGTTGTTGACCGACAGCTTCAAGATGCAGTACGACAGATTGACCATAAGTCCGGCCTTATTAAGGTCATGGACGATAGCTGTTCTGCAGATGATTTACGTAAGGCACTTGAAGGTAACACCAAAATAATAGCAACTACAATTCAGAAATTCCTATATATTGTCAATACAATTAAAAAGATAAACTATAAGAATTTTGCTGTTATCATTGATGAGGCCCACTCTTCAACTTCGGGAAAGGATATGAGCGCAGTTACTCAGACTTTGGGTAAAGGCCGCGAAAAAGATGATGAAGATGAGAGAGACACTCAAGATATATTGGTAGATGAAATACGCGCTAATGGCAAGCAACCCAATGTCTCTATGTTTGCCTTTACTGCAACTCCTAAGCCTACTACATTGGCATTATTTGGCCGTCCAGGAAGAAGTGGCAAGAATGAAGCATTTGATTTATATTCAATGAAACAAGCCATAGAGGAGGAATTCATCCTTGATGTACTTGTCAACTATATGGAATACAAGACCTATTTTGACATAAACAAGGTTATTGAAGAAGATCCGATGTATAAATCTGGGAAAGCCAAGAAGAAAATTGCATATTTGGTTGACCTCACCGATGAGAATATTGAGAAGCGCACCCAAATAATAATTGAGCACTTCCGTTCAGTGGTTATGCAAGAACTTGGTGGAACGGCAAAAGCGATGGTTGTTACAGCCTCACGCGCTGCAGCAGTCAAATACAAGCTGGCTTTTGAGAAATATATCCGTGATAACGAATACACCGACCTATCTTGTTTTGTGGCATTCTCAGGTAAAGTTAAGCTAGATGAGTTCAAAGGAAAGGACTTTACTGAGATGGGTATGAATAATATTCCGGAAAAACAGTTACCTGAAATCTTTGACAAAGATGAGAGTCGCGTACTAATCGTAGCAAATAAATATCAGACAGGCTTTGACCAGCCACGTCTCTGCGCTATGTATGTGCTGAAAAAATTGAAAAAGATTGCCGCAGTACAAACTCTATCACGACTTAACCGCATATGCCCGCCCTATAATAAAAAGACCTTTGTGCTTGATTTCTGCAATACATACGAAGACATAAAAAAATCATTTGCCCCATACTATACAGCAACGATTCTGGATAACAATATTACTCCAAGCGACATATATAAGTTAGAAAACAAGCTTGATGGCTACAATATTCTTGATAGCTACGACATTGAGAACTTTGCCGAACTCATTACAATTGCCAAACCTACTGAAAAGCAAAAGATACAGATGACGGGGTACCTGCAAAAGGCAGAGCGCAGAGTAAAGTCATTAAAAGAAGTAGAACAGAAGGAATTTGTTGCTAATCTTAAGCGTTTTGTACGTTTCTACGAATTCGTAATACAAGCTAGTCAATTTGAGGATATTGAGCTTCACAAGAAATATAAGTTCTGTTCTAATCTACAATCCTGGTTTAAAAAGGACACATCAGGCGAAGGCTTCTCATTAAAGAATCAGATTGTGGCCAACAATTTCCTCAATAAACTGCAGGGTGAATATAAAAAGCCTGAAATAGTTGCTAACCCTTATGTAAGACTACCTGAGGCTGAAGCGCAGTTATCTGAGGACGAGGAGAAGAAGCTGTCAGAGATTATTGAAGAAATCAATAATCGCACCGGCAACAACTTTGACAAAGATGTAACTGCAAAGGCTATGCTCCAGATTAAGGAGATTTTATTGAAATCCGAGAAGCTACAACAATCAGCTCTTGTTAACTCTGAAGATGAGTTTAAGTTCTCATATTTTGATGATATAGATGATGCACTTGTACAAGGCCTTGAGCAGAACCAGGATTTCTTTACTATGTTGCTTTCAAACCCGGAGATTAAGAAACAGGTTCTGGGTGTATTCATTACCGAGGTTTATAAGACTCTTAAGAATATGCAGTAAATAGACCCAAGGATTATTAACGAACTTAACGATTAACTTAAACCACCAACATATGCGTGACGCAACTAAGATAAGCGACTACTTCTACGGCGCTAAGACCCTTTTCTTAATCCCGCTCTATCAGCGCAAGTATGCCTGGCAACACAAACATTGTGTGAGATTGTTTGAAGATCTAAAGAAGATACACAATGATGGTATCTATAGTCATTTCTTTGGTAGTATTGTATCTGTAAAAGCAAGTCAAACAGAAGATGATCTGTTGATTATTGATGGCCAGCAGCGCATTACTACGCTCTCTCTTTTAATACTCGCTGGACTTAATGCGGTAGCCAACGGTGATATGGAAAAAGGAGATGAGGATATCGATGAAGTCAGAAAAAACTACTTATATGCTGTTCGTAGAAAAGTTGAACGTCAGATAAAGCTTAAGCCCATAGACGAAGACAGAAAGGCTTACGATGCTCTTTTCTCCAACAATCCCAAAGAATATGTCAATAATTCCGGCATAACATCCAATTATGAGCTCTTTTATAATATGATAAAAGCTAGCTCCCTGACTTTTACTGACCTTATTGATTCTATTGAAAAACTTATAATTATTGATATCTGCCTGGACTCAGACGATAATCCCCAACTCATTTTTGAGTCTTTAAACTCATGTGGTAAAGATCTGGAGGAGGCCGACAAAGTAAGGAATTACTTACTGATGTCATTAAGTCCTAAGGAGCAGGAAGATTATTATTACTCATACTGGAGTAAGATTGAGAAGCTCACAGATGGTGAACCAACAATGTTTATTCGTGATTTCCTCACGATTGTAAATAATGGAACTATCAGCAATATAGAGGAGCTCTATTTTGATTTTAAGCAGTATGACGAAGACCATAAGATTGAAAGAAGAGAATTGCTAGAACAAATGCTGAAATACGCGCGTTATTATAGGCAAATAACGAAAGGAGAAACAGAGATTCCTATAATTGACAGAAAATTAAAACAAATAGCCAATATTGGTACCGCAGTACATCTACCATACCTATTGTCATTCTTTGACTATGCATATAATAAGCACCTGGAAGAAGATGAGATATATACTGTATTGGACGTAATAGAAAACTACTGGGCTAGACGTATCATTTGTAACTACCCTGCAAATGCTCTCCAGAAAATGTTTGCTGTACTCCATAATGACATCATGAAAATTTACTATCGTCATGAAAAAAGAGCTATAGAATTAAATCTCCCCTATTCAGAGGTACTTAAATATGTACTTTTAAAGAAGCAAGGAACTTCTACATTCCCCACTGATACTGAAGTTCAAAAGGAGTTTCCTACAAGGCAGATTTACAGGATACCAAGTAGTTATAGGTGCTTCCTTTTTGAAAGAATGGAAAATGAGAATAGCCCTGAAGCCAACGATACTATCGTTGAGAAGATGAATTCCGGAGATTATACTATTGAGCATATTATGCCCCAGACACTTACCCCCCAGTGGAAGCAAGAACTTGGAAAAGATTGGGAAAACATCTATAATACTTATTTGCACACTTTTGCGAATCTCACACTAACCGGATTCAACATTTCATATAGTAATCATTCCTTCAGTGAGAAAAAAGAAGGGTATATTGACCGCAAAGGCAAAAAGATTGATGGTTTTGATAATTCTGCTTTCCGCTTGTCGAATTACCTTAAGCAATGTTCTAAGTGGACACTGGTTGAATTGGAGAAACGCCAAGAGATCCTACTGAAGAACTTCTTAATGATGTGGCCAATGATAACAACAAAATATGTTCCATTGGAAAAAGAATACGAACTAGTATCTTTTAACGATGAAGAGTATGAGTTGGCCGGAAGAAAGATAGTGGGATACCGCTATAGAGACGTAAGGCATCAAGTTGATACCTGGAAAGAAATGCTTGTACAGGTATGTAAATTGATGTACGATGAAAATCCGTCAACTATGACGTATGTTGCCTCACTGGATTATTGGATGCATGAAAAGGAAAATAAAGATAGAACAAAAATTGCTGAACGGTGTTATGTCTATACTTCATGCGGAACTAATACAAAGCGAAGCATTTTGAATTACTTATTTGGAGAATTGAATATACCGTCAAGTGTACTAGAATTTGAGTTAATGCCACTTAATGATAAAGTGACAGATACGGAGGATGAATAATACTAGATTCTTTTGAGAGTATAAGTATAAGGCTATATTTATTATTTCCGCCTAAGGCCTTCTTGACATAATATGACTGACCGTTCCATACAATCAGATAAACAGAAAGACCGTGTGTTGGGTTGCATGGTGGGCGGAGCTGTAGGCGATGCCCTGGGCTACCCTGTGGAGTTCCGGTCTTGGAACGACATTGTGAACGAGTACGGTGAGAGAGGCATTACCAGATACAAGCTGGCCAGGAATGGAAAGGCTCTTATATCGGATGACACTCAGATGACGCTGTTTACTGCTGCAGGACTTCTGCTGGGAATGACGCGCGGATATATGCGCGGCATTATGGGCAGGCCTGATACGTATTGCGAATGTACGTATATAGACTGGTTGATGACGCAGAAACTGACTGAGCGTCCTGCAGACGATGGTATGTTTACCAATGGCCATACCTGGCTATTGGATGTTCCGGAACTATACTCAAGACGTGCGCCCGGCAATACTTGCATCATGGCTATCGAAGCCCTGAAAAATCGTGATGAGGTGAAGAATGACAGCTGCGGATGCGGCGGTGTGATGAGAATCGCTCCCATTGCCCTACTCTGCTCAATCCATCAGTATGGCGACGGAGACAATAAGTATATTGACATGATGGCTGCCGAGGCGGCCAGATTAACGCATAAGCATCCGCTGGGATTCTTGCCATCGGCCGTGCTGAATCATCTGATTATGGACATTATGGACGGTGAGGTTGTGGGCTGTGACAGACTGGCCCACGCTGCCAGGCAGGCCATAGATATACTACCCGAGATTGATTCGGAGCCGGACCATCATAAGACTTACGGCGAGTTGTGGCCAAAGCATGTAAAGCGGCAGCAGGATATTGTGATGCAGGCTATTGATTTGGCCTACACCGACACTGTGGATGTGAAGGCCATTGCCCAAATTGGCGAGGGCTGGACCGGACATGAGGCGCTGGCCATAGCGGTATACAGTGCCATTAAGCACGCTGACAGTTTTGAGGATGCTGTAGTAAGTGCTGTGAACCATAGCGGCGACAGTGACTCTACAGGTGCCATATGCGGCAATATTATGGGATGCCTGCTGGGACGCAGTGGAATTCCGGATTGCTATACCGATAAGCTGGAGATTGTTGATGTGATTGAGGAGATGGCCACTGATCTATACACCGGCTGTATTATCAGCGAATATGATCCTTGCGATACTCCTGAGAAGCAGCGGTGGAAACGGAAGTATGTTTATATTAGGTGGAAATGATCTCAACATTATAATTGTATGAAAAGGACAAAATACCCAAAGACTCAAGAGGAGGCATTCGCAATGCTGGATGAGCTCCTGACGGATGAAGATAAGAGAAATGCGCTGCAGACTCAGGATGATGAGGAGTATGCAACGAGACAGCACTTTGGGCTGGGATTGTGGGTGCGTAACAACTGGATCTATAGAGGTAAGGTTGAGCGTTCTGTATTGACTGGCACGCAGGTTGAAATCAAGCCTGGGGAATCGGTTCCTGAGGCGCTACTGTTTGGAATGGAGCCAGATGATTTGTCATCTAAGTTTGTTGAGCTGTATCATAAGCATTTGAAGGAGACATTCAAATGACTCACTGATACTTATTTTCATTATCTTCAATAATTACCCGCTGATTTTTATTCCTTGCCTTTGCAATTCTTCTCGCGCGATTTCCCTGGATGCTACTGCTATATTCAGTTCGTGCAGGGGCCAGCCCACTTCCAAGCACCTGTATGCGCCTGTGATCACTCC
Source organism: uncultured Prevotellaceae bacterium (assembly GCA_900319225.1). Lineage (GTDB taxonomy): Bacteria > Bacteroidota > Bacteroidia > Bacteroidales > Bacteroidaceae > Colenecus. The sequence goes on along the minus strand of ONNV01000002.1, from coordinate 114,771 downwards.
GTATTTCACTTTGTCGTTGCCCGGATATTCGTCTATCAAGTCCTGTACCTTTCCGCCTCCTACCATTTCCATCTGAAGAAGCTCCTGTTCTGATATAACAGTGATCATTTACTAAAACAAAAAAAGCCCTTAATACTATTCAAAATCGGTTCCTTTTTCACGCGCGATTTCTCTCGCTGCTACTGATATATTCATTTCGTGCAGGGTCCAACCCACTTCCAAACATCTGTATGCGCCTGTGATCATTGCGGACCTCCAACCTTTGATTTCCGGATGCTTGTTTATCAGGTTTAGAATCGTTCCGCCTCCTACCATTTCCATCTGCAGGAGTTTCTGTTCTGATATTTCTTTGTCCATTGCTTTATCAAATCGACTATTCATTATCATCCACTGTTTTTAGTTCTTGCTAACGCATTTCTTCTCGCGCGATAGCTCTCGAGGCCATTGCTATACTCAGTTCGTTCAGGGGCTTTTTCTCTTTCAAACACCTGTATGCGCCTAAGATCACCGCGGACCTCACGTCTTTGTTGCCTGGATATTTGTCTATCAGGTCCTGAATCGTTCCACCAACCTCCATCTGCATCTGCAGGAGTTCCTTTTCTGATATTTTCTTTTCCATTAGTTCCTATTTGTTTGACAAATCTATCTGTTTTCTCTTTGATTATGGATTTTCTGCAAGGGTTGCAGAAAATTGGTTTTATTGAAAAGAACAAATATATTTGTAGAAAACACATATAATCATGTGCGAGAAGGATTACATTGACTTTATTACCGGGTTAGAGGGCGATTGCGATTACTATGCGCAAGATATAATATCACGGCTCTGCAAGCGTGCTATAAAGGTTATGAATAAACAAGATGCTTACTTGGCGGGTTCTCCAGATGATTACCCGCTTACGTTTACTTTCTACGACATTCTATCCATTGAATTGCAAGAGAAATGCTACGATGAGATTAATCCATACTTGCAGGATTTTGTTGAAACGACCCTTGATAATGAGTATGAAAAATTACCGGCATTAGAGCGTTTTGTGCTGGACCATTGCGTACATGATGAACATCTTGAATGCGATATTCGAGCTATAGAGGGAAAGATATATGACTCATTCCACGCAATGCTCAACGAGCATTATGAGACAAGGAAAATCCAGGACTATCTTATCAGATCTTAGCGGCCTCAGGTTATGATGAATCTGCTGAATGAATATGAGCTGGCGTTTGGGGTGCTACCCAATGAGCCGGACAGCAACCAGGTTATCTATATTGAGAACCACAAGAACATTAAGCTGGAGTGGTATATCAAAGGCCACCTCTATGATTTGAAGAGTCTTTTCAGCAGGCGTGGGCTGGAGTTTGTATATCTGCCTGAGCTTATTGATTGCGTGGATGACGATACGCTTATTGAAGCGGCAAGGTATTATGTTCCATGGCTGAATACCAATGACCTTAAGGCCCTGCGTGAGGCATGTAAGATATCTATTGAGCAACTATACGAGAAGGTTAACTTGAAAGGTGACGTGCCTGCTGTGGTGAACGGTAATGGACGTGCATTTAAAGTTGATGTAAGCAGAGAAAGAGATTACTATGCTCTTTTTTGCCAGATAGCTGAAGCATATGCCAAAGAGGCAGATGAAACGGAACCGGTACTGTACCAAACCATCTTTGATGAAAAAGAATGGAATGAAGCTGCTGAACCGAAATGTACGTATAAATCTGGAAATCCTCTGGATGATGAGTATGCTGAAGCGGACAGAATGTATGAGGAACTGAAAAGGACGCAACCAAGTTGGGCTCTTGAGGCGATTCTTGCGGCGCATTTGAGGAAAGATAATGATGTGGTGACCAGCAAGATTGTGATTAACAACCCAAGGAAACTGATATTGCCTGATTACAATCTTGAGATTGGTATGACTCCTGCAACTATGGCTTTCTATCTGCTTTATCTGAAGCATCCAGAAGGTATAAAGTTCAAGGATCTGATTGACCACAGAGATGAGCTGTATAAGCTGTACAATTATACTACCAAAAGTAGCGACAAGCAAGCTATTGCCCACACTGTTGATGTTATGGTGGCTCAAATTGATGGCAATCAGGATGTGCAGCGTTCAAGAATAAAAGCTGCCATACGCAACACATTCAGGGCTCATGTTTGTGAGAGATATGCACAAGCATATTATCTGGAAGGTGAACGTAGCGAACCTATGAAGATAGCTGTGGCCAGTGAACCCGGTAAGGTTGATTGGAAAGTGGTTTTTTAATTGCCTAATCAAAGCCCGGAATAATCGGATAATCCTGAAGGGTGGCTGCGGCAGCGGCTGCCCTGCGTTTTTTATTCTTGATGCGTGTTACCTTGGACTGGAAATCCTTACTGAGACGATACAGGAGGCCGTTCTGGAACGGCAGACGGCGGTTGCTGGCCATCTGTATGATACGGCCGGCTGCAGAAATTATAGTGTCTATGCTAACTGACTTGGGGATATAGGTGTTTGATACCGTATAGGTACTGAAATAGTCTGATTGATTTGATATTCCGAAATGGTCAGACACCAGCTTGAGTACTGTCATTGATTCAAAACGGGCAGCTTCCTGACTGAGACGGCGTTGAGCCCACTCCTTTCCATCGGGTGCCGGAAGGTGGTGCAGGTAGATACGGGAGAGCTGGTGGATAAGGGTGAGTATCCGGGTGTCTGCCTGGTTTGACGTTTCATTCTCACCTACCCACTCAGGATTACCAAGCTGGAGGTAATAGAACGCGGGCGATACGATGGGTTTGGAAGAGCCTTGGATGGCTATGCTAACCTTGTTATTGCTGTCCTTATCTACAGGATGGATGACGTTATATTCAGGCTGATTATCATAATAGAGGTCCATGGATATGCCGTCTATGTTGATGTTGGTGCGGAGATTGTTCCATAACGTTGGGATATCAGCATACAATGACGGAAGGAACTGGCTACGGATGTGTTCAAAGTAATCCTGGGTATCACCTAATAGTGGAGGATTGAGAATTTCGACACAGGTCTGATCAAAGAGGAGTTCCCCCGGACAGAATGGCATGAAGATTACGACGGCACGGGCGGACTCCTTTACCACGCAACCCTGAGAATGCCAATCCTGGGCAGTAAGCAGGAGACTGGCATTGGGATTCTGGAACCAGGCAAGTACAGCGTTGTACGGACTGAGATGACGCATTCGGCTGCAGTAGTCAAGCATGTGGAGGTAGTTGGTGCTTAATGTGTAATGACGGGCAACCTTGAGCAGGTCATCTATCTTACGGGGTTTAAGTTCTTGTGCCATAACTGATTCTTTTTAGAAGAGGATACCACAGTTATATTCTATAAGGTTTACGGGATCTTCACGTTCAAAGCTGATGGTGCGGCCACCACGGAAGGCGTGATATGTAAGACGGTCCAGACCACGCCAGTCATTCCAACGGCAGACGTTGACTGTGGCCTGCAGTTCATTGTGCAGGGTTACTGACGGGAGAAGACGGTCATCGGTGAGGAAGGGTTTCCATACAGAAGAATCCACTTTCTCATAGTCTCTGAATACCTTTTTAAGGTCACCTGGTGTTAAAACCAATTCACCATTGGCATACATACCATGCCAGCTATGTGGCAGATAATTTACGGACAAATTAAGCAGGAGCAGGGATTCCCAGACGGATTCCATTGTGAAGTCTATGTCCAAATAGTCCTGAAGTTTGGGTACTGAATCATCGGCTCCCAGCATGATGGAGCAACGGATGACCTGACCGTCACGGAACGGTGTGGGATTACGGCGCTGCTCCAGTACCTCTGCAGCCTCGGCATCTCCTTTTTTTGCTTCCTCAAATGTGTGCATGATATCAAGGTACATTTTATGCTCTATGTCACGGTTGTGGATGCCGGGATCATACTCATCGGTAGAACCGGTACGGAACGGGTACAGATGTACATGTTTACCCCAGAAGTCACCCTCACGATACCAGCCAAGACTGTAGCCTGAACGGAGTCTGATGTGTGGCAATGACTGAAGAAACGTGTCTATAGCAGGCGGGTCTTCAAGGTTAAAGCGCAAAGATTTAAGTTGGCTGACAAATGTATGGGCGATAGTGGCAAGCGGCTTTCCTTTAAGTTGGGTCTCCATAGTTTACGACGATTGATTATTTTATGCACAAATCTATAGGTTGTTGATGGTGCGGCAAATTCTCTGCAAGGGTTGCAGGAATCTACAGACGCATCGGACAAAAGAAAGGAGCACAATCACTTGTACTCCTTCCCATCTGATTGACTATTTCATTTATCTATTCGATGATGTATTCGCCGCTGTAGGACTGACCATCTGAGAGGGTCAGTTCCAGGAGATATGTGCCGGTGTTGGCCGAGGTTGTTATGCTCAGCGTATTGGAGTTGCTGGTATCGGACCACACCTGGTTGTCATCGTAGCGCATAACGGTGGCATTGATGTAGGTGATGGACACACCGGCCTCGATGTACACTACTCCGCCAATGTGATAACAATAAGGCTCTTGGTCGCTGATTCTGGGACCCGGATTGGGATTGGGATTAGGATTGGGGGCCGGAACGATGGGTTTGTCATCCTGTACATCGGGCGAGTTGCGCGGACGATGGATTTTGGGGCCTGGAATGGGCCTGACGGGAATTACATCCGGACCACCGTTGGTGGAGCGCGGACCGGAACCAGAATTGAGTGAAAGGTTCTCCTTTACGGGGATTGCATCAGGATCACTGCCACTTGGCATGGCAAATGTGTTGATTGATAAACTCGGCATTAGAGCCAGTGCTACTACGAGCAGTTTTTTCAGGTACTTTTTCATAATGTTTTTGGTTTTAGATTAACACACAAATGTAGTCATTTGTTCGGTTATAAGCAAGAATATCGGGAATATATGGCTACAAAAACTACCAATTACACATTTTTAGCGGTTTTGTGTAAAATATTTAGTAAAATGCTTGGAAGTGAGGTTTTTGTGTTGTAAATTTGGTGGTAGTAAGGATGTATTAGACATAAGATCGGAACTGATACCATGAAAACACGCACTTCAATTGCATTTGAGGAACTAACTGGCACTGCGGGCAATGTTACTGCCCGCAGTACCCGTTTTGGGACGGTGCTTTCAGGTAGATGTCAGCAGCCTAAGAAGATTACTCCCAATCAGAAGGATATGCGGGCTCTGTTTGCACGTGTGGGACGGAGCTTTAAGCTGCTCACCGAGGAACAGGTTGCTGCGTGGGCTGAGTTTGCCGGTACCGCGATGGCGGGAGCAGCTGGCCAGGGCAAGAGCCCTGCAGTGAACGCTTACGTTACTTTGAACTGCAACCGGGCGCTGCTGGGACTGGAGATGCTTTCTACCCCACCTGCAGGGATTCCGCAGATTCCGGAGGTTGAGTACAGCAATGTGATTGTTACTCCTGGACTGATTCAGTTCTCACGCCTACAGAATCCGGGTGCCGGGTTCAGACTGGCGGTGCGGATGAGTGCTGCAGCAAGCAAGGGCAAGACCTATGGCGGTGGGCTGCCGGTGCTGGTGGATGCGGGGTTTATTCCGGAGGAGAGGTTTGCGGATGTGACCAAGGTCTATACGGACCGCCTGACGGTGAAGCCCACTCCCAGGCAGAAGTATTTTATTGAGACGGCTTGGATGGACGTGGCCACTGGAGTAAGCGGGTCGCGGAAATACGATGACCGGATTTGTGAAGACAATCTATAAACATGGGTATTTAGAGCTCAAGATATACCAAACAAAACACAGTATTAACTTATTAAATCTATTACGACTATGAAGTATGCACCTTCTATTGCGTTCGAGGAGATGAGTGGTAGCGCCAAAGGCGTGACCGCTGCTAAGGCCAAGGGCCGCAAGTATCTCCGTAACCGCGGTTATGGCAAGAAGACCACTACCGCCAGTCAGTCAACCGTTAAGGGTATATTCAAGCAGCTGAGCCAGTCATGGAAGAACCTGACTGTGGCACAGATCAAGGCTTGGAACAACCTTGCTCAGAGCCAGGCCGGCCGCTCGATCCTGGGAAGCAGCGCGAAGATATCGGGTCTGAACCTGTATCAGCGTCTGAATTTCTGGATTATCCGTTGCGGTGGCAATGCCGTGGCCAATCCGCCTGCATTGGTAGGTGTTGATGCTCCTTCAGCTGCTACCGTTCAGCTGACTGCCGAGGTATTCAACTTTACCCTGCTGAGTATTCCTGAGAACGTGGCTAATCTGCGCCTGGTTATCGAGGCCAGTGCTCCTACCAGCCACGGCATAAGCAACGCCTTTGACAAGGCAAGCGCCTTTGCTGACCCGTTCAGCGTGGTAGCCGAGTCCATGGACATCAAGGCCGCTTATGACAATAAGAACGGCGCTCCCAGTGCCGGCCGACCCAAGATCTTTATGCGCTATTTCTATGTGAATGCCGTGACTGGCGAGAAGTCAGCCGACATTCTGAAGGAGGTAGAGCTTGGTGAGAACAACGACCCTTACGATGAGGGCAACCAGGGCTGACCTGTAGCTGAGTGCTAGATTCTGGTCCCCGTCAGGGCATTCATTCCCTGTACGGGGACCTTTTGTTTAATTTTTAAGCAATCTACTATTATGAGATACAAACCTTCTATTGCATTTGACAGGATGTCTGGTAGTGCAAAGGGCGTTACGGCTTCGCAAAACAAGGGTGCGATATTCATTAGGACCCGAGGAACGGGTTCTAAGAAGCGCACCGTGGACCAGGCAGCTGTTAAGAGTGTCTTTAAGCTGCTGCAGCAGTCCTGGAAGAATTTGGGGACTGCTGAGATTGTGGCTTGGAACAATGCGGCCAAGAGCCAGAGTGGCCGCAGAGTGTTGGGACAGAAAGCGCAGCTTACTGGAGCCAACCTGTACTTGAGACTGAACTTCTGGGTGGTAAGGTGCGGCGGCCAGCCGCTTACGAGCCCACCCTTGCTGGCGGGCATTGAGCAGCCGGCGGTTGCCGGGGCAGCCATAAGCGGGAACAGCTTTATGTTCCGCTTGAACTCTGTTCCGGAACAGGCTGCAGGACTTAGGTTGGTTATTATGGCTACCGGGCCTCAGACCGTGGGAACTGTAACGGGCGTGGGCCGCGGTTCTACCTTCTGTGAACCGCTGGTGCCTACGGCTGGAGCAGTGAACTTGCTGCAGGCGTATGCCGGCAAGTTTGGGATGCCTAATGCTGGGAAGCCTAAGGTTTTCCTTAGGTACTTCTACGTGAATCCCAGTACTGGGGAGAAGAGCGGCGAGCAGCTTATCAATGCTTACTACGATGCCGGCAGTCCTATCATGTATAACCTGAATGTGATTGCTCCGGATGAAAACCAGGGCACCGTTAATCGGACAGGACTCATGGAGTTTGCCGAAGGCACACAGATTATGGTACAGGCAACTGCTAAGCGGAACTATGCATTTCTGCGCTGGAGTGACGGCGATACTCTGAATCCGAGGGCTATCATCATGAACCGCGACTATACGATTGAGCCAATCTTTGTGCTTGACCAGCACTATACGGTGCGTGGTACGGGTAGCCCTTCAGGCGCCGGTAGCGTGGCCGGTGGCGGAAGCTACAGGCCCGGACAGACCGTTGAGCTGGAGGCCGTGCCGAACAGCGGATGGCGGTTTGACCATTGGCAGGATGATGAGGATAATGTCGAGGCTGAACGCAGCGTTATCGTGAACGGTGATGTTAACCTTACTGCAGTGTTCACCCGCATCAAGTCATACTACGAGTGTCACTTTGAGGTGAACAACGAGGAGTATGGTTACATTAATCCTGAAAGCGGAGAGTTGTACTATGATCATGGTGATGAGGTTGAGATTGAGGCAGTGCCTTACTCAGGCTACGAGTTTGTACGCTGGAGTGACGGCCGTACTCAGAGCACCAGGACTCTAGTTGTTGTCAAGGAGATTAACCTTACTGCGATATTCCGCTCCATCAGGACTGAGGAGTTCTATATTGTTGACCGATTCTGCACTGTCCAGGGCAACGGAACTGTGATGCACTATGGCGAAGAGATTGAGCTGACGGTTGTACCTGACGATGGCTTCCACTTTGTGGGCTGGAGCGATGATATGACTAACACCAATCCTGTGCGCCGGATCGTGCTGACTGTGGACTTTGACTGGGAGATGCATCCGGTATGCGAGAGCGACGCCACCTACGTGATTACTGCAACTGCAGATCCTGAGGAGGGCGGTACGGTTACTGTGACACCTCAGAAGGATGAGTACCATCTTGATGATGAAATTGAGTTGCTGGCAACTCCTAATCCGGGCTGGAGGTTCGTTGAATGGCGAGCTCAAAGGTTCCTGGCAAACGGCCGGAATATCTCTATCTATGCGGATAAGGATATGGATATTTTGGCGGTGTTTGAGGAGATTGAGCCTGCCCCAGAAGGAGATTAGGATTCCTTCTAGTAATGTAAAAACTGCCGGTGCTCTGTATAGGCACTGGCAGTCTTTGCTTTTATGCGACACACTTTGTCTTTATTCTTTCAAGACAAACTTCCATTCTTTCTTTGAAGCGCTTGCGAGACCGGATTTGACTTTCAAGTTCATCTATTTCATCTAACTTTTTCCTTAGTTCTTCTTTAAGTTCAACATATTCCGGGTGATTCTTAGCATACTCCTCCAAGATTGCTTCACGTTCAAAGCTTGTCGTTATTTTTGCCAATGAATGTTTGATATGTTTTTCTATTACTTCAATCCTACGAGAGAGTTTACCTCTTTCTTTTTCTGCTGTTTTCAATTCTGACTCCAAGGGTTTTAAGCTCTCTACGATTGATTCTAGAGTTTTCAAAATTTCCGGTTCTATGCTTTTATTCATCACTATGACTTCCTCCATTACAGGAATCACTTCGGGACACAGTGTTTTAATCTGATCCAGGCTTTCAAGAAACATTAATGCGCCAGAGATTTTTTCTGCCTTAAATACAGAAACAGCTTCGGAAGGCATAACAGAAAAGAACCTTTCATCATTTACCTCAAAAGGCCTTATTACGCGCATACTTATGTAATCTTGTTTCTTATCTTTTATTGCGGATAGAATCTCACCAGGGTTCTTTATAGTTGCCCTAAGTCCTTTCAACATCTCTTCTATCTCTGAAAGAACATATTTGCGTATGAACGCATTTGGATTCGCTCTTGATTCATTTACAAAATTAGCGACATAGTTTAGAGCAAAGTACCAACTGTCTCTTTGTGGAACATAAGAACGAGTATATGATATCAGATCCTGCATGTTAGCATAATAATAATTAACAAGATCTGAATAAGGAATAAGCATCATATCCTTATATTTTACGGCAAGATGAAAATAGGCTGCAACACCGTACAAAAAGTTGGTGCTTACAATAACCTGTACATCATCAGAAACTGAATATTTGAATGAAGTCCAACCAATGCTATCTGTTGAAAACATTCTAGTAGTTGGATCATTCTCCACCCCCTCTAATATGCGGCTCAGATACTGGCACTTTATAAAGCGAATTGCTTGTGATGCATATTCTTTCTTTTTAAAATATTCATGCTTATAATGTTTCTCGATATAATCAGATATGCATTTATCAAGGTATTCCTTCTGAGATTTGCTATCCATGTTCTTATATCGAGTAGTATGAGTTACACTATTACGAAATTGTTCCAGTTCCTTTTTATATGTATCAACGGTTATGCGTTCTGGGCTAGATGCCTCATTTATATATGCGTTATCATACTCATATGGATAACAAAGGCTATATGTTGTATTATAATCTAGGTGTCTATTAGCCTTAGAATATAAGTCATACAACGTCTTCTCAGGGTTTTCCACAACAGCATTAATCTCTGTCACGATATAATCAATGTCTTCAATAGGATATTCTTCAACAATTAAAGTATGGTTCCCATTTTCCTTTAACACCAGGACATACTTGTCATTAACCTTACTGTTTGATATTGTTCTCATATCTTATCACCTTTTCTTCTATAATTGAATAATGTTATGTATAGTCATAAAATTCTCATTAAGATGGGTAGTATGTAGGTTTGGTTTTCAAATATACGTAAAACACCTACTCTACGCCACTATTGTTGATTCAAAAGTTTGATAGCATGTTCTGCTATAAAAACATCCAATCCATTATAGGGATTCACGACCAACAGATGTGGAATCTGGCGGTCTGTGAAGTTGCCGCCATCAAGGTCATCGATGATGACGTACTGGCACTCCTCCTCACATTCATCTAACCATATGTCTATTTCATAGCCCCTATCCTTATCTCTATAGGTTGGCGTGACACCTATGACATTGCCAGGCAAATCACGTACCAGCCACATTTCAAGGATATCCTTATAGTTCATGAGCCATTTCCATGTGGATGAAACCACTATGCTGGCCCCAGTCTGATCTATTATCTGCCGGAGATAATCCACACATTTTGGGTCAAAGATGGGGCCGTAGGCATCACTGCTAGGTTTGCCCTCACGAGCCAGGACAAAGTCATAATAGGACGTGTCCATTACACCATCGAAATCCAGGAATATTATCTTCATAACTGGATAATGATATGAATAGTTGTTTTTTCCTCTTTCTACTAGATGGCACACCTACTTTATTGACACACAATACCAAAGATAACAAGCATTAATCAGCCATATCATTAGAGCAAGAATTGATGTATTAATAGCTGCAAGGCAAACATTATATATAAGGATTGGCGTTATAATCATTAATAAGCCCTGACCTATTGTTAAACATATGATAATCTTCTTTTGCTTATCGGTTAGAGGAAACGTTCGTATTCCTTTTATAAACACTAACATAGAGATAAGTGTTACAAGAAGAATGTATCCAAGACTACCATAAATCAAAACATTTGTTAGGTAATAAACAAAATGCCCTTTGTCGCAAAATTCCAAATCGCCATGAGGATGAAAATGATTGAAGTAATGCTCCTCAATATGTTGAACAGCATATGAAACAGCAGCAAAGCAAATAGCAACCAATGATGAAATTACTATTAACTTGATTCTATTACGGAATCTATCTATTTCTGTCCTTTCCATATCTTACTTGTCTTTGAGAAATAGTTCTGAAAGTCTAGCAGTTGCCAAAATATTCTCTTGGGAAGATGCTTTTAGATACCATTCGACAGCCTCTATTTTGTCTCTTTTTACGCCCTGGCCTAGTTCATACATCCGGCCTACATAATACTGCTGCTCATCCATTCCTATGCCATATTCTGCAGCTTTCAGGCACCAAAAAAAAGCTTCCTTATAATCTATATCAACCCTATTACCTTCATAAAAAAGAGAACCAATAACTGCTTGATATATGGGGTCACCCATTATTGCTCCCATATACATATTAACCACCTCCCGGGCATGACTCATTGTATTATCCTCTTCATCAGTGCCCTCTAAGACTGCCTCCCTGTAATTTAAGAGTACCAGGGATTTGTCCATAAAAGCGGGCTTTGGGCTGCAATCATTTAATACCGCTTCTTTGCTGAGAAGGAGATACAAACGGTCTTTGTCTTTTTTCAGATCTTTATTCATTAATGGATTCTTAATCGTATTGTTGTATTTTCCTATCTCCTTTCATCAATCACACTAGTAAGGCTTTTCTATCTTCATCATCAATTTGACGATGGCACAAGCCTTGTTTAAGATTGGATAGAAAAGTTTCATCATACTCCTCAAATTCAGCAAGGTGTTTTGCTTGAAGATATTCTTCGTTTAATATCTCCAGAACATCTTCTTGGGCAGCTGCAGTATCATCATGCTGTTCTGATGGCAAGAATAAAACGCTATCACTTACCAAAGTTTTGATGGACAAAAATAACGTAAGACCATTGAATCTGTTTGATGCAGGGCTTTCTTTTATGGCTTTTTCTACAACTGAATCAAGCCAACTCTCAGAAAAGCTTCCATTTACCAATCTAATATAATGTTTGGCCGGATTCATTCGTGGCCCCAAATATGCCCTTGTCCCACTGGGTATCACTAATTCCACACTGCCTGTAAAAGGAGCGCGATGCCAGACTAATGCCCCAGATGGAACATCCTTTACAAACTCAAATATGTACCTGTATTCTTCCATAATCCTAAGGATTATTTTTTGATCACTTACACACTGGACGTACAGGATAACCAACGGCTGCACCTGACATATAGTTATAACGCTCCTTCGTATTATATACAAATAGGTTTATCATGTCATCATGATGTATAGTCCCTGTCCAATAGACCATATCTTCTGTAAATTCCGTCTCATTATCCACAAAACGTAACCCAGTATTAGGTAAGATAATATATCGGTCTGTATAACCAGGTATCTTACTGGTGACTTTGAAATACACGGCATCATCCACATTAACCTCTTGCCAGATGCAGTTATCTAATAATTCGTCAAACTCCGACTTAGAAGGTAAACGCCATCCTTCGCCCCACTTATATTGGGCGATATCAATTCCTTTCTTAATTAAAGCTCTGCCTACAGCATCAACTCTGAACATAACCAGAGAATTGAATGATGCACTTGTTGGTATTACATCCTCTCTATTTATTCCAATTGAGTCTAGCACATGAGCGATGTGAGAGTATGGTTGATTATCGCCCCATGCATAGTACCCGCCAAAATCTTCAGGATACTGAGCATCAACATTACAAGTAGCCCACTTGACGCTGAGTCCAAGGTCAACATATTCATGACCGTTGAGGATGTTAGCATTTAAATCTGCAACTTCAGATCGTTCTGAGTCTTCAATCAGAGGGAGTTCTATATAAGACTCCTTATTACAAGATGATAGCATGGCAATCACTGTGATTACTATTGCTGTTAAGTGATTTCTTCTCATTGTCTCAAGTTTAAATTGTTAATATTTATAGGTTAGCTTTTAATACCGATGTGGTATGTCTTATTGATGTAGTTGAGTATCTTTTCCATAGTCATACAAGGCATGCCATCCCATTCACATTCTATTTCCGGGTAGCAGTATACCATGTTGTAATCGCTGCTATGCCAAGATAGTTGCGAACCATCTGGTAGATACACGTATATGATGTAGGATGCATTCTTTCCTGGATTGTAGTTGATGCCGTATCTCCAGTTTGTTTCGCATAACATGTAGGAAAGCTTTTCTAACAGGATTCTTTTTCTTTCATAGATAACCTGCTTCTTGCTGTGGTTCCTTTTGGCTGTTAGGTTCGCAAATTCTGTTTCCAACAGAGTGAGTACTATATTTGCTTCAATGTCATCACAGCGTTTTATAATCCTTTTCATTGAAGTAAGCACTTTACGGAGCCCTATTCCAAGCGCATTCTGCTTGAACTCTTCAAGTTTTTCCAGACTAACCTTATTTTGATCATTACTACGACGCGAGTTACGCTTGTGGAGTTCAATCTGCTCATTTACCTTATTACGGAGAAGAGGATTGTGGGTTTCTCTTTCTATTAATCTCAAATCCTGGATTGAAAGACCGATGAAAGAGAAACAAGAGACCTCCCTAACATTCATGTTATAATTTTCATACACCTTACTAGCTGGTACAGAACCAGTAAGATAGCCATTGCGGAGCTTCTTTCCAACCCCAGCCAGAACTTCGTTGGTGATTGTTGCTTCCATAACTCAACTATTAGGTATGGTGTACTGTGATGATATCACCTGTATTATGTTACTTTGTTTTTACAAGACGGAGGGGTAATTTGTTTCCAGTAAATAATTGGCTTGTCTGAACTTTTAACTCGCTTCCCGATGTAAATACATTCAGTACAGCCCTTTTATCATCATCTCCGTCATGAAGTCCCCAGACAAACACTTCTTTTGATTCTTTTACCGTATCGCTAAATACCCTACCTTCTGCAGGGAAATAAATAACCTTACCATTGGGCCCTACACATTTTGCCGATCTTAATGGTCCAGTAATAAAATTATCATTCCGAACGCAATCCCAAGCGCAGTAAGATAACAACTCCTCCAATTGTTCTTTAGTAGGTATATTATATTTACTAGATTCAACATAAGAAAGGAATACAACCTTACCATCCCTTTTTTCAAAGTCTTTAGACCACAAGGTGCCACTTGGTAAACCAAGGTCTATATACTCTGTCTTATTATCTCGTAGATCAACCGGGATTTCATTTTCACGGTCTTTGTAGCCATCACGATAACCATCTTCATAAGCTTGTGCTATAAGATTGGTCATCATTACATTTGTCTTTTCTGCAGCATAGTTGGCTGCTTTCTCTGAAACCTGTTCCATATTGATTCTGTCGTTTGTTTAGGATATTATAGGCTTTGTCTATTGTGGCTTCGCGAAGAAACTCTATTGGTTGAGACGGGGGAATATTATTAGTTCCAATCAGGATTGACTGTGCGGGCAACAGCTACACCTTCAACATCGGTTGCACCATACATTCTCAAACGCCTCTCTGTACTAATCATGGATCTACCTTGTGTCACCACATCATCAATTAAGATTACTTTCTTGCCTCTGAAATAGGAAATAGAGAAGTTAAACTCAGCAGCAGGATCCACTTGCCTATCGCTAGCCGCACGACAACAATTGGGAGTGGTTTCTGATGTTCTGGTAATAGCATCAATTGTAGTAGCAACACCTGTTTTCCTCTCCAGCTGTATTGCTACGTTTGCATACCTTAAGATAGTCTTCGATTCAGAAGATGCCGGTATAAAGCAAACAACATAATCATGTTTATTACCACCAGCTATACCTTCAATGATTTGTGCAAGCTTCTCAATAATTTCAGGATCAGATTGCCCATCTTTGAAGTTCCATACCATTTTCCTAATACGCCACTCTTGTTCTGACGCTTCATACCTTGTAGGTAGATAATTCCAAATCCAATGCAGTTTCATAATCAGGTTGTTTTTAAGTCCTTTGTGCTGCAAAGATAGAGCGCAATGTATGACACTATAATTTCTGTATTATAGCACAAACATTACAATATTACATTTGGCAACTATTTTACTATAATTCAGTGTATTACAGCAAAACGATAATAAAGATGTTATTTGAAAAATTAAAAAAGCAACGCAATAATTACATGAAAAATGTAATGATTAGATACAATCCACCCGTTCATAGGGTTGGTATTAGCTATGATCCCCCAAAGAAAAACAGTGGTTAATTTAATATCTCTATTATTCCTACAGGTGAATTGATTACAACGTCAGGCCCACTATTTAGGAGCAGTTCTTTTTCCTTTGTTCCCCATGTGCATGCTATTGCTTTAATACCCGCCTTTTGCGAAGATTGGATATCAATTGCCCTGTCTCCAAAAGAGACTGCATCTGCCGGCTCACACTCTAATAACTGTAGGGCTTTAATCATTGGTGCTGCAGCTGGTTTAATTGGAGCTGCATCATGATATCCCACTATATAATCACATGGAATATGAAAATAATCAACCACCTTTTTGATATAGGTACCAGGTGCCGTGCTAACAACACATACTTTTATATTGTTTTGCCTAATAAATTGAAAGACACTTGATACACCTTCATAAAGAAAGCATCTCCCTATACTATTGTAGACGTTCTGCCAATCACGAGAACGTCTATATGGCTCAAGTATGGTCGTGTTTACAAGAGTCAAATCCAGGTCAAAAATCGCATTTCCAATCATTCCTCAAATTGAAATGAACTTTGGATTGGCTGAGCTTGCTTTTGAGGTGTTATTGTTCCCTTGGTTGAATAACCTATTAATTCAAGATATTTATCAGGATGTTCTTTTATATCCTCACTGGTTATCCCCCTGAAACCTATTGCCCCCTTCTCTCTTTTGAGAAGATCATTGCCTTCAGCTTTTTCACCCTGGGGATTCCTATAATCGACCACAAACAATGGTTTCTTAGATAATACAGTTGCATTAACCGCGTGCATAGTTCCACCGCTTGTTCCAGTCTGAACTACCAGAGTTGCATTAGCCAGGCCTGCTTGTAGACGATCCCTATCAACCAAATTATACCTATTCACCATAGTGCCAACAGGATATTCAGTCATCAGTAAGCCTCCCTTTTCAACTATTTCTTCCGCTAATGAAATGTTTTCTGGAGGATATATGCTATCTAAGCCATGTGCAAGAAAAGCAGTTGTAGAACCACCAACGTCTAGAGCACCCCTGTGTCCAGCTGTATCACACCCAATGGCCAGGCCGCTAACAATATTAACTCCAATAGAAGCAAATGCTGCAGCATAATAACTGCCTGCAGTAACACCGTCATTGGTAGGCTCTCTTGTGCCAATTACCGCCAATGCAGGTTTCTTTGTTATCGTGAGATCCCCCTTATAATAAAGTAAAATCGGGGCATCTGTTTTACCTGCTTCATTAACAGTACTCTTTAAATTCTCCGGATAATCATCATCAAATATAGTTACTACATGAATACCTAAATCCTCGTTTCTACGTATTTGTTTGATTGCATCCTGACGAGCACGAGCCAACCCCTCTAAACTTGGAATATGGACACGGGACAGCCTTCTATCTTTTATTTTTCTTAATTCGTTGAGATAATCTAACAATTCTTTATCTGATGAATTATCAGATATTGAAGGGGAATTAAAAAGTTCACAGATCTTCAGCACGGATTGTGGACCCAAACCATCCACATTTAGTAAAGTCTGAACAAAGTCCTTAGATATTTGCATATTAGTGCGTTTTTACAAATATACGAATTAAGCGATGAAGTATATTAGCTTATGAAGGTTTTCTTACCACTCTTGCCAGATACAGCCCAATGGTGTTTGAAGCTCCGTTTGATTTCAAAATATCAACGACCTCCTTATAACTATTACCCGTGTTGTAAAACATATCTATAAAGACAACGGTCTTTCCTTTTATTCTCTCCGGGAATCGACATGTTATGCGCCTTCTTTCATCAATAAATTCATCAAAATCCGGAGAAAGAGACAGCGTATTAAGATATGCTATACCACTTAAGTTCTGATTAATAAAAGAAGCCAATTCTGTATAACGCTCAACAGTCATTTCTAATTTGCTGGCCGGAACAAAACAAACAGCTAACCTTCCATCTGTATTTGAGTCAATCACTTTCTTAAGCTTCTGCAGTACTTTATCTTTTATCTCTTCATCACACACCCCTTCTTTGAATTCGTAAAGAAGATTGTTGACGCGCCTCTGATCTATTGACAAGGTGTCAGCATCCAAGGAATGGTAATCATAAATAAACTCTACACTATCCATAATCCGTCCCAATATATTGGAACATACATCATGTACCTATGTAAGTTTCAGTCAGTGGGCATAAGTACACGATGTATCTTCCAATTATGTTCAATCAAAAACTTTCAATCGCAAAAGTAGATTGTATTATTATTTAGGTTGTTTTTTGCAACCAGGTATACGACATTACGTTTTTCCGCAGCCAGTTTTAAACCCACTTTGAATTGATTAACAAAGCATTAAATGAATCTTTCTTGTCCCATGCGCTAATTATTCAATTTAAATATTTATAATTGTGCCATAAAAACGTAATGATATGGCAAAAGCTGAAGTTCAAAAAAGTGTCTTTCGAGTTATTTCCGATCTCATCAAATCCGACAACATTATTACAGTCGATGAATTAAATGGACTCGAAGAAACTTGTAAAAAATATGGAATAGAAAGGACAAACAAAGAAGCTGGTTACAAAATCACGTTAAGCCAAGCCGCAAGAATTATATCACAGTTTAGTGATAACAGCAAAAAGAAATTCCTCAGAACACTAGAGGAAATAGCTCTCAAAGACGGCGAATGCTGCAGAGAAGAATCCTTGCTCATAACAGCCTTTGATATGATCTGCAATAATAAGAATGCAGAAATTATATCTATGGAGCTATCAAATAGACCTTTATTGACAACACAGATACTTTATCTTGAAGACAAAATAACGAACACGTCCAAACTGCAGTTGGAAACCAACTATGATGAAATTAAGCATATAGCAAAAACTGGAGGATTGGAGCTTATATATATACCCCAAGTTGCCAAGCATTTTAGGAGTTATGATATAAATGCTCAAAAAAGGAATGACTTAAAAAGACTTTTTCAA
Source organism: uncultured Prevotellaceae bacterium (assembly GCA_900319225.1). Classification (GTDB taxonomy): domain Bacteria; phylum Bacteroidota; class Bacteroidia; order Bacteroidales; family Bacteroidaceae; genus Colenecus. The sequence goes on along the minus strand of ONNV01000002.1, from coordinate 96,719 downwards.
CTCATCTCACCCACATCTCACGATAGCGATATAGAGAACTGCATAACTGCAATGCAAGGTATGAGTACTAAATACTTTCTCAATACAGTGCTGAACGAATACCTTGATATGAGATTGCATATTAACAATCCATCATGGCTTATACGACTTACTGATAGTGTTGTTGATGGAATTGGTTATGCAAATTACCTGCGTTTCGATGTAGAGAAGGATTTAAAGCAACAATTGATATCAGTTATTGAAAACATTAATCAGCATTTGGGGCCGTATAGTATTATTGTCAATGATGGAAGAGAAAAGGAACACAACTTCCATTATAATGGATTCTATAAAGCACTACTGGATGTTATGTCTATTAAGAGAATTGAAAAATGGGATCTTCATATTAGACTATACGGAGAGGGAGCAGAACCATATACATATTTTGAGGATAACAAAAAGAAAAAGTGTGTTATGACTATAAGAAAAGGTATAGAGGAATATCCTATCGCTATTACAGGACGAGACGTAGCCTTCTATATACTTTTGTTATGCTTCTCATTAACTGACAGCAAAGGAGTAGACTTCCATGATGCTAGCCTGAAAAAAATTGTTCAGGATGCGTATGTTGACATATACCACAAAGTATCCAGAAGAGACTCAGACATTCCGAATGCCTGGATTCCCGAATCACGAATTCCAATGAGAGCTAGAATCAATTCTGCAATTAACAGCAGTGTCATAGCCAATCATTCATCTTTACAGCACTTATACACGCCAACCGATCTAAGGCAGGGGTATATTCAAATACCGGTTGAACCTGATAAGGTATATATAGATTATGAAAATAAAAGCGAAAGACTCATAAGCAGCAGGCTATTTAACGATTTTATAGTTAAGTATAAGGAGCATATTGAGAAATAAGAAGTATGCTTCGCAAATAGCTCTGGAATCAATTGTTGTTTCCAGGGCTCTATTTTTCACATATTGATACCCTAATCGGTTACCCCTCTATATACTATTATGACAACCGAAGTACAATTTGGCATAAGTATCTTATTGCGAAAAACTAGAAATATTGCGAAAAACTTAAGCAAAATAAACTGTCATCCTAGCAGTATTTCAACGCTATTAAACTAGTATAATGATAGATACGTCTATTAGAAAAATCGCAATATTATTTATATAATCCAAAAAACAAGATTCAATCATTGCGCTCATACCTTTGTTGCCAGAATGTTTATGTGACACTCTGCTTTTAAACGTGTAACTTTATCTCAAACAAAAATGAAAAAGGTTTTCGGCTGGATTGGATTCTTTATAGGATGGTTCCTGGCATTGTATTTTTGTGGCGATGGTAATAATAAAGCAGCATTATTGTTGATGCCATTAGGTGTTATATTAGGCCGTTTCATTGGTAAAAACATCGATGAATCACGCGAACAAGAAAGAGTAAACAGAGAAAAGCTTGATAGGGAAATGAGGGAATTCCAACAGCGATTAGCCAGAGGCCTTTATTTGGTTAAAAACTACCCTGAAGCGACAAAAGAAGCATATACAGCCAGTACAGGAAAGGATCTCCCTATAACATCCCAAGAAAACCCGTCTGATGATGTTATTTCTATTATACTATCACACTCAGAGCAATACTATCAGCAACAGGAAGAAAAGCTCAATAAGGCATATAGAGCGAGAAAAGAAGCTGAGCGACTTGAATTAGCCAGAAAAAGAGAAGAAGAAAGATTAGCGGCAGAAAGAAAAAGACTAGCAGAACAATTAGAACAGAAAAGAAAGGAAGATGAAAAACGCAGAGCTATAAGCATGTTACCATCTTGTGTTGAAAACTGGAGTTCTCATAGCAATAGCACCCTTAAACATAAGTATTTCTATGATTATTATCCATATTCGCTATATAAAGATCATGCTTCTTCGTCAATGAAGAACACTTGGGAAATTGTATGGCATTTCAAAAATGATCCGTCGAGATACATTAGAATGTCAGATCATGATTCTGCACAAACAATTGTAGTCAGAAAAGTCGAAGAATTGCTAAAGAACACTTTTGGTTCAAAAACAGAGTATCTCACATTGGTATGCTTAACAGCTTCTACTCAGGAAAAAACAGATATGCGTTTCAAAGAGTTTTCTGAAATAGTTTGCAATGATTTGAATATGACCAATGCATATACTCATATTAGTGTTGCAGAAGAGGGAATTGCAAAGCGTGAAGGTGGAACTGGAGTTAAGAGCATTTCTTATGAACGTAACTTTTTTAATGGTAAGAATGTCGTATTGTTTGATGACGTCAGAACTACAGGAAGAAGTTTGGAATCAATGAGAAGACATTTGGAAGAGCTGGGTGCAAATGTTATATGTGCAATAACAATTGCACAAACGACACATTAACAATGACAATGGACATACGTACACTATGCAAAGAACTGGTTTATTTTGGAAACAGATACAAAGTGAATGTAGTTGACCCTATTGTTGATAATATTAATCATATTATTGACAACAAGCTGTATAAGAAAAACCTGCAGTGTACCATTCTTTGCCGTGTAGTCCTCTAGTTCTGCCGGAGCTATTTGTAATTACACCCTAGTACCCAGCTTGTTTGAAGAGATACTGTGATTCATATTTTGTGGATTTACCGGCCTCATCCTTTACGATAAACGTATTTAAAGAATCACAACCCACAAAAGCACCGTTATCTATATACGGTTTATTCTCTTTGTAAAATATTATTGTTTTGAGGTCTTTACAATTTACAAAAGCCATATGTTCAATTAATGACACTTTAGGCGGGATCTCGATATATTCTAACTTACTATACAAGAACGTGTTCCCAGGAATGATTGTTATTCTGTTAGGTAAGTGAATAGAATGGAGTTCTTCACATAGCATAAAAACTCCTTGTCCTATTGAGGATACATTATCTGGTATCACGATTGCTTTTAGCAGTTTATTACCTGCAAATGCAAATGAACCAATGGCTTCTAATGAATCTGGTAAAACAATTGATTTAAGTTTACGCGTAGAATCATTTACGGTCTTAGCGGAAAAAGCACCTGTGGCTATTATTTGAGTACCATCCAGAACTGTATATTCCTCTAATCCAGCCGGTGCTTTAATCAGGCACCTACGGTCAGCACTATAGGTGACACCATACTTGTCAACCCAAATGCTATCTGTGTTATTAATTGAATCTGCCATACTTATCCACAAAAATAGAAAACTTACCAATAAAAAGACAATGTTTCAAAAAAGAAACAATCAAATAGTTAGATGAATAAGAGAAACATTACCTTTGATTCATAAAAACATAAGACATATGGAACTATCAAGGATATATCCAAACAATAACCCAGTTTCAATGGAATTGTTGAGCGATCTCATTACTCATTTTGATGATGATACTGAAGTCCGTAATAGTTTATTAAAATGGCCCAATGAGGTTACCTTATGTAAAAATGAAACATGCTGTAATTGTGGTGGTGATATTATAAGGATACATTTCAGGAGTGGATCTGAAACTTGGAAGAATCTTTGTGGGCGTGAAGGATATATGAAGATTTGTTCATCATGTAAAAGAAGGCTATCGATTGTTATTACTGTTATGAACTAATCTTTCTCCAATTATCTCGATACCCGGATATTTCATCAATAAGACGATACTTGATATGGCCCTGAATGGGACCTGATAAGGTGGTGGTGGCTGAGAAGATTAATTCACGGCTGTTGGTGTTTTGGACGATTGTTATTTGCCCTGTATACGTAGCCATACAGCTGCGCATCTTGCCAGGATCACAGCCCACGCCCGGAGCAGTAAGTTGAATGCGTGTAGACAGGTGCCAGCGTTCAGGATGAACGGTGTCTGCCAGTGTTAAGCGGCAACGTATGGTTGCCGTTTCTGCACCTGGTACTATCTCCAGAACCTCAAGAGATGCTGAAGGAAAATTCGGAAACGGCTGTGGTTCCGGAACGTGTTCACGGCCCAGCTGGGCGAAGCCGTGATAGGCGCTGACGAAGAGATTGAAGCCGCTGATATGGTGGTTTTCATCATAAGGCGGACGATGCGATGGTACCGATTTAGCATAGTGATTCCACTGCAGTTGGACTGAGTGATCTAAGTGCTGCCAGGCACTTATAGCACGAAGGTGAATCTGCTGCTGGTCAAGCTGGGCTGGAGTACCACGAAAGACCGGACGGGCCTTACGCTTCCAGAAGCACTGACCATTACGGTGGTAGAAGGTTATGTTTCCTATTGAGGACCAGCAGTCCTTGATGATGGCGTTAGGGGTAAACTTGGGCATGGTGTTCTATGGTATAATCGTTTGTATTACAAAGATACTCAATGACGTTGAATCTTTCTATATGATTTTTACATACCTTTGCTTCAACCTACAGGACTATTCTAACTGCTACGATTATGAAAAGATTATTCAAAGGTGCTTTATTAATTTGCCTAGTCACTCTGATGGCGGCTTGTGATGATGCCAAACTGCAACAAGAACAGGATGGCGATAAGATTCAGATATCTCTTTCATTTAATATTGGCAACTTCCCCCTTTCTATAGGCGGGCCAATGGCGGGAACCAAAGGTGTCAGAGAAAGCCTTTTCGATGCCATATACGAGGGCATAGTAAGCGGTGAGATTGTAGCAGCCTATGAGCTCACCTTTACCAACAAGAGCACAGGAACTTCCACAATCTTTAATGGCAGATGGAACGATGGTAAATCCATTAGTTTAGAGAAAGGTGAATACGCTATTACAGGAGCTTGCACCGCATCTGGAAATGGCATCTATAATCAATGTTCACTCACGATGCAAGATGAAGCAACTGTAACTGAACAGACTACGTCTATCAAAATTAAAGCACAGTACGATTGCAGTCTTTTAATACTGAATGATGAGACCGTAGATAAGGTTGTGTATTATGCAAACCAGAATGACTCTGCATATTTTGCCCAATACAAGACTCTAACATACGCATTCCTTAAGTCATCAGCCGATTTCACCCAGGGAGGCGCAGCGTTCCTAAAAGTATATTTTAAAAATGGAAACAACTGTATAGTAAGTCTTGGCCAAATTAATATCCAAAAAGGCAAGTATTATCTTCTTGAGAACCTTTACAACTATGCAGATGCCGGCTTAGTTCTGGATATCAATAAGATGGAAAATGGAGATGACAACAACGGAGATGATAATACCGGCGCTAATCCGATTGAATTCTCTGTTAGAAGTGGAAGTATTTCTACCAGGGCAGCTATTTCATCAAACTCTGATATAGCCAACAATGGTGGTTTTAAGGTTTGGGGATTCAAGAATCCCAGCACATCATCTGACTGGACAACAGTATTTGATGGTACAACCGTCAGTTCCTCTGATTATGGGTCTACATGGACGTATTCGCCAATGAAGTACTGGGATACCAGTGCGCAATATAAGTTTTATGCAGCTGCACCTGCTCAAAATGCTAACGGCACTATTACATTTGCTGACAACACTATTTGCGTGAACAATGTTCATTATGCCAAGAAGTCCGATACTGATGTGGAATGCGAAGTGCAGCGTGGCGTTTATTCTGCCTGGGGTTCTAGTCCCAGAGTAGTCGAGTTTACTCTATCACATATTATGGCAAACCTGGTTGTCGAGATAAAGATTTCCGATTCATTCGGTGAGAACACTGTTAAACTTAAAAGTCTACAAATAGAAGGCTGGAATGGAGGTAATGGCAACTTTAAGATGAATCCTAACCGTTCTTCAAATGCAGATAATGCCGAATGGACAATACCAGTTTATTCCAATGGAGTACTGGATATGGTCGATGAAAATGGAATCACATTATCAATTGATAAGAAAGTGATAGGTGACTATCTTATGATTCCACAATCTATAGATGAAAACTGCACCATAAAAATGTTGTATACCATTGTTTGTACAGGAGGTGTAACCGAAGATTTCCAGTATACTTTAAAAATGAATCAGCTGTATCAAGCACTTTATACTGGGTATAGATACATTGCTACATTCACTATTAGGCCAGAAGCTATAACGTTTGATGCTACCTGCCTAACTGATTGGGAAGATGGAAATAATACCATAGAGATATGGTAAACTAATGATTACGTAGCTCATCTGAAAGCGTACGATTTTGGTTCGATTCAGGTCTGTGGCGGGCGCGAAAGCGTCCGCCGCTGGTTTGTAGAGGGTTGATGCAGCCTCTGTAAGCGTCCGTAGCACGTCCGTAGAGGGTCTGCAGAGCCTCTGTACGCCATTTATATGACCTATACTGCAGGTAGATACCACCTGGGTACCAGAAGCTACAACTCTTTATCTCAAAGGTACCTCCTCCGTACATCAAAGGGAGTTCATCCGAGTAACGGCCGAGTGCGGCTGTGATGTTCGGCCGGCAGGAAGCAGGCGGTTCCTGATACGCAGACGGGAGGCGCGACAGGCTCTTTGGGATGACGGTACTCCGGAAGTAGCGCAGTGGAGGCTCGTAGCCCACAGCCTTGGCCGTGGGCTTCGGCCGTAACGGAGCGGATGGAGGAGCGCCGGCAGCACAATGTGCCTGACACGCCGGGCAGAACGCACCCTGCTTCCAAGCGAGCCGAGGCAGGCGGTCTCAGACCGTGGGGCTGGGCCGCAGTGGAGCGCAGGTGCTGGCGGGCGGTGCAATGGAGGACGGACGGCGTAGTGGAGTGTGTACTGAGTGTTGCAGCGTGGGGGCCGCGTGTTTGGTTTGCCGGCTGGGTGATGATAGCTGCAACACCCTGTACACACGGAACGGAGACGGCCGGCCGGAATGGAACTGGCTGCCAGTGACGGAGCGTAACCGCGGGACAGGCGCCGGTATGAGACGGCCGGGGAAAACCTGCAGTATGATACTGTCCTGATGATGCGCCCGCGAGGTAACGTATTGTCCTGACACGGACCGGATGGCGGGATGCGGGCCGTTATGGACCGCACCCTAAAAATAGCCCGGGACGGGGACCGCTGGCGGCTGTGCCGCCGGGGGGCCGCGTCACGCTACCGAGGAGTGACGTGGAGGCTGTGTCTTGTGAGGACTGCAGTGCAGGACCACAAGACTCTGCCGGAGCGCCACGACCCAGCACCCGGAAGGGTTGCGCCTGACGGCACGCATGACTTTCGGGGTGTTTCGCGGGGCGTGCTGCCAGGAAGCGCAGGTGCGTACCATTTGTTTAGGGGGGCCGGAACGCCCCACCCCAAGAGCTATTTAATATAATGGATATTATCTTAAAGGGACCGAGTGCGGGAGGGCTCTTTAAGATAATACCGTTCCATTATGTTACATAGCGGGGAAAGCCTGCAGTACTGTCTCTAAGCGAACCGTACCCCATTGCGGCCTGAAGCCGCAATTAAAAGAAGCCGTGGAGGACTGTTGTCATATCTATACCTGGAATAGTGCTTGCACCATGGAAGGCATAGATATGGCAAGTGTCCGGAACACCTTATTACTGTATCTGCGCTGCGGCCTGAAGTGTGCAGGGGGTTGCTATTTGTGGTACTGGTGGAGGAAGGTTCGGGGTTTGATACGGCTGCTATGTGCAGGGGGCTTCACGGGAAGAACAGACGGGGACTGGAACTGATAAACTACCTTGGCGGCTGTAGAATAGGCGCAGACTTGCGCCCATTCTTCGGCCGGCAACCACCACTGCCCCACTTCCAGGCCCTGGCTGTTCTGGGTTAAACAATCCAGACAGCGGCAACCGGGCGGGTTAATGAGGATTACTATACCACATAAGGATGGCGCGTGAACCGGAGGGTTCACGGTGCGGGCCGCTGACTGCTACCTCTATAGGGCGGGCACGTAAGTAAAACTCTGCTGCTACTTGCAGAAAGGTTGATGGTACGCAGATAACAGCCCGCGATACTTGATCATCGGACGTGATGGCATCGGCCCTTATGGCCACTCTATGTTCTGGAGCCAGTCTCGGTGGGTTGCGTTGAAGTACACCAGCTGCTCGAGGAGCGGCATGAGGCGACGGCGCCATCGGGGGGCAAGGTAGAAGCCTTTTCCCAGGAGGATTCGGCGCAGCGGCTCTTCGTCACGCAGGCGTTGTTGGATGTCGCCAAAGGTGACATATCGGTCCATTCGGCCTAATGAGAGGTCGTGGGGCCACATTAGCATACAATAGTCGTACCATCGGGTGGATGGTGAGGGAACTTTGCATCGGAGGATGGATACCAGACGTGATGTGATTCGGAACTGCTCTCGGATTGAGAAGGCTTTCAACACAAACAAGGTGGCATCTTTCGATGGCTGTGATTCATAATTGTTCATGGTGTAAGTTTTTAAGTTACGGTTACAAATATAGTGTACCGGTAGTTATAGGATGTGTTGTTTTTGTTTTAAATGTGTTCGGTATTGTTCCATGGAGGAGATTTGTACGATTTTACTAGTTGTTAGAAAGGTTTATGATATGCAGTTAACGGCCCACGATAAAGGGATATCAGCTTTTTCTATTGTATGGGTGGTGGACGGGGAAAAGCAGTATATTTGCTTCTGCAAACCGGAATATAATGGTATCGGATATTATCAAGAACGTATTGGCAGTTGGTGCCGGCAGCTTCCTGGGTGGAGCGGCCAGGTATCTGATTGGTCTGATTATGAAAGGCATCGGAAAGGGTTTTCCATGGGCAACGCTCACAGTGAATCTTGCGGGTTGCTTCATTATCGGCCTTCTATGGGGCGTATTCAGTAAGAATGGTTCTGAGGGCAGTAACTGGGCGCTGTTCCTTACTGTGGGTCTCTGCGGCGGTTTTACTACGTTCTCCACTTTCTCAAAGGAGGCGCTGATGATGCTGCAGTGCGGCAACATCTGGGGATTCGTTTGCTATGTGAGCATTAGCGTCATTGCCGGTATCGCCCTGGTTGCATTGGGGTATTCAATCGTCCGCTAAATACCGACGCATCTGAATTACATGTTTACAGAGTTTGAGACTAAGGGACGGCGATGCGTTTATCGGGCTGATGAGGAGCCTGAGGTGCTGCTGGTGGAGCCGCTGTATGCCCGGGAACTTGAGGGATTGGATGCGGAATTATCGGCCATAAAGAAAGGATGTAAGAACCGGTTCGCATATGTCGCCCTGATTGTTGAGGACTGGAATAAGGAGCTTGCGCCCTGGACGGCAGCGCCGGTATTCGGAAAAGTTCCATTCGGCGATGGTGCCAGAAATACTCTTGAGATTATTGAGAATGGTGTGATACCTGAGATGCATCGGCGGTTTGATTCTTTGAAGGGTGCGGATGTTATTATCGGAGGATATTCATTAGCAGGACTGTTCGCATTGTGGTGCTGCTATGAGAGCGATTCGTTCCAGGGCGTTGCGGCAGCATCGCCATCGGTATGGTATCCTGAATGGATGAAGTATACCGGGAGCCATAAACCTAACGCTAAGCGTATCTATCTGAGCCTTGGGGATGCTGAGGCTAAGACTAAGAATGCTGTTATGGCCACTGTTGAGGAGAATATCCGGGCTATGTATGATACACTTGAGGGATTGCCTGGTGTGGAGAGTACACTTGTCTTTAATCCGGGGGGCCATTTCAAAGATCCGGCCTTAAGAACGGCACAAGCTTTCATCTGGGCGCTGCGGCCCTAATTTAGCCGCCCCGTAATCATCAGCTTTCTTGAAAGGTGATGGTTACGGGACGGAACAGACGCGAAGCGGCTGAGGTTACGCAGGTGCTTGTGTCAGCTGCTTGCGCAGATCCTGGACTTCGGTCTTGAGTTGGGCATTCTCCTTGCAGAGTTGGTCGACGGAGCTCTTGAGCTCGCCGTTCTCTCTACGTAGAGCTACCACTTCCCTATTGACGGTTGTGAGGTCCTCGATGAGGCGTTTGTTTTCCATGCTCAGGATATCGATGGAGTCTTGCATCGACTTTAGGGCGTCGTTGCGGCGCTTGCGCTTGCCGGCAAGCCAGCCTGCAGCAGCTGTTATCATCGGCACCAGACAGTCTGTGATTATGGTTATGGTTTGCGTTTCCATGGTGGTGGTGTGTTTATGAGTAATACAATTTGATTTCCTGTTCTCTTCTTTTGATCAATCCTGGAAGCTTCTTGTCACCGGCATAGATCCAGCGGCGGAACTCATCGGCTATCTTGGGGTCATTAGGATTGCGCTCGACGAGCTTGCGCAGAGTGCTTACTCGGAAGGCCTGAACGCCTACGTTGAAGACGAAGCTGACGAGGGCATCGAACTGTTCCTGGGTGAGGTCTGCATCGACTTCGTTCACAGCTTGCTCGGCATGACGGATGTCTTGCTTGAGGAAGCCGTCTGCAGTCTTCTCTGTGATAAGCATTCCCTGATTGACGCCATCGGTATGGCCGTAGCCAATGGTCCATTTGCCGGCCGGGCAGAGGTATGAGTTGAGGCGTAGCTGCTCGAAGCTTTTGATGAGCAGGATTGCGTAGTTGGTTGATTTCATGGTTGTGTTGTGTTTTTATGGTTGTTTGAACGGTGTGTCATTGGCGAATCCTGCACTGGAGCAACAGTATGATGATGAACAACAGCAGGACTGTGTAGAAGATCTTGTTGATTATGGGTGAGGCTCTTGGCGGGTTTGAGGTGGTTTGCTCCTGATGGGACTTTTGTATGGTGGTTGTGTCTTGCTGCGATACCTGGATTGCGGCGGTTGATTCATCCTTCTGCAGCTGCTCATCCTCTTGGATGATGATGGTGCCTCCACCCTGCTCCATGAGCTGGGTGATGAGATCCTGGACTGCGGGGGTGATATCGGGCGCGGCAGGGCGGTCCGGTGCTTGGGCATCGGGCAAAGGTATTATCGGCAACGCGGGTGTTTGCATCGGAAGAAAGGTTATGCTGGTGGTACGGCGGTGGGTGGACATCAGGCGCTGGGCGGTGGTGTCTATTGAGGCGGTGGTGATGGTGGTGGTGCTGGTGCTGGAGCTGGTGAGCTGCTTGTTGGTGCGGCAGCTGAGTATCATCGGAAGAAATAGACCGATGGCTACGATGATGGTTATGTTTGTGTTCTTCATGGTGTGTATGGTTTACTGCAAATGTAACACTTTTGGCAAAAGTGTGCAATAGACGTTTAAGGATTGGTAAATTGATTCTGGAGGGTATTGGATATTTCATCGGCTTTTCTTTATCTTTGCCACGTAATCATCGGCCTTGTTTGGTGATTAAGACATATTGGATTTTACGTGAATTTCACTTTACGCGTGTAAGACTCGAAATCGGCTAAATTTTGGACTTGAACACGATGCGTTAAGGGAAAGGACACCCGTGTAATGTGGGCGTCTTTCTCGGTCGTGTTCTGAAGGGTCTTAGCCGATACCTGAGTCCTGCGCTGAGGGCGTCCACATTATTTTTTTTGATTGAATGAGTAACCAAAGTTCGTACAAGATCCTCCCTGAGATGGAGATTTTTGCAGATACTTATAAAGGACATGATAAGGCTCCCATGAAGTATCTGTATCATTCTGACGACATGAACGACATCAAAGAGACCATTGCTAAATTGACCCTTGTTTGCCTTCTGCAGGATGAGACCAGGATAAACCCTGATGACATGACACAAACCATCAAGGCGACGATGCTTGAGTTTGCCATTCCCTACCTCCAGCGCTATGCGGCTTTCACGGCTTGGATCAATCCCAACTACACGGAGAATGACTATGCTGAGATTTATGCCTCTGCCTACACCTATTACTTTGACCATACAAAGAACCTGATTGAGGACTTTGCTATGAACGGTGAGATGTGGAAGCAGGGCTTTGAGGGGACTCTGTTTATTGACTAAGCTTCAGGTATTCTTTTAGGGCCTCTGTGTGAACGGCGGCCAGCGTGTTGATTCCACTGCTCTGGCGGAGGAGGCCTGCGTTTTGGCGGTTGTCTATGTAGAGGCAGGTGGTGAGGACTGCCGGACTACTGGAGATGTCCAGAAGCCGGGCGGTTGAATGTACCCTTTGGCTGATGCCGGCGGACTGGTTGGAGATTGCGCTGCGTCCCAGAAGCTTTAGGGCCTGACAGATGAGTAGGTCTGAGAGTTGGTCTGATCGTGGGTTGGTAGGTTGACTTGTGACGGTGAAGCCTGAGGCTGCATGCCATTGGTCATCCTGAGTGGAGGCGCCCAGCTGGAGGATGATGTTCAGGTTGGCGGATGGTGCTTCACTATGGGATTGCCTGGTTATCCTACGGATCAAGTTCTCTATAGGTGCTGTGATTATCCGGATTGATGTGGACGGTGTGTCTTTGGCGGATTGCAGCAGCTGGAGTTTGATTTGCCCTGCAAGGGCATTGAGAAGACTACAGGAGGTAATGGTTGTTCCGGGAATGTGGCGGTCCAGCGGGGATGGTATGCTGGGATAGATGAGGTTGATATTCATGGTTGGTTGTGTTTTTATGGTTTATACAAAGATACGGAAAAGAATGGAGCCCTAAATAGGTGTTGGAAAATTCCTTATCTTTGCTTTTGATATGTGCCCCAAATGGGCCGTATTAAATTTGTCCGAGGGTCTTAAGTTCACTTTTGAGCTTGAGACCCTTTCTCATACCTTCTCAAAAAGGTAGGCAACATTTAGGCAACCTTAAAAAGCAAAACCGCGTCAGAAGTATTTCTAACGCGGTTTTTAGCGGTGCGTATGGGACTCGAACCCATGACCTCCGCCGTGACAGGGCGGCATTCTAACCAGCTGAACTAACGCACCTCGCTGTTTTGCGATGGCAAAGGTACGGACATTTTTTAATCCCACAAGCGTCTGAGCACATTTTTTTCAAAAAAATTTCTGCAGCACCAGAACGTCGCTGTATGACTCGCCTTTAACCAACCAATCCTTAAGCTTTCCGCTCTGAGCGAACCCGTTGTTAGCAAACAATTTAATGCTTTCCTCATTGCCGGAAGGCACCAGGCAGAACATCTGGCGCAGGCGGAGCACCTCCTTTGCATAACCCGACACAATCTTGAGTGAAGCCGATGCAATCCCCTGCCCTCTGAACTCTGAAAGCAGCGCGATTCCAATTTCGGCGCGTCCGTTGTAGGGGTCTATATCAGTCAGGTCCACGCTTCCCATAACCACGCCGTCACTGACACGGACAATCATGAACCTGACCTGACGGTCTGTATAGAAATCGTGCTGAGACTGCTGGATATAACGCTTGATCTGATATCGGGAGTAAGGGACGGCATTACCCGACACCATCCACAGGGTTGTGTCATTCTCCATGCCGAACAGCACGTCCAGGTCCTCGGGCTCGGGAGCACGCAGCATATACTTGCCGTCGCTCAATAAATCTGACTCATTCATAGCGTTTCATATTCGGTTATAAGGCGGCCTGACTCACCTGAGTACAGTCCCATTGTATATCTCTTGTTTTCCGATGCACGGGCATACATCCAATCCAACACCTCATCATATGAGAAAACGCCGGTATCAAAAATGACAGCCTCCACATCATCGGCCATAAAACCTCTCAATGAATCCTCCACTCCGTCACGCGGCTCAACAAAACGCGGATTGATCAGTATGTCACTGCGTGAAAGCAGACGCTCCACATCGGCAAATGTCTCCTTGCGCCCCACATACAGGCAGTTTTTCCTGAAATCAGCCAGCATCCTGCGACGTGCCCAGATATTCTGGCCCACGTACGTACTTATCTTCTTTACGCCCACCACCATCTTTACCAGCACGGCAAACAGGCGGCTGTAACGTTTAAAATGCTTGTCAAAGAATATGTTCATCGCATCATAGAACACCTTTGCATAACGATACGATGTCTTGTTGGTGCTCTCACCCTTGTAATGAACTATAGGAAGCGGCAGATAACAGTTATTATAACCCTGCTGCAGGATCCTGTATGAGAGGTCTATATCCTCACCATACATAAAGAACGCCTCGTCAAACCCGCCGGTCTTGTCAAGAGCCTCCTTGCGGATAAACATATATGCGCCCGATACCACATCAATCCTGCACTCCCGGTCCCTGTCCAGATATGACAGGTGATACTTGGCAAACACCCTGGAGTGACTGAACAGGCGTCCTATGCCGGTCATATGCCAGAATGCCACCGACGGTGTAGGGAGCGAGCGGCGGGACTCCAGCGCAAAATGGCCGTCTCCGTACTGCATGCGTACACCCACGGCACCAGTATCCGGATGTGCATCCATATACTCAATACATCCCGGAATGGTTCGTTCGGCAACAACCGTATCGGGATTCAGGAACAAGACGTAACGTCCCGTTGCCTTGGCAAGGGCTATGTTGTTGGCCTTACCGAAACCCGCATTGCAGCCGTTGTCTATCACCTCCACCTGTGGGAACCTCTTACGCAGGAACTCCACTGATCCATCGGCCGAATCATTGTCAACCACAAAGATCTCAGCATCGGGCACGGAGCGCAACACCGAGTAGAGGCACTGCTCAATGTAGTACCTAACCTTATAGCTTACTATGATAACGCTTACAGCCGGCATACGGAATCAAAAACAGCCTGTCTCGTGTTCTATACCCGCCTTGGTGGGAATAGTAAACAATGAGCAGATTGCTCCTATAACAGCTATGTAAAGTCCGATGGTATCGTTCAGGATGTAATACAGGATCACGCCAAACTCAATCACCAGGAAAAAAGCCCCGAGACGCAGCAGCGAGCAGACCATATAGATATGGCCTATCTTCTCCTCCGGGTACTCCTTGTCAGCCATGCGGTCCACCATTCTCTTGAATCCGCGCAGAGCCAGCGGGATGAGTGCCAGCGATGCCAGTACTCCTATCACCTCCAGCACATAAACCGTCTTTACATCGGTAACCGCCACACCCTTGAGCGGACCGTATTCAAACAGCAACGCGGTAATTCCTGCAATCACGTAGATTGCGATCCATGCTGACATCAGCTTGATGGCCATTTTTTTTGTATCCATATATCTGCTTTTATTATTTCATTGAAAAGGTATTCTGTCTACGATAGAGCGTCCCAGTGACACCTCATCGGCATATTCCAGGTTGTTGCCCACAGCCACGCCTCGAGCTATCACACTCAGTTTCACACCCAGCGGCTGCAGTTTGCGCGATATGAAGAAGTTTGTGGTATCGCCCTCCATGGTGGGACTGAGCGCCAGAATCACCTCCTTGACACCTCCCCCCTGAACGCGTTCAACCAGACTGGCAATCTGCAGGTCCTGCGGTCCAATGCCGTCCATTGGCGAAATGATTCCGCCCAGCACATGATACAGGCCGTTGTACTGCATCGTACTCTCAATAGCCAGCACATCCTGCACGTTCTCAACCACACAAAGCGTCGAACCGTCACGTTTAGGATTGGCGCATATCTCACATACATCCGTGTCCGATATGTTATGGCACACCTTGCAGTAATGGATATCCTGTTTCAGGGTGGAGAACACACGTCCGAACGTACTCACCTCCTCATCGGACTTGGAAAGCATGTGCAGCACCAGACGCAGGGCTGTCTTACGGCCTATGCCGGGCAGTTTTGAAAACTCTCCAACAGCCCTTTCCAATACAGCAGACGGGTACTCCTTATTCATATACAGTTCTGATGTGGTGCAAATTTAGCATTTTACGCCTAATTTGACTATTTTTGCGTCATAAAACACTTTTCAGAATGGAGATAAAGAGCGCCGAATTCATAATCAGCAACACCGATGTAAACAAGTGCCCTCAGCATGACAAGGCCGAGTATGCATTCATAGGACGCTCCAACGTGGGCAAATCAAGCCTCATCAACATGCTCACCGGTCGCAAGGGGCTGGCCATGACATCGGCCACACCCGGCAAGACCCTGCTCATAAACCACTTCCTTATCAATAAAGAGTGGTATCTGGTTGACCTTCCCGGTTACGGTTACGCCAAACGCGGCAAGAGCCAGCAGGAGCAGCTCACACGCATAATCAATGACTACATCCTGGAACGCCCCCAACTCACCTCCCTCTTTGTCCTGATTGACAGCCGTCATGAGCCCCAAAAGATAGATCTGGAGTTCATTGAATGGCTTGGCGAGAACTCAGTACCGTTCGGCATAATATTCACCAAGGCCGATAAGTTGGGCCGAGGCCGCCTCACGGAGAACGTAACCCGCTTTCTGGACACCCTGAAAGAGCAGTGGGAGGAACTACCCCCCCACTTCATAACCTCATCGCTTGACCGCTTGGGCCGCGACGATGTGCTGGATTACATATCCACTATCAACAAATCACTTCTTTGACAGGGATTTGCACCAGAGCTTGATGGTCTGCCAGCCGCCGGTTGTCCAGAGAGCCCAGAGAATCAGCACCGGCTGGAAGAACAGCCTGATAAGACGGGCACGGTCGGTATCCAGTCCGAATGCATTGATATGCTCCACATACTGGTTGATGTTACCCGGGAAAATAAGCACATAGAATATGGCAAGCGCTGCGCCGGCCCATCCAGCATACTTTTTCCACAAAGCCAGCATCGCCATACCCAGGATGATCTCCACTACGCCCGATGCCAGCACCACGAAATCTGTAAAACCCGGAGTAAACTGAATCCAGACAGGCACCTGAGCCACAAATTCCTCACGGGCAAATGTCAGATGATTGAATCCTGCAAATACCATAAACAGTCCCAGCAGAATCTTCAAGAAAGCTTTGATAAATCTCATAAAAAGTCCTTTTTTATATATAATTTCAAATATAAGCAAAAACTTTCACATTGACAAAATCGTGGCACAATAATAGTGTGACACAGGGAACTGATCCTATTGTGCGCTCGTTTAGCAAATATTAACTAAACAAATCGTTGAGCAACTATTTTAGTAGTTATATTTGCAACATCACTAGTTACGCTAGCATTATGAAAGAGAAAGAGATTACCAAACTCAGTGACAAGAAAGAGGTCATAATGAACCACTTCTGGGATAAGGGTGCACTGTTTGTGCGTGAACTCCGTGAGCTCTACCCTGAGCCCAAGCCCCATTTCAATACCCTCTCCACACAGGTGCGTGAACTGGAGCAGGACGGATTCCTGGATCATAAGGCATACGGTCCCACCTATCAGTACTTCCCCATCATCAGCCGTCAGGAGTACAGCAAGTTCTCCATGGGCGGTTTCATAGGCAACTATTTCGGTAACTCCTATCTCAATGCCGTATCTGCATTCGTAGGTGACGGCAAGGTCTCAATAGATGAGCTCAAGGAACTGATCCAGCACCTTGAGAACAGTCAGGACAAATAAACGCTCACACTCATGGTTACTTTTCTGATATATCAAATAAAGGTGGCAGTCATAATGGCTGTTTTCTACCTCTTCTACAGACTCATGCTCAGCCGCGACACCTGGCACAGATTGAACAGGATCGTTCTGCTGGGTACAGCTGTTGTATCGTTTCTTCTCCCCTTGTGCATCATTACCTTCCACAAGACAGTATCAGTGCCTTTTACCCCGGCGCTCAGCCACACAGCCGTTGCCGCCGCCAATCCCGTGATGCCGCACACCCCGTGGTGGCATACCGCATTGCTTGCCGCATATCTGGGTGGCGTACTGTTTGTGCTGGTAAAGATTACGCTCTCCATCATCCGCCTGCGCAGAATGATAAAGAACGCGCATAAGGAGACTCTCCCCGACGGTACCCAGGTACTCATCATGGATGGTAACGGACCTTCATTCAGCTGGATGGGCCACATCATAGTGTCCCGGGCCGATTGGCAGTCCGGTTGCAGGGAGATCATACGTCATGAGAACGCACATGTATCATTAGGCCACTCATTTGACGTGATGCTGGTTGATATCATATCGGCCGCACAGTGGTTCAACCCCGCCATATGGCTGCTGCGTATGGACCTGCGTGCCGTCCACGAATTTGAGGCCGATGATGCCGTACTGCGTGCCGGAACGGACCTGCGCAGTTACCAACGCCTGCTCATAAGCAAGGCTGCAGCAATGAACGGTTATACAATAGCCAATAACTTCAATCACAGTATTTTAAAAAACAGAATTTTTATGATGGAAAAGAAAGAGACCACCGCCAGGAGCGCCTCAAAGGCACTCTGGCTTCTCCCCATGGTTTGCATTTGTCTGGCAGTTAATGCCAAACGGGAGGTTAATTACGTTTATGATTATTCAGCCCTGGAGGCTGACAGTGCCAGGACTCAGACTGCGCGTACGGTCTACAATGCGACATTGGATTATGACCAGCCGCAGAATGTAGTAGCTACCGCAAGGATGAATTATGATGACATTGAAATGGCTGTTCCCGCAAACAGCCAGCTTGAACAAAAGTCACTGATGGAGCTCATTCCCAACATTCCGGGTGTTGAGGTCAGTGACGACGGCACCATCACCGTTAACGGCAAGACCATATCAAAGGTTTTGGTTGACGGCCAGCCGTACACTCCCCAGGAGGTAGTTGAGACATTATCCGAGCCACAAGAATAAGGACTAGCTCCTTTGCCAAAGTGTCCCAAACTAACCCCACCGTGAACACCTTCTCACGCGGGTAAGTGTGGGACACTGCTTCATTTAGCGCCCATGTCCCACAACGAGCCAGCCCACAAGCCCTGTGAGCCACTCTGTTGTGGGACACTTTGGCAGAAAGACAAAAATGTATAGTTTTATAACTTTTTTGTCGTGTTTTGTTGTTTTAATGTAATGTATTGTTTACTTTTGCGCCATCATTAACCTTTAAAACAACTTGAATTATGAGAAAAAAACATCATCTTCTGGACCACAAATGGCAGAAAATAGGGTTTGTAATCTTTGCGGTTTGCGTTCTGTTATGCATAGTTTGCTTTAAAGCCATTACATACGACTTGATTCCGCAAACACAACCTAAAATTGAATATAAACGCACAGAAGTGCAGAAAAAGAACGGAGATATAATAATCAGTAACGAACCCATTAACGCCCCTATCGGATCCGGATGGGCATCGGCACTGGTATTGTTGTTTACCCCTATATCATTCGCTCTCATGGCGCTGTCACAGGAAATACAGGAAGATGAGAGAATAGTAGAAATCCGCCATCAGGCACTTGTCACTATCGTTATCATATACATTGTCTGGGCATTATTGATGTTTATTACTACACCTTTCCTGGTACATCTTACTTCACCTACCACAATGGGCAAAATCAACATGATTCTGAAGATACCGACAGGAGTACCAGCCTTTATGGGATACTATCTGCTGATTTTCAAGTTATCTTTGTGGAAACAAAACCGGGAGTTGAACGATGAAGAATAATCTCAGAGTGGAACGCGCCCGCGTGCGCATGACCCAACAGGACCTGGCCGATAAGACCGGCGTGACCCGCCAGACTATCGTAGCCATAGAGCAAGGCAAGTTCAACCCCTCGACCGTACTGGCCCTGAAAATGGCCCGTGTATTCGGTGTAACGATAGAGGCCCTGTTTGAACTTGAAGATACTGACTGATAATAAATTATTTGCATTATGAGATCCTTTAGTCCTATTGTTTGTTTAATGTCATTAATGATGCTTGCCTGCGTATCATGCGGCAGGAAAGATACCGGTGTAGTACTTATTGATCCCGATAAGGCTGTAGAGGCCGTATTGGAAGACGTTGCATGTGACATCCGGATCATTCCCCTTAAATCAGACAAACCTATTCCGGGTATCAGCATATTTTTCTTCCAGGACGACTATTTCTTTGGTATTTCCCAAAGCGAGGACGTGAATGGTGGTCCGGGCTTTAAATATATTTGTGTATTTGATTATGACGGCAATTGTCTTGGTACCATTAACAGGTTTGGACGCGGACACGACGAATATCTGGGGCTGAAAAACTTCATATATTTTAAGGATGAGCACTTGTTGGCCTTATACGATTCTGACTATACGAACCCCAAGAGCTATTCCTTCAGGCTGCCCGGGCTGGAGTATTTGGGCAGTAAGCATTCATACCCCATGATAGGCTTTGAGAAGTCGGTGCATATGGGCGACGGCCGCACCCTTATTGCGCCGGACCATGGGGATCTTGAGGAACGTGGAATAGCAATGGCCAAGTTCCTGCCCGATACAGTAATGCCCGTAGTCGATTACGGTCAATTCTCAGAGAACCGGATCTCGCCCACATTCTACAATCATCAGTTTACAAGCTACAAGAATCCGCTGATAGGTTTATTTGGTTACAACAATGAGATTTACAGCATTGACGATAATGACAGTCTGAAACTTGAATTCAGCTTCACATTCGCAGACAAAGGATTACCCAAACAATATGCAGACGACCCCACGCATTGGAGCCCTTATGTTTTTGAACTTCCGCAATATCTGGAAGACGGTTCGCAGATACTCTACTATTATCCCGTAAAGAACGGCAACCTGCTCAGTTTCATCTATAGTCAGGATCAGTATGAAAACATAAAAGGTTTCATGCATTTCTATGTAACCGACGGGAGCAAGAGCGTCCAATATTCGGAGCTAAGAATCCCGGGACTGATATTTGAACTCGAGCCGTATGGAGTGAACGGAACATCATATGTCTTTCAAATGACCAGCGCGCCCCAAATCGATGAGTCAGTGCCCATGTCCGGACTCGGGCAGCAGATTCTGGATGCTTTCAAGGCCCAGAATGAAGACAACCCCATCCTGCTGCAGTTCAGGTTCAAGGACTTGAATTAAGCGGCGCTGCAGACTGCAGGTCTTATGACATGATATACCCCAGACGTACCAGGTCGTCACGGGAGTGGATTTGGTATGTGAAACCGTCACGGAGCAGGAACAGGTCATCGGCCACACGTAGTATCTCCTCATAGATGTGGTCTGTTACTATGATGCCTTTATTGGCTTTCTGCTCACTGATCATGGCACGGATCTTATCATCATAAACGGGGGCGATATTAGAGAACGGCTCGTCAAGAATGCAGAATTCGGCATCGGAATTAAGGATAAGGTAGAGTTCCGCAATCCTTCGGTCACCGCCTGACAGCATCTTCACCTTATGGTTGCGGTAACAGTCATATTTATCGTCAAACCGGACCAGGCCCTCATAATCAACTCCATACAACTCATATGCTTGGGGCAGGGTTATGCCGGGCGGAATGAAATGATCCTGAGGCAGGTACTTAACACGTAGTCCTATATGCCCGTAATCCGTGCGCGGTTCATCGTTCAGACGGATATACTTGTTCTGAGGCCGGATACCGCCCATGATACACTTGAACAGGCACGATTTTCCGGTACCGTTACGGCCCAGTACACCGGTCACCCTACCCTTGTAAGATGTCACGTACGCACTCTGCAGGACCGTATTTTCACCAAAGTGCAGCTGCACGCTGTCTATCAGCAGTTTTCCGTTCTCATCCTCCTGCTCCATATCAATTCAAATGTAAAAAGGCGAACAACGGCGGTGCCACATAGACAAGCAACCTGAAAAATATATACTCTATCACAATGGGAATGACATAGTATTCCGTCCTGCTGATGCCAAGATTGAGCCAGAAGTATATGGCACTGCTACGGTCAAACTTACGGAAAAGATATAGTATGATAGGAACGGAAAGGAGCTTGAGTATCTTGCATAGGAATATCCCTTCTGACAGTCCTTCTGTATCACCCGAATTCACACCCACGATGACAAACGTGCATAATGACACCAGGCCGGCCACCACAAAATAGTTGCTGCCATATCTGAATGACAATCCTAATTTACGCAATAGAGTCATTAACGGGTTGTAATTGGAATAAGGTCAATACCGGAAACAAATGTAAACTAATAGATGTAGTTTCTGATAAAGAATTGAAGTAAAAAAAGTTAATTGCATCCTCATATCCACTCTTTCAGGACCGGGAACCGGAGGTTTTGGAAAATACGGCAGTATTTTCATATATTCGCAGTCAGTTAATCCAATAATTGACTGCGATTTGTTTATGAGAAATCCTTTCCAATCCGTCATTGTTGCAGCATCGGCAATAATGCTTCTCTCACTGGTCTCCTGTAAGCAAAAGAAAAACGTATACTACTCTCCGCGTGAGATTACCTGTGCAACCGATGTACCCAAGTACGATCTTAAGTTGAACCATATAGACCTGGAATGCTTTGGCGTTCATGATATCATTGCCGTGGACTCCATGATTGTAGCCATAACCAGCGATAACCAGGCACTCATCAAGGTATTTGATTACTCCGGAAACGTAATAGCCAGGCTCTCTCCCAGCGGACGTGCCGGCAACGAGTTCCTGACGGTTTCATATTGTGACCAGAACAGCATCATTGACGGTGAACGCCATCTGATAGTTAAGGATCCGGACTACATGTACCGCTACAACCTGACCGGTTCCATCAGGAACGGGGCCAACCTTAAACCGCAGAAGCTGTTGAAAATCCCGGACTTCATATACAGAGCCAACAGTTTCAACACGCTGTTCCGCAGTGACGGCTCTTATTTCCAATACATTGGAGTAACCTATAATGAAATTATCCTTTCGGCCTCCAACGTCACCGAAAACCCTGACGGCAGTTATTCAGTAACCAACATGCCCGAGATTGAATTCAATCCCCCATCATACACTCTTGTAAAGCCGGACAGCAGTATCACAACGTTTGACATATACCCCAAACTGCCTCATTTCAAGGAGGATTACTGGGCTCAATTTCTATATTTCTCTATCGTAAGGTTATCCCATGACGGCCGCAAGGTGGTTGTAGCGGATGCCAAACAGGACCGCATGACATTCATTGACTTGGAAACAGGCGATATGTTTGGTCTAAGAGGTCCGGATTGTCTGGATATTGTTGATATTGCAGATACAGGAAGCCCTTCAAAGATAGTGGAAGGAGCCTGTCAGGTTGTAACCTACGGGGATTACATCTATGTCTTGTATGACCATAACACCGTTTATGAGGAGGATCATGAGGACAAGCCTATAGATGCCTCCATCCGCGTATTCACCTGGAGCGGAGAGTTCATTGCAGACCTCATTCCCGATACGCCCATCACCAATTTCTACATAGACGACAAGACCGGTAAACTCATCGCCATTGACGATGACGAGCAGTTTTACATAGCTGACATTGAAATGCCGGAATAAATAAGTACTTTTGGAAACCCAACCAATAATTAGAAAACAGTCATGAAACGATTATCTCTTTACACCGCAATAGCAATTATAAGCCTGTTCACCATATCCTGTGCCGATGATGCCCAGGGACCCGTAAAGGTTGATGCCACAAAATGGGACAAGAACCCGGACTCACATTTTACATCCCGACAGATAATCCCTCTTGAAACTGCGGATGACATTCTTATGGGTGACATAAAGAGCATAAAGATCTATGATGACACCTATTTCATCCTTGATTCCCGTAATGTAATATTCAGGTTTGACAAGGATGGAAAATATATCTCCAAGATAGCACGTCAGGGACGGGGACGCGGAGAGTATCTTGATATAAGAAGTATTGATGTTTTTGGAGATGAGGTATATGTTCTCTCCAGCTTTGAGAAGAAAATACTGACCTACTCTTTTGACGGGGAGTTCCTCAGTGAGATAAACCTTGATGAACAGTATTTTGACATGGCCGTTGAGGATAGTTACATACTGCTGTTTTCAAATAACTGCAACAACAGTCTTAAGAACTATGTCAAGATCTCCCGTAATGGAGAGATACTGGATTCATGGGATGATTTCAGCCAGAACACCAGTTTTATCCTGAGCGGCAAGTTCCTGAACAGGCAAGGCAGTTCCATTTTCTATTTCAAGCCTTTTGATTACCGCATCTTTGAGTATGACGGAAACGCCCCGAGACAGATAGCTGAATTTGAGTTCACCAACAACAAGCGTTACCCGCAGAGCGAGATGGAGGATATTGTGGCCTTTAATGAACTGGTCATGAATACTGAATATGTAAGAAAGTTCAACTCGGCCGCAATGGTCGGCAACAAACTTGTCGTTACCTACAGCATGTATCTGGACGGATACGGCATAAAGGATTTCATGGCCATAAATGACCTCGATGCCAACAAGTGCTACAACTACTGCCTGCAGGAGCAGGGATTGTGTTCCACCCCGTTCCCCGGATACGGATATTACCTGTGTGACAAGGCGTTGATTACATACTCATCGGCATCAGGCTTTATCATGGCTAACGGAGAAAAGCTTGATAAAGAGATACTCTCCAGGATATCCCCTGAAGGCAATCCGGTCCTTATGCGATTTGAATTCAACAATTAATATGAAAAGTTCGCTCCTGTGGCGAACTTTTTTCATATTCACGTGTATGCAATCGTGAAGCGCTTCAAAAAACAACTTCAATTGTCATTACACAAATCAGAACAAAAATGAAAAAGATACTTATCCCCTTGTTTATAATGGCGGTATTAGCAACCGCTATCGTAACGGCGCAGACCCGGAAAGACAAACCCGAAAAGATTGTTTCATTCATTAAGACCGAGCATGACGCGCAGTGGTATGCTCACCAGGCCTCACTCTGGGAGAAAGAGGTCAATAAGAATCCCGATAATGATGATGCCTGGTACTACTGGTTTACAGCCACACGTTACTATCATATGTCCGGTATGTCCGACCAGGATGTCTATGACAAAGCTCTGACCGACATAGCATACAGGCTTCACAAAGAGCGCCCTGAGAGTTACGCTCGCTATATCATCGATTATGAGTGCGGCCATTTCGTCAGCTATAACAATAAGCCCGATGACCTTCAGGACAACATGCTCAAGGCAATTCAGATGCGACCTGACTTTGAGCTGTTATATCCCCAATATGTGATATATCTGACTCAGGCAGGCAGGACCGACCTTATGCCCGGAATCCTTAAGAAATGGTATGAATCCGGCGATTACTCATACGCCACCCTTGCATTCTTCTATAACGCACTGGCAGGCATGGAGCAAAACAGCATCCTCTTTGTGGGGGGCGACATCGACACTTTCAGTCCTCTTATGATACAGTATGGCAAAGGACTTTTCCAGGACCGTATTGTCATAAACGAGAGCATGCTGTGGAAACCAGAATATCGTAAGACATTATTCCGCCAGTTAGGCTTGGAGCCATATGAGGAACCTGAAACATTCAGCGATCAGAAGGAGATGAACCAGTGGCTTGACAACCTTATTTTCTATATCGCCCAGAACTCCGGACGTACCGTCTATTTCTCCTGCACACTGAGTAATCAGAATTTCAGAGAGCATCTGTACTCAGAAGGTCTGATAAACAGATACAGTACGCGCCGATATGACAATCTCTCAGCCAAACGCAGGAACTTTGAGTCGGTCTATCTCACAGACTATCTGCTTGAATCATTCTCGGCCGATACGTTTGACAGGATTGCTTACAAACTCAGTCTCAATTACATTGCCAACTTCAAGTCTTTGCTGGATTATTACAAGGCTCAAGGGCTCAAGTCCGAGTATGACAAACTGCGCAGGATAATGATTCACATTGTGGATATGTACAAGGAGCACGTCTGTGACCCGGACAGCAAGGAGGATCAATTCACATTGAAGCATTACTACGATGAGATTGACCGCTGATACGTTCCGAACCCTCTACCTTGAGCACGGCCCGCGTGCCCAAGGTTTCTTCCTGAGGATGACCGGCTATGACCGAGAACTGGCCCGAGACCTTACGCAGGACCTGTTTACCCGTCTGTGGTCTGCCAGAGAGAGCTATGATGCCGGACGGCCTTTCAGCACCTGGATGTTCTCCATAGCATACAACATGCTCAAGAACGAGTACCGCCGCCGTATGACCGTCATGGAGTATGTTGAGAATGCCGATAAGAAAGAGCCTGTAACTGAGACCGATCACCTGGAACAGGAGCAGCGCAACCAGATGCTGCGCAATGCTATCGGCCGTCTTCCCGAACCGCAAAAGGTGGTGTTCCTTTTAAGATATGAGGAGGAACTGCCTCTGACAGAGATTGCCCGGGTATGCAACATTCCTGAGGGCACAGTGAAATCACGTCTGTTTACAGCACTGACAGCCGTACGTGAATATTGTAAAAACAATGAAAATCAATAATATGGACAAACTGAAAGAACTTGAGAATGAGAGTCAGGAACTGCTCTCCTCAATCAAATCAATGGCCGACAAGGAGAATCTGGACATGCCCCTGCCTTCACTGGAAATCACTGACAGCGAGCCTAAACTGTTGCGCCGCCGCATACCATCCTGGGTTGCAGTGGCAGCCATGCTCGCGGGCATCGTAATCGGCTTTGCAATGCCCAAACTGGGCAGCACTTACAATGGCGCGACAACAGCCTTCAATTACGCCGACACCTGCCGCAGCATCGCTCAGGACGACGTAAACCTTTCATTACTTGTAACTTCATCATCACTCTTTTAAAACCAATAATTATGAGAAAGAACAGTCTTAAAAGCTTCAAAACTATGTTTGCGGCAACCCTGGTCATGCTACTTTCCGGCAGTGTAAATGCATATGCACAGGATGAGCCTGAGATAGACAAGCCAGCCGAATATCCGGGCGGTACCATGGCAATGATAAATTTCATAAGTCAGAATTTGAAATATCCCCAGGAAGCCAAGGAACAAGGCATCCAGGGACGCGTGATGGTATTATTTACAATCCAGCCGGACGGTAAGGTTACCGATGTCCAGGTAAAAGATCCCGTCCATCCTCTCCTTGATGCAGAAGCAATCCGCGTGGTATCCATGATGCCCGCATGGGCCCCAGCCCTGAAAGCTGACGGTACACCTGTAATCTCAAAATCTTACATACCTATGAATTTCCGCAAGCCCGAACCGGTCAAAGACGTCATCCTGGTCAAGTATGAAAAGACCGAAAACGGAAACAAGGCCGTAACCTGCACGATAACCTACAAGGAAAAACTGACCCCTCAGGAGCAGCAGTCAGTCATCGGGATGGAGGATCTGGATTCAAAACTCAAAGAACTGGGTAAGAAAGGCACTGAAGGATCATTTGTACTGCCCAATACCCCCAGAACCATGGAAGAATTCAACACCCTCCAGGAAGCATTGAACAAAATGGATGGAATAAACGTCACCTACAAGCAGGATTAACACCTTAAGCAAATACCTTTCTCCACGCCAAAGTGTCCCACACGCACCCCGCTCAGAATACGTTCTCTCGCGGGTGGCTGTGGGACACATGCTCATACAGAGGGTGTGTAACACGCTCATCGGCCCCACAGCGCCCGGAAAGCGGTTCGCTGTGGGACACTTTGGCGGGAAGCAAAAAAATCGCCCCCGAGAGCGCACCAAATCGGATTTTTGCACTATCTTTGTACCCGTAAGCCGCAATTCAGCCCTTCCAAGGGATTTCCAAAAGCGGCAATCAATCCGATTTTTCATTAACCGTATACCTTACGTAATATCAGTGTGCCTTCCTTGTGCCACGGATATTGCCAAGGTCCTATAAAAACAATGTTTGACATACTGCAATTAAAGAGCAAGAGTCTGGAAGAGCTCCAGGCCATTGCAAAAGAGATGGGAATCAAGAGCAAGGATGACAAGAATCAGCTTGTGTATGATATTCTTGACGAGCAGGCCATCTCAGCATCCAAAAACAACTCCGACAAGGAGAAGAGACCCCGCAACAAGGTAGCACTCAAGAACAACAGCACCGAGAAGGTTTACACAGCCAACGGTGAGAAAGGCAAGGCCAAGAAGGGCGACCGCAAGGACAACAACGTCCCCAAACAGGAGACCAAAGAGGTTGCTGCCGATACCATGCCCGCACAGGAGCAGCCTGCACAGCAGCAGGAGCCCAAACCTGCCCAGGACAATCAGGGCCAGAAGAAACGTGGTCGCGGAGCCAACCAGAACAAGCCCAAGGCACAGGAGGCACCCGCTCAGCAGCCCGCACAGGAGCCTGTCCAGGAGCCTGTCCAGGAACCCGTAAAGGAGCAGCTTGCCAGCGAGCCCGCTCAGAAAGAGGAGCTCCCCCAGCCCGCTCAGCAGTCCGCTGCTTCCAAGCGTCGCGGACGCCCCCGCAAGCAGCAGGTTGAGGTACCCCTGCCCGAGATAGACGATGAGAATGTAACCCAGGCCGTTGCTGACTCATATGAGCAGGATGAGGAGCCTATGCATCAGGTAGCAGAGCCTGCAGTAAGCCTGCAGGAGCCCGTTCAGGCCCCTGTCCAGGAGCAGCAGGAGCCGCAGGAACAGCCCCGTCAGGAGCAGTTCCACGCAGAGCAGCAGTACCAGCAGAATCAGCAGCGCCAGCAGCAGAACCAGCAGCGCCAGCAGAATCAGAACTCACAGCCCTACCAGCAGAACAATCAGCAGAACCGCCGTCAGATGCAGCAGGAGGAGCGCATGTATGACTTTGGTGATGTACTGCGCGGTGAGGGTGTTCTGGAAATCATGCCCGACAACTACGGATTCCTGCGTTCATCGGACTACAACTACCTGGCATCACCCGATGACATTTACGTATCACAGTCACAGATCAAGCTGTTCGGCCTTAAGACCGGTGATGTTGTGGAGGGTGTTATCCGTCCGCCGCGTGAGGGTGAGAAATATTTCCCGCTGGTAAAGGTATTCCGCATAAACGGTCTGGAGCCCTCTGTGGCACGTGACCGCGTTCCGTTTGAGCACTTGACCCCGCTGTTCCCCGATGAGAAGTTCACCCTGTGCAACGGCAAGAACGATAACCTGTCGGCCCGCGTGGTTGATATGTTCGCCCCCATAGGTAAGGGACAGCGCGCTCTGATAGTGGCCCAGCCCAAGACCGGTAAGACCATACTGCTCAAGGATATTGCGAACTCAATAGCCGCTAACCATCCCGAGGCATACATGATAATGCTGCTCATCGATGAGCGCCCTGAGGAGGTTACCGATATGGCCCGCAGCGTAAAGGCCGAGGTCATTGCATCAACATTCGATGAGCCTGCAGAGCATCACGTAAAGATTGCCAGCATCGTAATAGAGAAAGCCAAGCGTATGGTTGAGTGCGGACACGATGTAGTGATATTCCTTGACTCAATAACCCGTCTGGCCCGTGCCTACAACACCGTAGCACCCGCTTCAGGCAAGGTGCTCTCCGGTGGTGTCGATGCAAACGCTTTGCACAAGCCCAAGCGGTTCTTTGGTGCCGCACGTAACATTGAGAACGGAGGCTCACTCACAATCGTGGCAACCGCCCTTATCGATACCGGCTCCAAGATGGATGAGGTTATCTTTGAGGAGTTCAAGGGTACCGGCAACATGGAGCTCCAGCTGGACCGCAACCTGAGCAACAAGCGTATATTCCCGGCCGTGAACATCGTGGCATCAAGCACCCGTCGCGACGACCTGCTGCTTGACCAGACCACCCTGGACCGCATGTGGATACTGCGTAAGTACCTTAGCGACATGAATCCCATCGAGGCCATGGAGTTTGTCAAGGACCGTCTGGAGAACACTCAGGACAACGCAGAGTTCCTGGCCAGCATGAATTCGTAAGCACATATATTCTTATGAGAAACAAAATTATTCTGACTTTTGCCTTAATGACACTGTTTGCAACAGCAGTGTCATCACAATCCGCAGCAGTATATGGCGGTCTTGCTGTTCCTACAGGTAATTTTGGAGGAACGAATCTGTACAGGAATGCTCTAAGCAGCGATTATGGCGATCAGGGAGGAGCCACATTCGGTTTCAACATAGGAGCCAGATATATGAGGCCCTTCCCTGATTCAAAAGTCAACTGGTTCCTATCAGTTGACTTCTTTTGCAATGGATATGACTCTGACCTGAAGGATGCGATAGGGACTTGGGCTCATTATCAACTGGAACAGTCTATAAGAAAAGCCCAAGGGAACAACACCTTAAAAGTAGAATACTTTGAGATAGAGTATCCGTATTATTACAATATCCCGTTTATGGCCGGTATCAACTGCCCGATATTTGACCTGGGGCAGAACTGTTCATTCTGGATAGAAGTCGGATTGGGAGCGAACTTCAGGAAATTGAAAGACATGAGAATAACTTTTGAGTGCGATAACGAACAATTTGAAAGCAAATTCTCATTTGATGAGTCATTGGCATTTGCATATCAGATTGGCGCAGGATTGAAGTTCAAAGACCATTTCTTAATTGGAGCAGGTCTATATAATCTTGGAGCCGACATCATTAAAGGAAAGGTCATTTCGGGAGACAATTGGAATGAAAGCCAGACTACAGAGAACCTTATTACTACTATGCTCTGTGTTCGGTTGGGTTGGCTTTTCTGATAGAAGGGTACGGATTATGCCATAGGCATTGATATGGATAGTAATATACAGTACGATAATTCCGTCTCTTTTGCCAAAGGCATCGGTATCTTATTGATGGTTTTGGGGCATACATATTTTTCGGCATACGGTTACGCGCTGATCTATATGTTCCACATGCCTTTGTTTTTCTTTCTCTCAGGTTATTGTTTCAAACAGAGCCATCTGGACGATTTCAGGAGCTATGCCAGGAAACGTATCAGTAAGATCTATATTCCCTTTGTCAAATGGGGACTGATATTCCTTTTGTTGCATAATCTGTTTTTCCATCTGAACATATACAATGACGTATATGGATTCAACGGAGTCACATCCGGGCTGTATGGCTTATCCGATTACCTTAA
Source organism: uncultured Prevotellaceae bacterium (assembly GCA_900319225.1). Taxonomy (GTDB): domain Bacteria; phylum Bacteroidota; class Bacteroidia; order Bacteroidales; family Bacteroidaceae; genus Colenecus. Next base: position 66,209 of record ONNV01000002.1, on the reverse strand, counting down.
AAAGACAGTATTCATACTATTCTGCCTTAGCGGCAATGAACAGCTGTTGGGTGGTTACTGGTTCCTGCACACCATGTTCTTTGCCTCCTTTATCTTCTATGGGCTGCTTAAGATTAAAAAGCCTGTAGTCGGAGGACTTATCGCCCTACTGTTAAGCACCTTACTGTTTTATAAAGGAATTCCTATCGTAAACATATACTGTGGGCCTAAGGAATTATTCGCAGTATCATGCATGATGGTCGGTTATCTGTATAAGTCATACAGGATAGAAAATCTTGCAGACAAATACAGGGTGTACGTAATTCCATCATGTATATTATTGCTGATACTGGGAAGTTTGTATTGGAACGGCGAGATGCTGGATATGAAATGGACACATACGTTCCCCTACTTCATCTCTGCAATGGCCGGTTCAATCCTTGTCCTTATGGTATCAAAATACCTGGTCAACAAGACACATCAATTATCGGACATTATCTCAACAATCGGAAACAAGACCATTGAGATACTGACTTGGCATTTTCTCTGTTTCAAGATTGTCAGTCTTATCATTATCCGGTGTCACAATCTGCCTGTTGAGCATCTGGCGGAGTTCCCAGTCATGGCTCCTTATAATGTTCAGGGGTGGTGGATTTGCTATCTTGTCGTTGGCGTTGGCGTCCCGGTGGTGGGGGCGGTATTTTTTGAGAGAGTCGGGAAGTTGGTACGGCGTTAGTTTTCTCTTTTTGGGAGCGCAGGTACGGTGTTTTTTTTCTCGCCGCTTTGCGGCTCGGTTTTTTTTGACTTTTATGGCCCTTTCAGGGCCTAAAAAGTCGCTAACTGGAAACCGTATTCTGTATTAGAAGCATTTTACCTTATTTTTAGTTTGGGGCGGCGACGCCCCAAACCCGTTACGCGGTATTCCATTTCATTTCATACCGCTCCACTCTGCCGGCCTTCCAGGCCGGGTAAAACTAAGGCCTCGCTAGCTTTGCTCGCGAGGCCTTAGTTTTACTTTACTGCAACTGGGAACCTTATCAGAAGGGCAGGTCATCTTTCTCATTTGAAGGGGCAAATGGGTCGGGTGCAGCAGCAGCGGCGGCGGGGGCGTAAGGCTGGGGTGCGGGGGCGGCGCCGTTTACGTCGTGGCTTACGCGCCATGCGCGGATATCGTTGTACCAGCGGCCGTTGAACTCGCGGGCGTTGATATCAAAGCTTACTACTACCTCATCACCTATATTGATGGCGGCCTGCTGTATCTTATCCTCACCAAAGATGCTGAACATCATCTTCTTGGGATACTGCTCACCTATAGTTTCCAGAACGTACTCCTGTATTTTCCAAGGATTGCCTGATGCCTTGGCAACGCCTGAGCGTGCCTCAAGGACTGCGATAATTTTTCCTGTAATATCCATTACTCTGATGTGTTTTAAATTGTTTTCGCGAATTTAAGACTTTTCCCTTTTGGGTCCCACATTTTTCCAAGCAATTTTTTCCACATTACCGTTACTTTTCACTATCTTTGTGAGACGCACTAAGTGACAAATAACAAAAAGGAATATATATGAATTTCACAGTATCAAGTTCGGCCCTTTCAAGCCGTCTGCAGGCTATCAGCCGCGTTATTAACCCTAAGGCCATCTACCCAATTCTTGAGGATTTCCTGTTTCGCATTGAGGGCGGCAAGCTCACAGTTACCGCTGCCGACAACGACACCACACTTGAGACAATCATAGACATCGTTGAGTCCGATAAGGACGGCCAGATTGCTCTGCCCGCCAAGACTCTGCTGGATGCTCTCAAGGAGATCCCCGAGCAGCCGCTCAAGTTCATCGTGAATGACAGCAGCTATGAGATAACCGTAAAGTATCAGAACGGTGAGTACAAGATGGTGGGCCAGAATGCAGATGAGTACCCCACCCCTGCAGTGCTTAAGGAGGATGCTGTATCAATAAACATCCCTGCGCAGATACTGTCCGACGGACTGGTTCGCACCATATTCGCCACCGCCGATGACGAGCTCCGTCCCGTCATGAACGGTATATTCTTTGACATCAATGAGGATGGCGCCACATTCGTTGCTTCCGATGGCCACAAGCTGGTTTGCAACCGCAACACCACTGTTCATGCCGACGGAAAGTCATCATTCATACTGCCAAAGAAACCCGCTTCCCTGTTCCGCTCACTCATAAGCAAGGAGGCAGAGAACATAACAATAGAGTTTGACAGCCGTATAGCACGTTTCTCGCTGCCTGAGTTCCGTATGGTATGCCGCCTTATCGACGGCCGTTATCCCAACTACGGATCAGTAATCCCGCAGAACAACCCGCACCGTCTCCTGATAGACCGTCAGTCACTGCTCACAGCCCTGCGCCGTGTATCAGTGTTCTCACCTGCCAGCAGCGGTCTCATCAAACTTCATATTGAGAAGGACAACGTGGACATATCGGCCCAGGATATAGATTTTTCAACATCAGCCAAGGAGTCAATCGCTTGCCAGTATGAGGGCGCCAACATGAGCATCGGTTTCAAGGCTGCATTCCTGATTGATATCCTCAACAACATACCCAGCCAGGAGATCACAGTTCAGCTGGCTGATCCCTCTCGTGCAGGTGTGATTGTTCCCTCAGAGCAGGCTGAAGGCGAGAATCTGCTCATGCTCCTCATGCCAATGGTACTGAACGACTGATGAAACTGAATCTTGACAAACCGGTAGTGTTCTTTGACCTGGAGACCACAGGCACCAACACTGTACAGGACCGCATAGTAGAGATTTCTTACCTTAAGGTCTCTCCCAACGGTAATGAGGATATGCACACCCGTCGCATCAACCCCGAGATGCCCATCCCCGAGCAGGCATCGGCAGTACACGGCATCTACGATGATGACGTAAAGGACTGCCCCACATTCAAGGAGGTGGCTAAGGAGATTGCCCGTGACTTTGAGGGCAGCGACATAGCAGGATTCAACTCCAACCGTTTTGACGTGCCCTTACTGGCCGAGGAGTTCCTGCGTGCAGGCGTTGACATAGACCTGAGCCGTCACCGTTTCATCGACGTACAGGTCATATTCCACAAGATGGAGCAGCGCACCCTCACGGCCGCCTACAAGTTCTACTGCGGCAAGGACCTGACCGATGCACACAGCGCCGACGGTGACACCCGTGCCACCTATGAGGTGCTCATGGCCCAGCTGGACCGCTACCCGGATGACCTTAAGAATGATATGGCATGGCTCTCAGAGTTCTCATCATTCACCCGCAACGTGGATTTTGCAGGACGCATTGTAATGAATGACAAGGGCCAGGAGGTATTCAACTTTGGCAAATATAAGGATGTGCCTGTTGCAGAGGTGTTCCGCCGTGACCCCGGTTACTACTCATGGATACTCCAGGGTGACTTTGCGCTCAACACCAAACAGGTCTTAACCAGAATAAAACTACAGTCCAGATAATGGATATACTAAGCGGAAAACATATTGTACTGGGAGTAACCGGTAGCATTGCAGCCTATAAGGCAGCCTATCTGGTACGTCTGCTCATCAAGAAAGGGGCGGAGGTCCAGGTTGTCATGACAGCGGCCGCCAAGGAGTTCATCACTCCTCTCACCCTCTCCACCCTTACCCGCAAGCCTGTGGTAAGTGAGTTCTTTGACCGTCGTGACGGCTCATGGAACAGCCATGTGGATCTGGGCCAGTGGGCCGATGCCATGCTGATTGCCCCCTGCACCGCATCCACGCTTGGCAAGATGGCCAGCGGCGTTGCAGACAACATGCTTGCCACCACCTACTTCTCAATGAAGGCTCCCGTATTCATAGCTCCCGCCATGGATCTGGATATGTACAGCCATCCCGTTACACAGCGCAACATTGAGACTCTGCGCTCCATTGGCAACATATTCATTGAGCCGGCCAGCGGTGAACTTGCAAGCCAGCTTGTAGGCAAGGGCCGCATGCAGGAGCCGGAAGTAATAGTAGCCGCACTTGAGGAGTATTTCCGGACTCAGTCACAGCTTTCAAAAAAAAAAATCCTGATAACGGCGGGGCCCACCTTTGAGCAGATTGACCCTGTCCGTTTCATAGGCAACAACTCTACCGGCAAGATGGGATTTGCGCTGGCCGAGGAGTGTGCCGCCCGCGGTGCCGATGTCACTCTCATAGCCGGACCCGTAAACCTCAAGACCGTACACAGCGGGATAAACCGAATAGACGTACGTTCCGCACAGCAGATGTATGAGGCCGCCATGGAGCATTTTCCCGGTTCCGATGCCGCCATTCTCTGTGCCGCAGTCGCTGATTATACGCCGGCAGTCGTAGCCGACAACAAGATAAAACGCAAGGGTGAGATGACCCTCACGCTCAAGCCCACCCAGGATATAGCCGCCGCACTGGGAGCAATCAAACGCCCCGATCAGCGTATGGTGGGTTTTGCACTTGAGACCAACAATGAGTTCAGCAACGCACAGGACAAGCTGGAGCGCAAGAATCTGGATTTCATAGTTCTCAACTCTCTGCGTGATGAGGGCGCCGGATTCGGTTATGACACCAACAAGGTAACGCTCATAGACCGTAAGGAGAGCCAACCGCTCCCCCTGCAGTCCAAAAAAGATGTAGCAAAAGCCATCATAAACAAACTAGCAGGCCTGCTCTTCTGCCTTTTGTTCCTGCTCATGCCCGTAAAGGCGTCCGCACAGGAGCTGAACCCCACCCTTACCATCAACACATCCAAGATCCAGGGTACTGACAAGGATGTTTTCAAGTCGCTTGAGGGTGCGCTCAAGCAGTTTCTCACAAATCAGGTATGGACAGAATATCATTTTGCCGAGAACGAGCGCATACAGTGCAATTTCAACCTCACGGTAAACAAATATGATGCGCAGACCGGCAAGATGAGCTGTGACCTGTCGGTCCAGAGCAGCCGTCCCGTATATGGATCATCATACAACACCACGGTGTTCAATTTCCGTGACACCGAGGTTGAGTTCACCTACACTGAACAGGACCGCATTGAATATACCCCCGGCATTACCCCCGACAACAACCTCACAGCTATAATGGCATACTACTGCATGCTCATTATAGGTCTGGATTTTGATACCATGTCACTGAACGGGGGCACAGACATTCTGCGTCAGGTAGAGAACATAGCAGCCGGTTCACAGTCACTTGGAAGCGGATGGCGTTCATTTGATTCGGGTGCCAACCGTTACTCAATAATCAATGACTACATGAACGGATCGATGTCAGTTTTCCGCCAGTTGCAGTACAAGTATCACCGTCTGGGACTTGATGACATGAGCGCCAACGCGGACCGCGGACGCGCCACCATCACTGAGAGCCTTGCATTGCTGGGACAGGCAAAACAGGCCAAGAGCACATCGGCCCTGCCCGTCCTGTTTACAGAAATCAAGAAAAATGAGCTTATAAGCATATACAGCACGGGTATTGACAAGGAGAAGCAGCAGGTCAAGGATCTGCTCAGCTATGTCAATCCTTCACTAAGCAATGACTGGAACTCAATCAAGAAAGACTGATGCTCAGAGAGGTTCACATACGCAATTATGTTCTCATAGACCGTCTGGATATTGATTTCACTGACGGTTTCTCAGTCATGACCGGTGAGACAGGTGCCGGTAAGTCCATCATTCTGGGCGCCCTGAACCTGCTGCTGGGTGGACGTGCTGATTCCAAGACCCTGAGCCAGGGAGCTGATAAATGCACCATAGAGGGCTGTTTCAGCGTAGGCGGTTACGGCCTGGAGCAGTTCTTTCAGGATAATGACCTGGATTTTGATGCCGATAACACCATCATGCGCCGCGAGCTGCTGGCATCGGGCAAGAGCCGTGCGTTCATAAATGACACGCCCGTCACCCTGAACCAGCTGCGTGACCTGGGTTGCCGTCTCATCGACATCCACTCCCAGCATCAGAATCTGGCACTGGGCACACAGTCATTCCAGCTGGATGTGATTGACACCATAGCCGCCAACAGCCAGTGCAAGGATGATTATGTAAACAGCTTTGAAGAGTGGCATAACCTCAAGGAGGAGCTGGCCCGGCTCAAGGCGGAATTTGAGTCCGACAACACGGACCGAGAGTATCTGGAGTTCCAGCTTGAAGGCCTGGACAGCGCACGCCTGCAGGACGGTGAGCTGGAGGAGTTGGAGCAGGAATCCGATATCCTGAACCACGCCGAGGAGATAAAGCAGGACCTTTTCAGCGCATCACAGATTCTTGAGTCCGATGAGGAAGGCTGCGTACAGAAACTGCGCAGCGCACTGCAATCCCTGCGCGCCGCACAGAAGAACTACCCGCAGGCTCAGGAGCTGGCCGAGCGTCTGGACAGCTGCCTGATTGAGATAAAGGATATAGCAGCCACCGTTGATGACGCCCAGGAGAGCGTAAACTTTGATCCCGCACGTCTGGAGCAGGTAAACGAGCGTCTGGACCTTATCTACTCACTGCTTAAAAAGCACAAGAAAGAGAATATAGCACAGCTTTTGGAACTGGCCGACAGCATACGCACCCGTCTGGACCGCACCGGTTCATACGAGTTTGACATAGAGCAGCTCACTAAAAAGACCGAGAGCGCCCGCAAGAGCATGGAACAGAAAGCTGCAGAGCTTACCAAAACACGCAAGAAGGCAGCAGAGACAATCATCCGTGACATCAAGGAGCTGCTGGTTCCGCTGGGCATACCCAATGTTCAGTTCAGCGTTGAGATGCAGCCTGCCGCCGCTTATGACCGCACCGGACATGATGACCTCAGGTTCATGTTCTCGGCCAACAAATCAGTTCCCATGCAGGAGCTGCAGGCTGTGGCATCGGGCGGTGAGATTGCCCGTGTAATGCTCTCCATCAAATCCCTCATGGCGGGAGTCCGTGCACTGCCCACCGTGATATTTGACGAGATTGACACCGGTGTATCGGGCGCCGTGGCCGAGAAGATGGCCCTGCTCATGAAACAGATGGCACGCGGAGGCCGCCAGGTTCTTGCCATAACGCACCTGCCGCAGATTGCCGCATTGGGACAGACCCATTACAAAGTATTCAAGACCGATGAAGGTGACGCAACCCACACACGCATTTCCGTGCTTGAGGGTAACGACCGTATACAGGAGATTGCCGGAATGATGAGCGGTTCAACCCTCACTCAGCAGGCTCTGGATAATGCCAAAGCACTATTAGACAACAATGGAAGATGAAATGATATTCGGCATACGTGCCGTCATAGAGGCCGTACAGGCCGGAAAGGAGATTGACAGACTGCTCGTTAAGAAGGATATGCAGAGCGAGCTGTCGCGCGAGCTATTCGCAGCAATCAAAGGGCTGGACATACCGGTTCAGCGTGTTCCCGTAGAGAAGCTTAACCGCATAACCCGTAAGAACCATCAGGGAGTGATTGCATTCACCACCCAGATCACATACCAGCATGTTGAGGACCTGGTTCCCATGCTCTTTGAGGAGGGCAAGGACCCCTTCTTTGTATTGCTGGACGGTGTGACCGATGTCCGCAACTTCGGTGCCATTGCACGTACCGCGGAGTGCGCAGGCGTAGATGCCATCATAATCCCGTCACGTAACAGCGTAAGCGTGAATGCCGATGCCATCAAGACATCGGCCGGAGCACTCCATACCCTGCCCGTCTGCCGTGAGAACCAGATATCACAGACCATAAGGTTCCTCAAGAACAGCGGAATCCGCATTGTAGGCGCAACTGAGAAAGGCGATAAGGATTACACCAAAGGTGACTACACCGGTCCCGTATGCCTCATCATGGGAGCCGAGGACAAGGGTATACCCCAGGAGCATCTGGCACTGTGTGACGAATGGGCACGCATCCCCATCCTGGGCAAGATAGAGTCCCTGAACGTCTCTGTTGCAGCCGGAGTCCTTATGTATGAGATAGTTAAGCAAAGACTGGCTTAACAATCACCCTATTTCCACTTAAAGCGCTGATTGTCAATCTGTCAGCAGTGTGTTCATATTCTACGACATTTTGTCGCAGAATGGCCTGTGGCTTGCTTGTTGCGGGGCATTCCATAGAAATCAAAATTATAAAACTATGGAATACAACCAGAACAATCAGAACAAACCCCAGAACCTGGAGCAGTTCGCCATTAACCTTAATGAGCGTGCGCGCAAGGGTAAGCTCGACCCGGTCATAGGCCGTGACGAGGAGATAAGGCGTGTTCTCCAGATTCTGAGCCGCCGAACCAAGAACAATCCTATTCTTATTGGTGAGCCCGGTACCGGTAAGACCGCCATCATTGAGGGTCTTGCCCAGCGTATCGTACGCGGTGATGTGCCTGAGAACCTAAAGTCCAAGACTGTCTATTCACTTGATATGGGTGCGCTGGTAGCCGGTGCCAAGTATAAAGGTGAGTTTGAGGAGCGTCTTAAAGGCGTAATCAATGAGGTCATACAGTCAGAAGGTAATTTCATACTGTTCATAGATGAGATCCACACCCTGGTGGGTGCCGGAGCCGGTGAGGGCGCCATGGATGCCGCCAACATCCTCAAGCCTGCCCTGGCCCGTGGCGACCTGCGTGCCATAGGTGCCACCACCCTGAACGAGTATCAGAAATACTTTGAGAAGGATAAGGCTCTGGAACGCCGATTCCAGACCGTAATGGTCGATGAACCCGACGTACAGAGTTCAATATCCATACTGCGTGGACTTAAGGAGCGCTATGAGAACCACCACAAGGTACGTATCATGGATGAGGCCGTGATTGCCGCCGTGGAGCTCTCCAACCGTTACATAACCGAGCGTTTCCTGCCCGATAAGGCCATCGACCTTATGGATGAGGCAGCCGCCAAACTGCGTATGGAGCGTAACTCCGTACCTGAGGAACTGGATGAGATTACCCGTAGGCTCAAGCAGCTGGAGATAGAGCGTGCCGCCATCAAGCGTGAGAACGACACCGTAAAGCTCAAGCAGCTCAACGCCGAGATTGATGAGCTGCAGGCCCAGGAGAAGCAGATACGCAGTAAATGGGAGTCCGAGAAGGCCCTCGTATCCAAGATCCAGCAGGACAAGCAGAGCATAGAGCAACTCAAGATAGAGGCCGACAACGCCGAGCGTGACGGCAACTATGGCCGTGTAGCCGAGATCCGTTACGGCAAGCTCAAGGAACTGGAGGCCGATATAGCCCGCATCCAGGAGGAGCTCCACTCCAAGCAGGGTGACAGTGCCCTTGTAAAGGAGGAGGTTACCGCCGATGACATAGCCGAGGTGGTATCGCGCTGGACCGGCATACCCGTAAACCGTATGCTGGAGAGCGAGCGCGAGAAGCTTCTGCACCTGGAAGAGGAACTGCACAAACGTGTGGTCGGCCAGGAAGAGGCCATTAGCGCCGTAGCCAATGCCGTCCGCCGCAGCCGTGCCGGCTTGCAGGATCCTAAGCGTCCTATAGGCAGTTTCATATTCCTGGGAACCACAGGCGTAGGTAAGACCGAACTTGCCAAGGCCCTGGCCGAGTATCTGTTCAATGATGAGAAACTCATGACCCGTATCGATATGAGTGAGTATCAGGAGAAATTCTCAGTGACCCGTCTTATAGGAGCGCCTCCCGGATACGTAGGTTATGATGAAGGCGGTCAGCTGACCGAGGCCGTGCGCCGTAAGCCCTACTCCGTTGTGCTCTTTGATGAGATTGAGAAGGCTCACCCCGATGTGTTCAACATACTGCTGCAGGTACTTGATGACGGCCGTCTGACCGATAACAAGGGCCGTACGGTAAACTTCAAGAACACCATAATCATAATGACCAGCAACCTGGGCAGTGATTATATACGTGAGCGCTCGGCCCAGATAGGCACGTCCGATGCCAGCCGCCAGGAGTGGCTTGACGAGACCCGCAAGCACCTGCTTGACATGCTTAAGCAGACCATACGTCCCGAGTTCCTGAACCGTATTGACGAGACTGTGGTATTCATGCCTCTGCGTAAAAGTGAGATTCGTCAGATTGTAAAGCTCCAGGCACAGGGTGTATGCCGCATGCTGGCCGAGAGCGGAATCAACCTCACTATCGATGATTCTGCAATAGACCTGATATCAGGTGCAGGCTTTGATCCGGAGTTCGGTGCACGTCCCGTAAAGCGTGCCCTGCAGACTCTGCTGCTCAACAAGCTCTCCACCATGATACTGTCGGGCCAGATTGACCGCACTAAGCCAGTCACCGCAACGGCAAATGGCAGCGAACTTGTTTTCAGTTGAGATTTTAGGAATAAAAATCGGCAATAATATAAGGAGGTATCAAAAATATGGTTACCTTTGCAACCGCAAATGCAAATGGTACCTTGACCGAGCGGCTAGGTATCGGTCTGCAAAACCGAGTACGGCGGTTCGAGTCCGCCAGGTACCTCCAAAGAAAAATCGGCCCTTTTGGGTCGATTTTTTTTTGGAGGTACTCTGGCGGACTCTGGCGGAACCTCTTTTTAGTTTGCTACGCAAACGCGCGCTTTCCAAGCGCGGACGACCTTTTTTTAGTTTGCTTCGCAAACGCGCTCATTCCATTCGCTTGGCGGCCCTCCGGGACCGCGTTCTCGCTCCAAGCATTCGCTCGCCCCAATACATTAGCACCTGCGTATGATAATGTTTCCCCGTGCGTGCTCCTAATCCGCAGAAAGGTTTCCAGCTGCACACACCAGCACGGTTCCCAGCTGCAGTTCAGTAAAACCATATCCTCGCGAGCGAAGCTAGCGAGGGTATGGTTTTACCCGGCCTGGAAGGCCGGCAGAGCGGAATGGAATGAAGCGGGTTTGGGGCGTCGCCGCCCCAAACTAAAAAAAGGTAAAATGCTTCTAATACAATAATACGTTTCCAGTTAGCGACTTTTTAGGCCCTACGGGCCATAAAAGTCAAAAACACCCGAGCGCCAAAGGCGCGAGTAATATCCAGCAAAAAAGGTTTCAACAAAATAAATATGTTCAAACCTTTTTTACTACCTTTGTAAAAAATACACCCCATGACCCCAAAAGCCCTGATAAAGTCAATGCGCCTCCGCACCCTCCCCCTCTCAACCGCAGGGATCGCGCTAGGTATTATGTTGGCTTGTGCCGGGCATGAGGTAGCCTGGTACGTAATACTGCTTACCATCCTGACAACTGTCTCCCTGCAGATCCTCTCCAACATGTCCAATGAGCTGGGCGATTGGCTGAGCGGTGTAGACGGTGATGACAGGAGCGGTCCGCAGTACAGCATGCAGGAGGGCGGACTGACTGAGGATGAGATGCGTTCATGCATCAGAATCATGGTTCTGGTATGCATGATTCTGGGCCTGGGAATGATCCGCGCATCATTCAAGACCATATTCTGCATCGAATCTGAGTCACTGGTGGTACTGGGCGGACTCGCCATTTGGGCCGCCATGCATTACACCCTTGGCAAGCACCCCTACGGTTACATGGGTCTGGGAGACCTGTTCGTATTCATATTCTTTGGCCTGGTTCCGGTAACAGGAGGTTATTTTGTCTGTGCCCATGAGATAGATTTATGGACCTTGATGCCCGGCACCGCAATAGGCCTGTTCAGCGTAGGCGTACTCAATGTCAACAATATCCGTGACATGAAATCCGATGCCGCCAACCGCACCACAGTACCCTTGAAACTGGGTGGAAAACGCGCCCGTATATACCACACCATACTGTTGCTGCTTGGATGGATCCTGATGACTGTGTTTATCGTCCTGCAAACCACAGGATGGCCCCCATACCTATTCGTAATCACTCTACCCCTGTACATAAAGCACCTGATTGGAGTCTGGAAACTGGACGGACGGGCATTGGACCCGATGCTCCCCATGCTGGTAATATCCACATTCATCTTTTCACTGCTTGCAGGTGTAGGTTATATACTACAGTAATATGCCCAAGAAAGAAGGAATACGCGACCTGTTTGATGACATAGCGGTCAAGTATGACCGTTTCAACCACGTATCATCATTTGGTGCAGACCGTTCATGGCGCCGCAAGGCCGTACGTGAGATAGTTGACACCGCCCAGCCCATTCAGGTCCTGGACGTTGCCACCGGTACGGCCGATTTTGCCATTGCCGTAAACCGCAAGGCCGCAGCCGGATCACACATCACAGGCATAGACCTGTCAGAGGGTATGCTTGAGGTGGGCAAAGCCAAATGCCAGGGGCTGCCGATAGACCTTGAGGTGGGTGACGCCGAGAACCTGCGCTTTAAAGACGGTACGTTTGACCGCGTATGCGTAGCATTCGGAGTTCGCAACTTTGAGAACCTGATGAAAGGCCTCGAGGAGATGCGCCGCGTACTCAAACCCGGCGGCAAGCTTGTGATACTGGAACTCTCCTACCCCAAGAACAGGCTGATATTCAGCTTCTACAAGTTCTATTCACTCAAGATTCTGCCCAAGATAGGTGCCGGCATGACCGGTAATACAGGTGCATTCACCTATCTTCCGGATTCCATACTCAAATTCCCCCTGCCCGATAAGTTCATACCCATGCTCCGGGAGGCCGGTTACAGCACAGTACGTGCCCGCCAGTTCCTGTTTGGAGTATGCCGCATGTATATTGCGGTCAAATAACCTACGGCAGGATATAACAGATTGACTTTTTTTCTAATTTAGCGGACCAAACCTTTTTAACAACCAATATGAGAAAACATTTTATAATTATTGCAAGCGTTTGCATGGCATTGTCTACCCTGGTTATGACAGGATGTGAAAAAGAAGACAAGGATGCCATTTCAATGAGTCAGGCCACCAAAGGTGCCAAACCCGTTCAGGGCAAAGACGGCAAAGATTATATGGTAGTTGACCTTGGCATACCTGGCGGTCTGCTTTGGGCCACCTGCAATATCGGAGCCAAGACCCCGGATGAGGCTGGTACATTCTTTGCATGGGGAGAGACAGAACCCAAAGCCTCATATGGCTATGACAACTACAAATGGTGTAACGGTGCATACAACAACATGACCAAATACACTACTGACAATGACCACACAGCGGGCAGTAACCCCGACTCACAGACTGTTCTACTGAGTGAAGACGATGCCGCCAGACAGATCCTGGGTGACGGCTGGAGAATACCTTCCAAGAAACAGTTTACTGATATGATTTACAGATGCAACTATAGAGAGTGCAAGCTTGATGGCACCTGGGGTTATCTGTTCACCAGTAAGGAGAATGGGAACACTATATTCATTCCTCTGGCAGGTTGCAGGGACTATGAAGACCTGCTCCACAACGGTAAATGGGGATTCTACTGGACCACTGAGCTCAACACAAGTTCATGCAACGAGTCATATGTCCTGTGGTTACAGAAGGAGGCAAACCCCGTTGCAACAAAACTTGAGGAGCGCAACATAGGTCTGCCTATCAGAGCCGTCTACAAGAGACCCATAGACTAATCTGCGCAAAATAATACAGAAAATATACTACAATCTATAGCCATTTCATTACCTTTGCACCAGTAATCAAAGGATAATGAAATGGCTATAGACTTTAAGGAGATAGCCGGAGCCTTCATGGTTCTGTTTGCTATCCTGGATATCGCGGGATCAATTCCCATCATCATTGACCTGCAGCATAAGACCGGAAAGATACCGGCCCTGAAGGTTTCCATGATTGCATGGATACTGCTGGCTATCATCTATTTTATCGGTGACGGCATTCTGGCGCTGTTCGGTGTAAGCGTTGAATCATTCGCCGTAGCCGGTTCCATAGTGATCCTGGCCATCGGCTTTGAGATGATATTTGACATAACCATATTCAAATATGACAACGGTCCGGCCAATCTGACTACATTCGTACCGCTGGTATTCCCTCTCATAGTGGGCGCCGGATCATTCACCACCATGCTTTCACTTAAGGCCGAGTACGCGGCCGTCAACATCATGATTGCGCTGGCTCTCAACATGGTGGTGGTATTCATTGTCTTACGGTACATAAACAAGATTGAGAAGGTGCTGGGACCGGGGCTTATCTATGTATTCCGCAAGTTTTTCGGAATCATACTTCTGGCCATCGCAGTCAAGCTTTTCACCACCAATCTGGGGTATCTTATAGGATAATCCAGGCAAGCTTAAAGCATTATCATACCTTGTTAATAAATAATAAGCTATGCCTTTAATCCGTTACGCAATTATTGGGTAACTTTGCGCAAAGAAACGGATTTCCTACATGATAGAAAAGCACCTTGTTCTTAATGAAGCTGACCCCGCAGTGTTCTACGGAGTCAACAACACCAACATGCAGTTGATCAAAGCCCTTTTCCCCAAGCTGCGCATAGTGGCCAGGGGCAATGTAATCCGTATCATGGGCGATGATGATGAGACTGCACGTCTGGAACAGGCCGTGCTCAAACTGGAAAAATACTGCTCCAAATACAACTCACTCAAGGAGGAGGTTATTGTGGACATTGTAAACGGTGAGGAGCCGGGTGGAGAGAAAAGCTCGGATGTGATTCTCTTTGGCGTTACCGGTCGTCCCATCATGCCACGCAGCGTGAACCAGAAGAAACTGGTTACCGATTATGCCGATCATGACATGCTGTTTGCAATAGGTCCTGCAGGATCAGGTAAGACATACACCGCCATCGCACTGGCCGTTCGCGCCCTCAAGAACAAGGAGGTAAAGCGCATAGTTCTGTGCCGCCCTGCCGTTGAGGCCGGTGAGAAACTGGGATTCCTGCCCGGCGATATGCGAGAGAAGATCGATCCGTTCCTGCAGCCCCTCTATGATGCCCTGCAGGATATGATTCCCACAGCTAAGCTTAAGGAGTACATGGACCTTAACATCATACAGATTGCACCGCTGGCATTCATGCGCGGCCGCACCCTGAATGATGCCGTAGTCATACTGGATGAGGCCCAGAACACCACCCCGCAGCAGATCAAGATGTTCCTTACCCGCATGGGCTGGAACACCAAGATGATTGTTACGGGTGACCTTACGCAGATTGACCTGCCGCCCACACAGATATCGGGTCTGGTACAGGCACTGGATATACTGGACGGCGTGGAGGGTCTGAGCATCATCCGCATGACCAAGAAGGATATCGTCCGCCACAAGCTGGTTACCCGCATTGTGGATGCATATGACCGCTATGAGCAGACACACAAGGAAGTAAAAAGAATTTCTAAAAAAGATAACAATGAGCAAAGCTTTGACAAGAACTGATTTCCAGTTCAAAGGACAGAAGAGTGTTTATCACGGCAAGGTTCGCGATGTTTATAACATTGATGATGACCTGATGGTAATGGTTGCCACAGACCGTATATCGGCCTTTGACGTTATCCTGCCCAAGGGTATTCCTTTCAAGGGCCAGGTGCTGAACCAGATTGCAGCCAAGTTCCTGGATGCCACCGCAGACATCTGCCCCAACTGGAAGCTGGCCACCCCCGATCCTATGGTTACCGTAGGTCTCAAGTGTGAGGGTTTCCGCGTAGAGATGATCATCCGCGGCTATCTGACCGGTTCTGCATGGCGCGACTATAAGAACGGCTGCCGTAACCTTTGCGGTAACGTTCTGCCCGAGGGCATGAAGGAGAACCAGAAGTTCGCCGAGCCCCTTATCACCCCCACCACCAAGGCTGAGGAGGGTCATGATGAGAACATCTCAAAGGAGGAGATCATCAAACAGGGTCTGGTAAGCAAGGAAGATTATGAGGTTATGGAGCAGTACACACGCGCCCTCTTTAAGCGCGGTACAGAGATTGCCGCTCAGAAAGGCCTTATCCTGGTTGATACCAAGTATGAGTTCGGCAAGCGTGACGGCAAGGTATACCTGATCGATGAGATCCACACCCCCGACAGCTCACGTTATTTCTACGCTGACGGCTATCAGGAGAAGTTTGAGAAGGGAGAGCCCCAGAAGCAGCTCTCCAAGGAGTTCGTTCGCCAGTGGCTCATTGAGCACAACTTCATGAACCAGCCCGGTCAGGTAATGCCTGAGATTACCGATGCATATGCAGAGAGCGTATCTGAGCGTTACATTGAGCTCTACGAGCACATAGTTGGTGAGAAATTCGTAAAGGAGAGCGGCACAGACCTTGCTGCCCGCATTGAGAAGAACGTAACCGAGTGGTTGGCTAAAAGATAAATCCTATGGGATTCAGCACTCTTTTTGTACTGGCTTTCGTTCTCATGGTTCTTATAAAAGTGGTGAACCAGAAACTGGATTCTCCCCAGGATTCAGCGCATGATGATGCATCAATCTATGAGAACAAGGAGGAGGAGCCCACATTTGAACCTCAGATGGAACCTGAGGTAGAGCCACAGCCTGAGGCAGAGCCTAAGGTTGAACCCGAGCCCCAGCAGCCCTCATATTCATGGACTGCCGATGTCAAGACCGAGAGCGCTGAACCCAAACGTGAATCTGCCGCACGCTCATACTCATCATACTCATCATACGGCCATCTGTTCGGTCTTATAGGCAAGCCTCTGGGTCACTCCACATCCAAGGCCCGTTTCAACAACAAATTCAAGAAAGAGCATATCAATGCCTTTTATGAGAACTTTGAGTTGGATAGTGCCGATGAGGTCAAGGAACTTGTAGACCGCAATCCCAACCTCTGCGGATTCAACGTTACCATACCCTACAAGGAGGATATAATACCACTCCTTACCCGTCTGGACGAGACGGCACAGGCTATAGGCGCCGTAAATACCGTAAAGGTCATTCACAAGGATTCAGGTACCGAACTTATAGGTTACAACACTGACTGGATAGGTTTCACCGAGTCATTCAAGGAACTGCTCCAGGATAAGAAGAAAGCCCTGATACTTGGTACAGGAGGAGTCTCAAAGGCCGTAAAATATGCCCTTGACAGACTTGGAATAGAGAACAAGTTCGTATCCCGTAACTCCACATTCGATATCATGGGATATTATGAGCTCTCACCCTCTATCATGGATGAGTATGACGTGATAGTAAACTGCACCCCTTTGGGCATGTGGCCCCAGACTGAGCAGTGCCCTGACATTCCCTACACCTTCCTTTCATCAAACCATGTCCTGCTTGACGTAATCGCCAACCCCGATGAGACAATGTTCATGAGGAAAGGCCGCGAGCACGGAGCCCAGGCCAAGGGAGGCAAGGATATGCTTGAACAGCAGGCAGTTGCAGCATGGAATATCTGGAACAGCATTGAGATATAAAACAAAGAAACATTCTGATGGAATCAAACGAACGTTATATGCTACGCGGCGTATCTGCATCCAAGGAGGATGTCCACAACGCCATCAAGAACATTGACAAAGGTCTCTACCCCAAGGCATTCTGCAAGATCATTCCCGATATACTGGGCGGTGATCCGGAGTACTGCAACATAATGCATGCCGACGGTGCAGGAACCAAGTCATCACTGGCATACGCCTACTGGAAAGAGACAGGTGACCTGTCTGTATGGAAAGGCATTGCACAGGATGCCCTGATAATGAACATTGATGACCTGCTCTGCGTAGGTGCCGTAGACAATATACTGGTAAGTTCAACCATAGGCCGAAACAAGAACCTGGTACCCGGCAGCGTGATAAGCGCCATAATCAACGGTACCGATGAACTGCTGGCCGAGCTGCGTGAGATGGGCGTAGGCGCCTATGCCACCGGCGGTGAGACTGCCGATGTAGGTGACCTGGTACGTACTATCATCGTGGACAGCACCGTTACCTGCCGCATGAAACGCAGTGACGTCATAAACAACGCCAACATCCGTCCGGGTGACGTGATAGTAGGTCTTGCATCATTCGGTCAGGCCACATATGAGAAGGAGTACAACGGAGGTATGGGCAGTAACGGCCTTACCAGCGCCCGTCACGATGTATTCGGCAAGAGTATCGCTCAGAAATACCCCGAGACATATGACCATGCCGTTCCTGAGGAGCTTGTATATTCAGGCGGTCTGAACCTGACAGATAAGGTCCAGGATTCACCTCTGGATGCCGGCAAGCTGGTTCTCTCACCCACCCGCACCTATGCCCCTGTGGTTAAGAAGCTGCTCGATGCACTGCGCCCGCAGATTCACGGAATGATCCACTGCTCAGGCGGTGCACAGACCAAGATCCTGCACTTTGTAGACGGCGTTCACGTGGTAAAGGACAACATGTTCCCCATCCCGCCCCTGTTCCGTACCATCCAGGAGCAGAGCAAGACTGACTGGAAAGAGATGTATAAGGTGTTCAACTGCGGTCACCGCTTTGAGGTTTACCTGCCTAAGGAGTATGCACAGCAGGTAATTGAGATAAGCCGCTCATTCGGCATCGATGCACAGATTATAGGCCGCATTGAGCCCTCTGACCACACTCACCTTACCATACACAGCGAGTACGGCGTATTTGAATACTAAGACAGATACTTATTGAATAAAAAAGCCCGGGCCAAAAGGTCCGGGCTTTTTGTTATCCGATCTCCTGCAGGTTGTAAGGAGTCTCCTGATATACGTAGTAGTTCAGCCAGTTTGAGTAGAACAGGTTAGCATGGGCACGCCAACGGTCCAGCGGCTGTTTGGTAGGATCATCATCCCTGTAGTAATGCTTGGGCATGTCAATATCCATACCCTTGCCCAGGTCACGGCGGTACTCCGTATCGAGAGTAAGCGGAGAGTACTCCATATGTCCTGTCATGAAGAATTCCCTACCCCCGCGTCCGGATACCAGGAACACCCCGGCCTCATCGGACTCAGAGAGTATCTTAAGGCCGTCTACACGCTCTATATCGGAGCGACGAACCTCGGAGTGACGGCTGTGGGGAGCCCAGAACTCATCATCAAACCCACGGAATATGGGAACAGGCTCATTTATTGTGGTGTGCCTGAAAATGCCGGACATCTTGTGCTCCAACGGATATTTGGGAACGCCGTAGTAGTGATAAAGCGCAGCCTGCGCTGCCCAGCAGATAAATAAGGTTGATGTAACGTGAGTCCTGGCCCAATCAAAGATTCCTGTCAGTTCGTTCCAATATGACACCTCCTCAAACTGCATCTGCTCCAGCGGGGCTCCGGTCACGATAAGTCCGTCAAACTTCTCGTCACGCAGGTACTCAAAATCCTTGTAGAACACACGCATGTGCTCTACGGGGGTATTCTTGGACGTATGGCTGCGCAACTTCATGAGTTTGAGCTCAATCTGTAGCGGAGTGTTGGATATGAGCCTTATCAGATCCGTCTCAGTGGTTATCTTGAGCGGCATCAGGTTGAGCACCACAATACGCAGCGGACGTATATCCTGGCTCATGGCACGGCTGGTATCCATCACAAATATGTTCTCACCCTTGAGAATCTCTATTGCGGGCAGTTTATCGGGCAGTTTTAGAGGCATATTATCTTATTTATCTCCAACGGATTCGCCGTTCCCCTGCGGTTAACCCGCAAAGGAACGGTGAACACCATGGCAAAAATAGTCAATCTTAAAATAACTTGGATAAAGAATCAAATCTTTGCAAAAGCCTGATCCAGATCAGCAATGATATCATCTACATGCTCCACACCTATTGACAGACGAACTGTTGTAGGAGTGATGTGCTGCTCGGCCAGCTCCTTTGATGTCATCTGTGAGTGTGTGGTGGTGTAAGGATGTATCACAAGGCTCTTTACATCGGCCACGTTGGCAAGCAGTGAGAATATCTGCAGTGAGTCGATGAACTTCCAGGTATCCTCCTGTGTGCCGTTGATCTCAAAGGTGAAGATTGAACCGCCACCGTTGGGGAAATACTTCTTGTAGAGCTCATGATCCGGATGATCCTGCAGTGAAGGATGGTTAACCTTGGCAACCTTGGGGTTCTTAGCCAGATAGTCAACTACCTTGAGTGCGTTCTCAACGTGACGCTCTATGCGCAGAGGCAGTGACTCGACACCCTGCAGCAGGATCCAAGCGTTGAAGGGGCTGATGGCAGCACCGGTGTCACGCAGGATGACGGCACGGATACGGGTTACGAATGCGGCTGCACCGGCTACATCGGCAAATACTGCGCCGTGGTAAGAGGGATCGGGTTTGGCCAGTGTAGGATACTTGTCGGGGTTGGCCTTCCAGTTGAATGTACCGCCGTCAACGATAACGCCACCCAGTGATGAACCGTGACCGCCGATGAACTTGGTTGCGGAATGAACCACGATGTCTGCTCCGTGCTCCAACGGACGGATAAGTATGGGAGCGAATGTGTTATCCACGATAAATACGATGCCGTGCTTGTGAGCAATGGCTGCTACAGCCTCCAGATTGGTAACATCGCTGTTGGGGTTACCGAATGTCTCGGCATAGATTGCCTTGGTGTTGGGGCGGATGGCTGCCTCAAGAGCTGCCAGGTCATTCACCTTAACGATGGTGCTACTGATGCCCTGGGTTGAAAGTGTGTGTGTTATCAGGTTGAATGAACCACCATACAGGTTGTCGGCTGCCACGATGTGGTCACCAGCCTGAGCAATGTTCTGCAGGGCGTATGTTACTGCGGCTGCACCCGATGCAACTGCCAGACCGGCTACGCCACCCTCAAGAGCGGCAATGCGCTTCTCAAGTACATCCTGTGTGGAGTTGGTCAGACGGCCGTAGATATTACCTGCATCACGCAGACCAAAACGGTCAGCAGCGTGCTGTGAGTTGCGGAACACATAGGATGTGGTCTGATAGATAGGTACTGCGCGTGCATCTGACGCGGGATCCGGCTGCTCCTGGCCTACATGAAGGGCCAATGTCTCAAGATGAAGTTTGTTAATGTTTCCCATATTCCTTATTGTTTTAATTGTTAATACTCCAGTTTGTTTGTCTTGTCGTTTTGTTTTCTTTTGACGATGCAAAGTTATAGCTATCAGAAAATGTCACCAAGAAAATTTGAAACAAAGGAAAACTTGGCTACATTTGCAGCGTATTAAAGAACAAAAACCAGCAAATAACCCCAATATCTATGGAAAAGGAGAATATTTCAACTATGATTGAGCCAAAAGCAGGAGAATTGGATGCTACAGACATCAAGATACTGACCTGTCTGCAGGATAATTCACGTCTTACCACCAAGGAACTGGCTGCAAAGGTGCATCTATCCACCACCCCGGTGTTTGAGCGCCAGAAACGTCTGGAACGCGAGGGATATATAAAGAAGTATATAGCCGTACTGGACCCTGAGAAGCTGAACCTGGGATTTGTGGTATTCTGCTGCGTACGTCTGCGCATGATGACCGGCGACGCCGCCCACCGCTTTGAGGAGGCCGCACGTAATATGAAAGAGGTGGCAGAGTGCTACAACATATCGGGAGAGTTTGACTACCTGCTTAAGGTTTACTGCCCTGACATGCGCTCTTACAAGGAGTTCCTCATGAACGTGCTGGGTACCACCGATACCGTAGGTTCCATCCAGTCCATGTTCGTGATGAGCCCCATCAAGAAGACATTCGGTCTCTCAATATAAAAAGGAAGGCTTGCCGATTGGCAAGCCTTTCTTTTATTTAGTAGGAATTGCAGCGAGAACTGCTTTGAGGTAATCCCAAACCTTTTGGACGGAGGGGATGTAGCAGCGCTCATCGGGTGAGTGCGGACTCAAGAGCGTGGGGCCGAATGATACCATATCCCAATGGGGATAAGCACCGCTCAGTATTCCGCATTCAAGTCCGGCATGTATAGCCATTGACTTGGGATCTGTTCCGAACATCTTCCTGTACTCCGTCATCATCACATTAAGTATAGGTGATGCTGCATTAGGAGCCCAACCAGAGTAACCACCTGACAGTTCCAGTTTACAACCGGCCAGCTCTGCCACGCTGCGTACACGCAGTGCCAGCATCTCCTTGGCGCTGTCAACTGAGCTGCGCAGCAGGTTACCGATAAAGAACTCACCCTTATAGATCTTGACCATAGCCATGTTGTTGGATGTCTCCACAAGACCGGGCATCTGATCACTCATGCGCTCCACACCGTCCGGACAAGCCAGAATAGCCTGGATATAACGCAGTGAAGTACCCTCCTCCACATAGAGGCACTCATCGGGATCACAAGTCTCACCCGGAGCGCACTTGTAGGGCTCAAACACGTAGTTGCAGCCGGGATCGGTTGCTGCATACTCAGCCTTGACCTCAGCAAACACATCGGCCACCACCTGCTTGGCTACGGCCTCCTTATCGGGAGCGATATATACGGTTGCAAAGCACTCACGCGGAATTGCATTGCGCAGCGTGCCGCCCTCCATGTCAATCAGCTTGGCATCGGCTTTGGTAAGCAGGGCATACATTACGCGTGCCCCCACCCTGTTCGCATTGGCGCGGCACAGTATGATATCCATACCGGAGTGACCGCCCTGGAATCCCTTTACGGCCAGGCTGTAGCAGAGCCAGCCCTTGGGCTCGGGCTTACGCTCATAAGTGCCTTTTATTGAAGCGTCAAGACCTCCGGCGCAGCCTATGTAGAGCTCACCCTCTGTCTCTGAGTCCAGGTTGAGCAGAATATCACCCTTAAGTACACCCGGCTTAAGATTCTGCGCGCCTGTCATGCCGGTCTCCTCATCATAGGTGACCAGCAGTTCCAGCGGGCCATGCTTTATATCATCTGATTCCAGCACTGACAAGGCAAGTGCTACACCCAGTCCGTTATCGGCACCGAGAGTGGTTCCCTTGGCCTTGAGCCAGTCACCGTCCACCCAGGTCTCTATGGGGTCGTTCTCAAAGTCATGCTTTACATCGGAGTTCTTCTGCGGAACCATATCCATATGGCCCTGCATAATCACACCCTTGAGGTTCTCCATTCCCGGAGTGGCAGGCTTGCGCATGATCACGTTTCCGGTCTCATCGGCAAAAGCCTCAATATTACGCTGCCTGGCCCAATCCAAAAGCCATGCACGGATCTTCTCCTCATGCTTTGAAGGACGCGGCTGCCGTGTTATTCCATAAAAGTTATCCCAAACGATCTTGGGCTGTAAATCCTTGATAGTCATATCCTCAACAATAAATTGGTTTCAAAATTAATAACTTCACCCAAAGATAAACTATTTCTGACAAAGAAGCAAGGGGCACAAAAGGGACGGTTCTATCTGTGCCCTTGCTGAAGGGCACAGATAGAACCGTCCCTTTTGTGCCCCTTTTGGCCCCTTTAGCCCAGGAACTTGCCGCGGTTCTGCAGGCCCAGCAGGCCGGACATCAGGAAGATGATGCCGGCTACAACCATCAGGATGCGGTTCTTGAGCAGTGTTAGGCTCCAGATGGCGGCGTTGATGTTCTCCGGCTCCTCATACGGGTTGATGGTGACATCCCATACCCTGTTCTGCACCAGCTGCACGTTTCCCAGAATCAGTGCCAGGATAACCGTAAGCACAGAGAGTACGGCAGCGGCGTTTCCGTTACGGATAAGCGTGGAGTACAGGAATGCCAGGTTACCGAACAGCATGACCGGAATCATGAGCTGAGCAGCCATTGAGAACGGCTGCACGGGATAGAGCAGGATCCTGGCCAGGAATGCGTAAACCACCAGGATCAGGTAGACCTCAACATATATCATAACCAGGCGGAACAACCATACCTTATACATATAGTTGGGTATTCCGAACAGGAGTTCCAATATGCGGTGATCGGCATCATTCTGGATTCCGAAACAGGCCGGATAGAACACCAGCAGCAGACCGGGAATGGTAAGCTGGCTATAGACCATGCCGTGACTCAACTCCGTACCTGCCGATGCGGCGGTAAACATAAGGAAGAAAAACAGGGCCAGGCCCACCAACAGAAACCAGATGAACTTGCCTGAGAATATGATCCTCATGTTGTAACCGCACATTTTGCCAAATGCTTTAACTGTATCTAATGCTGACATTGTTCAATCATTATTATAAGTTGATATTCTATCGACCTTTAGTCGCCACGACAGAGTGAACAAGTTCCCTCTGTTCGTCTGGCTTAACTAAAGGTTTTTCAATAGGCATAGGTATGCATCCTCAAGGTTGGGTTCAGCAGGCTCGGCACCCGGCCACGGGCACGTGGGCGAAATGTAACGAACCTTGATCTTGTCACCGTCCTGGATATGGTTGGCAATCAGCTTCTCATCCAGGTCACCCAGATGTGCAGCATCAATGTCAAACAGCCAAACCTTATCCTTAGCCAGGTTAACCATCTCACCGGGCAGTCCAAAGTACTTAAGCGTACCCTTCTCAATAACCACAACCTGGTTGCAAGAGCTTGCTATATCCTCAATGATATGGGTTGAGAATATCACGATACGGTCACGGCTCAGCTCAACCAGCAGGTTACGGAACCTGATACGCTCACGGGGATCCAGACCGGCAGTAGGCTCATCGACCACAAGGATACGCGGCAGGTTAAGCAGGATAAGCGCAATACCTATACGCTGTTTCATACCACCTGAGAATGAGCCGATCTCTGAGTTACGCTGCTCATACATATGTACCGATTTGAGTACATACTCAAGTCGCTCAAGACGGGTCTTCTCATCGGTAATACCCTTAAGGATAGCCTGATAGTTCAGGAAATCCCAGGCGCTCATGGACTCGTACATACCGAACTCCTGAGGCAGGAATCCAATCAGACTCTGCAGCTCCTCCCTGTACTTGAGAGTATCCATGCCGTTGATGAATACCGTACCGTAGCTCTGGCGCAGGATACCGGTAACAATACGCATGAACGTGGATTTTCCGGCACCGTTGGGGCCAAGCAGGCCGAACATACCGCTGTGAATCTCAAACGATACGCCACGCAGGGCCCTGAACGGCTTCTTGCGCTTGCCTATGATAGGAATGCTCTTTACGAACACGAACCAGGCACGACGCATACCTGCAGTCTCACCCTTGAGACGCTCCACGTTTATGTTGTTCTCATAGAGATAATCCGATGTCTTACGGATGAGGAGTCCAAGTATCCAGACAACTGCTATGAATACCAGGAGTCCCTTGCTCTCTATCTTGTGGCTCAGGAATATTATTGCACATACGGGCAACAGCCAGTAGAGAATCTTCCTGATTACAGATACCACACGTGCACCCTTCTTGAACTTGTAACCTATGTACTCAAGAACAGCCTTGAGGATATTGTTAAGACCTGCCAGAGTGATGATGGTCATAAGCAGTATCCAGAACTCTTTCTCAAAATACCATCCAGCCAGATATCCTGTATATCCGAACACTACCACCTGCCACAGAAGGCTTACAAAATCCTTTGCGTGATGGAATGTACGGGCCAGTCCCAATCTGCGGCGTATGTTCAGTCCGCTGCGCCACTGACGTGTAAACAGCGTGTACCAGTCATACACCTTGACCAGGTTGCGGACCTCAATCACGATTGGCTCGTCGGGCTTTACTATATCCTTGCGTGCTATCCTAACGGAGCTCTTTATGAAATAGGTAACTCCGGGGATGGCAATTGCCAGGATGATTATGTAAAGCAGTATCATGAATATACCCCTGACGCTGGTAAATATCACAAGCAGGCCCACGCCGAACAGTATGGCATGCAGGATATGTGTGTATCGGCCCAGCTTTCTGTACCATGCCCTCATATTCTCAAATGATATGTATAGCGTAGGTATGAGCAACAGGGTAAGTATGGCAGAGAACGTAAGTCCGCCTATGACGGTCAGCGCAAACGGCGCGCCAATGGCACCGGCATACTCGTCATCACCCATCGCCATAGGTATAAGCGTGACGATGGTCGTGATGGTCGTGATGCAGATAGGCCTGAGTCGTGAATAACCGCTGGTCATGATTGCACGCATACGTCCGTAACCACGGCGACGCAGTGTGGACGAGTAGTCAATCAGTATGATACCGTTGTTGACCACGATACCCAGAAGGATAAGGAATCCTGTCAGGGTGTTGGCGTTCATCAGGCTGTTTCCTGACAGCAGCAGCGCCAGCAGGGATCCGATGGCAGCCAACGGTATGGAGAACAGCAATACCAATGGTGTGGTTAGTGACTCAAAGGCCGATGCCAATATCATGAATATCAGTATGATCGATGCCAGTATCAGGAACTTGAACTCACTGGTGGAGTCATCGCCGCGCTGAACCTCAAGAGCCAGTCCTGAGGGCAGGTTGTAATTGGCAATCAGTTCATCTATCTGGTCATGATAATCATCAAGGACATCCTTAGGCAGCTCCTCACTCTGTGAGATGGCATAGGTCACGTTCACTCGGCGGTCACGGTTTACACGCCTAACCTCCGACGGACCACGGCTCAGGCGGATGCTTGCCAGCTGCTGCAGCTCATGGGTTCCGCCGTTGGCATCGGTCACGATGACACGGCGCAGATCATCCATGGTCTTCTCCCAGCGGCCCATCTCCTCCTCTTCCTCGGTCAGGTCATCCATTATGACTATGTCATACTCATCGGTTCCAACCTTGAAGCTGGCACCTGTGCTGGTAGAACGGTTCAGCGAGCCCAGTGCCTGTGTGATTGCCTGGTTGGTGATATTGTATGATGCCAGTGTCACGGGATCAAACGTGAGCTGTACCTCACGGCGTCCGCCGGGATTGTCAACTCTCACGTCACGCACAAACTCCAACTGTTCCAGATAGTACCTGAGGTTGTTGGAGACAATACGCATGGTCTCGGTATCGGAGCCCTTGACCACGATTCTCTCCGTGTTGTCACCCACACCCAGCACACTCATGAAACGGGTCAGAGAACTCAGTCCCGATGCGCTCTGGTTTCCACGGTCATAACCCGGGGTTACACGTACATCTATATCGCCATCCAGCGTAAGCTCATCACTCAACTGCTCAACCAGCTGGCTGATGGTCACGCCACCCTTCCTGTTATAACCTTCCTGCAGGGTCACGGTAATGGATGCCTGATCCTCCTGGATACGGCTTATCACATCCTTCTTCTGAGGCAGGCTGTCCAGACGGGCCTCAAGTGTGGCAGTAGCCTCATCGGTATCATCAATCACGCTGCCGCTGGGCATGGTGATGGTGATATTGATACGGTCACTGTCAATCTGACGGTTCTGGCCTGTATTGCGCGACAATGCGAATATGAACGCTATCACCAGGACTGCCACCGCTGTACCTACCGTAGGTCCGGGTTTGCGTAGACTGGTCTTGAGCAGAGTTGAGTACATCTGCAACGGACGGTCATGGATGGACATCTTACGGAAGAACACGCTGTTGCCGCCTCCGCCGCGTTCCATCATCGCCGCGGTTGCCATAGGTATGAACGTTACGGCCACCAGCAGTGAGAACAGCAGCGTGGATATGATTGAGAATCCTATGTTACGTCCCAGCAGCTTGATCATAGGCTCATCCGAGAATACGAACGGCAGGAACACCGTTATGGTGGTGAGCGTAGATGCTATAAGCGCCTCACGAACCTCCTTGACACCCTGCAGGGCCGCCATACGCGGCGGCATTCCCATGGATGCCAGACGGTATATATTCTCAAGCACAACTATACTGCTGTCCAGCAACATACCTATCGCCAGTGCCATACCTATCAGGGTAAGGGTGTTTATGGATATATCGGCCGCATAGAATATGTTGAATGCCGATAATACCGACACCGGTATGGACAGCGCGATAAAGAACACAAGGCTCAGGTTGCGCAGGAAGAACCACAGCACCAGGACTGCCAGCAAGCCGCCTATCAGGGCCAACCTGACAATCTGTGATATGTTGTTGCTTATCTGGTCGGCCGAATTTGACTGCACCACAAGCTGCATATCCTGGCTGGCCACCTCACGGTTCACCTCATCGATACGTTTAAGGGCTCTCTTGGAGAGGTCCAGGAGGTTCTCCCCTGCTCCGTTAACCAGAGAGACCGATATGGCATCCATACCGTTCACACGGCTTATGGTAGTCTCCTCCTTATAGTCAAAGAATACCGTGGCAACGTTCTTTAGGTAAACAGGTCCGTTGGCAACCACCAGATTCTCCACCTGTGACACGTCATCATAGTTGGCGTCAAGCTGCACGTAGTACTTACGGTCAGGCTCACTGATAAAGCCCAGGAAAGTACGCTCCTGGTTATACTGGCTCAGGGCCTGGCTTATCTGTGAGTTGGATATGTGCAGTGCCTGCATCGCCTCGGGGTTGGAGCGTATCTCAATGGACTTGACACGACCTCCATAAACCGTAACGCCGGCTATACCGTCTATACTCTCCAGACGAGGTACCACATCCTTGTCCACGATGGCTCTCAGACGGTCCACACCGCCCGATCCGCGCACCTGCAGGGACATGAACTGGTTGCTTATGCCGTTAAGGTTGGCCTGCTGTACATTCACCGTGACGTCTGTGGGGAAATCAGACTTTATGGAGCTGATCTTCTCCTGCAGTTTCACGGTGGTCATCTTAAGATTGGTACCTCTCTTGAAATCAACCCTTATGGAGCCCTGTCTGCCCGATACCGTTGATTCCATATTCTCAACGCCACCTACGGCACTTATGGCTCCCTCAAGCGGAATCACCACCTGCTGCTCCATATAAGACGGAGTGAGGTCACTCCTGGATGAGGCAGTCACATAGAGCTGGGGCAGTTCCGTATTGGGCAGCAGCTCAACCGGCAACTGCTTGTACGAGAAGTAGCCCAGCAGCGTGAGCGCCACCAGAAGCATGCAGATAGTTACCCTACGGTCAATAAATGACTTGAATTTCATTTTCCGGTTATTCTAATCTTGGCGCTCTCAAATACGTAATAAACACAAGGTATCACCACCAGACTCAGAAGAGTTGAAGTGAACAGACCGCCTATCACGGCAATAGCCATAGGTGAGCTCAGCGATGCTCCGTCACCCAGTCCCAATGCCATAGGCACAAGTGCAAGGATGGTGGTAAGGCTGGTCATAAGGATAGGACGGATACGCTGCTGTCCTGCCTCTGCGATAGCATCGGTCAGGCTCAGACCGGACTCCTTGAGCTGTCCTATACGGTCTACCAGGATGATGGAGTTGTTGACCGCGATACCGGCCAGCATCACCATACCTATGATACCCATTATATTCACGGTTATACCTGTAATCAGGAACATCAGTACCGCACCCACCAATGCCAGAGGAATGGTAAGCAGGATAGTGAACGGATGCAGCAGTGACTCGAACTGCGATGCCATAACCATGTATACCAGCACGATTGACAGCACAAGTGCCAACAGCAGGCTGTTCATGGACTCCGCACGGCGCTCCTCCTCACCGGTCACGGTTATGGAGTAGTTCTGCGGCAGTTCAATGCCACGTACAGCCTCACGGGTACGCTGGGCGGCCTTGTCAAGTGATACGGACTCATCTATATCGGCCGTAACACGTGTCACGCGGTTCTGGTTCAGACGTGATATCTCCTTAGGCGCGGTGCTCTCACTTATCTGAGCAAGCTCTATCAGACGGAAATCTTTCTGGCCCGATGTTATGACCATCGTGTTAAGGTCAGCCAGGGACACACCCGGAACCTTGATGCTGATATCTCTCATATCGCCCTTGTAATCCATCTGTCCGGCTGAACGGCCATCCAGATGCTGCTGAATCTGGGTGATTATGGTTGATACGTTTATGTTGTTCATTCCGGCCAGGGCACGGTCAACGGTGATGATGATCTCCGGTGCACCGCCTGCCAGCGAACTCTCCACGTTATAGAGGCAGTCAATTGAATCGACAGCGGCTTTTACCTGCTCGGTAAGTGCAGCCAGCAGATCCAGTTCCTCACCCTTTATTTCAACTACCAGCGGGGCATCCTCAGTTCCCATCATTGAGCCCAGCGAGTTGTCATCCTGGGTGAATGAGAGTTCCATACCCTCTACCCCGTTTATGTAAGATGCCAGGACCTCTGTCAGATAATCAGGTGTAACGGCCGACTGATTGGAGAGCTGGATCTTCATCGTGGCGGTATTCTCGCCCTCAAAATCCATATTCTGTGCCGATGCACCCGGGCCCACATGAGTGTAGATCACGCACTCGGGATCCTCTGTCAGGTCAAACACCAGATTTTCCAGATTCTCAACCGTTGATGATGTACGGTCCAGGCTTGTACCCTCGGCCATACGTATCTTCACGTTGATGGTATTGGCATCGGTTTTAGGCATGAACTCGGTACCCACATGCGGGAGCAGCAGAATTGTCACGCCCACCAGGATAAGGGAGCCCAGTATAACCCACCAGCGTTTCTCCACAAGTCTCTTTAGGAATGCCGCATAGCCCTTGATGTTCACAGAACTGAAATTCTGGAGCGGAGCCACTTTCTTGCGGCTGAATATACGCTCATAGAGTGTAGGTATTACCAGGATAGCCACGAACAGTGATGACAGAAGTGAGAACGTCACGGTCCAGGCCTCATCCTTGAACAGTTCACCGGTAGCGCCATGCAGATATACGATAGGCAGGAACACCACGATTGTGGTAAGTGTTGATGCCGATACGGCACCACCCACCTCGGATGTACCTGTGATAGCCGCGTCACGCACCGACAGACCGCGTTCCTGGTTCCTGAATATGCTCTCTATGACCACAATGGCATTATCCACCAGCATACCTGCTCCCAGAGCAAGACCTCCCAACGTAAGTATGTTGATGGTAAGTCCGCTAAAGAACATCAGGTTGAAAGTGGCGATGATGGATACAGGTATCGAGACGGCCACGATAAGGGTCGTTCCTACCCTGCGCAGGAACACGAACAGCACGATCACAGCCAGCAGCACACCCAGCAGGGCGCTGTTCTTGACCTCACCGATTGAGCTGTTTATGAAAGTAGCCTGGTCACTGATTATCCTGAACTCATATCCGGGCAGTGACTTCTGTATCTTGCCAAGGCTTGTCTTGATTCCCTCTACCGCCTTGACGGTATTGAAATCCATCTCCTTGAATACGGATATGCCTATGCTGCGTTTGCCGTTTACCCTTACTATGTTCTCAGGCTCACGGTTCTCAAAGTGTATCTTTGCCACGTCACGCAGGTAGATGGGTGCCATGCTGGCCGATTCAAACTCGCCCAGACGCGCGCCCTGCTGTGCAGCCTCGGTATTCTTGTAACCTACTATGATATTACCGAACGCAATCTCATCCGTCAGGGTGTTGGAACCGGTCACCAGATACTGTGCGCCCTGCTCTGTTATTCTTCCGCCCGATACCCTCTGGTTGTTCTCCTGGATACGTGACGATATATTCTCAACGGTTATGCCGAATGCCTGCAACTTGTACGGATCGGCCTCGATGACCAGGTTGGTGAACTCGTCACCGGCCAGTGATACATCGGCCACACCCTCAACACGCATCAGCTCGTTGCACACGTATGAGTCAGCCACCTTACGCAGCTCGGCCATATCAGTAATATCCGGGTTGGAGAAACCTATTATCATGATAGGCGCAGTAGTAGGATCCTTCTGGCTT
This sequence comes from uncultured Prevotellaceae bacterium, assembly GCA_900319225.1. Taxonomy (GTDB): domain Bacteria; phylum Bacteroidota; class Bacteroidia; order Bacteroidales; family Bacteroidaceae; genus Colenecus. The sequence continues at coordinate 34,968 of ONNV01000002.1, read as the reverse complement.
ATCCTAAGGTCCGTGATACGGCTGTCCTGACTGAAACTGCTCATGGCTTTCTCCAGGTCCAGGAACGCCTCATCCATATTCTTTCTCCATGCGTACTCCACAGTAAGCCTGGCAGTACCCACCTTAACTACCGATGACACATTGCGCACGTCACTCTGACGGGCAATCTGAGACTCCATGCTGCGCACGAACTGCTTCTCGATTTCTTCGGGCGGACGCTCGCCGGCATCTATCTCAACAAACAGGCGGGGGCTGTTCATGCTAGGAAGCAGTTCCACGCTCAGCCTGTCATATGATATCTTTCCGAGCAGCAGGATAGCAAGCACCGCCATAGTGACGGTTACCGGGTTCCTGACCGCCCAACTAACCAGTTTCTTCATCCTTTCGTCTTATCTTTGGATCTTAACCTTTGAACCGTCTCTCAGAGTCTCAAAACCACGGATAATCAGCTGATCATCCTTCTCAAGACCACTCAGAACCTCTACGCTGTTCTTCTCCTCAAGACCAAGCTTGACCTGTTTGGCCCTTGCTATACCCTGGTCAACTACGAATACGGTACGTCTGTTACGCTCGTTACGTACTATGTTCTTGGGTATCACGATTGTTGAGCTGTGGCTCTCGGTAACGATATCGGCCTTTACGAACATACCCGGTCTGATAAGCAGCTTGCTGTTGTCAATCATGAGCTTGCCCTTGAACGTACGGGTCTCGGCGCTGATGGCCGGAGAGAGCTCTGTAATCTCACCTATGATTGTGTCCTTGGGCAGTGTGTAGTGTGTGATATATGCCTTCTGGCCCACCTTCACCTCATTGATGGCACTCTCGGGGAGGTTGATTTCAAGCAGCATGGAGCTGTAATCCATGATGGTTACGACCGATGTTCCGCTGTTAACCTTAGCCTCCTTAGAGTAGTGAGGCAGGTTCACGATCACGCCGTCAAACGGGGCACGGATATTCATCTTCTCCAGGTTCATCTCGGCATTCTCATAATCCAGACGGGAGTTCATGATCTTGATATCCGAGTTCTTGACCTCGGTCAAAGTGGCACCACCCTTCTCATACAGGGACTTGGTCTTTACCTGCTCCTGCTCGGCAAGTTCAAGGTTAAGACGCTTGGTCTCAATTGATATGCCGTTCTCATATGACTTATCCTCAATACGGATGATCAAGGCACCTTTCTTTACCTTGTCACCCAACTTGTAGGGCTTACCCGTGGCGGGGTTGTTCTGCAGATGATACTTTCCGGCCATCTCGGTTGACAGCTCGGCCTCGGCACTTGATACGGCAGTGCTGTTGGTGGTGAATATCCTGCTTACGGAGCCGTAGGTAATGTCTGATACGGATACCGGTGTAGGTATCTCGTTACGGTTCATTGTGTTCTCTTGTCTGCACCCTACCATTGAGAGTGTGAGTGCAGTCAGTGCAAGTACGCTGATTCCTGATTTCATATGCTGTTTCATTTTTTATTATTTCTTCTTTTTGTCTTTGTTCTGCTCATATGTGATGGGAGTCACAGGCTCGTTCTTCTCAAAATCATAAAGTGTAAGGATCTTGAGGTTAAGAAGCTGTACCTTGTAATTGATGATGGCCTGTGTGTATGACATCTTGCTGTTGGACAGCTGTGTCTGGAACTGGTTCATCTGCATACCTGTAAGCTCACCGTTACGGTAACGCTCCTCATTGAGGTCATAGGTAAGCTGGGCGTTACGCTGGCTCTGCTCAGCTATGGATATCTGCTCCACCAGATTGTCCAGGCTGCGGCATGTGCTGCGTACGTTCATCTCTATGCTCTTAAGCTCCTCATCGGCGCTCAGCTCAAACATCTTACGTCCAATCTCTTGAGCCTTTATACGTGCCTTCCTGGCGCCCCAGTCAAAGATAGGAACGCTGAATGATATTGATACGCGCGGGTTGTTGGTGGGATTGTCATACAGGTGATTGAAATCCGTGTCATCACCCATGACACCCAGTGAAAGCGATATATTACCGCTGAAACTGTCATTGTCCTTTACCTGAATCATTGTCATCTCCTGATTCTCACGTGAAATCTGACGCTGACGCAACTCCAGTCTGGTCGTGGTGGCACTCTCAAGAGCCTTGTTGAAATCCACGATTACAGGTTCAGCCTCGATATCGCAAACCACCATTATATCCTCGTCAAGCGGAATACCGAGTGTCTGCTTAAAGTTGTCCTTTGAGTTCTCCAGACTCACCCTCTGGTTCTCCAGACTTGAGCGTGACTGAGCCAGGTTGAGTTCTGCCTGATAGTACTCATCCTTGGTTACCAGGTCTGCCTCTACCTTATCCTTGATTATATTGAAGTTCTTCTCGGCATTCTCCAGCTCAGACTCGCTGATGGCAAGGTTCTGCTGTGCTACGAACAGGTTGTAGAACTGGCTTGTGATATTACGCTCCACATTGAGCAGCTGCAAGGCGTAGCTTATGCGGGCGTTCTCATAGTTCATCTCAATCTGGCGCAGGTTCATCTTGGTCCTGTTGTAGGTGAATATGGGTTGTGTCAGACTCAGATAAAGGCTGTTACTGAACGCACGGTTGCTGTTGGTCTTACCTGCTATTGACGACTCATTGTTCTGCCATGACAGGCTGTTGTTGAGTGAGAGCGTGGCATCGGTCCAGATGATGGGCTGTGATATGCTGAACGTTCCCGATGACGACAGCGAGCGGTTGGTGTACCAGTCAGAGTAACGGCTGTCAAACTGACGTGACTGCGAGTATGTCAGGGGCTGCAGGTTAAGTGAGAACCTTGATTTCAATGATGCCTTCTGGGCTATCAGGTTCTGCTCATACTGCTCCATTGAAAGACGCGAATTGATCAGGTCCGGATTATGCTGCGCACTGTACTCCAGAGCCTGTTCCATGGTCAGCACAATCTGAGCCCCTGATCCGGTCTCAAATACCGTCAATGCTGCCAGCGCCAACACTGCCGTTTTTAAAAATCTTTTTCTCATATATTTGTCTTTTATCTTTTTATCAGTTTTACGGCATCGGCCACAATCACCCTGACGCCTGATTTGTTGTTCAGTCTCACCCTCACGGTATCGGCCTCGAAACGGAATGAACCCAGCAGGTTCCAACCCTCCTCGGCGCGCCACATGTTCAATGACACGCGGTCCTGCATGTTGAACTGCTCAATCTCAAAGTTGTAGTCATTGGTCACCCTGCGTCCGTTATTGTTGTTATTGTTGTTCCACCTGCGGTTACGGTTATCGCTATTGTAGAGGTCTGGTGATGCATAATAGTATACGTCATATACTCCGGCTACTGAAAGCGGAACGCTCCAGCATGCATACTGTCCGCCGTCACCCGACGATATGATATATGCAGAACGGATGTAGTCTCCGTACAGGTTCTGGTCAGTCACCAGAGTCCATTGGCTGTAGGTACGCCAATCAGAGAATCCCTCATATATGAACTCATTCCTGTTCTCCCTGGATTTGTCTATCCACTTGGAGAGATAACCGGTCCTGAGAGGTCTGGAGAGAGAGAACAGTCTGCTGTCCTCATTATCCACTATTATCTCACCCGGAAGTGCGTTGTCCACTCCGCCACGAACGGAATAGATACCCTCGGGGGTCAGTTCCGTACCTGTATATGTGCTCCAGTCAGAGCTGCTCAGGTTCACGTTATGCGGCAGGTTTGATGAGAGCATGGTATTTACCCTTATGGAACCCGGAGCATTGAACCAGTGGGTTACGAGCCTGCGGGTCTCATGTGCTCCTACGCTCACGGTCATGCTTGTGGGTTTATCCTCATCACCGGCATTCTCAATCTCATAGAAAATGAACTCCACATTCACATAACCCGGATTGTCCGATATGTTCTCAAACGCAATCTCGGCCTCGTAGATATCGGCTGTATCGGTGGTGACGGTGGTGACGAGAGGTGTTCCTACCTTGAAGCAGGCCAACCTGGCCGGCTGGTTCCAGCTCTCAATCTTATCCGTTAGGTCCACGCCTGAATAGCTCTGTATCCAGTCCAGGATTGAGTCAAATGATGAGTTGGTGAACTCCTTTGCCCTACTCCTGGCGGTTATGGAGTCAACCATGGCCTCATAACCCATCACGGCCGATACCGGAGCAAAGAAATCCCTTGTCTTGAGTGCCAGTGCATTATCGGCCAGGTCATCCCACTCAGGGTCTGACATGATACGGTCAAATCCGTACTTACCCATCAGTATCAGAGCCTTCTCATCCTCTGACAGGCCGTTCATTCTCCTCATCCACTCCGATGTGCCTGTTCCGCTCTGGTTGGTTACAGTCTCAACCATACGGTTGGCCATAGGCCAGTTGGACGAGTAGATGTTATATCTGAAATTGTAGAACAGCGGTCCGTAATAGTACGGGTTGTCCACCTGTGTCATCGTAAACTGTCCGTTACGTCTGCTGCCGCTGAAATCGCTGGACTCCATCATGAATGACATGGCGTTGTAAAGGATGCTGTAGAGGATCTCCTTATCGGACATATCGGTCCGGCGACGATTAAAACGTCCGCCCGCTCCATACATGCGTTTCATCTCCTCAAACTGGAACTGACGCATGTCATAGCCCCGCTCATGAACCAGTGCCATCTCCGGCTGCACATCCTCATAGACCGATGTCCACACACGCTTATATGATGTGAAATGGGCCGGGACCTCAACCAAATGGAAACGTTTGAACGGATATGCCATATCGGCCGACAGCTCCATACTGCGGCGTATGTCATGCAACACCACGGGTATCGTGTCACGGATGGAATCAAACGCACTGAACTTGTCATCCCATTGTCCCAGTTCCCATACGGTATAGACGGTTGAGTCTACCGTTATGGATTTGGGGGTGTAATCTCCTATTATAAGAGATACAGACGGCAATGATGACTCCGGAGTGAATGTATACGTGGAAGAGTCTGCATTTGCGGTGCATAGGCCCTGTGATATAGGTATCAGGCCGGGATTGGGTGTCACGCTGACATTGAATCCGGTAAAGTATGACATCTGCCATTCGGGACTCTGGTCACTGTATGCCACACCTGGACGCGGATACCAGTAACTCTCCGGTGTGAGCATGGTAAACTCCCTGTCCTGGAACAGATAACGCTTGCCTATGTTAAGCATGGAGAGCACCTTGCTGTTCTCAATCAGCTTGTCTGCCTGGATATCCAGGTAACAGATGCGCTCATCGGCCTTTCCGCTGTACTCCATGGAAATCCTTACGGGCTCATCGGCATGCAGGGCTGCATCAAACTTAAGGATGATAAGATGCATGAGTCTCTCATAGCTCACATTGCGTCCGGCTGCAGTTACGCCTGTAACCCTGAATCCTGGGTTGAGGGTAAATACCAGCTCCTGCGTATCCTCCCTGGGGCTCACCGTCAGGTCTGCCTTCACGCTCAGGGTGTCACCGCTCTGCATTACTGCAAGCGAGCATGAATCGGCCACAGCACCACCTGTATGGACATATCTGTTATCCAGCTCCACCATATCGGCACGGAATCTCTCATCGACCTTATAGGTACGTACATGGCGGTATCCTGCAAACAGGCCGCCCATCAGGAATACCACGGCGGCTATTCGCCACGGCAGCAGGCTGTAACGGGAGTTGGCAAGACGGTGAAACAGCGATACGTCAGTAAGTATCAGGCCCATTCCCAGCAGCAGGTAACACATCCTGTGGTTGATAAGACGTGACAGGCCGCTGAAACCGGTAACCACCGACTTGAGCATAGGCAGGTTGAAACCTATGTAGTCAAAGAGGTAATAATAGAGGTCATCTATGTAGAACAGTGTCACGCCTATGTATGCCAGCAGTACCACCATGGTGATTGCCTGGTTGTTGAGCACCAGCATAAGAGTGGTTGACAGACCTACTATGAACACCAGCGTAGGCACTGACAGCAGCAGGAAATACCATATGTAACTCAGGTAATCCAGGTCAATGCCATACTTTATCAGGCTCATGACCAATGCTATGGCAGCCACCGCAAAGTCAAGTATGAAGAAAACTTTCAGCGTGGCCCACATCTTGCCCAGCAGGTACTCGGCATTACTTAACGGACGGGTGTAGAACACCTCCGACGTGTCAAGCTGCTTATCACGTTTAAGATACTCCGATGCCAGGAATACCGATACCACAGCCTGCCCCACGTTCATGACCAGCATGAACATATAGGGAATGACAGACCTGTTGGCCATCTGAGGCTGCTGCATCTGTGACAATATGTATATGGATCCCAGAATCACTGCGGCGAACAGTGCCAGGAAGGCAAAAACCTTGAAGAACCATCCACGGACAAGAAGTTTTGTCTCGTATCTGGAAACAATGCGTATGTTAGTTATTCCTGTCAACATCACTCCTTATCCTTTATCTCCGTAAAATAGACATAAGCATGCTCCAGATTGGGCGGATAGTTTACCGCACCATATCCGGGATTCTCATTGGACACTACCTGGAGATCCCATCCCAGGCCATGCGGTATGGTAGATATTACCGCATATTTCTGATTGATCTCGGCATACTGGTCATTTGTAACCTGCAGACGCCATACCTTGCCCTCAGTATCCTTGAGCATACCGGCAGGTGACCCGCGGAACATTACCTGACCCTGGTTGAGCATGGCCATCTCAGTACATGAGCTGGATATGTCACCTACGATATGGGTTGACAATATGATAGTGGTATCCTTTGAACTTGCCTCACTCAGAAGGTTACGGAACCTGATACGCTCCTCGGGGTCAAGTCCCGTGGTAGGCTCGTCCACAACCAGCACCTTAGGCTTATGTATCAGGGCCTGTGCAATGCCCAGACGTCTTTTCATACCACCCGACAGGTTCTGCGCATATCGGTCACGGGCCTCATACAGGCCCACCTGCTCCAGCATGGCGTCAACCGCCCTGCCGCGTTCCGATGAGTTGGTCATTCCGGAGAGAGCTGCCGCATACTCCAGGAACTCACGAACCTTATACTTGGCAAAGAACCTGAAATCCTGGGGCAGATAACCCAGGATACGGCGCACCTCCTTACGCTGCGTACGGATATCATAACCGCACACATCGACAGACCCTTCGGTCGGTTCCATAAGGGTCACAAGGATACGCATCAACGTAGACTTTCCGGCACCGTTCGGTCCCAGAAGACCGAACATGCCCGAAGGTATTTCCAGATTGATGTTATTCAGTGCTTTTTTACCATTGGGGTAATAATGACTTAAACCTTTAATTGTTATTGACATGTATTCATTGTTTGTTAAGCGCCGCAGCAATCTCCTGGGCGCCGATGGAGAGAGTAACATATGAGGGAACGGTACGTGTACAGCACTCGTTCTCACCCCAAAGGAACGGGTAATCATCCTTGTGTTCCAGCAGGTCCGGCTTGAGAAGCACCAGACCGGGAGCTATACCGCCGGGGATGAATGTGTGGTCTGCACGGTTGTTGCCGTATGCCACCTTCTTGGTATTCACGCCCACAGCAGTCACGAATGATACGTTTGAATACGGATGGTTACCATATATGAAATTAAGACCTGACAGCACCAGTTCCGGATCAATCAGGTCCGGGAAATAACGCCATACCATATAGTTGTTCTGGGCCCAGCTGATTACGCGCTCGCTTCCGCCCCATGTTCCGCCTGCCACAGGCACGCCGTAAGGAGTGGACTCGGCTGTACGCTTGGCATCCTCAACGAATACCGGGATAACCTCACGCACCTGTGCCTTGAAATCGTCATCCATATAAGGCAGCAGTGAAAGGGCGGTGGTGATATTCACGCGCGGGGCACGCATTGCGCTGCCGCCACCTGTACGGTTATCCTCCACGCCCTGGGGAGCGGTCTTGGCCATCTCAATCTGACGCATCACGCCCGGCAGGAATATCTCCTTATATTTATCATCACCTGTAAGCAGCCAGAGCTGTATTGCAGCAGCCGAGCGGTCACCGCCCCGGTTGTTACGCTGCTGGAAATTGCCGTTGGCATTGGCCTGCTGGTTACGTGCCGGCTGACGTGCCTGGAACTCATCCATCTCTTTCCACAGTTTGAGGGCGTTCTTGCGGCAACGCTCTGCAGTCTCAGGAATAAAGGGAGCCAGCACGCGGGCTGCATGTGCCAGTGCGGCGCAGACGTTTGCGTTACCCAAGGGGTTGCCGGCATTATTGGTAAATGCAAAACGGTCATCCAGTGTACCCGAACGGTTTCCGCGAACCTCATAGGGCTTAAGGCTGGGATCATAGATATATCCGTCAGTTATGGTCACGGCATCACCCAGATGATGATACTGGTGCATGTTACCCTGTACAATACCGCCTGCAATGAAACCTATGTTCTCAATCTGTGCACACAGGTTCAGGGCGCCGTGTTCAACCTGCTGGATGATATCGGGCAGACCGTCCGGACGGTGGATGTCCACGAACTGGGTCTTCTGGTCAATGAATGTCTCGTCACGCTCGGGACGCAGAATATCCCAGACATCGGCCAACTGATTGGTAAGGCCTATCACGGTACCGGACTGGATGTCAAAGTCACCGGCATCATACCATGCACCTACAGCCAGGCCGGGAATATGCTCATAAGGTTTGTACTTGGTACCGGTGGTATTACCCATGCGGTAGCCGTCATGCTGCTGATAGTTGGTGGGAGCCTGGATGGCATCGTCCATATGTGAACGGCCGTGCCATACGCGGTATGCCTCATTTACCAGCATATGATCCATCTGTACAGGCAGCCACACATCCATCGTGTTGTGCCACTTGCCCTCATAAACGTTCCTGTTGATGGGGAACGGATTCGTCTTTATACCTTTGTATTCTATGTAGTAGGTTCCGGGCTCAGTTACGGCACTGAAATCACACTGTGCATAGTTGTAACGGTCATAGAACACACCCCACTCCTTTACCTCAGGCTCCAGGACCACAGAACGGCTGCCGTCAGCGTTCACGCGGATAATCCTGGCCTTATGTGAGACCTTGTCATTACGGTCCAGCTCTATAACCGCAACCTTCTTCTGGGCAGGAGTATAACCTATCTGTGAGAAACCGATATTGGGTTCACGCATCCAGATGGCGTCACCAGTAGGCTCCACATACCACTCCAGTACAGTGCCGGTCTTGCCCGACGGCAGCAGCGAGCGCACTACGAACGTACCGTTCTGTGAAAGGTTACGGCCGTCAAACAGGTTGAGTTCGGTTTCTGACTGGAACATCACACGCAGGTCATCATCCTCAGGTGCCACCACCAGGGTATGTCCCGTGGATATGGGTTTGGGAACTATGAACTCGTTACGTCCGCGGTCATCGAAAGTGGAGAGACCCCAGAACTGGGATATCTTCTCATCCTTGGAGTGCATCTCGGTATCACTTGACGGATAGCGCGGGAATATCTCGCTCTGGCCGTCCATCATGTAGGTCTTACCAAAGTAGGTAGCCGGAAAAAACTCCATGTTGAGTCCGACCTTGCCAGCAAGTTTCTCAGGCAGCGGATCATCCAGTATCACGGACACACGCACTCCCTTACCCTCCTGCCTGGCGGTAATACCATACCTGAAATTGTAATCGGGATAATTGAACCTGCAGCTGATCACGCCACCCAGCGTATCAATGGTACGCTCGGTAAGTGTAGCGTAGATATCCCACTGCTCGGGGGTATTCATAAGACGTACGGCTCCACCGGTGGCGATACGCACACCCCGCTGTACAATCTCTATTCCGGCAGTCTTTTCATCACAGAAAACTCCCTGATAATTGTTGGAGTAGACAAGAACGTTGACACCACGGGCCTCAAAATAACCCAGGTCATTGATCGCAAGATTTCCGGTCTCCTGTTTCGTGACGCAGGAAGCCAGAGCACATAATGCAGCAATAATTGGCAGTAATCGTTTCATAAGTTTTCGTGTAGTTGGCTTGTCTTACAAAAGTAATGCATGCACGCGTAATAAGAAAACAGTTAACTATTTTTATATGCCAGTGTTTTACCTGTTTATGACATTGGGGCGTTTATAGTGAAAGGAACTTAAAAGAAGCATGTCCTGCGCAAAAAAATGAGTAACTTCGCCAATCAAAACCAAAAGTATGAAAAAACGTGTTCTGGTAACATACAACATGTTCCGCACCGGATATGCGGAACTGATTGAAAAATACGATGTTACCTTCCCCCCAGAAGGCCGTGAGACATTCACTTATGATGAAGTCTATGAGATGCTCCCGGAGTATGACGTACTGCAGTCCATGTTCAATTTCCCGGTTGACCGCAAGCTTATGGAGCGCGGCCTGCCCCGTCTGGAACTGGTAAGCAACTACGCCGTAGGGTTTGACAACATAGATATTCCCGCAGCTACCGAGCTTGGCATTGCCGTAACCAACACCCCGGGCCCTGTAACCGAGCCCACAGCCGACCTGGCATACGGACTGATGCTGGCCGTAGCACGCCGCATCACTGATGTTGACCGCCGTCTGCGCATTCCGGGCGCACTGGAGTGGACATTGCTGGCCAATCTGGGATATTCACTTGGAGGCAAGACACTGGGTATCCTTGGTATGGGACGCATCGGCCAGGCTCTGGCACGCCGCGCCAAGGCCAGCTGCATGAAGGTAATCTACTACAACCGTCACCGCGTCAGCCCTGAGATTGAGAAACAGTATGATGCCACATACGTTGGTTTTGACGAGCTGCTCAAGACATCGGATTTCATATCGGTCAACGTGCCCTACTCCAAGGAGACATGGCACATGATAGGCAAGGAGCAGATAGAGCTCATGAAACCCACCGCCATCCTGGTAAATACAGCACGCGGTCCCATCGTCGATGAGCTTGCCCTGGCCGATGCCCTTAAGACAGGGCGCATATGGGGTGCAGGACTTGACGTGTTTGAGTTCGGTGACAAGGTTAGCCCCGAGATTCTGGCATGTGAGAACGCTGTCATCACACCGCATGTAGGTACACAGACCTATGACGTGCGCAATGAGATGGCCCAGTTCGTTTCACGCAACATCATAAACTTCTACGAGGGCGGTCCTGTTGCATTCGTAAACAAGGTTGAGAAAAAGAGATAATGGCTGCATCAGAGAGTCTGCTTGACAAACTTGACGGTCTGGAGGCACGCTTCCAGGAGGTTAGTCTGCTCATAACAGACCCGTCAGTCATATCCGATATGAAACGGTTCGTAAAGCTGAACCGCGAGTACCGTGACCTGGAGCCTGTGGTTGCTGCCCGCAAGGAGTACATACAGCTGCAGGAGAGCATTGCCGAGGCACGTGAGCTGCTCTCTGAGAGTGACCCGGAGATGCGCCAGATGGCCCGTGAGGAGCTTGACAGCGCCACTGCCCGCCTACCCCAGCTTGAGGAGGAGATAAAGCAGATGCTCATACCTGCCGACCCGCAGGATGACAAGGATGTCATAATGGAGATACGCGGCGGCACAGGCGGTGATGAGGCTGCCCTGTTTGCCGGCGATTTGTTCCGCATGTACTGCAAATATTTTGAGACCAAGGGCTGGAAATACGCAGTGTCATCATGCTCTGAAGGAACTGCAGGCGGTTTCAAGGAGATCATATTCACCGTAACCGGTGAGAAAGTCTACGGTACGCTAAAATATGAGTCCGGCGTACACCGCGTACAGCGCGTTCCTGTAACCGAGACCCAGGGCCGCATCCATACATCGGCAGCCACGGTTGCCGTTTTGCCTGAGGCCGATGCCTTTGAGGTTGAGATAAACGAGGGCGAGATAAAGTGGGATACTTTCCGCAGCGGCGGCGCCGGCGGCCAGAACGTGAACAAGGTTGAGTCCGGAGTAAGGCTCCGTTACAATTGGAAAAATCCCAACACCGGAGTTGTCGAGGAGATACTCATCGAGTGCACCGAGACCCGTGACCAGCCCAAGAACAAGGAGCGTGCGTTGTCACGCCTTCGCACCATGATATATGACCGCGAGCATCAGAAATACATGGATGACATCGCAGCCCGCCGCAAGACAATGGTATCAACCGGTGACCGATCGGCCAAGATCCGCACATACAATTTCCCGCAGGGTCGAATAACGGACCACCGCATCAATTACACCATATACAATCTGCCGGCGTTCATGGACGGCGACATACAGGACTGCATAGACAAGCTTACCATAGCTGAGAATGCAGAGCGCATGAAAGAATCAGAAATGTAAAGAATTTTCATAATAGATACAGATATGACAAGAGACGAACTTTACGCCAACATCAAACGCAAGAAATCATTTCTGTGCGTAGGTCTTGACACCGATCTCAAGAAGATCCCCGAGCATCTGCTCAAGGAGGAGGATCCCATATTCGCATTCAACAAGGCAATCGTAGATGCCACCGCAGATTACTGCATCGCATACAAGCCAAATCTGGCATTCTATGAGAGCGCAGGTCTTAAAGGCATGCAGGCCCTCTACAGGACCATTGACTATATCCGCACCAATTACCCCGACCAGTTCATCATAGCCGATGCCAAGCGCGGTGACATAGGCAACACCTCAATGATGTATGCCGACAGCTTCTTCACAGAGATGAACGTGGATGCCGTAACCGTTGCACCTTATATGGGCGAGGACAGCGTGACCCCGTTCCTGGGACATGACGGCCGCTGGGTGATCCTGCTGGCCCTGACCAGCAACAAGGGCGCCGCCGATTTCCAGTACACCCAGGACGCCCAGGGCACACCTCTTTACCGTAAGGTGCTGGCCAAATCTCTTGAGTGGGGCGGAAATGCCGACAACATGATGTATGTGGTTGGTGCCACACGTGCCGAGATGCTCACTGACATCCGCAGTACGGTACCCGACAGTTTCCTGCTGGTTCCCGGCATCGGTGCACAGGGAGGCTCACTGGCAGATGTATGCAAGTACGGCCTTAACGGCAAGTGCGGCCTGATTGTTAACAGCAGCCGCGCAATCATCTATGCCGACAAGACAGAGGCTTTTGCACAGGTTGCCCGCAGCAAGGCACAGGAGGTTCAGCAGGAGATGGCTCAGTACCTCTGAGACTCCGGCTGTTGAAAACCCCTACGGGTCCGGTTTTAGGAATCAGAATAAAATCGCTATATTTGCAAGTCTTATATAGAAACTGCATTACTAAAAAGCATGGAATTTTCAGCAAAACAGATAGCGGAGTTTCTGGGCGGCATCGTTGACGGCAACGAGAATGCTACTGTCCATACTTTCGCCAAAATTGAGGAGGGTGTACCTGGTGCACTCTCTTTTCTTTCTAATGTAAAGTACACCCATTACCTATATTCAACCCAGTCAAGCGTAGTCCTGGTAAACAAGGATTTCCAGCCTGAGCAGCCTGTAAGCGCCACTCTCATCCGCGTTGACAACGCCTACGAGAGCCTGGCCAAGCTCATGTCACTGTACGCATCCATGAAACCCGGACGCAGCGGCATCAGCTCACTGGCATCGGTATCGGACAAGGCCAAGATAGGTAAGAACGTATATATCGGTCCGTTCTCAGTGGTTGAGGACGGTGCCGTAATTGGAGACAACACACAGATCTATCCCCACGTGACGATAGGTGAAGGCGCCACCGTTGGTGCTGACTGCATAATTTATCCGCACGTTACAATCTACTACGCCTGTAAGGTGGGCAACCGATGCATACTGCATGCCGGCAGCGTGATAGGTGCCGACGGATTCGGATTCGCTCCCACACCGCAGGGTTACAACAAGATCCCGCAGATAGGTATCGCAGAGCTTGAGGATGACGTAGAGATAGGAGCCAACACATGCGTGGACCGCTCTACCATGGGGCATACCGTTGTACGCAAGGGCGTAAAACTGGACAACCTGATCCAGGTGGCCCACAACGTTGAGGTTGGTGAGCACACTGTCATATCGGCCCAGACCGGTATCGCAGGCTCAAGCAAGGTTGGAGCATGGTGTATGTTGGGTGGCCAGAGCGGCGTATCGGGCCATCTCAAGATCGGTGACAAAGTGAGTTTCGGTGCCAAGACAGGCGTTCTGAGCAACGTTCCCGACGGAGAGACCATAATGGGATATCCCGCAATCGGATACCGCAATTTCCTGCGCTCGTCAATACTTGTAAAACAACTGCCTGAGATGGATGCCACCATAAGGCAACTTAAGAAAGAGATTGAAGAACTGAAAGCTCAACTTGCCAGCAAGTGACGCTTTAAGACAAATATCATAACATGTACAAACAGAAGACTTTAAAGAGTAGTTTCTCACTGAGCGGAAAGGGACTTCACACAGGTCTTGACCTCACTGTGACATTCAACCCCGCACCCGCCGACTACGGATACAAGATACAGCGTACGGACCTGGAGAGCCAGCCTGTAATAGAGGCATTTGCCGAGAACGTCCGTGAGACACAGCGCGGTACCGTACTGTTCAAGGGCAATGTAAAGGTGAGCACTGTCGAGCATGGCCTGGCTGCCCTCTACGCAGCAGGCATAGACAACTGCCACATTGAGGTGAATGGTCCCGAATTCCCCATCCTGGACGGTAGCGCAATCGAGTATGTAGAGAACATACAGCGTGTGGGAATCAAGGAACTGGACGCCCTCAAGGATTTCTACGTAGTCAAGAACAAGATCGAGGTCAAGGATGAGAAGACCGGTTCATCCATCATACTGCTCCCCGACAACGAGTTCAGCGTAAACGTACTCATATCATATGACTCCAAGATCCTGTACAACCAGTACGCATCTCTGGATGACATGAATGATTTCCCCACAGAGATAGCCAAGAGCCGCACATTCGTATTCGTACGCGAGATTGAGTCCCTGCTGGATGCAGGTCTCATAAAGGGAGGTGACCTGGACAACGCCATCGTAATTTACGAGCGTGAGATGTCACAGGAGCGTTATGACAAGATCTGCGAGATCATGAACGTACCCACCATGGATGCAACCAAGCGCGGTTACATCATGCACAAGCCGTTGCAGTGGGACAATGAGCCTGCACGCCACAAACTGCTTGACATCATAGGTGACCTGGCGCTGGTAGGCAAACCCATCAAGGGCCGTATCATTGCCACCCGCCCCGGACATACCATCAACAACAAGTTCGCCCGCATACTGCGTAAGAACATTATCCTGAACGATGTCCAGGCACCCGCATATGACCCCTCTGTTCCGCCGGTAATGAACCTGCAGCAAATTCAGGCCGTAATGCCTCACCGTTTCCCAATGCAGTTGCTGGACAAGGTAATTACCCTTACAGACCTCTATGCCGAGGGCGTAAAGAACGTGACCAACAATGAGTTCTACTTTACCGGTCACTTCCCCGAGCATCCCATCATGCCGGGCGTACTCATCATTGAGGCTATGGCACAGCTGGGAGGTACACTGGCCATCCAGATGACCGGAGAGCCCAAGGATTACGAGGCCATGTTCATAAAGATAGACAACACCCGTTTCCGTCAGGCCGTTGTGCCCGGCGATACCCTTCTGATGCGTGTGGTAAGGACCGCTCCCATACGTCATAACATACTGTCTCTCAAGGGATACGCCTTTGTTGCCGACAAATTGGTTGCAGAGTCGGAATTCATGGTTCAAATAGTAAAAAAGTAAGAAATGATAAGCCCGTTAGCATACGTTGACCCATCCGCCCAGATAGGCGAAAACGTTGAAATCGGCCCGTTCTGTTTCATTGACAAGAACGTGGTCATTGGTGACAACAACATAATCATGCCCCATGTGAACATCATGTACGGTTCACGCATAGGCAACGGCAACCAGATACATCCGGGAGCCGTGATCGGCGGTATTCCGCAGGATCTCAAGTTCCGTGGTGAGGATACCACCGCCGAGATAGGTGACAACAACCGCATCCGCGAGAACGTTACCATTAACCGCGGTACCGCATCCAAGGGTAAGACCGTGGTCGGCAACAACAACCTGCTCATGGAGAACATGCACGTTGCCCATGACTGCGTGGTAGGTAACAACTGCATACTCGGCAACAGCACCAAGATTGCCGGCGAGGTTGTAGTTGATGACTTTGCC
This sequence comes from uncultured Prevotellaceae bacterium, assembly GCA_900319225.1. GTDB lineage: Bacteria > Bacteroidota > Bacteroidia > Bacteroidales > Bacteroidaceae > Colenecus. Next base: position 18,996 of record ONNV01000002.1, on the reverse strand, counting down.
ATACTGAGTGCCTGCGTCCTTGTACACCAGTTCTGCCACATAGGCGGCCATGTAATGATACAGGGCGGTTCAGGCTGCAGCAAGGATATCCCGCCCTACGTAATCGGCGGACGCCATCCGGTAATCTACGCCGGCCTGAACATTGTAGGTCTGCGCCGCCGCGGTTTCAGCAATGAGACAATCGAGGCCATTCACAACGCATACCGCATAATCTATCAGAACGGTCTCAATGTAAGCCAGGCTATGGCTGCTATCAAGGAGGACTCAATATTCAGTCACCCCGAGGTTCAGTACATAGTAAAGTTCATAGAGACATCAGAGAGAGGTATAATCAGAGACTAATAAAGACATAACGATATGATTTACAGATTCATTTTCATTTCCGATGAGGTCGATGACTTCTATCGTGAAATACAGATCAGTTCATCTGCATCGTTTCTGGATTTCAGCAACGCCATCCTTAAGTCAGTGGGTTATCCCGATGATCAGATGACCTCATTCTTCATGTGTGAGGACAACTGGGAGAAGCGTGAGGAGATTACCCGTGAGGAGATGAACACCAGCTCAGAGGTTGACAACTGGGTAATGGCCGACACCCCCCTGGATGAGCTTATTGAGGATGAAAAGCAGCGTCTCATTTACGTTTTCGACCCTTTAACCGAACGTTGCTTTTTCATTGAATTAAAGGAGATTATCACTGGTAAGACTCTTAAGGAGGCTGTCTGCACCGCAAGCCAGGGCAATCCCCCCAAGCAGACCGTTGATTTTGACGAGATGGCCAAGGCCAACCCCGTTCTTGACGTGGATGAGAACTTCTACGGAGACGAGGGATTTGAGTCCGACGAGCTTGACGATGAAGGATTCGGCATGGAGGGAGGCGAAGGCGGTGACACCGTAAGCCTTGATTCTATTGATGACCTTTACTAAATAGCTATTGGGTAAGAATCTGGTCATAATACTGGGACCGACCGGCGTGGGAAAGACTGAACTTTGTCTGACTCTCGCCGATCTCTTTCATAGCCCCATCATATCGGCCGATTCAAGACAGATGTATGCCGACATTCCCATATGTACGGCAGCCCCTACTCCGGCAGAAAGAGCGCGTGCGGATCACTATCTTGTCGGTAACCTTGGACTTGACGACTATTACAGCGCCGCAAAATACGAAGAAGATGTCATTGCATTGACCCGTAAGCTATTCGCAGAACACGATATCCTACTCGTTACTGGAGGCTCAATGATGTATATAGATGCCCTGTGCTATGGTATAGACCAGATTCCCACAATCCCTGACGATATACGCAAGCCGCTTTTGGAGCGCTATGAGACAGAGGGACTGGACAATCTGGTTGAGGAACTCAAGATACTGGATCCGGTCTACTTCAAGGAGGTTGACCGCCGCAATCCCAAGCGGGTTTTGCATGCTCTTGAGGTCTGTTACCTGACCGGACATCCCTACTCTGACCTGCGTAAGGGAGAGAAGGCAGAGCGTCCGTTCAATATCATCCGCATAGGCCTGACCCGACCGCGCGAAGAGCTCTATGAGCGCATCAACCGACGCGTTGACCAGATGGTGGAGAACGGTCTCATTGACGAGGCACGCCGCATGTATCCGCACAAGGGGCTCAACTCACTCAATACGGTGGGAATGAAAGAGCTGTTCTGCTGGATGGACGGTGCACTCACCCCCGATGGCAAACCCTGGACACTTGAGTTTGCCATAGAGAAGATAAAGCAGAACTCACGCATCTACTCCCGTAAGCAGATGACATGGTTCAAGCGGGACGCATCAACCAAATGGTTTCATCCTAGTGATATACAGGCTATTACAGATTATATAAAAGAGAAAACGTCATGCTGATCAGGCTATTTGAGAAGAACCCCAACCAACGGGATCTGGACCGCGTGATAGACGTGCTCCAGGGTGGCGGTGTGGTAATATTCCCCACCGATACCGCATACGCCATAGGATGCCACGCCCTTAAGGAGCGTCCCATAGAGCGCATATGCCGCATCAAAGGCCTCAACCCGCAGAAACACCGTTTCTCAATAATCTGCTATGACCTGAGCGACATAAGCCAGTACGTACAGATAGACAACTCCACGTTCAAGACAATGAAACGCAACCTGCCCGGCCCGTTCACCTTCGTGCTGCGTGCAGGAAGCCGTCTGCCCAAGATATTCAGCAACCGCAAGGAGGTTGGCATACGTGTACCGGACAATGACATAATACGTGAGATATGCCGCCAGCTTGGCGCCCCTATCCTATCCACGACCGTCCCGTATGACGAATCGGAAGATATAGGATACCTTACAGACCCGGAACTCATAGATGAGAAACTGGGTGATGATGTGGACATAGTCATAAACGGCGGTGCCGGCGGATTTGAATACTCCACCGTAGTCTACTGCGTAGACGGAGAACAGGAGATCATACGTCAGGGCAAGGGCATACTCGACGAGTGATTAACTTTAATAGGAAATACAGTATAATAACAGTATAAAACAGACCATATATGAAAAAGATATTTCTCTTGGCAGCATCTGCACTGATGAGTCTTTCACTCTCATCCCAGCAGAAAGAACTTACACTTGAGTCTGTCCTTGACGGCACATTCTCAGCAAGCGGAGCCGGTTCAATCACCCCGCTCTCCGATGGTGAGCACTACCTGACCAGTGAAGGCGGCAAACTCATACTTAAGCACTCATTCAAGACCGGCGCAGTAACCGATACCATTCTTAACCTGAACAATGTACGCGGTGAGCGTCTGTTCATGTTTGACGGTTTCATACTCTCGCCTAACGAGGAGACCATCCTCCTGCAGACCAACACCCGCAGGATTTACCGCCGCTCATTCACGGCCGATTATTACATATTCACCATACGCAACAACAAGATTGACCCGCTTACCGACGGCGGTCCCGTACAGGTTCCCTCATTCTCGCCCGATGGCCATAACATAGCATTTGTACGCGACAATAACATATTTATAATCAAAATGTTATTCGGTAACGCTGAAGTACAGGTAACCAAGGATGGAGAGATAGGAAAGATACGCAACGGCATCCCCGACTGGGCATATGAGGAGGAGTTCATGATGACCCGCGCCTATGAGTTCAGCGCTGACAGCCGCATGCTGGCCTGGATCAAGTTTGACGAGACCGGCGTAGACAGCTACAACCTGCCGTTCTTCCTTACACGCACGGAGCGTGATGCCTACTCTCAGACACTGCTCACAGACAGGCAGCAGCAGTATCCTACCGCAGGAGCCGCCAACTCAAAGGTATCGGTCCAGTCATTTGACATAAAGAGCTCCGTAATACGCGATATGGACCTCAAGCTTGACAGCACCGGTTACATTCCGCGCATCAAGTTTGTGGAGAATGATGACAACAACCTCTTCATATTCACGCTCAACCGCCGTCAGAACAGGATGGAGATCTACTCGGCCAATCCCCGCTCCACCCTCTGCACCCTTATCCTGCGTGAGGAGGATGACCGTTACATAGACGAGCAGGCCTATACGGGCGCCCGTTTCTACGGTGACAGTTTCATTCTGCAGAGTGAGCGTGACGGTCACAACCATCTCTACCTGTACAACCTTCACGGACAGCTCAAGCGCCAGATCACCAAGGGTGACTTTGACGTCCTGGCCGTACACGGATACAACGCCAAGAGCGGCACCGTATACTACGAGAGCAATGAGTCAGGCATGTATGACTGCGCCGTATGGAAGATCGACAGCAAGGGCAAGAAGACAAGACTGACCCAGGAGAAAGGTACCAGCCACGCTCAGTTCAGCACAGGCTGCAAGTATTTCATCAACTCCTGGTCCGATATGGCCACTCCCACCGTTGTCACCATCATGACAGAGGCAGGCAAGATCCTCAGCACTATTGAATCCAACGCCGATGTATCTTTATCGGCATCAGCATGCGGACTGATACATAAGGAGACCTTCTCATTCACCACCGACGGCGGCACCACCCTCTACGGCTGGATGATAAAGCCGTTCAATGCCGATGAGTCACACCCCTGCCCTCTCATACTCTATCAGTACAGCGGTCCCGGATCAAATGAGGTACTCAACGAGTGGGGCGTGGGATTCTATCCCGGCGGCGCATTTGAGGCCCTCCTGGCCAAGAACGGCTATGCCGTTGCAGTGGTTGACGGCCGTGGCACCGGACGCCGCGGATCTGATTTCAAGAAGCAGACCTACAAGCACCTGGGCGTTATGGAGAGTGAGGACCAGGTTGCCGCAGCCAAGTATCTGGGCTCCCTGCCCTACATAGATGCTGACCGCATTGCCATCTGGGGCTGGAGTTACGGCGGTTACAACACCCTGATGTCAATGAGTGAAGGCACACCCGTATTCAAATGCGGTGTTGCAGTTGCTCCTGTAACTGACTGGCGTTACTACGACGCTCCCTACACCGAGCGTTTCATGCAGCAGCCCAAGGAGAACGCCGACGGCTACCACGACGCATCAGCCATAGACCGCGTCAACCGCCTCCACGGCAAACTGCTCATAGTTCACGGCCTGGATGATGACAACGTCTTCTTCAGCAACACCGCCTCCTACATCGAGGCCCTTATCAACGCAGGAGTTGATTTCGATATGCAGGTCTATCCCGGCAAGAACCACAGCATCACTGGCTACTCCACCCGCAAACATCTGTTCAACAGGATATTGCGGTTCTTTAGGGAGAATCTGTAACCCCATAAGGACGCCGCCAAAGTGTCCCACAACAAACCCCGCCACAGCACTTGTAGCGGGGTTCATTGTGTTACATCCCCTCATCTCGGGCCCGTGTCCCACACTCGCCAGCCTCCCAGCCCATTCTGGGAGCGGTTAGCGTGGGACACTTTGGCGGTTTCCATTCTTTGGGCCTTGGTACAACAGCGGGCTCTCGCACATTCGGTGCTCGGTGGTTTTTGACTTTTATAATACCATCGCACCTGCGTTTCCACGTGCGTGATGCTGATACGCACAAAGTTTCCAACTGCACACACCAACACGGTTTCCAGTTGCACCAAGTAAAACCAGCCCCTCGCAAGCGTAGCAAGCGAGGGGTTGGTTTTACCCGGCCTGGAAGGCCGGCAGAGTGGAATGGAACGAAGTGGAATGGAACGGGTTTGGGGCGTCGCCGCCCCAAACTAAAAAAAGGTTGTTTCTAATACGCAGATAGGTTTCCAGCTAGCGACTTTTTAGGCCCTGAAAGGGCCATAAAAGTCAAAAAACGGCCGAGCGCCGCAGGTGCGAGAAACCCGCCGGATGGCCGCTCCACTACCTATAAATCAAAAAAATACAAGGAACCTTATCCAAAGAGGGAAGCTTACCACCCCACTCTTTCACCGTGCGGGTGCGGATAAATTCGTCCGCGGTAGTCAGACCCGCAGCAATGCACAAATGTGTCTGGGGACGGCAGGCTTTAAGGATATCCGCCATCATCTTGGCGTTGCGGTACGGGGTTTCTATGAAGAGTTGCGTCTGATTCTCGGTGTAGGCACGCTGCTCCAGCTTCTTGAGGGTTTTGATGCGCTCGTCGGGCTCAATGGGAAGGTAGCCGTTGAATGCAAAGCTCTGGCCGTTGAATCCGGATCCCATTACCGCCAGGATTATGCTGGACGGACCTACCAGAGGTACCACCTGCAGGCCTTTGCGCTGCGCTATTGCTACCACATCGGCCCCGGGATCGGCCACGGCGGGACATCCGGCCTCGGATATCACTCCCATTGGATTGCCCTCCTCCAGAGGTTTGAGCATTCCGGATATCTCATCGGGCTTGGTATGCTTGTTAAGGGTGTAGAAGGTGAGCTGGTCAATGTCGATGCTGTGGTCCACCTGCTTGAGGAAACGGCGGGCTGTGCGGACATCCTCCACTATGAAATGGCGTATGCCCATGATTATATCATGATTGTACGCGGGAAGCACCTGCTCCACCGGAGTCTCGCCCAAAAGATTGGGAATAAGATACAAAGCTTGATTCATGGCACGAAGGTAGCGCATTTTGCATTATCTTCGCACTACATTCAGCAAAAATGGAACAGAACAGCGCATTCGTACTCAGAATAACAGATGGCGTGGCATGTACGCCCAAGTACCGTCTTGACACCCCTATCAACATCTGCCTGGCACCCGGCCAGCAGACAGCCATTGTGGGACCCAACGGGGCCGGCAAGACCCTGCTTGTAAACACCCTGCTACGCCAGTATCCGCTCATGAACAACCGTGAGGTGGAGTATGGCAGCGGCATATCCGGGGCCGATATCCGCAACATAACGTTCCGTGACAGCTACGGCAGTGCCGACAGCACCTATTTCTACCAGCAGCGCTGGAACATGACCGAAATGGGTGAATCAGCCATAGTACGTGACGCATTCCCCGATATCAAGGACCCGGTGTGGAAAGAGCGTCTGTACACGCTGTTCAGATTGCCCTCAATCTGGGATAAACAGCTTGTAACCCTCTCCAGCGGCGAGATGCGCAAGTACCAGTTGGCCCGTGCCCTGGCCGTACGCCCCAAGATGGTGATAATAGACAGCCCGTTCATTGGTCTGGATGTCCAGACGCGTGATATGCTGTGCCAACTGCTTGAAAACCTTATCAGCGAATGGAAGATACAGATTGTGCTGGTTGTGGCGCGCCGTGAGGACATACCGCAGTTCATTACACATGTAATAGAGGTGAAAGACCGCTGCTGCAGCGGCGTAATACCCGTCAAGGAGTATATGGGACAGCCGCTTGATCCGCTCCCCCAGCCTCTCCTGCCGCAGGAGACAGTAGAGCTCATGCACAACCTTCCCGAGAACGGAATGCAGTCCGATGAGATAGTCCGTTGCAACCAGGTAAGCCTGCAATATGAGAACCGCCGCATACTTGGCCCTCTTGACTGGACCATCCGCAAAGGTGAACATTGGGCACTCCTGGGCCCCAACGGAAGCGGCAAGTCAGCCCTGCTGAGTATGGTCTATGCCGATAACCCTCAGTCATACGCCTGCGACATTGCTCTATTTGGCCGCCCCCGCGGAACAGGTGAAAGCATCTGGGAAATCAAGAAGCACATAGGTTACGTATCGCCCGAGATGCACCGCTCCTACTGCCGCCGCTATCCCGCCATAGACATAGTGGCATCGGGCCTGCACGACACTATCGGTTTGTATAAAAAAATTACTGACCAGGAAAGGGAATCCTGCCGCGTATGGATGAGCATATTCCAGATAGCTGATCTGGAGGACCGTGATTTTCTGGAACTCTCCAGCGGAGAGCAGCGCATGATTCTGCTGGCCCGCGCGTTCGTAAAGAACCCCTCCCTACTCATCCTTGACGAACCGCTCCACGGATTGGACCGCCGGCGCCGCGCCCTGGTAATGGAAATAATAAAGGCCTTCTGCGCCAACCCGCAAAAGACTCTGATAATCGTAACTCACTACCCGGAGGAACTTCCCCACACCATTGACCACACCCAGACTTTAATCCGTCATTGAGCAGATAAAATATCCTGACAAATAATACAGGATACAATCCGGATTCAAAGAGTTACAGTGTTCAGTTACTTGTTTCCCCTATTCTGGATAAATTCCTTGTTCTCTCGGTAATAACGGCGTGTAATAATCTCAATCACGCCACTCTCCCCCTTACGTCCCCACTGGGTTGTCGCATCGAAACCCCTGAGAACTTTCACCGTCTTTATCTCTCCGCGTCTGATGCCAAACAAACGCGCCAGCTCAGACTTTGAGTAATTGTCTTTTTTATGGTCAATACCTTTCCATACCGTGGTGTCACGGGGAATAATATTGTCATCCATAACCAGCAACGGCTTCCGGTTTGCAGCTCTTTTTTCCAGATCTTTACTATTAAAAACTATATCAAGACCCGGAATCGCAGTACCATATGCCTGAAGGTTGTTATCGTATACAGTAGCGTCAAGACTCTCAAAATCATCAAAATTGATGACAGAATTATTATTCTCATTGTCCAGTCCATCCATCAGAGAACTGACAGGAGGTCCATACGCCAGATCGCCGGTTTTAAATATGATATCAGTGCCTGCAGGACGACCCTTAAGAACTTCATCGACCGTCTTTGCACCTTCAATATCATCAATCTTGATAGGTCCAGCCACCTTCATCCTGACATCAAAATAGAGAGTGTCAATAGGCAGTTCCACTGTCTGGTATCCCACATATGTAAAAACGATACGGTCTGACGAATTCTGCAGTTTCAGGGAGAACTGCCCCTCAAGGTCAGTAGTGGTAGCTGCGACAATAGCGCCGGCCCTATTCTTCTCCAGCACAATAGCCTGTATCATAGGACCCTCATCGTCCGATACCACACCACGGATAACATCACCCGCCTTCTGGGCCGATGCATGATTGCCTATAACAGATAACAATGAGAATGAGACAAAGCAAAGCACCTTGTACCATCCCTTGGCAATAAGGACTCTTAATCTGTGGATTTTCATAATCGTGCGTTTTTATTTGCAAACAAAAGTAATTGCAAGAACGACAAAGTACAAGAATCAGGCGTTGCAAACCTGTTGCAATCTGACCTTTCAAAACTGTACGATTGCTCTTCACTGTTAACTCGTTTTTGCGAGTCAACTATTTTTTAGGTTCACGGGCAGACGGGACGGATGGGCTGGTTATAACAGCGCTGGATTTTTTGGTCTTTCCAGACATCATACATCTCACCAAGCTTAAGGATATACATGGTGTAAGCTTCGGTTGAGCCGGGATAGTCACCTACATCCATTATAGCTTCATTCAGTGTGCTGGACCAGTAATAGCTGCACATTTTTATAATGCCGTATCCCTGATCTGTAGTGGTGTTGGTAGGAAGGAATATGAAACGGTCCGTGTAACCCGGCTTGTTGCTTATCACAATGTAACCTGCCACACCGTTCATGAATGCCCACACGAACGTACAGTTGTCAATCAATTCATTACACTCATCACGGGTGGGCATACGCCATTTCCCGCCCAGGTTCACGTGGGCAGCGTCATCAGACTGCTGCAGGACGGTACGTTTGTCAACAGGTCCCAAATCACGGGATAGATTGTATTTGGATAACTGAACTTTCCAGCCGTCTACCATACCCTTGTAGAATTTGTAGTTCTCCCAGGTGTATTCAGACTTGGGTGCTGTCTCGCCCCATGCATACAGGTCACCGGCAACATAGGGCTCATCGGCCCCGATATTACAGGTGGCCCACTTTACGCTCAGACCCAGGTCCACATATGAATAGCCGTTCTCCTTATTGGAATAATAATCTTCAGGAAACGCCATGATATGCTTTGTCCCGTTTGAATCAACATTAATCTCAAGTCCCGGAATGTCCATAGGCATAGGAGCGCCCGGTTTAACCTTGGGGGTATTGGGGGTGAATGTCAGATCCGTTCCCGATGGCATGGGACGCGCTTCAGGTGTGGGGACATCGGTCTTACGGCATACGGGACGTACTGAGAAACCCTGGGCCCTGGTAGAAAAGCCACGAGCTTTATCAGGTTCTTCATTCAATCCGAATACACCTGCCGAATAGGAATAGCAGAATTCAAAACCGTACAGCGTATTGTACCAGTAGGAACCACCCATACCTGCAAAGTCAAATTCACCCCCATAATAACGGCCGGCTGCCGGCAGGAATATGTAATTATCGGTATATCCCGGCTTCTTGCTCTGCACCTTGAAACCGGCTACGCCGCCAAACTCGCTGTTGCCTATTCCATACCAGGTCCAGATGGTGTTGTCAAGGTTTGTAAGTTCCGATACTTCGGCCGCACTGGGTATACGCCACTCGCCGCCCCAGTTTACATGCGCGGCATCATCGGCCAGTTCAAGGATATGCTTGTCATCAACCTGACCATGTGTGCTGCTCACACAGTATTTTGTCATAGTTGATTCAGAGCCCTCACAATAGCTGTACGAGTCCCAAGAGTAACCACGCTCCTTGCCCTTCTTCCACTTAGCTTTTTCAGCTCTGGCGTAACCCGGCTTATAGTAAGGCTCAGTCTCACCCCACGCAAAATAGTCTCCATACTCAACCGGGTTGTCGGCACCCACATTACAGGTGGCCCACAAGGTGCTCAGACCCAGATCAACATACCCGTGACCATTCTCCATACCCGTATAGTGGTGCTCCGGCAGGCTGGTTATGACCTGCTTGCCCGTATTCACATCATAAACCTTTTCTACCAGAATCCCTTCCCACCACTCCGGGTATATTTCTTCAATCCCAGAGACTTGACCGGCATCCTTTCCCGGATAGTATGTCAATCTAATAAATGCAGTGCCTGGAGATGGGGCGTTTCTATCTTCAAGCACAACTCTGTGTGAGTTGTCGTAGTATTCCTGGTCAATTATCCTCAAAAAGACAGTTCCTTCTTTCAGTTTACGATCACCATTATTCACTGAAATCGGGTCTGTGGAGTACACTATAGTATGGTCAAACACAATATCCGTAATTACCTCCTTGTTGCTTTTTATCAGCAACTTTCCATCGTTGGCATATTCCACACAAGGCAGTTTTGACAGCAGTTCCTTCACCGTAGTACCTACGGGCACTCTACTGGTCTTATCCTTGTTGGGATCATTATTTGACTGGTTCTTTTTGGGTGATCCAATCTCTATGATATACTCATTCTTAGCTATAATCTTGGCACTGGGCACATATGCCTTGACTTTTTCAAGCATATCGGCCGTAAGCACAGTAAGGTTCACCGTAGAATCACTCCGTTCTAACTGGGCACTGGCTGGAACGCATAGTGACATCATCACGGATGTCAATACAATGAAAAGGACATTCTTTCTCATAATGCTATTGATAGGTTCTTTTGATATCTAAACTGATTTATACCGAAAATGCGTCTCCTGTTAAAACTTTTATTTCATAATATTCATTAAGGTTACCAGTCTAACCCCATCTGCCTTTGTTATGACATCGTTGTAACCGTCATGTGATACCTTAAGACGGTTATCGGGATTTGTCTGATAAAGCAGGAACTCGCCGTTTTTAAAGGTCTTGGTCTCTGATACTACCTTGCCGTTTGAGTCTATCTCCGTTACAACAGCATTTCTTAACGGGACTCCATTTGCATCCATCACAAATCCTTCAATCCAATCACCTCCATATTCAGGTTTACGGCCCGATGCTATCACGCTCCTCTTATCTGAACGAAGCGCTCTTACCCAGGCTGTTCCCTTATCTGACGGGATGGTATCCTCCAGGTTGACTGTAAAATGGAATCCGCAGGGTGCATGCTTAAAAGGAACATAATCAGAATGGTATATCCATATCCTGTTATGGGGGTTTGTAAGACGCAGCATAAAATCACCCAGACCGTCAGTAGCGGTAACATTGACCAGTTTACCCAGCTTATTCCTTTCGGCCACGATACAACCGCCTTTCAGTCTGTCATTAACGAAAACTCTTCCGCGAATCATATCACCAGCCTTAGGCTTAACCGCAGATATGGAAACACTACTCTTTAAATGTGTTTGTGTTCGGGAAAAAGCATCGGGATATGATTCTTCAACAGTTGCAAGAATTGTACTACCCACTTCCTCTTCAACCTCACGGAGTTTGAGATCTCTTCCCGGCAAAGTAAAATAGCCCTCCTGCATCATTATCAGGAATCTGTCACCATCATATCTGTGTCTTATCTCATGATAATTGTCTATCAGAATGCAGATATGGTTCCTGGGGTCTGCAACCTTTAATTTAAACTCTCCGTTGGGTAGGGTCTCAGTTTGTGATACTATATTGTCCTTTGAGTCACGTTCTGTAATAAGTACCGGAAACATGGCTCCGGCATTATCCATTACAAATCCCGTTACACTGTCTCCTGCCTCAGGCATCTTTCCCGATGAAGTGACATCCTGACCGGAAACGCTCAGCAACAGTTCTATCTCCTCCCTTCTGGGCAATACAATACCTATATTTCCGTCCGGCAGATTATGCTGCTCACAATACTCATCATATCGGTCAAACGACAGATCTACAGGATATACAGGTCTTTGGGTGGAAGTCTGCCGGCTACGCAGGTAATCCGGGTCACCAATGCAATTACGTCGGCTTGAATAGGATTCAAGATAATCTACTCCGTCATTCAGCCAGATGTCAAAAAAGCTGCCGTTTATTTCATGTCTGAAATTATCATAACCAGTAAAACCCGAGCCGGCATGTTTCACGTTAGCTTTATAGTTGATATTCTTTTTTTGCTTGGGGCTATAAGCATATGCGCTAACCTGAATTATGTCATCAGGATTAACCGTTTTGAGTGAGAAACAGCCGTTTTCATCGGTACATGTGGCGTTCACCGTCTTGCCTTGGGCGTTCTTCTCCATCACAATGCAGTTTGCGCTGGATATACTGTCCAGATAGACATGCCCCCTTATGGTCTGCCCAGCCTCAGGTCTCATGCCCCATACATCAACATGAGCCGGAGTCTGCGCAAATACATTTAAAGTAGCAAACAAGAAGAGAATATGTACTGATGCCTTTTTCACAATTTCATTTTTTTATTGTTGCTGTGGCAAAAATAGATATCGGCACACAACGCAAACAACAAAAAAGCGTTGCAAAGCCGTTGCATTGCGAGTCAACTTTTTTTAGGGAAAGACATTGATACACACTTTAAATTAGAATTCACGTGATATAATCCCCAAATGCGTCCTAAGTTAAACAAAAAAAAGACATATATTTGTGATTGTCAACTTATAACGCTATGAGAAAAGTCCTTATCCTTACTCTCTGCTGCCTGACAGAACTTTTTGCATGGGCCAATGACGGCGTCTTTTATGCACAAGGCAACCAGCTTATCCCCATTACAGAGACCGATATCCGTGTACAGAAAGAGGTTCTTACATTAAACCGGAATGATGATAAGATAGAGGTAAACGTCTATTATGAGTTTTTCAACCCGTCAGATGAGAAAGAGCTCCTGGTAGGATTTGAGGCCGATGCCCTTGGCACCGATCCCAGGAACTCATTCCCGCAGCATCCCAGCATAAGTAACTTTAAAGTGTTGATGAACGGTCTTGCTCTGGACTATGATATAGCCCACGTGGAGCGCCGTTTTGAGAACGGCCGCAAAGTAGCTACACAATATGTCAACAACGGCCGCATAGAAGGTATGACCCTTGAGCAGTGTGAGAAAGAGCTCTCAGAGATGGAAGCCCCCGAGGCTATCTGTGACTATGTTTATCATTTCACTGCCAAGTTCCGTCCCGGACTCAACATCATACAGCACACCTATGATTTTGATCTGTCATACCAACAGGACTATACAGATAAGGGTTATCAAGGTTATGAGGATTTTTTTCCCTACATACTCACTGCCGCCAACCGTTGGGCCAACAACCAGATAGATGACTTTACCCTTATCATCAACATGGGAGACCGCACATCATTCCACATATCGCCCACCTTCTTTTACAGCGCCAGCCAATGGACATTCCAGGGCACAGGCAAATACAGTATAAACACTATCAAATTAGCAAAAGAGTACTCTGAGTTCCACGTAAGACAAGGCAGCGTCATGTTCCACCAGGAGGATTTCCATCCTAAAGGTGAGCTCCACATATCTGACCTGTACCATGACTTTTACTTTGATGTAGAGAACGCATCGGCACAGAATATCCTGGAGACCGTTAAAGGCAAGTTCTATCCGTTACATATCTCCGACTGGTATCTGGAAAGTGACCGTAAGGAAAAGCTTTACAACACCTACACCCCGGAGCAGCGCCGCATACTCAAGAACCTGCCGTTTGCCTACCGTGGTTATATCTTTAAAGACAAATCACTGCAGCACTACTTTGAATCATCCAACTGGTACATCCCTGACCCCATTTATACCGCCGATATGGAGGCACTCACAGAGCAGGAGCAGCAGTGGGTTGAGTTCTGGAAATAGAAAATCATGAAACAGGGGTAAGTTCTACTGTCAGGCCTAACGCAGCGACAACGTTACTACCCCTTTGTTTCATCTACGGCCCTTTCCGATGGGAAAGAAGACCGGCATGACAAAGACAATGGCAAGCACTGAGAAGAGCATGCCACTCATCACTCCTATTGCAAAGCTAAACCAGAACTGGCTGTCACGACCGTCAAACAGGAACGGGATCAGACCCAACACAGTACTCAGGATGGTAAGCATGGTGGGTATGATCTTACGGTTATAGGCCTTGATGCACTATTTTGCCTTTCCTATTATAAGACGGCAATTTACTCAAAATGCGTCTCTCAAAAATATTAAAATCCATTATGATATAGAAAATCAGAGAATAGCTTCACTGCGTACAGCCATTCAAGAAGGTTTGACAAGTGGTTGTGTGGAGGATTTTGATTCAAAGACTTACCTTCAGGAAATGAAAGCACGCAAGAAGTGTCACAAAAGTATCAGTTCCTAATGTGTCAGTGATGAGTAGGTTTTCTGACGTTTGATGTAGTAGCGCCAGAGCAGGCTGAAGTTTACGCGCTCGGGGATGGTATCGGTCGATGACTCCTCCAGGTTCTCGCGGCGGCTGTCAGCAAACTGGGACTTGAGGCGGCGGAATTCACGACGTGCACGCAGCACTGCCTTGAAATCTCCCCAATGGAATTTCATGAGGAACATAAGTGCAGCCAGACCGTCCAGCCAGAAGCGCACTTTCATCACCTTGCAGAGTTCATCCTGAGGAAGGTTCTTATAGAGCATGAGCAGGTTGTTACGGAAATTGAGGAACGTCTTATAAGGATTTGACTTGTTCAGAGTTGCACCACCCACGTGATAAACCACGCTCTCCGGAATGCAGACTATCCCGCGGTTACGACTGCGCAGACGCCAGCACAGATCTATCTCCTCCTGATGAGCAAAGAACCGGTCATCAAGTCCGCCGGCTGCCCAGAAATCGGCACTGCGTATCATCAGGCAGGCACCTGTTGCCCAGAATACATGCTCGATGGTATCATACTGACCCTGATCCTTCTCAATCGTGTCAAACACACGACCTCGGCAGAACATATAGCCCCACTTGTCCATATATCCGCCGGCTCCACCCGCATACTCAAACTTTTCAGGATCCTTAAAATCCAGCAGTTTGGGCTGACAGGCAGCAATTTCAGGATGCACGTCCATATAGCTTACAAGCGGCAGAAGCCAGTCCTGTGATACCTCGACATCAGAATTGAGCAGTATGTAATACTCCGCATCAACCTCACGCAGAGCCATATTGTAACCTTTGGCAAAGCCCCAGTTTTTCTCCAAGCGGATAAGCGGAACCTCAGGGAACTCACGCTGCATCATCTCCATAGAGTCATCATTGGAGTCATTATCGGCCACGATAACCTGCGTGCCCTCCATATCCGAATACTTGAGCAGCGTAGGCATGTAACGCTTAAGCATTGCGCTGCCGTTCCAGTTCAATATGACAATCGCTATCTTCATATCACTCAATTATTGTGGCTGTGAGTGCATCGCCGGCGGCATTCAGCCCGCCCAGACGCACCTTTACAAGAGTATTCTCACTGACCTTGTCCTGGTCCAGTTCCACACGGATATAGTTATCGGTAAAACCGTGAGCCGGCATTCCGCGCTTGGGGCGCTCCACCAGCACAGTTGCTTCACGGCCCGTGTGCGACTCATAGAAAGCCCTTGTCTTACGGTCCGACAGTTCCAGCAGACGCTGGCTGCGCTCATGTTTGGTCTGGGGAGATACCTTATACGGAATCTTAAGCGCCGCAGTACCCGGACGCTCCGAGTAACTGAACACATGCAGCTGGGTCACATCCAGCCCCTCTATGAAACGGTATGCATCCTCAAAGAGTTCATCGGTCTCACCACGCATACCCACAATCACATCTACCCCGATGAACGCGTCCGGCATCACGCTCTTGATCCGAGCTACCTTTGCTGCAAACAATTCACGCTCATAACGGCGGTGCATCAGTTTGAGAATCTCATTTGATCCGCTCTGCAACGGAATATGGAAATGCGGCATGAATGCGCGTGACTGAGCCACAAACTCAATCACCTCATCAGTAAGCAGGTTTGGCTCAATTGACGATATGCGGTAACGGGCTATATCCTCCACCTTATCCAGTTCACGAATCAGGTCGATGAACCTGTCACCTGTGGATTTTCCAAAATCACCGATGTTCACACCTGTAATGACAATCTCACGTCCACCCTCCAGTCCGGCCTCACGTGCCTGGGCTACAAGGCTCTCAACTGACGGATTACGGCTATGCCCGCGTGCATATGCCACGGTACAGTAGGTGCAATAGTAGTCACAGCCATCCTGAACTTTGAGGAAAAACCTGGTGCGGTCACCGCGTGAGCATGACGGCACAAAGTTCTTTATGTCATTGGTACCCACGGTTTTGGAAATGCCATGGTCACGCTTAACCAGTCCGTTCAGATTCTCCAGGATATTGCCCTTCTGATCCTGTCCAAGCACTATGTCCACGCCGGGAATATCGGCCACAACTCCGGGCTGCAACTGTCCGTAACAGCCGGTAACCACTATGTAGGCATCGGGGTTCTCTCGAACAATCTTGTGGATAGCCTGACGGCATTTCTTATCGGCCACCTCTGTAACCGAGCAGGTGTTGATGACGCAGATATCGGCCTTCTCGCCACGCACGGCCTTATGTGCACCCGCCTCAATAAGCTGGCGCATGATGGTCGATGTCTCCGAGAAGTTGAGTTTACATCCCAGAGTATAGAATGAGGCGCTCTTACCTACAAGTGAATTGTGACTACCCATCAGGCTAATTAAATATACCGCGAATTTAGCAAATAATTCCTTTTACCATATAACATTGAAGGATGACCTTGAGGGCCATCCTTCAACTATATCTCAGTTTGTATCTGATTACTCAGCCTCAGCAACTACAACGAAAGCAACCTCAGCCTTAACCTCCTTGTGGAGAGTGATGGTAGCGGTGTACTCGCCGGCAGCCTTAACGGTCTCGGCAGCGATTGCCTTGCGGTCAATCTCAAAGCCCTTAGCGGCAAGAGCCTCAGCAACCTGAGCTGCACCTACGCCACCAAAGATTGTGCCGTCCTCGTTAACCTTTGCGCTGATGCTCAGCTTAACGCCGTTCAGCTTAGCAGCAAGTGCCTCAGCATCGGCCTTAATCTTAGCCAGCTTGTGAGCGCGCTGACGCTCGTTCTCAGCCAGAACCTTCTTGGCTGACTCTGTAGCGATGACAGCCTTGCCCTGGGGAATCAGATAGTTACGGCCATAGCCGTCCTTTACCTTTACTATATCGTTCTTGTATCCAAGACCTGCAATATCTTCCTTAAGTATAATCTCCATAGTTATTTCCTTCTTTAAAGATTATTACTTCATCATATCAGTTACGTAAGGCAGAAGAGCCAAGTGACGTGCTCTCTTTACAGCCTGAGCCACGCGACGCTGGAACTTGAGTGAAGTACCGGTGATGCGACGGGGCAGAAGCTTACCCTGCTCGTTGAGGAAACGCTTAAGGAATTCGGGATCCTTATAGTCGATATACTTGATACCTGCCTTCTTGAAACGGCAATATTTCTTCTTCTTGATATCCTGAGTCTGAGGTGCAAGATATCTGATCTCTGATGTCTGCTCTGCCATAATTATGCCTCCTCTGATTTAGACTGTCTAAGACTTCTTCTCTTTGCTGCGTACTCAGCTGCGTACTTGTCCTGCTTGATGGTCAGGAAGCGGATAACGCGCTCGTCACGACGGAAGTTAACTTCCAGCTTCTCTACTACTGTAGGCTCAGCATTGAATTCGATTAACTCATAGAAGCCGGTTGACTTCTTCTCAATAGGATAGGCCAGCTTGCGCATGCCCCAGTTCTCTTCATTGACAATCTCAGCGCCTTCTGCAGTAAGAATGCCCTTGAATTTCTCTACCGCTTCCTTCATCTGAGCATCAGATAAAACGGGAGTCAAAATGAAAACGGTTTCGTACTGATTCATTTGTTTTTGATTAATAAATAAATAGTGTTTGCAAAATGCGGATGCAAAGGTACAAATATTTTTGACTTGTCAATCATATGCAGCCCATAAAATACACCTTAAAAAGAGATAATAATGAAGTCCGATTATCAGGACCACGCGATTTTAATATTCCTAAACACATACAGGCCAGAAAAATGGAGCTATTACTTCATTTTTCGGATAAAAACCATTTATTTTGCAGCCTAGAGACGAAACAAATAAAACAATATAACAATGAACAACTTCAAAAAGTATTTAGGAGCAATCGTGGTAATCCTGGGTGCCATCCTGCTTTTCTGCAGCGCCTTCACCACACTGCACAACTACAACGGTGTTCTGGTAGGATCACTGGTAATCATGTTTGCAGGACTCCTGCTCCACATCTTCATGGGCAAGAAGATCTGACATCAGTCCCGGATGCAACACAAGCGAGGTGAGACCTTTGGTTTCACCTCGCTTGTGTTATACCATGGTATTTACCCGCCGTTAAAACAGCTGGCTACACGTACAATGTACCTAACGGTACAAACATGCCGGAGGCATTGGATAAGGATAGCCAGCCATTTCAATGGCTGGGGGTTACGCAAGTGCGTATGTATTATTACTCGCCGCGTTGCGGCTCGGTTGTTTTTGGCTTTCTTGGCCCTTTGGGCCTTGAAAGCCGCTAACTGGAAACCGTATTCTATATCAGAATCCTCTTACCTTTTTTTAGTTTGGGGCGGCCACGCCCCAAACCCGTTCCATTCCACTTCGTTCCATTCCACTCTGCCGGCCTTCCAGGCCGGGTAAAACCAAGCCTCCAAACGCTTCGCTTTGGAGGTTTGGTTTTACTGAACTGCAGCTGGAAACCGTGCTAGTGAGTGCAATGGGAAACCGAGTGCGTACCAGCCTCACGCTCAAGGAAACCTTTTCACGCAGGTACGAACGTATTGGGGCGAGCGAATGCCTGGAGCGAGAACGCGGACCCGGAGGGCCGCCAAGCGACCAGAGGGAGCGCGTTTGCCTGTGGCAAACTAAAAAGAGGT
>ONNV01000009.1 GCA_900319225.1 uncultured Prevotellaceae bacterium | reverse complement strand
CGCGGGTGCACCCCCTACCTTAGGGAGTCAGAACGCACGTAGGGCCATTTTCATCCCTAAGGTGCATAGGAAAATACACTTTCCCGCGGGCTACCCCCTCACCTTAGGGAGCCAGAAAGCACGTAGAACCATTTTCATCCCTAAGGTGAGCAGAAAATAGGCTATATCGCGGGCTACCCCCTCACCTTAGGGAGCCAGAACGCACATAGAACCATTTTCATCCCTAAGGTGAGCAGAAAATAGGCTATATCGCGGGCTACCCCCTTACCTTAGGGAGCCAGAACGCAGGTAGAACCATTTTCATCCCTAAGGTGAGCAGAAAATAGGCTATATCGCGGGTGCACCCCCTTACCTTAGGGAGCCAGAACGCAGGTACGGGACATTTCTTCCCTAAGGTGCATAAGGGGAGGGACGCACAAAAAAAATCCCCTCCACACCGATGTAGAGGGGACTCATATCTCACACAGGAGTTGGGGATTCCTGCGTCAAGTCATTTTACTTGAAATCGACATCAGCCCAGGGGATCCACTTCTGAACTTCTTTGTCCTCGAGGGTCTTGTCAACATGCATGATGATAGTGTTGGCATCCTCCTTGCCAAGCAGGAACTTATCAATGAAGGCCTCTACCTCAGGATACTGGCTCTGGGGGAGCTGGCAGTGTCCGTGACCGCCCTGGATTGAGAATCCCATACGGTCCTCGATGCCGAACTTCTTCCAAACCTCACGTGCAGCTACGCATGATACGTAACCGGCCTCATCGGCCAACCACTCATAGTCAGTGTTGCCAAGTACCAGGAGGGCACGGGGGCAAACCAGAGCGCAGAGCTCGTGGTGGTCATACGGAAGCTTTGATACGTTGTCATCCTTCCAGTCCCACATGGACTTCATGAACCAGTGCTCATCGGTAGAACCCAGGTTCTCAACCTTACCAAGGGTCTGTGATACACGCCATGCAGCAGCACCACCGCCACCGGGCTCCTGAGCGATGGTAAGAGCGATACGCTCATCCATAGCACCAGACCAGAGAGCCATCTTACCTGCATATGAGCAACCGGTGATACCGATATGCTTCATATCGATCTTGCTGGCAGCACCGACAATCTCCAAACCATCGATGAGACGGCTAACACCCCATGTCCACATTGAGTAGGCACCGTTGTCAACCAGCTCAGGATAGAGACGGTCAAACTCATAGTCGCCACGGTCCTTCTTCTGGCCGCCGCCACCAAAGCCACCCATCTGTGAGTAGCTGTTTACCTGGCTCTCGCGGAAGTTCATGGTAGCGATCTTGCGGTCGCTGAAGAACTGACGGGGCAGGCTGTTATTTGATGCACCGATCATAAGTGGGAACGGGCCGTCACCCTCAGGATAAGTGATCTGAGCGCTGATGGTCAGAGTCTCACCGTTACGGGTAACCTTTACGGTAAGGGTATTGCCCTCAAGAGTAGCCTCGATATCCTTCTTGTCAACCATAGGTTTCTCACCAATCTCATAGTGCTGGAGCTCACGAACGATCTCGGCACGACGTTTCTCCCAATCCTTGAACTTCTTGACCTGCTTGTTGCTGTTTGAGAACTCAAACGGGTTGGGCAGAGTCTCCAGAGCCTTGGCGTCACTTACAGACGGGAAAGCGGGAGCGGGATACTTTGAACCTGCAAATTCCTGGTCATAAACCAGAGGAATTGATTTCTGAGCTGTTACTGATGCTGCAACCAGGACTGCGGATGCAACCAATAAGGATTTAATTCTCTTCATTTATGTAAGTTTATAGGTTAATGAACTCTCCTAAGCGGTCTCAAATATAGGCTTTATAAATAATATATGGGGTCAACCATATTGTTAAAGCATTCAAAAATGAGAAAAAAATCAGAACCCGATGCGCATTTTGACAGGAAGATGGTCCGAATAGCCACCTTGATAACGGCGTCCGTTGTAGGTGCGAAAAGGTTTTACACCTCCGTAATTATCGTCATCCATAAGAAGGAACGGAGCGGCCAGCACATCTGCGTCAATCAGTTCCACACAGCCCAACCCGTTCAGGAGTGAGGCCGATACCACAAACTGGTCATACGTATCCCACTCTCCCTGATACTTGTAACTGCCCTGCTCCACCGCATCCATCACGGTCACCAGTTCCCGGTCTCCCTTATCTGCTCCCGATGAATACGGGTATGCCTTAAGCCCCACACGCAACGCAGGAGCATCAGGGCCGTCATTCAAATCACCCATAATGATGACATACGGTTTACGGCGTACGCTGAAAACACTGTCTACAGAGTGTCTCACGACACCTGCCGCACACATCCTCAGTTGCTCAGTCTCACCAGTCCCTCCATAACGGCTGGGCCAGTGGCACACATATACATCAAGCGTATCCAGACTCTCCAGCAGACCTGTCACATGCAGGATATCACGTGTGGCACCCCCTCCCAGCGGACGCAGGTTCACCCTGAGGCTTTCATACCCTATCATGCGGAAATAGTTCTTACGGTAAAGCAGAGCCACGTCAATGCCGCGTCTGTCCGGTGAGTCGGTCATCACGAAACGGTACCCCGCTTCACGCAATGCCGACCGTGCCGTCAGGTCTGTCAGCGCCGTCTCATTCTCCACCTCGGCCAGACCGACTATTCCCGGAGCCGACTCCTCATCGGCCGCAACGATCACCCTTGAAATGGCATCCAGCTTATTCCAATAACGGGTACGGTTCCAATGGTAATCACCATCGGGGGTATATGCATCATCATCCTTCTGGGGGTCGTCAGCCGGATCAAAAAGGTTCTCGGTGTTAAGGAACAATACGGTCATTCCCTGCTGCGATTTCAACGATACAGGAATGAGAGTGCAAACAATAAGGAGGAGTAAAAGAGGTCTCATCTATTTGTCTATTCTAATGGTACATACTGATAGCAGCCGGCATCTGCACCGGATGAAGGTCTTGCTATGCCGGCCAGATCCACGGTCCACAGGGTTGACATGTCATCGGAAATGCCGCGGGCCCGGGATGTGGAATCCAGCGCATATACAGACTTATATCCCTGAACGGAATGATCCACAAAGTTATAAGCTCCGTTAGGCTTGGTATTGAGGTTCTCAAAACGCACGTTACTGAAACGCGTATCGGTTGAGTCCTTACACATTATCAATGAGTTGCTCACACTGAACGGTGCGCTGGGGGCCGATGTCTCATCAAAATCAGTCACAAACTCAGTTGCGTTGCGGCCGGTGATTATGCAGTTCCGGAATGATGCGCCCTGCAACGGATAACTCCTGCCGTCACGTCTGTCAGACAGCACCACGGTCTTGTCCGAATAACTCCACACGGAGAGACCTGCAATGGTGCAGAATGTAAAATCCGACATTCCGCCGGCGATATCCACGCAACGGCCCACCGCAGCGGTTATCTGTGAGTTTGCCACACTTATCCTGCTGTTTGTGGCCTCTATGCCGTTTCCGGTCACATTATGTATGATTGATGATATGACAGTCAGTTTGGTATCATCCAGACTTGAGCTGTCGGCTCTTACGCCCCAGTTTCCGCCGTGGATGTCACAGTACTCAAGCAGATTCCCCATACTGCTGCCACGCAGCCTGATGCCGCCCCACTGCCCGTTCAGATAGTCATACGGCAGTTTAGGCAGCATAAGGTCCAGACGGTCACCACGCATCAGGATCACGCTGTCAGCCTTGCCGCGGGCAACGATCCGCCCGGCCACGTCAAGATAGGCGTCACTATGGAAATAGAGACTGGCTCCGGGGGCAAGCGTAAGCACAGTACCATCGGCCACGAAAAGGCTGTCATATATGATGTAAGGCAGGCGCGCGGTCAGCGTCATGTCACTCTCCACCCTCAGGCCTTTAAGCGATACCGAGTTCTGTCCATGGGCCGACAGGCGCACATGCTGTACATTACCGCTCTCCAGGATGAACCTTATGGAATCAAACGCATCCGTGAGCGCCACATCATCCGTACAGGGAATATTGACCGATACGAAACAGAACAGGCTGTCACCCGCCGGAATCTCAAGCCCGGTAATCACGGCGCCACCCTCACCGTCCAGATTCATGCGGAACGGACTGGCGGCACCGCCTCCCATCACAGCGTCAAAACGGAGCCCTTCACTGTTCTCATTATAAATCATGAATCCGCCCGTAGGAGATGCCACACCCGCAAATACCGTATCAAACTTTACGGTATCGGCCGAGAAGTCAAGCCTGTAACGGCTGTCAGTACTGAAACTCCAGTCATCAGTACATGACCAGAATATCAGCACAGCAATCATCATGTTCAGCAGCCTGAATCTCTTCATTTTGATGTTTGTGTGAGTATTGATGCGCTAAGATAAAACGTAAATCGCAAATAAAAAGTATCTTCGCAGCCTAAAAACAGGAAACACGGAAATGAAAGCCCGTCTACTCAAATTCTTTAAGGACTGGATGCTTGTGATAGGCATGTTTACCGGCGCCGGAGCATACCTTATTTACATGCAGATCCCGTCCATTCACACGGCGGGCCCCGTTCTTGAGATCATATGCCGCAAGACCCAACCCATACTGCTGTTTCTGATGCTGTTCATCAGTTTCAGCCGTATCGAGCCGCGCCAACTGCGTCTGCAACGCTGGCACCCGTGGGACCTGCTGGTACAGATACTCTCATTCCTGATACTCTCAGGCATGGTAATCTGGGCCATCCACTCCACCGGCCCCGCCGCATCATGGATCCTAAAGCACAGGATTCTCTTTGAATCGGCCATGCTCTGCATGATATGCCCCACCGCAACCGCCTGCGCCGTAGTTACCGGCAAGCTGGGCGGCGACATGGCACAGGTTGTCATGTACACCATACTCATAAATCTGGCAGTATCGGTGGTGGTTCCACTAACCGTCCCGCTGTTCTATCCCCAGGCCGATATCACATTCGTAGCTGCATTCAGCCGCATCCTGGCCAAGGTATTCCCTCTGCTTATACTACCCTGCCTGAGCGCATGGGCAGTCCGATACCTGATGCCGCGGTTCCACAACTGGGTAGCCTCAAAGATGAACCTGAGTTTCTACCTGTGGAGCGTATCACTCACCCTTGCAATACTTATGAGCACCCGCGCCATAATACACAGCAACTGCAGCATCTGGACTCTTATAGGCATAGCGCTCACATCCATGACCTGCTGCATATTCCAGTTCTGGGTAGGACGCAGGATTGGTGCACGGTCCGGCAACCGCATTGAGGCAAGCCAGGCCTGCGGGCAGAAAAATACCGTATTCGGAATCTGGATGGGATATACGTTCTGGAACCCCCTGGCATCAGTTGCCGGCGGATTCTACACCATCTGGCATAACGTCCACAACACCCGTCAGCTTTACAAAGCCAAAAACAATTGATAATTGGCAATTAACAATTGACAATTATTTTTAAATTTGCATTCAGATGCAAGGGTCATTCATTGACAGGATCAAAGAGTATATCTGCAGCAACCAACTCCTGGACGATGGTGCCAAGGTTGTTGTAGGCCTGAGCGGAGGTGCGGACAGCACGGCTCTGCTTCTGGTCCTGCTGCATCTGGGCTACAAGGTGCAGGCCGTCCACTGCAATTTCCATCTGCGCGGCACAGAAAGTGACCGCGACCAGCAGTTCGTCACAGACCTGTGCGCCCGCCTGGGAGTGAGTCTTGAGATCTGCCAATATGATACCAAGGCTTATGCATCAGAGCATGCAGTATCCATCGAGATGGCCGCCCGTGAGCTGCGTTACGCAGATTTTGACCGCATCATGAAGAAGTGCGGAGCAAGTGCCGTCTGCATAGCCCACCATCGTGATGACTCCGTTGAGACCGTACTCCTGAACCTTATCCGCGGCACCGGCATCAAGGGACTCACCGGAATCAAACCCCGTAACGGCCATATCATACGTCCGCTGCTGTGCGTATCCAGACGGGATATTGAGAACTGGCTCAAGGAGTGCAGACAGCCATACGTGACAGACAGCACCAATCTGGAAACAGACTATACACGCAACAAGATACGACTGGGCCTGTTACCGCTGATGCGTGACATCAACCCATCAGTGGATGAATCCATAATGGCAACAGCCTGTCATCTGCAGCAGGCATATGACCTCTACGCCCCGGCCATCGATGATATCCGCAGCCGCGTAATCACACAACAAGACGGGGTATTGAGCATCGGCATAGAAAAACTGCGTTCCGTACCCTCCGTGCAGGGATTCCTGTTTGAGATTCTGTCGCCGCTGGGATTCAATGACGCGCAGATATGCAGCATTGCACATTCACTTGACTCACAGTCCGGAACGCGGTTCCTGTCGGCCACGCATCAGGTTATCAAGGACCGTGACCGGTTCACAGTATCGGCCTTAGAGACACAGACAGAGGACTGTATAACATTGGATACAGATGATGGAGCCACAGCGGTTCTACCATCCGTCGGCAGGATAACGGTCAGCACCGCCCCCGCCGGGACCCCGATATCAGCAAACCCCGACATAGCCACATTTGACGCCGCTCTCATAAAAGGACCCGTCACCATCAGGAGATGGCAGGAGGGCGACTGGTTCATACCGTTCGGCATGAAAGGACGCAAGCTGGTAAGTGACTATCTCACTGACCGCAAGGTCAGCGCTCTTGAAAGACAGAAGCAGATGGTTGTCACCTGCAAATCTGACATAATATGGATTCTGGGACAACGTAGCGATAACCGCTACCGCGTAACAGATACAACTGTAACGCAACTGATACTAACATTGTCATGAGATATTTGTTTAGAATAACCGCATTGGTCATAGCCGTACTGATATTGTCAGGTTGTCAAAATGAATCTGATGATGATGCCCCAAACGGCATCACTCAGCCACGCGAATGGTATGAGATCATAAAAACCGATACCCTGACAGGTGATGACATGATAACTGAATTCTCAGATATCATAAAGATGATAACTGACGGTCCGGACATGGTAAGAGTCTCATTCTACTATCATTCCATGTCTGATACCACCATGCTTACACTGTCCGGTTGCACCTGCTGGCCCGTAAATGCAGAGTCATGCTCTGAAATCTGGCTGGAGGACCACTACACATCCACCGATTGGGCTCAATGCCCGTCACAGACCTCACAACCGGGAATGATAATAGCATCATCAAATAATGCCATATTCATAGGTGCCGATTATCAGGGGCTGGGATATACTTCTGATCTGCCACATCCCTATTTCAACTCTATAGTACTGGCAAGGCAGAACGCGGATTGTTTCAAGGCCGCCATCCAGGTCATCAAAGATTTTGGACCGGATCTTGAAGACACGTACCATACATATAATTACGGCTATTCTCTGGGAGGTTCCATAGCACTTGCACTGGTCCGCATCACGGAATCTGACCCGGAGCTTAAACGCATCATACATCTCAAGAAAAGCTACTGCGGCGGTGGCCCGTATGACCAGACTATCATGATGAGAAACTTTTTGTCCCAGCCCGATGATAAGCTGAGTTATCCCGTAGCAATCCCGCTCGCCATAAAAAGCATTTTCATTTCAAGTCCCACATTCAGAGCCAGATACAGCGAGCAGGACTTTTTCACTACTGAACTATTGGAGAGCGGTCTGCTCAAGAAGATAGAAGATAAGCAGATACCATCGCACGTACTAAATGACATATTTCTGGAAGAAGGTTTCAATACTGTCCGCATCCTGTTACGTGAAGAAATAATCCAGGGTGACTGCCCCGCAGCAACAGATTTGTATAATGAGTTGAGTAAACTGGACCTGACTCAGGGCTGGACTCCTACAACACCAATACTGTTCTACCACTCCAAAGCAGACAAAGTAGTCCCTATAGAATGTGTTGACCAAATAAAGAATAACATGCCCGACAACCCCAATATAACATATCTGTTAAAGAACGGTGATCACGTTACGGAAGGTTTGATCTTCTTTTTGTCATTGTTTTACGGTTCAATTTAAACACGCCTATGATTATAGAGAATGATATTCTGAGTGCCGTCATTGACATTCACGGAGCAGAGTTGACAAGTCTGAAAAAACATGGCAGTGACGAGCAGCTGATATGGAACGCTGATAATAAATACTGGGGCCGTCACGCACCCATGCTGTTCCCCATTGTAGGCAAGGTATGGAACGGCCGGTACAGCGTAAACGGAATCAAATACAACCTGCCGCAGCACGGATTTGCCCGCGACAATGATTTCAAGGTGCTCTGCAATGATACAGACAGCATAGTACTCTGCCTTGAGTCAAATCCGCAGTTACTCAAGGTCTACCCCTATCCCTTCCGCATAGAGGCCACATACCGTCTTACGGACAACATTCTCAGTGTAGAGTGGCGTATCAAGAACCCCGGCCCCGACCCCATCTATTTCCAGATAGGCGCCCACCCCGGATTCAACTACCGCGATTTCAGCAAGGATGATCCCATACACGGATATTTCCGTCTCACCCAGGCCGATGAGCCCGTAAGCCAGCTTATCATTGGTCTGCTCACCCCCGACGGATACCGCAGCGACAACGCATCAATGATGGCTTTAGACTCCGATGCCATGCTGCCCCTCACCCCCGGGCTGTTCAACAATGACGCCATTGTGCTTGAGGAGCATCAGATAGACCAGGTAATCCTCTATGACAAGGATTGCAGACCATATATAGCGGTAGAGACACAGGATGCACCGGTATGGGGACTCTGGTCACCTCCCTTCAAGAACGCCCCGTTCGTATGCATAGAACCCTGGATGGGTCGTTGTGACTATCAGGGCTATGACGGTGATATAACAGGACGCGACTACATCAACCGCCTTGAACCCGGCAAGAGCACAGCATTCACCTACCGGATACAGGTACTGTAAAACAGATCGGGCCGACTTCATGAAGCCGGCCCGATTCTTTATATTGAAGTATCCTGATTACTTCTTGGCAGCAAGAGCCTGAGCTACGTCAACGGCGCAAGCTACAGAGCAACCTACCATCGGGTTGTTACCGATACCCAGGAAACCCATCATCTCAACGTGTGCGGGAACTGAAGAAGAACCTGCAAACTGAGCGTCAGAGTGCATACGACCCATGGTGTCAGTCATACCGTATGAAGCGGGACCTGCGGCCATGTTATCGGGATGCAGGGTACGGCCTGTACCACCACCTGAAGCTACTGAGAAGTAAGGCTTACCGGCCAGTACACGCTCCTTCTTGTAAGTACCTGCAACGGGGTGCTGGAAACGTGTGGGGTTGGTTGAGTTACCTGTGATAGATACGTCAACACCCTCCTTCCACATGATAGCTACGCCCTCACGAACGTCATCAGCGCCATAGCACTTAACCTTGGCACGGGGACCGTCGCTGTAAGGAATGGTCTTAACGACCTTGAGCTTACCGGTGTAGTAATCAAACTTGGTCTGAACATATGTGAAACCGTTGATACGGCTGATGATCTGTGCTGCATCCTTACCCAGACCGTTCAGGATTACGCGCAGGGGCTGCTTACGTACCTTATCGGCCTTAGCGGCAATCTTGATGGCACCCTCGGCAGCAGCGAATGACTCGTGACCGGCCAGGAATGCAAAGCACTGTGTCTTCTCAGAGAGCAGACGGGCAGCCAGGTTACCGTGGCCAAGACCTACCTTACGGTCATCGGCAACTGAACCGGGGATGCAGAAGCTCTGCAGACCGATACCGATGTTCTCGGCAGCCTTAACAGCGCTCTTGTCACCGGTCTTCTCACCCTCCTTGAGAGCGATGGCGCAACCTACAACGTAAGCCCACTTGGCGTTCTCAAAGCAGATAGGCTGAGTCTCCTCACAAGCCTTGTAAGGATCGATGCCGTAGCTGTCACAAATCTGGTTTGCCTCTTCAATTGAGGAGATTCCATGCTCCTTAAGAGCAGCGAGGATCTGCTTGATGCGACGATCCTGTGATTCGAACTTAACTTCTCTAATCATAGTAGTATCTCCTTATTCTTTACGGGGGTCAATAAACTTAACTGCACCGGCCTCCTTGCTGAAACGTCCGTAGGTTGAAGTAACCTTCTTCAGTGCCTCGTTGGCATCGGTACCCTTCTTGATCTCATCCATGAGCTTACCAAAGTTGATGAACTCATAACCGCAAACCTGATCGTCCTTATCCAGAGCGATACGGTTTACATAACCCTCGGCCATCTCAAGGTAGCGAACGCCCTTGGCCTTGGTGCCGTACATGGTACCAACCTGGCTGCGCAGGCCCTTACCAAGATCCTCCAGACCGGCGCCTACAATCAGGCCACCCTCTGAGAAAGCACTCTGTGAACGACCGTAAACGATCTGCAGGAACAGCTCACGCATAGCTGTGTTGATAGCATCGCAAACCAGGTCAGTGTTCAGAGCCTCGAGCAGAGTCTTGCCCTGCAGGATCTCAGCAGCCATAGCAGCTGAGTGAGTCATACCTGAGCAACCGATAGTCTCAACGAGAGCCTCCTCAATGATACCGTTCTTGATGTTCAGAGACAGTTTGCATGCACCCTGCTGAGGAGCGCACCAACCAATACCGTGGGTATAGCCGGAGATATCCTTAATCTCCTTGGCCTTGATCCACTTACCCTCTTCCGGAATGGGAGCGGGACCGTGCTTGGGTCCTTTCTGGACTACGCACATGTTTTCAACTTCTTTTGAGTAAATCATAAATGGAATATGGTTATTTATGTTGATTTCTTAACAGGATGCAAAATTACTCTT
Organism: uncultured Prevotellaceae bacterium; assembly: GCA_900319225.1. Lineage (GTDB taxonomy): Bacteria > Bacteroidota > Bacteroidia > Bacteroidales > Bacteroidaceae > Colenecus. The sequence goes on along the minus strand of ONNV01000009.1, from coordinate 101,324 downwards.
TTTTCGTTTCTATTGGATAGAACTTGTGTTATCTTTAATAAATTTGCGGTTGATTTATTCACAAAGCATAGACAGTCATGAAAAGAAACATAATATGCACATTATTTGCCTCATTTATGGCATCGGCCCTTTTCCAGGCGTGCAGTCCCATGGAACCATCCACATATGAGGAGGTGTTTGCCCGTTTTGCATCAGTCCAGTACAAGGATGATGCCGCATCGCTCAAAATAGACTATACCGGTGAGAAGTTCAATCTGCGCAATTTCCGCACGGCATCCGATATGCAACGCTTCAAAGTCCAGAACGGAGACCGCGTATTGGCCATTATGAGACTGTTCGCTACAGGAACAATAGACAACCAGAAGATAACAGTTGACAGCCTGTATAAGATTCCGGTTGGCAAGGTAGCAGAGTCACAGCCTGCAGACACCATGAATTTCTACTATCTGTTCAACCCCGTCTGGAAATACACTCTGGGAACCAAGCAGTATCCCACCATATGGTCACAGGGACACTTTGTCAACCTGACCCCGTTCGTATACATAAAGACTGATCAGGCTAAGGTTGAATTCATGCTCTACCCCACAGGCGTTGTACAGGATACACTTGAGTTCATCATGTACTCGGATATAACAGACTGCTATAACCCCACAGCCTATTCAACCCCCTACCAGACCATGTTCTGCTTTGACATGTCATCGTTGAGGGATCCCGTGGCCGATGCAGCCGAGAACCACCGTCGTGACAGCCTGCTCAGCAAGTTCAACGGAAAGGACTCAATGTACGTGCATGTATTCATGCCTGACTCAGTACGCGTACCCACACCTTTCCAGAATGACGAGACCGGTAAGGACACCATAATCGATATCTTCTATTCACCCAAGGTATCTGCCAAGATTGCTATACCGCTTGATTTCTGATAACTCATGGCCAAGCGCACTGCGTCCAAGAACGTAAACATAAAGAACAAGCGCGCCACGTTTGACTACGAGCTGCTTGATACCTGGACAGCCGGCATTGTGCTCACCGGAACGGAGATAAAATCCATCCGTGAAAGCAAAGCCAGCCTGGCCGATACCTACTGCACATTCATAAACGGTGAGCTCTGGGTAAAAGGCATGCACATAGCCCAGTATTTCTACGGATCCTACAACAACCACGACGCCCGTCGTGACCGCAAGCTGCTGCTCACCAAGAAGGAGCTCCGCAAACTTGCCGCCGAGAGCAAGAATCCCGGATTCACCATCGTCCCCACCCGGCTCTTCATCAACGATACCGGGCTGGCCAAGCTGGTTATTGCTTTGGCTAAGGGTAAGCATGAGTATGATAAGCGGCAGTCAATCAAAGAGAATGAGGATAAGCGGGAGATGGCTCGGGCTTTCAGGGTATAAAAATTTTGCCGGCTGAAGTTTTACAACGGGCTCTCGCTGCTTCGCAGCTCGGTCTTTTTTGACTTTTATGGCCCTTTGGGCCTAAAAAGTCGCTAGCTGGAAAAGTATTATTGTATTAGAAGCATTTTACCTTTTTTAGTTTGGGGCGGCGACGCCCCAAACCCGTTCCGCGGGATATAATCCCGCTCCACTCTGCCGGCCTTCCAGGCCGGGTAAAACGGAATCCCGACAACGCTTCGCTGTCGGGATTCCGTTTTACTTAACTGCAGCTGGGGACCGTGTTGGTGTGTGCAGATGGAAAACTTGTGCGAATTAGGTATACGCACAGGGAAACGTATTTATGTTTGGAAAGAACCAGCAGTTGAAACTGCTGGCTACCCCTATAATGTGCCTAACGGCACAGGTTAATGCCGTAGGCATTGGATAATGGTAGCCAGCCAATTCATTGGCTGGATTGTTTACGGACACGTAAACAAAAACGCCCGAGCGCCAAAGGCGCGAGCAAACCCGCCGCATGGTAATTAATCAGTTATGCTTAGCGGAGAGCATTACCGCATGGACGGCTTGGAGCCAGCCCTGGCGGTTCTTGATGCGCTCGTCCGGTTTCATGTCGGGAAGGCAGATCTCGCTGATCTTTCGGAGTTCCTTGATCTGCTGGACGGATGTGAATATGCCGCAGGCGCAGCAGTTCAGAATGGCTGATCCCAGACCGGAGGCCTCCTCCAGTCCCATACGCTTTACGGGGAATCCCAGGATATCGGCCTGGAACTGCATCAGGAAATCATTCTTGGCAGACTCGCCGTCTATGGAGAGCTCACGCAGCGGAGTCTTGAGGTCACGCATGGCCAGTTCCACAACATCGGCCACCTGATATGCTATTGATTCAAGGGCGGCACGAACCACATGGGCGCGTGTAGCCTGCATGGTAAGACCTGTTATCATGGCCTTGGCATCAGGAACCCACCAGGGTGAACCAAGACCTGAGAATGCCGGAACAAAATAGACGCCGGCGTTATTGGGCACGCTCTGTGCCAGAGTCTGTGTACCATCCATAGACTCTACCAGACCCATATTGTCTATAATCCAATCCAGGACTGCGCCCGATGAGTGCACATGGCCCTCAACCACGTAATAGTTTCGGTCAAACATGGAGTAGCCCACTGAGCATACCATACCGTTGGGTGCAGCAACCGGGCTTTCACCCACGTTGAACATCACTGATGATCCGGTTCCGTATGTGGTCTTACCCTCGCCCGGCTCAAAACAGAGCTGGCCCACCAGGGCACCGTGTGAGTTTCCAAGCACACCTGCAATCTGCACGGGTTTGGGCAGCAGGCCCTCTATATCGGTCTCACCGAACACACTGTCCGACGGTTTGGTCTCGGGCAGCATCTGTGCGGGAATGGTGAACACACGCAGTATATCGGGATCCCATTCAAGGGTGTTGATATTGAACAGCAGGGTACGTGATGCATTTGAGTAATCAGTCACATGATTTTTGCCGCCGGTGAGTTTCCAGATGAGCCATGTATCTATGGTTCCCATAAGGATATCACCCCTGTCGGCCCGTTCCCTTACGCTTGGTACGTTGTCCAGAATCCATTTCACGCCACTACCTGAAAAGTATGTATCGGGGATAAGGCCTGTACGTTCCTTTATGGTTGTCTCGTAACCTTTGTCTATGAGTTCCTGACAGAAAGACGATCCGCGGCGGCACTGCCACATCACGGCCGGATAGACGGGTCTGCCGGTCTTCTTGTCCCATACGACCACAGTCTCACGCTGGTTAACCATTGATATTGAGAATGTTGTATCGGGATCCTGGGGCAGGTTGAGCTGCTTAACGGCAGCTACGGTATTGTTGTAAATCTCCTCGGCATCGGCCTCCACCCAATCCTCTCTGGGGTGGTTCACCTTGTGAGGAATCATCTTACAGTCTATCAGATTCAGTTTGTCATCAAAAAGCAGCGCCTTGGACGATGATGTGCGCTGATCAATTGTAATAATGTATCTCATTACTTGTTGTTTTCTGCATATTTTTCAAGTGCTAGGAACATCAGTTCCTGGCTCCTGTACTCTTTATATTTGCGGTTTACACGGTTTACATAGTTCACTGTCTCTGTTGCGTCAAATTTGCCGAACAGGCACACACTGTCATTGTATACGGCCGAATCCGACAGCGACTCGAGTATCGGTCTAAGACTGCTCCAGCTATAACGGTTCACACCATATTTACGAGCCAGACGCATGGCATCAAAGATATGGTTGGAGCCTCCGTTATAACTTGCCAGCATGTAGTTGATACGCTCGTTCTCATTGATAAAACTGAACAGCCCGCTCAGTTCATCCAGATAACGTACCGCTACCCTTACGTCAAGCTCCACGTTCTGCGCCAATGTATCGGGCACATCCATCTTGGCCAGCATATGGTGATAGGTGGCCGGCATAATCTGCATCAGGCCCATAGCTCCCACGTGTGATTTGGCTGTAGTATCAAACTTGGACTCCACGTAAGCAATGGCTGCAAGCATTTTCCAGTCACATACGCTGTCAGCGTACAGACGGAACAGAGAGTCAAATGGGGAGATATAAAGGTACTGCTCCGTGAGCTGTTGAGTAGTCCCTTTGTCAGAATCACTGAGGCTGTCCGTATTCCCAGGACGTGTCAGGAACAGCATCAGTATCAGGGCCGCAGTCAGGATCAGGACAAACAATTTCCTGGAATTCATCTCCGGCCCGTTGTATTTGGTTTCTTCCATCAAATACCGGAAATCTGATTTCTGCTGCAAAGATAATACAAAAATTTTACTTATCCCCAATACCCTATTAATGACATTACATAATGCATAAAACAGAGCAGAAATTTGGATATACCGATTATTGCAAGTAATTTTGCGGTCAGAATGAAACAGATAAGCGTATATCACCACCATCATACCTGCAGATCCTGATCGGTAGGCTGATAATGGCGTATAACATCATACTTAAGGCTTGCCGATAAACGGTGAGCCTTTTTTTGTTGAAATAATTAAAACCAAATAGATATGTTGAGAATAGCTGTACAATCAAAAGGTCGTCTGTATGACGAGACGATGGAACTGCTTCAGGAATCAGGCATCAGCCTGGGAGTATCCAAGAGAACACTTCTGGTTCAGGCCGGAAACTTCCCGGTCGAGGTACTGTTCCTGCGTGATGATGACATACCCCAGTCAGTTGCCGGCGGCGTTGCCGATGTAGGTATCGTGGGTGAGAATGAGTTTGTGGAGCGCAATGAGAAGGCCGATGTAATCAAGCGTCTGGGATTCAGCCGCTGCCGCCTCTCTCTGGCCATCCCCAAGGCCATTGACTATCCGGGTCTTGACTGGTTCAACGGCAAGAAGGTTGCCACCTCCTACCCCGGAATCCTTAAGACATTCTTTGATGAGAAGGGTATCAAGGCCGAGACTCACGTCATCACCGGATCCGTTGAGATTGCCCCCGGCATAGGTCTGGCCGACGCCATCTTTGACATTGTAAGTTCAGGCTCAACCCTGGTAAGCAACAACCTGCGTGAGGTTGAGGTTGTAATGCAGTCCGAGGCTCTGCTCATCGGTAACCCGAGTATGGATGCCGATAAGAAGGCCATCCTTGAGGAGCTGCTGTTCCGCTTTGATGCTGTAAAGGCTGCCCAGGGCAAGAAATACATAATGATGAACGTGCCCGATGACAGCATGGAAGAGGTAATCGCCCAGCTTCCCGGCATAAAGAGCCCCACCGTAATGCCTTTGGCACAGAAAGGCTGGAGCTCAGTTCACGCCGTTCTCGACGAAAAACGTTTCTGGGAAATCATCGGCAAGCTCAAAGCCGCCGGTGCTGAGGGTATCCTTGTTCTCCCCATCGAGAAGATGATCCTCTGAAAAATGTGGAATTGGGGACAGTCCCCTTTTCCACATATTAAAGCAAGCGATTATAGGAAACATCAACACGTGGAAAAGGGGACTGTCCCCAATTCCACATTCCGCACAAGGATCCCAGTTGCACCCAGTAAAACCAAAAGGTTTAAGCAAAGCGTAAAACCTCTTGGTTTTACCCGGCCTGGAAGGCCGGCAGAGCGGAATGAAATGTAATGAAGCGGATTTGGGGCGTCGCCGCCCCAAACTAAAAAAAGGTAAAATGCTTCTAATACAATAATACGTTTCCAGCTAGCGGCTTTCATGGCCAAAGGCCAAGAAAGCCAAAAACAGCCGAGCCGCAAAGCGGTGAGAGCCCGCCGGATGTAAATAGATAAAATGGAAAGAATGAAAAGAATATGAAAATAGTAAAGAACCCCCAAAAGCCCCAGTGGCCCGACCTCCTGAGCCGCCCCGCCCTAAGCGTAGCCGGCCTCTACGACCGCGTCCAGGCCGTCCTTGACACCGTACGCCAAGGCGGAGACCAGGCCCTTAAGGATTACGAGCTCCAGTTTGACAAGGTTCAGCTTGACTCACTTGCCGTAAGCCAGGCCGAGCTTGATGAGGCTGCAGCACTTGTACCCGCCGCTCTGCGCGATGCCATAGACCGCGCCGCCCAGAACATACGCAAGTTCCACGAGTCACAGCTGCCCTCACTTGGTAAGGTAGAGACCACCCCGGGCGTGACCTGCTGGCAGAAAGCGGTACCTATCACAAAGGTAGGACTCTATATCCCCGGCGGCACAGCACCCCTGTTCTCAACAGTGCTGATGCTGGCCATTCCCGCCCGCACAGCCGGCTGTCAGGAGATTGTGCTTTGCACTCCTCCCGGACAGAACGGTAAGGTCAACCCCGCCATTCTCTACGCCGCACAGGTAGCAGGCGTGAACCGCTTCTTCAAGTTGGGCGGATCACAGGCCATTGCCGCCATGGCATACGGAACGGAGAGCGTACCCAAGGTATCCAAGATATTCGGCCCCGGTAACCCCTACGTTACCGCTGCCAAGCAGATTGTGTCACTCAAGGATGTAGCTATTGATATGCCCGCCGGCCCGTCTGAGGTTGAGGTCATTGCCGATGCCCAGGCCAACCCCGCATTCGTAGCTGCCGACCTCCTGTCACAGGCCGAGCACGGACGTGACAGTCAGGTAATCCTGCTCACCACATCAGCTGAACTTATAGATAAGGTGCAGGCCGAGGTTGACCGTCAGGTTGCTCTGCTGCCACGTAACGAGATTGCACAGGCTTCACTTGGCAACAGCCGTATGATCCTGCTCAGCAATGACGATGAGATCATTGAGATGACCAATGAGTATGCCCCCGAGCACCTGATCATCCAGACCGCCAACGCCAATGAACTGGCCGAGCGCGTTGTGAACGCAGGCTCCGTGTTCATCGGCCCCTGGTCACCGGAGAGCGCCGGCGATTATGCATCGGGCACCAACCACACACTGCCCACAAGCGGCTACGCCAAGGCCTACTCAGGTGTGAACATAGACAGTTTTATGCGTAAGATAACATTCCAGCAGCTCACCCGGCAGGGTCTCCAGACCCTAGGTCCCGTAATCGAGACCATGGCCGCCGGCGAGTACCTTGACGCCCATAAGAACGCAGTATCTATACGTTTAGCTACTGTTTCCAGTTGCACCAAGTAAAACCAAACCATTAAAGTGAAGCGTAAATGGATTGGTTTTACCCGGCCTGGAAGGCCGGCAGAGCGGAATGAAATGAAGCGGGTTTGGGGCGTCGCCGCCCCAAACTAACGTCGCCGCCCCAAACTAAAAAAAGGTAAAATGCTTCTAATACAATAATACGTTTCCAGCTAGCGGCTTTCAAGGCCAAAGGCCAAGAAAGCCAAAAACTCCCGAGCTGCGAAGCAGCGAGAGCCCGCCGGATGGAAACCGAAAGAAATAAAGAAAATGAAACAACTAAAAGATTTGGTAAGACCCAACATCTGGAGCCTAAGCCCCTACACATCCGCCCGCGATGAGTACCAGGGCAAGGACGCCAAGGTGTTCCTGGACGCCAATGAGAACCCTTACAACAATCCGGTAAACCGTTATCCGGACCCCCTGCAGCGTGATCTCAAGAAACGTATTGCCGAGATAAAGGGAGTACAGGAACAGTCCATTTTCCTGGGCAACGGAAGCGATGAGGCCATAGACCTGATGTATCGCATATTCTGCCGTCCGTGCGTGGATAACGCCGTGGCCATCGAGCCCACCTACGGCATGTACGGGGTTTGTGCCGATATCAATGACGTAGAGTACCGTCGCGTGCTCATGGATGAGAACTTCCAGCCCAGCGCCGACAAGATTCTCTCTGCCATTGACGCCAACACAAAACTGGTATTCTTCTGCTCGCCCAATAACCCATCGGCCAACAACATTGACCGTGAGGTGATTGACCGTGTGCTGGACAGTTTTGACGGAATCGTGATTGTAGATGAGGCTTACATAGATTTTGCAGGCGTGCCTTCATATCTCAAGCAGCTTGAGAGCCGTCCCAACCTGATTGTGCTCCAGACATTCTCCAAGGCATGGGGAATGGCGGGAATCCGTCTGGGAATGGCCTTCGCGCAGCCCGATATCATAGGCATAATGAACAAGGTCAAGTATCCCTACAACATCAACCTGCTCACTCAGCAGCGTGCCATGGAGGAGGTGATGCAGCATGACCGCGTCCAGGGATGGGTACAGTCCATCCTCAAGGAGCGCACCCGCCTCATGGCCGATTTCGCCAAGCTCAGTTGCTGCATCAAGGTCTATCCCTCTGATGCCAACTTCTTCCTGGCCCGCGTAAAAGACGCCGCCGCCACCTACAACTACCTGGTAGACCAAGGCATCATAGTCCGCAACCGCAGCAAAATCGCCCTCTGCGGCAACAGCCTTAGAGTTACCATAGGAACAGTGGTAGAGAATAATGCACTAATGGATGCCCTGAGAGCCTACAACAACTAAGGCTTCCAGTTGCACCCAAAAACCAACACAATCGCACCTGCGTATCCACAAGCGTGACCCAAATCCGCACAAGGATTCCAGCTGCACCCAGTAAAACCAAACCATTAAAGCGAAGCGTAAATGGCTTGGTTTCGTCGCCGCCCCAAACTAAAAAAAGGTAAAATGCTTCTAATACAATAATACGTTTCCAGCTAGCGGCTTTCAAGGCCAAAGGCCAAGAAAGCCAAAAACAACCGAGCTGCGAAGCAGCGAGCAACCCGCCGAATGGTAAAAAAACATATATGAAAAAGAGAGTCCTATTCATCGACCGAGACGGAACCATAATAGTAGAGCCGTCCGACGAGCAGCTTGACAGCTTTGACAAGCTGGAGTTTGTACCGGGAGTATTCCGCGCCCTCTCATTCCTGAGCGACCACACCGACTTTGAGTTCGTAATGGCCAGCAATCAGGACGGCCTGGGCACCTCATCATACCCGGAGGCTGATTTCTGGCCCACTCACAACTTCATACTGAACACCCTTAAAGGTGAGGGTGTGGAGTTTGATGATATTCTGATTGATCCTCACTTCCCTGAGGACAACGCCCCCACCCGTAAGCCAGGCACCGGCATGTTCGGCAAATATATGACCGATGAGTATGACCTCAGTGCCAGCTACGTGATTGGTGACCGTGCCACAGACGTGGAGCTGGCCCGCAACCTGGGCTGCCGCGCCATCCTGCTTCAGGACAGTGCCGATGGCTTATCGGACGATGTAAAATCCGTTTGCGCCCTTGCCACCCGTGACTGGTGGAAGGTGGCAGAGTTCATCTTTGCAGGCGAGCGCCGTGCATCGGCCCACCGTGCAACCAAGGAGACCGACATCCTGGTTGAGCTGAACGTTGACGGCACAGGCAAGTGCGATATCAGCACCGGCCTTGGATTCTTTGACCACATGCTGGAGCAGATTGGCCGTCACGGAGGTATGGACCTGACAATCAAGGTTAAGGGTGACCTCTATGTAGACGAGCATCACACCATCGAGGATACCGGAATCGTGCTGGGCGAGTGCATCCGCAAGGCCCTGGGTGATAAGCGAGGCATAGAGCGCTACGGATACGCCCTACCCATGGATGACTGCATGGCTCAGGTGGTGCTGGACTTTGGAGGCCGCAGTTGGCTTGTCTGGGACGCCCAGTTCAAGCGTGAGAAGATTGGCGAGATGCCCACCGAGATGTTCCTGCACTTCTTCAAGTCCCTGAGCGACGCCGCCGCAATGAACCTGAACATCCAGGCCCAGGGTGACAACGAGCACCACAAGATTGAGGCCATTTTCAAGGCATTTGCCCGCGCCCTCAAACAGGCCGTCCGCCGCGACATCTGGAACTATAGTCTCCCTTCTTCGAAGGGGGTACTATAGTCCCATTTCTTTTTTTATTTTGCTACGCAAAAGCGCTTCGCTTAGCTCCCTCCGGTCGCGTCCTTCGGACTCCTAGCTGGAAACTTAGCAAAATGTGGAATTGGGGACAGTCCCCAATTCCACATTTTTAATTGCGGATAAGGCCGGTGCGGTAGGCCTGCAGGAGGGCTTTGAGATCCTCTACGCGGGACATGATGCGCTTGCCCTTGTCGGTGTCGCGCACCAGGATCTGCTGGTCAGTGTACTCAACCACCTGGGTGGAGGCGATCACATCCATACCCTCAGCTACGGACTTTTGGATTGACTCAAACGGATGGTGGCGAACCAGACGCATTCCGTGAGAGTTGTATATCAGGGTGTAGCCTGCAATTCCGGTGGTCTGATGGTAGACCTTGGAGAATCCGCCGTCAATCACCAGCAAGCGTCCATCGGCCTTGATGGGACTCTCACCGCTGGCAGCCTTGACGGGAATGTGGCCGTTTATGATATGGGCATGCTCCATCTCCGTTATGCCAAACTCGCGCAGAATCATCTCACAGATGTCACGGCGGTTCTTGAGGCGGTAATAGTTACCCTTCTCCTCAACGTGCGTGCTGGCATCGGCAATAAAATAACGCTCAAACGTGGCCATACTCTTCTTGTCAAAAGGTGGTGACACCGGACCGCACCAGAGATACCAGAACAGGTCCTTGCCGTATTCCTTAAGTTCATCATCCGATGTGGAGAAATATGCCGTGCGAACCATTTTCTCAAGCACGTCAAAGAGCTCACGACCCTTATATTCAACGCCCTGAATCTGCATCGACGCAAACGTGCCGTCCTCATTCAGGGGCACGCTGCCGTGATAAAGCAGGTTGTTGTTATGCACCAGATAGAGTGATCCGTGAGCAAAGAGGCACTCCATATGACGAGCCAGGGCCTTGCTGTTGGTAAAGCTGTGCACCAGACGGTCAATCACGTTCTGCTCGGCCGGCGTAAGTCTGAACGGATCGGAGGGATCAACCGTAGGCAGGTTGGTATCACGCAACGCATACTCCTTACCGTTGCAGATAACAGTGCCTTTCTTGAAATCAATCTTGTCCAGCAGGTTGCGGTGATCCATTTTGAACTCCGGATGGCGGCCGATGACAGCAGCCTCAATCTTGAACTGTATGATGGCAATAGCCTTGTGCATCTGTGACAGAAGGCGTATCTGCGGCACATCATCGGCAGGTGTCTGGTCTGATTTGACCGGACGGAACAGCTCACAGTCATCATTGGCGTAGGTCTCCATGGCGAATGTTGCCAGCGGCAGCAGGTTGATGCCGTAACCATCCTCAAGCGTGCTCATATCGGCATACTTGATGCTGTTACGTATCACGTTTGCCACGCAGGCGGCACTACCTGAGGCAGCACCCATCCACACAACATCGTGGTTACCCCACTGGATATCAAAATCGCGGTAGTTGCAGAGCATATCCATTATGCGGTGCGCACCGGGACCGCGGTCATAGATATCACCTATTATATGAAGCTGGTCAATCACCAGGTCACGTGTGACATCGGCGATGGCAGTGATGAAATGGCTGGCACGTCCGGTAGAGACTATCGTATCCACGATTGCCTTGACATAATTATGCTTGGCCAGAAACGTGTTACGCGTTTCATGCATCAGCTCTTCAATGATGTAAGCGTAATCCTTGGGCAGCGCCTTACGCACCTTGGAGCGGGTGTAACGTGATGACACACGGGTAAGCACCGCAATCAGCTGCATCAGGGTCACCTTGTACCACTCGTCAAGATTCTCATTATCGGCCTTGAGCACGCGCAGTTTTGCCTCCGGATAGCTGATCAGGGCACTCAGGCTGCGTTTATCCTCCACGCTCAGCTCATCGCCAAACACAGCGTCAATTTTCTGCTGGATAACGCCCGATGCAGAACGCAGCACGTAGTCAAACGCATCGTACTCGCCGTGGATATCGGTCACAAAGTGCTCAGTACCCTTGGGCAGGTTCAGGATTGCCTCAAGGTTTATAATCTCGGTCGATGCAGCCGCTATGCTGGGAAAACTCTTGGCCAGCAGCTGCAGGTACTCTAAACTCCTTTCCATAGTCTGTTTTTCGCAAAGGGGACGGTTCTGTTCGCGTTAGGGACGGTTCTGTTCGCGTTAGGGACGGTTCTGTTCGCGAACAGAACCGTCCCCGATGCGTCGCAGGATGGCCAGCAAATGATCAAACACCATGGGGACCGTGGCCAGCTCCAGACGCTCGGACGGAGAGTGTACGCCTCGGAGTGTCGGTCCTATTGAAATCATATCCAGATCCGGATAAGAGGTAAGGAACAGTCCGCACTCCAGTCCTGCATGGATAGCCCTCACCTTGGGATCGCGTCCAAACAGCTCCTTATAGGTACGTACCGCGATATCCAGCAGCTCCGATTTGGTATTGGGGGCCCATCCGGGATATCCGTCATTACGCTCCACCTTGGCACCGGCCAGGCGGAAACATGCTGCCAGAGTCTCCTGTACGGCATATTTAGCAGATTCAACAGAGCTGCGCTGGCTTGCAATAATGGAAACCTTACCCTTCTCCGTGCGTATGCGGGCCAGGTTGGAGCTTGTCTCAACCAGCCCGGGCACATCCATGCTCATGGCATACACGCCGTTGAATACGGCAAACACAGAGCGTATGATATTACGTGCCACAGCCTGCTCAATGCACTCAGTCACGGGATCAGTGGTCTCCATGTAGAACTTAGCCTCACGCTCGGTCACGTGATATTCATCCTGTACTTCCGATGCAAACACATTAAAGTCAACGCGTATCTTCTCGCGGTCTGCAAACGGAACTGCAATCACAGCCTCGGCATCACGCGGTATGGCGTTATGCAGATTACCGCCGCTCAAAGAGATCAGTCTTAAATCATATTTCTCAAGAACGCTGTTAAGGAAACGTGCCAGCACCTTATTGGCATTGGCATAACCCTTATCTATATCGTCACCGGAATGGCCGCCGTGCAGCCTGTCCACGCCCACACGCAGGAACATGTATCCCGCAGGCACAGCCTCACTCTTATAGTCAAACTCAACAGATGAATTGATTCCACCGGCACAGCCTATGAATATCTCACCCTCATCCTCCGAGTCCAGGTTTATGAGCATCTTGCCGTTCATCATACCCGGTTTCAGGTTCTCAGCTCCCGTAAGTCCTGTCTCTTCCGATACGGTGAACAGGCACTCCACCGGTCCGTGCTCTATCTCCTTGCTGTCCAGAACAGCCAGCGCCATGGCTATACCCATACCGTCATCGGCCCCCAGAGTGGTGCCGCGTGCCTTGAGCCATCCGTCCTCAACGTAGGTCTCAATAGGCTGGGTCATGAAATCATGGTCCAGAGTAGCGTCTTTCTCACATACCATATCCTGATGCGCCTGCAGGATCACTGTCTGGCAGCCCTCATATCCGGGACTTGCAGGCTTGGATATCAATACGTTGCCCACCTCATCCTTGCGTGCGGTCAGCCCACGCTCAGCGGCAAAGTTCATCAGGTACTCACCCATCTTCTCCTCTCTTCCTGACGGACGCGGTATCCTGCATATCTCCAGGAATATGTCCATCACTTTTTTTGACCAATCTGTCTTTTCCATGTCTTGAATTCTTAACAACTCCAAAAATACACTATTCTTGCAAATAGTTCAAATTAAATATCTAACTTCGCAGTCCGTATGTGGAAAACGTTTCTGACAGTTACACTTTTCCTTCTGGCAGCGGTAGTCCTGTTATCCGTTAGCATACTGCTTAAGAAGAACGGCCGGTTCCCCAATATCCATGTTGGAAAGAACCCAGCCATGAGAAAGCGCGGCATAGGATGCGTAGAGTCACAAGACGCACAGGCACAGAAGGTAAACCCGATGGCCGTTAATGAAAACAGTAAATAATTAACTAAACGAATATGAACTTCAAGTCCGTTTCATCAATCATTCTCTCGGCCGCAGCCGTTCTCAGCTTCAGCCAGTGCAAACAGCAGTCAACTGAGACCGTACAGGCTCCCCAGCCCCAGAGTACAGAGCAGATAGTTGGCTTAAAGATTGCATACATCAACGTAGACTCTCTTTTGGCCAATTACCAGTACTATCAGGATCTTGCCGAGGAGATTACCCGTAAGGAGGAGAATTACCGTCTGGCCCTGACCGAGGAGGCCAACAAGTGGCAGAAAGAGGTTGAAGACTATCAGAAAAAGGTAAGAAACGGTGTTTATTCATCGGCCGAGCGTGCTCAATCAGAGGAGAACAGACTTGCCAAGAAGCAGCAGGCTATCCAGGAGAAGAGCGAGAAATACACACAGGAGCTCATGGCAGAGAGAGACGCCAACTCACTCAAGATAAATGAGACCGTTGACAACTTCATCAAGGAGTACAACAAGACACACGGTTACAACATTATCATCAACAAGGCTGCCCTGCTGTTCGTAGATCAGTCCATGGATATCACTGCAGAGGTTCTGAACGGTCTGAACGCCGCTTACAACAAGCCCGGCAAGTAATCCGCTCAACAAATATAGAAAGAGGAGGTCATCAATTCACTGATGGCCTCTTTTTTTATCCGTCCCGCAAGAGGTACCAAACGGATAAATACCGTATCTTTGAAAAAACAAACAATAGTGCTTATGAATGCAATGAAGAATATCCTTGCAGCGGCCTTAGTGGCCTTTATTCCCTTTACGGCAAATGCCCAGTTTATGATGTTTGGAGGCGGAAACCGCGCCAGCCAGGACAGCCTGCGCAAGATTGCGGCTGCCGATTATGCCGATATGCTGGCAAAAGTTGGTGTAGACCAGCCCCGTGAGGGCCGTCAGCCCAACAGCCAGGATGAGAGCAAACACCCCAACTATGACGAGCTGACAGCCAACCCCTACCCCTTCTACCCCGAAGTCCTGGTAACAGAGAGCGGCAAGAAGGTAACCAGCGCCAAGATGTGGCAGAAAACCCGCCGTCCGGAGATAGTAAAACTCTTTGAGGATAATGTCTACGGCCGCATCCCTGAGAATGTGCCCGGCGTAAAATGGGAGGTGACTGGTGAGGAGAAGAAGGATTTTGCAGGCACCCCGGTAGTGGTACGCTATCTCAAGGGTGTGGTTGACAACTCCAGCTATCCCTCCATCACAGTAGAGATCCAGGCCAACGTAGTATATCCCGATAACGGCAGCACCAAGCTCCCGGTAATCATAGAGTTCGGATTCGGAGGCGGTGACCCCACCCGCACCCGTGCCGGCAGCACATCATGGCAGCAGATGGTCATTGAGCGCGGTTGGGCCGCAGCCACAATCAACCCCTCATCCATCCAGGCCGATGCCGGTTCCGGTCTTACCAACGGCATCATCGGACTCTGCAACAAGGGTGAGTTCCGCCAGCCTACTGACTGGGGTTCACTCCGTGCATGGGGCTGGGGCCTGTCACGTCTGATAGACTACTTTGAAACCGATAATACTTTCGATGCCACCAAGTGCGCTATCGAGGGTGTATCACGTTACGGAAAGGCATCGCTCGTAGCCATGGCTTTTGAGGAGCGTATCGCTGCCGGATTCATTGCCTCATCCGGTAAGGCCGGTGCAGCAGGATGGCGCCGTGACTGCGGTGAGAGCATCGGCAACATAGTATCAAATGAGGAGTACCACTGGGTATGCGGTAACCTTATCAAATACGGTACTGACCCCCTCACTGAGAATGACCTGCCTGTAGACCAGCATGAGCTCATAGCCCTGTGCGCCCCGCGTGCCTGCTTCATATCAACCGGCAGCTGGAGCGGCGACAAGTGGCAGGATGTGGTTGGATCATTCATATCGGCCTCAAAGGCATCACCTGTATATGAGCTGTTCGGTTACAAGGGACTGGGTACAGACCTGTTCCCCGGCATGGATAACGGTCTGATGGATGGCCGTCTGACCTACCGTCAGCACCATGGCGGCCATGAGGCAGGACCCAACTGGCCCTTCTTCCTTGACTTTTTTGAGCGTGAGGTAGTTAACAAATAACGACCGTTTGCGTCATTATAGTAGAAACACTAAATACTACAGCGATGAAAACAAAAGTGATGATGATTACCCTAGCAGTTGCAGCGCTTCTGATAGGTACCGAGAGTGTTCAGGCACAGTCCAGAGTAGTTCGCAGATCACGTACAGAACGCCGTGATAACCGCATAGTCCGCCGCTCAGAGCCACAGCTCCGTCGTGGTGAGCGCACAGTAATTGTCCAGGAGGTTGTCCCCGCCAAGATAAAAGTAGTTGACAGTGAGGTTATCCGCGCATTTGACCGCGAGTCTTTTGACTCCAACCGCCTTAAGATGGCCGATATGGTGTTCAGCACCGGCGGCTACATGACTACGGCTCAAATCAAGCAGGTGGCAGAATTCTTTGATTTTGACAGCGAGCGCGTAAAGTTCCTTAAACAGGCATATCACAACTGCGTAGACCGTCACAATTTCTACCGTGTACTCTCAACCGTTGAGTTCAGCTCAAGCCGTGAGAAGGTAATCAAGTACGTTATGGAGAACCAGATTGAGGATGTCAGGGACGGAGCCCCCGTTTACAAGGTTACATCATCTGATCTGACAGCCATCATCAAGACCCTCAAGAATGAGGAATTTGACTCTACACGTGAAAAGCTTGCCAAGATGATCGTAAGCGGCAGCCTGCTCTCCTCACGTCAGATTGCCGATATGGCCAGGACATTCCAGTTTGACAGCAACCGTTCAGAGTTCCTGCTCTTTGCATACCGCAGCTGCTCCGATCCTCACAACTACGTAATAGCAGCCAACACACTGCAGTTTGAATCCAGTCGTAATGAGCTGATGCGTAAGATTTCACGCCGCCCGTGATATTTATCCAGGACAAAAAAAAGACGGTCTCCAACGGACCGTCTTTTTTATTGTCTGTCTGTGATAATCATTTGCTGAAGAAATCCTCAAGAGCCTCCTCCAGTTCCTTGTCACGCAGGTTGCGTCCGATGATGGTGCCATCGGCATCAATCAGGAATGTTGACGGGATTGCGCTGATTGAGTACTTGAAAGCGGCTGAGTTCTCCAGGTCTTCACCGTTCCAGAGCTGAACCCAGTTCATACCGTTGTCCTTGACAGCCTTGATCCAATCCTCAGTATTGTCATCAACAGATACGCTTACAATCTCAAAACCTTTTGACTTGAACTTGTTGTACGCAGCCTTAAGGTTGGGAACCTCATTCATGCAGGGAGCGCACCAGCTGGCCCAGAAATCAAGCAGAACCACCTTATTCTTACCAATGTAATCAGAGAGCTTGGCAGTGGACTCAAACTTGTATTTCTTGTCCAGAACGGCAGCCTCAAAATCCATGTAAGGACGACCCAGGCTTGTGCTGAGTTGAGCGTTGATGGTTGCTGTAAGCTGATTGAAGTAGAGGTCAGTGCCGAATGTGGGAGCCAATACCTCAAGCATCTCCATTACCTCCTCCGGCTCAAACAGACTGTAATTGTCCATAAGCTGGTGGTAGGCATAAGCCATATCGGCATTATCCTTGATGCTCTGCGCCAGGACAGCCTTGAAACGGTTCTGAAGGTCACCCATCTGCTCATACAGGTCGCTGGCATCACTCTGAGTGGCAATGGTGATACGGATCTTGTCGTTCAGCTCCATTGCCTCATCATTGAATGCCTCGGTATCATCAAAGAACTTCTGCAGAGCCTTATTATTAGGAGTACCGGACAGGTGCTGCTCACCGGTCTCGGCATTCATCATGATGGTAATGTTTCCGGGTTCCAGGAAGAACTGGCATCCGTTCACAGACTCCTCGGTCTCATAAACGACCGCAGCCATCTGGGCGTCATCAATCTGACCCTTGAAAGAGAACTTGCCATCCTTAACCACAAATGAGTCAAGCGGTGTAAGTCCATCCATATCTAACATGCAGAGCGTAAGAACAGTGCTGTCACTAACGCCATCAATAGTACCTTTAATCCTGTAAGAATCCTTTCCTCCGCAGGCAGCAAGCAGGATCGCAGCAAAAACAAAGAATAAAACCCTTTTCATATTACTTTATCAGATATTGTGAGCTGATTGACTCATTTGAGATAACTCTGCGTATTGTCTCGGCAAACATCTGTGCTATAGATATCTGCTTGAGTTTCTTGCAGGGGATGGGGTTACGGTAAGGTATGCTGTTGGTGAATATGATCTCCTCCAGCTGTGAGTTGTCAACGCGTACGGGAGCATCACCTGACATTACGCAATGTGAAGCCAATGCACGTACAGACTTGGCACCGGCCTCCATCATTACGTCGGCAGCCTTGCAGATTGTACCTGCTGTATCAACTATATCATCCACAATAACCACGTTCTTACCCTGAACGTCACCTATGATGCGGATATCATCCACAACGTTTGCACGGGTACGGGTCTTCTGGCAGAGTACCAGAGGCACATCCAGGAACTTGGCATATGCGCTGGCACGCTTACTGCCGCCTACATCGGGAGCAGCCATAACCAGTTCCTCAAGCTTGAGGCTCTGTACATAAGGAATGAAAGCCATGGAAGCATAGAGGTGATCCACGGGAACGTCAAAGAATCCCTGAATCTGGTCTGCATGCAGGTCCATGGTAATCAGACGGTCAATACCGGCGGTGCTCAGCATATCGGCCACCAGCTTGGCGCCTATTGATACACGCGGCTTGTCCTTACGGTCCTGACGTGCCCAACCAAAATAAGGAACAACGGCATTTACTGACTTGGCCGATGCACGCTTGGCGGCGTCAACCATAAGCAGAAGCTCCATCAGATTATCCGACGAGGGGAATGTTGACTGTACCAGGAACACATCCTTACCGCGGATAGACTCCTCATACGATACTGCAAACTCACCGTCTGCAAAATGTGCCACATTCATGTTGCCCAGGGGGCAGTTAAGGTAATCGCATATCTCTTTGGCCAGGTACATGGTGTTGGTACCGCAAAAGACCAGGAAAGAATTGCTTGAATCCATAAGGAATTTGACAGTTGTTTAGTTTGATTTAGTGGTGCAAAGTTACAAATAATTACCATGCACTACGGGCCAACTTGTCCTAATTTTAGATTATTTATCAACAATACTGTTTCTCGCAGCCCACCCCTCACCTTAGGGAACTACAGCGTACGTAGGACCATTTTCATCCCTAAGGTGCACCGGAAATACGCTTTCTCGCGGGCCACCCCCTCACCTTAGGGAACCACAACGCACGTAGGGCCATTTTCATCCCTAAGGTGCGCCGGAAATACGCTTTCCCGCGGGCTACCCCCTCACCTTAGGGAACTGCAACGCACGTAGAAGCGATTTCATCCCTAAGGTGCACGGAAAATACGCTTTCTCGCGGGCCACCCCCCTCACCTTAGGGAACTGTAACGCACGTAGAAGCGATTTCATCCCTAAGGTAAGCAGGAAATACGTGATATCGCGGGCTACCCCCTTACCTTAGGGAACCGTAGCGCACGTAGGACCATTTTCATCCCTAACGTACACCGGAAATACGCTTTCTCGCGGGCTACCCCCTCACCTTAGGGAACCACAACGCACGTAGGACCATTTTCATCCCTAAGGTGCGCCGGAAATACGCTTTCTCGCGGGCTACCCCCTCACCTTAGGGAGCCAAAGGGGACGGTTCTGTTTGGCCCCTTTTTCCGAAAGGGTGCCAAACAGAACCGTCCCCTTTGGCTCCCTTTAGCTCGCTATCTGATTACGCCGGAGCCCAGCATTTCATCATCTGCAGCATACCAGACAGCAAACTGACCGGGGGTGATGCCGCGCTGGGGCTCGTCAAACAGAATGAAGAGGCCGGTGGGGCGCTGTATGAGCCAGGCGTCCTGAAGGGGCTGGCGGTAGCGTATACGCACGCGGTAACGGCGTACCTCGCCCACCCCCATTTCCAAATCCGGACGTATCCAATGTATCTGTGAAGCATCTATGCAAAGGCAGCTGCGAGACAATCCGGGATGGGTATGCCCCTCACCTGCATAGACTGTGTTGGTGTCAATATCGGTAGCAATCACAAAAAGTGAATCATCATGCCCGCCCACATTCAGTCCATGACGCTGGCCGATGGTAAAGAACTGCGCTCCGTCATGCGTGCCGATGATCTTTCCCCACGGGTTGGCCTTGTAACGTGTTTTCTTAACGTGCTTGTGGCCGGAGCGGTATGTCTCAGTAATGAATCTTATGGAATCGTAACGGTAAGGAGTGGCCAGACGCTCCAGGGTCTCATCGGCCAAGCGGGCAATCTTTTCCGGGTCATAATGGTTGGAGCAGAGCGTACCGGTACACTTGTCCTCACTGATATAACCCGTCACCATATTTGCGGCGGCGCCATCGGCCGTAATGCCGGAGAGCGTCTCCTGCTGGAACTTAAAGTGTGAATTTGAAGTATAGAACTCCGGGTAGACCTCAACTATGTTACCCTTAACGCTCTTGAGTTTCTGCTTAAGGAACTCCGGCAGATCCACCTTGCCCACAAAACAGATACCCTGCGAGTCCTTCTTGTTGGCCGATGGCAGAGCAGCCTGTGCGGCAATCTCACGCACCTCTTTCTTGAGCAGATGCCCTATCGGGAACAAAGCACGTGACAACTGCTCCTGGCTAAGCTGACACAGGAAATAGCTCTGGTCCTTACCCGGATCCACACCTTCAAAAATACGGTATATAGGCTTCCCGTCAGGCCCGTCCACGACCTCCTTGCGGCAGTAATGTCCGGTAGCCACCATGTCAGCGCCCAGCTTGAGGGCGGCATCCAGGAACGCATCAAACTTGATCTCGCGGTTGCACAGTACATCGGGATTGGGGGTACGGCCCTGCTCATACTCTGAGAACATATAGTCCACCACGCGGCGGCGGTACTCGTCACTCAGGTCCACGAAATGGAACGGGATGCCAATCTTCTTGGCCACCATCTCGGCCACCAGACGATCCTCCTCCCACTCGCAGTCACCGTGCAGCGTGCCCTCGGTGTCATGCCAGTTCTGCATGAACATGGCAAACACGTCATACCCCTGCTGCTTAAGCAACAGAGCCGCTACGCTGGAGTCCACTCCACCCGACAGGCCTACGCACACTTTCATGCCGCAAAGATATCTACAAATTGTCCAAAAATTAGACAATTTCAGCCCCTTAACGCAAATTCATAACTATTTCTTTTGATTAATGTCCGGTGAGCCGATAATTTTGGGCAATAATCAAAAAGTCCTGATATGATCCTTCATTATCTCAAAGTAGCTCTGCGCAATATCCATAAATTTGCAGTCCAGAACCTGCTCTGCGTCCTGGGCCTGGCAGTAGGTTTCATTGCTCTCTCCCTTTCGGCATACTGGTATTGGTTTGAGAACACCTATGACAAGACAATCAAGGATTGGGACCGCATATATACAGTCCGTACCGGCCTGATGGTGAACAACCTTTATAGTCCTATTACCGATGAAAGTCTGGCCCAGCTGAAACGCCTCAAGGATATAGAAATGGTGGGCTGTTTATTAGTGGATGGTTCCATTGCCGCCAACATGGACAGTAACTTTATGGAAATGATAGGACTTGATGTGATTAAAGGAAAGCCGGGAGGTCTCCCTGATGATTACGGTCTCTGCATATCCGAATCGGCTGCAAAAAGGACTTTCGGATCCGATGTAGAGTTGGGTAGGAACATGACCACAGGTGAAATCAATTCCATAGGTGTGATGGGAGGTGGAACATATGTGGGTAATGATGATGAACCGTTCGGCTGCAAAGTATCGGGAGTATTCCGTGACCTCAACCATTCATTCCTAAAGGCTCTGAATATCAACATGATGGCTCAGTCAAATTTGGATGACATTTCATCTCAGAACCCTTATAACTACTATAGCAGGATGGTCCTCTTTAAGGTTCGCAAAGGCACCGATATGGAGAAACTGGAAAAAGAGATATCCGGCATTGTTGATCCCGACAGCAGTTATCCGTCAGTAAAGCTAGTCAATATCAGCAAGTTGCATGAAGGAGTGATAAAAAGTCCGATGGACGCCAAGCACGTACGTTTCATCGCCCTGACCAGCCTGTTGCTCATCATGTGCGCCATTGTCAACTCCATATCCATGACCGTGACACGCATCACCGGCCGCCGCAAGGAGATGGGACTGCGCCGCTCATGCGGTTCATCTGTCAGGAAACTGGTTGTCATGCTCTCTGTTGAGATGGCTGTTGAGTTTACCATATCGCTAATTGTGGCATTGTGCGGGCTGTTTCTTATCAAGGACCATTTTGCCGATTTCACATTCATAGGCGGCAATTCCATGATGATAGTCTGGGGATGCCTCATTGTCATGGCATCGGCTTTCATATTGTCGCTCGCAGCCGGAGTAATAACCATCGCAATCATACTCAAGGACTCGCTCAACAACATGATGACCCAGGGCAAGTCACGCAGCAAGAGGTTCAGGATGGCAGGACTTACCGTACAGCTTTCCATAAGCCTTTTCTGCATATTCTGCTCATCGGTCCTGATACGTCAGATCAAGTTCCTGTGTAACAGCAACTGGGGCATCGGCATAAACGGCGTTGTGAACATAGAGATGACTAATGATGACAACGTTTACTTTAACCGGACATATAATGCAGACTCCCAACTGGTTGATGAGCAGGCAATAAGGCAAGACATCACAAGCACGCGCAACCAGTATCTCAGCCGGTTAAGCCAGGAGCTCAGCTCGTTGCCTATGGTTGAGTATGCCAAGACAACCAACTACAGTTTTGTATCCAGACAAAGTTTTTCAAGCTCCTATCAGTTTGTGGCCGATGAATCAGCATTGTCTGATCCCGTGAGTATCAGGGCAATCATCATGGGTGATGCGAGCAACAGCGCATACGGTTTCACTGTCCTGCAAGGAACCGTCCCCGATGTGATAGGTCCCGATGAAATCGTGGTAACGGAGGCCACATGCCGTATTCTTGGCATCGATGACCCGCTTGGTAAGACCATATATCAGTTAAGATATCCCAACCTCAAGCCTCTGACCATCGTGGCGGTACTGAAAGACCTCTATCTTGACGGCCCTGTGTCCGAAGCCTCCCCTCTGGTATTCTTCAACACATCCAATATATTCCGCTCACCACATAATCCGGGTGAATCATATAACGTGATTGCCAAATTTGACCCCTCCAGGAGAAAGGAGTTTGCCGCCGCTCTTGACAGTCTTGTAGAAAAGGCTCCTTGGACCGCCTATGCATCGTACATGGATGACTGGATGGATGAGTTCCTAAAATCTGACAGGACTCTGGTTAAGCTGATGACAGTGGCAGGCCTTGTCTGCATAATCATAGCCATTCTGGGAGTCTTCATGGCCATCACCCTGGCATGCCAGGAGCGCAGACGCGAGATTGCCGTCCGTAAAGTGCACGGAGCCAGCGTAAAGGACATAGCGCTCTCCCTGCTACGTGAATATGCCGTCGTGCTGGTGGTATCGGCCGCCCTGTCATTCACCGCAGGAACCATAGTGATGCACTCATGGCTACAGCATTTTGCCAAGATAGCCACCATCCGCTGGTGGATCTACGCCATCATCCTCCTCTTCATGGCACTCCTGATATTCGCCTCCGTAGCCCGCCGCGTCTTCCGCACCGCCCGCGAAAACCCCGCCCTGGTAATCAAAAGTGAATAGAAATGTGGAAAAGGGGACAGTCCCCTTTTCCACATCAGATTCATTCGATATAAGAATCTTCTTCAACTATTTCTATTATGTCGGCTGTCTTGTTTTCTATTACCCTGTCAGTCAATCTTGGGTCTGTTAGATTTGGAGAGCCGTCCAGCCTGAAATTTACAGGAATGGCGTATTTTACGCGTACCGTCTTACCGCGTTGTTTACCAGGCTTCCATTTAGGCATGGCGTCAATAACCCTCAGTGCCTCAGCATCTAGTTGTTCATGTACACCTTTTACTATCTCTGCGCTATTAATACTACCATCCTTCTCTACCACAAAGGAGATAATTACACGTCCTTGAATACTATCCCTGCGGCACGATTCTGGATACTTTATGTTATCATGCAGATAATCAAACAAAGCCTGCAAGCCGCCCGGGAACTGAGGAGAATCTTCAACTACCATATAAATTTCGTTTGTATCGGTAGGTTCATCATCAATATAAATATCTTCCCAATCTACCATGTCGCCGTTGGGAGCATAAACGATTCTTTTAGAGCTATCTTCCTGATAAGATTCATCAACTGCAGCAGTAATTGTACTTTGAGACAATTTATCTGAGACTGGCCTTACCGTGCTGCGGCAGGATGTCATCAGTATCATAAAGAATAAGCTGAATGCCATGTAGCACCAATCTTTAGATGTAAAGGATTGAACTCTATTTATTCTCATAACATCTTGTTTTTCTTTCAGAACGGCAAAATATTACAAATACGTCCTATTTCTGTGGTTATTCCGAAAAGTTGTCATTGTAGTCAAATGTGGAAAAGGGGACAGTCCCCTTTTCCACATCCTCTTTATTCTGAGAAAACTTACCTCATGAAATTCAAGTATTCTTGCTGCCAAGTTTCATCCGGAATATCCTCAGAACCACTAGTCCAGTAATAAGCAGCCTTACCGGGAGTAACTGCGTAGGCAGTGTTACCATCATAAAATGTTGTCACATAAACAACCACTCCGTTGCTTCTTACAGTATTGGCAGTACTCTTGGGAGTATCGGCATAGGCAATTTTGTTTTCAACAGATAATATCAGTTTTCTGGCTTGGCGGGACTTAATGCTTCTGGTTTCAGAGTAATCAAGTTTCTTATACACCAAGCTGTATTTCTTTCCTTCCTTAACTAGATATAAGCCATATAGATAATTTCCCCATGGATCCTTCATTACATACCCGCAAAGGTAATCCTGTGGAGCATTCTTCTGGAGTTCCTCCATTGTATAGGATTCACTTCCGATGATTCCACGGCCGTGAGGACTGGAATCTGGTATTGTAGAGTCATCCTCTATCAACTCCTCATCCTTCATCTTGATCTCAAAGAATGTCGTGTCAATAGGGATTTCCATCGTTTCATAACCAACAAAGGTTATCTGCATCCTGTCATCAGGATTTACCAGACAAAAAGAGAAATAACCACCAAAATCAGTGATAGCATGAGCTACTATACGGCCCGATGAATCACGCTCCGCCACGTTTACCAGCATCACGGGGCCATCTTTATCACAGATTACACCGGAGATTGTATCACCCACCATTGGGTTATACTGAGCAAACGCCGTGGGTATTACAGCCTGAACAACCAACAACACCGTAAGGAAAACAAGTTTTAGCGCATTCATATGCTTTTGTTTTTGTGACAAATGTAAGCATAGATAGATTGTCAAAACAACAATTAGGCGCTGCAATATCGTTACAAGTTTCCTATGAATTCCGAAAAGTTGTCATTGTAGTCAGTTATTCGGAGTAAAATAACAAATAAAGAATATTTCTAATTGTGCGTGATTATGACATAGAAGAATTTGGCACTAAAGTTGGTTATGTTTTAGAAGAAAACTGTCTTTAGAGCATCTGTAATGCCGATAGATTTTTTCATATGCACATGTATTATTCAGTATCGATTCTGCACAATATCGTATTTGTTAGTGTGCTATTTCTGTAAAATATCGCATTCCTATAAAAACGTTTTCTGTAAAATATCGCATTTTAATGCATACTTTTCGCTAGACAGACCAAATGCGATGATCTGTTATTGCTGACCGATCACGAGAGTGGTGAGATAGAGCAAGACGGACGCAAGATAAAAATCCAGCCTGTCTATGAATGGACTACAGAGTTGGAAATATAATCAATAACGTCAGGAACAAATGTATTGGGGCGAACCCGGAGGGTGAGAGCGGTCCCGGAGGGCCGCCCGTTTCCGAAAGGAAACTAAAAAGAGGTTCCACATGCTCCACATACAAAAAGAGGCCGCATTGCGACCTCTTTTAGCATGTGGAGCATACGAGAACATTTGGCAGGAAACTATCGGAATATATTTTTGGCATAAATTACTGATACTGTTATAATTCCCAAAAAACGTATTCCGAGGAGTTCCGATGAGTTGTGAAATTTTCAGTAAGGATTCAGTAAGGATTGCCAACATCTTTTGTATCCATCTGCTAAGCAATGCTTATTGTCCTTACCTGATAGTTTGGTGAACTGTAAAAAGATTTGCCGATTACTTGAGACGCTGGTAGTCGTTATAAGACTTGTAACGTCTGTATCTCTTTTTGTCAACCACTTCAAAAACTCCGTTCCTTCCGCGTGTTCCCCATATAGTGATGGATGAAGGATCCGTCATCAAACATGATGCAAAAATAGTTTTCTCATCAACATCCAACAATGTTGCTACTTTCTCCTTGGAGTTTATGTCTTTCTCAAAATCAAAAACGTCCAGTTTGTCTTTGTCTACATTAATTATTTTTCCATTCAAAACAATCAATGGGTATGAGTTCTCCTTGTCGGTAGGAGGTTGAACTCCGTACATGAGACGCATACTGGATCCATCATTTGAGTTAAACAAAACAGAAAGACCGTCTTGCGCTGTCAAATCAGTTTCTTTGTTTTCTGCCACTTCAGAATTGTTAGTACCAGCATTCTTGGATGCAGACTTGCTTGAAGAGCACGATGTAAACAACGGCAACAGCAGGAGCGAAACGCTGCAGAGTGTGCGGTACCAACCACGGGAAAGCCAGATTCTTATCCTTCTTATTTTCATACCGTGAATGTTTTTTCCGAGTCATTAGTTTATTCAAACTCTATACGGTCTCCAAAGCGGCGCTTCAGTTCTTTTTTTCGATCTGAAGACATCTTGCCTTGAATGATTAGTCTGTCTATATCCATACTGTCCATCCAATCGGGTAAATCTACCTCATCTGTGAAACGTAGTTCCAGTGAGCCGTAGTGCTTAACGGCACGAAGTTCTTCCGGAACCTTGGTTACACTGAGTGTAACACCATAATCAGCCTCCTGTTTCAGTTTGTCAATGACTTCGTCCTCATCGGACTTGTTTACAGTCCAACCAAGCTGGAATGACACGCAATCTTTCTCATCGGCTATGTATCCGGCTATACCGCCTGATAGTTTCAGATTTATAGTCTCAACGACCTGGCCTGTATTTGTATCCACCTCAATGTATTTGACCGGGACCGATGCCATCTGTTTGGGCATATTGTCGTAATTGTGCGGAACTTTGTCCGGTGTGGGCTTACCGTCCTTGTCATATGGCATGAACTTGAGGAACCAGCCGTCAAGCTCTGTAGGCTTATCCAATGAGCAGGCTCCGCCACGCAGGCTTGCCACTGTGTTCTTCATTACTATATCCTGCCAGAATGCCTGGTCCGGATTACCTTGTGTGGCCTGTACAAATTGCTCAAGTATAGGTTTGAGCTCTGCCGCCCAACTGCCGGCACCTAGTTCCTGCAAACGGGCTGTTCTATCCACTATAGACTGCCAATCCTCCACTGTACCTGTCAAAGTGACTGAAGGGAAGCCACAACCCACATACATGATTATGAAGTTGAAGAAGGACTTGGTCGTCTCCATCAGCACAATCTCAGATGCCATACGCTCAACGGTGCCTGTGGTTGAGAAATCGGCCGTAATGAGTTTGGCGACATCGTTCTTAGTGCTGGCGTCTATTTTCCTGGCAAAGCCATCTATTGTTCCGGTCCAGTCAAATTCCGGATCATAGAGTTTCCTGTTTGTCTGGACTATCAGGTCTGTCTTACCGTCAAAATCCACGAACTTGTCACGGAACTTTTCCGGGTTGGCATTGACATCATGTGAGAATGCCTGGCATATAAGCATCCAGATCACATCGGGCGATAGTGTGATGGGCCGATGATCGGCAAAGGCTTGGACCATTCCTGTAAAGAACGGGGCATCAGTACATGATAAAGGTTGTTCCCAGAAGCTGGCTGCAATGTAGCCATTGTCTAAATTGTAATATGTGGATGCGCCTAAACCTTCAAGCCTGTCGGCCTGTGACATCCAGTTAAAATGATCATTCTTGGGTTTGGGCAGATTCTCATCGACCACAAAAGTTATGCTGCCCTGTTTCTGTTCCAGAATGCGGGCCTTATCGGCACTGGCGGTTGTGGCTGCGCTTAACAGCAACATTGCCAGCATGTATGTTTTTATCCTACTCATAAACAACACTTTTACTTATAGTCTTGCCATTTGTTTGCTGCAAAAATAGTTCTCATATTTACAACTGTCAAGGATCAGACGTTGCAAAAACGTTGCATTTTTGAGACAGTTTGAAACTGTTATGAAGTATTGGTAACTATGGTATATGGTAAAGTATCACATTAATGTTCCGCCAAAGTTTGAAAAAAAAGCAAAGTTTGGCGGAACATTCAAAGAAACAATTTATCTTTGCAAAAAAGGAAAAAGTATGGATAGAATCATTGGAAGGGATGTCGAACTGGCAAAACTGGCTAGATACGACCAAAGCGGAAAAGCAGAATTCATTGCTCTTTATGGCCGTCGTCGTGTAGGCAAGACATCACTTATACGCTACTACTTTAAGGATAAGTTTGACTTCTTTGCCAGCGGTGTACTGGAAGGAGACAAAGAAGACCAAAAGAACGCCTTCCTTTCTGCCCTAATCAAATATGGTTATGACGGGCCACAGCCAAAGAACTGGAACGAGGCTTTCAATGCGCTGGGTAGCATCATAAAAAAATGCAAGCGCAAAAAACGTTGCGTTGTGTTCATTGATGAAATATCATGTTTTGACTATGAGTACTCCAACTTTGTAAAGGAGTTAGGTATATTCTGGAATGACATAGCCGTATGGTATGACAATATTTTCCTTGTGATATGCGGTTCGGCAACATCATGGATGATACGCAATGTGATTGACAACCGCGGAGGCCTGCACCGCCGGGCGACCCATGAGATGCACCTGCGCCCATTCAGTCTGTACCAGTCAGAGATGTATTTCAAGGCAAGGCACTTTAAGTGGGACCGCATGACTATTCTGCAGTTGTATGCTGCAATGGGAGGCGTTCCCTACTACTTCTCACTACTTGACCCCACGAGGAGCGCGGCCGAGAATATTGACATGCTTTTCTTCTCGACCGATGCCGAATTCAAGAACGAGTTCAGACGTTTGTATAAATCACTGTTCCGGAATCCTGAAAAATATACGGATATAATCAAACTGCTTGCAGTAAGCCGCGAGGGGATGACACGGAAAGAGATCGCAAGCGCTCTGAAAATGAGTTCGGGAGAAGACCTTACCAATATGCTGAAGGATCTTGTATATTGTGACCTTATTAGTTATAACAGTGTTTGTGGTAAAAAGAATTCCGGTATATACCGCCTGGTGGATTTCTTTACAATATTCTATCTGACATTCTGCAACACAACCGTAACTGACCGTGCCTATTGGCGTCACACATTGAACACTCCAACACAGAACACTTGGTACGGACTGGCATTTGAGAGAATCTGCATGTTTCATATATGGGAAATCATTCAGTCACTTAGGCTGGACACTATGCTTACCAAATACTATTCTTGGCGCAACAAGCCCGGTAAGCCAGCAGGTCAGATTGACATGATTATAGAAAGAGCTGACGGAATAACTGACATCTGCGAGATGAAGTATTCACGGTACGAATACACACAGGATGCCGATGAGAGTAAAAAGCTGGAACGCAGGATACAGGCCTTTCAAAGCGAATACAAGGATCACGAATCAATCCGAACTGTATTGGTTACGACCAAGGGGTTGACGCAAGGAGAGCATAGTGACGATTTTGCCAAAGTACTGACTCTTAAAGATTTATTTGTAGAGAACACAGAGGAGTATTAAGCCAAACTCGCTAATTTTTGCCAACTTTGGCGGAACTTACTATATTGATCAATTCAGTATCTTAAACAGAAGGTATTATTCCGATAATTTGTGGATAAAGCTGAAAAATTCAGTAAGGTTTCAGTATTGTTAAAAAACGTAAAATGCCCCACAGATACCTGTAGGGCCGTTTTTCGTGGAGCATACGAGACTCGAACTCGTCACCTCTTGACTGCCAGTCAAACGCTCTAGCCAGATGAGCTAATGCCCCGTCCTTGATTATTTCGGCTGCAAAGGTAATGATTAGGATTGAATAATTGCTATATTCGCACCAGAAAAATTGAGTAAATGATAAAGCCCGTAGCAGAAAAAATCATCCTGGGCATAGATCCCGGCACAAACGTGATGGGTTATGGCGTCATCAAGGTAGAGGGCACCAAGGCATCAATAGTTACCATGGGTGTTATTGACATGCGTAAGGAGGGCGACATGTACCTCAAGCTAGGCCACATTTTCCAGCGCGTAAACGGCATCATTGACTCATATCTACCAGACGAGATGGCCATTGAGGCCCCCTTCTTTGGCAAGAACGTGCAGTCCATGCTCAAACTGGGCCGTGCCCAGGGCGTAGCCATAGCCGCTGCCATCAACCATAGCGTGCCCATCACGGAGTACGCCCCCATGAAAATCAAGATGGCCATAACCGGAACCGGTACCGCCAGCAAGGAGCAGGTGGCAGGAATGCTGCAGCGCATGCTGCATCTGGACCCCGCAGAGATGCCCAAGTTCCTGGATGCAACTGACGCCCTGGCCGCCGCCTACTGCCACTACCTGCAGATGGGTCGCCCAGACACCGGCAAGAAAGGCCCCAAAACCTGGAAAGAGTTCATCAGCAGCAACCCCTCAAAGGTCTCCAAGCGCAAAACCGCGTCCCAAGACTAACCGCCCAACCCCCTTCAGGGCTTGAGCGGTCGATACTTATCGGACGTAAATCTACCCCCACCTTAGGGAAGAAATCGCCCCCACCTGCGCTACACTTCCCTAAGGTCCACCGGCAACCCGCGATATCACGTATTTCCTGCTTACCTTAGGGATGAAAATGGCGCTACGTGCGCTACAGTTCCCTAAGGCCCACCAGCACCCCGCGAGAAAAAGAAAAAGAGGCCGCTCACCAAAGAGCAGCCTCTTCCACCAGTATAGTACAATACTAAAAATCAATAGAACCACTTAACGTAGCAGAAATCCTGACGGTGAGGCAGGTCTGCGTTCTTGGGATACATGCGGTATGCTATGCGGAATGCACCGGGAAGGTCATTCTTGATGGTACCACGGAACGTGTAGAGGTTACCCTCACGCTTAACAAGCTCCAGCGGAACAACCTTCTGCAGTTTCTCATCACCATCGGCATCGTAACCGGTCACAACCATCTCAACGCCAACTGCATCCTCCAGACCCTTCTCATCAATCACGTACTCCATCTCATAAGACTTGCCGGTTTCAAACAGGCCCTGCAGCACGGTCTCGGTCTTGTTGGAGCTTACCACCTCAATCTGATCCCATCGCTCGGCCACGGTCTCCTTCCAGGCGGCAATCTCCTTAGCCTTGGCAAAGTCATTAGCCTGAAGCATATGTGAGCGCTCAGCCATCTTGCAGTAGAACTTGCTGAAATAGTCATCCAGCTGACGCTTCATAGTATAGTGCGGAGCAATCTGCGCGATTGAGTTCTTCATAGTTGATACCCAACCCTCAGAAACGCCCTCGGCATTCTTGTTGTAGTAGAGCGGCAGTATCTCATTCTCCAGGATGCTGTAGATTGTAGCGGCATCCAGCTGATCCTGATAAGCCTGATTGTTGTATGTACGCTTATCGGTCAGGGCCCAGCCGGCACCCTCACGATAACCCTCGTACCACCAGCCGTCCAGCACTGAGAAGTTTACCACACCGTTCATAAGGGCTTTCTCGCCCGATGTGCCCGATGCCTCCAGCGGACGTGTAGGAGTATTGAGCCAGATATCTACGCCCGATACAAGACGGCGTGCCAGATGCATGTCATAGTTCTCCAGGAATATGATCTTACCCAGGAACTCCGGACGGCGGCTGATATCTATGATCTGCTTTATCAGCCCCTGACCGGCACCATCGTGCGGATGAGCCTTACCGGTAAAGAAGAACTGTACCGGATAGTCAGGGTTGTTCACGATCTTGGCCAGACGGTCCAGGTCAGTGAACAGCAGGTGTGCACGCTTGTAAGTGGCAAAACGGCGGCCGAATCCGATAGTCAGCGCATTCGGGTTGATTTTCTGCATAAGTGACATTACGCGTGACGGATCACCCTGGTTCTTGAGCCAGCTGTCCTTGAACTGCTGACGTATAAACTCAATAAGCTGCTTCTTAAGGTCATTGTGCAGATCCCAAACCACCTTATCGGGCACCTTATAGATATCCTCCCACATCTTCTCATTTGACTGGTCGGACAGGAAATTCTTGTCAAAATACTTGGCATAGAGAGCCTGCCACTCCTTTGATGCCCATGTAGGCATATGAACACCGTTGGTCACGTAACCTACGTGGCTCTCCTCGGGGTAGTAACCCTTCCAGATACCGCTGAACATCTTCTTTGACACCTCACCGTGCAGCCAGCTTACGCCGTTAACCTCCTGGCAGGTGTTACATGCGAATGTGGACATGCAGAACCTCTCACTAGGATCACCCGGATTGGTACGGCCCATATCCATGAGCTCGCCCCAGCTTATGCCCAGCTGCTGAGCGTAACCGCCCATATACTTGCCGAACAGGCCCTCGTCAAAGTAGTCATGACCTGCAGGAACCGGAGTATGAACGGTGTAGAGTGACGATGCACGAACCACCTCCATAGCCTGGTTGAATGTAAGGCCCTGCTTTACGTACTGTGTAAGACGGTACAGGTTGCACAGAGCGGCATGTCCCTCATTGCAGTGGTAGATATCCTTCTTGATGCCCAGGGCCTCAAGGGTAAGCATACCGCCTATACCCAGCAGGATCTCCTGCTTAAGACGGTTCTCCCAGTCACCGCCGTAAAGCTGTGACGTGATGGGACGGTCATAACCGCTGTTCATATCAATATCGGTATCCATCAGATACAGAGGCACACGGCCCACGTTCACCTTCCAGATGGCAGCGTAAACGGTATAGTTGATATAAGGCACAGCCACAACCAGAGGCTGTCCGTTCTTGTCATATACACGCTCCAGCGGCAGTGTGTTGAAATCCTGCGGCTCATAGTTGGCAATCTGCTGACCGTCCATGGACAGGGTCTGTGTAAAGTAACCGTGACGGTACAGGAAACCTACGCCGCACATATCAACGTTACTGTCACTAGCCTCCTTCATATAGTCACCGGCCAGAACGCCCAGACCACCCGAGTAGATCTTAAGCACATGTGTAAGACCGTACTCCATGCAGAAGTATGCAACTGACGGACGGTTCTGGTCAGGTTTAACGTCTATATATTTGCGGAATTTGTCATAAATGGCATTCATCTTGTCCAGGAAAATCTTATCCCCGGCCAGTTCCTCCAGCTTGTCATAACCCAGACTCTGGAGCATCATGATAGGATTGTGACGAACCTTGGACCACATCTCGGGGTCAATCTCCTTGAACAGGGCCTTAGCGTCCTCATTCCATACCCACCAGATGTTGTGAGCCAGTTCATCAAGTTTCTGCAATGCCTCAGGTACGCTTGATTTCACATAAATCTCGCGCCATGAAGGCTGATTGGAATTGCTAGCTTTAATCTTCATATTTAGTAGAAAAATAAGTTCGTTATCTGTTGTTGTAAATCTTGCTCCATGTCTTATCTACCGCAAAGTCATAAGCCTCCAGGTAGTACTTGACAAAATGTTTCCACAGTGCCTTCTCTGCAATCTTTCCGGCACTCTGTCTGGCAGACTCACGCTGTCGGAAATCCATTGCCACCCACTTCTCTATCTGGCGGCTTATATCGGCGGCGGCCTCATACCAGTTGCTGTCCGTGCGGTGAACCACCTTCACTCCATCCTCAATCTCACCGTCATGTCCCAGCACGCTGTTCACCCACAGTCCGAATCCGGCCAGGTCCGATGTCACCGTAGGAACCTTGAATGCGGCACTCTCAAGCGGAGTGTACCCCCAGGGCTCGTAGTATGACGGGAAAAGAGCCAGATCCTGCCCTATAAGCAGGTCATAATATGTCTTGTTAAAGATACCGTCATTACCGTCCAGATAGCACGGCACAAACAGCACCTTGATATTGTCATCAGGTTCATTGCGGAATCCCATAGACTGCAGGGTGCAGATCACGCGGTCCTGCTCCATATTATGCAGCCAGTGCGTGGTGAGCGGCATTGTAAGAGGTGTGGTAGTGTTGTCTGCACCCTCTATGCGGTCCTGCAGGTCACGGCGGGGCTCCTTAACCCATGCCGGCACGTTAATCAGTGCCAGTATATGGGCATCCTTTGTCTTGCGGTTGTCACGCAGCGTACGCATGGATTCCAGGAACAGGTCAATACCCTTGTTACGGAACTCATAACGCCCTCCGGTAGCCACAATCACCGTCTCATTACCCCAGTTGGTGCCAAACAGTTTGTTGGCAATACTCAGAATATGGTAGCGGGCCTCTGCGCGGGCACCCTCAAAACGTGACGGCTCAGGCAGGAATCCATCCTCAAATCCGTTCACAGTAACCACATCGGGAGTACGCTCCAGCAGCTGCGTGCACTCACGGGCTGTGATGTCACTCACAGTGGTAAAGCAGTCCACCAGGTGTGCGGTCTGTTTCTCAATGGAGTGTTTGGACTCCATATTCAGCTCACGTGCCATCTGGTCACCGTTATAACCGTCAAAGAACTCATACAGAGCCTTACCGTTACCGCAAATGGAGCGCCCTATGGATGTGGCGTGAGTTGTAAATACCGTTGCAATCTGCGGAATGTAGTACTTAAGGAACAGGGCACCCAGACCGGTCATCCACTCATGTGCATGATAAACCACAGTCTCATTAGGGCCGATATTGAAGTTATAGAAACTCTTCACTGCCATAGCCGCGCAGTATGAGAACATTGACGCCTCATCATAATCACCGTATGCATGCATGGAATCTACGCCGAACAGTTTCCAGGCGCGGCCGTATATATCATTCTTGAGTGAGTAGCATGACATGAAGTTGACCAGTATCACAATGGGACGACCGGGAATGTTCCAGTATCCCACCCTAACCGGTATACCGTTGGTGTCACGTGCATAATCTCTCCAGAGTGAGTAAAGTGATTTGTCCTCAATAAACAGCGGATTGTTCTTGCCCTCCCACAGATCGGGGCCTACATAAATGAGCGTAGCATTGCTCTCCTCCTTGAGCGTCTTAGCCTGAGTAGACAGAACCGTGTAGATGCCTCCTATCTTATTGCAGACCTCCCAGCTCACGGAAAAAATAAAACTTGGTTTCCTATTGGTACTACTCATAATCCTTTTTACCAGATTTTTCAGACCGCAAAGTTACAGTTTTTATATAATAAAAAAGCCGGCGATGCCGGCTTTTTTATTACTCAATCTATGCGTAAATCAGATTGCGTTGCTGATAAGAATCAGAGACAGCAATGAAAGGATTGCATAGAACTCAGGGAAAGCGGCCATTACCATGGTACCGCCGGTTACACTGTGACCTGAAGCTGTAGCGCTGATACCGTTGGCGCATACCTGTCCCTGACGGATACCTGACAGGAGGCAGACAATACCTACTGCTACGGTTGATCCGAATACGGCAGCAGCCTGCAGTGCAGTCATGTCAAGTGCCACCTTTCCGCTGATAATGAAATAGCACACAAAGCCGTAGATACCCTGTGTTGAGGGCATTGCAGACAGAAGCAGGAATGTACCCAGAGCCTCGGGACGTTTCTTAAGTCCGCCTATTGCCGCGTTACCGCAGATGGTAAGTCCGTAAACACTACCTAAGCCCGACAGGGCAATCATCAAACCTATACCGATATAGGCCAAAAGAACACATGAATTCATTTTGTTTGTTATTTAATTGTTACTGATTTATTTCTTTACAAACGGTTTATAGGCCTTTCCGCCACCCTCAAAACCTGCGTTCTTAAAGAACTCCACAAACGTAAGTCTTATAGGATGTACCAAGGCACTGATAATACAGAGGAACAGGTTCAGACCGTGTCCAAACAGCAGGATGAATGCCGTAGGCAGCCACCCTATCCATATAGGCAGGGCACCTCCGGCCTGGAATGCCAGGCTGTTGAACACGCCACCCAGGATACCGCCGGCCAAGCCAAGTGCAAACAGACGTATGTATGAAAGCACATCGCCAAGAAGGCCACTAAGCATGTTATATGTACCCCACAGGCCCGATCCCAGATTCACGAACGGATTCTTGCCGGGAGTATTGAAAAACAGTATAAATACACCGCACAAACATGCAATACCCCAAATCAGGTTCATGACCATAGGTGACATATCTGTACCGGCAGCCTTCAGGAACAGCATTACAAGCATATCTATCAACACTACCAGCCATCCGATATCACTGAGAGCGTACTTAATGCCATACTGTATAGTGATACGTACGATCTTGAATCCCATACCGAAAAGTATCTGCAGGACACCGACTGCAATGGCACAAGCCATCATGGGGCTGTAACCCATCACGCTGTAGTTGTTATCGGTAATGAACAGGTCCTTCACTCCGGCAAGCCACGGCCACGCAACTGTATCCAATGATATGCCGAATACCATACCCGTAAGCAGTCCCACTATTATGGTCGATATGCCCAGCCACTGACCCAATGCCATGAAACCCTTGAGAGCAGGCAGTTTCTTCTTGGCAAACGTACATGCCAGGAATATTATCAGACCGTATCCGCCGTCACCCATGCAAAGTCCAAAGAACAGCATGAAGAACGGGGCGAATGCCGCCGTAGGATCCAGCTCGTAGTAATTCGGCAATGAATACATCTCGGTAAGCGGCTCAAACAGACGCGCAAAACGGTTGTTCTTGAGTTTGATGGGGATGTCATCGCCCGGAACGGGATCCTGCACGTCATAGAACACGCCGCGCATATCCAGCTCATGACTTATACGGTCCACATCCTGGGCCGGGGCCCAGCCCTCCAGGAGCAGCAGCGTATCGGCGGCAAGAGACTCACCGGTAAGACGTACGTTACTGAAATCTATCCTGTTCTCAAGGTCACGTATTGCATCTTTCAATACCGGCACGCCCTGAATGGCCAGATGTGCCAGTTTGGACGGAACGGCATCAATACTTGCCTTAGTCTTTGCTATCTCATCATCAATCTTACTCAATGACATGGCCGGCAGGCGCACCTGCTCAGCATCGATATCAGGATTCACATCACTGTGGGTAAGAGTAATGAAATTAACCTTCTGCTGGTCACGCGCAATCTCAACCACACCGTACTTGGCGGTCCATTCATCATTGAAAGCACGTGCCGGACAGCTCCAGAACAGCATCTTGTAACCGGCATCAAGCAGCTTGTCAACCTGGTGCGGATCAAAATCGCCCCATGGCAACAGTTGTGCCCTGTCACGCGTCAAGGCCTGCAGGGTCTGCTCCTGGACCAGCTTATCGGCATTGATTATCTCACAACGCTCAAGTACCTTGGCCGGTGTATCAAACTTGAAACCACGGGTGGCGTCATTGGGAGAGTCCAGCTCAGGATGGCTCAGCATAGGCTCAAGCTCCTTGAGAGCGGCCTTGCAGCGGTTCAGGAGGTTTATGTCATCCTGCAGACCGGCATCTTCAACGGCACCCTGCTGTTTGCGGACCACGTGCACCACGCCCACAGAGCGCAACTGCTCCAGGAACAGGTCATATTCCTTGCTGTGAACCAGGAATACAAGTTTCTTCATCTTGGTAATCATAGCTCTGCCTCCTCCTGTTTATCGGTTTCACGTTTTTCCAACAGAGATTTAAGTATCTTCTGGCTGGATTTGGACAGGTTCTCCTCATCCTCCATGAATCTCTTTATCTTACGTATGGCATCCTCATAACCCGGAATCTGTACCTTCTCAAACAGGTTCACCTTCTGGGTAGTCTTCTTGCGGGCTTTCTCCAGCAGCTGCAGCTTAGCGGTGGTGAACTCCACCAGGATAGCCGCATGTGCCAGGCCCTGCAATATGTTGATGCCGTCATAGTACCATCCGGGCTGGCTGAACAGGCTGAACTTAGCGACCTCAAAATCCACCTTATCCAGGATAGGGATACGTGTGCCGGCAATCTTACGCACGGTCAGATGCACATCCTTTATCCTGACAAGCTCCGGATTGAACTCGTTCCACAGGGCGAACATGGATTCGTGGTGGTTTATACCCTCCTCCAGCTCACGCTCCAGCCTAACCAGGTCATCCTTACATTTCTTGACCTCCATGCGCAACGCGCTCTCCTTACTCTTTATGATGGGCAGGGTTCGCGTACGCACCTTCAGCTGCTTCTCCAGCATCTGCAGCGAGGTCTTGTTATATTGGAACTTAATAGCCATTTTCTCTCAGTTTCCAAGGGCACAAAAGGGACGGTTCTCTCTGTGCCCTTGTTTAAATTTTACTTAGGTCAGGTTCTCTCATTAAGGGCACAGAGAGAACCGTCCCTTTTGTGCCCTTCTTATTTTGGCCAATATTGCTCTACTAATGCAGCCTTGATGTTAACCTCATCGGGCTTGAAGTACTTGGCAAACAGTCCCCATGTAACATCAAGCATCTCTGTAGTATCCAGGTTCACGTCAATGGCCAGCAGTTTCTCACTGTAATCATGAGCAAACGCCAGTGTACGCTCATCATAATCCGTCAGGTCAAAACCGTTCTCAACCTTGGTCTTGGCGTTCGATGCATCGGCATACAGACGTACGGCGGCGTTCATCACCTGCGGGTGATCGGCACGCGTCTTCTTACCGTTAACCAGCTGTTTCAAACGAGACAGTGAACGGAACGGGTCAACAATAACCTTACCTATGTCACTGTCACGACGCAGGAACAGCTGACCCTCGGTGATATAACCGGTGTTATCAGGCACGGCATGAGTGATATCGCCGCCGGACAGCGTTGTCACAGCGATGATTGTAATTGAACCGCCGCTTGGGAACTGCACAGCCTTCTCATAGATCTTGGCCAGGTCAGAGTAAAGTGAGCCCGGCATTGAGTCCTTGGAAGGAATCTGGTCCATACGGTTACTTACGATAGCCAGTGCATCGGCGTACGATGTCATATCAGAGAGCAGCACCAGCACCTTCTCATCCTTCTCAACAGCAAAATACTCAGCTGCGGTAAGAGCCATGTCAGGTACCAGCAGACGCTCTACGGCAGGATCCTCAGTGGTGTTCATGAAACCTATGATACGGTCCATGGCACCTGCGTTTGAGAACACGTTCTTAAAGTAGAGGTAGTCATCATTGGTCATACCCATACCGCCCAAGATAATCTTATCGGCCTTGGCACGCATGGCCACGGTTGCCATAACCTGGTTGAACGGCTGGTCAGGATCAGCAAAGAACGGAATCTTCTGTCCGGATACCAATGTGTTATTCAGGTCTATACCCGCAATACCGGTAGCAATCAGCTCTGACGGCTGCTTACGCCTTACGGGGTTCACTGACGGACCGCCAATCTCAACCTCCTTACCCTCAACCTGCGGGCCGCCGTCAATGGGGTCACCGTATGCATTGAAGAATCGGCCTGAGAGACTGTCGCTCACCTTCAAGCTGGGAGCCTTACCCATGAACACCACCTCTGCGTTGGTGGGGATACCGCCGGTACCCTCAAACACCTGCAGAGTCACGTCATCGCCCGCAATCTTAACCACCTGAGCCAGACGGCCGTCAATCATGGCCAGCTCATCATAACCCACACCCTGCGCACGTAGCGAGCAGGTAGCCTTTGTAATCTGGCTTATCTTGGTATAAATTTTCTGGAATGCCTTTGTTGTCATAGCTGCGTGTGTTATGCGGTTTTACGTTCTGCGATAAGGGCGTTCAGCTCTTTCTCATACTCAAAATACTTTTCTGACTCAAACGGCTGGTAGTTCATCTGCTTGCACAGGTTAATCACCTTCTTAAAGTAATCAATAACCTCCAGGAATGTGTCAAACTTGAACTCGGTGTGGCAAATGTCAATCACACGGTTCACGATTGTCTCCTGACGCTCCATCGGAGTTACGGCATCAATCTCGTCAAACGCATCCTGCTGCAGCACGATAAAGTCAATCAGCTCTGATTTCCAGAATGTTACGTGATAATCTACCGGAACGCCGTCATCACCCAGGATGTTAATCTGTTCCGATATCTCCTTACCGCGCAGCAGACGTGTCTTGAGCTCGTTCACCTTGCTCAGCCACTCGTCATTGATACGGTCAGTGATATACTTGTCAAATTCCGGATAATCCAGATACTTGGAATATGAGTCAATGGGGTTGATGGCCGGATAACGCTTACGGTCGGCACGCTCCTGCTCCAGTGCGTAGAAGCATCGGGCCACCTTCTTGGTATTCTCGGTCACAGGCTCCTTAAGGTTACCACCCGCAGGTGATACTGTGCCGATGAACGTGATGGAACCCGGCTGGCCGTTGTTCAGGTAAACGTAACCTGCGCGGCCGTAGAAGTTGGCAATAATAGATGATATATCCATAGGGAACGCATCCGGACCGGGCAGTTCCTCCATACGGTTTGACATCTCACGCAGAGCCTGAGCCCAACGTGAAGTGGAGTCAGCCATCAGCAGGACGCGAAGACCCATTGAGCGGTAATACTCAGAAATTGCCATTGCGGTATATACAGATGCCTCACGGGCAGCCACCGGCATGTTTGATGTATTGGCTATGATGATGGTACGCTCCATCAGCTTACGTCCTGTGTGCGGGTCATCCAGCTCAGGGAATTCAGTGAATATCTCCACAACCTCATTGGCACGCTCACCGCAGGCAGCAATAACAACGATATCGGCCTCAGCCTGCTTTGAAATTGCGTGCTGCAGCACGGTCTTACCTGTACCGAACGGGCCGGGAATGAATCCTGTACCGCCCTCAACTATCGGGTTCAGGGTATCGATAGAACGCACACCTGTCTCCAGCAGCTTGAATGGACGCGGTTTCTCGCGGTAGTTTGTCATAGCCACCTTAACCGGCCATTTCTGGATCATGTTCACGCTTACGGTATCACCCTTGGCGTTCTCCAGCACCGCAATCTCATCAATGATACGGTACTCACCCTCTGCTGCAATCTTCTTAACGGTATACTCCCCCTCCAGCTGGAACGGAGCCATGATCTTGAGCGGCTGGAAATTCTCCTCAACCTTACCCAGCCAGTCCGATGAACGCACCTTGTCACCCACCTTCACGATAGGCTCAAATTTCCACAGACGGTCATTATCCAGCGGATAAGTGTACTCACCGCGCTTAAGAAACACGCCCGTCATCTTGTCCAGGTCATTCTGCAGACCGTCAAAGTTGTGTGACAGCATACCCGGACCCAAAGTTACCTCAAGCATGTGACCGGTAAAATCGGCAGGTGAACCAACCTTAAGGCCACGGGTGCTCTCAAACACCTGTACGTAGACGTTCTCGCCTACCACCTTTATGACCTCCGACATGAGTCTGTCACCTCCTGTCTCTATATAGCAGATCTCATTCTGTGCCACAGGGCCGTCCACCTTGAGTGTGACCATGTTGGCAATGACTCCGCTAACAATACCTTTTGTAGCCATATATATTACTGTTTTCTATATTCAATTTATTTGAACTCTGCCGGGACCTCAGTCTGGTCCTTTAGAGTTCCTATCAGCTGGCGTAACAACTGCTGTCCCTTCTGGGCATCCATATCACACCAGTGCTCCACTATACCCAGACGTACCATATACGCAAACAGCTGCTCAATGGTAAAGAAACAGAAGAAACTGTTATCCTCAAGCCACTGCCAGCGCAGCATGTCAGTCTTACGCTCACGGTCATTAAGGTCAGCAGCCTCCTGCAGCCTCATTATATCATCCCAGAACGGCACCTCCTGGCTCAGTCCCCAGTCACGTGCACCGCTTGTACGCAAAGCCTGCACAACCTCATTGTCACCCACCAGCAGGCGGCGTACGTCCAGGTCATACTTGCGTGCCGTAATTGCAGTCTGGATATTGTTCAGGTCCAGGTTGAACCTGTACCAGTCACGGACAAAACGGTTTCCGCAACCCATGGCATACTGATAGAACAGGCTCCACAGACGGTCATCGGCAAAATCAGCATAATCGTGCCAACTCTCATCCAGATACTCCTGCACAAAATCATACATGAACTGCGGCACCCCATCCGGACACGGTTCCTGTGCCTTGACAACGGCTGTCAGCTCCTGCATACGCTCAGAGCCTATAAAGTTGCGGCATGAGTTCTCCAGCACGAGCAGGTCGATAAGCTTGCGGTCAGCACCGGCAAGGCTCTCATAGACCTCATCGCGGAACTGAGCCACAGCTACCGGAACCTTGCTGTCTTCAATCTGAAGATCCTGCAGGCCAGCTACAAGATAATAGTAGTTACGCATCAGAATAAGGTTTCAACCAACTGCGGACGCAGGATTGACTTGAACCAGTTCTCAAACTCCTCGGCGCCAAAGTTCACCTTATATGAACCGTCGGCAGGCAGGATGCTGAATGCGGTCTCGCGGCCGTTCACCTGGGTAATCTTAACGCCCTTGTCCAGCAGATCCTTTGCATTGGCCATAAAGTATTTCTTAAGATTCTCAGCATCGGCAGCCTGAATCTCAATACTCTGGTTCTTGCCCCACTCCTGGGCCAGCTTAAGGATAAACTCGTTGAAAACCTTTTGGTCAGCGGTAAAGCCCTTTACAGACTCAGACACGATCTTGTCAGTAACCACGCTTGCAATCTCGCTCTTGAGAGACTCCAAAGCCTGAGCAGCATAGAGCTTAAGCTCCTTGCGTACATTCTCAGCGTTATCGGCGCTCTCTTTCTTGGCGGCAGCCAGAAGGCTGTCAGCCTCCTTACGTGCATCCTGAATCAACTTTTGGGCTTGTTCCTGGGCCTGTGCCAGAATCTGGTCGGCCTGAGCCTGACCTTTAGCAACACCTTCATTATATATAATGTCGGTAAGTTCCTGGATCTTGGTATTCATAGGTTATTATTGATAATTCTCTGTGTTCAAAGTATGCTTGCACATACAGAATCGCAAATATAATCAAATCCCCCAAACCACCTCCGTAATAGCCGTAAAAAAACAAAGATTATTATATCGAAACACATTTTTCACCGAGACATAGCATAATAATCCGGGAATCATGTATATTTGCATCATACAAAACAATGTAAACGTGCATTTTACATAAACAGCGACACTCCTTATAAAGAAATACACTATGGAAAGCAATGAGAAAATAGTAATTGAAAACCCGCCTAAGAAGGTATGGGATTTCGTAGAGAAGATGCGCCAGAAGAAAGAAGCTCAGCGCAAAGAACTTTTAGATAAGGAGACACATACGTTCAGCATTCAAGTATAATGAATCTGTCGTTTGATGTCATAACTAAAGAGGGAGACAAAATAATAGTTTCCCTTACTTCTTT
Source organism: uncultured Prevotellaceae bacterium (assembly GCA_900319225.1). GTDB lineage: Bacteria > Bacteroidota > Bacteroidia > Bacteroidales > Bacteroidaceae > Colenecus. The sequence goes on along the minus strand of ONNV01000009.1, from coordinate 58,255 downwards.
CTATCCATATATTACCCAATTAATTGGAGACCGTTTCCCACAACTGGAAATAGTTGAAATAACTATTATCCGTGAGGCAGGAAACGGTCCCATCAACATTGAAGTATTCGGGAAAATTGCCCAAGTCCTGATTTCTATCGCCCAAGACAACCCAAATACAGTGCTTTATTATTTCTGTGACATAACAGAAGAAATACCGTATCAAAGAGCCGGAAAAGAACAAACCTACCAGGAATACAGGAACAATCTATTCAAGCTTCTGTTTCAACGGTACAGTACCATTGCAGGAGATCATTGGTCCGATATAGAAATTGAAATGAGATCGACCCAACCCCAGCAAACGTTCTATGCTCATTTTCTTCTTAGAGACCAACACCTACCTCTGGTGCAGATTCTTAGAAATGAAGTCCTCAGCAACTTCAAATCTATCTCAGAGCAGAAATAGCACAAACAATTCCAGAACTGATTATACCCGATATCACTCTTTCGTTACAAGATAGATATCACGTGTATCAAAATCAATCTCCCAATTTGCGCCCTCTATAGACTTCCATTTATACTTTTCACCCATCTTATCCCACCATGTCTGAAACTTCACGCTGGTTTCTCCCATATCTTTTACCAGTTTCTCATACAAATCTGTATTATCTGCAGTAAGAATCTTTGCCAATTCATTTAATCCATTACGACGCTCAAACAGACGCTGTATTTCTACTTTTTCTTCAGGAGTAACCTGTCCTACTTTAGTCTTCATTCTTTAATTGGTTTATATTAATTAGTTCTATTTTCTTTCTCTCACGTCAAAAGGATCCAGATAATCAATATCCTTTATTTTGTTGTTTTGTCTGAACAATCCAGATTTCTGAAGCAAAATCATCAAACTCCTGCTGGCATTCCTTTCCAGATGAGAAATAACACATTGCTGACGTGACGGAGTATTACAATCCCATGTCAGTTTCCTATTTAACCAAATGCACCGTCTGCACTGGAATGCATCGCAATTTCTGCATAACGGAGCGTGATCAAGCCTTAAAAGCTGCTGGTTTTCAATCTCTAGTCCTATGGTAAGATCTCCAACAGAATTATCAAAATCGGGTTTTTTATGATTCATCATATTATCCACCTTCATCCTTTCATCATAGTAGAATGCCGGGCAAATGTAGAACCTTCCATTCGGAGCGACAGTAATTGATGTCACACCCGCATCACAGTTTCGCATTTTATCAAGGAACAATCTGTCTGTCAATATATTCACCTGAGGAGACAATCCTTCTTTAAAGATTTGCAATAAAGAAAGGTTCCAATCTTCCAACAGCAACTTGTATGTACTGATATCATTATCACTGAATTTTTCCACATCAGTAATGCAAATATTTAATCTGGCTCCGGACCTAAATAAATCAGCAATCTTATTCTTATTGCCGATGACATCTTTTAAGCTTAGACGCAAAACCACGTTCTTGCAAGACAACAATTCCGGAACACCATCCGTCACCTCGACATCTGCATCACCTGTTTCCTTCACACCTGTGATCGGTTTATTGCCAGAACGATAAATCTTGGTATTGTCTATACTGTCAATGACATCGTTGTATGTTTCAGGTAATTCGTAATCAGGAAAGACATACTGAATCATCAGGTTCTCTTTCATTCCAAAGACGATTGCTTTCTTCAGGACATCAAGCGGCATTAAGCAACGCTCTTTTAATGGATTATCCGCATGGCAGTAAGACACGCTGGTATCATCCAACAATATAACAAGATATTGCAACATAGGTCAGCACAAATCAGGTTTCACCACACGTTTATTTGCTTCAAACTGTTCACGCAAACCTTCTAGTTCAAGTTTACGATAGAGTTTATTCCAATAATAATTGTTAGCACGTACTCTTGCTTTGTGCATCTTACAAATCGCCGTAGAACGTTCATAAACAGTATGAGTTTTTGCAGCATCATAATTTTCTCCCTGACACCAAGCGCATCCGCTAGCTACCTCACAAGAGATACACTCCGGTTTACTCTGACTTATTCTATCAAGAGTTAAGAACGGGCGCAGTTTATTGTCATCTATTCCATCTTTAATATTACCAATTATCCACGCTTTCTTATCTCTGAGAGAATATTGTGCAAAACGGGTACAAGGATATAAGTTTCCCGCCGAATCCACACTAAGCATTCTACCTGCCCCACACCAGTTTTGATTGTCATGTATTACGTCCAAAGGTTTACCAATATTTTCAGAGAAGAAAGAACATACATAATCCTGATAATAACCTCTATCAATGATGATATCGGCCAACTTTATCAACTCGTTCTCAAATAACACATCATCACCCTCATTCCAAACATCTTCAAAAACAACATTAATGTTAATCATGTGTATACCAATGGCAAATAGATGTATTACACTTTCTGAGATATAAGGAATGTCTGAACTGCTTATTGTCACTTTAGTTCCTGCATAAGGAAATTGTTCCAACCACAAGGGGATGTTACGTAGCACATCTTTGTAGGATCCCCTCTCTGTTATTTTGTAAACACGATTCAAATCATGTTTCTTTTGTGTACCGTCAATGGTTATCCCAATTGAAAGATGATTCTGGTTCTTTCTAATAAAGTTTTGAACTTCAGTCGTATGATAGTTAATTCCATTTGTTGAGATAGAAAAACGATAGCTGTTAAACCAGTGATGATTTAGTTCATACATACGAACCTTAAGATAATCACATATCTTATCTATCAGTTCCACCTCCAGGAAAGGCTCGCCACCAATAAATTCCCAAACTACACTCTCTTCCTTAAACTCTTTTTCATTGCTTAGGATCATATCAATAAATGACTTTGCAGTTTCCCATGTCATTCTTTCTTTGATATTCTTCCCGACTAAATAGCAATACTTACACGCCAATTGACAATCTTTAGTGACAATGAACGTAATATTTTTCGCCATGCCACCCTGCCATTGGTTCTGTCCACTCTTTATTTTATCCATCAACTCATAAAATAAGCACAAGTACCTACACAAGTTGTATAACAAGCACCGGGACAACGGCCATAACAAGTGTTATCGCAAGCACCACAACTAGAAGAACAGCCACCGCCACAACCGTATCCACAGCCTCCTGAACAATTACCCTTACAACCACCGACACAAGAACTTGAACAAGAATCAGAGCATGAACTACCACAGGATTCAGAACAACCATCTGCACATAATACAGCACACGCTGTCGTACAAGTAGTGCCACAGTTCCTTTGGCAATCATTAGAGCAGCCATTACCACATGCTCCAGTACATGTTCCCTTACATGCCGTTGAACAACCTGACGAACAATTGTTTGCACAACCACTACATGAACTAGACGTAGATGATCCCTTACATGTTGACGTACATGAAGTACTGCAACCGCCAGAACAACCACCGGAACACGTAGATGAGCAGTTGTTTGAACAGCTACTACAGGTACTGGATGTAGAACCACCTTTACATGTAGATTTGCAGGTAGTACTGCAACCTCCTGAACAGGAAGAACTGCAACTTCCAGAACAGGAAGTCGAGCACCCTTCTGAGCAAGCAGAGGAGCAACTACCGCCACAATCTAATTTTCTCTCAAGTTCATCATCCTCCGTATCGCAGGATAAAATAGATGGACCTATTATTATTCCCGCCAGAAAAGGCAAAGACTTGGAAATAGCCTTCTTGAAGAATTCTCTTCTATTGTATAACTCTTCGTCCATATGCTATTATTATTTGTCAAAAAAAATACATGAATGAAACAAAGAAACCGATGTTATTAAGTTCAACTTCTCCATCATTCGTCACATCGCAAAATCCCCTTTCAAGAGATAGAGATAATCCATATTTTTGACCTGTTTCCACTCCTAAGCCCAATGATAGTCCCACATCACCTGATGCGTCATGCTCTTTAGTTTTTGTTTTAACATTAGAAATAGGATAACCCAAATTAAGCCCAACCTTACCAATCAAAGTGTACGCACCAACTGGATAACGGGCCAAAATTGGAATTATCCTAAGTTCAAGGTATTTAATAGGTAAAGCGGCACTACCTCTTAGATGATAGCCTAAAGTAAACTCACTGCCTCCTAACTGGACATTATAGAAAGAATACAAAGAATAATCCAAACGGCCTCCAAATGATAATCCGAATCCAAGTCCGGCTTTTGGATTAACATCATAACAAACAAAGTCTGATACACCCAGATCCAACTGTCCAAAGAATTGAATTTTTCTAATCAATTCATCAATTCGGCTGGATAAATCATCCTTTTTTGAATCACTATCTTTAATCAATGGTGCATAAACAATAGAATCGTGAAACTGAGATATAACACTAACCGTATCAGAAACAGGGGGCAAAGTATCTGTTAATACTATCAACTCTTCCAAGTAAGAAGAACTGACATATCCTGTACGACTTTTATATAGCAAAGAAGCCCATCCCTGTTGGATAGATAGCACTTGAATAGTATCTCCCTTAGACAGACTGCCAAGGGTTCCTCCTCGAGTAGAAGGTATTTCCCTAATATTCAGTTTATTTGCAGTTACACGATATTGAGACTGCGCAGATGTAAGGCCTGAAAATAACAGGGACAGGAATAAAGCCAAAAATAAACAACGTCTCATAGAAGCATGTATTGTTTAAACCTAAAGGCAAATGAATAATTATCGCAAATATAATAATAAAATTATAAATGCGTTAAAAAGGAATAAAAAAACCTCCTTGACGGAGGTTAATACTTATTTCTGTCGATGCGACGCTTTCCAGACCGTGGGGGTAGTACCCTCAATCTCCCGGAACTTCCTGATAAACTGGGTAGAGCTCTGGAATCCACTCTTGGCCGCAACATAATCTATCACGGCATCAGGCTCGTCAATCATAAGCTGCTTGGCATAATCCATCCTAAGACCGTTAAGGTATTCGCGGAACGGCATACCATAATATATATTGACCAGCTTGGATACGTATGTACGGTTGGTATTCAGACGGTTTGCAATCTCATCAATAGTCATAGAGGGGTTAAGAAAACCCTGCTCCGTAATCATAAGCTGCTTGAAAGATTCCATTATCTTATCGTAACCTGATACCGGAGTCTCAGTGACAGGACCAGAATCAATACTCTGCAGGAACTCCTGGCGTGACTGCTTCATGGCGCTGAACGGATGACGCATACGGTCCAGGTTCATATAACCGCCCGGAAGCGGAGGTATGGCCGATACGTAACCGATAAGAAAAAGCAGGAAAGCCGAAGTAGCACACCATAAGGTTGACCAAATGGAGAGCGCATTCATGAACACATCGGCAAAAATCACGCAAAGTGCCCAGAGCACAAAGTAGATGATGAAAAACAAACAGAGTATGTTTGCTACAAAACTCGATTTCTGCCCTCTCAAAAAAGATAAAAAATGTACAATTTTAAACTTACCCGTAAAGAGTCGTGAAAATACGTAAATGAAAGAAAGCGCCAGAGATACAAAGAAAACTATTCTGTATAGCTTGTAGGTCAGGACTATGTATGCCCTATCTACCACTTCAAACTGGTCAAGCACGAGATTATTGCTGTAAATTGACTGTATAAGCTCTGAGCAATGATCCTCACCCAGTAGTATAGTAACCACAATTGCCGATGTAGTAAGCAGGATTGCTGGCAGATACAGAAGGTATGCGTTTACACTGAGATTGGTCTCATCATAAAGAGACCTTATATAAAAGCAAATGAGCGGGAATACGGCTATGGTTGAGAACTGCATTACGATATCCACATAAACCAGTTTCCTGAAATCCAGGAACGGGGGTTTATGATTGGAACCGGCCCAGAAGCTCACTGCCAGCAGCACCATAATCCACATAAAAAGCCTGTTGGAGTAGCTCTTATGCCCTCTAAACAGGACAAGAATCAGCCACACCACACAAACTGAAAAAGGGAGCTGTGAAATAAATACGCCTAACATATTTAGTCCTTCAATTCTATTGATATGCAAATATACACCTAAAATCCCCTCGTGAATACAATCAAATGCAATTAATTGTATAATTTCATACCAATTGTTAATTCAACAATTGTTATTTTATCTATCAATACGCATATTGAACATCCTCTGTTGATATTTGAACTATTGTTTAAAATTAGTTTTGTGATTTTTAGAAAGCGGATTGTAAATGTTAGAATTTCGACATATAATACGCGTACCTTTGTAATGGAAATTAACGAAAAGAAGATTTTTAAATGTTAAGCGGAACAAAAACAAACAAGTTGATGGCAAAGATACAGAAAGTTCTGTGTCTTGCAATCCTTTTGCTTCCGCTTAGCTTCTCATCTTGCCGTAAGGACCTTTACCTGCGCGTTGACCAGACACAGATATTCGTTGAGATCTATGACGTACGTCTGGATCTGCTCTGGGGTATTGATTGGGACCTCAATTGGCAGTACAACTGGGACATCACCTCTAAGCAGTACGGCCAGATAGGCTACACCAAGCCTGAGCTCATCAAGGGTATCATCTACAACGTTGACCCTTCAACCAGAAAGCGTTTCAGCTCATTCTTTAAGATATTTGATTCAAACGGAGGCCGTGTATCACTGACCGCCGGTTCTGTTTATGATATGATGTTCTACAATTTCGGTACTGAGTACACAAACTTCTACCAGTCCGACGATATGGAGACATACACCGCATACACCAGAGCCAGTTCTCAGCCTTCATGGGTTCGCACCCGTGCCGAGAATGAGCATAGTGACATGCCTGACACCACACGTTCATACATTGACTACAACCAGCCTGATGAATTGTTCGGCACACTGGTTACTGACCTTGTCATAAATGAGGACCCGTCAGAGTATGAGAAAGAATATGACGCTGACGGCAACATCACATACATCTACCGTGTAGACGCCGCGCTGCGCCCCTACTCTTTCATCTATCTGTATCAGATAATCGTTCTCAACAATACAGATGAGAAAGGCAGCCGCATAGTTGGTGCCAAGGGCCTTACCGTTACCGGTCTTGCCCAGGGCGTTGAGCTATTTACCCGCAAGACATTCATAAATACCATATCAATATCAACTGACAGCATCAAGCCCATGCAGAGGCACGCCGATGTAGTCCTGGCCGACGGCGTATCAAAAGCAGACAGCGCCGACATCATGGCTGCCCGCGTACTCACATGGGGTCTTCCCGGAATAATTCCTCTGGAGACGACAAAGGCAGGTACCAAGGCCGCAGAACTTGACAAGAACTACATAGGAATAGGATTCACACTCCGTAACGGATACACATACACGGTTACACGCGATATCACCGACCAGATGCACGAGAAGCCTACCGGTGGTATCATTACTATATATATTGATGGAGCTGAGATACCGCAGGAACTCCTGGACAAGAAACAGGAGACCACAGGAGGCGGTTTCAACGCAAGTGTTGAGGATTGGTCCAATGAAGTTAACGCTGAGGTAACTATTTGATGTCAAACAAGATAATAATTAAAAATAATTGAGTATGTTTACAGAACAAGAAAAAGGCAAATGGCGCTACATGCTAATTGCAGCCGTGGCCTCGCTCGCTGTAGCAGCATTGGTGTCGCTATTCTCCGCAAACTCGCCAAGAGGTATGCAGGATAGCGTAAACCGCAAGAATGGCCAGACTACCGGCAGGTACACGCAGTTTAATGAAACCACAATGCGATTCATTAATTGAGTTTAAATGAAAAAAAGTATAAACAACAAAAAACAAGGACTTATGAAAAAGAGTTATCTGATGTTAGCCGCAACCGCCACAATCCTGGCATCTTGCGCACAGACCGACAAGATCAACGCCGATCTTAAAGACACCACTGAACCCAAGGTTATCGGATTCAGTTCCTACTCAGAGAAAGCCACTAAGGGCGATGATGGCAACAGCGCCAACATCCTCAACCTGGAGTACTTCCACAACACATTTGCAGTGTATGGCACAAAAGAGCACACCCAGACACATGATAAGGAATATGTATTTGGAGAATCTGCAGCTACAACCGCTGGAGTAAAAGCCGGCACCGCTTGCACATACACAGGCGATGCAAACGCTTCATTCTACGGTTCAAACTGGAGTTACACCGATCTCCGTTACTGGGACAGACAGGCAGAATATGACTTTATAGCCTACGCTCCTGCTCTGGATTCAAATCCGCTTCGCTACAAGTACAATGCTGTAGGAGCAGAGGTCGGAGATGCCGGCAACGATTTTGTAGCCACTGATTACATTCTCACCGGCAAGAATCTGCAGGCAAAAGCAACTGCAGCAGCCAAGAACAAGGGATTCAACGTAAACAATCAGGATCTTGACCTGATGACATCTGCAGCACAGTCACAGCTTGGAACTGTTCATACTGCAGTTCAGCTTACATTCAAGCACATCTTGTCAAAGATCAACGTTATAATTGGAAAGTCTGAGACTCTTGACAATGAGAATGTATTAATCGACGAGGTTACTATCACTAAACTTGTTGATAAAGGTTCATATGCAGAAAGCATCTATGACGGCGTAAGCACACCTCGCGTAAGCGGATGGGCTCCTGCCGCAGCAAACAACGATGACAATTACGTTCTCAAATATGAGACATCAGCAGGAGAGCCTTATCTTCCCGACACAGACGGTCCTGACACCTATAAGGTAAATCCCCTTTACTTTATAGAGTCTCTGGTAATACCTCAGACTATACCCAACGACGCAAAGGTTACTGTCAAGTATCATATCAATTCAGAGGGATACACCTACGTACTGGATTTAAAGGATGCATTTACAGAATTCTTTGACCGCTACAACTACAATCTGACATTCACAATAGGTCCCAGCGTCATCACATTTGATGCAAGCGCTTACGGATGGGCAGATTTGAGCTATGATGTCAAGATTTAGAACCCTAACACTAATCAAATAGAGAAAAAACAAAAACAATTATAAACAATTAAAGAAAAGAGAATTATGAAAAAGAGTTATTTGATGATCGCAGCTGCTGCCACACTGCTGACAGCTTGCATGGGCAACGACACCTTTAAGGAAATCAAGAATCAAGAAGTATCAATTGGTTTTGAAAGCCAGTATTCTGAAAAGCAGACCAAAGCAGAAATTGACATCAATTGGTTTAAAACCGTCAATAACGCATTTGGCGTATATGGTTGGAAACATAAAGAAGGATCTACTGACCCCCAGACCATTTCTCTCTTCAGTAACGAGGAAGTCAAATTTGATGGCACAGTGAATCCCAACGATTGGACTCACCAAAATGTTCGCTATTGGGATAAGTCACTAGTTGCAGATAATGATAATAAAAACGGATATTATTTCTATGCTTATGCTCCATATTCATCTACAGCTGCCTCTTTCGTAAGAACAGCCGTATCGCCTTCAACAACAACAGGTTTCGTATACGATTTAGGTAGTCAAGTCGTTGCAGACGCTAGCGATGCTGCAACTGTTGATCTTTGTGTCGCTCGTGTAGAGAATACTGACTATACAAAATGTCACAATCATTCCAACACAATTGTAACATATGAGGGACACGTTTCATTTATTTTTAATCACGTTCTTTCAAAACTAGCATTCAAAGTTAAGAGTGAAGGGTTTGAGGATGCGTACACAGTAACATTAAAAGAGCTCAAGATAGCATTCCCTTCAGCCAGCAACGTAAAATGGACACAGACTGCGAAGAATGCAGATGCTGGTTCAATATCATATGATAACGGCAACAGCGAGAGTACACTTTCTCAGCCTACTGCTAGCACAACGAAGACAATTGTATACAGCAATGGCACCGGACAGGAGGTAAACACATCAGCCGCCGTTATTAATGGAGCAAAGCAGTACATTGTAACACCGAACATTCTGCCTGCTGGCCAGGTCGACTCACAGAAACATAGTATGTTACTTGAAGTTAAGTACGAAATTAACTATCACGATGACGCCAATAATCCGACAATAGAGAGTCAGACAGCAACGGGATCTGCATCAATAAACTTCGTTGAGAACTACTTCTATTACCTGGTTGTGAATATTAAACCTGCCAAGATTGAGTTCGATGTTGAAAGTGTAGAAGGGTTTACACCTGCTACTGACGAAACTGTAATCGTACAGTGATTGCTACATTAGGTATTAAACAAAAAAAACAAATAATATGAAAAAGTATAATTTGATTATAGCATCAGCTGTATTAGTAATTGCAGCTTGCTCAAAAAATGAGTTGCGTTCAGACCTTCAGGGCGAACAGATTGAGATTGGTTTTTCAACCTTCAATGAAAAAATCACCCGTGCAGGAGCAGAGAATTCGGGTATTGAGCAAAAAAATGCCCTCAGCACTCACCACACCACCTTTAAAGTATGGGGCTACAAAACTGTAAGCGGAACTCCTTCTACTGTATTCGGAGAATCCAACGGAGCCGGCACTAAGGTTATTTGGAACGGCACCAGTTCTTTGTGGGAATACTCACCCCTGCGTTTCTGGGATAAGTCTGCCACGAATTACAAGTTCTTTGCAGCTGCACCATCAGACTACAGTTGGACTTTCACGAATGATATCATTAAATTATCTGGTTTTTCAGTAAATGGTTCTTCCATAGCCCCATCGAGTTCAATTGATGCAGATGCCGATATGGGTGAAAAAGATATTATGATATCTGAAGATGTCACAGTATTACCCGCCAACTACACCTCATCAAAAGTTCAACTGAACTTCATCCATCTTCTCACACGTCTGAACATTGGTGTAAAAAAAGCCTCTTCACTTGACAGTTATTACGTTAAACTGAAATACATCAAGGTTTTCAATTTGGTTGACGGTGGCAACTTTGATGAAACTACAGCTGCAGTAGAAGGCGGAAGCATAGCACGCTGGAGTGAAAACAACAGTATATCATCCAATTCAAAGGATGGATATGGATACTCAACTGACACTGAAGTTAAAAACACCTACAACTATGTATATCAGTCCCTATTCATTCCGCAAAAGGTCGAGTATGTAGAAGATGTACCCTTAAACGGAACTGGTTTAGGCAACGAAAGCAAGCCCTACTTGAAAATAAGTTATGAATTCTACAGCGGTAATAAGTACGATCAAGCCACCATTGATGCAGCACAAGAAGGAGAAGATGCATATGGCAAGACAACAAATGATTTTATAGAATCATCACTCTCATTGGTTGACTCATATACATACTCTTATAATCTTGCAGACCTGTTCAATGGAAATGGAGCCAACAAGAATAACGATGTTCAATTCAACGAAGGTTGGATGAACACTTTGATGATGACAATTGATCCTGTAGCAATTGAGTTTGATGCTAACGTTTATGAGTGGAAGCCAGGAGATGTCCCTGTGAATATTCCTGATATAAATGACTAAATCATCAGCTAACTCTTTTCTTTAAATAGGCCGGCAGGGGGTGATACCCCTGACGGTCACAAAGAGAGCGTGAGCGCTAGATGGCCAATGGTATTTATAAAAAGATGTTGCCATTGGGGTTACGGCTTAAGAGATATATAAAAAAGTATTATAATAAGGTTTATTATAAAATAAGGTATAGGCAAAAGTGAACAGACTGTTCAGACATATTGCAGCATTGGTTCTGGCAGGAATAATCTTGACAGGATGCGCTTATGATGACTCTGTACGTGAGCTGCGCGAGCATAATCCGTACAGTGAGAGTCTGGCTATTGCATTTGATAACGGTGTGATAGACAAGCCTATAATCACTAAAGCCGGAGCCCTACTCAGCGACCATATGAACACTATGGGAGTCTGGGGATGGCAAACCACAAACTTGGGGGATGTTGAACGTTTGTTCCTTAACCAGAACATAACGTACAACGCCCCCGAGGCAAAGTGGACTTATAATCCGCTCAAGTACTGGGATTTAAAGAGTACTTACAGATTCAGCGCATATGCGCCACACTCAAGTTCAGATCCCGGAGTAACCGTCACGATTGACAGCATTACAAGAGCTATCAGTATAAAGGGCGTGACACTTAAGGGAGACAACACCATTACCACCGGAGTACCTACTACGCCGGGCAATTTTGGTGCTGTACAAGACATAGACTGGATGGTGGACCGCAACGGGCAGAGCATGCCTGGAACGGCTCGCACTCTGGTAACATTCAACATGCAGCATATCCTGTCAAAGCTTTGCATAAGGATCTGCCGCAGCAATACGTTCCCGTCCGATACGGTGGCACCCATAATTGTGGACAGCCTCAAGGTGGGCAACTTTATCAGTCAGGGTAATTTTACCCAATGCATGACCGATGACTCACTTAAGATGCTGGCCGAATGGACACCCATAGACACCCTGCCACGCTACACCATTAACAGCGCACGCGGCGTGAGCGTACCGGACAGTGCCGTATACGTAGTGGAATCACTCATAATACCGCAGCAGACCGATGCCAGCCAGAACGTTCATATCTGGTATAAGCTGGGTGGAAACGGTGGAGCTATGAGCCGATTCAACTACCTGATTAAGCTGGATGATGTGTTCGACCGGTTCATTGCCGGACGTAACTATCTGCTAACAATCATCATAGGTCCGGATGTGATTACGTTTGACAGCGGAGTCTGCGGATGGGATGATAGCTACACTCACTCAATTGTAATAAACCAATAGTCAATAAAAATGAAGACCAAGAGAATTATTAAAGCAAGTTATTTTGCGGGCATGGCGTTACTTGCATCGTGCCAGCAGTTTGATGTAATTCATGATATCGACCCCATGGCCGGTAAAGGATCCAGTTACATCGAGTTTGGCAACTATGTAAACAACATGACCCGCGCATCAAAGACCGCAGGCAACGCCAACTTCACCGTTGGTGACACAATGGCCGTATGGGGCGTACAGACCACCGGAAACATTGTGGATGTGATATTCAACAACCAGGATGTAAGGTATGTAAGCGGTTCCGCATGGACTTATGACAACAAGAAACTCTGGAACGTAGGCTCAACCTATATGTTCTATGGAGTATTCCCCTACTCCAAGACTCTCTACAACATGAGTACTGACGGTAACTATTATGTAAGTATAGACAACTACACCACACCTAATGACACCGCCAAGCAGGTTGACCTCATGGTATCAGAGAGGAGAAACGTATCACCGTTCAACACTGTTGATATGTATTTCCACCATATCCTGAGTAACGTGAACGTTTACGCCAAGATAGCCGATGCAATGGATACCGACGGCATCTACAGCATCACTCTCAAGAGCGCCAAGCTGAGCAACGTAAAGTCAACCGGTAGTTATGCACAGACAGGTTGGTACCAGAACCGTGCCGTTGGTGCATGGAGCAACATAAAGGACTACATGAACATACCCGCGGCAACGAACATGCTGATTACCAAGAGCTCTACAACCATCTTCAAGGATTATCTCATGATCCCGCAGAAGCTGTTCAGCACCGCATCGGCACCTAAGGATGTTACCATTGATGCCACTTTCCATATTGTTTACAATGACGGTACTACATCAACATTCGTAAAGAACGGCATCCGTCTGGCCGGCATCATAGGCCATAACGGCAGTTCACAGCAGGTGGTATCAACATGGGAGCCCAACTACAAGTACAACTACACACTCGCCTTCAACCCCAACAAGAGCACACGTATATGGGATGCCGATGGCGACGGTAGCATACAGATTGATCCCGCTACAGGTGACACCATCACCAAGACCGATGATACCCCCTATCCCGGTGTAATGAAGTATAACCCCGATGAGCCCGATATCATCCAGGTATTTGAGGACACCGATGGTGACGACATTCCTGACACCTGGAAGGAGTATCCCATAGTATGGGAGGATATTGACGGTGACAATCTCCTTGAGGCCGGTATAGACCGCGACGGTGACGGTCACATTGACGATGTGGACAAAGAGAACCAGACTCAGCAGGTTCCCGGCGGCGATCCCGACAAGGATCCTACAGACGGCAACCCCAACAACCCTGGTGGCAAGGATGTAATACTGGTACATGTTGACACAGACGGCAACGGCTATGTTGACGACAACGATGACTGGGTACAGATACAGAAGAACCCGGATACCGGTGAGATCCTGCCCCCGCGTGAGGTTGAGGATGCATACATTGAGTTCACAGCTACAGTACAGGAATGGGAGCAGACCTACACTGTAGGCTATGAGATTCATCAGTAATAAAAATATTTACAAATACAATTGTAGATGAAGATCTTTTGCAAGACATTGGGTATAGCAGCAGTCATGGGTGTACAACTCATGATGCTGCACTCATGCTGCAAACACAACAATTCTGATGATGATATGAGGGTTCTCCCCATTGTCATGAATACCGTCCAGGCCGGAACCAAGGCCATCATAGACAATCCTGACGGTGAGGAACGCCTTAAGCAGATGATTAAAGCCTGCTATGACGATCAGCGCAACAACGTGGGCGGATTTGGTGTTTACGGCTACAAGAAAGCCGGCACATTGGCTCCGCAACTGTTGTTCAACAACACCCGCGTATTCCCCGACGATGAGTCCAGCGCAGAACTCAAGCCGTGGATATACCGCCCCATCCGTTACTGGGACCGCACAGCCAGCTATCAGTTCATCGCGTACTGGCCGCATCTGCCCGGCAACCAGGTTGATGCTCCATATGTTGAGGCACCACACACTGTAACCACTGTCGATAAGGAGTATCTTCTCATCCACAACATACCCAACTGGCAGTATGTCGACGGTACTGAGATGGACCTCATGACAGATGTCGAGGTGGGACGTTTTGAGACTGAATTCTACACAGGCAAGGTAAATTTCAGGTTCCGTCATCTGCTGTCACAGCTTATCATAAAAGCTTACTACGTGGGCACAGAGTACCCCGTCACAGAGACTGCTGGTGTTAAGAGCGGCGGTGTAAGGATAAACGGCATCACGCTTTCTGAGTATGAGCCGGCCGATGCCACGGAGACGGCACTGCTCAAGGAAGGCCAGACCAAGTTCCAGGTCATGGACTATATAGGCATTGTGAATTTTACACAGACCCTGCAGTCTGTATCAAACACGACTGTCACGATGGATGATGACGCAGTACTGCTTAAGAACGCAAACGCATACATCAACTTTAAGGATGAGATGCAGGAGAATCCCAACTTTGAGCCAGAGACAGTAGGCACATGGCTTATGGTGCCGCACCGCTGGTACAAGCTTAACCTCACGGTAAATGACTTCAAAGTGGGTACTGAGGCCAACAGCCGCGTATCAAAAACCGTGCCCGTTCAACTGGGTCAGCAGGTTTACGATTACGTGACACAGCCCGGCAGGACATACGTGATAACACTACTGTTCAACACTTTAGAGGGCGGTCTGCAAGTTGAATCAGTTGTGGAACAGACTTGGACCGAGCACAATGTCCCAAGAGAATTATATAACCTGTAAATACGTAGTATTTAATTTTGGAGATTTAAAAGTTATTAACTAAATTTGCAGTGATATTTATGACAGCAAGAAGGCATAACAACATAAGCATCATGCAGCCCGGACGTATTTGGATCTGGACCTTATGTGCACTGCTGGCGCTGGTATCATGCCGTAAGGATGACACTGACTACATGACCGGCCGCGTAAAGTTGTACCCTGCCATAGCAAGCTCTGAGGAGACTGTCATAACCACCCGCGCCACATTCCCCGTAGAGAACACATCCAACACCTACACTGATGACGCTCCTGCCAACGGTACCAGCATCAGAGTATATGCCGTACCTACAAATGAGATAGATAACACAGCCGAGAACAAGGCTGCCGGCTCTTTCCGTTACAGCAATGACGCATGGCACTCATCAGTAAACGCCAAGAGTAACATCTACTATCACCTGTACGCATTCAACTCTGACAACATGCCCGGCGCATCAAACCTCAAGTTCAACTGGGGCATCACCAAGAATCAGAATAATGAGGATGTATTCAACCTGGACAACGTGGCACTCACGTTCAACAACATCAATCTCTTTGCATACATTGACCCGATGGTAAGCATAGCTGCAGCAGGCAAGCTGGTAACAGACGGTGAGCCTTTCACTGCACCCACCCTTACTACCGGATCTTTTGACATAGGACAGGTTAAGACTGAGGACGGCAAGTCATACAAAGTATGGATGGCTATGGACCACCTCTACGCCAAGGCTACCGTATCAATCAGCATTGACGCCACATATCATGAACTGCGTGACATACGCGTCAGGAACGTAAAGATTACATCTACCGGCCGCACACTGGAAGGCAGCCACAGATTCAGTTTCAGGAACGCCCAGCTTGTACTTGACCAGACACAGGGCTTTACCGGAACAGATGCCGTTGACCTCATGTACGGACAGTCTGCTGTTGAGAACAGGGACTTTCCCACTGACCCCACATGTGACTACTCAACGCTTAAGGAACCGGACCAGAACGGAGACTACACGGAATTCGGATGGTTCTATTTCCTGCCCAAGACATACATAACAGACCAGAATCTGGATTATCCTACCGTAAAGATTGACATTGACTATGATGTCTATCTACGCAACGGCACCCCCGCCAGGCTTAACCAGCATGTATCGGACCTGTTCCCGCTGGATAAGATAAGACGATCTGACGGTGCCGATATCACGCCCAAGGCAGGAGACCATTTCCTGATCAAGGTAAAGATCAAGCCCTCGTATCTGTACCAGATGCATGATGACGATGAGCCGCTTGAATTGGATATTACAGGACTGACAACTAACTAAGATGAAGATATTGAGCCATATACATAAGCCGTCACCCCTTGACATCAAGTCATGGGGTTTGCTGCTTGTACTCTCCATAGGCACTTTCATACACGCTGATGCACAGCTGGTCATAGGCGGAAACGTCTATGGCGGCGGTGACATGGGTGATGTTAAGGGAAGCACCAGCGTTCAGGTACTGTCAGGTCTGCTGGGTACCGATGACCTGGAGAATCCCGGCGGCAGTGTATTCGGCGGAGCACGTATGGCTAACGTTGGCGGCAGCGCTCTGGTTGATATTGACGGAGCCAACGCCACAGACTATATCCTCATCAACCGTGTTTACGGCGGTAACGACATATCAGGAACTATCGGTTCATATGCAGAAGCAGGTGAGTCTGACAAATTCCCCACATCTGTACTCTCTGATGCAGCGCATGACGGCGTTGACGCCACATGGAATGCATTTGTTCACATATCAGACGGAGGCATTTCCAAGCCCATATACATTGGCCAGCTGTATGGAGGCGGTAACGGTGACTATGACTATGACTCAGACAACAGTCCGTTCAAGGGTCTGAATAGGCCGGAACTTGGCAAGACCTATCTGGACCTGCACGGAGGATCAATAGTATACACATTTGGCGGCGGTAATGCAGCTACAGTAACACAGTCTACGATTATCTGTCTTGATAACCCCAGCACAGTAGTCAACAGCATAAAAGACTCCAGGATAAATGAGCAGGAGCACCTGATATCCCCCAGCACCGATACAGGCAGCGAGGGTGAGTTGCTCACCACCAGGCGTTTCAAGGCAATGGGTATCAACACCGGTTACTCAAAGCCCAGCAGTGATGAGTTCCAGATTGGACGTCTGTTTGGCGGTAACAACAAGGCCGATATGAAGATACGTCCCACCTGGCATCTGGAGGACGGTCTTGTACGTAACCTCTACAGCGGTGGTAACCAGGGCCGTATGACCAGCCCGGAGGGTATCCTTGTAGATATAAATCCCGGATCTACTGTCGTAATTGACAACCTTTATGGCGGCTGCCGTATGGCCGATGTACGTCCTCTGCAGATTGACTACAAGGGTGATTACGTACTGGATGGAAACGGTCAACCCCTGGACATGGATATCATCCAGCTTAATGATCCCAGATATGCATTCCCCGCAGGTCTGGCAGCCAGAGTGGTTGTGGATGGCGGTGATGTCAACAACGTATACGGCGGTAATGACGTAACCGGTCAGGTATACGGCGGTAATGCCGTAGGTATCCGTAAGAGCATACGCGGTAACGTATACGGCGGTGGTAACGGTTCATATCCGTACACTGACAATCCTCTGCTCAAAAATAATGAAATTTATGGTGACCTGTATTACAATATTCCCGACGGAATGACATCAATACAGGCTCTCAATGAATTCCGACCGGATGCAGAACAGGTATCCATACACCTGTACGGAACAGAGGACAACCCCACCATAATAGGCGGATCTGTCTTTTGCGGAGGTAACAGCGCCACATTGAAGACCAAGACAGTACAGGGTGCACCTAAGGTAGAGCTTAAGATCGGTTCTTACGTTTATGCCGATAACATTTTTATGGGCAATAACGGCGAGAACATGATAAACCGTGATATCCTGACACGATTTGCCGGCAAGGTAGATCCCGTTTCCGGTGCTCCGTCCACAGAAAATGGCTCTATTGATTTCAGTTCTCTTGACCTGACAAACAAGGATACATTCTCTAAGTACATGGAGGGTGCTGCCATGAGTTACGTGCCCACCGTATCATTTGAGAGCACTGAGAACGGTGATAATGTAGATTATATCCCCTACACCACATACATAGGTTCATTCTACTGCGGCGGTAACGTAGGTAGCATGACCTACTCCGGAACCAACTACATGGATATGTATGCACCCATCATTGTGTATAACAAGATAGTAGGCGGATGCAACAATGCCAACATTCCATACCGCGCAGGTCTGAACGCCGCATATGAGGGAGGTGTAATGGGATCAGCCGATGAGCGTCCCTATCTGGACAACAACGGCAATGAAATCAACCCGTACACAGTGGTAGCCAACAACGATTCCACCATCAAGGACCGTCTTGTGCTGAACATGAATGGCGTAAGGATTGAACCTAAGGAGTGGAGAGAGAACCCCACCACTCACAAGAACGAGTTAGTATGGAACACCGCCAAATGGGATAATGACATCCTGAATTTTGTACCCATAGGCACTGACAATCAGGAGGATGATGAGGATCGCCGTCTGCTGGGTGGTAACATCTACGGAGGCTGCTACTCATCGGGCCACGTAAACGGTAACGTAAAGATCAATATTGAGAGTGACCTGTTGGTAAGGGACAATGTATTTGGCAATACCAACTCACACGTAGACCTTTACAATCAAGGCGAGGACCTTATGGCCGTGGCCATGAGCGTATTCGGTGCAGGCATGGGTGAAAGAACTGAGATCTGGGGTAGCACTGAGGTCAACCTCAAGGATGCATATATGTTCCAGATCTACGGTGGCGGTGAGAAGGGCGTTGTAGGTAAGGGTAAGATCCAGAAAGAGAATGGTTTATGGAAACTGGATAAAGACGGTTATCCCATAAAGAGTTACACATACTCACCACGATACAGCACTACAGTAAACCTGCGCGGTACCAATGCCGGTTACTCTGAGAATGAGAGCGGTCCGGCCCTGGCTGAGGCAGAGTACCTGTACGGAGCCGGCAACGAGGGTAACGTTTGCGGTGACAGTTATCTGTATCTGGGTAACGGCCGCATAAATGACGCGTTTGGCGGAGCCTGCAACGCCGATATCCTGGGCCATGTTGAGACATACATAGGCAAACAGAAAACAGAGTCTGGCACATTTACAAACGGATTCCCTTGGATAAAGGACATTTTGTTTGGAGGTAACGACTTTGGCGGTATGATTGGATCAGGCAGGACCGGCGATTTCAGTTCAGACAGCCGGTACAGAACCACCCAGCCCGGAATGCTCAATAATGTGAGCACATATGTCGAATTCATCCAGGGTCGTGTGGATTCTCTGTTTGGCGGCGGTTACGGTAACTACAACTACTACGATAACATCTACAATGACTATGTTTACACATATAAGGACCAGGCAGAAGACAAGTTGGAAGGTCACAAGATTGGTGATCCCAAGAACGGATTCCGCTACCCGTACATGTACGGTAACTCATTCATATTCTTCCAGCCTGTTGACAACGCCAAGAATTATGTAGGTGTGATGTTTGGCGGCAGTGAGGGATACCCCGGATATGTTGACCAGAACAACACCATGCAAGAGGTATCATACCTGCTCATTGATGACATAAACACATCAACTGCCAACAAGAACAACTACAAGAACACAGATATATTTGGTGGCGGAGCATTCGGTGGCATGGGTGCAAAGGATGTAGACAAGAATACTTACGATGTTCTCATGCTGTTACCCGGTGCCGGACGTACCGTTATTGACCTGTGGGCCGGTAGGTTCAATGATGTTTATGGAGGCTGCAACAAGGAGGGTCTTATAGGATTCTCACGTGTAAACGTTCCTGAAGAATCAACAATCCATGTCAACTCCATATTTGGAGGCGGTAAGGGTTATGACCTGGATCAGCTAACTGATGACGCTGAGAAAGACAAATACAAGGCTCTTTATTGCGATCACTACATCACATTCGTTGATTTCCGCGGTGCAAACGCCATTGTTGACAACGCCATCTATGGTGGAAACAACAACCGCCGTATATCATTTGACACTTACGTGAACATTGCAGCTCCGGTCAAGAACAGTCAGGGTCAACTGACAACTGTATTCGGAGCCGGTTACGGTAAAGAGACCACCAGCGGACGCACCAACGTATTCCTTCAAGACGGAGCACAGGTCAATCAGATATATGGAGGCGGCCAGAACGGTACCACATACAACTATCCTTCACTGGTTAGGTGGCTGTATAATGAACAGCCCGGCAATGATCCCCAAGCCAAGCTGGCCGGCGTAATGGCATACTCCAGTTACCTGGATTTGTTCCATGTTTACATTGAAGGCAAGCCTGAGGCCTACTATCCTGCCCACCCCATCAACCTTACTGACGATGTACTTGACATCATAGATAACGTAAAAGAGGAGAACGGTCAGAAAATATATGTAGACAATGGCCGTACCACCGTTCTTGAACCTCAAAACCTTTTGTTTAACAACACACCCTACTACAACACCAACGTACACATCCTGGAGGGTGCACAGGTTAAGGGTAACCCCAAAGCCGGAGGCGGAACATCAAACGGCTACGCATACGGAGGCGGTCTTGGACAGGATGCAGTCATTGCAGGTTCTACCTACATTGAGCTCAAGGGCGGTTATGTAGAGAAGGATATATATGCAGGTGGTGAGGGTGGTACCATCAAGAATGTCTACCGGTTACACACCCAGGACGGTAACCAGCTGTTCAAATCATCGTCCAATGTCTATATAGAGGGCGGTACGGCACGTAACGTATATGGCGGCGGATACATGGGACATGTGGGTTATCATGAGGGTGAGATATCAAACGTAGCCCAGAATGCAAATGACCTGGCCGGTGAGTCACATGTTGTGATTGGCAAGAAAGACGCAACATCTTACATAGACGGCATACCCTCAATTACACGTAACGTATATGCCGGCGGTGAGGGCGGTTCCGTATACGGAGATGCATACCTTACAATCTACAACGGATACATAGGTTTCAACCATGGTACCAAGACTGAGACTGTCATTGAGAATGAGGGCACCGAGAATGAGACATCAACCACTCAGACAGTTGATGTTTACACAGAGAACCTTGATGAATATACAACAGGCGATAACCGTCTTGACCTGAACGGTAACGTGTTTGGCGGCGGTTATGTAGCCAGCAGCTATGTTGACAACTCACACATAGAAATGTTTGGCGGAACCGTTCGCGGCAGCATGTACGGCGGCGGTGAGCTTGGTCCTATAGGCCGTGGTACAAGAAAGTCCGATGCCGCCACACCAGAGGGTTCAAAACAGGTTAGCGACGCCACCATATACAAGGCCGGTAGCACTGATGTAAATCTGTACAGCGGACATGTGATGCGTAACGTATTTGGCGGTGGCCGCGGTAAGGACAGCTGGGGCGGCGAGGGCTGGAAGCCCGAGAATGAGACTGACCTTACGGCAAAAGGTGCCGTATTCGGACCCACCACCGTTCATATATACGGTGGTGAGATAGGTTCCGTAAAAGACCTGCAGAAAACCTACGGTAACGTATTTGGTGGCGGTGATGAGGGTATCGTATTCAGCACCATCGGAACAAAGCAGGCAGATGGTTACTATTACGGATCCAATGACCAACTGACTGAGGACTGCAAGGTAATAATCACACCTTACGCCGTGGCAAAGCAGAACGTTACCATAAACGGCACGGATTACGCTGCCGGTGATTACGTTCCCACCGCAGACCTCAACACCATGACCAACAGTGACCCGATATGGCAGAGCCTCAGTGATGACGGCATCAACATACGCAACGCCGTATTTGCCGGCGGTAACACCACTGTAGGTTCCACTAACCTGGTTGCCAATGAGAAGACAGTATTCGGTAACGCTACCGCATCTGTAACGGATGTATTCTCCAAGGATTTCATCACCATCGGTGAGGACGGCATAGGCGGTCTTTACGGTGACGGCAACCTTACTCTTGTTGACGGATACAGAGAACTGAACGTAACCAACTACGGTACTGACTACTACAACCTGAACTCATCACTTACCATTGATGAGTACCGCAAGCTCAATGACCGTCAGCGAGCATACTTTGAGCTTCTGTATGCACCAAGTGAGACCAGGGTACTCTCATTCTACGAGAACCAGACCACTTACATGCATACCATAGATGCTGAGCATCAGGAACTCTACAAGAGAGGTAAGAAGATAACAGCCGAAACCTGGGCCGCCCTGCCAAATGATGAGAAAGGCAAATGGAAGGAGATAACCAACCGCAGATACACCCCCGACGAGCGCGGAAGCCGTATCTCACAGGATGAGTATGAGTCTTTCTGGGATGAGGAGAAAGCCTATTGGGACCTCTACGGATTCTGCACTCTCTATGCAGGACGTATGATCAACACCATACAGCGTGCTGATTTCTGTGGTGTGTTTGGCAGCCGTATCGTACTTAAGGGTGCACAGGACCGTGTACTTGAAACGGCCAACAACATAGATTACACCATAAACCGTGTAGGAGAGCTCTCACTGAACACGGTCAATAAGGGACAGGGCACTGAGCATGGCAACTACTTTGGTATCTACAACCTGGTAAATTACCTGGGCGCCCTTACCAGTGACGTTGATTTCAACGAGACCCGTACCACAGATAACTCAGACCTGGCAACATATGGTCCTGAGCAGACTATGGACAAGGAACATAGCACTGAGAACAACACTGTATTCAAATACAAAGGCGATGACCTGACATACTATGACTGGAAACAGAAGCATAAGGATGACCGCAAGCGCAACAACGGTTCAAGCCGCAATGAGCTGGCTCTTGCATCGGGCGTATGGTTGGAGCTGCTTGATGAGAAGACAGAGAAAAGTGACACCAAGATATACGGTCCTATCACCGGTATCGTACAGCTGACACTCCTTAACGTTGCTCCAGGTGAGGGTGGCGGTTACGTTTATGCCAAGAATATTCACGGTGTAAGAGGTATCGGTGAGCAGCATGTGACACTGGCTGAATCTAACGCGAATGCCCTGTCATACAAGAACTACACCTATGACGAGGCTTCAGTAACTGAGGCTGACAAGGTTGAGTCATCAGGTAACTTTGTTAACAGCTTTAAGCGTATCATTGATGACTGCTACCCGCAGAATGATGCCTACTATGTTCATGACGGTATAGAAATAGCACCTGCACACTACTGGTATATTCGCGGTGACTACTACGTATATGACCAGTACATATCTGCTTACACAGGTTCTACCCACGCCTACTCTGAGAACTCTAACATACCTCTTACCATCACAGCCGAGTCACAGGGACGTATCAAGCTGCAGCAGGTATATGAGAACAAGTATGCATACTGGGATGAAAGGAACCATAGCACATTTGAGAAATACCAGAGCAAAGCAGAGAATGACGCATTCGTTGTAGGTGAGATAACATACCACAAGAATGACCCCATCTC
Source organism: uncultured Prevotellaceae bacterium (assembly GCA_900319225.1). Taxonomy (GTDB): domain Bacteria; phylum Bacteroidota; class Bacteroidia; order Bacteroidales; family Bacteroidaceae; genus Colenecus. The sequence continues at coordinate 34,268 of ONNV01000009.1, read as the reverse complement.
ATGGTGGGCATGGAGCCACCTCACCACAGAACAACAGCAACTGTTCACAGATAAGACTTATGTCTGCTTCTATGACGTTGAGTATGGTGACAAGGAGTACAAGAAGGGGGATGTATTTGATGCACCGCAACCTGAGATTTACATCTGCAATGAGAACTTTACGGATGGAGGTGAAGAGTATTTCAAGAATGACATCCTGACCGCTGAGCAGTTCAACGCACTCCAGAGCCTTAAGAGCAAGCGCAAGTGCTCAAGTGTATTCAACATCAGTAATGCTGTATCCAGTGAGAACGGATTCCTGCTCACAATGGACTGGAGCAATCCTGATGTCTGGAATACATACTACCACACCATTGCCACTACCGGATCATCACAGGCCGATATGGTTAAGCACAGTTCAGAGTACAGCTCAATACCTGATGGTTACATAAGCAGCCCTTCATTCTACAAGAACATGGATGGTACGGCAGTTGACGGTATTTCAGTACTTGGCCAGCAGGTTTACTTTATGGAGGATATCATTGACCAGATCACATATGACAAGCAGAATGAGTCAATAACCGTAGGTAATGAAACCAAGCATCTTAGTGACTATGTCAAGACTGATGAGCAGGCCCAGTTCAAGCCCGTTTACATTGCCACTGCAACTGAGAACTTCACAGCCGGCGGCACATCATATGTTCCCAAGGCCCTGATATCGGAGGACACATACAACTCTCTGAGTAATGCAGAGAAGGCTTACTTTGACCTGGGTTATCTGTGCAACACCACATTCAACTACAAGAAGAATCCCAAGGATTCCAAGCCCACATATGTAGTTGCCGGAACCGTTGTACCTTACGGTACCGATGCCAATGATGAGGGTTCATACCTGTATCTGGTTGAAAAGAACGCAAGTGCGGCCGCCAGCCTTACACGCGGTTATATCTGTACCGCCGAGGGTAAGTGGGGCGGATACATGTTCAAGGGCGGAAACAACTACCACGCACTTGACCTGAGCAACATAGCCAATGACGAGCGCTCAGACTTCAAGTTCAACTATGATGCATTTGACCTGCTGCGTGGTGACGCTTACATGACTCCCACGACCATGGATCAGGCATACGCCAGCGCAATCTACACTGACGATAAGTCTATTGATTATGAGGCCACATATATGGGCAATGAAGACTTTGTTCTTGACGGAGGCAGGACCGTGGCAATAAGCCGCTACAACGGAACTGAGTATGTACCTCTGGCAGAAAGACAGTCAACCATAAAGAAGGGCGACATAATCAACAACCTGGATTATGAGGGAGTCCTCATAAATGAGCAGATCAAGTACACTCCTATCGTGATAACACCTTCAACACCTACCGATACCGTATTCTATATCGTCAAGGTGGGCATGCAGATAGGTGACAAGTATTACATGCCGGGTAACCAGATGACCCCCGATGCATATCATGCTCTGTTCGGCTCCAGTGACCAGGACAATGTCATGGCCATCCCCTACTCTGACCCGAGTCTTCACGGATCAGAGAACAAGGCTACCAACATTGAGATGTACTATTTCTGCACAGAGGCTTACGGAAATATGCAATTAGGTGATATCATTCATGAAGGTGACTACAAGACTCTCAAGAATGAGCAGAGGAATTTTGCCATCAACGGTACCATACCTAATGAGAAATCAACCCTGTATGTAGCACGTGACATTGATATCAACAGTCTCTCCAAGGATAAGATCCTGACCGCCGTATACTACTACGACTACATTGAGAGTGACGGTAACGGCAGCTCTTATGAGAAGATACGTGAATATCATGTAGTGAACATCCACGTTCATTTTGAGAGCGGTATTCCTATCATAGGTGAACTCCTTAAACCCAACATCGTGTTGCCGGGTGACCACGTTGCGCTCAACCAGCCTACTGTCACCAAGGGTGCATATGATATCATCGGCGGCGGATGGGAAATATACTCCAGCCCCACCAGCGCATCTGATCATCGTAACGGTACAGAGTTTGACAACAGCAACATGCCTCTGTACTGGTACCAGAACGGTTACTGGGTTGCGTACTATGCTCTTTCATATCTGGGTAAGACCTACTCCAACCCTGTTGAGCTGAGCGTGGCCAACTACCATGACATAAAGAAGGTGATGGATGACCAGGCCAACCACTATTACATCAACAAGATCGTAAAGGACAAGAACAACAACAGACTCAGTCCTAAAGTTTACATTGATGACTATAGCCTGAGCAACCAGAACGGTCTTGACCTGCTGAAAGATTTCTATGACCTGAGCTTGCTTGATGATTACAGCACAATCCAAGCCGGAAGCAACGTTGAGTTCTTCTTGCGTACCAACCTTGACCACAGCGGCTCCGCATGGCAGTCAATTGGCACTGGCAGTGACCCATGCTTTGAGGGAACCCTGCACGGTGACGGATACTACATCAGCGGCCTGTCAAGTTCACTGTTTGACAAGCTTTGCGGTAAGGTATACAACCTGGGTGTTACCGGTACATTCAGCGGCTCAGGTATTGCTGATAACGGAGGTGAGGCTGTGAACTGCTGGGTAATGACCACGACAGACCAGGATCTGAGCGGCAAGAACGCCGTACTTGGAACCGGTATCGTAACCAACAGTTACTACCCGCAGTCCAATGCATACTCAAGTCTGTCCAGTGCAACCGCAATGCCCGACAAGTCATTCTACAACGGTGAGGTTGCATATAACCTTAACAGTTTCTATCTGGATAAGCGTTACTACAACGGTATACAGAACGATGCTGACATCCAATACGTGAAATCACGTTATGCAGACGGCGATTACCGTTACGCAGGCGGATTCATACCGCAGGATGTTGATGTGCGTGAGAGCAGTTATGTTGATCAAAACACCCAGACCACAGTATACGTATACACACCGGTATTCCCCGATGACTACATCTACTTTGGTCAGGACCTCACCTACGGCTGGAATGAAGACAAGCAGCATCAGGATGTACCGTCACACTTTGACGGCACCAACCGCGTATATCGCGCTCCCGCTTACTACGGTAGTGCCAACATGAGCTCTGTTCATTTCAATCAGAATGCAGTTCTCACTGCCACTGCCAGGAACAACAGCAACCTTAAGGCCAACCCGGGTCTGACCGCAGTTGACTTTACAGGTTATGCTGATGTCACCGGAAGCAACTCTGACTTTAAGCAGGGTAAGCAGACTGTAAACGGTGTTGAAAAGTACTACGCTCCTGTGCTTGACTTTGACGGTCTGACCGGTCTGCGTACAGACGGACAGACCAGAAACCTGCTGGCATATGTCAAGGAGTCTGACACAGATACCAAGAGCGTAGTTGAGACCTACTTCAAGGAGCCTGACTACTTCAAGTACGCCAAGACTGAGTCTAGCAGCTACACCGTAGATAATGACTACTTCAACGTACTGCCTGTATCAGACCTGGATCTCCAGGGCCTGCACGGACACATGGTCGTTGAGAATAATGACGGTGATTACATTACAACAGGTGACCACTTCCTGGTAGACCGTGAGGACTTCAATGCTCCTATTGAGTACACCATGGGTGATAATCAGGTAATGTGGTACCAGCGCAAGCCCAGCGTATTTGTCCAGAATGCCGGCACCGGTTGGGAGAGCATAAGCCTGCCGTTCACCACCCAGATTGTCACCACAAATGAGAAGGGTTGGATCACTCACTTCTATGAGGGCAGCAAGACCGGTCATGAGTACTGGTTGCGTACACCCGGTGAGATTGAGACCACCACAGAGCAGAATCAGACTGTAAGCAAGCTGCTGTTCAAGTCACTGAGCAAGGCAACTGCCACCGATATCAGCAACGGTCGCGGTGCTAACCTCAACTACCTGAACACATTCCTGTGGGATCACTACTACCGCCATAACGGCCGTAAGGATAAGAACGGCGACGAGTACCAGGAGTACTACAGCACCAACATAGAGCATAACAACTATCCGTTCGCTCTGGCTGCTAACCCGTACCTGATCGGATTCCCGGGCAGCAAGTACTATGAGTTTGACATGAGCGGTGAGTTCGATGCCAAGAACACATGGCCCAGCGCTCCTGTCAAGATAGGTGCCCAGACCATCACGTTCGTATCGGCCGATGGTATCACCATCTACAAGTCCGATGATGACTACAACACTCAGACCGATGTAGAGAACGGCAGCTACCTGTTCAAGCCCACCTACCAGACCAAGCAGCTGAACGGTCAGACCACATGGCTCCTGGATGGCACAGGCAGCAAGTTTGAGAATAATACAACTCAAGACGTAACCACCGTTCCGTTCCGTGCATACCTGGCCCAGAGCACCGCACAGAATGCGCCCATGCGTTCCGGCAGCACCAAGGCCGCCGCACCTACCGCAATCTATATTGGCTATGCAGGTGACCAGATGCCGCTCGACGACATCATGACTGACCGCGGCCTGCTCATATACAGTGAGGATATGAACATCTGCGTGGAGAGCACCCTCACTGAGCCCGCCCAGGTTAACGTGACCACCGTATCCGGCAAGTCTCTGGGTAAGTTCACCATCCAACCCGGCACCAAGCTCACCATCCCGGTAAGCAGCCGCGGAGTCTACATAGTGAACCACCACAAGATTGCGGTCACCAAGTGATGAAATGTGAAGAAGATTATGAGAATTATGAAACTGAACGCCAAACATAAAAACAATACCAAAGCTGTACTGATCCTATTACTTTCAATGGGAGCTGCAAATGTGTACGCCACGGACATAACAACCCTAAGCCAGATTACCGATACAGACGGCACTTATGTCATCACACAGGATATCAGCGGCGGCACTGCGGGAGTAGCCACATTCAATGGAACCCTTGAGGCTGCCATTGACCCTACCACCCACATGCCATACAAGATCACAGGACTCTCCGCCCCGCTATTTACCACTCTTACCGGTACGGTAAAGAATCTGGTACTGGAAGATGTGAACATAAGTCAGAGCGGACAAGTTGGAGCCATTGCATGTACGGCAACAGGTGCAGCACGCATTTATAATGTAGGTATATTAAGTGGTTCTGTAGAAAGTACCGGAACTTCTTCAGTCAGTGATGCGACAGACTGCTGTGGTGGACTGGTTGGACTGTTGGACGGCGAATCCAATGCATCGAATGCACCGCGCGTTGTCAATTGCTATAGTTATGCCGATATTACCGGCGGTAACCGTGTAGGTGGTATAGTGGGCTACAACAACTACTCTTCTAGCAAGGACAACATACGCTCCATGGTGATGAACTGCATGTTCTACGGCGACATCACTGGCGGAAACGATGTAGCACCAGTGTTTGGTGGTAATATTATTGATAACAGACAAGATAAGCAAAGTCTGAATACATTCAATTTCTATGCTTATGACAAACTGCAAACAAAACCTATCAATACTTACAACTCAGCCTTGGCTGTTGAAGAGCGTTACCTGACTCGTTTTGAGTTCTATCGTTTGCTACTTAACAGCAACAAAAAATTGGCTGCATGGTATGCCACCGGCGATGTGGCTGACGCCAATCAAATGCTCAAGTGGGTGTTGGAAACAGCCGACAGGACTATCAGTAACCCCAAGCCCTATCCCATACTCAAGACTCAAGGCCGATATCCATCCATTATCAACCCGGATATGGCCAATGCTCCGGACAGCACATCTGTAGGGCGTAACCATGGAGGCAAGTTGGGAAGGACCCTGTCTGTCACCATCAGCAGCTCAAAGAGTGACGGAGGACAGACATGGCCTGAAGGGGCAAACGTTACCACCACCAGTCTTACACTTCAACGTACAGACAAGGATTTTGACCGTTTTAACTTCAACTATGACAAAGTGCAACTACCTTACTACAATGATATTGGCTCGGGCAACTACACTGAAGGGCGTGTAGTGACTGGCTGGAAGATAGTTAGTATGGAAGGCGGAACAGAAGGCACTTACTCCGCTGCCGATGATTGGGGTGGCTATAACTTTGCTGACCGCTACTGCACAAATAAAGACCTATACAGTGTCAGTGGTCGTGTCTTTGCACAAGGTGCCTATTTTGATGTGCCTTATGGTGTGACCGCAATCACCATCGAACCTTACTGGGGATATGCCTCATTTGTTGCCGATGAAAGATATGATGTTGTTTATAATAACAGTTATGGCAGTAAAACAGGTGTCACAGCAATGGGTAAGCAGGTGAATTCCTGGACTTTTAACGGAGTAAGTGTAAAAACAGACATCAACTCTGCTTTCGGTACGATAACGACTAAAGGCACCACTGTCTATGATAATGCCGTTGTATTGGTGGGTAATTTCCATCAGGCCACTATCAACAACACATCTCCTTTTAAAGATAGTACGCCTTTCACACTGATGTCTGTAGATTTAGATCATGATAATGAGCCCGACTACAGCCTCATCTATCACGACAACGACCGTCGCGCTGTGTGTCCTATCCGTTTTGACTTCCTGAATATCATAGGTACGGCACAAGCACAAAAACCATACTCATCAAGTACTGTTCTAAATGCAAGTGTCTTCAACGCCAAGGGGTGGTTCGAGATTACCAATACTTGCCTGATATATTTCTCCCAGTTTGAGTATGAGAACTCTGGCAAGACAGAGGGCAAATCACCCATCATCCTGCTTGGCGGCGTATTTGACCAGTTTACATCAACAAAAGTTAGCAAAGTTGAAAACACTACGTATCTGCATGTGGGCGGTAATGCATGGTTCAATGACTTTGGCAATGGTACGCACAGTGATGGTAACAAAAGCACAAAACACATACCTATCTCGGTTACAGGAGGTGAATACAGAGGATTTTACCTGACTGGAACCTACAATCAGAGTGCAGCCGTACTTAAAGATAATGCCGAGTGCTATGTAAGTGGCGGACACTTTGGAGAAGCGGCAGGTGCCGGTCAGGAGCAAATTGGAGGCAATGTACGTTGGCAAATATACAATGCCGACATCGATAATTTCTACGGAGGAGGTGTCAACCATGCTAAGCCAATATTAGGTACAGTAACCGTTGATATTATGTACAGCCACGTTGACACATACTGTGGCGGTCCCAAATTCGGTAATATGTCAACAGGTAAAGCCGTCAAAACAAACGCCACGGGATGCATATTTGGAACCTACTTTGGTGCAGGATACGGTGGAACCTCATACTCGAGAGTAAAATACAGAGATGAAGCTGATAATATGGACTTCAATAGTTGGCAAAACCTATACGCGACTTCCAATGGTGATAGAGGCAAATATTATGACGGCACATCAACCCCTGCTTATAGTTCCCATCAAGATTATGGAAAGAAAGGTCTTGGCGTGGCGGTAGATTTCGACTATGAGTTCTTTGTGTGGACCAGTGGCAAAACTGGTGGACGATTCTTCGTTAAGTTCGCCTCTTTCTCTTTAGCACAGTGTGATAATGTAGAGTCAAAATTAAAAAAATGCACCATCCGAAACAACTTCTATGGTGGAGGAAGTCTTGGTAAGGTGGCTGGAACAGTAACCTCAGAACTTGAGGACTGCACCGTAAAAGGCAATGTGTTTGGCGCCGGTTATTCCGCATCATTACCTACCCTACAAGTAAGAGATGCAGGATTTGAGACGATACCGTCTTTCAATAAGTATTCTGGTATGTTCCAACCTGGTGTTCCAGCCAAGCCAACTGCAAACGATTTGACAGGAACAACCGAATTTAAATGGAAACATGTAGACGCTTTTGCAGGCAATGGCAATAAAGACATAGAAGAAAATGTAAGTTCCAAATATGTGCATACTGATGCCAATTTAAGCACCTCCAACCTGGGCTCTGTTGCAGGCAGCGTAAACCTGACCCTTAAGGGTAACACCACTGTAACGGGCAACGTATTTGGCGGCGGAGAGTCTAGTTACGTAACCGGAGCAGGCAACACAGTAACGGTCAACTTACTTGAAGATACTCAAGTAAACGGTAATGTATTTGGTGGTGGAGACCAGGGTGTTGTGGAATGCAGCACCGTGGTAAACATAGAATAAGAATGTGACTACAATATGACACAACATATAAGACATATCATATCACACATAGGTTCGGCAACTAACAGACTCCGCCGTACCCTCACCCTTCTGTTCCTGATGGTGACAATAGGAGTTGGCCAGGTATGGGGACAGGCATTTGACTATTCGGGTACGTACTATATTGCCAGTAACTACGTTACTCCCAAATCAAATCCTGCTGTGTATAACTACGATGCCAACACGCTTGAAAACAACTTTTACATGTGTCCCACGGATTGGACTAATTGGTGTACATATAAGCCTACCGACGACTTTTATGAAAAGAACAAAAATAGCGACTATCCTTTCGTCACGACATATAAATGTAGGACCAACGATTATACACCAGGCCTTGCGAATGCAAAATGGATCATCACCAAACATCCAAGCGAGAATTACTATTATATTCAGCATGCCGCCGATGGCAAGTATTTGATGCTCAACGGGCAAATCAATAGCACCTCAAATGTGGGACGTTTACGAGTGCATCTAGAAGCAGTTACAGGCACCCCTAATGACAGCGCACTATTTGCTATTGATCCAGACGGAGCAGGTGTTTCCATCAGGCCAAAGAAAATGAGTTCATATTGGTTGACCGTTAATGGAGGTAATGCAAATTCTCTAAAAGGTGAAGAAGGTAAAGCAGAAGGTCCTAATGGGTATAAGAACACAAAAGGTATTATTGGTATTTTCACAGGTGGAAATGATGATAACAAACACCTTTTTCTCGAAGACTATATTACCCGACCGACCATTAGCTATACCTATAATTCTACAACTGAGAAGTATGAGATTGATATAACCGCTGTCCAGTCGGGAGATATAACCATAAAATACACTACCAATGGCACAACGCCTACATCCTCAAATGGAACCACATATGATGGTACACCATTTGATCCGACGGATGGTGTGACAACAATTAAGGCTATTGTTATTGTAAATGGAGAAGAGTCAAATGTAGCTACATTTACCACTCCCGTTCTTCTTGGTACGAATCATAAATACCTCATCCAGAGCCAGAACAATGCATGGAACACGACTGATTTCCATTTCTATATGATTCCGGGTGATGTTGCAAGTAATAATACGAAAGTCAATACCACAAGTTTGTTCCGTCCAACCATGGAATGGCATTTCATGGATGCCGGTAAAGATACCGGTGTCCAGTACTACTACATTGTCAATGCTAACGGCATGAATTTATGCTATGATACTACTAACGGTGTTTATATGGATACCAATAGCGATAATAGCAACAAGTTCAAATTTAGCATTGTTGAATCGCCAACCGCAGGTACATTCAATATTAACCCTTACGGACTGACTTCCGGAAACAGATATATATTCAAAGCGAATGGAAACGACAAAGTAGACGTCATTGGTTTAACCAGTAACAATAATAACGTTAACTCTATTTGGAAATTCGTTTTATCCAGCAGCCTTGATAAAACCGCCCCGTTTACAACATCTGATCCATCCACAGGCAGTTATAGTTATTATAAAATAGCCAATGTCGGTATTAGTGACCATTATATCATTCCCGGCACCACCAATGCTGTAACATCGAACTCCACAAATGTTGCCGTCATCAACACCATGAACTGGTATTTCGAGGTAGCGCAGGTTGCTGATAACTCCGATTGGTTGACCTATTACCATATCCGTAATGCTGTAACGGGCGACTATCTGTATTTCAACAAGGATGCCAACAATGTTGGAGCTTGCCTCGAAATGAAGAGCACTATTGAAAATGGCAACGAAGACCGCTATATGTTCACATGGGCAAAAACTGCAGATGCCAATGTCAACTATTATATCATTCCCAAAAAACTGAAGGATGTATCACAAAACCAATTTAGTGCCCTTAGAAAGCATGACAATAACACAAGCATACTTACCAATGTAACTCGAGGTGCTGGAAAAATTGCATGGACATTCCAAGAGTCTACCTTCACTTGCACCAAACCGGAAATCACCTTGAGTGCAGGAGACCATGGTTATGTTATAACCTCAACCGAGTCTGATGCCAAGATATACTATAAGATTGGTGAGGGTACATTAACACCATCTACTGGTACACCATACACCGGAGCTATATCAGTTGCAGATTTGGGAGTTGAATCGGCAACCATCAGAGCCATTGCCGCAAGAAACATTGATGGCAGTGATCAATCTGCAGAAAAAAGTGTAACAGTAAGCAGAGTTACTACACCATCTTTTACACAAACAGATGATGGAAAGGTTGAACTGAACTGTGCCACTGACGGAGTGAGTTATTATTACGAGATGGGCATCAGTCCAAGTGATCCTAACACGACATCCAGCACATTATATTCTGCTCCCATTGAAGGCGCGGCCGGCAAGATTATCAAAACTATTGCTGTAAAAGACGGCTGGATTAATTCTACAGTGGCAACAAGTGAAACAATTGAGTTCGCCTGCGCCACTCCTATAATCCGCAAAACATCCGCCACCACATTCACTATTGAATGTAGTTTCCCCACCAGCGGTGTTACTATACGCTATACAAAAGGTGCTAATCCTTCTGATCCTACAGCATCATCCGGAGAGGTTTACTCTGGTCCTATAACATTCAGCACCAATGAACTTCCATTTACTGTCAAGGCAATTGCAATTGCCACGGACTATAATAATTCTCAAGTAGCCGAAAAGCAATTGACCGAAAGCCTTGACCAAGATGTTGACGGCTACTATGAGATTTCATCGACCGGCGACTTTGCCAAGTTTATTGATATGGTGAACAGTGACGGCGCAAGCTACAGCTACAAGATCACCAATGATATTACCCTGTCAAGCCCCGATGAGATCTTGGAGTCTTTCACAGGAGAACTTAAGGGAGTTGCCAAAGCCGATGGCAGTTTGCCCGTTATCAGTGGTTTGAACCACGCCATCTTTAGAACTATCAATGGTGGCACCGTTAAGAATATCATACTTGACGATGTCACTATCAGCGGCAGTGGTAATAAGGGTGCTATTGCCAATGAGGCTACCGGTGCCTCACGTATATACAATTGTGGTGTGCTGGCAACAGGTAGCAGTGTGGTTACAGACAATGATGGTTATACACACATCACTACTTGCAGCAGCGAAATCAGTGGTGGAGGCTATGTAGGAGGTATTGTTGGATTGTTGGACGGCAGTTCACGAGTAATCAATTGCTTTAGCTATGCCAATATTACCGGTGGTAATGAAGTTGGCGGAATTGTAGGCCATAACAATGTAGCAACAACTTCGGCCAATCTCCAGACAATGGTAATGAACTGCATGTTCTACGGTGAGATTTCCGGCGGTTCATCAAAGGCTCCTGTCTACAATGGTACAAGCATAAGCAATGTAGGTGCTGACGGTGTTAGTAACTACAATTACTTCTGGTCTGGAGCTAATTACGTTCAGAATAATGAGATAAGTGTATACAACTGTGCTCTTGCAGCCGAGACACGTTACCTGCAACGTTTTGAGTTCTTCAGGAGCCTGCTTAACAGCCATCTGGAGTTGGCCGGATGGTGGGCAACAGGCTCATATGACAAGAGTCAGATGATGAAATGGGTATTGGAGCCGTCACAGATAGGAACATCTACACCCTATCCTATTCTCAAAACCCCGGCTTATTATCCGTCGGTAGTGAATATTGATGCAAACCATGCCGAAGCTATTGATTCCAACAATGAGCACTATAATGAAGGACGCAAGTTGACCCAAATGGGCGGAACAGGAGCTAACGCAGGCAAACTGTCCGTCACCATACAGATGGGAGCCCAAGGCAGTGCACCTTTTGGAGAACCTGAAAATGCAGGTCTTAAGTCCGGCGGTTCAAGTACAACAATTGACCTTGTAATTACCGATAAGGATTTTAAGCATTTCAATTTCAACTACGGTAAGGTTCAGTTACCCTACTACAACGATTATTGCGTTGGTAACTATACGGGCAATCGTGTAGTCACCGGATGGAAGATTACCAGTATAACAAATGGAGGCACAAACTCATATTCCACTGGTGATGATGTAACGTATGACAATGAGGGTAATATTACGGCAATGCCATACAACTTTGCAGACCGCAATAGCACTCAGAAGGACCTCTATAGCCAAAGCGGACGCATTTTCAATCAAGGCGCATATTGGGATGTACCTGAAGGTGTCACTGCCATAACCATTGAACCTTACTGGGCAAAAGCTGTATTTGTTGCTGATGCTTATCCTGACATTGTTTACAATCAGGATATGTCCACCGCACAAAATGTCCCCAATGTCGGTGGCGGTCAGCGATATACTAATGGTAGTAATTACAACTTTACAATCAACTCTGAAACTATCAGTTTAAAGGTCTATACATCAATCACAAATAATTCTGGCGCAATAAATGCATTGAGCCCGTCCAATTCCAACTCTGTTTATGACTATGCGCTGGTACTTGTAGGCAATCTCCACATGACAAATGTTACCAACGGTGATGCCAGTAAGCCATATACAATAATGTCCGCCGATTTTGACTGTGATAATGAGCCTGACTACTCATATATACTGCGTTTTGACGGTCGTACCTCGGTTCATCCTGTTAGAGTGGATTTCCTTAACATTCCCGGACTTGGTATGGCTCAAAAATCAACCGGTGGAACCGGAACCTACAATTTCGGTATCATGAATCCGTTAGGCTGGTTTGAATCAACCAATACATCTTTGTTCCGTGTAACTCAGTTTGAGTATGATCATAAGAACAGAGTAGCAGCCCCATATATCCTTCAAAGCGGAATATTTGAGCAATGGGTTAGCGGACAGAGTGGTGGCGTAGCCAATAAGACCACTTACTATCATGTAGGTGGAAATGTGTGGTTCAAGGAGTTCCATCGCGGTACCCATATTGATCATCAGGAGCTTACATCCAAGCATCCGCCAGTATCCGTGACCGGAGGAGACTTTGATGAATTCTATCTGACAGGCCTTTATCGTGGTGACGTTGCCAACTATGAGGACAATGCTGAATGCTACATCAACGGTGGCCGCTTTGGTATAGTTGCCGGAGCCGCGATGGAAGGCATTGGAAAAGCAGGTGGAGCTGATGATACCGGAAATATATTCTGGCAGATTCAGAATGCAGATATAACAGAATTCTATGGAGGCGGTATTAACGGTGCTCACCCCGTAGAGGGAAACATCAATACAATCATAAATGGAGGTTATATCAAGCTGTTCTGCGGTGGACCAAAGTTTGGTGATATGAATGGCGGAAAAACAGTAAAGACTACTGCAACCGGCTGTACATTCGACCTCTATTTTGGCGCCGGATATGGTGGAAACTCATATAGCCGTAAAGCTCCTACTAACAAGACCGGCATAGAGGGAGATTACGGAACAAATAGCTGGAATACCTGGTTAAATCAGGAGTATAGCCGGGTATACGATGCTACATTCAAAGGAGTCGCCGTTAAATATTTGACCCAATATCTGCCAATGTCCAGCAATACTACTAATGTAGCACGTCTATTTATAGATTATGTCAGCTTCTCATTGGCTACGACACGAGATGTGACATCATCACTAATTGGATGTACTATCAATAACAACTTCTATGGAGGTGGTAGTTTGGGAAAGGTTGACGGCCCTGTCACTTCAACACTTACAGATTGTACAGTCAAGGGTAATGTATTTGGTGCCGGTTATTCTGCATCAAAGCCCACTGTTGCTGTTGTAAACGAAGGCAATTTTGTTAAAGCACCATTCTACAACAGCGACCTTGGTGTCTACATTGACCCCGTTCTGCCGGCTTCAGTTGACTATACATGGGAATATGATTCCAATCTTGGAGCTGATGAGATAAGCATTGACACTGAGAATCATGTATTAAAGACCCCCATAAACCTGAGCGAAACCAATCTTGGATCAGTAAGCGGCGCCGTTTCATTAACAATAACGACCACCTCTGGTGGAAGTTCAGTAATAGGCACCGCAAATGACAACAATACCGGTCATGTATATGGCGGTGGAGATGAGAGTACCGTTTACAATACAGTTACACCTGCAAATGCATCCACGACCGTTACCTTAAGTGGCAACACAGAGATTCTGGGCAATGTGTTTGGTGGTGGTAACCAGGGTGATGTGAGCGGTAGTACGCAGGTGATTATTGAGTGAGGATTATAGAACAGAAGATTATTACAGATGAAACATATACGATATATGAACAGCAGAAATAAAATGACCATAACCTTGTTACTGGCCTCTGTGCTGGCGGGCGGAAACGCAACGGCAACTGGAGTCGTAGTAAGAGGCAGTGTCTATGGCGGCGGTAACCAGGCCGACGTACAGACAGATGCTACCGTGAATATAAGTAGCGGCCAGGTTGACGGAGATGTGTTTGGTGGTGGTAAAGGTCAGCAAACGGTTGTGACAGGTGATGTCACGGTCAACATAGGAGTCTACGATAATATCGAGCACGAATATGTTGGAGACGGTTCTGTAGGTAACGTATATGGAGGTAGTGCGCTTGGTGCCGTAAACGCCACTAAGGGCGAGAATGATGTTTTGTTTGCAACTGGTAGCAAGACAACATCAGTAAACGTAAATATGGGAACTGTAAGAGGCAGCGTATTTGGAGGCGGTTTGGGACAGACTACGCCCGATAATATAGCAGCCAAATCTTTTGGCAGTGCTATCGTTACTATCGGTAATGCAGGTGATGCTAATGCAGCACCCACCATTAAGGGAAGTGTTTATGGCGGAAGTAACGCGAATGGCGTATTGCTGAGTGATGCAATTGTAAATGTCATAAGGGGTACTGTTGGTGAAATCACAGAGAATCAGGGTGTTTCAACACTGTCCGGCGGAAATGTGCATGGTGGCGGTTTTGGACAGCCCACTCTTGTTCAGGGTAACGTTACTGTCAACATCGGATCAAAGGTAAACGATGTATTGAGTGGATACGCAACCATCAAGGGTGAAGTTTACGGCGGATCTGCAAAGGGTAATGTCAACGCATATAAGGATGGAAACTCATTAACACCTTCCGAAAATAAGCAGACAAGAGTCAACCTATATGGAGCCACAGAGGTTCATGACATATACGGTGGCGGATTGGGTGACAATACTGAGAACCATGAGATAGCAGCCAACGTCTATGGTCCTGTAACAGTGACTGTTGAGGGCGGAAAGGCAGACAACGTATTTGGTTGCAACAACCTGTATGGTGCGCCGCAGAATGCCGTAACAGTTAAAGTGACAGGTACATCTGCGCCGGAATCACCGGCTACATACTCAATTGCCAATGTTTATGGTGGTGGTAATCTGGCTAACAATACGGTTAATCCCACTGTAACCATATCTGGCAACTCATATGTAAACAAAGTATTTGGTGGCGGTAAAGAGGCCAGCATTCAGTCATCGGCCGTAAATATAGGCACGGACGGTACCAACTCATTCATTGATCGGGTATTTGGTGGTGGTGACCGCGCTGACCTTAGCGGGAACGCAGTCGTTTCAATGACCGCAGGTAAGGTGCTGACTGCCGTGTACGGCGGATGTAATGAACAAGGAACCGTTACCGGAAATACATCAGTTACACTGACCGGTGGAACTATAGGAACAGATCAGGCCAACGCTAATGTACATGGTGGAGGTTTTGGTCCTGCTACATATGTAAAGGGCAATGTAGCCGTGCAGGTTGGTACTATTGACCAGGATCCCGCCACTACAGTTACCATCTGGGGCGATGTTTACGGAGGTAGTGCCCAGGGCCATGTCAATGCCTATCCTGTTGATGCCGATGCTGATGAGGATAACCGCAAATACTGCACAGACAAGACCACTAAGGTAAGTCTCTATGCCGGAACTATAAATGGTGATGCATACGGTGGCGGTCTGGGTACTCAGACCTATCCTGCTTATGTAGGTGGTAACATTCTTGTTGAGTTGAACGGAAACTCTACCCAGCAAGTGGCAGATGATAATAAGGGTGCCATAGTAAACCGCATATTCGGTGCAAACAACCTGTTTGGTTCACCTAAGGGTAATGTTACGGTAAATATCTATAAGACTCAGAATGCCTTAGCTACCCGTATAACCAACACAGAACAGATTTCTACAGCCAAGGAGATTGGACGATTTGATGTACAGGCTGTATACGGTGGTGGTAACCTTGCCCCGTATATACCTCTCAACACCTCTGCATCAAGCACTGCTACCACAAAAGTTGTAATAGAGGGTTGCGACAGAATCAGTATCAACCAGGTCTATGGCGGTGGTAACGCAGCATCAGTTCCCGCATCAAATGTGATTGTTCGCGGTACATTTGAGATCAATGAGGTATTTGGCGGCGGTAACGGTAATGATGCTTACACTCTTGACGGCAAGTATTACAACAACCCCGGTGCCAATGTAGGATACAAAGGTTACACCCATTGGGATCCCAACACTACCGGAACTGCACTGGATCCTTACAACCCCATTGACAACACGACACAAGAGCAGGGAGGAGATGCGTCAACTAAGGAGTCACGTATAGCTAACTACCGATACGGATCAGGTGTTGCTCAGACTGAGATCTATGCAGGTAAGATAAATTCCGTATATGGTGGTAGTAACCAGAAGGGTAACATCAGTACCACAGCCATATCAATCTATGATGAGATGATTGATGATTGCCGTGTTGATGTTGCTGAGACTTACGGTGGCGGTAAGAACGCTCCTATGGATGGTGTAATCCAGATGAATCTGGACTGCGTTGAAAACCTGCCCACAGTGTACGGCGGTGCCAAGAACGCAGATGTGAACTCTGACATAGTACTCAACATCACCAACGGAACATACACCAGAGTATTTGGAGGTAACAACCTGGGTGGTGCAATCTGGGGCTCAATCACAGTCAATATAAAGGAAGAGGGCTGTAAGCCTATCATAATTGGTGAGCTGTACGGAGGTGGCGACCAGGCTCCCTACTCTATCTACGGATACAAGAAGGAGGGTAATGTTTTGACACCGCTTAAAGCCGGTGATAACGGAGCATTGCAGGTTCCTTATAATGATCCGCGACTCAACGTGATATCCGCATCAAAGATTGGTACGATATACGGAGGCGGCTATCTGGCAACAGTAGTGGGCAGCCCGCATATCAATGTCAACATGGAACAGGGTAAGGTCCTGAACGTGGCAAGCGATTATGCATCAGGACAGGACTACACAGTCCATGAGATAGAGACCATAACCAACCCGCTCGATGAGAATGACAAGACATACAACGCCATACTTGAGATCGGTAAGATAGGTACCATTTTTGGTGGAGGTAACCAGGCCGATGTAATTGGCGATACATATGTTGAGATAGGTACAGGAACATGGCATAACGGTGCCAACGGAGAACTTGTAGCTATCAGCCCGGCACGTAATGCAGCAAACATAACAGGTGACGTGTTTGGTGGAGGTA
Source organism: uncultured Prevotellaceae bacterium (assembly GCA_900319225.1). Lineage (GTDB taxonomy): Bacteria > Bacteroidota > Bacteroidia > Bacteroidales > Bacteroidaceae > Colenecus. Next base: position 16,767 of record ONNV01000009.1, on the reverse strand, counting down.
ACGGTCTTGCAAATGACGTGACATCGGCCAAGGTAACGGGTAACACCAACATATTCTTTGCTAACGGTACCATTGCACAGAGCGTTTACGGTGGCGGTAACCTGGCACAGGTTAGCGGTAACACCTACGTCAATATCAGTGGCGGCACTATAGGTACAAGCGGTCAGGGCGGAGCTGTTTACGGTAACGTTTATGGTGGAGGTAAAGGTCAGGAGACTGCAAGCGGAGTTCCGTTCGGTCTTATAGCCGGTAACTCCAATGTCCTGGTAAGCGGATCAGCCGCTATCCTGCATAACATCTACGGTGGCGGTTCATTCGGATCTGTAGGTACCTACACATATGATGCAAGTGACAACATTACCGGATATACATCTGGCGGTACTGCCCTGGTTTACATAACCGGCACTCCTACCATAGGTACAACCGGACAGGACAACGGTATGGTATTCGGTTCATCTCGTGGTAACGTAGGTGCACCTGATGCTATCCATGACCGTCTGGCTTGGGTATATGACTCAAAGGTGATAATTGGTGATACCATCAACTCAAGCAATCCTGCAATCAAGGGTTCAATCTATGGCGGTGGTGAGAACGGTCACAACTACCATGACGCATATGTACGCATCCATGCCGGAATGATTGGTATCCATGACGGAACAGCAGCCGATGCCACCCGCGGTAACGTTTACGGCGGCGGTTGCGGTACTGACAAGTATGATTCTGACGCCAATGGCGTAGAAGACACATACAACCCCAAGGCCGGTATCGTACTTAACAATGCATGGGTGAATGTTACCGGAGGTACCATAATGCGTAACATCTATGGTGCAGGTGCCATGGGTTCGGTAGGAACCATTACCAATGACATCAATCAGAAGGACGGCAGTGGCAACTACGTTTACAGACACGACACATTCAAGGACGAGATATTCAGAGGTACCGATGTACATTATGACGGAGCGTTCTACAACTTTGGTCTGAGCTGGCCTGTAGAACTTGTCTACCCCAGTGAGAACAGTCAGACCTATACCGGTAAGACAAAGGTAACCGTTACCGGCGGTACGATCGGTTATAACGGCAGTGATAACGGTGATATATATGGCGCAGCCCGTGGTGAGGCCGGTGACCGTTACGCTATGGCCGGACTTGCCAACGTAAGGGAGACTGAAGTTACCATTGGTACACTGAATCAGGCCGGACCTGAAATCAAGGGTTCTGTATTTGGCGGTAGTGCCAACGGACATGTATACGAGGATACAAAGGTTCAGATAAACAGCGGAACCATTGACCACAGCGTATTTGGTGGTGGTAACGGTGACGGAACATACAAGTCAGTTCTTTGGATTCCCGACACCAATGATCCCGATGACTTGTCAATTCATTCAGAAACAGCACAGCCACAGGACATAAACTGTTTCACAGCCGGTAAGGTTTACGGAAACACCAGAGTTGAGATAAACGGCGGTACCATTAAACGCAATGTATACGGTGGAGGTAACCTGGGTTCCGTAGGTAAAGGTAACTATGCTGGTGGTACAGATGATTACTCAACTACAGGTTACGGTGAGTTGCCCGCACTTGACAACGGTAATGAGACAGCTCTATGGACAAATGCCCTGTTTATGGGTAGCGGTAAGGCTACAGTCATAGTCAATGCAGGTACCATTGGTGAGTCAGGCGTAAGCTTTGAAGGTCTGCCTACCGGAAACGTGTTCGGCAGCAGCCGCGGTAAAGCCGCTCTGGATCTGGGTCAGCGTTATCCCCGATATAAGTTCGTTCCGGATTTCTACCTGGGTTATACAAACGAGACATCTGTTACCATTGGTGACAATGAAAGCAACAACCTTCCCACCATTTATGGCTCAGTTTACGGTGGTGGTCAGGATGGTCATGTACGCCGTGACGCAAAGGTTACCATCAATAAGGGAACTATCCACCATGATGTATTCGGTGCAGGTTCAGGTATCGGAACATACACAGACATATATGATAACAACGTTGAAAAGTGCAACAGCACATCAGGTTCCGTGACTTGCGCCACACAGGTGGATGTTATTGGTGGAACCATTAACGGTAACGTTTACGGTGGCGGTGCACTGGCATCAGTTGGTGCTCCTTGGGCCGGACAGGGTCTGCCCAATGACCAATATGACGAGCATAAGAATGCAACACAGACAACCGCATCATACTCTTACACTCAGGTTAATATTAAGGGAGGTTCAATTGTTGGCAACGTATTCGGTGCCAGCCGCGGTCCTAGCGCAGGTCTGCCCGCAAATGTAACCACATTCCTAAACAGTAACCAATATGACGCAACTAAGTTTGCAACCGTATTATGGGCCGATGTCAACGTAACCGGAGCTGCCACAATCAACGGTAGCGTATACGGTGGCGGTGAGAAGGGTATCGTTAAGCACGCCACTGAGGTGAATATAGGTACCACAGGACAGGATGGTGTTGCATTTACCGGTACAATCAGCAACGATGTATACGGAGGCGGTAAGGAGGCCATTGTAGGCGGTAACGTAACCGTAAACATGAACTCCGGTACCGTAACCCACGATGTATACGGAGGTGGTGCACTGGCCAACACCAACACCAACACTCATGAGACTCAGGTTGTAGACGGCAATACCGTAAATACATCGGGAGCTTATAATACTGCCGATGAGCTTGCAGGTGTTACGACCGCTGTCAACTTTAACGGTGGTACAGTAAGAGCCATCTATGGTGGCGGTTTGGGTGATAACACATCAAATCCCAATATTGAGGCTAAGGTTCACGGTGCTGTGACCGTAACGGTTGATGGCGGTGTTGCCCAGAGCGTATTTGGAGCTAACAACCTGTGCGGTGCACCTCAGAGTACCGTAACAGTAAACATAAACGGAACTGATGCTCCCCAGTCACCTGCCACATATGCAATAGGTAATGTCTACGGAGGCGGTAATATAGCCGCATACGGAGGCAGCCCCGTCGTAAATATGGCCGGTGGTTATGTGAACAGGATATTTGGTGGCGGTAAGCTGGCCGATGTAGCCGGAAACGTTACCGTAACCGTTACCGGCGGTCATGTGATTGATGACCTCTACGGCGGCGGTGAGTTGGCACATACCAACACCGGCAACTGGGACTTCACGAACGGAACATGGCTGGCCGATAAGATTGACCAGAGCGGTGCTACCACATACAAGACCACAGTGAACCTGAACGGAGGTGTACTGGGCGATGCGTTTGGCGGTGCACTGGGTGCAGCAAACGATCCCGCATACGTTTACGGTGACGTAACAGTAACCGTTAACGGTGCCGCACTGCCTCCTGTCTACACGACAGAGACTGTGGAACAGGTGTCATATACCACCCTTACATCAGGTAGGGTATTTGGCGGTAACAACATTGCCGGTACACCTAAGGGTAACGTTAAGGTACATGTGATTTCAACCGGAAGCGCCTACTCAATATCAAAGACTCCCAGAACATTCATAGAGAGGGCACAGGTTTATATGCCTGATGCCAACACCAAGCGTTATGACGTAGGTGCAGTGTTCGGAGGCGGTAACGAGGCTGATTATGAGCCTACTGGTGACCAGGCTCCAGTCGTAATTGTTGAGGGATGTGATGAAACCGTAGTCGAGTCTGTATACGGTGGCGGTAATGCAGCCGCAGTACCTGAGACCAATGTGACAATTGAAAGCGCATACTTCCTGGAGTATGTATTTGGAGGCGGATGCGGTTCCGGTCCTTACAACAAGGGAGCTAACGTAGGTTATAAGACATTCCCCAGCTACCCGTTCAATAGTGACAAGACATCTTATATCTATGGTTCAGGTAACACGAATGTTGAGATCAAGGGTGGATACATTGACAACTCATTCGGAGCCAGTGATACCAGAGGTGAGCTGCACGGAAAACCTAACGTAGTAATTAGCGGAACTAACAGTAATGTCTGCGACCTTGTGATAGGTAGTGCATACGGTGGAGGTAGAAAGACACCTCTTGACCATGATGTAAACTTTGAGGTAAGATGTCAGCCTAATGAGATCAAGAACATATTCGGTGGATCTGAGGAGGCAAACATTGACGGAAATGTGACTCTTACCCTTATGGGTGGTAAGTACGAGTCTGTATTCGGCGGTAACAAGAATTCAGGAACCATTACCGGTAACATCACAGTAAACATTCAGGAGACAGATGAGGGTTGTGCACCTATCGAGATTGATAATCTGTACGGCGGTAGTTTCTATGCTCCGTATAGCGGCCAGATAACAATTAACCTTATATCATTCACTCATATAGGAACTGTATATGGAGGTAGTTTCGGTGCCAGTGCAACCGTAACCGGCAACGCCCAGATCAATATAAACCAGATCAAGGGTTCATGGGCCGGTAAGACCTATGGTTCAAGGTCCATACCTGACAAGATAGGTGAGATTGGTACCGTATTTGGTGGTGGTAACCTGGGTAAGCTTATAGGAAATACGGAGATTAACATAGGTACTGTCCAGACAGTCCAGTTACCCAAGTTGGAGAAAGACGCATATAATGAGTATCATCGCGTAAAGGATGGTCAGGGAAATGATGTAATGGAAGACCATACCGTACTTGGAGCCTACATAACCGGCAATGTATATGGTGGCGGTAATGAGGCCGATGTAACCGGAAATACCCTTATCAACATATCAGCCAAGTATGATGAGCAGGACACTAAGTACATTCCTGTAGCTGAAGGCACCAGCAATGTCATTATCGTTGGTAACGTATTTGGAGGTGGTAAGGGTATTGCAGACTCATTCAAATGCCAGAAAGCTATGGTGGGTATTGAAGATGAGAATGACGGCATCAACGACGGAACCGGTAAGGGAACCAAGATATACATGGGTAACGGAACCGTTCAAGGCTCTGTATACGGCGGCGGTGAGGTTGGCCGTGTAGAATGGAACACAGAGGTTACCATAGGATTTGAGCCTGCTCAAGGTCAGGTAACAAGTGAACCTGTCATAGAAGGTTGGATATTCGGAGCCGGTAAGGGTGTGAATACCCATGGCTACTCCGCTCTGGTTCGTGGTAACGCAACTGTTACTGTTCAGGGCGATGCCAAGATTGGACATAGCGTATACGGCGGTGGTGAGATCGCATCAGTAGGTAGATATAATGTTGCAAATGCCGCATACCACACTGCTCATCCTGAGGTTGAGGTAGGAATGCCCTACTCTCTTGCCAACAGCGGAACCGGATACTGCACAGTCATTGTCCGTGGCAATGCAGAGATTGGTCCTGACGGCATGCAGATGACAAGGAACGGAGGTCCTGATGACACCGGACACGTATTCGGTGCAGGTAAGGGTATTCTGCCTTATGAAGGTTATACTTCATCCGAGACTCCATGGCGTATGATACCGTCTAATGAGAAGGAGTATTATGGAACTGGCACAGAGGATGCCTACCTGCTGTTTATCGAGAGCCTGGCTCTTGCTACACAGACTGATGTAACCATAGGTGGAAACGCATTTATCAAGGGTTCTGTTTACGGTGGTAGTGAGAACGGACACGTTCAGCATGACACACACGTAACCATCCAGGACAACTGTCAGATTGGTCAGGGCGAAGGAAAGAACAGCCGATATACATCAGAACAGTGGACAAATGAGAATCCGGCAGACTTTGCCGAGTGCGCACACTGGGATTATGATGAGACAAGCGGTGCCACATATGACAAGTACGCCATTTATGAGTATAATGGCAAGTACTATTATGATGAGCAACATACTGAGTACGCTAACGGAGGATCATATATTGCCAAGGACGGTCATTCCTACTATGGAAACGTATTTGGCGGCGGTAGCGGACTTATTCCTTATGCTCCCGGCAAGTGGCATTATGCATCCGGATCTGTAGGCGGAAACTCCACGGTTGATATTATAGGCGGACATATCCTTACCAGCGTATACGGCGGTAATGAGATGACCAATGTAGGTACATACAGGGATGATGACAAGAACCGCCCGTTGATTCCTGTAAGCGGCGGTAAGTGCACCGTCAACATGGTAGGCGGTACCCTTGGTGTTCCGCGCACGCCCGAAGCCTCAAAGCTCCATCCTGTAACCTGCTATCTGTTTGGTGCAGGTAAGGGTGACCAGCGATTACCGTTCAATACCTGGACCAATGTAATCAATACAGAGGTCAACATTTCCGGTAATGCACGTATCTATGGTTCTACATTCGGTGGCGGTGAGGATGGTCACGTAATAAGCAATGCGATAACCAATATAGGTGGTTCCGTAACTATCGGTAATACTACTTACACCTACACGAATGTCGTTATAGGTACAACCGGTAACTCTTACGTTGACGGTAACGTATTTGGCGGTGGACGTGGATTCAGCGGTGAGGCACAGACTGCCGGTTCCGTTGGCGGCAACACGACCGTTAACATCATGAACGGTACGATGCTGGGTAGTATTTACGGTGGTGGCCGACTGGCATCCGTAGGTACCCAGTTCACATCACCCGATGATCCTGACTACGGCAACTTTAAGGAGGATGAGACAGGTGAGAATGCCAGGACCTACGGTCACGTAACCGTTAACATCAGCGGCGGTACTATCGGTAATGATGCCAATGATTACAAAGATGATGCCGTCGACACCAAACACGGCGGTAACGTATTCGGAGGCTCCATGGGACGTCTTACACTGCTGGATGGAACACTCAACCCCATCTGGCCCAAGCTGGCTCAGGTTAAGAGTTCTACCGTAAACATCTACGGTAATGCCGTAATCAAGAGAAACGTCTACGGCGGTGGTGAGTTTGGTACGGTACGTGACAAGGCATATGTGACCATCGGCGGTAAAAAGAATTCGGATCCCGATGCAAACGGTCAGGTAACAGTAACCGACCTGGGTAGTCCCACCATTCACCGTGATGTATATGGCGGCGGATATGGTAGTGAGGACCGTAGACACACCGTCTTTACGGTAAAGGAGCCTAAGCCAGACGTACAGAACCCAAGCACCGCAGAGGATTATGTTGACCATACTTACGCATTCATGCCCATGCAGTTTGCGGGTTGCGTAGGTCAGGGTACCTATATCAACATAGTTGGCGGATATATAAGAAAGAGCGTATATGGCGGTGGAGAGTTGGCATCCGTTGGTATTGTTGACTGCACCGTTGAGGAGGTAACTACAAAACCCGGTGATGACAAGGTAGTAGTTGCTTATGAAAATGGTAAATGGACCGTATACAAGAATATTATCAGGCATTATGATGATACCAAGAGCTTTACCTTGAGTTGGCCTCTTGAGTTCACGATCCTACCCCTCTATCCCGGTAACACATATGTCAACATTACCGGCGGACGTATAGGAGATAAGGAGACTGCCTCTAGTAACACTACTGCAGGCAAGTATAATACAGACAACGGTGATGTCTATGGTGGCGGTAAGGGTATTGCAGGTGACTATCAGGATTACGTAGCCTGCGCCAACGTAGGTGATGCGCATGTCTATATAGACTTTAGCGGTGATAACAATAAGACCCTTAGTCCTACCGGCTACACCACCAGCGGTGACTGTATAGCCGGAGCCGTTTACGGTGGCGGTGAGAACGGTCACGTAATGGGTGATACTAAAGTTAAACTGGTTGACGGACTGATAGGTCACGCCCTCTATGGAGGTGGTAGCGGTAAGGGTAAGTTCTCACAGAGGCTGCTCAAGATAGGTGCTACCAAAGGTTCTCAGAATGAAAATGATTACTATACCAAAGATATTTACAGCATCACAGCCGGTAAGGTATTCGGTAACACCGAGGTTGAGATGAGAGGCGGTTATGTGGTACGTAACGTCTTTGGCGGCGGAACCTATGGTTCTGTAGGTAAGGGTAACTATGCCGGCGGAGCTGATGACTACTCAGAGAACGGTTACGGTGAGACTACATCTGGTAATGAGACTACATCTGGTAAACTGTGGGAAAGCACGACTGTAGGTGATGACGCTTGGCAGTTCCTGAACAGCGGTATCTGCACAGTGAAGATTTACGGCGGTACAGTGGGTTATATTGCCCCCAGCAATCCTACTATAAAGGATGGTCTGCCCTACGGTAACGTATTTGGCGGATGCCGCGGTGAGGCTGCACCCAACATCGTTGAGTCACCCCGTTATCTCTACTGCCCTGAGTTCTACCTGGGTTATGTAAACGAGACAAGGGTAATCATCGGACTGCCCACAGCTGACCAAGGTGCAAATTATGTTCCTCCTGTCATCAATGGTTCTGTATACGGTGGTGGTCAGGATGGTCACGTACGCCGTGATGCATCAGTAATCATTAATAACGGTACAATAGGACGTCTCTATAATGGAGACGGAACTGACCTGGATAACCCCGAGTGGTTGTACACCGGTAATGTCTTTGGCGCCGGTTCAGGTATCACTAAGTACAAGTATAACTTTAACTATGACGATGATTTTGATGACCAGGTAACATATAACGGAAGAGCTACCAAAGAGCAGGACTACAGTACATCTGCCGGTTCTGTAACCCGCTTTACCAAAGTCGTAATCAATGACGGTACAATCTACCGTAATGTTTACGGTGGCGGTTCACTGGCCAGTGTAGGTGCACCTAACCTTGGTCAGGGTTATGATGAGTACCGTAAGGGTGATGCTAGTCACAGTGCAGGTATGCAGTCATTGAATGAGGTAATCATCAACGGCGGTCAGATAGGTGGTGATAACAGCTATGACCAGAATGACAACCACATCTACGGCGGTTATGTATACGGAGCAAGCCGTGGTCAGGAGGGTCTGGCTGCAAACTACGCCACATCACTCTGGACATCGGTAACCATTAACGGAGGTGACATAAAGGCCGATGTATTTGGCGGTGGTGAGGTCGGTGCCGTTAAGGACGGTGTTGATGTCAACATGATGGGCGGTATGGTAGAGCATAGCATCTATGGCGGCGGTGCTCTTGCCAACACCAACACCAGCAACTGGGATAATGCCAATGATGACTGGAAGGCCGGTATGATAACCACAAGCGGCAAGCTAGTAACCAAGTACAACACAAGGATGAACATTCTGGGCGGTACTATAGGTGGTGAGGCATATGGCGGTGCCCTGGGACGTCTGGCTAACAGCAGCCAGACCGCTGTTGCAGCTATGGTATACGGAGACATCACCCTGAATCTGAACGGTTTGGAAAAGGCTGATTATGATATAAACCCCACCCTGTTTGAGGGCAAGCTTGACAAGGTTGACAACAACACATACAGAGTCAAGGATCCGTTTGATAAGGACGTAACCCTGAGAGGTGCTACAGTTCATAAGATATATGGTGCAAACAACCTGAACGGAACGCCTAAGGGTCACGTCAAGGTTCATGTATTCGCTACCCAGCATAAGGACGAGTCAAGAAAGAACATCGCTGTAAAATATCCCAAGCATCCCGTTCAGAATGATAAGCAGCATATAGATGAGACTTTAGGCTATTATCTGGGCAGACTTAGTGCGATATATACAAATGAGACCGCTCCTGCTGGGTTGGTAACTGCAATCAGTGCAGCCATCAGCGCTAACGGCACATACACCACCACAGAATCTGAGGCTGACAAGACCGCACTTGACAACGCGATTGCAGCAATGAATACAGAACTGGGCAAGCTGTATGACATGGAGGCTGTATATGGTGGAGGTAACCTGGCCGAGTACGTATGGGGCAATGGTAATACCATTGACAAGGATGCAACCAATCTGGTTGAGGCTGCCCGCACCGAGGTGATAATTGAGGGTTGCGACTACACCAGCATCAAGCAGGTTTACGGTGGTGGTAATGCAGCATCCACCTCAGGTACATATGTTGTAGTCAGAAGCACCTATGAGATTGATGAGGTATTTGGTGGCGGTAACGGTGCCGATAACTACTACCTGATAGAAGGAGACAACACCATGTGGTATGAGAACCCTGGAGCAAACGTAGGTTATCACAACTATACTTATGTTGACCTGAACAGCGGCGAAGGTTCACAGGCAAACCCGTACAAGTCAGTTGATAACGACGATGCAATGTCGGCCGATATGAGAAAGGCCAAATATGCATACGGTTCAGGTATTGCCACAACTGAGATTCGTGGAGGTACCGCACACAACGTATACGGTGGCAGTAACAAGAAGGGTAACATCAGTACTACTGCCCTCTCAGTCTATGAGGAGGCCGATGATGAGTGCCCCATTGAGATCAATGAGACCTACGGTGGCGGTAAGGATGCCGCTATGGACGGTGAGATTGAGCTGTCACTTGACTGCGTTAAGGATATGGATATGATATTTGGCGGTGCCAAGAATGCCGATGTCTACAACAACGTGACACTCAATATCACGAACGGTCACTACGGAAAGGTGTTCGGCGGTAACAATACCGGCGGTGCCCTTTACGGAACCATAACCGTAAACATTGAGGAGAAGGGATGCGTGCCCATCATCATAGATGAGCTCTATGGCGGCGGTTATCTGGCCCCCTACTCCAAGTACGGATATGAGAAAGATGCCAACGGTAACTATATCTATTATCAGGTCGATGAAGAGAACAGGTACAAGAAGGACAACAACGGTAATTACATTATCGGCAACATAGATAACGGTAAGCTGGTTCCCTTGGATGCCAGGTCACAGGAATCACAGTATGAGCATGATCCTGAGACATCAAAAGACTTACGTATCAACATCATCTCTGCTACCCGTATAGGAACAGTCTACGGCGGCGGCTACAAGGCCAAGGTGGTAGCAGATCCGTACGTCAATATCAACATGCAGAATGGTAAGCAGCAGATATATGAGAAGGTCATCGGTGAGGAGACCAAGTACGTGGATGTAGATTACAAGGTCAACCATAAGACTGATTACGTACCTGATCCGGAACTGACAGAGACGTATGATGATGAAGGCGAGACCAAGTACAGGTACTTTATACCTCTTGATGAGGGTAACATAGGTACCGTGTTCGGTGGTGGTTTCCTGGCCGATGTAGCCGGTGACACCCACATTGAGATCGGTACCGGTACCTGGGTAACCGACTGGAACAATGACGGCACTCCTATATACAGCACATATAGTGAAGGCGTAAGAAACAATGCCGAAATCACAGGAGATGTATACGGAGGTGGTGATAACGCAGATGTAACAGGTAACACCAACATCACTGTAGGTAATACCAATATCACCAGTGCACAACAGAATCTGATGATAGAGCGCAACATCTACGGTGGCGGTAACATGGGTTCGGTTGGTACCATTACAAGCCAGGCCAAGCATGAGAGCCTGACTGACGGATTCGGCATGAGCTGGCCTTATGAGTTCACTTATGCAGCCAATACAGGTAAGACAACCATCAACATCAACGGCGGACGTATAGGTCTGTCCGGTAAGGACTGGTTCGGATTGTATGAGACTGACAGCAACGGTGATTTCATCATGGAACAGCTGAAAGATGCTAATGGTGATCCTGTACTTGATGAGCATAACGATCCTGTAATGGTTAAGATACCTAAGAGAGAGGATAACGGTGATGTTTACGGAGGTAGTAAGGGTTTACTTGAAACAGGAGAGCTTGAGGACATAGACGTATTCCGTTATAAAGAGGCCCTGAAAGCCAACGTAAGGACTACAGAGGTCAATATCAACCTGCCTACCCCGCAGGCATCGGACATCGAGATCCTGACAAGCCAGGATTGGGATACTGAGAAGAGCAAGTATAAGGATAAGTACTCACTCAATATTGCCGACGGCAAGTTCGGTATTGCGGGTTCTGTATATGGTGGCGGTGAGGACGGTCACGTCTATGAGAACACCGCAGTTACCATAAACGGTGGTTATGTAGGTCATTCAGTTTACGGTGGTGGTAAGGGTAAGGGAACCTTTAGCGGAAAGCTGAAGTATAACACCGGTTCTGAGTATGAAACCGACATATACAGCTGGACATCGGGTAAGGTTTACGGCAACACCAACGTCACAATGAATGACGGTTATGTAATGCGTAACATCTACGGTGGCGGTAACCTGGGTTCTGTAGGTAAGGGTAACTATGCCGGCGGTACCGATGATTACTCATACTACAACAACGGAGCTATCTCCGGTTACGGTGAGACACTCAACGGAGCCCTGTGGGATAGCGTAAGCGTTAACAGTAAGGCATTCCTTTCAAGCGGTAAGGCATCAGTTACCATCAACGGTGGTACTGTAGGATTCATCCTGGCAAATGACACCAAGGTAATCCACCTTGACAAGACCGTAGGTACTGCCAATGAGAACTACACCACTTACTCCGATAAGGTTTGCTCTAAGGATGACCTGCCTACCGGTAACGTATTCGGCGGAGCCCGTGGTCAGACAGCTCCTGATGTTGGCAACCTGTCACCGCGTTACAAGTATGCTCCCGATTTCTTCCTTGGATATGTAAACCAGACTCAGGTTGTTATAGGTAATGCATCAAATGCAACCGGTCCCAGAATCTACGGTTCTGTATATGGTGGCGGTCAGGACGGACACGTACGCCGCGACACTAGGGTTGAGATCAACAAGGGTGAGATCGGTCTTGCCTACAACGATGCCAACAGAGTCCTGGTTGGTACACTTGCCAAGGATGCTACCGATGCCGATAAGGCTATCCACTCCGACTCTATCCATATGCATTGGCTCAATCGCGGTAATGTATACGGCTCAGGTTCAGGTATCGGCAAGTATGACTTTGATATCAATGGTGACGGAGAGAATGAGAAGGGTTACGGTACCTCATCAGGTTCTGTAACACGCTTTACCACCGTTATAGTGAACAACACTATGGACGGAACGGTAGGCACTCCTGCAGCCAACGGCAATATCATCTACCGCAATGTATATGGCGGCGGATCACTTGCCAGCGTAGGACCTCCCAGAATTCCGCCGGCAAGACCTGATGATCCTCTGGAAAGGAATGATCAGGAAGCCTCCACACGCGGTAAGCAGACACTGAGTCAGGTTAGCATTGCCGGTGTGATTGGACTTAAGGACGGATACAATCTTGGATATGGCGGTAACGTATACGGAGCAAGCCGTGGTGATGCTACAGTAGATTCCAAGTCATACGCAACAGACATATTCACCAAGGTTACCATCAAGAACGGTGCCGACATTGCAGGCAACGTATTCGGCGGCGGTGAGGTTGGACTTGTCAAGAACGATGCTAGAGTAGCTGTTCAGGGCGGAATATTCAACTCTGCAGACCGCACCCAGATGGCCCGCATCGGAAATGACCTGTTCGGTGGCGGTGACCAGACTGATGTATTGGGTAACACCTACGTCAATATCACCGGTGGTCATATCATGCACAACGTTTATGGCGGTGGTAACATGGGTTCTGTAGGTACGATTGATGAGACCCTGACTGACCGTCATGACGCAGAACCTGCTTCTGACGGCGCACTCTATGAGTTTGCTCTGAGCTGGCCTGTCAAGTTGGTTTACAAATCCGGAACCGGAGATACACACGTCACAATGACCGGTGGCCGTATTGGTACATCGGGCGATGAGAACGGTGACCTGTTTGGTGGCGGTAAGGGTAGCCTGGGTATTGACTGGGGCAATATTGACATTGAAGGTAACAATCCTGATAAGGACGCTGTCATAGCTGCTCTTAACGAGTACCGTTATGAGGAGCAGAGTATTGCCAACGTTAACAACACTTACGTGGAGGTCAACTTCAGCTCTTCACTTGACAAAGCAGAGGCAATGACCATCTGGGATACCGATGACCAAAAGGAGAAGCCAAAAATCATTATCGATGCCACCTACTCTGTTCCACAGAAGACAGTTACTGTAACTGAGAACGATGTGGAAGTTCAGAAGCAGGTTAACGATTATGAGCACGGAAGCTTCACCGGATTCGGCGATACCAAGTGCATTTCCGGTTCAGTATACGGAGGTGCCGAGAACGGTCACGTAATAGGCAGCACAGACCTGCGCCTGGTTAACGGTGTGGTTGGTCATTCGCTCTACGGCGGTGGTAAGGGTAAAGGCACCTACCGCGGCAGACTGCTTGACCTGACACATGAAGGTGACCTTAAGCCATACGCTGAGGATCTGTACAGCCTCACCGCCGGTAAGGTTTACGGAAACACCAACGTTATTATGAGTAACGGTTACGTGGTTCGTAGCGTATTCGGTGGCGGTAACCTGGGTTCTGTAGGTAAGGGTAACTATGCCGGCGGTACCGATGACTACTCGCTGATTGGTTACGGTGAGCTGCCCGGAGCTAACGAGCCTCTGTGGGAGGGTGCATCGGGCACCATGGCTTATGAGTTCATGAACAGCGGTAAGACCCGTGTTGAGATACGTAACGGACAGATTGGTTTCATCCTGTCCAGCGGCAGCACAAAGGATATTGAGAAGCTGTCACGTAAGGATGACCTGCCCACCGGTAACGTATTCGGTGCCTGCCGCGGTCAGGCCTCACCTAACGGCTACATATCACCCCGTTACCTTTACATCCCCGACTTCTTCCTGGGTTATGTAAACGAGACAGAGGTTATCATTGGTAACTCAGCGGACGGTCCTACCATACTCGGTTCTGTATACGGTGGCGGTCAGGATGGACACGTACGCCGCAGCACCAGCGTAACTATCAATCAGGCAGAGATAGGTATCCCGTTCGTTGCAGCAGACAACGGCATAGACTATCAGGCCAGACTTGGTAAGACTGATATGACTGACCTGCAGTGGAGTGGCCGCGGTAACGTATTCGGTGCCGGATCAGGTATAGGTTCATATGTGGTAAAAGATGCAACCACAGGTGATGCTATCAAGAGTCGTGTACCCGATAAGGACGGCAACTATCCTGACTCAATTGATTACAACTACTCATCAGGCTCTGTAACCTGTAACACATACGTTGAGATCAATGAGCTTGTCAAGGACAAGACCATCATCCACCAGAACGTTTACGGCGGTGGTTCTCTGGCAAGTATCGGACCTCCCAACACAGGTCAGGGCTTTGCCGAGCTCAACACCACTACTGAGGACTATCCGGATATTAAGGTTGACGGTGTCTCAAAGAGATCTTACCTGAGTCACAAGTCTACATCTACCAACCACATAGTAATCAACGGTGGTACCATAGGTGACAAGGCCAGTTACGCTGCTAATTACGGCGGTAACGTATTCGGTGCCAGCCGTGGTAACCTGGAGGGTAAGACCAAACTTAACCTGGGTGAGAATGCATCCAGATATGCATCGACCATCTGGACCAATGTGGAGGCCAAGAACGGTCACATATTCGGCAACGTATTTGGTGGCGGTGAGTCCGGATCAGTAACAAAGGATTCAAAGGTTGTGATTGGCGGCGCCAGCAGCGGCAGCCCGGTACAGATTCGTAACACAAGGCCGCAGGCAACTCAGGCAGAGCCTCAGACCCAGCCGGCCAGCGTTCAGTCACCTACCCGCAACGCAGCCACAGAAGCTCCGCAGAACCGCTCTGTCACAACCAGGCAGGCCGCAGCCCAGTAATCCCGTCAAAATCAATTACAGGGCAAATAAAGTGGGTTTAACGGCACGTTTACCCTTTAACACAAAAGGAGGATCCACGGATCCTCCTTTTGTTATTATGGTGGGATGATCAACCCCCAGCCGTTAAAACGGCTGGCTATCCTTATCATGTGCCTAGCGGCACAATGTAATGCCGGAGGCATTGGATAAGGATAGCCAGCCATTTCAATGGCTGGGGGTTACGCAAGTGCGTATGTATTATTTCTCGCCGCGTTGCGGCTCGGGCGTTTTTGACTTTCTTGGCCCGAAGGGCCTTGAAAGTCGTTAGCTGGAATGTCAAGACATTCCTTGACCTCATTTTAGTTTCCTTCGGAAACACCCATCTTCCAGATGGGTTAGTCTGCGTATTAGAAACAACCTTTTTTTAGTTTGGGGCGGCGACGCCCCAAACCCGTTCCATTGGCTTAGCCCATTTTTACACGCCACGATAAAGTAAACAAGTTTCCTTTATTCGTTTGGCTTAATGTAAAAATTCCACTACGTTCCATTCCGCTCTGCCGGCCTTCCAGGCCGGGTAAAACGGGATCCCGACGGGCTTCGCTGTCGGGATTCCGTTTTACTGAACTGCAGCTGGAAACCGTGCTGGTGTGTGCAATGGGAAACCGAGTGCGTACCAGCCTCACGCTCAGGGAAACAGATATATGTTTGGAAAGATCCAGCCGTTGAAACGGCTGGCTACCCCTATTACGTGCCTAACGGCACAAGGTTATACGGGAGATATGGGATTCATCCAGCCAATAAATTGGCTGGCTACCCGTATCGTGTACCTAACGGTACAAACATGCCGTAGGCATGGAATAATGGTAGCCAGCCATTTGTATTGGGGCGAGCGAATGCCTGGAGCGAGAACGCGGACCCGGAGGGCCGCCAAGCGACCAGAGGGAGCGCGTTTGCCTGTGGCAAACTAAAAAGAGGTGGCAGCGACCTCTTTCCGAACGCGCCGGATTATACGCGGGTGATAAAAAAGGAATATTACGGTACTGCTTTAAGCGGGCGAGTAGGTCACTGCCGTTTTTCAGGACGCCTAAATAGAAACCACAGCACTATCGGATACGGATAAAAAAGAAGGACGCTCCGGACTCATTTGTCCAGAGCGTCCTGAAAAACGGCAGCGACCTACTCTCCCACTTGCGCAGTACCATCGGCGTGAACGGGCTTAACTTCTCTGTTCGGAATGGGAAGAGGTGGAACCCCGCCACTA
>ONNV01000014.1 GCA_900319225.1 uncultured Prevotellaceae bacterium | reverse complement strand
ATACGCAGACTAACCCATCTGGAAGATGGGTGTTTCCGAAGGAAACTAAAATGAGGTCAAGGAATGTCTTGACATTCCAGCTAGCGACTTTTTAGGCCCTGTAAGGGCCATAAAAGTCAAAAACTCCCGAGCGCCAAAGGCGCGAGAAATTGTCTGCTATCTGTCAACCGTTAGTGTAAACCTAGCTGCGGAGCACGGGATACCCACGGGAGGATTAACCTTGCTAACCGTTACCGTAACCGAATCTACCGCCGGGAAAAGGTTTAGAATCGATCCCGCGATGCGCCCCGCAACGTGTTCCAAAAGGGCGGAGCGGATCTGCATCTGCTGTTTTACTACGTCGGTTACTTGGGCGTAGTTTACTGTGCCGTTAAGGTCATCTTTGAGTATGGCGGCGGTGGCATCGGCCTTGATTGTTATGTCTACCGTGTACCAGGCGCCGACAACGGCCTCCTGCGGTTCTGCACCATGGTAGGCGTAGAACCGCAAGCCGCTGAGTGATATGGATTGTTCCCTATAAACCATATCTGATAATCATTGTTCTTTTATCCGCAACGTGAAGAGCCGCAGTTCTTGCAGATAAGGCAACCCTCCTGGTAAACCAGTGATTCCGATCCGCAAACGGAGCACTTCTCGCCCTTGACGGCAGTACCGTCCTGGACGTATTTCTTGAGTGCACGCTCCACGCCGTTTTTCCAGTTGTTAATATTCTCTGATCCCAGATCCAGTGACCCAATCAGCTTCATGCACAGGTCAATAGGCATCTGGTAACGCAATACGCCCGATATCAGCTTGGCGTAGTTCCAGTACTCCTTGTCAAACTTTTCGGACAGGCCCTCGATGGTGACCTTGTATCCGCGTTTGTTGGTGAACTGGAAGTCATAACGCTTGTGGCCCTCCTCATCAATGTTCTTGATGATCCAGCCGTGGTCTACGGTCTTGGGCAGTACAATGCCCTCTTCGTCATCCTGCAGACCGGTGAATATCTCATAAGGACGGCCGTCCAGGATTCCCACGAATGCCACCCATTTCTCCTTGTTGTTCTGGAAACGGACTACATCGGCCTCCAGGATGCGGGGACGTACCTCGACAACCTGACGCGGCTCGCAGTCGCATGGTGCCAGAGTGGGCTCCTTGGCGTCTTTTTTCTCCTTATCGGCTTTCTTGTCACTCTTGGCGTCAATGAGCACGCCGTCACGTGAGCCGTCACGGTATACGGTGCATCCTTTGCAGCCGCTCTTCCATGCCTCAACGTAGAGCTGGTTGACCAGATCCTCGGATACGTCATTTGGCAGGTTGATGGTAACACTGATGGAGTGGTCTACCCATTTCTGCATGGCACCCTGCATCTTTACCTTGTTAACCCAGTCAACATCCTGTGCGGTTGCCTTGTAGTAGGGCGAGCGGGCAACCAGCTCGTCAACCTCCTCGGGGGTGAACTTCTGTGCAGGATTGATGCCGTTCACTATCATCCACTCCACAAACTTGTGGTGGAATACTATGAACTCCTCAAATGAATCGCCGTTCTCATCGGTAAAGGTGATGTTGGCGTTCTCATCCTCACGGTTAACCTTGCGGCGGCGCTTGTAGACGGGCATGAACACCGGCTCCAGACCTGATGTGGTCTGAGTCATGAGGCTTACGGTACCTGTAGGCGCAATGGTAAGACATGCTATGTTACGGCGGCCGTATTTCTTCATATCCTCATAGAGCTGGGGATCGGCCTCCTTAAGACGCAGTATGAAGGGGTTCTTCTGCTCACGTTTCCAGTCAAATATCTCAAATGCCCCGCGCTCGCGTGCCATCTCTACCGATGAACGGTATGCGGCAAGTGCCAGCGTACGCTGAACCTTCTCGGCGAATGCGGTTGCTTCCTCTGTTCCGTAACGGAGTCCCATGGCGGCCAGCATATCGCCTTCGGCAGTGATGCCTACGCCGGTACGGCGGCCCATGGTGCTCTTGTGCATGATCTTCTCCCACAGGCGCTTCTCGGTATACTTGGTCTCGTCATCCTCAGGGTCACTGGCTATCTTGGCCTGGATCATGTCAATCTTCTCAATCTCAAGGTCAATGATGTCATCCATTATGCGCTGGGCAATGGTCACATGTTTCTTGAACAGGTCAAAGTCAAACTCAGCCTTGGGGGTGAACGGGTTCTTTACGTATGAGTAGAGGTTTATGGCCAGCAGACGGCAGCTGTCATAGGGGCAGAGGGGTATCTCACCGCAGGGGTTGGTGCTGACGGTGCGGAATCCCAGGTCTGCATAGCAGTCTGGTACTGACTCACGTATTATGGTATCCCAGAACAGGACTCCGGGCTCGGCCGATTTCCATGCGTTGTGCACGATCTTCTTCCAGAGCTCAGCGGCGTCGACCTCCTTCTTGTAGAGAGGGTTCTTGGAATCGATGGGGTAGGTCTGCAGATATTTCTTGCCGCTGATGGCAGCTTTCATGAACTCATCATCAATCTTGACCGATACGTTGGCACCGGTAACCTTGCCGCTCTCCATCTTGGCGTCGATGAATGACTCTGAGTCAGGGTGCTTGATGGATACGCTCAGCATAAGGGCACCGCGGCGTCCGTCCTGAGCAACCTCACGGGTGGAGTTTGAGAAACGCTCCATAAACGGAACCAGTCCGGTTGATGTGAGCGCTGAGTTCTTTACCGGAGAACCCTTGGGACGTATATCGGACAGGTCATGGCCTACACCTCCGCGGCGTTTCATGAGCTGGACCTGCTCCTCATCTATCTTCATGATGGCGCCGTATGAATCGGCCGATCCTTCATTACCTATAACGAAGCAGTTTGAAAGGGATGCAATCTGATAGTTGTTACCTATTCCGGTCATGGGGCTGCCCTGCGGAACTATGTATCTGAATCCTTTGAGCAGCTCATGGAGCTCTTTTGCGCTCATGGGATTCTTGTACTTCTTTTCAACGCGTGCAATCTCATTTGCTATGCGCCAGTGCATGTCATCGGGGGTCTTCTCATAGATCTTTCCGAACGAGTCCTTTACCGCGTACTTGTTCACCCAGACCTTAGCAGCCAGTTCGTCACCTCCGAAGTATTCCACAGAGGCCTTGAAAGCCTCATCGAAAGTGTAGGTAGTCTGTTTGTTGTCCATTTATAATTACTTGTTTGATGTAGACGTTGATGAGCCGTCCGATTGTCTCTGTAGGTAACGGCATGACAAATGTATATAATGTGTCAGATAAAAACTAATGTTTGCAAAATAAAAATCATCAACTCCGTCAAAGTTTTCCGTTTCAAACACTTAATACACTGATAATAAATGATATGAAATTTCTGAAAACTCAAAAAGTTTTCCAAAACGGATAATTTGTCTGTCTGTTCCGGCTCTGTGATGGTGTGGAAACGGTTTTCCGTGACATAAAAAAAGCGGTGAATGTTCACCGCTTTTTTTATATGATCCTGACGGGATTATCAGCAGCGCAGGCCGCTTTCTATATTCTCCATGTCAGACTTGAAGTTCTTGTCTACCTGAATCTGGTCACGAACCATATTGCAGGCATGCAGTACTGTTGCGTGATCGCGCTTTCCTATGTAGGCTCCAATCTTGGAAGTTGAGAAATCCAGGTATTTCTTGGCAAGATACATGCTTATCTGTCTGGCCTGGACAATCTCATGCTTGCGGGACTTGGATTGCACCGATGACTCGTCTATGTTGTAGTAGTCACATACCTTTGATATGATTGACTCAATGGTGATGGGCTTCTGCTCATGGTGCTGGTTCTTGTCAATCACCTCATGGGTGAGGTTCAGGTCAACCTCCCTTCCGTAGATGGTGGAGTAGGCCATGAGAGATACGATTACGCCCTCCAGGTCACGTACGTTATCCCTTACCTTATCGGCTATATAATCAATTACTGGCTCCGGGAAGGTGATACCGTCACGACGTGTCTTGTCACGCAGGATATCCTTTCTCAGGTTCAGGTCCGGACGCTCCAACTCTGCAACAAGTCCCCACTTGAATCTGGTGATCAGACGCTCCTCCAGATCCTTCATGTCCTTGGGCGCACGGTCACTGGTCATGATGAGCTGCTTGTGGTTAAGGTGCAGATAATTGAATATATGGAAGAATGTATTCTGTGTCTTGGTGTAGCCGGCCATCTCCTGCATGTCATCAATGATGAGTACATCTATTGACTGATAGAAATGGATGAAATCATTTACGGCATTGTTCCTGGCAGCATCGGTGTACTGTACCATAAAGAGGTGGGCCGATACGTAGAGGACCCTCTTCTCGGGGTGCAGTTCCTTTACCTTACGTCCGATGGCGGTTGCAAGATGTGTCTTACCTACTCCTGATGAACCGTAAATGAAAAGGGGGTTGAATGCCGTGCTTGCGGGGTTGAGCGCAATTGTCTCACCTGCGGTGCGGGCCAGCTTGTTGCTTATACCCTCAACATAGTTCTCAAAACTGTAATTGGGATCCAACTGGGGGTTCAGGTCCTGAACCAGCGGTGCATCGGTCTGAGAGGGGGCCTTGTTGCCCATCTCTGCAGTTCCCTTTATATTAGATAAGGTATTTGCCGAACTTACGTTCTGGCTCAGGTTGTTCTCCTTATCAGTAAGGATATTGTATACAAGTTCAGTTCCCTTTCCGAATACCTTTATAATAGCTGATCTGAGAACATCCAGATAGTTCTGCTCAAGATACTCGTAAACGAACGGGCTGGGAACCTGTATTGTAAGATCACCGTTTTCTAAAGAGACAGGCTCCACGATGGAGAACCAAGTATCGAACACTACCTTCGATACGTTGTCACGGATAAATTCCAGACATAGGCTCCATTGGTTTTTTAATTCAATTCCTGTCATCTTATTGAGAAATGTGCAGATTGGTTTGTCTACTTGATTCGTCTGCTTTGCAAAATTGAGAATCTTATTTCATTTAAACAAACGCTCTATTTCCGCTTAAAAATAGGCCTTTTGTAAAATGCTGTCAATTAGCGAGTTGTAAAACCGGCTTAAAATAGTTGAAAATAGGCAGTTGATTTTTTCTTTACTCTTGATAATCAGACAACTAACCTGTTGATAACTTGTTTTTGGCCTAGTTTTGCTGAGCCCGTTTACCCTTTTTGCGGCCCTTTGTAATTGAGTTTTGCCAAACGCTTTTAACAAATCGATTTCATTCTCTTATTTGGACTAAATCTAAATTAGAGCCCATAAAAAGGCTGCATATTTTGCGGAATTTTATTTGTTTTTTGAGGCGATTTCACGGGCTTCCTTCACGCTTATCTTTTTGCCTTCATAGACCGCAATGACGAATGCGTCCTTATATTTTTTCTGGACTTCAGTCTTCGTCTTTAGGATGGCATCATAATCGGTAGTGTCACCGCAGGTATACTTGCATACTCCATCCTCGGAGTAGTAGTCAACATCGGAATATGCCTTGAGCCTTTTGTCGGTCTTTTTGAGAGGGGTCTTTAGACTCATGAACTGGACTTTGTATACAGGCAGCTCTTTCTTGACCTCGTCGGCAGGCTTGTTGCCTATGGCCTGTGCCACCGGGACGGCTTTCTCAAGCAGCTTGTTGTGATAATCCAGATAATCCTTGAACGCATTGTACAGGCTCTGGCTCATCTCGTCTATTCCTTTTTGTGATACCAGGTACTTGCACTCGGCATCATTGGATATGAATCCCAATTCAATCAGAATGCTGGGCATGGTGCTTTTCCACAGTACCAGGTATCCGGCCTGATGCACGCCGCGGTCAGGACGTTTGGCCGATTTTACCATCTGGTCCTGAGTGAATGACGCCATCTTGAGGCTCTCCTTCTGATACTCGTTCTGCATGAACTCAAATATGATCATGCTTTCAGGGCTGTTGGGGTCATAACCTTCATAGTGTGTCTGGTAGTCATTCTCCAAAAGGATTGCCTTGTTCTCCTCAAGCGCCGCGTTCAGGTTGGCGCTGGTACGGTTCTCCTCAACACCTAACAGGTAGGTCTCGGCACCGTATGCGCTCTTGTTCTTGGCTGAGTTGGTATGGACCGATATGAACATGTCGGCACCGGCCTTGTTGGCAATGTCGGCACGTTTGTACAGCTCCACGAACACATCGGTCTTGCGGGTGTATATAACCTTTACGTTCTTGCAGTTGTCCTCAATGAGCTTACCCATCTTGAGGGCTATGTTCAGGTTGATTGTCTTCTCCTGGTTCTTTCCGTTTACCGCACCGGGGTCCTTTCCGCCGTGTCCGGGGTCTATGACCAATACAAACCGTCCCTGATCGTCAATGGCGCGGGCTGGAGTTGCAACTGTGAGCAACGTTATAGTTGCAATTATACTTAGTAGCTTGTTTGCTTTAATCATTTTCATCATTTTTGTTCAAATGAAACAGCCTGGGCATCATTTGATTTGACGAATGATGCAATAACTCTGGCTGATACCTTTACGGGCTCTACTGTAAACTCTGGAATATTGAATGAGTAAAGGTACTTACGTGAAAATTCCGGATCTTTCTGAGGTAGAGCGAACGGTTTTGAGAAATGTCCGTCTTCTGACATATGTGTCAAAAACAGACGTGTAAAGACGCCGTCATCTCTCCTGGAACTGAAAATCACCCATCTGCCATTGCTGGACCATGAATGATAGCTCTCCACATCCGGGCTGTTTATTTCATCAACAGAACGATACCCTCCGTTCCTGAGATCCAGCATATATAGGTCTGCCTCTTTGTGCCAGATATGAAATACACCCTGATTACCCATGGTGAACATCAGCCATCTTCCATCGGGAGAAACACGTGGGAGCGTGATGCTTTTTTGCATAGAGTCAGCACAAATGATTAGTTGCTTGTCTCCCCAAGACTTGTCGTCGGGATTAAATGGTTTGGAATACAGATTATATCGAATGTCCTGGGTTGATGCAGCAACACCTCCTGATTTGTAGAAACTTTCAGGATTGTCAATATGAGCAGACACATAGTAAAGTGATTTGCCGTCGGGAGACCAATACGGAAAACACTCCAGTTCCGTAGAATCATTCTCAATTATGCTTACGGAATTCTTTTCCAGATCGTAAAGAATAAGGTCACTGTATTCATCAAAAACCTCAACCCTGTTACTGTGATTGGAGTGTAACTCCTGATATGTGCGGTTTGTTGAATATGCTATGTAGTTGTGTGTAGGATGCCAGGATGGATATACACCTGCTGATATGGTGGAGTCTGTCTTGAGGTTGACCTTGGACAGTTTTCCGTTGCTGTAGATGATGGTTCCACCCAATTGCTGGCGTATATGGAACTGCATATTGTCCGTGTGCCAGTTCTTGAAACTGTGACAATTGATACACTGCATAGTGGATCCTTTTGCTACCATCTGGTTTGAATATACGGTTTTCTCCTTAAAGTTGGTGAGATTACGCTGTATGATGGACAGTTTCTGGAATGACTCAAATGATGGCGGTATTACCCTGTATGTGACATACGGATCTACCTCTTCCGTTACATTCATACAGAAAGGTTTCATCCGGGTCCATCCAGAACTGTTTTTCTCATATATGGTAACGGTTATATCGCCGTGAGATGTGAGTTCTCTCCATTTGCGTAGCGGTATACGAACCTTAGCTCCCTTAATATCATACTGTACGTCTGCAGAACGTAATATCGTATGGTATTTTGAGGCTGAATCCAGTATGATGAAATTGGTGGGGGCTATGTTTGACGGAACGGTTACATTGGCGTAGTCCGGAAATATACCTGCAGCGCCTCCATCTACCCAACCTTGAGGCTCACTATTGCACGCGGTTGCAAGAAATAGTAAACCGGTTATGTACGGAATGATTCTTTTCATTACTGTCAAAACAATTGTAGTCCGTTTACGTAATAGTAATAGTAGTAATAAGTGTGCCTCTGATTGGCAGGAAACAGTACTCTTGATTCTTCAAGGCTCTTCTTTCCGTATTTCTGCGCATTCTGTCCGAATGACTTGTACAGGTTTTTGACCTGGTTGTCCAACGGAAGTTCAGGCATGGACATGCCGTCTTTAGTGTTGCTGAACAGATATGTCGCTTCCTGATATGCCCTTGCTATTTTATCGGGATTGTTAGAATCCAGATAGAGTAAGAACCTTGTCCAAAATAGCGTGGATTGCTTGCTTTTAAGGGCGTAGAAGAGAGCAACACGGTCGTATAACGGTGTCGCATTCTCAGGCCTGATACTGTTGAAGTGATACATCAGGAAATTCTCACAACCCTCCCAATCTGTACAGATTTCATCATCATAACACATTAGAGGCAGTATCATGTCATATGGTGCTGTACCTGCCAGTAAGCTACGGTTGTCATCAACACAGAGATACTCTTGTGATTTGGCCCACTTTCTATAGAATAATGTGTGCTCCATGACGTTCAGGTAGTTTCTGGCGGCCTGGACGTTGCCAAGCAAAAGTGAATTCATGAACATGTATCTGAACGTCATGTTGTTCCATCCGAACATAACTGCATCTTCAATAAGCCAGCGGTTACATAATCCTGGAATTCCGTAATGCAGGTGCAGTATCCTGCCAATCTGGAAGGCCATTGGAACAGACCATCTGGCTTTTTGCGGTTTACTTCCGTCTTCAAAGCAAAATGCGCGTTCTCCTTCCTGGCCGGTCTTTATGAGAGCCAGGTCCTTAAGTAGTACCAATACGCGTGTAGGTTGCCATGATGGGTCTTTCTCATGTTTTGCGGATATAGACTCAAATATCTTTATGGCTTTGTTCCATTCAAGGTTGTCAACAGCATGTATCATGCTCAGCTCGGCCTTGAAATTATCATCTTTGAACCAAAAGGCTGAAGGGATAGCTACAGTTAAGACAAGAGCGGTTACCTGAACTGAATATAGGATGAGTGGGCGTCTGCCATATTTGACAGATCCGGAAAATGTCATGATGACGGGAAAGAGTAAAGCAGCTATGATTGGCAACTGTAGCCTTGAGGCCGGGATTTCAATTATCTGTTGAGGTAATCCTATGGTCCAACCTTCAGACAGGTTATAGGTGGTCATTCCTGTGAAAAGGATAGGAGCGATGATGACAACCGATATAGCGGATAATATGGGAATGCTGCGTCTTGATTGGAAACGGTCCGATAAAGCTGAGTCAACTCCTGATGTGATAATGCCTGCCAATGCGTAGAATCCGGTCAGGTAATAGCCTGCAAGTCCGTAAATAATGGATATCACGGTATAAGGTAGCGGCCTGCGGATTTTTCTGAGTACGGATACGGATAAGAGAATGAACAGATATCCCAATACGGGGGTGAAGAACCAACCTGGAATATTCATGTAATACACCAGATATCCCATAGACATGTTATAGGTGACAAGGATTGCCACAGGAACGTAGGCAAGTGCGCTGATGCTTTTGGGGATGGAAAAGACTGTGCGTGTCAATTCTGCGGCAAGGGTAAGCAGGACAACCCAGATTAACGCACCTAACCAATGCAGGTGAAGGAACTGGGTGAAAAACAGACTGCACCAGGCAAGAAATCCAGACGGCTTGTCAAGAAACCCCTTAAACCATAGAAAGTCAAACTGAAAGAAAGACTTCTCTTCTACTTTTTGCAGGAAAGGATATGAGCAAAAGACTAAAATGCAGAATAGTGCTACGGGCAGTATCCAGCGTGCAGTTGCCAGTATATTCAACCTCTTATTTTCCTCTCTTGGACTCATAACTGGAAGGTGTTGCGTCTATGTTTGAGATGAAAGATGCAAATTGCTGGGGCGAGATATGCACAGGCTCTTTCATGAATTCCGGGATGTTGTATGAATAGAGAAATGATTTGTTGAAATCCGGATTGCGTTGCGGGAGAGCAAAAGGCTTTGAAAAAGAACCGTCTTTCTCAAAATGAGCTATGTAGAGCCTGGTGTAAGCGCCGTCCTCGCGGCGGGTGCTGAATATGACCCATTTCCCGTTTGATGACCAGGAGTGATAACTCTCTACCTCAGGGCTGTTGATCTCGTCAAGTTTGCGGACTGAGTTGTCCTTAAGGTCCATCATCCAAAGGTCAGACTCGCGGTGCCAGATATGGAATACTCCGTATGGAGCCATTGAGAATAGGAGCATGCGCCCGTCGGGAGATACTCTGGGCAGTGTGGCGCTCATTCCCTGAGCGGAGCAGTCATAAAGCAAGACTGACTCACCCCAGGTGCGTGTGTCCGGATCAAAGGGTTTGCAGTACAAGTCGTATTTTATGTCTTTGCTATTGATGAACACCTGATCCTTGCGTTTTTCGCCGAATGGGGCGTCATAATATGCAGAAACATAGTATAGCATGCGTCCATCGGGAGACCATGAAGGAAAACATTCAAATTGGCTGGAGTCGTTTTCTATAATGCTTACAGAGTTGTTACGTATGTCATATAGGATCAGGTCACTCTCCTCATCGGCAACCTCCACCCTGTTGTGGTCAATAGAGCGGATGGACTGGTGGGTCTTGTTAGTGGAGTAGGCTATATAATCATGCGTGGGATGCCATGCCGGGTATACTCCTGCCGATATGGTGGAGTCTGTCTTGAGGTTAACCTTACGTAGCTCTCCGTCAATAACCATTATGGTTCCTCCCTTAAACTGACGGGCATGGAACTGCATGTTGTGGGTAGTGTAGTTCCTGTAATGGTGGCAATTTATGCACTGACCGTTGCTGGCGTCCTGAACCATCTGGTTTGCATATATTGTCTTCTCTTTGAATGAAGTTAAGTCTCGCTGATTTATGCTCAGCCTTTCATAACTCTCAATAGACGGCATGATGATGCGGTATGATATGTAGGGGTCAATCTCATCCGATATCGTAAAGGAGAAAGGCTTGTATCCGGACCAGGATCCGTTGCTGAATGCATAGACCTGAACGCTGACAGTTCCATGCTCCTTGAGCCTGTTCCATTTATTTGCGGGTATTATCACTTTGTCACCTCTTGTGACCATTTTTTCTGCTCCGGCAGACATGACTGTTATGAACCTGTCTGCATTCTCCTGAATCCTGAAATTAAGAGGGGCTATGTTCGATGGTACGGTAACGTCCGTGTAGTCAGGAAATATGTTTGGGGTGTTATCCAGAGCCAATGATGTATCAGGAACCTGCGTTGAGCAGGCTGCCAATACCAATAACGATGGAATGATATGTCTTAATCTCATAATCAGTACGTGTGGAGATTCCTTATGAAATAGTAATAGTATTGGAAGGTCTTTCCGAACTTGAGCCGGAATGGATACAGGGATTCTTTCATGTCGCGTATGGGATGACTGCTGACATATTTGTTGAATGAGTCCAGCCCCTCCTTTACAGAATTGTCATAGATCAACTCTACTCCGGTTTTTTCAAGACTGCGGTAGAGCAGGGCGGCCTCTTGAACCGAGCGTGGCAGTGAATGTATATCGTTTGACGAACCGATATAGTTGATCAGGCATTCCCAGAATTTGGGAATGCTCTGTGTCCGCATGGCAAACAGCAAGGCGGCGCGGTTATACTGAACGGTGGCATTCCTGGTCCGGTCATTCAGGAAATGGTTCATCACATATAGCTCTGTCTTACCCATGTCATTTGACATATTGTCCTCAAAACACAGATAGGGCAGTATTCCCTTGTAAGGTTTCGTATGGGCAATGGATTCCGGGGCGGATACGAGTTCGCTCCGTGACCGCGCCCATTTGCGATAGAACAATGTCTTGGACAATTTGTCAATATGTTTTGTTGCCAGTGAGTACTCTCCGGTCAGAATGGCGTATTCAACCATGTACTTAAGTGTGCTGAAACTCCATCCGTGTTCTATTATATCCTCCATACACCAGCGGTAACACATGTTTTCCAGTCCATATTGGAAATAAAACTGCTTTCCGGACTGATATGCCATTGGAACCTGATAACGGGTTTTCTGGGGGCGGCCGCCATCCATCATGGTGAATGCCTCGTCAAGCGCGCGGCCGGTCTTAAGCAGGGCCAGGTCACGGTACATGACCATGGTGCGTGTGGGCTCAAAGAAACGTTTGCTGTAGCTGTCCACTATGGCCGATATCTCATCTTTTGACTTGGCTTGGGAAAGCTTTTTTGTGCGTGATGCATATGCCTTGGCATCAGATTTGGAGTGGACATCTGCCGCTTTGGTGTAGATTCTTACCACTTCTGACCAATCATACCTGTCAACTGCATCTGTCATGGACAGTTCCGTGCGGAAATTATCATCTTTGAACCAGAATCCCCATACGGATGCTACGGAAACGATAAGCAGCACGGATTGGACTGTAGTTTTCCTGGCGGCAGAAAGGGATACTGCAGAGAGCTTGCCACGTGCTGATCCAAACAGTATCTGGCAAAGAAGTGCAAGCATGAACGGAGCCCTTACTGTACGTGTCAGGGTGGCTTCTGATATGGATGGTAGCCCCAGTGTCCAACTGTCTGTCAGCCTGTATGATGTGTAAAGAGGATAGATGACAATTGGGACAAGGACAGCCAGAGCTAAGGTGAATAAGAGCAGAGTAAAACGTTGTTTGCGTAATGACTCGCTGTCGGAAAGCTCTGCGCATGCAGCAGCTATGGCTCCCGTAATTGCATATACTCCAATTATAGGGTAGCCGGCAATGAACCAGATCGCTGTGAAAACAATTTTACTCAAAAAATTCCTGCTGCGGTTTATGACGCCAAGTGGTATCAGTGCTGCCAGATATCCCAAAACCGGTGAAAAGAAATGGTCCTGGAATCTCATTATGAAAACCCCGTAACCCAGTGACATGTTTCCTATTACAAGTAATGCTACGGGAATAAGCGCAAGAGCGCTCATGGAGGATGGTATGCGGAATGTGCGTATTGTCAGGAAATAGGCGAGTAGCAGCAGTGATACCCATATCAATGCTCCAAACCATGGGAAATGGAGAAACTGGGTGAGGAATGAACCGGCCAGACCCAGAATGCCTCCCGGAATCCTTAAGCTCTCAAGGATAAACTGTTTGTCAAACAGGAATACGGATAGATCCTCTACTTTCTTTAGGAAATACTGTTCCCTGAATGTGAGCGTACACCAAAGTGCAAGTGCCAGAATGAATGGAATCAGTTTCATGACCCACTCCGGCAGTGCCTTCTGTCCGTTACGGATGACCTTTGTCATATATCAATAGTTGTCGCGCGTGTGCGCATGTGAATTTTGCGTAAAGATAGCATTTTTCCCTTTAATGGCATGCCGTAAAATAAAAAACAATTACTTTCGCGGATAATCACGAAATCCTAATTCAAATTATGAGAAGAATAACTCTTTTAACGGTCCTTCAGCTTGTGCTGATTCCGGCCCTGGCACAGACGCCGGTTTGGCTTGACCCCAATGTGAACAGTGAAAACGAGAAACCCGATGTTGCCGATTATTTTGCCTATGAGAACGCTGGCAAGGCGGCTGCGGCCGATAAAAACCAGTCCGGCCGGTTCATGTCAATTGAGGGCAACTGGAAATTCAACTTCGTAAAGAATGCATATGACAAGCCCGTGGGCTTTGAGGCCGTAGGCTTTGATGACAGCAAGTGGGTGGACTTTCCCGTACCCGGACTCTTTGAGATGAACGGTTACGGTGACAAGATATACACCAACGTGACATATCCCTGGAACAACGAGTATCCCATCAATCCTCCTGTAGTGGGTGAGCGTGACAACTATGTAGGCTCATACCGTCAGAGTTTCACCATTCCTGCAGCGTGGAAGGGTGACCGCATCTATATCCATGTGGGATCGGCCACATCAAACCTCTGGGTTTGGGTGAACGGCAAGTATGTGGGCTACAGCGAGGACAGCAAGATGGAGGCAGAGTTCGATATCACGGATTATGTGAAGACGGGAGAGAAGAACCTGATTGCCTTCCAGATCATGCGCTGGTGCGATGCCAGCTACATAGAGGACCAGGATTTCTGGCGCTTTACCGGCATTGCCCGTGAGGTGTATCTCTATTCACGTCCTCAGGCTCATCTGGATGATTTCCGTATCGTGACAGACCTGGATGCCCAGTATCTGAACGCCACCCTTAAGTTTGACGCCACATTTGCCGGTGCCGACGGCAAGACCCTGAGCCTGCAGCTCAAGGATGCTTCCGGAAAGGAGGTGTGGTCAGACAACCTGACTGTCAGCGGGGGTGCCGCAAGTGCATCGGCCGCAGTAAAGAACCCTTACAAATGGACAGCCGAGACTCCCTATCTCTATACCCTCTATATGACCCTTGCCGATCAGGACGGAAACGTAATTGAGGTGATACCGCAGAAGGTGGGATTCCGCAAGGTTGAGATCCGTGACCGCCAGCTGCTGGTTAACGGCCAGCCTATACTTATAAAGGGTGCCGACCGTCATGAGATGGATCCCTACGGCGGATATGTAGTTCCGCTGGAGCGTATGGTTGAGGATATCAGGATCATGAAGCAGATGAATATCAATGCAGTCCGTACCAGCCACTATCCCGATGACCCCCGCTGGTATGACCTGTGTGACGAATACGGCATCTACCTGGTGGCCGAGGCCAATCTTGAGGGACACGGCATGATGTACGGCCCCAGCCCGCTGGCCCGCAACCCGGAGTATGAGAAGGCTCATCTGGAGCGTAACAAGTCAAATGTGATAACCTATAAGAACCACCCCTCAATCATTGTATGGTCAATGGGTAATGAGGATGGTGACGGCCAGAACTTTGTAACCTGCTACAAGTGGATCAAGGAGTATGACAAGACCCGTCCCGTACAGTATGAGGGTGCCACTGGTTCTCCCGACCACTGCGACATACACTGCCCCATGTATGCCGATTACGGAGCCATGGAGCGTCATGAGCGCGGCAATGACCCGCGTCCGATGATTGAGTGCGAGTATGCCCATGCCATGGGCAACTCTGAGGGCGGATTCAAGGAGTACTGGGATATCATACGTGCCAACCGCTCGGTTCAGGGCGGCTTTATCTGGGACTTTGTTGACCAGGCCGTATTCGGCAAGAATGCCGATGGAAAGGAGATATTCCTGTACGGAGGTGATGAGGGCCGTTATCCTACATCGGACCAGAACTTTAACTGCAACGGACTGATTGCCCCTGACCGCCGCTGGAACCCGCATGCATATGAGGTGCAGTATTTCTACCAGAATATCTGGGCTACCCCTGTGGATCTCCGCAAGGGCGTGATTGAGGTCTATAACGAGAACTTCTACACCGACCTGTCGGCATACTATATGGAGTATTCACTTACAGCCGACGGCACCGAGATATCACGCGGCCAGGTCAAGCTGCCCAAAATTGCCGCTCAGAGCAGGGTAAAGGTTACCTCTGCAGACCTGGCCAAGGCCATTAAGAAGGCTCCTGCAGGAAAGGAGATCCTGGTTGATGTGGAGTTCAGACTGAAAGAGGCCGCCCCGCTGCTGGAGAAGGATTTCGTGGTGGCACGCGGCCAGTTTGAGGTTGCCGGATATCAGTTCCCGCAGATGGCTGTCGAGTCCGCCGGTTCGGACAGTGAGGTTAAGAAGGATGAGGCAGTAGCCTATGTAAAACTGGAGGCTGCAGGTGTGGTCTATACCTTCAACAAGAATACCGGTTGGATAGATTACATTGATGTTGACGGCAAACAGATGACACAGAACGGCAGCCAGCTCAAGAGTGATTTCTGGCGTGCTCCTACTGATAATGACTACGGCGCAAACCTGCACACCCGCATGCAGGCATGGCGTAACCCCAACCTGAGGCGCACCGCTTTTGAGTGCAAGGTAGAGGATGGTCTGGGTAAGGTCAACGTAAGATATGAGATAGACCAGCTTTACGCATCACTTGAGTTGGAATATGTTCTGGACCGTGACGGCAATATGCTGGTATCCCAGAAGATGACAACCCGTCCCGACGAGGCTGCTAAGGCAATGGCTCAGGCTGCGCCGCAGCGTCAGGGACAGCGTCCGCAGCGCCCGCAGAGTATGCCTGACCTGTTCAAGTTCGGTATGACCATGAATATGGCTCAGGAGTTTGACCGCGTTGAGTTCTACGGCCGCGGTCCTGTGGAGAACTACTCGGACCGTAACAGCTCACAGTTCCTGGGTATATTCAAGAGCAGTGTCGCTGACCAGTATTTCCCCTACATACGTCCTCAGGAGAACGGAAACAAGACCGATGTGCGCTGGTGGCGTGTGCTGAATGCCGACGGCAAGGGCCTGGAGTTCTACAGTGACGCTCCGCTCAGCATGTCATCACTCAACTATGCGACCGCTGATCTGGATGAGGGTCCCAACAAGCATAACGTACATGCCGGTGACCTCACACCGCGTCCTTATACCGTCGTACATATTGACAAGGCACAGTACGGACTGGCCTGCGTGAACAGCTGGGGTGCAACACCGCTTGAGCCTTACAAGCTGCATTACGGTGATTACTCATACAGCTTTGTTATCAAACCCGTAAGATGACAGAAAGAAGTGACAGCATGTGGATGAGGGTAATAGACAAGTATTACTCCGATAATCCGCCTCTCAGGGATCTGCTTATACTGCACAGCCGCCTTGTGGCCGACCTGGCTCTCAAGGTGGCTGCGGCACATCCCGAGCTGTGTCTGGATACTCAGTTCATAGAGGAGTCCGCAATGCTTCATGATATAGGAATTTTTCTTACAGATGCCGCTCCCATCCATTGCTTTGGAAAGTATCATTACATATGCCACGGTTACCTGGGTGCCGACCTGCTGCGTGAGGAGGGGCTGCCCCGTCATGCGCTGGTGGCCGAGCGTCATACCGGCACCGGCCTGACCCTTAAGCAGATCCTGGAACGTGACCTGCCCGTGCCGCACAGGGATATGACGCCTCAGTCCATGGAGGAGAAGGTTGTCTGTTTTGCCGACAAGTTCTTCTCTAAGACAAATCCCACCGTCCAGAAAAGCGTTGAGCAGGCAGAGCACAGCCTGGCCAAGTTCGGCCAGGAGGGAGTCCTGATTTTCAGGGAGTGGTGCGGATTGTTCCTGTAAATCCGTCCTGCCCGGACGGGCATTCTCTTTTTTCTATTAAAAAATCAGAAAAGCGCCCCGCGTGTGCGCTTAATTGGGCTTTTATAGATACTTTTGCAGTTTGTTAAAGAGAAAGCTCAACAACAAGTGGCGGTAAAGTTCAGAAAAACGTGGCTTCCGGTTGTCCTCGGATTGCTCATGCCGGCATGGAATGCAGTTGCACAGAATGTGACGGATTCCATTGCATCGGCCGATTCATTGTCTACCGCCTATCAGATTCCGGACAGCGTCATGACCGCCATGGCGGATTCACTGACGGCTGCTGCGGCTGATACTCTTGCCCAGGTCCGGGATTCCATACCCCCCAGAACCAAGAAGAAAGACTCACTTGAGGATCCGGTCATTTATGAGTCCACGGACTCCATGATATGGAATAACGGAGGTTACGCTTCGCTGTACGGAAACAGTAAGGTCAACTACCAGAAAGTACAGCTTACCGCCGAGGTCATCAAGATGCAGATGGACAGCAGTCTGGTCTATGCCGACGGTGTTCGTGACTCGGCAGGAGAGTGGAAGGGAACGCCTGTGTTCGTGGACGGTTCCACTCCCTATGAGTCAAATCATATCAGCTACAACTTCAAGACCGAGAAGGGTTACATCAATGAGATCATAACCCAGCAGGGTGAGGGCTACATGACCAGTAACGAGGCCAAGAAAGGACCCGAAGGCGAGTACTACATAGCCGACGGCGTATACACCACCTGCGACCAGCATGACGATCCGCACTTCAATATCCGCATAACCCGCGCCAAGGTACGTCCCGGACGTGACGTGATATTCGGCCCGGCATATCTGGAGGTTATGGGCGTGCCCCTGCCGCTGTTCGTTCCGTTCGGATTCTTCCCGTTCCTGGAGGGTGACTATGCATCGGGCATAATTGTGCCTACGTACGGTGATGAGATGGAACGCGGATTCTACCTCAAGGATGGAGGATACTATTTTGCACTGTCGGATTATTTTGACCTCAAGGTGCTGGGTGAGATATTCACCAAGGGTTCGTGGGGTATGTCGGCCGAGAGCAAATACCGTAAGCGCTATAAGTTCTCCGGCAACTTCTACGTGAGCCAGCTTACCACCAAGCAGGGTGACAAGGGTCTCCCGGACTACTCCGTGACCAAGAACTTCAAGTTCCGCTGGACACACCGTCAGGATGCCAAGGCCAACCCATACCAGAACTTCTCGGCCAGTGTGAACTTTGCCACACAGAGTTATGAGAGGTCCAACCTGAGCAGTCTCTACAACCCTTCACTCACATCACAGAGTACCAGAACGTCAAGTGTGAGCTACTCGCGCAACTTCCCCTCCATCGGTCTGTCTCTCTCCAGCTCAATGAACATGTCACAGAATATGCGTGACTCCACGCTCTCTGTGAGCTTCCCTTCACTCAACCTGTCGCTGCAGCGCGTATATCCGTTCAAGCGCAAGAAGGTGGTGGGCCAGGAGAAATGGTATGAGAAGATCTCGCTTACCTACTCAGGTTCACTGAGCAACAGCATATCATGCAAGGAGAGCGAACTCCTGGACAAGAGCCTGGTAAGTGACTGGCGTAACGGAATGCGCCACTCAATACCTATCAGCGCCACATTCCAGATACTCAAGAGCATAAACGTGACGCCGTCACTCAACTATAACTCGCGTTGGTATTCCTACAAGGTCATGCAATCCTGGGATGACACCCAGATGAAGGTTGCCAGGGATACCGTTTACGGGTTCAACCGCGTCTACAACTACAGTTTCAGCGTAAGCGCCAATACCAAACTGTACGGAACATACACGCCTACAAATCTGTGGAAAAAGGTGTTCGGCGATAAGTTCATTGCAGCCCGACACGTGTTCAGCCCGTCGTTGAGTTACAGTATGTCACCTGACTTTGGAGCTGACCGTTACGGATACTATGACACCTACGTATACACGGATGCCGACGGCAATGTCAAGACCGTAGAGTACTCACCCTATCAGGGCTCCCTGTACGGCGTGCCGGGTAAGGGCGAGTCCGGGACTCTGGCACTGAGTATCAGCAACAATGTCCAGATCAGGTATCACAGTGATAGGGATACCACCAATGAGGGAATCGTTACAAAACCACTGATTGATGAGCTTGGAGCCTCCATGTCATACAATTTTGCCGCCAAGACAAAACCGTGGAGTAACCTGAGCACCAGACTCAGAATCAAGCTCACCAAGAGCTACACATTCAGTTTCAACGCCACCTGGGCTACCTATGCATATGAGTTCGATGAGAACGGCAAGGTGTATGTGGGTGACCGTACCGAGTATTCATACGGCAGGTTCGGCCGATTCCAGGGCATGAGCCAGAACTTCTCATACACGTTCAACAACAACACCCTGCGCGAATGGCGTGACAAGGTGTACGGCCTATTTGGCAATGACATGGATGAGCTTGATGAGGATGAAGAGTTCAATGAGAATCCCAACGCGGATATAAGGTCCAGGTCCGGCCGTGTGAGACAGGCCCAGTCCGCTCCCGGAAAGAAAAACGGTGAAGCTGCGGTGGATGAGGACGGTTATGTGGAGTACAGCCTGCCTTGGTCATTCTCCGTATCCTACGGTATATCCATGAGAGAGGATACCAGAGCCAAGATCGATCCCAAACGCATGCGTTACCCCTGGAAACTTACTCACAGCATGAATATGTCGGGTAATATGAAACTGACCAACAAGTGGAACATAAACTTCTCATCCGGTTGGGACTTTACCTATCATGATTTCACTACGACTACAATGAGCATAACGCGTGACCTGCACTGTTTCAACATGTCATGCAGTGTCGTGCTCAAGCCTTATACATCATATAACTTTACTGTAAAGGCAAATTCCAGCATGTTGTCTGACCTGCTCAAGGTTAAGAAACGTTCAGGCTACAACAGCTATGTCAATTGGTATGACGATTAAAAAAATATACTATGAGTTACCTGATTATTCCTGAAAACTACAAGCCGCTTATGTCAATGCAGCAGACAGAGCAGGGCATTAAACTGATCAAGGAGTTCTTCCAGCAGAATCTCTCAACGGGATTGCAGCTGAGACGTGTCACCGCACCTCTGTTCGTGCTCAAGGGAATGGGCATAAATGATGACCTTAACGGCGTGGAGCGTGCAGTCACATTCCCCATCAAGGATCTGGGTGATGCCAAGGCCGAGGTTGTCCATTCACTTGCCAAGTGGAAACGTCTTACTCTTGCCGAGTACGACATCCGTCCCGGATACGGCATCTATACCGATATGAATGCCATCCGTGCCGATGAGAGCCTGGGTAACCTGCACTCCCTCTACGTTGACCAGTGGGACTGGGAGCGTACCATCACTGCCGGTGACCGCAACATTGATTTCCTTAAGCGCATAGTACGCAAGATATATTCAGCTATGCTCCGCACGGAGTATCTCATAAGTGAGACCTATCCTCAGCTGGTGCCGTTCCTGGCCCGCGAGGTGTTCTTTATCCACTCTGAGGAGCTGCGCCGCCTCTATCCCGACAAGACTCCCAAGGAGCGTGAGGATGCTATCTGCCGCGAGCATGGCGCCGTATTCATCATGGGTATAGGCGGTAAACTGGGTGACGGACAGGAGCATGACCTTCGCGCCCCTGACTATGATGACTGGACAACTCCCAATGAGGACGGATTTCTGGGCCTGAACGGTGACCTTCTGGTCTGGAACCCCATCCTGGGCCGTGCCATGGAGCTCTCATCAATGGGTATCCGCGTAGACAAGGAGTCTCTGCTGCGTCAGCTTGACCTTTGCGGCAAGCAGGAGCGCAAGGAACTCTATTTCCACAAGAAACTGCTCTCCGGTGAGCTGCCTCTGTCAATTGGTGGCGGCATAGGCCAGTCACGTCTGTGCATGCTGTTCCTTCAGAAAGCCCACATAGGTGAGATCCAGGCCAGCATATGGCCGGATGATATGCGCGCACAGTGCGCCAAAGCCGGCATTCAGTTGATATAATTGAAAATTGAGAATTGAATGGCGGAACCTGCGTTAATTCTCAATTCTGAATTCTCAATTCACTAGATTTATGGACGTTCGGATAGACCAGAGTTGGAAGGAGCATCTCCAGACAGAGTTTGACAAGCCCTATTTCAAGACTTTGACAGACTTTGTAAAGGAAGAGTACGCCCATGGCCCGGTCTATCCTCCAGGATCCCTTATATTCAATGCTTTTGACCTGTGTCCTTTTGACAAGGTCAAGGTGGTGATAATAGGGCAGGATCCGTATCATGAGCCGGGCCAGGCTCACGGTCTCTGTTTCTCGGTAAATGAGGGTGTGCCGTTCCCGCCGTCGCTGCGTAACATCTTCAAGGAGATAAGCGATGACCTGGGCAAGCCGGTACCCGTAAGCGGAGACCTTACCCGATGGGCCCGTCAGGGAGTGCTTCTGCTCAACGCTACACTCACTGTCCGTGCCGGTCAGGCCGGATCACATCAGGGACGCGGTTGGGAGGAGTTTACCGATGCTGCAATCCGTGAACTCAACTCGGGCCGTGACGGTCTGGTATTCATTCTCTGGGGCGGGTACGCCAAGAAGAAAGGTGCCATCATAGACCGCTCGCGTCATCTTGTGCTCAGTTCGGCACATCCGTCCCCCTTATCGGCCTACAACGGCTTCTTCGGAAACCACCATTTCAGCCTTGCGAACAAGTGGCTCACCGATCACGGCCAGACTCCCATAGAATGGTAAGTTTACGCAGGCATTAGCGTAATGGAGCGAGTGAGGCGACGAACGAGACCGCGGTCCCGTAGGGCCGCCAAGCTCCCGTAGGGAGCGCGTTCACGGAGTGAACTAAAAAAAGGTTTATCGGGCCTGGCGTAGCCAAGGCCCTGAATCCCACCGGGGTTACAAAAAAAGCGATCGCCTGGGCGAACGCATTTTTTGTGACCCCGGTGGGATTCAAACCCACGACCTGCAGAACCGGAATCTGACGCTCTATTCAACTGAGCTACGGAGCCATTGTGGCCGCGAAGTTACGCAATTATTTTTAAGATTTATTTTTACGCTGAATAATAAAGGTTTATTTTTGCACCTGCTTTAAGGTACAATGACCTGATAATAACCATATGTAACATGAGAAGATATTTCCTATCATTTCTTTTTGCAGGATTGGCTTGCTTTGTGTCGGCCCAGGATAACATGGAGGGTTTCCGTCACCTCTCAATAGGTGCGGAAGCCGGACTTCACGGTATGGGTGTGGAGGTTGCCATCCCTATCCAGAAGCATTTTGTACTTAAGGCCGGATATAACTGGATGCCGTCGGGCGACCTGTTCAATACTGATATTGCAATTGATACAAAGGATCTGCGCGAGGCTCAGGAGAATATAGAGGCCAGCCATCTTCATACATTCCAGAACAAGTTCGGTGATGAGGCAATCGTGAATGCCGGTCTGCAGATGGGCCTTACCAATTATAAGGTCATGATTAACTGGTATCCTTTTGCATCGGGCCGTTTCTACATAGCCGGCGGCGCCTATTATACCCCCGATAACCATAAGGATGATCCTTTCATCAGGCTGAGCGGTAACACCACGGAGAATGACTGGGCTGCCCTTAAGGAACTTAACCAGGTGGAGCAGCAGTATAATCCGCTTGCACCTGAAAGGGAGATAGCGCTTAAGATAGGTAATGAGAGCTACGCCGTACAGGAGATTGACGGCCGTGGCTGTATGACAACCGAGTTCAGAATGGATCCTCTCAAATATTACGTAGGCGTGGGTGTGGGACGTTGCATCCCCAACCGTTTCATAGGACTGCAGTTTGAGATGGGTGCTATGATATACCATAATTCAGTACTCAGATGCCAGGGCAAGGAGGTAGGCTCAATTACTGATGCCGCCGACAGCTTCGGCAATGACGCAAAGGAGATACTGGAGTATGTTGACAAGTATCCCATCTATCCTCAGGTAACTATGCGCCTGAGCTTCCGCCTGTTCTGACATTACTGATTGACCAAACAGAAAACTTACATATTATAATTATGAGAAAGACTTTATTCTTAACCGCATTAATGGCGTTAGGCCTGACAGGAATCCAGGCCCAGGAGAGCGCCGGAGTGCCCGACCTTAAGAGTCCTGACGGCCGTCTGGTAGTATCATTCAACCTTACAGGAACTGAGAATCCCACCTATTCAGTAACCTATGACGGCAAGCAGATGCTTGAGCAGTCACCTATAGGTATCATGCTTGACCTGGGTTCCAAACCCACTCTTGAGGGACTTCCTCAGGGACGTGAGGCCGGAAACGGCGATTTCACCAAGAACCTGACCCTGGTAAGCGCCAAGACCGATAACGGTAAGGTGGATTATGACCTTGACCGCATCAAGACCGCCCATGTAAGCCACGATTACACTTGCGGAGTATATACACTGCAGAACGCATCACGCGAGACCATAGAGTTTGAGTTCCGCGTAAGCAACAACGATATTGCTATCCGTTACAATCTGCACAAGTCACGTCAGCGTTCAAGCACACGCGTGCTGTTTGAGAATACCGGTTTCCGTTTCCCCGACGGCACCACCACATTCCTCACTCCGCAGAGTGACGCCATGATTGGCTGGCAGCGCAGCAAGCCCAGCTATGAGGAGGGCTACTCAAATGACGGACAGATGAACGTACGCTCACAGTATGGTCACGGCTACACATTCCCCGGCCTGTTCCACGTAGGAGAGAACGGTTGGGTACTGCTTTGCGAGACCGGTGTCAGCAGCAGCTACTGCGGCTCACGTCTTGGTGACTGCAAGGACAACACCTATAAGATAGAGTTCCCCATGCCCGATGAGAACAACGGCAACGGTACTGTATGTCCCGCCATGCGTCTTCCGGGTTCAACCCCCTGGCGTACCATCACAGTGGGTTCAGACCTTAAGCCTATAGTTGAGACTACCGTGATGTGGGACTACGTTGAACCCCTGTTCGCACCCTCCCGCGAGTATGTTTACGGACGCAGCACATGGAGCTGGATCGTTTGGCAGGATGCATCATGCAACTGGGACGATCAGGTCAAGTTCATAGACCTGGCCAGCGAGATGGGTTGGGAGTATATCCTGATTGATGCAGGCTGGGATGAGAACATAGGCTACGAGCGTATGGAGCAGCTCATCAAGTATGCAAACTCAAAGAATGTTGACGTATTCCTGTGGTACAGCTCAAGCGGCTACTGGAACGATATAGTACAGAGCCCCATCAACAAGATGGACAACTCCATCATCCGCAAGCAGGAGATGGCATGGCTGGAAAAAGTTGGCTGCAAGGGAATCAAGGTTGATTTCTGGGGCGGTGACAAGCAGGAGACCATCCGTCTTTATGAGGAGGTGCTTTCTGATGCCAATGATCACGGAATCATGTGCATATTCCACGGCTGCACACTGCCCCGCGGATGGGAGCGCATGTATCCCAACTACGTAGGCTCTGAGGCTGTGCTTGCATCGGAGAATATGTATTTCGGCCAGGGCTCATGTGATGAGGAGGCCTTCAAGGCAACCCTGCATCCCTTTATCCGTAACACCGTGGGCTGCATGGAGTTCGGCGGCTGCTTCATGAACCGCATCCTGAACAGGCAGAACAGCGGACGCGGATCACAGCTCAAGACCACTCCCATATTCCAGATTGCAACCGAGGTCATTTTCCAGAACCCCATACAGAACATAGCCATCTGCCCCAACAACCTGGAGGATGCTCCCAAGATCTGCATGGACTGGCTGCGTGAGGCTCCCACCACATGGACTGAGACCCGCTTCCTGGACGGTTATCCCGGCAAGTATGTGATCCTGGCCCGTAAGAGCACCGACGGCCGCTGGTTCGTAGCCGGTCTGAATGCCACAAAGGAGCCCATCAAGGCTAAGATAGACCTCTCATTCCTGGGTGACGGCGACGTTCAGTTCTATACTGAT
Organism: uncultured Prevotellaceae bacterium; assembly: GCA_900319225.1. Lineage (GTDB taxonomy): Bacteria > Bacteroidota > Bacteroidia > Bacteroidales > Bacteroidaceae > Colenecus. The sequence continues at coordinate 23,443 of ONNV01000014.1, read as the reverse complement.
GACAAGAAGACCATGGAGCCCACTCTCAAGACTCTCAAGATAAAGACCAAAAAGCCTTATCTGTTTGAGATTCAGCCCAGCGGTGCTACCATGCTGATGAGATAGTTTTCTAACTTTAATGATATGAAGAAGTTATTTGGTATTTTAATGTGTTTGGCAGTATGCCTGATGACAGTGTCTTGCGGCATACTTGGTATCGGAGCAAAGAGCGGCAGTGCCTCTGCCAGCGGACAGGCATCGGGAGCTGCACTTAAAAGTCTCTACTCTCAGTATAAAGCCGACGGCCAGATTGATGTGACCAACCTGAGCAACATCATGATGCTCTCACAGCTGGCTAACGGAATCCAGAGCCTTAAGGGCGTGGATGACAAGAGTGCTTTCTACACAGACTTTGCTGCGGGTCTTATCCTGGGATCCGACAATCTGGTAACAAAACAGACTGCCAATCCTATTACCAATACACTTCAGACCCTGGCTAACGGCACAGACCTCTCATCCATAGCAGCCGCCGGCGTGCTGGCTGCCGCACAGAATGAGCAGGTAAGCTCAGCTCAGCAGACCGTTCAGCAGACTACTCAGAGTGCCCAGCAGACTGTTCAGCAGACTACCCAGGCTGCCCAGCAGACAACCAATCAGGTTGTAAGTGCTGCACAGGGTACGGTATCCGAGGCCGTTGAGGTGATTGAGGATGCCAAGGATGAGGTGTCAAGCACAATTGAGTCACTGACATCCATATTCAGCATGTTCGGCAATTAAGCCCGTAGGCCGACAGTAAAAGTAATAGCGGTGCAGACGCGCCGCTATTACTTTTTTTATTACCTTTGCAACCTGTTAATTACGCATAGAAAATAATGGAATTAAGCGATCAGGAACAGTTTAGAAGAGAGAGTCTGAAGGAGCTGCGCGCCATGGGTATCGATCCCTATCCCGCAGCAATGTATCCCACCAACGCTTTCGCAACCGAGATAAAAGAGAACTTCAAGGATGACGCCGAGCCGCGTCAGGTCTGCATAGCCGGCCGTATGATGAGCCGCCGTATCATGGGTAAGGCATCATTCATAGAGCTGATGGATTCAACCGGCCGTATTCAGGTATATATCACCCGTGATGACATCTGCCCCGATGAGGAGGATAAGGAGATGTACAACAAGGTGTTCAAGAAACTTCTTGACATTGGTGACTTTATCGGAATTGAGGGATTCGTGTTCCGCACCCAGATGGGTGAGATCACAGTACATGCCAAGAAGCTGACTGTACTCTCCAAGTCACTGCGTCCGCTGCCTATCGTAAAGTACAAGGACGGTGTGGCATATGACAAGTTCGATGACCCCGACCTGCGTTACCGCATGCGTTACGTTGACCTGGTGGTTAACGACGGCGTGAAGGAGACATTCCTTAAGCGTACCAAGGTTATCCGCACCCTGCGTTCAGTTCTGGATGAGGCCGGTTACACCGAGGTTGAGACTCCCATACTGCAGTCCATCCCCGGAGGTGCCAGCGCACGTCCGTTCATCACACACCATAACACACTTGACATAGACCTCTACTGCCGTATCGCTACCGAGCTCTATCTTAAGCGTCTTATCGTAGGCGGATTTGAGGGTGTGTATGAGATAGGCAAGAACTTCCGTAACGAGGGTATGGACCGTACCCATAATCCTGAGTTCACCTGCATGGAGCTCTATGTAGCCTACAAGGACTACAACTGGATGATGGACTTTACAGAGAAACTGCTTGAGAAGATAGCTATAGCAACCAACGGTACCACCAAGGTCAAGGTTGGTGACAACGAGGTTGACTTCAAGGCACCTTACCGCCGTCTGCCTATCCTTGAGGCCATCAAGGAGAAGACAGGTTATGACCTGGAGGGCATGAGCGAGGATGAGATGCGTGAGGTTGCCAAGAAATGCGGCGTGGAGGTTACCCCCTCCATGGGCAAGGGCAAGCTCATTGACGAGATATTCGGCGAGACCTGCGAGGGTACATTCATCCAGCCCACATTCATCACAGACTATCCCGTTGAGATGTCACCCCTTACCAAGATGCACCGCAGCAAGCCCGGTCTTACCGAGCGTTTTGAGCTGATGGTAAACGGTAAGGAGCTGGCCAACGCATACAGTGAGCTCAATGATCCCATTGACCAGTATGAGCGTTTCCAGGATCAGCTGCGTCTTAGCCAGAAGGGTGATGACGAGGCTATGTTCATTGATCAGGATTTTGTTCGTGCCCTGGAGTACGGCATGCCTCCCACAAGCGGTATCGGCATCGGAATAGACCGTCTGGTTATGCTCATGACCGGACAGCAGGCTATCCAGGAGGTGCTGTTCTTCCCGCAGATGAAACCCGAATCAAAGGATTAAACATATAGAATCATGGCAATTCCACAAGGTAAACTGGCTATAATGGGTGGTGGCAGTTGGGCTACGGCCATTGCCAAGATTCTGCTATCCACCGAGGACTCCATCAACTGGTACATCCGCCGTGATGACCGTATCGCAGATTTCAAACGTCTGGGACACAATCCGGCCTATCTGAGCGGTGTTCAGTTTGATGTAAACCGCATAAACTTCTCTTCCGATATCAACCAGGTGGTTGAGGACTCAGAGGTACTGGTGTTCGTAACCCCGTCACCGTACTTTAAGAGCCACATGAAGAAGCTTAAGGCCAAACTGCGTGACAAGTTCGTGGTATCGGCCATTAAGGGTATCGTGCCCGATGACAACCTGCTTATGTCTGACTATTTCCACCGCTACTACGGTGTGCCGATGGAGAACATAGCCGTGGTTGCCGGTCCGTGTCACGCCGAGGAGGTGGCCCTGGAGCGTCTTTCATACCTGACCGTAGGCTGCCAGGAGCTGGAAAACGCACAGGATATAGCCCGCAAGCTGACCAACTCATACGTAAAGACATCGGTATCGGAGGATGTGGCAGGTATAGAGTTCAGCTCAGTGCTCAAGAATGTATACGCCATTGCAGCGGGTATATGCAGCGGACTCAAGTACGGTGACAACTTCCAGGCTGTGCTTATGTCAAACGCCATCCAGGAGATGAACAGTTTCCTGGCCACCGCGCGTCCCATGCCCAACCGCGCAGTCAATGACTCAGTATATCTGGGCGACCTGCTTGTTACAGGTTACTCAAATTTCAGCCGTAACCGCGTTTTCGGCACTATGGTAGGTAAGGGCTACTCGGTAAAGGCCGCTCAGCTTGAGATGGAGATGATTGCCGAGGGTTATTACGGTACCAAGTGCATGAAGGAGATAAATGAACATTACCGTGTCAACATGCCAATACTTGACGCCATGTACAATATACTTTATGAACACATATCGCCGGTAATAGAGATTAAGCTGCTTACCGACTCTTTCAAATAACAAGGTACTATGATTAAGGTTGATATTTCTCAGATTCAGAGCTGTGTATCGGCACAGGATATAAAGGCGCTTGAGCCCCAGGTCAGTGAGGCCATACTCAAACTTGAGAATGGTACAGGTGCCGGAAATGATTTCATCGGCTGGACCGATCTGGCCTCCAAGACCGATAAGGGTCTGCTTGCCCAGATAAAGGATACAGCCCGTGTGCTGCGTGAGAACTGCGAGGTGGTGATTGTGGCAGGCATAGGTGGCAGTTATCTGGGATCACGTGCCGTGATTGAGGCCCTGAGCAACAGCTTTACTCAGCTTATACAGGACAAGAAGAATCCGCAGATACTGTTTGCCGGTCATAACATAAGTGAGGATTACCTCTATGAACTTACCCAGTATCTTAAAGATAAAAAGTTCGGAGTAATCAATATCTCCAAGTCCGGTACAACCACAGAGACAGCCCTGGCGTTCCGTCTGCTCAAGAAACAGTGTGAGGACCAGCGCGGCAAGGATGAGGCCCGCAAGGTGATTGTGGCCATAACCGATGCCAAGCGCGGCGCTGCCCGCGTATGTGCCGACAAGGAGGGCTACCGCAGTTTCATAATCCCCGATAATGTGGGCGGACGTTTCTCGGTACTTACTCCGGTTGGATTGCTGCCTATCGCAGTAGCCGGTTTTGACATAGACAAACTGGTGGAGGGTGCCGCCCGGATGGAGACTATGACCACCAGCTCCACTCCCTTTGAGGAGAATCCTGCCGCCCAGTATGCAGCAGCGCGTAACGCTCTGTACCGCAACGGCAAGAAGATTGAGATACTGGTCAACTTCCAGCCCAAGCTGCACTATCTGAGTGAGTGGTGGAAACAGCTCTACGGAGAGTCAGAGGGTAAGGACGGCAAGGGCATATTCCCTGCATCGGTAGATTTCTCTACAGACCTGCACTCTATGGGACAGTGGATCCAGGAGGGTGAGCGCACCATATTCGAGACCGTGATATCGGTCGATAAGGTTCAGCACTCCGTTCTCGTGCCCAGTGACGATGAGAATCTGGACGGACTCAACTTCCTGGCCGGAAAGCATGTTGACGAGGTGAACAAGATGGCAGAGCTGGGTACCCGTCTGGCCCATGTGGACGGCGGTGTTCCCAATATCCGCATTACCGTACCTGAGCTCAGTGAGTACTGGATCGGCCAGATCATCTACATGTTTGAGAAGGGTTGCGGCATAAGCGGTTATGTGCTTGGCGTGAATCCTTTCAATCAGCCCGGCGTAGAGGCTTACAAGAAGAATATGTTTGCCCTGCTTAACAAACCTGGCTACGAGGAGGAGTCAAAAAGAATACTTGCCCGTATCAGGAAATAAGAATGAGTTCATTCACACTAAAGAATAAAAGCGCCATCCTGTTTGACATGGATGGCGTTTTATATGATTCCATGCCTAACCACTCTATGGCGTGGAGTCAGGCTATGTCCAAGTTCGGCATGCATATGACCCCGCATGACGTATATCTGAATGAGGGTGCCACCGGACATGATACCGTGATACGCATAAGCCTTCGTGACCGTGGATATGAGGCCACCGAGCAGGAGATAGATGATATATACGGCTACAAGGCAAGCCTTTTCCGTTCCATGCCCGCCGCACGCGTAATGCCCGGAGCCCCGGAGGTGTTCCGTAAGGTTGCCGCTGCCGGCCTTAAGATCCTCATTGTGACAGGATCAGGACAGAAGAACCTGATTGAGAGGGTACAGAGGGATTATGAGGGTTATATTACCCGTGACCGTATGGTGACCGCATTTGAGGTAAAGCGTGGAAAACCTTACCCCGATCCCTATCTCAAGGGGTTGCAGATAGCCGGCGTTCCTGCCAGTGAGGCTGTGGTGGTTGAGAATGCCCCTCTCGGAATCCGTGCCGCCGTGGCAGCCGGGATTGATACCATCGCGGTCAACACAGGTCCTCTGGAGGATGAGATACTCCAGGCCGAAGGACCCGCAATCCTGCTTCATTCCATGCAGGAGCTTGCAGACAGTTTTGAAAAGTTATTTCGATGAGATGTATTGGTCCAGCAGGACCAGAGCTGTGAGTGCCTCCACAACCGGAACGGCACGCGGAACCACGCAGGGGTCATGACGGCCTTTAGCGGTAATTGTGGTCTCACGTCCGTCACGTGTCACAGTCTGCTGCTCACGTCCTATTGTAGGGGTGGGCTTGAATGCCACGCGGAATCTTATGGGCTGTCCGTTGCTTATTCCTCCCTGAATACCTCCGCTATGATTGGTCTTGGTGGCTATCTGTCCGTTCTCAAGGCAGAAAGAGTCATTATGCTCCGATCCGCGCTGTGAAGCCACTGCAAAACCGTCACCGTACTCAAAACCCTTGGCTGCGTTGATGCCCAGCATGGCCTTGGCCAGCGATGCCTCAAGCTTGTCAAATACGGGATTTCCTATTCCGGCAGGTACGCCGCGTACAACACATGTCACGCAGCCACCGGTAGAATCCTGCTCTGTGCGGAGTTGTTTGATATACTCCTCCATCTTTGATGCCAGCTCAGCGTCCGGGCAACGGACTATGTTGCTCTCGGCCATGACAGTGGTGTAGTCCATGTCATTTGCGGGATTGGTGGAGTAGGGGCCTATCTGTGAAGTAAAAGCCGTTATGTCAAGTGCGGGCAGAAGCTTACGCATGGCGAGCCTAGCCAGGGCGCCGGCTACGCAAACGGGTGCTGTGACACGGGCCGATGAACGGCCGCCGCCGCGCCAGTCACGTATTCCGTAACGTTGCTCCCATGCATAATCGGCATGTGAGGGGCGGAACAGGTCCTTGAGCTCATCATAATCTGATGAGTGCTGGTCCTGATTCCTTATGATGAATGCAATCGGGGCTCCGGTTGATACTCCGTCCAGCAGTCCTGACAGGAACTCCACCTGGTCTTTCTCCTGGCGTCCGGTGGTAACGGTACTCTGACCGGGACGGCGGCGCTGCATCTGCAGTGCTATATAATCAGTATCCACGGTTATTCCTGCCGGGAATCCGTCCAGCACACCGCCTATCGCGGGTCCATGGCTCTCACCAAAGGTTGTGAGCGTAAGGTTATGCCCCAATGTGTTCATATCAGTTTATTTTTTGCAGTCGCCGTCGCAGTTGCAGTCACCTCCACAGTCACCGCCCTTGCAGTCACCTCCACAGTCACCGCCGTTGCATCCGCCGCCGCAACCTTTGCATTTGGGATGCAGTATTGCGTCAATCTCCTCCTGAGTGGCAGGACGTGACTCAAGTATTACACCCTTGAAGGTGAGGTCCTCACCTGCCAGGGGGTGGTTCAGGTCAACGGTAACCTTGTCATCGGTAATGTTTGTAACGGTAGCGTTGAATGTCTGCTGACCGTCACTGAGAGGTATGATTGCACCTACCTTTACATGCTCGTCATCAAATACTCCGTCACGCAGGAATATGCCTTTGTCAAGTTCCAGCACATTCTCCTTGCTGTACTCTCCGTAAGCCTTATCGGAAGGAACCTCAAACTCAAAGCTGTCTCCTACGGCAAGAGAGCCTACGTTGCTCTCAAAGAGGTCCAGGGCGTAGCCTATTCCGGTTATGAACGTGAAAGGACGCTCACGTGTAGCGCTTTCATACTTGTAGAGTTTGCCGTCACCGTCCTTGAGCATCAGGTCATAGGTGAGGCTGATATATTTCTTTTCCATAGTTTTGTTTTCGTGGTGCAAAGGTAGTTATTATTTGGGAGTTCACCAAAGGGGCGCAAAGGGGACGGTTCTATCTGTGCCCTTTTTGTTTATTTCCAGAGTTAGTCAATGTATGAACAAGGGCACAGATAGAACCGTCCCCTTTGCACCCCTCCATCCGGCGGGGGCTCGCGCCTTTGGCGCTCGGGTGTTTTGGGCTTTCTTGGCCCTGAAGGGCCTCAAAAGTCGTTAGCTGGAAACCTTGTGCGCCTTTGGTTCCTTATTTTAGATTCTTGAGGGGGATGGCGGAGGAGGCGTTGGGGGCGTCGTTGCGGGTGATGAGGGATACGGTGGGGGCCAGGACGCTTACCGATATCGGGTCGTGGTTGACTTCGGCGCGGATTCCGTTGCCGTAGAGTATCATGGGGACGGGCTTGGCGACGGGTTTGCGGTACAGTACCTTACCCTCCTTCTCATCGGCTATACCCCAACCGGGAATAGCCTCGATGATGATGTCGCCCGAGCAGGTTGCGTTCAGACCGTTGCGCTTGCGGACTGCCTCCATATCGGGAACGGTTGACATGAGGTCACGCATACGCAGAACGCTTTTTATGCCGCTTACCTGTACAAGCAGGTCCACACTGCTTTCAAGTATCTCATGCAGTGCCAGCCCCTTGTCCTCTATGAGGTCGCGGTTAAGGTATATGTGGTTGAGATAGTAGGTCTTGATCCAGTTCCCGCTTCCGTATTTGGCCGACAGGTAAAGACTGAGCAACGCAGTGGTACGCTCCATGCTGACCTGTCCGGTAGGAATGCGTGTACCTCCCAGTTCGGGGGCTGCATTCTCAACGTAACCTGTGGATGTGACAAAGAATAGCACGTTGTCCAGTCCCACGCGTGACGATATGGTGCTGACAAGGCGTTCAATCGTCTGGTCCAGACGTACGTAAATGTCCTGCTGCTCAAGTGACCACATCGTGTTGGGTGTATGCTTGAAATTGCCTGCATAATAGGTTAGGGCCAGCAGGTCAGGGGTGTCATCATCTCCCAGTTCCATTCCGTCAATTGATGCAAGCGCCATATCTGTAACCTTGTCATTGGCATAGGGGGTGGTGCGCCAGTCCCAGACATCGTTCTTGCGGAACGTGTATGAGAAGGAGCGGAACCTCTCATTTTCAGATGCGGGTATATATGAGCTTGTAGACAGAGCGGGACGCCAATCGGTGTTCTGCCAGGAACTGTCATTGCGAATGTTAGCCCATTGGGGCAGAGACCCGTAATATTCGGATGAGCTCCAGCGTCCGTCGGCGCTGTTTAACCACATCACCACGTCGGGGTCATGTCCGCCGGCCAGTATGGCGGCATCACGCTCGATTGCAATTGAGCAGACCTTGGAACGGCTGGCCGATCCCAGCTTCATCTCATCGGCCAGATTGGTGGCCTGCAGCTGGCGGGGTGATGACATCTCGATGGTGTTGATGCCTTTGCTGTTGCTGTCATCAACGGGTGATGAAGGCAGCAGAGTGCGTGGATTCATCCACCTCTCAGCCACAATTCCGTGCTGGAACGGGGATGCTCCGGTATATACGGATGCTACGGCCGATGCACGGTCCATCTCATCATAATCAAAAGTGGCGTTGGTGCGGTTGTATCCGTAGGTCCAGAGACGTTTCAGACCGTCCTGTCCCATGATGGGCATGAGCTTTTCCAGACACTCCTCATCCAGTTGGTCTATGACTATGCCTACTACCAGCTTGGGGCTCTTCTCCGGTTTTGCATAGAGTCCGGCCGATACTGAAAGCGCCATAAGTACAAGCGGCAGACGTTTATTCTTTGTACTTACGCAGGGAGTCTTTCTAAACTTTCCCAACAGCTGGAACATAAGAGTGCAGAACGCCCTGAATGCGAATGTGGCTATCAGGATCAGTACGGCAGTCTCTATTCTTTGGGGAATGAGCGGATACATTATCAGGAAAGCGGTGCAGACTGCAAACTCGGCTATGATAAAGAGTGATATCCTGCCGCGTCTTATCCTGCGTACCATGAAAGGTATGAATATGAGTGGCAGCGGATTAAGACATATCACCAGCCAGTTTGAATCCAGCGTGGGGTGCTCGGAGAAGAAGAACATCAGCGCAATCACGATGCCTCCCAGTCCCTGGAGTGAGTAGAGTATCACGTCCACGAGCAGGTACGGCTTGTTCCTGTACCATCCCAGCAGTGTTATGAGCAGTACCAGCATGAACAGCATCCACATGACCTGGAAAGGCGTGAACAGGGGCTTGCCGAAATCAACCAAGTGATCCGGATTGACCAGGTTTATGGCGGGCAGTACAAGAGGTCTCTTAACTCCTGCAGTATCGGTTATGACTGCCTCCTTAGCCAGTTCCTTGAGATGCAGAGGGGCGAATGCCTCCTGTCTGTAACCTACCGGGCGGTCTCCTTCGGCGCCGATGATAAGGTCTACGGCAAACTCACTCCAGGGGCGTACCTTGGTATGCTCGGTGAGTATGTCGCGGAATGTCAGTACGGAATCCGGTTCCCTGTATGAGACCGTTCCGTCAATACACTGCTCAATCTTGTCCAGGGCCATCGTGGCGCAGTTGTTGAACAGGAAATTGTAGCGGTAAACCCTGTTCTGGGGGCGCTTGTTCTCCAACAGGAGCGAATAGAGACGGCGGGACTCATCATTGCTGATATTGAGTCTCTGGGCATATACTTCCGATCCCCTCTCGCTGTACTCCCTCAGGAAATAGCCCATTCGCTCCGATCCCAGCAGATAATCGGTCTTGCCCAGCGTGAAACGCCATACGAAATGGGGGGTGTTGAAATTGAAAAGACCGTAGTTGAATACCTCATCCGTGCCGTTGGTTACATCCTCAATCCATATGGCCGTGTGACCGTAAAGCTCATAGATGGCCTTGCCGGGTTCACATGTAAGAAGGTATGCGTTAATGCTGTCATTCTGGGCTTTTATGTTGGGGACTACCAGTGTCAGTGCTGTCAGGAAGGTGGCCAGTATCTTGTTCATCTCTTGTTTTGTGTCATTTCGTGTAAATTCGTGCAAATATAGTAATTTTGCGCTCTGTATGGAACTGTTGCTTGATTTTGGGAACACCCGCGTAAAGGCTGCCGTAAAGGATTGCGGCACTCTGCGTGTGGTTTACTCGGGTCCTGTGGAGCTGGGTGGAATCAGTGCATCGGTAAACGGGCTTGATGTTCACGGCGGCATGTGGTGTTCTGTCCATCCTCTGCCCGGGGATGTGGAATCCTGGATGCGCGGCAAGGGGCTTGTGCCTCTGGATGCATCAACTCCGGTCCCTTTGAGGAACTCATACGGCACACCCGCTACACTGGGTATGGACCGCCTTGCAGCGGCGGTCGGAGCATGGTCAATGCAGCCTGGAAAGGATATACTCGTGATTGATGCCGGAACGGCCGTGACATATGATTTCATTTCATCCCGCGGAGAGTATATGGGCGGTAACATAGCACCGGGTATCGGCCTGAGATTCAGGTCGTTGCATGAGCATACCGGAGCGTTGCCGATGGTGGCTCCGCAAGGCTCTCTGCCTGACCTTGGAACAGACACCGAGACTGCCATCCGCAGCGGCGTTTTGAGGGGAATCAGATATGAGGCCGAAGGCTATATCAGGGAACTGGAATCACAATACCCGTCTCTTTTGGTTTTTTTAACCGGAGGTGATGCCGAATTCTTTGATATAAAAGTCAAAAGCAGTATTTTTGCGGTTCCGGATCTGGTACTTCGCGGCCTGGCCCGGATTGTTGAATGCGATGAGAAGATTTTTTGAGAGAATAACAGCCGTTCTGGCGCTTTACGTTTTCTGTCTGACAGGTTCAAGCCAGGTGATGGCCCAGACCGGAGTTAATTCACCATATTCCAGATATGGATTGGGTTTGTTGTCGGATCAGTCCACCGGCATTACCAGGTCCATGGGCGGTATCGGTGCGGGCTTCCGTTATCCCAATACCCTGAACCTTAAGAACCCAGCCTCTTACTCTGCCGTTGATACGCTCACTTTCATAGCAGACCTGGGCTTTACACTCCAGAACGGAAACTTTAGCGAGGGTGATGTAAGGATTAACGCACACAACGCCTCCATCAGCCATATGGCCATGCAGTTCAGGGTCCTGCCCAAGGTGGGTATGACCGTCAGCTTCATGCCGTTCTCAAATGTGGGTTACAGTTTCTCAGGATCAAGCCTGATCCGCCGTGATGAGGACGGAGAGATCACATCAACCAACTCATACTCCGGAACCGGAGGCGTGCGTCAGTTCATGGCAGGTCTGGGATGGCGTACCACAAACTGGCTCTCTCTGGGTGTGAACGCCTCATACCTGACAGGAGATATGACCCATGAGATAAGCAACAGCTACTCATCATCCGATGTACAGTCCCGCAAAAAGACATACCAGGCTGATATGGCAGCATTGAAACTGGATTTCGGCGCTCAGGGCAAATTATCCCTGGGAGACAATGACCTGGTGCTGGGACTCACATATTCACCTGCACAGAAACTTGAGAGCGAGACATTCGTGACCGATGTCCACTCATCCAGTGATACCGTAACCATTGCCGATGCGTTCTCTCTGCCGGATATGTTATCGGCAGGTTTCACATACAGTACCAAGAAACGTATGATTGGTGCCGATGTCTCTTATCAGACATGGTCCAAGGCCAGTTTCCTTGGGCAGAAGACCGGAAGTGACAGGCTGTCGGCCGCATTGGGTTTCATGTACAAACCTGATGATGTGAGCCATAACCTGTTCAAACGTTCCTCATACCAGATGGGTGTCAACGTATCCCAGTCATACTTTAAGGTGGGAGACCTTAAGGGTCCCATGCAGTTCGGCATCTCGGCAGGTATGTCAATACCGATCAACAGCTCGTACAACAGTATGTCATACCTCAATATATCGGGTGAGTACGTACGTGTGCAGCCGCTGGAGAAGGGAATGATAACTGAGAATTATCTGAGGATCAACATAAGCGTAACATTCATGGAACGCTGGTTCATGAAACTCATGATAGACTGATTTGATTTAACCTAATATGTGTTTTATATATCTTATTAATGAGAATTAAATGTTAGACAATATGAAAAAGATTGCATTGCTTGCCCTTGCGCTTATCACAGCCACGGGCACCTTCGCCCAGAAAGGCGTAGAGGACGGTTCTCGCTGGGGACATGGAGAGGATAGTATTGAGGTTATCAGAAACATTACTATCTATACGGAGTATTACAAGACCAACAGCTTCAAGGATGCCTATGATTATGGCTGGAAGTATGTGTTCCAAAATGCTCCCTGGGCATCAGTAAATACATATAACTATGGTATCAAGATTCTGCGCAGCCTTTACAATGATGCCAAGGCCGCCAAGGATGAGGAGAAGATGTCTGAGTACTCAGAGGTACTGTTCCAGCTTTATGAGCAGCGTATCAAGTATCTTGATAAGCTTAACTCAATAGCCACAAATAAGATGACAGAGGGTGAAATCATGGGCCAGTACGGACATGATTACAGGTCATATAACCCCAGGGTTTCAATAAGCAAGGCTTATGAGATTCTGCGTAAGGCAGTTGACCTGGGTAAGGGTAAAACCCAGTACTATGTACTGAATGACCTTATGGCCGTTTCAGCAGCTCGTTACAAGAACAACAAGAACAATGAGGAGTACCGCGATGCCCTGCTTCAGGACTATGTAGACTGCGCCAACTATATTGATGAGTTCATTGCCAATGAGGAGAACGAGAAGGTTCGTGAGGCTGCCATCAAGACTAAGGAGGCTATTGACAACCAGTTCGGTACCAGCGGTGCCGCAGACTGCGAGTCACTCCAGAAGATTTACGGTCCAAAGATTGAGGACAACAAGGATAATGCAGAGTATCTGGATAAGGTCATAAAGCTCATGTCTATGTTCCAGTGCAACTCAAGCGATGCATTCTTTGCAGCATCCGAGTATGCTTATCAGCTGGATCGTACCGCCAAGACCGCCAAGAACCTGGGTACCCTTTATCTGAAGCAGCGCGACGATGCCGATAAGGCTCTTGAGTACTACAACCAGTCAATTGAACTTGATGAGGATAAGGCCAATATGGCTGATACATACTATGCAATCGCCTACATCTACCTCACCAAGAAGGATTATGACCGTTGCCGTTCAGCTCTGCAGAAATGTATTGCCAACAACGCCAACAAGGGTGAAGCCTACATCCTGATGGCTCAGCTCTACGCCATCAAGTACAAGTGGTCTGATGACAACGCCCTTAACCGTTGCGCATTCTATGCCGCAATTGACAAGCTTGAGACTGCCAAGAAGGTTGATCCCAGCGTAGCAGAGAAGGCCAACTCTCTTATCCAGGAGTATAAGGGCCAGACCGAAAACCTGATTGAGGATCTCTTCATGCTCGGTTACAAGGCCGGTGACCAGATTCAGATCAAGGGCTGGATTAACGAGACTACCACTATCAGATAAATGATACAAACCACCGGTTTGAAACCGATGATGAGAACAACGTACCTGGCAACCGTCATACTGGCGGTTGTCTCGTCGTTTTTCTGCCTTTCCTGCGGAAACAAGGATAAGCAGCTGGGCGCAGCTGTGACAAATCGGGACTCAACGGCGTGTGTTACCACACGTGGGGTGGATATGCTCATATCTGAGGAAGGCGTGGTACGCTACCACGTGATTGCCGAGGAGTGGAAATTCTTTGACAAGCTGGTTCCTCAGCTGATTGCCCTTGAGAAGGGTGTACTGCTGCAGGTGCTGGATTCACTCATGCAGCCGGAGTCCAATCTTGTGGCCGATACCGCATACTATATCAAGGACACCAAGGTGTGGCATCTGCGTCATAATGTCCACGCCGAGAACATAAAGAAGGAGGAGTTCGATACGCAGGAGCTGTTCATTAACAACACCTCCGAGCGTATGTATTCCGACAGCCTTATCCGGATAAAACAGGATAAGCAGATCATCATAGGTCATGGCTTTGAATCCAACAACAGCATGACCGAATATACCATACGCCAGACTGAAGGTGTTTTCCCTGTAACGGAGAATCAATGAGCCATACCCTGCTTATAATGCTTGTGGCGCTGTTCTTCTCAGCGCTGTTCTCCGGGCTTGAGATAGCTTTCGTTCAAGCCGACAGGCTCCGCTTTGAGATGGACGTTGAGCAGCATACGCTGGGCGCACGTATCCTGGAGAGGTTTTTCCGCAACCCCAACATCTACCTCTCTACAATGCTGGTAGGCAATAATATCGCGCTCGTAATTTACAGTACCATGATGGCGCATCTCATTGAGATGCTGCTGGCAATGATTCCCGGTTTCACTCTTTCCAATGAGTTCATACTGGTACTTGTTGAAACTCTGGTGTCGACCGCTATAGTCATCGTGGTGGGCGAGTATGTGCCCAAGACCCTGTTCCGCTCCAACCCCAACAGCAAGCTCAGCATACTGGCATTCCCTATATACCTGATATACATAATCCTTTATCCCATATCACTCTTTACTACCTGGCTGTCACGTATCATCCTGAGGATGACGGGTGTAAGGATTGATAAGGACAATACGGTTAAGGCTTTCTCAAAAGTAGACCTGGACTATTTTGTCCAGTCCTGCCTGTCCGGAACCGAGCAGGATGCCGAGCCCGACCAGGAGGTCCGCATATTCCAGAACGTGCTTGATTTCTCAAATGTAAAGACACGTGACTGCATGGTGCCCCGCAATGAGGTCTGCGCAGTTGAGAAGGGAGTCTCCTGGAATGCTCTGAGGGAGATGTTCATTGAGACCGGCTACTCCAAGATCCTGGTCTATAATGAGGATATGGATCATATAATCGGTTATATCCACTCATCCGAGCTGTTCCGCCATAAGGATGACTGGAATGAGCATATCCAGACCGTACCCTTTGTGCCGGAGACACTTGCCGCACAGAAACTTATGAAACAGCTCATGGCCCGTAAGAAAAGTATCGCCGTGGTGGTCGATGAGTTTGGCGGGACATCGGGAATAGTATCGCTTGAGGATATCATTGAGGAGATCCTGGGTGATATTGAGGATGAGCATGACGTACAGAATCTCATTGCCAAGAAGACCGATGACGGCTACCTGCTGTCCGGCCGCATGGAGATAGACAAGGTGAACTCCATGTTCGGTCTTGACATACCGGAATCCGATGAATACATGACCATTGGCGGATTGATCCTTAGCAAGGCTAAAGGGTTCCCCAAGGTGAATGAGAAGATCGTGGTAGGAGACTATTCGCTGCGCATTCTCAAGAAAGGAGAGACCAAGATTGAACTCGTTGAACTGACCAAGGCGGGCCAGTAAAAAATCCTTCATGTAAAAATAGTCCCTTTCATCTTAATAAATAAGGTGGGAATTGGGATAAAAGAACAAATTTTAGTATTTTTGTGCGCTTTTTGCACGCATAGGCGTGTGCATACAGGTAAAAACAAATAAAAACAACAATAAAAATGGCAACATTACAGAAAATCAGAAGCAAAGGACCACTGCTTCTTATCGTTATCGGCCTTGCTATGCTGGCCTTCATTCTTGGTGACGCATGGAAGATCATACGTCCTACTCAAGGTATCCAGTTTGTTGGAAATATAGCCGGTGAGAACATATCGGCCATGGATTTCCAGAAAGAGGTTGATAACTACACAGAGGTAATCAAGTTCGCAAACCAGACCAATGAGATCTCTGAGGAGACAAACGCAGCTATCCGCAATGAGGTTTGGGCTATGATGGTCCGCAACACCATCATTGAGAATGAGGCAAACGCAATCGGTCTTACTGTAACTGATGCCGAGGTCAGGGATGTAATTGACCGCGGTTCCGATCCTATCCTTGCCCAGACTCCTTTCAACAATGAGGAGGGTAAGTTTGACTCAGACAAACTCAAGGATTTCCTTGCCTTCTACCAGTCAATTGACCGCGACATGCTTTCATATGAGCAGATGAGCTACTATGAGAGCCTCTACAAATACTGGCTCTTCATTGAGAAGGATATCAAGTCAGGCCTGCTCTACTCAAAGTATATGGCACTCATCAGAGCTTCAGTCGTTTCAAACCCTGTAGCAGCCAAGAACTCATTTGAGAACCGTATCAAGAGAGCCGATGTACTGATGGCTTCAATTCCTTACTCATCAATTGCTGATGCCGATGCCAACCTGACAAACTCAGACCTTAAGAAGACTTATGCTGAGAAGAAGGAGGCTCTCTACAGCTATGCTGAGAGCCGCGATATCTACTATATCGACTACGAGATTGAGCCCAGTGATGATGACCGTGCCGCTCTCCTGGAGGAGGTTAACGAGCTGACCACTCAGCTTGAGGAGGTTAATGAAGACTATGCTTCATTCCTGCGTCGTGCCGCTTCTGTTGAGACATTCAGCGAGGTAGCCCGTTCTGCAAAGAACCTTCCTGATGATGTAGCTGTAAGACTTGACTCAGTAAAGGTTGGCGGCGTGTTCGGCCCCTATTACAATGAGGATGATGACACTTACAATACATTCAAACTCATCAGCACCGTTAAGGGCTATGACTCAATCCAGTTCACAGCCATGCAGGTTGTTGCCGATGATGAGGCTGCTACAGCCAAGCGTACTGACAGCATCATGAACGCTCTCAAGAAGGGCGGCAACTTTGCTGATATCGCTTCAAAGTATGATCAGACTGCAGTTGATCAGTGGCTTGGAGCAGACTCTTATGAGCCTGCTGCCATGACCGGTGACAACGCTACATACCTGAACAAGCTTAACAGCATGAAGAAGGGTGAGGTTGCAAGTCTGAATCTCAGTGGTACAACCATTATCGTTAAGGTTCTGGATGTAAAGAACCCTGTTACCAAGTATAACACAGCGGTTGTTAAGCGTCCCGTTGAGTTCAGCGAGGAGACAAGCAACAATGCATATAACAAGCTGAACCTCTTTGTAGCTCAGAACAGCGCTATTGAGGAGCTCAAGGCAAATGCCGAGGACTCAGATTTCCGTCTGCTTTACTATCCCGGTTTTGAGAGTGACGCATACTACATCAGCGGCGTAAGCAAGTCTCATGAGGCTCTGCGTTGGGTATTCGGCGCTCAGGAGGGTGAGGTTTCACGTATCTTCGAGGTAGGTCCCGCCAACGATCATCTGCTTGTGGTTGCAGTTGACAAGGTTCATCCGCGCGGCTATCGCAGCGTTGAGGATGCAACTGCATTCATCTCACTTGACGCTCTCAAGGACAAGAAGTTCCAGATTCTTAAGGATAAGCTTGCCGGTCTCTCATTTGATGAGGTTAAGGCTATTGATAACGTAAATATCGATACCGTAAGATATCTCAACTTCACAAACTCAGCTTACATCGCATCATCTTCATCTAATGAGTCTGCACTTGGTGCCAGCGTAATGAACCTTGAGAAGGATCAGCTTACTGCTCCTATCCAGGGTCAGAACTGTGCATACGTAGCCAAGAAGATCTCTGATGATTCATACTCAGGTGAGTTTGATGAGGCTGCCGAGAAGGCTCGTATCCAGAGCATAGCTGTAGGTCAGATTGTTCCTAACTCAATCTTCAGCTCTCTGTACTACAACGCCAAGGTAGTTGATAACCGCTACAAGATATTCTAATTTAGAATTGAATAAAAAATAAAGCCTCGCGGACCCGCGAGGCTTTATTTTTTTTTGTCCAATTGACAGTTATCAATTGTTCTCAGGACGGAGCTTGCGAACAACAGCACCGGTCTGCCACATCTCGCTGTCGCGCAGGGCAGCCAGCTCTTTCTCAAGACCCTCACGATAACCGGGCTTTGAGTTGCTGTCGATAGAGATCTGTGCCTCGTTACCGCTCTTTACGCTGGCGTAGAGCTTCTGTACAACGGGCTTGATTGCATCGTGGAACGGGCCCATCCAGTCAAGAGCACCGCGCTGAGCTGTGGTTGAGCAGTTAGCGTACATCCAGTCCATACCCTTCTGAGCGAACAGAGGCATAAGTGACTGAGTGAGCTCCTCAACGGTCTCGTTGAATGCCTCAGAGGGAGTGTGGCCGTTCTCACGCAGAACCTCATACTGAGCCAGGAGAAGACCCTGGATGGCACCCATCAGTGAACCGCGCTCACCGGTAAGGTCAGATGTGGCCTCACGTACGAATGTGGTCTCGAACAGGTAACCTGAACCGATACCGATACCGAAAGCAAGAACCTTGTCAAGAGCCTTGCCAGATGCATCCTGATATACAGCATATGAGCTGTTCAGGCCACGACCCTCAAGGAACATGGTACGCAGAGATGTACCTGAACCCTTAGGAGCAACCATGATAACATCGATATCCTTGGGAGGAACAACACCTGTGCGGTCGTTCCAGGTAATAGCGAATCCGTGTGAGAAATAGAGAGTCTTGCCTGCTGTCAGGTAAGGCTTGATGTTGGGCCACTGCTGCATCTGAGCTGCGTCAGAGAGAAGCATGCAGATGATTGTACCCTTCTGGGCAGCCTCCTCGATAGAGAACAGAGTCTTGCCGGGAACCCAACCGTCGGCAACAGCCTTCTCATAGGTCTTGCCCTGACGCTGGCCAACAATTACGTTGAATCCGTTGTCACGCAGGTTGCAAGCCTGACCGGGACCCTGAACACCGTAACCGATAACTGCGATTGTCTCATTCTTGAGTATCTCGCGGGCTTTCTCCAGCGGGAACTCCTCACGTGTCATAACCTCTTCTATGACACCACCAAAGTTCATTTTCATAATAGTGTTTTTTAAGTTTGTTATGTTAGTCTATTTTACTTTTTCTCTTTCCTTTTCCATCCGGCGGGGGCTCGCGCCTTTGGCGCTCGGGCGTTTTTGACTTTCTTGGCCTAAAGGCCTTGAAAGTCGCTAGCTGGAAACCTATCTGCGTATCAGAAACAACCTTTTTTTAGTTTCCTTCTGGAAACGCGCTTCGTTTCACTACGCTTGCCGGCCTTCCAGGCCGGGTAAAACCAAACCATTGTCGCTTCGCTTTAATGTCTTGGTTTTACTTGGTGCAACTGGAACCCTTACCATATCTGGATGCAACCTTGTCAAGGTATTCGCTGACATGTTCTATGCGGGCGCGGGTAATTGCCACGCGGCCAGAGCTTACAAACTGGAGCAGGCCGCCCTGGGCGGAGAGCTCACGGTTAAGGGCTGTGATATCCTCGGTAAGGCCGCTCTTCTCAATTACAGAGAAGGTTGAGTTCACCTCAATCAGCTTGGCACCGTAACGGCGGATTATCTTGGATATCTCAGGGTTCTCAGTGAGAACGCTTGTCACTATCTTGTACAGAGCCACCTCCTGCATGAATATCTCATCATCAGTAAAGTACTGGCACTGCAGAATATCCACCTTTTTCTCTATCTGGTCAACAATCTTGACGATTGTCTCCTTGTCGGCCATAGCCGTGATAGTGTAGCGGTGGACACCGGGTATGGATGATGCCGATACGTTCAGGCTCTCAATGTTTACCTGACGGCGTGTGAACACGGCGGTAACCTGATTCAGGATACCGGCAATGTTCTCAGAGTGAACAATCAGCGTATAAAGTCTTTTCTCGTTCTCCATCTTTAGTCTATGCTAAATATCATCTTATCTACCGGGTTACCCGGCTTGATCATAGGCATCACATTCTCCTCCTCCTCAACAGCGGCTTCAAGCAGGAACGGTCCCTTGGCCTTGAGCATCTGTGCGACTGCATCCTTGAGCTCCTTGCGGTCCGTAACCAGACGGTAGGGTATGCCGTAAGCTGCAGCTATCTTGCTGTAGTCAGGATTCATCATGTGTGTGCATGAGTATCGGCTCTGGAACATCATCTGCTGCCACTGGCGTACGTTACCCAGCCAGGTATTGTTCATCACTATCATCTTTACGGGTGCCTGGTTCTCCATGATGGTGCCCAGCTCCTGGATGTTCATCTGGAAACCGCCGTCACCAAAGAATGCCAGGACGGTACGGTCAGGTGCACCGAATGTGGCGCCTATGGCTGCAGGCATGCAGAATCCCATAGTTCCCAGACCTCCCGATGTAACTATGCTGCGGGGTACGCGGTATTTGAAATATCGGGCCGAGAACATCTGGTTAAGGCCTACGTCAGTTACCAGGATTGAGTTGGCGGGTGACTGTGCACTAACCTCTGTCACTACCTCACCCATCTTGAGGGGGCCTGCGGTAGGATGAATGGCACTGTCAATCACCTTATCATACTCCTCCTTGTCAAGAGGCTTGAAACTCTCAATCCACTCCCTGTGACTGGCCTTGGCCATACGCTCAGTTATAAGCTTGAGTGTCTGGCGGCAGTCACCAAGTACGGTGACATCGGGTTTTACGTTCTTGCCGAACTCTGACTTGTCAATATCCAGGTGAATTATCTTGGCCTGCTTGGCATATGTATCCAATGTGCCGGTTACGCGGTCATCAAAACGCATACCCACTGCAATCAGCACATCGCACTCATTGGTCTTTACGTTGGGGGCCAGGTTGCCGTGCATACCAAGCATACCCATGTTGAGCGGATGGTCAGTGGGCAGGGCGGAGAGTCCCAGCAGTGTGCGTGCTGCGGGCAGGTCGGCCTTCTCAATGAACTCACGCAGCTCATTCTCGGCATTACCCAGCTCAACTCCGTGTCCTACCAGAACCAGAGGCTTCTGAGCGTTGTCAATAAGACGGACTGCATCATTGATCTGACTCTCAATAGGGTCAGGTGACGGGATGTAGCTGCGCTCAAACTCAATCTTGGCGGGCTTGAAATCAATTTTGGATACCTGTGCGGTCTTGGTGAAGTCAAGCACTACAGGACCGGGACGGCCTGAGCCTGCAATATAGAATGCACGTGCCACTGCCCAGGCAATATCATCGGCGCGGCGTATCTGATAGCTCCATTTGGTGATAGGCTGGGTTACGCCTACCAGGTCAATCTCCTGGAATGCGTCGGTACCCAGAGCGTCGGTGCTTACCTGGCCGGCAATCACAACCAGCGGGGTGCTGTCAAGCATGGCATCGCTTATGCCTGTGATGGTGTTGGTGGCACCCGGACCGCTGGTAACTATGGCTACACCGGTACGGCCCGATACGCGGGCATAACCCTGTGCAGCATGTGCTGCACCCTGCTCATGGCGCACCAGAATCTGCTTGAGGTCCTTGCGGTGGTCATACAGGGCATCGAACACCTTTATTATAGAACCGCCCGGGTATGCAAAAACGGTATTTACACCCTCGGCAAGCAATGCCTGGAGCATTGCCTCGGCTCCTGATATCATATTACTCATAGTCTAACTTAGTCAATTATTCTTACGCCACCCTTATCGGCCGAACTTACCATACCCGCATATGCCTTGAGGCTCTTGGCAACAACACGCTTGCGGGTGAGCGGACGCATGGGGCGTGCCTCAAGCTCTGCATCACTCAGGCGTACGTTAATGCTGCGTGCAGGTATGTCAATGTCAATAATGTCACCGTCCAGAACCTTGCCTATGGCACCGCCGTTGGCAGCCTCAGGTGATATGTGGCCTATGCTCAGACCGGATGTGCCGCCGCTGAACCTTCCGTCAGTAATCAGTGCGCAAGCCTTGCCCAGATGGCGTGACTTGATATATGAGGTGGGGTAGAGCATCTCCTGCATGCCGGGACCACCCTTGGGGCCCTCATGCGTGATTACAACTACGTCACCGGCTACAACCTTGCCTCCAAGTATGCCCTCAACGGCATCCTCCTGTGAGTCAAATACCTTGGCTGGACCAGAGAACTTCCATATGCTCTCGTCAACGCCTGCGGTCTTAACCACGCAGCCGTCAACTGCGATGTTGCCCTTAAGGATTGCCAGACCGCCGTCCTTGGTATAGGCGTGCTGCAGGTCACGGATGCATCCATCGGCACGGTCGGTGTCAAGTTCCGTATAAACGCAATCCTGTGATCCAAGTTCGTTGCTGAACTTGCGTGCGGGTGCGGTTGAGTATATGCGCTTGGCCTCAGGGTCAATGTTGTCCTTGAGTATGCTGTACTTTTCAATAAGTTCTCCGTAAGTCATGCCGGTAACGTTCATGGCATCGGTATGCAGCAGACCGCCTTTGGCAAGTTCGGCCAGGATACCCAGCACACCGCCTGCTCGGCCTACATCCTGAACGTGATACTTCTGGGTGTTGGGCGCAACCTTGCAAAGGCAGGGGACGTGGCGTGACAGACGGTCAATATCGTCCATCTTAAAGTCAACGCCGGCCTCATAGGCTACAGCCAGCAGGTGCAGTATCGTATTTGTAGAGCCGCCCATGGCTATATCCAGGTTCATGGCGTTCTCAAAGTTCTTTTTCCTGGCTATGCTCAGGGGCAGAACACTCTCATCGCCCTGCTCATAATACTTGAGGGCGTTCTTTACTATGAGAGCAGCCGCATCTTTCATCAGCTGTACGCGGTTCTTATGTGTAGCCAGTATAGTACCGTTACCGGGCAGGGCCAGACCCAGGACCTCGGTAAGACAGTTCATGGAGTTGGCGGTAAACATACCTGAGCAGCATCCGCAGCCCGGGCAGGCCGAGCGCTCAATAGCCTCAACGTCGGCGTCCGATACGCTTTCATCGGCCGATTTGATCATGGCGTCAATAAGGTCCAGATGTGCGCTGCCCAACTCACCGGCCTCCATGGGGCCGCCGCTTACGAATACGGTTGGGATGTTAAGACGCATGGTGGCCATAAGCATTCCCGGGGTAATCTTGTCGCAGTTGCTTATGCATACCAGTGCATCGGCCTTGTGGGCGTTGACCATATACTCCACACTGTCGGCAATTATGTCACGTGAGGGCAGTGAGTAAAGCATTCCGTCGTGACCCATTGCAATGCCGTCATCAACGGCAATGGTGTTGAACTCGGCAGCAAAGCAGCCCAGACGCTCAATCTCCTTCTTTATTATCTGTCCGGCCTCATGAAGATGCACGTGACCCGGTACAAACTGTGTGAATGAGTTTGCAATGGCAATGATGGGCTTGCCCATCTGCTCTTTCTTCATGCCGTTGGCAACCCAGAGAGCACGCGCTCCCGCCATACGACGACCCACAGTACACTGGTCACTTCTCAAAGGAATCTTCATATTTATTGTATTTATATTCAGCAAAATGGCCACTGCGGCCAAATTGAACTGCAAAGATATACCTTATTATTATCTTCTCAAACCTTTTTAAACAAAGATATGCTAATTAAATGCCTCAAAAAACGCCTCGCTTGCCATTTGCAGGAGCAGGACTATAGGATTGGAGATCATCAGTGCAGTGGCGTTAAGCGTAGGGCTGTCTTACGCTGAAGCAGGTTGACACAAAAGTCAACAAAAATGAAGTTTGATGAAGGATTTATTTCACCAACAGGAAGAAACTATTTAAGCAAGGCAAA
>ONNV01000001.1 GCA_900319225.1 uncultured Prevotellaceae bacterium | reverse complement strand
AAAAAAATAAGAATTATGAAAAAGACTATCATCGCTGCCGTTGCAGCACTGTTCATCGGATTTGGAGCAAACGCTCAGAGTGTTAATGACAACAACGAGGCCAACGCCACTGTTGCAGACGTAGTTGCAGAACTCAGCCAGGCTGACGCACTTCAGTTCATCCCCATGTATCAGAAGATGCTTACCGAGATTGAGAGTGTATGCCGCACTGAGGACAATGACGAGCAGAAGACCGCCAAGATTGACGACATCAAGGAGATCTACACCGACATGTTCAGCGAGATCCTGGTTACAGCACAGAACGAGGTTGCTATCAACAGCATTCCTATGGACTACATCAACAACCGAGTAGCAAAGTAATTAGTTTAAGGTAAAAAGAAAGCAGCCTGGCCATAAGGTCAGGCTGCTTTCTTTTTATGTTGTCAGTTATACCTTCTCCTCACCTATCATGATGAAACGGTAGAGGTTGCAGCCTATAAAATTTCCAATAACCAGGCATACATAAAGTACAAGCACGCCACCCAGGTTCTCCTTTATGAAGCTGAACGGAACGGTAAGATAGTAGAACGCATCGGCTATACAGTGCGGAAAACCGCACAGGATGAACATCGGTACAGCAAATAACAGCGGAAGCCACTGATTACGGCGGGCAAACGTAACGGCTGTGGTCATAAGGAATCCGCAACCTATTGCAAGCAGACCGGCACGAACCGGACCGATGGCCAGACGTCCTGCCAGGATTTTCTGTGCAGCCTCCTGCAACTGCATCGGTGATACACGGGCCAGGAGTGCCACCAACAGGCAGCCTACAATATTGCCCACCAGTATGAGCAACAGGTCACCCACCTGCCCTTTCTCAATGAATCCGGCAGTACCGGTATAGAGTTTGAGCTTGTAGCATACAACGGTGATAAGACCGAAAGCAAACATTACGGCGCCTACCACGCCACCCAGTGCCAGATAGCCGAATCCGGCTATTCCGATGCAGATTCCTGCCAATACTGAAGACTTGAAAATTGTACTGAACTTTCCCATATCGCAAAGTTAGCACAAAGGGGACGGTTCTATCTGTGCCCCTGCATTTTTTTTCAAAATAGTTGATAACTATTTAATAGGGGCACAGATAGAACCGTCCCCTTTGTGCCCTTTGTGCTTCTTCAAGTCGTTCTCGTACTCGTAAAGGTTGGTGGGATAGTCACCGTTAAAGCAGGCGGTGCAAAGCTGGCACGTTTTCATATCGCGGCCCGATGCCTTGTAGAGAGACTCCAATGAGAGATAATAGAGAGAATCCGCCTCAATGAAATCACGTATCTCCTCAACGGTGTGGTTGGCGCCTATAAGCTCGTCATATGTACCGGTATCCACGCCGTAGTAGCAGGGAAATGAGTATTTTGGGCTGGCTATGCAGACATGAACCTCGGTGGCACCTGCCTCACGCAGCATACGCACGATCTGACGCGATGTGGTACCGCGCACGATAGAGTCATCAATCAGGATCACGCGCTTGCCGCTCACGATACTGCGTATAGGTGAGAGTTTCATCTTGACACCCTTGTCACGCATCTCCTGGGTAGGCTGAATGAATGTACGGCCCACATATTTGCTCTTGAGCAGTCCCATCTCATAGGGGATTCCGCTGGCCTCAGCATAACCCATTGCGGCACTCAGGCTGGAATCAGGAACGCCCACCACGATATCGGCATCGACAGGATGCTCCTCATAGAGCATACGGCCGGAGAGTTTGCGGAATGAGTGTACGTTGCAGCCCTCAATATCACTGTCAGGACGTGCAAAATAGATGTACTCCATGACGCACATACGATGGCTGCGCAGTTTTGAATAGTCATTGGAACGGATTCCGTGATGGTCTATTGAAATCACCTCACCGGGATTGACGTCACGGATGAATTCGGCTCCTATTGCGTCGAATGCGCAGGTTTCGCTGGCCACAACGTATCCTTCGCCAAGTTTTGCTATTGAAAGAGGGTGAAATCCGTATTTGTCACGGCATGCATAGATGCGGTTGGGAGTCATTATAACCAGTGAAAATGCGCCTTCAATCATATTCAGGGCATTGATGATATTGGTTATGCGATCCTCCTCGGTGGGATCTTTCTTTATGAGATGTGCAAACAGCTCACTGTCCGACGTAGTCTGCAACAGACTGCCACGACGCTCCAGATAGAGACGCAGCTCCTTGGAGTTAATGATGTTGCCGTTATGGGCAAGGGCAAAGTCACCCGTGTAATGATGGAATGTGAACGGCTGGATATTCTCCATACCGCCTACATTGGTTGTCGGATATCGGACATGACCAATGGCTATATTGCCTGTAAGTCCGTCCAGATGATTCTGACCGAATATCTCAATCACAAGTCCGGCACCCTTATGCAGATGCATGCCCTGCTTGTCGACACTGACGATACCGCAACCCTGCTGACCGCGATGCTGCAGGCTGTGCAACGCATAATAGGCATACTGGGCGGCGTTCTCCACACCGTATATGCCAAACACTCCGCATTCGTGATGAATCTCTCCCTCCATAAAGTTTATTCTACTGTTACTGATTTTGCCAGGTTACGCGGCTGGTCTACGTCACGTCCCTTGGCTATGGCAATATGATATGCAAGCAGCTGCAACGGGATGGCGCTGAGCAGCGGAACCAGGCACTCCTCGGTATCCGGAATCTCAAACGTATAGTCCGATATGGCCTTGACATCCTTGTCACCCTCGGTCACAATGCTTATCACGCGTCCCTTACGGGCCTTCACCTCCTGTATGTTGCTCAGGATCTTGTCATAGTGACCGCGCTTGGGGGCAATCACAACCACCGGCATCTCCTCATCAATGAGCGCGATGGGACCGTGTTTCATCTCGGCTGCGGGATACCCCTCGGCATGTATGTATGAGATCTCCTTGAGCTTGAGAGCGCCCTCCAGGGCTATAGGATAGTTGTATCCGCGTCCCAGATAGATAAAGTTGTGAGCGTATGTGAACGTCTTGGCAAGTTCCGATATCTGCTTGTCATGCCCCAGAATCTTCTCAATCTTGGCAGGTATGTTCTGCAGCTCCTTGATGATGCGCTGACGCTGCTCGGTCTCAACGGTACCCTTGGCCTGAGCGATGCTCAGAGCAAGCAGCAGAAGTGTCTCAACCTGGGCTGTGAATGCCTTGGTCGATGCAACACCGATCTCAGGACCGGCATGAGTGTAACAGCCGGTATCGGCCGCACGTGCTATTGACGAACCTACTACGTTACAGATTCCGAACAGGAAAGCGCCGGACTCCTTGGCCAGTTTCATGGCGGCAAGTGTATCGGCAGTCTCACCTGACTGGGAGATGGCAATCACCACGTCATCAGGATAGATTACAGGATTGCGGTAACGGAACTCCGATGAGTACTCAACCTCAACCGGAATGCGCGTAAGCTCCTCAATCATGTACTTACCGATAAGCGCAGCGTGCCATGATGTACCGCAGGCACAGATTATGATGCGTCGTGCAGCCAGCAGACGTTTCTTATGGTCAATCACACCCGACAGCTTCACGATACCCAGTTCCGGATGCAGACGTCCGTTCATCACGGTACGGCATGTATCAGGCTGCTCATGTATCTCCTTGAGCATGAAATGCGGGAAACCGCCCTTCTCTATCTGGCTCAGGTTAAGCTCCAGTTTCTTGATTACCGGAGTCTGCTCAATGCTCTTAAGGTCTGTGATCTTAAGCTCCTGACCACGCTGGATGAACGCAATCTGCTCCTCACCCAGATAGACTACACGGTCAGTATACTCAATGATGGGTGTGGCATCGGAACCAATCAGGAACTCGTCATCACCCACACCGATAATGAGCGGGCTACCCTTACGGGCGGCAATCATACGGTCCGGATGTGTCTTATCCACGATCACGATGGCATAAGCGCCGATAACACTGTTGAGAGCCAACGGAACTGCCTCCTCAAGAGTGATGCCGTGAGTGTCCATGATGTACTGGATAAGCTGTATCACAACCTCCGTATCGGTCTCACTCTTAAAGTGGTAGCCCTGATTCTGCAACTCTTTCTTGAGCGCACGGTAGTTCTCGATGATTCCGTTATGGATCAGCGCCAGGTTTCCTGACTCCGAGAAGTGCGGATGCGCATTCACATCATTAGGTTCACCATGAGTGGCCCAGCGGGTATGTGCTATGCCGACGTTACCGCTCAGGTCCTTGCCCTCAACGGCATGTTCCAGGTCTGCCACCTTACCCTTGGTCTTGTAGATTACCAGATTACCGTCATCATTAATAAGCGCCACACCGGCACTGTCATAACCGCGGTACTCCAGTCTGGAGAGACCCTTTATAAGTATGGGATACGCTTCACGTTTGCCCACATAACCTACTATTCCACACATAGTTATAGTCCTTTAAAATTATACGTATTCGTCTATTCTCTTAATGGCAAGGCCGTCCACGCCTATCTTGCAGAAGGCGTAGATGAAGGCGCTGGCCTGACGGGCGTTGGTAATGAGCGGGATATTGAAATCAACCGCAGTACGCCTTATCTTGTAACCGTTCTCAAGCTCACGTGCAGTGTTGTTCTTGGGAATGTTGATGGCCAGGTCTATCTTGCCGCTGCGCATATAGTCAATCACATTGGGCTTCTCATCCGAATCCGGCCAGTGCAGCACTTCACTGACCTTGATACCGTTCTCGTCAAGGAACTTGGCGGTACCGCTTGTGGCATAAATCCTGTAGCCGTAATCATGGAGAATGCGTGCGGCATCCAGCAGGTCAATCTTTGACTTGGTGGGGCCAGATGACAGCAGGATACCCTTCTCCTTGGACGGAACACGGGTTCCTACTGATATCATACTCTTGAGCAGAGCCTCATGGTAGTTGTCACCGATGCAGGCAACCTCACCGGTAGACGCCATATCCACACCCAGTATGGGATCGGCCTTGAGCAGACGTGCAAACGAGAACTGTGAGCACTTGACACCCACGTAGTCGATATCGGCAAACGTCTTGCCGAAAGGCTCAACCTCCTTTCCCAGCATGATCTCAGTAGCCATACCTATGAAGTTGAACTTGGTGATCTTGCTTACAAATGGGAACGAACGTGATGCACGCAGGTTACACTCGATAACCTTGATGCTGTTCTCCTTGGCCAGGAACTGGATATTGAAGGGACCTGATATGTTCAGGGCAGCAGCAATCTTCTTGGATATCTTCTTGATCTTACGGATGGTCTCATAGTAAAGCTTCTGAGCCGGGAATACCACGGTAGCGTCACCTGAGTGTACGCCGGCAAACTCAATATGCTCACTGATGGCGTAGCACTTGATTACACCGTTCTGGGCTACAGCATCAATCTCAACCTCCTTGGCACGCTGCAGGAACTCCGTAACCACAACGGGGTGCTCCTGGCTTACCACAGCGGCGTTGTTGAGCGCTGTCTCAAGCTCTGCACGGTCACTTACCACACGCATGGCGGCACCTGAAAGCACGTATGACGGACGGATAAGCACAGGCAGACCCACCTCATCGACAAAGCTCCAGATATCATCCATGCTGGTAAGCTCTTTCCAGCGCGGCTGGTCAATACCCAGCGAGTCACACATCTCAGAGAATTTCTGACGGTCCTCGGCCATATCAATGCTCTTGGCCGATGTACCCAGGATATTGATACCCTCATGGTCAAGCAGCAGAGCCAGGTTGTTTGGGATCTGTCCGCCGGTTGATACTATAACGCCCTTGGGACCCTCCATGTCACAAATATCAAGTACACGCTCCAGTGTAAGTTCATCAAAGAACAGGCGGTCACATGTATCGTAGTCCGTACTTACGGTCTCAGGGTTGTAGTTTATCATGACTGCGCGGTAGCCCATCTCCTGGATCTTCTTAACGGCAGCCACACCGCACCAGTCAAACTCAACGGATGAACCGATACGGTAAGCACCGCTACCCAGAACGATCACGGACTTGCCGTCCTGCTCAAAGCTGACGTCATTCTCAGTGCCGTTATAGGTAATGTACAGGTAGTTGGTGAATGCCGGATACTCACCTGCAAGCGTATCAATCTGCTTTACGACAGGCAGTATGCCAAGAGCCTTACGCTGCTTGCGTACTGCAGCAGCCTTCTCATGAGGATTCAGCTTATCGCCCTTTATTGTGAGCTTACCTATCTGATAGTCACTGAATCCCATGCATTTTGCCTCACGCATCAGGTCAGCGGATACATTCTTAAGGTCACCTGCAGCAGCCAGCTGCTCCTTTATGTTATGGATATTTGCCAGACGGCACAGGAACCACTTGTCAATCTTGGTCAGGTCATGCAGCTTGTCAACCGTATAACCCTGGGCAAAAGCCTGCTCAATGGCCGGCAGACGGTGGTCTGTAGGATTGACAAGCTCACCCTCAATGTCAGGAACATTTATGTTGTTGCATACAAATCCGTGCAGGCCCTGTCCTATCATACGCATACCCTTCTGGATTGCCTCCTCAAAGGTGCGTCCTATTGACATGATCTCACCTACGGACTTCATGCTGGAGCCTATCAGACGTGAAACGCCCTCAAACTTACCCAGGTCCCAACGCGGGATCTTACATACCACATAGTCCAGGGCGGGCTCAAAGCAGGCCGATGTAACCTTGGTCACGGAGTTGGGAATCTCATCCAGACCATATCCCAGACCCAGCTTGGCAGCCACAAATGCCAGAGGATAACCTGTAGCCTTGGATGCCAGGGCCGATGAGCGGCTCAAACGGGCGTTGACCTCAATCACGCGGTAATCATCGGAGTTGGGATCCAGAGCATACTGGACGTTGCACTCTCCCACTATACCCACGTGACGGATGATATCGATAGCGATGCGGCGCAGCTTGTGATACTCATGGTCGCTCAGAGTCTGTGACGGAGCTACAACCACGCTCTCTCCGGTATGGATGCCCAGCGGGTCAAAGTTCTCCATGTTGCAGACCGTGATACAGTTGTCATAACGGTCACGTACAACCTCATACTCAATCTCCTTCCAGCCCTTGAGTGACTCCTCTACCAGAATCTGCGGAGAATATGAGAATGCCGATGCGGCAACTTTCTTGAGTTCCTCATCATTTGAGCAGAATCCGGAACCAAGACCACCCAGAGTATAGGCGGCACGTACAATTACCGGATAACCTATCTCCTTGACCACCTTAAGAGCCTCCTCCATATTGTTTACAGCCTCACTGCGAGGTGTCTTCACGTTAATGGAGTGCATCATATCGGCAAACAGCTCACGGTCCTCAGTGTTGATGATGGCCTGAACCGGAGTACCCAGCACCTTGATGCCGTATTTCTCCAGTATGCCGCTCTTGTAGAGCTCAACACCGCAGTTCAGGGCTGTCTGGCCACCGAATGCCAGCATGATGCCATCGGGTTTCTCCTTCCGGATAACCTTCTCCACGAATGTGGGAGTGATGGGCAGGTAATAGATGGCATCGGCCACGCCCTCGGATGTCTGGACTGTGGCGATATTGGGGTTTATAAGAATGGTGTATTTGCCATCCTCGCGCAGCGCCTTGAGGGCCTGAGAACCGGAATAGTCAAACTCACCTGACTGACCTATCTTGAGTGCTCCTGAACCGAGCACAAGTACTCTCTTTACATCTTCCATAGCATCATTCATCATTTCTTAGAGTATTTAATCATATTCTCCACAAACAGACCGAACAGGTTACCTGTATCAGTAGGTCCGCTAGATGCCTCAGGATGGAACTGAGTTGAGAAGAACGGTTTTGACTTATGCTTAATACCCTCATTCGTGCCGTCATTCAGATTCTCGAACATGCGTTCCCAATCTGCAGGCAGGGTGCTGTCATCAATGGCAAAACCGTGGTTCTGTGATGTCACAAAGCACTTATGGGTACCGGGGATACGTACAGTCTGGTTGTGTCCGCGGTGTCCGTATTTGAGTTTGTAGGTCTTGGCGCCTGCTGCAAGTGCCAGCAGCTGGTTTCCAAGGCAGATTCCCATGATAGGCTTGTCCTGCTGCAGAGCCTTACGTATATTGGCTATTGTCTCAGTGCACATGGCGGGGTCACCGGGGCCGTTTGAAATGAACAGGCCGTCATAATCCTCACCGCTGAAATCATAGTTCCAGGGCACGCGCTTGATCTGCACATTGTAGTCAAGCAGGCAGCGCAGTATGTTGTTCTTCATACCGCAGTCTACCATAAGCACCTTGTACTTGCCGTTTCCGTAATGCTTTATCTCAGGGCATGAAACCTGAGATACCAGATTGTCCTTGTTGGGATCATAGAACGGGATATCCTCATCACCGAACACGATCTTGCCCAGCATGGCACCCTTCTCACGCAGACGCTTGGTAAGTGCACGGGTATCGATTCCGTAGATACCGGGGACCTCCCACTTCTTAAGCCACTCACCCAGACTCTTGGCTGAGTCCCAATGGCTGTACTCTGCAGAGTACTGTGCTATGACAAGTGCCGAGCACTGAATCCTGTCGGACTCATAAAACTTTGATATTCCGTTTACCGTCTCATCGCCCGGCACACCGTAGTTGCCTATAAGCGGGTATGTGGGGACCAGAATCTGTCCCTTATACGACGGATCACTAAGACTCTCCGGATATCCCGTCATGGCTGTATAGAACACGAGTTCGCCCGATACGGATTTTTCAAATCCGAACGAGCGACCTACGAAACGGGTTCCGTCCTCAAGAATAAGAACTGCTTCTCTCTCCATTATTTATTCATCAAATTCTTTATGCGTTGCATTGCCTCTATTGTGCGTTGCCTGTCGGCAAACGACGTTATCCTGAAATAACCCTGCCCTGACGGACCGAATCCCGATCCCGGTGTAACCACCACCTGAGCTTTCTCAAGCAGGATATCAAAAAACTCCCACGAATCAATTCCCTGAGGCGTTTCGGCCCATATATATGGTGCATTCTCGCCACCCTGGGGATTCAATCCTACCTCCGTCATGCTGTCACGGATGATACGCGCCGTCTCCAGATAATAATCAATGGTCTCATGTATCTGCTTGCGGCCCTCTGGCGTATAGACAGCCAGCGCACCACGCTGTGACACATATGACGCACCGTTGAACTTACAGCTCTGACGGCGTTCCCAGAGAGCGTTCAAGCTCACCTTGCGGCCGCTTTCATCATTTACCATAAGTCCTTGTGGGATAACGGTATAACCACATCTTATTCCAGTGAATCCTGCGGTCTTGGAGAAACTGCGGAACTCAATGGCGCACTCCTTGGCTCCCTCAATCTCATAGATTGAATGGGGAATTTCCGGATCACGTATGAATGCCTCGTAAGCTGAATCATACATGATGATGGATCCGTTGCTGAGTGCGTAATCAACCCACTCCTTAAGTTTTGCTTTGGTTATCACGGCACCCGTGGGGTTGTTGGGGTAACAGAGATATATCACATCCAGACGCTCTGTAGGGATATCTCCTGTGTAACCGTTGGCTGCATTGCATGGAATGAAACGTACCTGTGCTCCACGCATCAGGTTGGTGTCTACGTACACCGGATAAACGGGGTCTGTAATGCCTACAAGTCCGTCAGTGGAGAGTATATCGCCAATGTTGCCGGTATCGCTCTTGGCACCGTCATTGACAAATATGTCATCGGGAGAAAGGTTTACTCCCAGAGGCTCATAATCACCTTTCACTATGGCCTCACGCAACCACTGATAACCGCGCTCGGGACCGTATCCGTGGAATGTGTCCTGTGCGGCACAGTCTTCTACGGCCTCATGCATGGCTTTTATGACAGCCGGAGCGAGCGGACGCGTCACATCGCCTATTCCCATACGGATGATATCGGCGCTGGGGTTGGCCTTGCTGAATGCATTCACCCTCTTGGCGATATCCAGGAACAGGTAACGCTCCGGAAGTCTTGAGAAATTGGAGTTTGATTTAATCATTTGGC
Source organism: uncultured Prevotellaceae bacterium (assembly GCA_900319225.1). GTDB lineage: Bacteria > Bacteroidota > Bacteroidia > Bacteroidales > Bacteroidaceae > Colenecus. Next base: position 393,066 of record ONNV01000001.1, on the reverse strand, counting down.
ATTTCTATTTTTCCGTCAAAAACCAGCGTGGCATCGCCGGTCATAAGCACCTCACGTGTTGCCGGATCCCATGAAACGGTGAGTGCACCGCCGTCCATGATGACCTGGCAGTCTTTAGGATCGGTATATCCCTGCATGGCCGATGCCACAGCCGTTGCGCAGGCACCAGTTCCGCATGCGCAGGTAATTCCGCTGCCGCGTTCCCATACACGCATACGAATATGATTACGGTCCAGAACCTGTGCAAACTCAATGTTGGCACGGTTGGGGAACATCTCGTTATGCTCCATGAAAGGACCGACCTCAGCTACACGGGCATTCTCAGCATCCTTCACGAACATGACCAGATGCGGGTTACCCATATCAATAGCTGTGCATACGGTAGGTCCGTCGCCTACATTCAGGGTCTCTCCTATCAGCTCGTCACTCTTGGCAGACTTGCGTACCACCTTAAGCGGAACACCTGCTCCCATACCCACGGTAACGGAACTGATCTTGCCGTCGGCACCCGGGTGAAGTGACAGTTTCTTGATACCTGAAAGAGTCTCTAAAGTGATTTCAGTCTTAGTGGTTAATCCATTGTCATACACATACTTACCGACGCAGCGCGAACCGTTTCCGCACATCAGTGCCTCAGATCCGTCAGCGTTGAAAATGCGCATGCTGAAATCAGCGACCTTGGAGCGTCCTATAAGGATAAGGCCGTCTGAGCCTATCCCTTTATGGCGGTCACTCCACAGGATGGACAGCTTTTCGGGCTCAGGCAAAACCATATCCATGACATTGACATAGATATAGTCATTGCCCAGACCGTGCATCTTGCTGAAAGTGATCTCCTTTGCCATATTTATTTGCTCTTAAGGTATGCGTCAACCTTGGCAGCCACCTCACGGCCACTGGCCAGAGCTCTTACAACCAGGCTGGCACCGTTCTTGGCATCACCTGCCAGGAATACGTTCTCAGCGTACTCAGGATGCTCAGGCTTGAGGAATCCCATAGCCAGCAGCACCATATCGCACTCAATGATCTCCTTGTTGCCTGTGAGCTTCATCTGCGGGCGGCCACCGTTAGGATCCGGTACCCACTCTACAGTCTCTACCTCAACGCCCTTAAGGTTACCCTTACCGTCATCCAGGAACTTGTTTGATGTAAGGCACCAGCGGCGCTCGCAACCCTCCTCATGACTGGTTGTGGTCTTGAGGATGTTAGGCCACTGCGGCCACGGTGTTGCAGGGTTGTAACCAACCGGAGGCTTGGGCATGATCTCAATCTGGGTAACGCTTACGGCACCCTGACGATGGCATGTACCTATGCAGTCGCTACCGGTATCACCGCCACCAATTACCAGTACCTTCTTACCCTTGGCCGATACGGTCTCCTCAGGGCTGAACTCCTGACCTGCCAGACGCAGGTTCTGCTGGGTGAGCATCTGCAGGGCAAAGTATACGCCCTTGAACTCACGTCCCGGAATCTTAAGGTCACGTGCGGTAGGTGTTCCGTTTGATATGATGTATGCGTCAAAGCCCTTGGGCAGATCGTTAAGATCAACCATTGTGTTGAACCGGAACTTGATTCCCTCCTGCTCCATGATAGCCATACGGCGGTCAATCACATACTTGTCAAGCTTAAAGTTAGGTATTCCGTAACGTACCAGACCACCTGCAGAGGGCATCTTGTCAAAGAGTGTCACCTCATAACCCAGGCAGTTAAGGCGTACTGCAGCGCTCAGTCCGGCAGGACCGGCACCGATGATGGCCACCTTCTTGCCGTTACGCTCATATGTGTGAGCCTTTACATATCCCTCACGGAAAGCATGCTCAATGATGGAGCACTCGTTCTCACGTACGGTTACGGGGGCATCGATGCAGAGGTTCAGCGCGCAGCTCTTCTCGCAGAGTGCAGGACAGATACGACCTGTAAACTCTGGGAAGTCATTGGTTGCGGAGAGCAGCTTGTAAGCCAGCTCCCACTTGCCTTTGTATACGGCATCCTGCCATTCCGGCTGCTTGTTGCCCAGCGGGCATGCCCAGTGGCAGAATGGTACGCCGCAATCCATGCAGCGTGAAGCCTGCTGCTGGCGGCTGCTGTCGTTCAGCGTCTGCTCAACTTCACCAAAGTCTGCAATTCTCTCATGTATAGGTCTATGACCGGCATCCTGTCTGGGTACGGTCAGGAAAGCTCTTGGATTTCCCATAGTAGTGTCTCTTTACGGTTTAATAATCACGCTGAACGTTATCAATCTTCTGCTGCAGCGCCTTCATCTTCTCCTCCTGGAGGATACGGCGGTACTCGATAGGAGTAACCTGTATGAACTCACCTACATACTGTTCCCAGTTATCCAGCATCTTCTTGGCCAGAGCTGAGCCGGTATATTTGTAGTGTTTCTCAATGAGTCCGTGCAACTCGTCACGACCGGCCTTGTCCTCAATAAGGTCAAGCTCAATCATATCCATGTTGCAGTAGTAGTCAAAGTCATGGTTCTTGTCCCAGACATAAGCCAGACCACCTGACATACCTGCGGCAAAGTTACGGCCCGTTGTACCGAGTACAACCACGCGACCGCCTGTCATATACTCGCAGCAGTGGTCACCTGCGCCCTCAACCACGGCAGTGGCGCCAGAGTTACGTACGGCGAAACGCTCACCTGCGCGACCGTTGATGAATATCTCACCGCTGGTAGCTCCGTACAGGATGGTGTTACCTGCTATGATGTTCTCGGATGCGTCAAACTTGCTCTCGGCGGGCGGGCATATTGCGATGCGGCCACCGGATAGGCCCTTGCCTACATAGTCATTGGCCTCACCTTCCAGCTTAAAGCTTACACCCTTCATAAGGAATGCACCAAAGCTCTGTCCTGCCGATCCACTGAACCTGACGTTGATGGTATCATCGGGCAGACCGTCATGTCCGTACTTGCTTGCAATCGCACCTGACAGCATCGCGCCTGCGGCACGGTCAGTGTTGATTATATTGTACATAAGTTCAACCTTGGTGCCCTTCTCGATGGCATCGGCCGATGCATCGATGATCTTCTGGTCAAGCACCTTGCTCAGGTCATGCTTCTGATCCTCGGTCTTATAGAGCTCACCGTCAATCTTTGTAAGCATGCGGCTGAAATCAAGACCGCGTGTCTTATCGTTGAACTTGGTGGTATCAATCTCAATAAGGTCTGTACGGCCTATGATATCCTCAAACTTGCGGAATCCCATATCGGCAAGGAACTCACGTACGCCCTCTGCCATATACATGTAGTAGTTTACAAGGTACTGGCTGTGACCGCGGAACTTGGCACGGAGTGCAGGATCCTGTGTTGCAACACCTACCGGGCATGCGTTTGTATGGCACTTACGCATCAGGAGGCATCCCAGAACAATGAGCTGAGCAGTTCCGAATCCGAACTCACCGGCACCCAGCAGAGCCATCGATATGACGTCACGCGGGGTCTTGAGCTGACCGTCAACCTGAACCTCAATCTCCTTACGCAGACCGTTCAGAACCAGAGTCTGCTGTGTCTCGGAAAGACCAATCTCAGGAGATACACCGGCGTAACGGATTGAAGAGGCAGGTGATGCACCTGTACCGCCCTCTGATCCTGATATTACAACCAGATCTGCCTTGGCCTTAGCCACACCGGCTGCGATTGTACCTACACCGCTCTCAGCCACCAGCTTGACGCTGATCTTGGCCTTGGGATTGACGTTACGCAGGTCAAATATGAGCTGTGCCAGATCCTCGATTGAGTAGATATCGTGATGAGGAGGAGGTGAAATCAGTGAAATTCCGGGAATTGAGTTACGTGTACGGGCAATGATTTCGTTCACCTTGAAGCCGGGCAACTGACCGCCCTCACCGGGCTTGGCACCCTGGGCCACCTTGATCTGAATCTCCTGTGAGTTTACCAGATACTCGGCTGTAACACCGAATCGGCCCGATGCCACCTGCTTGATGCGGCTGCTCAGTGATACGCCGTCCACATCAGTGTGGAAACGCTCGCTGTCCTCACCACCCTCACCGGTGTTGCTGCGTGAATCAAGAGTATTGAGAGCCAGAGCTATTGCCTCATGTGCCTCCTTGCTGATGGCACCGAATGACATGGCAGCTCCGATAAAACGCTTTACGATATTCTCTGCAGGCTCAACCTCATCTATTGATATGGGGTTGCTCTTGAACTTGAAGAAGTTGCGCAGGAACAGCTGCTCGGGACGGTCATCCACGATTGAGCAGAACTCCTTGAACTTCTTGTAGCTTCCCAGTCGGGTTGCGAGCTGCAGTGTTGATATGGCCTCAGGTGTCCATGCATGACGTATACCGTCCTTACGGAACGCATACTGACCGATGAACGGCAGGACATCATCGGGTTCAGCCTTGCCGAATCCCTGCTCCTGCATACGTACTGCATCCTTGCAGATACCGTCAAGCGTAACACCGCCTACGGTTGATGACGCTGTACCGAAATACTTGGCCAGAAGCTCCTGGCTGAGACCAATTGATTCAAATATCTTGGCACCGCGGTAAGAACGTATGGTGCTGATACCCATCTTACTGAGTATCTTCTTAAGGCCCTTGTCAACGGCCTTGATGTAGTTGTGCTGAGCTGTCTCGTAGTCAAGCTGGATCTCACCCTTCTTAACCAGGTCATCAATTACGGCAAATGCCATGTAGGGGTTGACGGCACTTGCGCCGTAGCCCATAAGCAGAGCCACATGCATAACCTCACGGATCTCACCGCTCTCTACGATAAGAGCTGTCTGTACACGCTTCTGGATTGATACCAGATAGTGGTGGATGGCGCTTACGGCAAGCAGTGAAGGAATTGCAGCATGAGTATCGTCAATGCCGCGATCGCTAAGGATTATGTAGTTGATACCGGCGTCAACAGACTGCTCTGCCTTCTTGCAGAGCTCCTGGATGGCATCGGCCATACCCTTGGCGCCTTTTGATTTCTCAAAGAGAATAGGCAGTTTTTCTGTGTTGAATCCCTTGTAGCGGATGTTGCAGAGCGTATCGAGCTCTGTGTTGGTAAGAACCGGCTGCGGCAGACGCACCATCTTGCAGTGGCCCTCACTGGGAGTAAGGATATTCATGCCGACTGCGCCGATGTACTCGGTAAGTGACATGACAAGTTCTTCACGGATAGGATCTATAGGCGGGTTGGTAACCTGTGCAAACTGCTGTCGGAAATAGTTGAACAGCAGCTGGGGACGGTCAGAAAGAACCGCCAGCTGGGTATCATTACCCATTGATGACAGAGGCTCCTGAGCTGTCTGGCACATAGGAACGATAACGCGGTCAATATCCTCACGTGTAAAATCAAACGCCCTTAAGCGTCTGGTATAGTCTTTAACATCATTGGGTGCCTTACGGCCGCTCTTAAGCTTACCCAGCTCTACACGTCCTGCGCTGAGCCATCCTGCATAGTCAAACTCACTGGCCAGGGCGTCCTTAACCTCATTGTTACGGTATATCTGACCGTTGTCAGTATCAATAAGGAGTATCTTACCGGGCTGGAGTTTACCCTTCTCTACTATCTTGGCTGCATCAACCTGGATACATCCGGCCTCTGATGCCATGATAAGCATACCGTCATCGGTGATGAGGTAACGTGCGGGACGCAGACCGTTACGGTCCAGCATACCTCCGGCATAACGGCCATCGGTAAAGAGCATGGCGGCAGGTCCGTCCCACGGCTCCATAAGGATTGAGTGGTACTCGTAGAATGCCTTGAGCTTATCACTGATGGGATTCTTTTCATTGAATGACTCAGGAATCATCATGGCCATTGCGTGAGGCAGAGACATGCCTGAACGCACAAAGAACTCAAGTGCGTTGTCAAATGACGCACTGTCGCTCATATCGGGCTGAACGATAGGATGAATATCGCTCACATCACCCAGTGCCTTTGATGAGAGTACGCTCTCACGTGCCTCCATCCAGCCGCGGTTTCCGCGAATAGTGTTTATCTCGCCGTTGTGAGCCAGCATTCGGAAAGGCTGCGCAAGAGACCATGTGGGGAACGTATTTGTACTGAAACGGGAATGCACCATGGCTAAGCCGCTGGTAAAGAACGGACTGCTAAGGTCCGGATAGTACTCACGCAGCTGCGTTGAGGTGAGCATTCCTTTATATACTATGATACGGCATGAAAGTGATACAATATAGAAATCACGGTTGTCAATCCTCTGCTCAACATGCTTACGGATCTTGTAGAGCTTGGTCTCAAGACCGTCGGCCTCTGATGCGCCGGTAACGAATATCTGTACTGTGTAGGGCTCAGTTGCACGGGCAGCCTCACCCAGGATATTGCTGTTCACAGGTACGTCACGTACGTTGGTGAGCTCAAGTCCCATCTTGGATACCTCCTCACGGATAATGTCCAGATACTGACCACGCAGTTTCTCATCCTTGGGCAGGAACACAAGACCTGTTCCGTAACTGAGCCTCTCAGGTACAGGAATACCCTGCAAAAGTATGAACTCGTGCGGTATCTGCAGCATGATTCCGGCTCCGTCGCCCGACTTGTTGTCGGCAGCCTCAGCACCACGGTGCTTCATGTTCTCAAGCAGTGTGAGTGAACTGTCAACAAGCTGGTGTGTCTTTCCCCCCTTAAGGTTTACCATCATACCTATACCGCAGGCATCATGTTCGTTCTGAGGGTCGTATAAACCGTATTTTTTCATATAATGTTGTACTTTGTACTTTCAGTAAAAATGTATCTAACTTACAAACCGCTTTTGTAAATCTCCGCTTCGCTCCCATCTTTCGGAGCGAAGCGAAGAAATGATATCAATTAATTAACGGCTACGCCGTTGACTTCTGTCGCGACTCGGGATAGCCTAAGCGAGCTTAGTCTCTCCTCTCGCTGCTCCATCAGTTAATGAACAAGAGTTCACGGTACTTAGGCAGCGGCCACATATCGTTGTCCACAATCTCCTCAAGCTTGTCAATGGTCTTACGGAGCGGGAAGAGAGACTCGGCAATCTCATGGTAAGCCATGGCCTTCTCATACTCACCCTCAATCTTGTTGGCAACCTTGCGGGCCTCAATCATATCGTCAACCTGAGTCTTGAGTTTGTTGACAAGTTCTGAGATCTTGGTTACAAATCCCATGCTTACAGCAGCCATATCCTTGTAGCTGTCACCGTAAACATCCTTCATCAGGTCAATGTTCTTGAGCAGCTTGGTCTGATATGCAAGAGCGGCAGGAATGATATGGTTGATTGCCATACGGCCGGTTACACGGGCCTCAATCTGTACCTTCTTGGTATATATCTCCCACTTAACCTCATTACGGGCCTCAAGCTCCTTCTCGGTGTAAACGCCAAGCTTGGTGAACAGCTCGATAGCCTTGGGAGTGGTGAATGACTTGAACATCTCAGGAACGTTGGTCAGAGTATCCAGACCACGCTTCTTGGCCTCAGCCTTCCACTCATCGGTATAACCGTTACCGTCAAAGCAAACGACATCGATTATGCTCTTGATGATAGGCTTCAGGGTATCCATGATTGCTATGTTCATGGCCTTGCCAGCCTTGATTTCCTTGTCAACATCGGCCTTGAAGGCAATCAGCTGCTCGGCTACGGCTGCGTTCAGAGCGGTCATGGCACCTGCGCAGTTTGCGCTTGAACCAACGGCACGGAACTCAAAGCGGTTACCGGTGAATGCGAACGGTGATGTACGGTTACGGTCAGTGTTGTCAACGAATATCTCAGGTATCTCAACCAGACCGACTGACTTACCCTTCTTTCCGGCAATCTCGATAGGAGTATCTGACGGAACCTCAAGCAGTTTCTTCAGGACTGATGTCATTGTCTTGCCAAGGAAAGCAGATACAATGGCAGGAGGTGCCTCGTTGGCGCCCAGACGGTGAGCGTTGGTGGCGGTAGCGATCGAAGCCTTGAGGATATCGTTGTGCTTCTGTACGGCAGCCAGAACGTTTACAAAGAATGTAACGAACTGCAGGTTGCCCATTGCATCCTTACCGGGAGCAAGCAGCAGTGTGCCGGTATCGGTACCAAGTGACCAGTTGTTGTGCTTACCTGAACCGTTGATTCCGTCAAACGGCTTCTCGTGGAACAGGACTACGAATCCGTGCTTGCGGGCGATGCTGTTCATCACGTTCATTATCAGCTGGTTCTGATCGTTTGAAAGGTTGGTCTCACCGTAGATGGGAGCAAGCTCGAACTGGTTGGGAGCAACCTCGTTATGACGTGTCTTAAGAGGAATACCAAGCTTGTAACCGGCAATCTCGATGTCGCGCATGAAAGCGGCAACACGTGAAGGAATGGCACCGAAATAGTGGTCATCCAACTGCTGGTTCTTTGATGAGGCGTGACCCATCAGTGTACGGCCTGTAAGCATCAGGTCGGGACGTGCTGCGTAGAGGTCCTCATCAACCAGGAAGTACTCCTGCTCCCAACCCAGATATGAATATACCTTCTTGACTTTGGGATCAAACATGCGGCAGATGGGCAGAGCTGCATCGTTCACAGCCTTCAGGGCCTTCTTAAGAGGTGTCTTGTAGTCAAGAGCCTCACCGGTATATGAAATGAATACTGTAGGTATGCAAAGGGTGTCATCCTGGATAAATACAGGTGATGTGGGATCCCATGCAGTATAACCACGGGCCTCAAATGTGGCACGGATACCGCCGCTGGGGAATGATGATGCATCAGGCTCCTGCTGTGCCAGGGCTTTGCCGTCAAAAGTCTCAATCATACCGCCCTTGCCATCGTACTCCATGAAAGAGTCGTGCTTCTCGGCAGTACCGTCGGTGAGCGGCTGGAACCAGTGGGTAACGTGTGTTACGCCGTGTTCCATAGCCCAGGTCTTCATGCCGGCTGCAACGCCATCGGCAGTCTTGCGATCCAGAGGCTCACCATTGTCAATGCAGTTCACAATAGCTTTGAAGGTCTTGTCATCAAGATACTTGCGCATCTTGTCACGGTTGAACACCAACTCGCCGAAGTATTCCGATGTCTTCACTGCGGGTGTCTCCACTACAGCAGCCTTCTTCTTGAAAGCATCCTGTATCACATCAAATCTAAGTTCACTCATAATTTTATTGTTTTAGTGTTTTTGTTCTGTTTTACTATTAAAGACGAAAGGCCAGTCCAAGCGGGCCAGCCTTTATGTTTGTATTGAAAGTTTGAGTTTTATCTTTGGGCTTACTCCCCGGCTGGAGAGAGAAAAGCCGTACTCCTGACAAAACGGTTCCAATTGCCGGAATTATTATTCCCGGCATTACGCTTGGGGTTGAAACCAACCTCCAGAGCATATCTGAAACCATATTCTATCAACACTTTCATGCTTTTGCTTGTCTTTATATTTCAAAAACGATGCAAAATTAGCAATAAATGTTGCAATTTGAAAACGATCCTCCATAAATTTCTTCAAAATGACATTAAAAAAATGTTTAATGCAGCAAACCGACATTCAAAGTGCTTATTTGTAAGCGTTTTCATGAACACCTTTGACTGCACGTCCGCTGGGATCGTTCAGTTTGCTGAAACTCTTGTCCCATGCCAGAGCCTCTGCAGTTGAGCAGGCTACGCTTGGAACACTGGGTACGCACTTGGCTGCAGACTCGCTGGGGAAATGCTCCTCAAATATGCTGCGGTAGTAATACTCCTCCTTGTTCATAGGTGTGTTGATGGGGAATCGCTCTGCGGCATGAGCCATCTGCTCATCGGTTACGGCAGCTGATGTTATTTCCTTCAGGGTATCGATCCAGCTGTATCCCACTCCGTCACTGAACTGCTCTTTCTGTCGCCATGCAACGCTCTCTGGCAGCATATCGGCAAAAGCCTCACGAACTATGCGTTTCTCAATCTCCTTGCCGGGGCACATCTTGGCTGCCGGGTTCAGACGCATTGCCACATCCAGGAACTCTTTGTCAAGGAACGGAACGCGGCCCTCAACACCCCAGGCTGCCAGTGACTTGTTGGCACGCAGGCAGTCATAAAGGTGCAGTTTGGAGAGTTTTCTGACGGTCTCCTCATGGAACGCCTTGGCATCGGGAGCCTTATGGAAATAGAGATAACCTCCAAATACCTCATCGGCTCCCTCGCCGCTCAGCACCATCTTTATACCCATGCTGCGTATTACACGGGCCAAGAGATACATAGGCGTGCTGGCACGTACCGTGGTCACGTCATAGGTCTCTATGAAATAGATCACGTCACGTATGGCATCCAGGCCCTCCTGGATCGTATAGTTGATTTCATGGTGTACTGTACCTATATGCTCAGCCACCTCACGGGCCTTGGCCAGGTCGGGGGCACCCTTAAGACCTACTGCAAATGAGTGCAGACGGGGCCACCATGCCTCCTGCTGGTCATCGGTCTCAACGCGGCGGGCAGCGTTTTTCTTGGCAATGGCCGATATGACAGAACTGTCAAGACCACCTGAAAGCAGCACTCCGTAAGGAACGTCACTCATAAGCTGACGCTTTACGGCTGCCTCAAGTGCGTCATGAAGCTCCTCTACACTGGCCTCGTTGTCTTTCACGGCATCATACTTGAACCAGTCACGGGTCCACCAGCGCTCTACCATTCCGGTGCGGCTGCTCAGGAAATGACCCGGCTGGAACGGTTCATACTCAGTGCATATACCCTCAAGGGCCTTAAGCTCACTGGCTACATATACGCGGCCCTGTGCATCATGACCTATATAAAGAGGTATGACACCTATGGGATCACGTGCTATCAGGTATTCGTCACGCTCGGCATCATAGAGCGCAAATGCAAAAATGCCGTTCAGGCGCTCAAGCATGCGGATAAAGTCCTCCTGACTGCCGCCCGCCCTTACGGCATCACGGTAGAGTGCCAGGATAACCTCGCAGTCACTTCCTGTGCGGAATGTATATCTGCCCTCATATTCACGGCGTATTGTCTGGTGGTTGTAAATCTCACCGTTTACGGCCAGCACCTGAAGACGATCCTCACTGAACAGCGGCTGGCCGCCTGACTGAGGGTCCACGATACTGAGACGCTCATGAGCCAGAATGGCAGATCCGCCGCACCAGATACCGTTCCAGTCCGGACCGCGGTGACGGATTCTTCTACTCATCTCCAATACCTGCTGTCTGAGTTTCTCTGACTGCTTCTTGATCTTGAATACTCCAACTATTCCACACATAGTATTTATTGTTTTTGTTATTTATTCGTCTCAGTGTCTGGAACAAAAAAAAGACTGATCAGATTGACCAGTCTTTTATGTTTTGTTCTTTATATTCCTTAATGATTAGCTTTCCCGCTGGCCAAAAGAAGTAATCATCAAAACCTGATTATTATTCTGGTTCTGATTATTATTCTGATTATTATTGGTTACAAAGACCAAACCTTTAGCCATCTCTCTTGTTTCTGCTAATTATGCCGCGAATTTAAGCACTCTTTTTCATACCCCAAAACTTTTGGCAAGAAAATATCACTTTATCACTAAAAATTTTTCACCACTTACAAATTGCCACCTTTATATATAAAAGAATAGCATTTTGTCAGTATCTTCGCGGTGTGATAATAAACTTTCAGATCCAATAGTCCTATGAACGTCAAAACTGTTATTTACGCCCTGTCATTGAGTCCCCTATTCTTTACATCATGTCAGGATACGATTGATAAAGAAGACCTCAATACACCTTACTCCGCTATCTGCAACGATGACCTTGACACCTCCGTAAGACCCGGAGATGATTTTGACCGGTATGCCAACGGCGGTTGGAAAAGAAGGAACACCCTTCCTGACACATTCAAGAGTTACGGTAAAATAGAAGCACTGTTCCAGGAGAATTCAACACGCATAATTGATATGCTTCAAGACCTTAAGGACGGCAGTTATCCGCTTGGTTCCGTTGAGAAGAAACTGGGAGACCTCTACGCTCTGGGTACCGATACCGTCCGCCGCAACACAGACGGAGCGGAGCCGATAATGGTATATATAAGAGAGATGGAACAGGCTCAGACCATGGATGACCTGTTCAACATAGAGATAAGGCTGGCTTCAAGTCTAGAATCCATGTTCATGAAGACAACATACTTTACAGACCACATGGACGCCACCAATAATATCCTGAAAATAAGCCAGTTGAACATGGTTCTTAAAAGCAGGGATTATTACATAGGTAAAGATGACGAGAATACCAGGACCCGCAATACATACATGGAGCATATCGTAAAGATGTTGCAAATGCTGGGATTCAGTCCGGATGAGGCCGCCGGAAAAATGAACAACATAATGCACGTAAAGAGAGATCTGGCAGGATTCAGCCGTTCCAACACCGAATTGCGCGAACCATTAAACAACTACAATAAAGTCTCACTTTCCGATTTTGAGAACGACTATCCCAACATACGTCTGGAGGAACGGATTAACGGATATGGCCTAAGTTCCCGGTATTTCCAGGAACTGGTGGTAGGCCAACCTGAATATTTTGCCGGTCTGGACTCTCTCTTGAACGCACTTACACTTGATGAATACAGGGATTACATGGAATGGTTCCTTGTTTCAAAGACAGCAAAATATCTGGACAGCAGGATTGTGGCTCAGGATTTTGATTTCATGGAACGTTTCATGAACGGAATCAGGAGTCAGAATGACATTGACCAGACTGTCATGGAGGATTTGGACAAAAACATTGGAGAAGCAGTAGGAATAGTATATGCCAAAAGGTATTTCCCGGCCGAATACAAGGAACGGGTGCTCCAGCTCATAAGGAACCTTTCAACAGCTATGGCAAGCCATATAGAGGCCCTGGACTGGATGAGTGACGCCACAAAAAACAACGCTCTGGAAAAGCTGAATACAATGGTATTCAGTGTAGGTTATCCCGATGAACAGACGGATATGAGCGGTCTTATGATAGACCCCGCCAAGTCTTACGTTGAGAACGTACTGGAATGCAAAAGGTTCAATATCAGCAATAATATCAGCAAGAAAGCTGGCAAGCCCGTAAACCGCAGGGATTGGTATGATGAAATGTATGCCCAAACCATCAATGCAGACTACGACCCATCCATAAACGCACTTGTATTTCCCGCCGGAATACTTCAGAAACCCGTTTTTGACATGGAAGCCGATGATGCTTACAACTATGGGGCCATAGGCTCTATCATAGGCCATGAATTTACACACGGATTCGATGATGAGGGCAGACTTTATGACAAGGACGGCAATCTGAGAGACTGGTGGACTGAGCAGGATGCAGAGCAGTTTACAATACGCGCCGGGAAACTGGCAGATTACTTTTCGGCCATTGAACTGTTACCAGGATTTTATGCCAACGGCCAATTGACCCTTGGTGAGAACCTGGCCGACCTGGGCGGTCTGGAGATAGCCTGGACTGCATACAAGAATGCCACAAAAGGAGAGAATCTGCCTACGATAGACGGCATTACGCCCGATCAGCGTTTTTTTCTGGCACACGCCAATTTGTTCTGTGAGAATATAACGGATGAAGCCATACGTAACCAGACAAATACAGATCCCCATCCGATAGGTCGTTGGCGCATAAACGGTATCCTACCCCACGTCAATTCCTGGTATGATGCATTCGGCATAAAAGAGGGGGACAAACTGTTTATCCCCCGTAATGAACGCGTCTCAATCTGGTGATTCCGGCCCGATGACCGTATCCTGACAAATCAGGATAATACCACGTCAAGCACCATCATCAGGGCAAAGCCCAAAGCGAAACCGATGGTGCCCACGTTTGAGTGCTCCCCTTTTGATGTCTCGGGCACCAGTTCCTCTATGACCACATAGAGCATAGCTCCGGCGGCAAATGCCAGCATGAACGGCATTATACCTATTACTGCCGATGCCAGCAACAGCACCAGCGCACCGCCTATCGGCTCTACAATACCGCTCAGGGCACCTATTCCGAAAGCCTTCCAACGGCTGTTACCATCAGCACGCAGCGGCATGGATATGATTGCGCCCTCAGGCACATTCTGGATAGCAATACCCAGTGACAGTGCCAGCGCGCCTGCCATATTGAAATCGGCCGTAAGGGCTCCGGCAATAGCTACGCCCACAGCCATTCCCTCAGGGAAGTTATGTATGGTAACCGCAAGTGCAAGTTTGGTGGTGCGTGACAACCGGCTCTCAGGGCCTTCAGGACCGCCCACCGGATGGATATGCGGTGTTATATAGTCAATCAGCAGAAGGAACGCAAAGCCTGCCAGCAGACCTACCGTGGGTGAAATCACGGCCTTTGTACCGGTGCCCATCTCCATAGCCGGAATCAGAAGCGACCATACGGATGCAGCCACCATCACGCCCGATGCAAATCCCAGCAGGATCTTCTGCAACAGGTCAGGCATATCCTTTTTCATGAAGAACACAAACGCCGATCCCAGAGCCGTGCCCAGGAACGGAATCATCAATGCTGTAACAATGGGATTCATAAAGCCTTCTGTTTTTAACCGCACAAAGGTATGACTTTTCATTTGCAATCGGGTTGCAAATAAACACCAGGGCATACTGGCCAAGACAGTAGACGTTACAATCAGGGCTACAGGCGGTCTGGGCAGCACATCACGTCTGTCTGTCCGCGGTCTTGAGGGCAAACGTGTGGATGCATCGGGCGTATTCTCATATGATCCTGCCACTGACAGTGCAGAACAGGTACTGCAGTGCAACACAGACCTTTCATACCTGTATATTTTCTGATCTGCATAACTGAAAAAAAAGAATGAGGTGACTGCGTGATGCAGCCACCTCATTTATTTATTTGCAGTACAGTTACTTATTACACTGCTTTCTTATAGATTCATAATACTCATGGCGGGCAGGATTCTCCGGGAACCAGCCTTTGAGCACACGCTTCTCCTGCTGGAACATCTCTCCTATTCCCCAAAGACATGAGAATGCAAAACCTCCTATTATGGTAGACAGTGTCTGGTTCTTTACCAACAGGGACAAGGCGCAGCATATAAGGCCAACCACAAGCCATACCCACCAGCTTTTCTTACCCCAATAATACTCCATCTTAATGACGGCAGGATGGCACAGACCGATGCTCAGAAACACCGCAGCGCCCACAATGATTCCACTCCAGTTCATGCTGCAAAGATAGTGCAAGCCGAGAGAAGAAAAAACAAGATTTCTTGGTTTTTATTCCGAGGCGCAGCCTATTTTCAATCGAAGATTAAAGTTAGTAAAAAACACCGAGAGGGGCGCAAAGGGGACGGTTCTATCTGTGCCCTTAAGGAAAAGTTTCTATAAGTTGATTATAACAAAAGGGCACAGATAGAACCGTCCCTTTTGTGCCCCTTTGGGTCATTTCTTTGCTGCGGAATAGCCGCGGTCTGAGATTGCTTGGATTATGCTTTCGTCCGATGCATTACCCTGTACTGATGCTGTGCCCGATGCAAGGTCAACGGTTACATCGGTTACACCCTCAACGCTCTTGATGGCGTTCTCTACGTTAGCACGGCAGTGGTTGCACATCATGCCGTCCACTTTGAATTCTCTTTTATCCATAGTTGTATCATTTTTTCTTGTAAAACGTTTGATGAGTGCATATATCAGCAGCACTCCCAAAACGACACTGCAGATAACCTTGAAGAGTGCCGGCTGTTCATGACAGCAGGCGTGACTCTGCACGATGCTTTGCGTAAACCACTCCACCGGCAGCAGATAGTCTATTATCAGACCGAACCCTATTGCGCCCAACGTGATGGACAGCAGATATATCCACATGGTTTTACGGCCCATAACCTTGCGTATTACCAGCATTGATGCCATATTCGATGCAGGACCTGCCATAAGCAGCACAAGCGCCGCACCGGGTGTTATGCCTTTGAGCATCAGCGCAGCGGCAATGGGTATCGAACCCGTGGCACAAACATACATAGGTATGGATATGGCCAGAACCACCGCCATACTTGCCAATGGCGTTCCGGCATATTTCAGGAAGAAATCATCGGGCACAAAAACGGCAATAAGGCCTGCTATCACAAGACCTATTATCAGCCATCGGCCTATATCCTGGATCATATCCACAAATCCGTAACGCAGTGCATCAAGCAGTCTTCTACCAAACCCTTTCTGCGCGGTCTGTTCCGATGCACACTGAGCGGAGCAGGCACTCTCATCAGGTTCACACCTGGTCAGGTAATTCACCAACAAACCACCCAACAATCCAGTTACCAGAGCTGCCACAGGACGCATTACAGCAAACGGAATACCCAGCAATGCAGCTGTTGCAAGAATGGAATCCAGGCCGGTCTGAGGGGTTGATATCAGGAAAGATGTGGTGGCTCCGCGTGATGCACCCTCCTTACGTAGCGACATTGCTGTGGGTATCACTCCGCAAGAGCACAAAGGCAGAGGTACGCCTATCAATGCAGCCCATAGCACTGACCGGAAATCGGCCCCACCAAGATAACGGCGATATATCCGCGCCGGAACAAATGCATGCAGAATACCAGCAAAACCGAATCCCAGCAGCAGGTACGGCGACATCTCGTTTATCAGATTCCAAATCTCATTCATAACGCACAAAAATACATCGGCAGGCTGATATCTCCAAACAGCCTGCCAATGTAACTACTATAGCAAAGTATTATTCAGGAATATGTGGTTATTTTGATTCCTTGCAGATCTTGATTTAGTCAATTCGTGCCGCAAAAGTACTCCTACCCCAAATGCCTCACAATCACTAAAAATGAGGATTTGGTCCTGTTTACGCTCTTTTTGTACCTTTGCATCAGAAATTAGAAAAACATGGAATACTTACCTAAAGATCCCGGAATGCTGGTATCGGCAGTGAATATGCTGCTTAGAGACGAGGAGTTTGATACATTGGAGTCACTGTGCTGTTACTTTGACAAGGAGCCGGAAGAGATAAAGAGCTACCTGAAAGGACAAGGCTTTGTCTATGATGAGGAACAAAAGCAGTTCCGACCTCTAGGATATAAGTAAAACGCAGTAATTTACCTGATTAATGACACATTTGGGCAGTTTTCCTTTGTGTCATTAATTTTTTTTTGTAACTATGCAAAAATTTATTAAAAGGCAATAATGAAAGTTTCATTCGCAGGCATTGAGCGACAGGAATTAAGGGAAGCGGCCGATGTGTGTGTCCGTGCGTATGAAAACTATGAGTATGTGACCAACTTCTTCCCTGACAAGGAGGAGAGTAAGCGCGTGCTAAGTTCCATGATTTACCATATGGGACGTGCCTTTTTTAAGAAATCCCATTTGTTTATCGCCAAGGTTGACGGTAAGATAGTTGGTGTAGCTATGTTTGATAACCCCGAATACAAGAAGCCGTCTACTCTTCAGTTCATACTCCACGGTTGGCTCAACGTATATCGCGTTGCCGACAAAAAACGCCTAAGAGAGTATCTGGCCATGGATGAGGCTGCATCAAAACCGTGTCTTGATTATCAGCAATCAGGTCATGGTATATGGTATTGCACATCGGTGGCGGTAGATCCGCCCTATCAGGGTAAGGGTATCGGGGGCCAACTCATGTCTTTAGTGGGAGATTATGTCCGTTCGCGCGGTGGCAGGCAACTGGTACTTTTCGCCAATACGGAAGAGAGTTGCAGGTTCTTCCAGAAACATGGATATGAGGTATTCCATGAGTGCGAGATAGTCCATGACGGCAAGAAAGTGGGCAGTTGGAGCATGAAGAAAACATTATAGGTAAATTATCAAGGTACAGTAAACAATAATAGAAATGAAAGAACCATTTGTAATAACCATCAGCCGTGAGGTTGGCTCCGGTGGCAGAACCATCGGCCGTAAACTGGCAGAGAAACTGGGCGTGCGTTTCAGCGACAAGGAGCTGATTGATAGTCTCCAAGCTAAGTTCAACCTGTCCCCTAAGAGCATAGAGGAACTTAAGGGAAAGAAGAAACGCTGGATGGATGATTTCATCCAGATGGTAGCTCCCGTACCCATGAGCGGCCTTCTGGTTAACGGTGACAGTGATTATATATCGGAGTATAATACATCTCTTAATGTAAATGACGTCTTTGAAGCAGAGAAAGAGATCCTTAACGGAATTGCCGATCAGGGATCATGCGTAATTGCAGGACGCTCAGGTTTCTTTGTACTCAAGGACCGCCCCAACAAGGTGGATGTACTGATTACCGCGTCACGTGAGAACCGTATTGCACGTATCATGAGCAAACAGGGCCTTTCACGTGAAAAAGCCCAGGATGTCATTGAAAAGGTTGACAACGCCCGTGACAACTACGTTCTACGCTATACCGGCCAGAGCCGTTACGATGCGCGTAACTACCATATAGTCCTCAACATGGATTATCTCACTGAGGACAAGGCGGTAGACATAATCTTGTCCTATCTGGGCAACTGATATACATTATCATCACTTTTAGTGATTGTGCAGACTTTGGGGCTGGCATACTTTTGCGTCAGTTAAACCATTAATTGATAAAAGTATGAAACCAGCTTTCAAAGTTTTGCTTATGGCGTTTGCCTATCTCGTAGCGTTTGTACTCGGTTCATTGACCGGATTGATTCACCCCATGTGCTATGCATATGTAGGAGCATTGCTCCCGCTACTGTTTGCATTCATCTATCTCTACACATCAACATTTGTGCGCAGTTTCGGCGTTGCAACCACATTGAACGGAATCCTGTTGCTGCTCCTCATTATTGCCGGAGAGGCCGATTGGGCACTAGTTGTAGGCTTTATCATCCTTTCAGCGCTCTCTGAGACTATCAGATGTCGCCAAGGATATGACACCATCAAAGGTATCCGCCTGAGTTTCCTCCCCTTCGCCTACTCTTTCTTTGCCTACACAGCCCACTGGTGGACCGACACTCAGGGCTCACTTGCCGCTGCCGTAGAGGAGATGCCTGCCGGCTATGACCAGCTCATGATACCGGTAATCGATAACATCCCCATGCTGATTGTTGTGCTGCTCATCACCCTACCCGTTGCCATCCTGGCAATAAGGCTTGCCGAGCGTTCAATGAAAAAGCAGCTTGAGTCGTTCAAATAAAATGTGGAAAAGGGGAAGCTTGTGGAAAAGGGGACAGTCCCCTTTTCCACATTTTTAATTATCTTAGCGGCAAAACAGAGTGATTATGAGAAAGTTTATCGCAACTATGATGCTGATTATGGCCGTAGCGGCTGTATCGGCACAGGACAACATCTATTCTTTCAAGGTTAAGAACGACAAGGGTGAAGAAGTGAGCCTGGAGCAGTACAAAGGCAAGCTGTTGCTTGTTGTAAACACCGCCACCCGTTGCGGATTCACCCCTCAGTACAAGGACCTGGAGGAGATTTATGAGAAGTATAATGAGCAGGGATTTGAGATCCTGGATTTCCCGTGCAACCAGTTCGGCCAGCAGGCGCCCGGCACCATTGCCGAGATCAAGGAGTTCTGCTCTGCCAACTACAACGTAAAGTTCACCCAGTTTGACAAGATTGAGGTAAACGGCGAAAACGAGATTCCGCTCTACACCTGGCTCAAGGCCAATGCCGAGAACAAGAACAACATCCGCTGGAACTTTACCAAATTTCTCATCTCAACCGATGGCAAAGTCCTGAAGCGCTTTGAACCCGGCGACAAAATGACCGACGTTGATGCCGCCGTTGCCCAAGCTCTCAAGACAGACAAATAAAAATGTGGAAAAGGGGACTGTCCCCTTTTCCACATTTTATTCATTTTGCTTTTTCATAGGTCCAGATTTTGCGGCCCAGCAACATTTTGTCAAAGATGTCATCATACATCTTTTCCTCAAGTAACAGTCTGTGACGCAAATCGTATTTGTAAACAGTGAACCGAAACGGCCATTTTTTCCGTTTTCCTGATAATGATACATTAAACTAAAGATCTTAAGACCGAACAGATAGCGGTTTACTGTCTCTTCATGTTTTTTCGTCATTGAATCCAAATCGTATTGCCGATAAACCGTTTCACGTCTCAAACGTCCCTTGCGATCATACCGATATATTGTTTTGTTATTAATAAAAGAAGAAGGATAGCTGACGCATGTTATCCTTCCGTGTTTATCAAACTCATACTGATAGATGTTTTTGATCTCATGGATGGTGTCCATATTATGACACGTCTTTTCCGTTCTGGTAGCCGAACAGCCGTCTTTTGAGAAAATGACAGTATCCGTTCGACAATACCCTCCTACAGGCCAATCATTAATAATTATGACCTTTGATCCATTGCATCTGCCCAATGAATCATAGTAAATATAATGAATCTCCTTATCTTCCCAATTACTTTTTATCATCCTACCTTTATCATCATAAAGAATATGGGTATTATCTAACCATTTTCCATCCTTTATCCCATAACGTATAGTTGAACGTTTGATTCCATCAAGAGTGTATGAGGTTACATCCTTGTAAGCAAACTGTTCATAATCCGTGCTGTCTCTGACAAATATCCGATAAGATGTTTCAATGGTATCGATACCCGTGTCATATCTTTTCACTTCATACAATGTCAATGTATTCTCCTGGCCCCAGCCCCATCTTAACCGAGTCTTGCTTTTCAGTTCACCGGCATCATTGTAATTATATGAGATATGGTCTTCCAACTTATCACAACCATCATATTCCTTATAATCAACAAGATTATAATTAACCGAGCACTGGCATACCCCAACCGGTATAAGCAGAACGAACAACACTCTTATAAATGAAGCAACCGTTTTCATATTGCAAATCTATTTCTGCAGCAAAGATATTACTGCAATAATCTCAAAAACAAGAATCAAGCGTTGCAAAACTGTCCCATTTGCAGAATGCTCCCCTCTGCAGGAGCCGGACATACGGTTGGGGCTTAAAATCACTTTTTTTAGGTATTACTCACGTAAAATCAGGCCTGTACCTTTGCACTCGCTATGGTAATAACAATAGTGGAAAATGGTTTGTGTATGATAGTATCGGCCTTGGGTGCAAGGACGCATACGAACGGGGAGGGCTACATGTGAGCCCTCCTTCTTTTTTATAAATGTACAACTCAAAAAAAATAAAGTTATGACAATTGAAATGATTAATGAAAAGTTCGGGCGCATGTGCCGCGGACTGCTTAAAAGGCGCTGGATTGCACTGGGCGCCTTTGTGGTGATCCTGTTTGTAGGAATGATTGGAATGAAGAAGATGGTCAAGGAGACATCATTTGACGCCTATTTCATTGAGGGTGACCCCATGCTTGTCAAGACCGATGAGTTCAAGGCCCATTTTGGAAACGACTACTTTGTAGGAGTACTCACAGAGTGTGACAACATCTTTACCAAGAAGAACCTGACCCTGCTGCGAGAGCTCTCAAACGAGCTGATGGACAGCGTTTCATACGCCGACAAGATCACATCACTGACCGATATAGAGTTCATGGTTGGTGATGAATGGGGCATGAACATAGAGCAGATAGTGCCCGATGAGATACCCGATGACGGTACCCCGGAGATGGAAGAGATACGCCGCATGGCCTACAGCAAGCCCAACGTAGCCAAGAAGCTGGTATCAAAGGACGGCAGGATGTCATGGGTAGTGCTTAAGCTGAGGGCGTTCCCCGAGGACAGTGTATGGCGCAAGGAGACCACAGTCGCTCCCGATATGCAGACCGGTGAGGAGGTTGACCACATTCTGCTCAAGCCCAAATACGCAGCCCTGAACCCCAAGGGAACCGGAATGCCGGTAGTAAGCTATGAAAAAATGGAGTTCATAAATGAGGAGATGAGCCGTATCATGATGATTGCATGCATACTCTGCCTGATTGTAATGATTGTCATGACCAAGTCTCTGCGAGGCGTCGTATCACCGTTCCTGGCAGTGATTGGAGGTATGTTCATCACATACGGAATAGCCGGATACACGGGAATGTATGTGGATTCAACCACCACGCTGATACCTGTGATACTGGGATTTGCGGTATCCATAGCCTATAACATCCACCTCTTCTCATACTTTAACGGCCGCATGCGCATACACGGTGAGCGCCGCAAGGCCGTTGAAGAGACTATTACAGAGATAGGCTGGTCAGTATGTTTCTGCGGACTCACCACGATAGTATCCCTACTCTCTTTCCTGGTCATCCCTATCCGACCCATGAAATGCGTAGGTATGATCTGCTCCATGACAGTGCTGTTTGTGCTGCTTACGACTCTGGTTGTAACTCCGGTGTTGCTCTCATTCGGCCGCAACCGCAAGCCGCGTGAGGGATTCACTGAGGACAGTGACACCACCTGGAGCCGCATAATGGTTCGCCTGAGCGACTGGACAATGCGCAGTTCACGCCCCATCGTGACCGTATTCACCATTGTTTGCATGTTCCTGAGCATCGGCCTTTTAAAGATCGTTCCGGCATTTGACATTGAGAAAACCATGGGAATAGACGTTCCATACGTAAAGCAGGTGGTTGGTGTAGGTAAATCCGAACTTGGTTCACTCTACAGCTATGACCTGGTGATTGAGATGCCGAATGAGGACGACGCCAAGCAGCCTGAGAACCTGCGCCGCCTGGAGAAACTGGCATCGATAGTAGAAAATTATCCCCTTACCAAACGTACCACCAGCATACTGGATATCCTCAAGGACCTGAACCAGACACTTAACGAAGGTGATCCCGCCTACTTCCGTATACCCGATACTGAGGAGGAGGTTGCCCAGATGATGATGCTCTATGAGAACGCCGGCGGCACGGAGTCTGAGTACTGGGTAGATTATGACTACCGCCGTCTCAGACTGATGGTTGAGATATCGGACTTTAACTCGGCCGAGGTTGAGAAGGAACTGAACGATATTGACCGTGTCGCTCAAGAGGTATTCCCGGGAGCAACAATCACAGCTGTTGGTAACCTGCCACAGTACAATGTGATGATGCAGTACCTGGTTCGCGGACAGATGTTATCATTCATCATATCAGTACTCATTATCGGAGTTATCCTGATGATTGCGTTCCAGAGCGTCAAGGTTGGTCTGATTGGTCTTATTCCTAACATCATGCCTGCAATCTTTGTAGGCGGTATAATGGGTTGGGCCGGTATTCCGCTCGATATGATGACCGCAACTATCATCCCCATGATGCTTGGTATGGCTGTCGATGATACCATTCACTTTATCAACCACTCCAAACTGGAATATGACCGATGCGGCAAATATCCCAAGTCTATCAACCGCACATTCAGGGTTGTGGGTGTAGCTATCGTAACCACAAGTATCATTACATCGGCCGTATTCGGAAGCTTTGCCACATCACCCTGTGCCATGAACAGTCACTTTGGCTGGCTTGCGGTGGTCGGCATCATATCGGCCCTGGCTGCAGACCTGTTTGTAACACCTGTATTGGTAAAGAGATTCAAAGTATTCGGTAATGAAAAAGATTAAGACAATGAAAGCAAGAATGATTATTACGGCACTTGCAGGCCTTATGACAATGACGGCCGGTGCCCAGACCCTGACGGGACGTGATATAATGCAGCGCGCCAAGGATGTGCCCGATGGCGACAGCCGTTACAGCGAGATGGAACTGACCCTGATCAAGAAGAACGGCGACAAGCGTGAGCGCAAGGTAGTCTCCTGGTCAATTGATGAGGGCAAGGACAAGAAGACACTCATGTTCTTTACCTACCCAGGCGATGTGAACGGAACCGGATTCCTGACCTGGGATTATGACGACATAAGCAAGGACGATGACAAGTGGCTCTATCTGCCGGCCATGAAGAAGACCCGCCGCATCAGCGGATCATCATCCAAGACCGACTACTTTATGGGTACCGATTTTACCTATAACGACATGGGATCACGCAATATCGATGAGGATACCCACACTTTGGTACGTGAAGAGGATCGTGACGCACAGAAGTGCTGGGTGATTGAATCCGTACCCGTTGACAAGCGTGAGATTTACAGCCGTAAGGTCACATGGATACGCCAGGACTGCTGCGTACCCGTATATGTGGAGTTCTATGACAAGCTGGATAAGCTGCACCGCAAGCTCACCATATCGGACATAAAACAGGTTCAGGGATACTGGACCAAGTCTCATATGGAGATGCAGAACGTGCAGACAGGTCACAGCACAGTGATTATCATGAAGAACCCGCAGTATGACCTTAATGTGGACAAGAGCATGTTTACAGTTGCAAAACTTGAGAAAGGACTATGAAAAGCATCCTGCATATTTTGTTGTACTTTGTTCCGATACTTGCCGTGGCGCAGGGGTCGGAGCCGCTCAGCGTGGACGTGAAGGGGTTTGTTGACACCTATCACGCCCTACGCTCCGAGTCGGACTATGACTGGATGTCATCTCGCAGCCGCGTGCGTGGCGAAGTAACACTCAGCAAAGGCGGCGCAGGGGTATTCGTATCGGCCAACCTGGTATACAACAGCATATTGAGTGAACGTAGCGGGCTACAGATACGTGAGGCCTACACATGGTGGGGAAACGAGCGCTGGGACCTGCGGGCCGGACGCCAGATCATCACCTGGGGCGTTGCAGACGGCCTGCGTGTTACAGATATCATATCCCCTATGGACTATACGGAGTTCCTGGCGCAGGACTATGACGATATCCGCATCCCTGTAGGCGGACTGCGACTGCGTTACATACGTGACCGCTGGAACATGGAGGTTGTGGCAGTTCCCGTAGCATCATTCTTTGAACTGCCTTTGGAACCGGACAATCCCTGGTCAGTAGTTCCTACCGGGATGCCCATGCCGGTCCAGGCAAGCATGGGTACTACCCCAGCCCACAAGCTTGAGAACATGGAGTACGGAGCAAGATTCTCAATGCTCCTGAGCGGAATTGATTTCTCCGTTTGTGCACTGCAGACCTGGAACAAGATGCCCGTATTTACAAGTGAGGTTCAAGCCGGGACGATACTCATGACCGGCCAGTACCGCCGCATGACAATGGTCGGTGCCGATGTATCTCTGCCCGTTGGACAGTTTGTGTTACGCGGTGAGGGCGCTCAGTATTTTGATGAGGCCCAGACTCCTGCTGCAGGAACCGATATCCCGCGCTCAGGCACAGCCAATGCCCTGCTGGGAATAGACTGGTATGCAGGCAGTGACTGGAACCTGTCGGCCCAGTACAGTTACAAGTACATTGAGGATTACAAGCCCACCATGAGCGGTAACCGGCACACCCACATGGGAACGCTGCGCATATCAAAGAGCCTGCTCAACAACACGCTCTCGCTGCAGACATTCGCCTATATGGACCTGACTGACGGCGGCATCTATAACCGTTTATCGGCCGATTACGCCCTTAACGACCAGATGCACCTGATGCTGGGCTATGACCTTTTCCATGCAGACAAGGGCATGTTCAGGATGTACGCCCACAACTCAGAGTATTGGCTTAAGCTTAAGTATAATTTCTGAGGGGGCCAAAGGGGACGGTTCCGTTTGGCTCCAGCCGTTGAAACGGCTGGCTATCCATATTATGTGCCTAATGGCACAGATTAATGCCGTAGGCATTGGATTATGGTAGCCAGCCAATTTATTGGCTGGGGCCAAACGGAACCGTCCCCTTTGGCCCCCTGCTGGCCCCCTGCCGTCCGCATTTATCGATTTCATCTATTAATCATATTAAAACAAACCATATTCATCAATAAAAAGCAATACTACCATAGTGTACATTTGTATCCGATTTTGAATTCAAAACAATGAAAAGACTTACTACAATCGGGTTGGTCCTTTCTGTAATGGTTGTATCCTGTACCCAGGAACGTGCCAATATGGACCGGCTTGTGGAGAATTATGCTCTGGTAACCATTCCGGCCCCGGATCTGACGGGTATTACAGACAACGGAAAGGAAGTTCTTAAACTGTATCGTAAAGCTGCCGACGAGGTTGACAAGATTTACTGGAAACAGTATCTTGGCGACAAAGAGGCATTCTTGGGTTCTCTTAAGACCGAGTCGGAGAAACTGTATGCCGATATCAACTACGGTCCATGGGATCGCATTGACGGCAAGGCATTCCTGCCCGGATACGGCACAAAACCTGCCGGCGCACGTTTCTATCCGGCCGATATGACCGCCGATGAGTTCCACTACTGGAACGATCCGGACAAGAACAGCCCCTATACCCTGGTGGAGCGTGCCGCTAACGGCTCTCTCAAGACCGTATGGTACCACGATGCCTACGCTGATGAGATAAGCAGAATTGAGGGTTACCTTAACCGCGCAGCCGATGTCACCATCAAGGAGAGTGTGCGCAAATACCTGCTCAAGATGATTCAAGGTCTCAAAACTGATGATTATTACGAGAGCATGAAGGCCTGGCTGGAGATGAATGACAGCAAGATGGACCTGGTTATCGGTCCTATTGAGGCTGTTGATGATGCTCTCTACGGCACAAAGGCATCTTACGGTGCATACGTTCTGCTTAAGAACCTTCAGCGCACAGAGGAGCTCAACGCTTTGTCCGCCCGTATGCCTGAGCTGCAGGAAATGCTGCCCGGTGATCCTGCCAACCACAAATTCGTACCTGGTTCCGAGTCTGATATATTCTCCTGCAACGTGCTCTATTGCAGCGGATACACCAATGCAGGATTCAAGGTTATCGGCATCAACTTCCCTTACGATGCCAAAGTCCAGGAGGAACTTGGAACACGTACAATCATATTTGACAATATCATACGTGAGAAATTCAACCGTACCGTTCACCCTGTAGGCAGCGCCCTGCTGGAAGAGGTTTACCAGCCCCACGTGGATGCCAGCGCATTCTACTGGCTCATTGTATTCCGTGAGATTGCCAAAGGTCTGGGTGTAAAGGAGACTGTGAACGGAAAGGGTACCGTAGCAGAGGCACTGGGCAATGAGGCACTTGCGCTGGAGAAAGCAAAATCCAACGTACTTGGAGCATGGCTCTGCGCACAGGAGGCTGAGGCTTATAACATATCGGCCCTGTTCCAAAAGGAAGACGTTCTCACCACATTCGTTACCAATACTATCCGCTCCACACGTTTCGGTGCGGCCGATCCTACCGGAATAGCCAACATATTTGTCTATAACTACCTGCTGGAGAGCAAGGCCATCGTCTGGAATCCGTCAGGCCGTTACAGCATTGACTATGACAGGACATGGCAGGCACTGGAGACCCTGGGCGCAAAAATACTGGACATCCAGGCTCACGGAGATATCAATGCCGCACATGAAACACTTACCAAGTATGGTATTGCCGGACCTGAAAGCCTGTCCGACAAACGTGTCCTGGAACTGGCAGGCATCCCGGTTGATATCAGATTCACATACGAATAATCTAATAACCCGATCATAACTTAATTATGTTCAAGAATTTTTTGGGCTTCAATCTTGTTGAGCAGATGCACAAGCTGCGTCAGGGCAACAGGTTTAACCTTAATATATTAAAGAAAAAAAGTATAGGACTGGTTTTTGTCTCAATAATTGTCCTGGTCCTTTGGCTGATGCCTACAGAATCATTCGGTATTGACGGCCTCACTCATGTGCAGCAACGTATTATTGCAATCTTTGCCTATGCCACACTGATGTGGGTGTTTGAGTTGGTTCCCGCCTGGGCGACATCGGTAAGCATCATGGTGCTGTTGCTGCTGTTCACATCTGATTCTGGAATCAAGTGGATATGTTACCCTGCCACAGCAGGACAGCTTCTCAGCTACAAGCAGGTTATGGCCAGTTTTGCCGACCCTGTAGTGATGCTGTTCATAGGCGGATTCGTTCTGGCTATTGCAACTACCAAGATAGGACTTGACGTACATCTGGCACGAGTACTCCTCACTCCGTTCGGTAAAAAGAGCGAGAACATCCTGCTGGGCTTTATGCTGGTTACCGCCCTGTTCTCCATGTTTATTAGTAATACTGCCACCACGGCCATGATGCTCACCTTCCTTACGCCTGTATTCAAGCAGCTCCAGGAAGGCGGAAAGGGACGTGTAGCAATGGCACTCAGCATCCCTGTTGCGGCCAATCTGGGCGGCATGGGAACCCCCATCGGAACTCCTCCAAACACCATTGCGCTTAAGTATCTGAATGATCCTGAAGGTCTTAACCTGGGTATCGGATTCGGCCAGTGGATGATATTCATGGTACCTCTGGTGATTGTAATGATCCTGATTGCATGGTTCCTGCTCAAGAAGATATTCCCCTTCTCACAGAAGACCATTGAGTTGAAGATTGAAGGCGGAATGAAGAAAGACGCAAAGTCTACGGTTGTCATAATCACCATGATTATCACCATCCTGCTGTGGATGATGGATGCCCTGACCGGAATAAACACATATACCGTTGCTCTCATCCCGTTTGCGGTCTTTGCATTGGCTGGAATTATCAGCAAGTATGACCTTGAAGAGATAAACTGGTCCGTAATCTGGATGGTTGCAGGTGGATTTGCATTGGGTTATGCCATGAACGGATCCGGTCTGGCTGCACTGGTTGTCCGTGCCATTCCGTTCAGCAACTTCCCGCCCCTGCTCATTGTAATCCTCTCCGGCCTGTTGTGCTACGGACTCTCCAACCTGATATCCCACTCGGCCACTGCAGCCCTGCTTATGCCTATCCTTGTGGTTGTGTGCACGGCTATGGGTGATAAACTGGGTGCTGTAGGCGGCACATCGACCGTACTGATAGGCGTAGCCATCGCATCCAGCAGCGCAATGATCCTGCCCATCTCCACACCCCCGAACGCACTTGCATACGCCACCAACCTTATCCAGCAGAAGGATATGATCAAGATTGGTATCATAATAGGCGTCATCAGCGTGGTACTGGGTTATCTGACACTGTTTGCTGCCGGATCCCTGCATATCGTGTAAAAATGTGGAAAAGGGGACTGTCCCCTTTTCCACATTTAATGCTTATATTCGCAAAATGGAATGGAAAATGGACAGGAGTAAACAGATAATAAGGACCAGCTGGATTGGTATTGCGGCCAATGTGCTGCTGGCAGGTTTCAAGGCTGCGGTCGGCGTGCTGGCCAGCAGCGTTGCCATTGTTATGGATGCGGTGAACAACCTTAGTGATGCGCTGTCAAGCGTTATTACCATAGTAGGTACAAAGCTGTCACAGCGCCCTGCAGACCGCCAGCATCCGTTCGGATTCGGCAGGATTGAGTACTTCAGCGCAATCATTATTGCGGTGATTGTATTGTCTGCAGGTGTTACCTCACTGATAGAATCCGTAAAGAAGATCATTGAGCCCACAGAGCCCAGTTACACCACCGTCACGCTGATTGTAATCATTGTAGCGATTGTGGTCAAAATCGCTCTGGGACTGTACGTTAAGCGCAAAGGAGAGCAGTTGGACAGTGATGCTCTCACCGCCTCCGGGGCCGATGCCCTGTTCGACGCGATCATCACATGTGCGACACTGGTATCGGCCGGAGTCATGCTGCTGTGGAATGTATCGCTTGACGGTATCCTGGGTGCGCTGATATCGGTCGTAATCATCAAGGCCGGTATTGAGATGCTGGCAGGGCCTGTTAATGATTTGCTTGGCACCAGCATTCCGGCAGAGCTAGCCAGCCAGATAAAGAAAGAGGTTTCTGAATTTGAGGGCGTACACGGAGTATTTGACCTTATTCTCCATAACTACGGGCCCGATGTAAAGATAGGCTCACTGCATATCAACGTGTACGACACAATGTCGGCTTATGATATTCACGGCCTCACGCGCAGGATATCAACTGCCATGTATGAGCGGTACGGAATCATCATGACAGTAGGAGTATATGCCGTAGCCACCGGCGATAACAGATGTGCTGAGCTCCAGGCCAATGTGATGCAGGCGTTAGCTTCAAATGAGGAGATAGTGCAGGTGCACGGCTTCTACTTTTCTGAGAAAAACAACATGCTCTCTGTAGATGTGGTTCCCGATATC
Organism: uncultured Prevotellaceae bacterium; assembly: GCA_900319225.1. Classification (GTDB taxonomy): domain Bacteria; phylum Bacteroidota; class Bacteroidia; order Bacteroidales; family Bacteroidaceae; genus Colenecus. The sequence continues at coordinate 363,258 of ONNV01000001.1, read as the reverse complement.
TCAGTACATGATGACGCAGCTCTGATAAGCAGGCTTACCGCACAGATTGAGCCATTGACACCCGGATTACAGGTTACTGTCGTAGTGGACCACAACTACTGCGAGTGAGGTGGCCAAAGGGGGCCAAAGGGGACGGTTCTGTTTGGCTCCTTTTATCCAGCATAAACAGAAGCAGTGAAGGTTGATACCCTCACTGCTTTTTACTTTTGTGAAAAGGAGCCAAACAGAACCGTCCCCTTTGGCCCCCTCACTTCAATCCTTATTAGGATGCAGTTTCTTGTCCAGCTTAACGCTCAAGCGCATGGACTTGATGGATGATTTGAGCAAATCTGCATCGGCCGTACGATTCCCGCTGGTAAAATGGAAACAGAGTCTCTTGCTCTGCAGGAAACGCTTAACAACTATACATGTGGCTGTACTCTCCTCTGCCAGTCCTTCGGCTCCATTGGTTAACCTACAGGGGAGCTCAACGGTGGTTCCTACCGGTTTGTCAAGCAGTTCCAGATATGAATCAAGGTTCTCCAGAACCTGGTCCCTTGTGGTTCCCATCGGGAAACAGGCCTCATCTATGTGTGAGAAGGATGTGTTTGTAATATCATCACGCACCAGACTCAGCAACTCAAGCTTGTAGCCTACGCCCATGTAATACTGTGCGTCTCCGTTCTTATCCTTGTACTGGAAAATTGAATACTGGTCTTTGCTGTCTTCATCGGACTCAACTATCTCCATACGTAAACCTGCAGGAATATCCTGGGCAAACACGCAAGTAACCATCATTAAGGCGGTTACCATTGACATAAATCTCTTTCTCATATTTAGTCCTTTATTGATTTATGAGTACAAATATAGTGGATTTTATTAAGGAACAATTCATACAAACATCTACTTCCAGTGTTTGAGTTGGGATAGATGAGTATCGTAGAGAGTTCTGCGCTCGCTGTCTGACTGATTATTAGGCTGTGTAAGGCCCGTACAGATACCTCAGAGGCAATATTTGATGTTGTTTATATCGATATTAAGATTATGTTACAATCAATCTGAGGTCTTTTTGAGACGAGAGAATTTCCTTATATTTGCCATGAAAACAAAAAGAAAAAGATGTTAGTTGTATTGAAACTATTGGGCTCTATCGCCCTGCTCATTTACGGTATGAAGGTTATGAGCGAGGCGTTGCAGAAGATGGCAGGCCCGCAACTGCGTCACCTGTTGGGCGCAATGACCACAAACCGTTTCTCTGGGGTGGCAACAGGAGCACTTGTAACGGTAGCCGTACAGTCATCGGCTGCAACCACCGTAATGACGGTGTCTTTCGTAAACGCGGCACTTCTTACACTTAGTCAGGCCATATCGGTCATAATGGGCGCCAACATCGGTACTACGCTGAGCGCCTGGATTATGTCGGCAGGATTCTCATTCAACATTGCAAATCTGGTCTGGCCGGCTTTTCTAATAGGTATAATTCTGATTCAGATAGGTAAGCACCGTTATATAGGCGATTTCCTGTTCGGTATAAGTTTCCTGCTGTTCGCTTTAGGTATGCTCAACCAGACCGGCCGCGACATGGATTTGGCACACAATCCTGCAGTCGTAAACTTCTTTGCATCATTTGACTCAGGCAGTTACTGGACTATCCTGTTGTTCCTTCTTATAGGCACTATACTTACCTGTATTGCACAGTCATCGGCCGCACTTATGGCTATAACCATGGTGCTTTGCTCAACAGGAGTAATAACCATATTCCAAGGCATTGCGCTGGTTATGGGTGAAAATATAGGTACCACCCTGACAGCGAACCTGGCAGCAATGTCGGCCAACACACAGGCACGCCGCGCAGCCATGGCCCATCTGGTGTTCAATGTGATAGGCGTGGTTTGGGTGCTGATACTCTTCTTCCCGTTTGTAAGGATGGTATGCCGCATTGTGGGCATTGATGTAACGGCCGATGCCATAGACCCGGCAAGACTCACCTTTGCGCTTGCCACGTTCCATACCGCATTCAACGTGATAAACACATCACTTCTGATAGGTTTCATACCTCAACTTGAGAAACTGGTATGCAATATCATCAAACCCCGCAAGACCGACGATGAGGATGAGTTCCGTCTGCAGTTTATCCGCGGCGGTATCATGAAGACTCCGGAAATATCGGTCCTGCAGGCACAGAAGGAGATTGTGATATTCGGTGAGAAGATGCTGCACATGTTCCAGCTTGTAAAGGAACTCTACGCCACTACCGATGAGCAGGCATTCAAGAAGCTCTTTGAGCGTATTGAGAAGACCGAGGACGGCAGTGACCGTATGGAGCAGGAGATTGGAAAGTACCTGGGTGACGTAGGTGATGCACACCTGTCGGATGAGACCAAGGAGAAGATCCGCGCTATGCTCCGCCAGATAGGCGAGCTGGAATCCATAGGCGACAGCTGTTTTGCAATGGCACGTATCATGCGACGCAAGCAGGAGAACAAGATTACGTTCAACGATGAGCAGGAGCAAGGCGTACAGCAGATGTTCGGCCTTATAGACAAGGCTCTGACACGTATGAACGAGTTGCTGGCCGGACGCCGTGAGGAGTATGACATAACCTTATCAGAGGAGATTGAGAACAGCATCAACGCCTGCCGCAACCGACTTAGGCAGCAGAACATTAACAATCTGGACCAGCATTCATACGGATACGGCAGCGGAACCGTATTCTCAGACCTTATAAGTGAATGTGAGAAAAACGGCGATTATATCATCAACGTAGTTGAGGCACGTCTGGGTGCAACCCGCAACGGCATCAGATTCAAAGGTATACTGATTGATACTGACAGTAAGACAGTGACTGTGGATGGAAACCCCATATCATTTACCAAAACTGAATATGAACTGCTAAAGTTGTTCATGATGAACCGCGGTATAGTCTATTCACGTGAAGAATTGCTTCAGGCAATATGGCCCGATGATGTTATTGTGACCACACGCACGGTTGATGTAAACATCACCCGCATCCGCAAGAAAATCGAGCCCTACGCCGATTACCTGACCACCAGGGCCGGTTTCGGTTACTCGTTCCAGGAATAACAAGTGCAAGAGTTGCTCTTTCGGGATTATTTCGCGACGCAAAGGGGTCGTTTCGTTTTGCGTCACTTTGTGAATTGGCGGGGTGTGATGCCGGTAATTTTCTTGAACAGACGTGTAAAATGGTGGGGATAGTCAAAACCCAACAGGTGGGCGGTCTCGTTGATGTTATGGCCGTTCATCAGAAGGTTCTTGCCCTGCTCAATTACGAATGAATGTATGTAGCCGATGGCCGTGCCGCCGGTGGCCTTATGCACCACATCGCCCAGGTATCGGGCCGAATACGCCAGCTGGTCGGCACAGTACTGTACCGATGGCACTCCCATATCCAATTGACGCTGCTGAAAGTAGTAATCACGTAACAAGCTGTTGAACCTTTTAAGCAGGTCCGATGAGCTCTTGTCCTCCTTGGAAAGCTGGCGCAGGTATATCCTGTTGCAGTATTCCAGAATAAGGCGGATGTATCCCAGTATTACTGTACGCAGCGCAGAAGAATCCGCATTCTCCTGTAACTCATGTCTTAACTGAGTGAGTAACTGTGTTATCCTGCCCCACTCCGATGTCTCCATCACCAGCGTCTCGGTGGCAAAATATGAGAAGAAACGGTAATCCTTCATCCTGGGCTCCAGGTCCGTGCCGTGAATGAGTTGTGGCGAGAACAGCAATGCCCACCCGCTCAGGTAAAGCTCCTCGCCGTTATCCTCACGCCCGCCTATCTGACCCGGCTCCACGGCTATGATGGAACCGTCAGGGGCATCGAACATCTTCATGCCGTAGGTAAGGTTCTTGGGGAAACTGCGCTGGATAAAGAGCCCGTAAACACCGTACCGGTTAAGGCTGGAGTGTATGGGCGACACCTCATCATAATGCACGATACTTACCAGCGGATGCAACACCGGAGCGTTCACGTATCGGCCGTAAACATTAGGATCTGATACCTGCAGGATATTCTTCATAATGTCTGTAAAGGTAGATATTTTGTGCAAAATACGCAATAATCTGCGAAATTGGTAGAAATCGGGCAAAAATCGGTAATTTACTCTCTTTCTTGTCCGTTACATTTGCATCGGTAATCAAAACTTACAATCGTATGAGACAGATCCTTATTATTATGACCGCAATGCTTATGGCTTGCTGCTCAAAGGAGAGTGAGATGACAGCCCAGGATACATTAGATTATAAGATGAATATTACAATTTACGGACAGACTAAAAGTGTTACTCTTGTGGATAATGCAGCCACTAAAACTCTGATAGAGAAACTGCAGCAGGGACCTGTAACCGTGACCCTGAACAGCAGCGGCAGTTTTGAAATCTGGGGCGCACTGGGATTCTCATTACCCACCAGCAACCAGCAGATAACGGCCCAGCCCGGCGATGTAATACTCTACAACGGCAGCAACATCTGCATATTCTACGGTTCAAACTCATGGAGTTACACCCGTCTGGGCAAGATTGACGGTCTGACAGGAAATGAGCTGAGCACGTTCCTCAAAGCAGGCCAGAGCAATATCAGTGTTACGCTCTCGCTTACATCGGACGTGACGGCAATCAATGACATTCATCATTTACAAGACCAGAATGAATTCTATTCATTAAGCGGTATTAAGGTGGAACATCCATCCAACGATATTTATATAAGAAACGGTAAAAAAGTAGCTTTATGAAAAAGGTAATAGTAATCTCCACAAGCCTGCGCACCGGCTCCAACAGCGACATGCTGGCCGACAGGTTTATTGACGGCGCCAAGTCCGCCGGAAACGATGTTGAGAAGATCTCTCTGGTGGGCAAGAACATCCAGTTCTGCAAAGGTTGTTTCGGCTGCCAGAAGTTGGGCCGATGTGTGATCAAGGACGATGTGAACGACATTATGGCCAAGGTACTCAAGGCCGATGTCATCTGCTGGGCCACCCCCATCTACTATTATGAGATGAGCGGCCAGATGAAAACCCTCATTGACCGTATGAACGCCATGTATCCGCTGGACTATCAGTTCCGTGACGTCTATCTGCTCACAACCGCCGCCGAGAATGAGGAGCAGACTCCCAAGCGGGCCGAATCAGGCCTGATGGGCTGGATAGAGTGCTTCCCAAAGAGCCGTCTGGCCGGAACGCTTTTCTGCGGCGATGTCAACGACGCCCGCGAGATTGTGGGCAACCCCAAGCTTGATGAGGCTTTTGAATTAGGCAGGAAGGTATAAGATAAGGTCGGTGTGAGCTAAACTTGTCGGGATGCTTGTCGGGGTAGCAAGATCCGGATGTACTCGCAATTCTGCGGGTGGGTTAATATGCAGATAGCGACTGCTCTCCGTGCGTATGCAGCTTCACGCTGTGACGGCTCATCCTTACGGATTTACTCATCAAAGTTTAAGTAAAACTCCTTATCTTTCTCTACGCTCATATCTTGTCTTACTTAATTCTAATAACTTATTATCTGACCTTATTCCTCTGGTCCATGATATCCATTAGTCAGTCGTTCCATAATACATCATACATTGTTTTACCTATGACATAATATATCCCTCCTGGTCATATCCACGATGATACTTATTTATGAGATCTATAAGAAATTGCAGATACTGAATGTCAGTGGAAAGTGTATGATAATTTCCATACTGTTTATTATAACGAACTGGTGATCCTTTGGCCAACCTTTTTTCAATATCTGATGGAATCAGAAATTCGGAACGGTTTCCCAAATATTTATAAAACTCCGTCAGAAAGATATTGATTCCTGCCAAATCAAAATCACCAAAGTGTACATACTTATTTGGAATACCCATAAGCCAAGTACGCAGGTCTGTTGATTGTGGATAGCGAGACACAAATAGCAGATGATTGCCTCCCAACAGTGATTCAAACAGATTTCTTTGCTGACGAATCATACGGAAGTTCTCCATGTTCTCAACACCCACAACGACTATATCTTGAGGAATTGAAAATTGCTGCCAATTGTCAATGAATACAAAGGTGCCTTCAGGTTGATTGACAACAAATTCTTTATCGCAAAGTGAACATGAGATGGGTTCGTAGCTATTAACAGGGAAACCAGGGCAAGAGCGAACTGTTACAAGTTTGGAATTACCTGTTTCTACTGCCTGTTCAGAACGAGTTTCATAGGAATCCATATTTCTATCACCAACTGTTCGCAACTCTTCATAGTGTGTTTGCAGGTAATTCTTCAATGAAATGGAATCGATTGCCCTGAATGCTCTTCGACTACCATGTGTCTGCACCGTCAGCAATCCTTCGGCCAATAGTGTCTCTGCAAAGTCTTTTCGAAGTGTACTAGATGCGACCGATTCGCCATCTGTGAGCTGCTGCAACGTATTTATCAGTGTCTTTGAGATCTTCATCATGAATTGATTGTCATCAAACGCTTGATATGCGTCTGCGACTTGCCGTCCTTTGTCAGCAGATAGTTGTATTTATATAGGTCTGCATTATAGCCCATTGGAGAACTATTTATCAGATAGATGTTACGTACATTGGCAAATTGCAGGATGCCGCTTACGTTACTTGGATGCAGTTTGCCAATCTCATCCATCATACAGTGGATAATAAATTCGCCATTCTTTCTAGAAGCCCTTGTTTTGAATACATTGATGAGCATGATATTCACCATAGCCTTCACAAGGATGTCAGTACCATCAGATCCTACATTATTAATGCGTTCAACCCACCCTGTATTATTGTCATTCTCCTGAATACGGAATTGCAGACGGAATGTGTCGCTAAGCGTCAGTTCTGTACGAGCAGATTCTTTCTGCAACTGTTTCATAAACCTCTTCAGAAACTCTACCACTTTCTCATTAACCTTGTCACGGTCTCCACCAGAGAAGAGGTTCAACTCACCAATAGTCAGCGCATTTTCCTCCGTAAAGTCTCGGATTTGACGCAGTAGAAGCATCATCCTGTCTGACGATTCTTCTGCCCTAAGTTCAATACTACGGATAACCCCAGCAAAGTTACGCTCTTGGAAGTCATGATTCACCTCGCTGATAATGCTGCGAATCTCTGCGGAATGATTCATCAGCAAACCAACTTCTCGAGACACACTACGTAGGATGGTGTTATAGTGGTCACTAACACGGGCACGATACATCTCAATTTTATCATTCTCTACAAAATCCTGTAGGTTGAGGGCAAAAGCCAGATAGTCCTCGTCATATTGCGGAGTGATAAAATGGAATGTATTGTTGGCACCAAAGTGAGAATTAAATGAGTTGGTGGCACGTTTTAGTTCCTCCATCTTCTGGCGTTTTTTATTGACAGAGCCTCGCATTTGCACTACCAATTCAGTCAATGCCGATGTTGAGGACAAAGTCACATCATCGTGTAGGAATGCCTCTGGCAGTATGTTCTCTACTTGGCATAGTTGCTCATATTGGGTTAGGCCATCCTTCATGGCTTTGACCTTAGACTGCTTGGAAGTGAGTAGTTCAGATAACTCTTTTCGTTCTGCTTCATATCGTTTGCGTTTGTCTTCATACTGCTGACGGGTGGTCTTGTCCTTTGCTTCTAACTGTCGTTTCTCTTCGCAGAATTCTGACTCGTGAGTAAATAGCTCTTCTTCGTCCTTTCGGTATTCGATGACAAAGTGTCGTTGCCGGTCAATCTTGTCGAGCACAGCCTGTACACACTTGCAATCTTTCCGGCAGAGGTCAAGTGCATTTGTATCAGCACCCTTGCCTTTCAGCTCATCACGCTCCTGTCGCTTCAACATCTGCATGCGTTCATCAATGTCTTTTTTCTGGGCTTCTCTTTCATCTGCTTGCTTCTGTCGGAAAGTGTCGAATTGCTTCTGAAGCTCACGTATTGCTGCGTTATAGTCACTATCAGCAGCCTTTATGTCCTTCTCTCGCTTGATGCGCTGTTGCGTACGGGTATTTTTCTCTCCGTCCAACGCCAACAAAGTTTCGTTATAGACCTTTGTCCGCTTTTCAAGTTCTGTAGCCACTATTTCCTTTTCTTTCTGTTCTGCTTGGCGTAAACGTGTTTCTGTATCCTTGATCTTTGTTGGTATCTGCTCCAGCTGCACTCTCAGAATCGTTTCCTGCTGTCCTAATTCTGCTATTTTGCCTTTATAACTCTTGCGCAATCCTTCCTGTTCTTTATCTAATTGGATTTGAAGGTCTGTCATTTCTTTCTTTTTGGCTGCAACCGCTTCTTGCTGCAGTTTTTGCAGGCTGCGGTATTCGTCTGGAGTGCGATGATGCAGCGGTATGGCCTCCAGATTGATGCTTACCCCAAAGAGTTGGCTGTCATCAGTCAGTTGGGGCGATAGACCTTGTGCGTAGAGCACCTGCTGCTCGTCCACCACCTTGCCAATGCTGTCTTCCCATCCTGGTTTGTTCTGGCTAAGCCACTCATAGAACGACCCTTTCCAACGAGCAAGAATCCCTTCCGTTTCGGAGAGTTCTGTTTGCAACTGTTTTAGTTGACTTTCAGACTCTTCCTGTTTGTGGTCATAATCGCGCTTTATCTCATTGCTCTTCATCTCCCATTCCTGCCGAAGGGATTTCAGGCTATTAGATGTGATGATCAATTGGCTGTTCAGTTGATGTTCATGAGACTTGAGATTTTGAATCTCCATCTCGTAATCACCAGTCTCTTTTGCCATCGGATGCCAGTATTGTAACTCCGACAACCGCTTATCTGCCAAGTTATGATTCCCCTGTAAATTATTAAGACGTTCATCCGATGCTGCCAGCCATTCTCCGTATGCTTCCTCCACAGACTTTTTGCGTAGGTCACGCACTTTCACGCTTTTGTCACGTTCTGTCTGTATACCGTCGCGATAGCGTTGAAGTTCTTCCTTTTGGGCCAGTCCAAACTTACTCCACTCGTCATCAAGTGCAGCATATAATGCACGGTATTTATCTGTCACATCTTTGTATTGCTCTTCCAATGCGCGAAGCAATTTTTCTTTCTGTGTCTTCTCGCTAACGTATTTCTGTTCCTGTGCATTCAGTTCAATAATGTCCTTGATACCAATTTCTTCGTAGTACTTACGTTTTTTACGAATATCATCCAACCGCTGTTCGCGCTTGCTGATTTCTTTGATCAAGCGGTCGTGTTCTTTCTCATACTCCTGTTGTATGGCATCAATCTTCTCTTTGAGTTTTCCAAGTTTCCCTTGTATTTCCCGAATCTCTTCTTCCACCAATGGCAATTGCTCACGAGTATGGGTAACCACATGGTTCAACTGATGCCAAGTCTGCTTCATCTCAAAGTCGAGGGCTATCAGCAAACGGTAGTTGTCAACGACCTTTGCCGCTTTGTTGCGTACAGGTCTCTCACCACTACTGTCTTTCCTATACCAACAGTCAATCTCGTCGAACTCCCGCTCAAAGTCAGCCACCAAATGACGATAGTCCGACAAGCGGATACTGTCCTCCACCTCTGTCATCGACTGTATAATAGTGTTCTTCACAAAGTCGGCATCCAACTTACTGTTCAGGAATACATTTTGGATACTTCGTGGTATATTTTGGTATTTCGAACTCTCGACAATCGCATATTTGTCATAGCGATGGCTGCGATCGTGCGTATTGCCAAAAATAATGTTGCGATACTGTTCGTATGTCTCTATCTTGGCACTGATATCATTGCTTCCTATTCGTTCACGAATACGTATCCAGTCACTTTCCACTCTTCCGCTGTTATCAACAAACCATGATTTCTGATAAGGCGCATCGATGAAACGGAACACAGCCTTTCCCTGACTGCGATATGTAAGGATAGAGTAGGCGCTATTTTCGGTCTTTACCTCATAGACTATAAAGGAGTTACTATAACGGAAATAGAACTCCTCGAACGACTTCTGCCCCTGTTGGATGCCTAGGCGCATCTTATCTGCATTGTAGAAGAATAGCAATGCTCTCAATACCGTACTCTTGCCTACACCCTGAGTACCTGCAAAATGAACGTTACCATCCAGCATCATCTCTGCGTATGGAATGTTCGCTGAATTCAAGAATATGATTTTATTCAGATGTCTCATAGCTCTGGAATCTCCTCTTCGTTATAAATAGTAATCAGGTTTACCATATTCTCTGCGTAACGGAAAGCAGCAGTTACCTTGTAAGTACCATCCTCTTCGTTAATCAGTTCTGCGAATCCCATAGTTGTCAGTTCACTGATAAGCTTTTCCACAATATCCTGATTGGTGTTCTGCTTACGGAATAACTTACGAGCCTTGTCACGCAATTCTACATCAAGGTTAATACGCTCCAGGATATGGGTACTTCGGAACTGGAATCCTGTAGAGAACGTGATGTCGTAAGTCTTCAGAAAGTCCAATATGTCCACCCACTGAGCAAAACTTTGCAACTTTTGCTCAATGGTCTGCTTGACCTCTTGGTTGCGGGCAAAATAGTAGTAGCCGTCGCCCGACTCCAATCGTAAACCTAACTCAGAGAAATATGCTTCATAATCTGCATAATTCTCCTCTATATCGTCATAAAGGTGCTTAACTTCCTGATCTGTGCTGTCAACAGAAAGGAAACCGCCCTTACTCATCCGTTCAAAGATTTGTTGTGTATTAGCTCGCATATATCAGTGCATATTCTATGTTTTCAAATGTCTCGTAATTGTCAGTAATGCGCAGTTCATCGCTGTGCTGTGTTGCCATCTGGCAATAGAGGATAATATGATCATTGAGAGTTCTTGGCAGATGATAGTTATAATTTCTGATAAACGAAAACAAGTGCTGGCCCTGCGCTTTGAAAGCATTCCACAGCTCTGTGGTATTTATGCTGTTCACTTCCTCGGTGTTATCATTCAAGAACTCTTGGTCCAATGGATATGCTTCAGTTCTTGCCTGCCGACGCACTTCATTATTTCCTGCTATCTTTCTTATCAAGTCGTATGCCTCTTCATTACTTCGAAGCATATCAACTGATAAAAAGATGCGATTGTAAGGACGTTTCTCCATCCACAATGGATTGACATCATTTAATGTACGTACAATATTTGTATCTTCACGCCAAGTAAGTTGGTCTTTCAAGTATTTCAAACGACGTATCTTCTTCAATAGTTGACTCTGCAACTCAATTTGGTTGATATACTCAATAATCTGATGTTCTATCTCAAGCAAGTTGTGGTCAGCCTCCGTGAAATCGTTGCGTACATCCATTGTTGTACGCTGCATCTCCGGATCAGTAGCCATCTTGAAGAACACCACCTCTCCATCCATCATTTTCTCACACTCTGTAATCAACTGCTTAATACCCTTTCGCTTCTCATCCAGATTCTCAAGTCGCGTTTTTTTGATTTTGTAGTTTGGTTCCTGCTTATAGGCAATATCTACATTACGCTTCAGGTCTATTACATTCTTTAGAGTTCTCAACCCGATACGACGTAACATCTTACGTACATTGCCTTGGTATTGAGTCTTGCGATGTTCATTCGTTTCTTCAAGATAATAACCAATGTTCTCTTTCAAGGCATTGATATGCTCCCTCACACTAGCCACACTAATTTCCTCATTCATGTCGAGCACTTCCTCGAAGAACTGTACATATACGTCTTCCATCTCCAAGAAGTCACCGTTCTCATGAATCACCCCATGCTCTATCAGATACTGCACACGTTCACGTTTGTAGTCAACAATCTCAAGAGCAAAGTCTGTGCGATAAGACAATGATTTGCGCCGTTCAAACATGTCTCGGAACAGCACTTTCTCTCTGTCAAGCATCTTGACCAGTTCTTCTATCGTTCTAAAATGTGAAAGTATCTCCATAGGCAATCAAACTTTTAAATGCTCATACAACTTCAGCCTCAGCACCTCGCCATTTGCGAACTCAAATTGGAAATTGACTTTCCCTTTGGCCGTTGACCTTTGGCTCATACGATTGAGCCTCGAATAGTTCTCGTGGATAATCCAATGGTAGTTCTTGCATCCCGATAGTAACATGCGAGCAAAGTTCAAGCGCAGCAACGCCCAGTCCACGGCCTTCTGCAATATGAATCCATTGTCGTAATTCATTATAATTCGAGTCATCCACAAGCAATATTAACTTTGTTGACTTTTCTCTCACTCGGTATAGCTCAAACAAGTTTGGTCTCCTCTTGCTCCTCCTTCAGTTCCTTAAACTGCTCTTCCGTGATATTCTCCAGCATATACTTGCGGATATCGTCCTCAGAGGGCAACTGCAGGCGGTATTTGCTGACGAAGAAGTTCTGTGAGAGACCTTCTGTCGCATATTGTACGGTGGTCTCGCCATAGTCGGTGCAGAGTAGCAGACCGATGGGCGGGTTGTCGTCTTCCTGCATCACCTCGTGCTTGTAGTAGTTCATGTAAAGGTTTAACTGAGAGGCATACTCGTGACGGAATCGGTCAATCTTCAGGTCGATGATGACGTGACACTTCAGGATGCGGTGATAGAAGATGAGGTCAGCCTTATAGTAGTCCTGATCTATAAGGATACGCTTCTGACGATACTCGAAACAGAACCCACGGCCCATTTCCAAGAGAAAACGCTGAAGGTTGTTTAGAATGGCCGTCTCCAACTTGGTCTCGGTATAGACATTTTGCTGCTCCATACCAAGAAACTCCAGCGTGACGGGATTGTGCAGGATATCACGAGGAGTCATCTGCTGAGCATTCTTGGCTGTTAGACGTTGCAGGGCTTTCTTGTCCTTCGACAACCCCATGCGTTCATAATATTGCGAGGACACCTGACGGTCGAGTTCTGTGTAAGTCCAACAACCACGAATCGTTTCCTGCTCGTAGAAGGCTCTTTTCAACGGGTTGTCAATGCTTGTCAAGTATAATAGACAAGAATAGTTGAGCCTATTAAAAAGTCTCTCAGGTGGTGTCATCCATTCTTCCAATTTGGCGGACGGTATCCGCCATTTTGCATCATCTTGATTCTCAGCCGTTTGCAATTTGGCGGACGGCAACCGCCAAATTGAGAATGCATCTGACTCCAGTAATTGTGGTTGGTGTGTTTTAACGTATCTTGCAACCTCAACGCCCAATATAGGATAAATAAGGTACAATTGTCTAAACTCGCGAAGTCGTCTTGGCTCAAATCCTTTACGGTTAATCCTTTCAGCCAAACGGTTCATCAACATCTCGCCATACTTGGCACGATCTTCGCCGTTTTGTTCAAATTCCACAATATAATATCCCACCAACCAATTGCGTGCCGTCAAAGAGAGGTTTACGGCGTGTGCAGCTTGTGCCTGCAATGCATCCTGGATGAGGTTGATGCGTCCTACTAACGATTCAAAGTTCATATCTTTTTTTTACTTCCATCTTCAAACCATCTCCAAAGGAATAAGCTTCACCTACTTTTGGTCGGTTTAAGTCTTTTACCTCCATGTTTTACACAATCATATACTGACTACATAGATAGCAATTTTTTAGCAGAAATCAGTATGTTTTGCTAAAAATATAGGCATGGAAGCAAAAATAATTGCCTTTCAGTAAACCTTAGTCACAAATTACCGAAACATGTAGCTAATAAATAAACACAAATGCCGTTTAAGGTAGGAATCACAGCATTTGTATTCATAAATCTGCGAAATTGGTAGTTATTCAGCCAAAATCGGTAAGATACATACATGCAAACCATCTACTTTTGCATTGGTAAATTCTGCTTTATGAACAAGATTATATTTTCAGCAGCATTATTGGGCTTAATGCTCACGGGCTGCACAGGAAACGGACAAACAAAAACAGACAATAATATGACTACACTGCAATTGACACAGGAGTGGGACAAGACGTTCCCTAAGAGTGATAAGGTTGACCACAAGAAGGTTACTTTCCGCAACCGTTACGGCATTGAGCTGGCGGCCGATATGTACACGCCCAAGAATGCCAAGGGCAAGCTGGCAGCGATTGCCGTGACCGGCCCGTTCGGCGCCGTAAAGGAGCAGTCAAGCGGTCTCTACGCACAGCACATGGCCGAGCGCGGATTCCTGACTATTGCCTTTGACCCATCGTTTACTGGTGAGAGTGGCGGCGAGCCCCGCCGTATGGCATCGCCCGATATCAACACCGAGGATTTTCTGGCAGCGGTTGATTTCCTGTCCGTTCAGGATAACGTTGATGCCGAGCGCATCGGCATAATCGGCATATGCGGATTTGGAGGTATGGGCGTGAATGCGGCAGCACTTGATCCGCGCATCAAGGCTACCGTGGCATCCACCATGTATGATATGAGCAAGGTGAACGTGGAGGGCTATTTTGCCAGCGAGGACACACCCGCTCAGCGTATGGAAAAGCGCAAGGCCATTGCGGCACAGCGCACAGAGGATTACAAATCAGGCACTTATAAGCGCGCAGGCGGTGTTATTGATCCCCTGCCCGACGATGCGCCCTGGTTTGTAAAGGATTACCACGCCTACTACAAGACCCCGCGCGGTTACCACAAGCGCAGCGGCAACTCCAACGACGGCTGGAACGTAATTGGCTGCCAGAGTTTCATGAACCAGCCTCTGCTGGCATGGGCTCAGGAGATTGAGAATCCGGTGCTGCTTATCCACGGTGAGAAGGCCCACTCACGCTACTTCTCGGAGTATGCCTTTGAGCGCATGACCGGAAGGCGTGTGGAGGGTGTATCGGCCGTAGAGGGAAATAAGGAACTCATGATTATCCCCGGTGCATCGCACGTGGACCTTTACGATGATGTAGCTGGCGTAATCCCCTATGACAAGATTGAATCATTCTTTAAAGCCAATCTGAAATGAGAGCCAAATTATTGAATATCGGACTCTTAGTATTCAATGACAGTGAAAACAGTTGATTTTTCGGTTTGGCCCAAGGGCGAGCCCAATACCGCATACGCTCAGTATTTGACGCAAAGGGGTCGTTTCCCTTTGCGTCGTTTTTTATACCTTTGCACGTCGGTAAAGGTTTATGAAAAGAATCTGTCAGTTTATATCCAAGTACATGGGCGTGCTGGTATTTGCAGCGGCAGTGCTGGCGTTCATATTTCCCGATGCGCTTTCAAGGATACGCCCCAAGGTTATCAACTACCTGCTGGGCGTTGTGATGTTCGGCATGGGTCTTACACTCAACCTGAAGGATTTCAAGGTTGTGTTCAGCCGTCCCAAGGATATCATCATAGGCTGTCTTGCACAGTTTACCATCATGCCCCTGCTGGCATGGGTGCTGGCACGTGTGTTCAGGCTCGATGATGCTTTGGCATTGGGTGTGGTACTGGTAGGATGCTGCCCGGGCGGTACTGCATCGAACGTAATCACCTATCTGGCCAAAGGCGATCTTGCTCTGTCGGTAGGCATGACCGGCGTATCCACCATCCTGGCCCCGCTGCTGACCCCGGTGCTCACATGGGCACTTGCCGGCCATAGTGTCCACGTCAATGTGCTTGGCATGCTGCTGAGCATACTCTGGGTGGTAATTCTGCCTATTGTCATCGGCCTCATAATAAAGAGTATGTGGCCAAAGTTTACCGATAAGACCGTAGATTATCTGCCCGCATTCTCATCGGTGACCATTGCATTTATAGTTGCAATAGTAATTGCGGCCAATGCCGATAAACTGCTGGCAGGAGGAATGATAATAGTGCTTGTGGTGATGCTCCACAATATATGCGGACTGGGACTGGGCTACTTTATAGGACGTCTGCTCAAGCTGTCCGAACCCAAGAAACGGGCCATATCGATCGAGGTGGGAATGCAGAACTCTGGTCTTGCGTCATCACTTGCCACCCTGCATTTTGCCGCCTATCCCCTGGCCACCATACCCGGCGCTATTTTCAGTGTCTGGCATAACATAAGCGGCGCAATCGTAGCATATATTTTCAGGAAATGACTCAAAAAGACTACAGCAAGACCAAACTGGCCTGCTATCTGGGATTTGTAACCCAGGCCATAGTAGCCAACTTCACACCGCTGCTGTTCCTGGTGTTCCATAGGGAGTATGACATCCCTATCGCAACCATGGCGCTCATTCCTACGGTTTTCTATGCCGTACAGCTGGTTACCGATTTCCTGTGCGCCAAATTCAGGAAAATAGACTACCGCAGGAGCATCATTGTTTCGGAGGTGACATCGGCCCTGGGACTGGTTGGCCTGGCATTCCTGCCCGGGTTGTTTTCAAGTCCCATGGTGGGTATTCTCATCAGTGTATGCGTCTATGCGGTGGGAAGCGGACTCATTGAGGTGCTATGCAGTCCCATAATCGAGGCCTGCCCGTTTCCCAACAAGGAGGGTATGATGAGTCTGCTGCACTCTTTCTATTGCTGGGGAACGATGGGAGTCATTTTAGGTTCCACCCTGTTCTTTGCGCTTTTCGGGCTGGAGAACTGGCGTATTCTGGCATGTCTGTGGGCACTTATTCCGCTCTATAACATAATCAATTTTGCCACATGTCCCATTGAGCCTATAGTACAGGGGACAGATGGCATGAGCATGTCACAACTGCTTGGCAACAGTGGATTCTGGCTGTTCCTGATACTGATGGTGGCTGTGGGAGCCTCCGAGAGTTCCATGGCTCAGTGGACATCGGCTTTTGCCGAGGCATCGCTGGGCGTTGACAAAGCCGTAGGAGATCTGGCCGGACCTTGCGGATTTGCGTTCTTTATGGGTATAGGAAGGCTCTGGTACGGCAAGAAAGGGCAGAACATGGACCTGAGGGCCTATATGACATGGGCCGGAGTTCTCTGCTTTGCAGCATATCTGGTGGCATCACTTTCAAGCAATCCCATTGTGAGCCTGGCAGGCTGTATGATAAGCGGTCTGGCTGTTGCCATCATGTGGCCAGGTTCCATCAGCCTTACATCGGCCCGTATACCCGGTGGCGGTACGGCTCTGTTTGCACTGCTTGCGCTGGCCGGCGATGTAGGCGGCACTTTTGGCCCTTCACTTGTTGGAATCTGCACCAAATCAAGTGGAGACAATATCCAGAGCGGTCTGCTTGCCGCATCCATATTCCCAGTAATCCTGGTAGTCTGCCTGCTCCTGATTAAACGTGAGCGACGCAATGGGGTCATTTAATAAAACGTCACTTTCTGAAAAAACGTAAACAGAATGAAAGCAATTAACCGAATAACAGGCTTGATGATTGCATTGTGCGCAGTCTTAATCTCATGTACAGGAAAGAAAGCCGAGACCGGTGCGCTAAAGCCCAGAATAGTTGTGATGACCGATATCGGCCCGTCGGAGGTGGAACCCGATGACAATGAATCAGCCGTAAGGCTGCTGGCATACGCCGACCGGTTTGAAATAGAGGGCATAATAACCACAATAGGCTGGAACTGTGACCCTTACCCCAAGGACTGGGCGGTATATCTGACACGCGTAATTGATGCATATAAGACCGATGTGCAGAACCTTATGAAACGCTCCGGTCAGAAAAGGCACAAGAGCATAGAACAGGAAAACGGCCGTCAGGAACTGGGCTACTGGCCCAGTTATGAGTACATCAGCAGCCGTGCCATGATGGGCAGCACCCGAGCCGGCATCGGTGTAATCGGTCCCGATAATGACTCACCCGGAAGCCGTTTGCTGATCCAGCTGGCCGATGAGGACGATGACCGCCCCATCTGGCTCTGCTCATGGGGAGGCGCCAACACATTTGCGCAGGCCGTCTGGCGCGTTAAACAGGAGCGCAGCCCGGAGCAGCTCCGCAAATTCCTGAGCAAGTTCCGCCTCTACACCATTACCGACCAGGATATGCAATGGAGCATGCGCATGAACCGCGCTTACAGCTCTCACCAATGGCTCCGACGTGACTACGCACAGGAGCTGATGCTGGTTTGGGATGAGAGCGCCTGGCTTAACCAGAACGAGCTGGGCAAATCAAACTGGAACAAATACGAGAGCCTGATCCAAGGCAAGGGCGCCATGGGCAAGGTCTATCCCAAGTTCCTGTGGGGCGTTGAGGGCGATACGCCCAGTTTCCTGCACGTGATGCCCAACGGCCTGAACAATCCCGATGACCCCACGCAGGCGGGTTGGGGAGGCTGCCATCAGTTCGGCATATCACCAGACCGCGAGACCTACGCCTGGACCAACTGGCAGCAGCCGCTCAAGGACATATCTGACCATTATGAGCACAAGTTCTACCCCGATGAGTTCAACGATTTTGCCGCCCGCATGCAATGGGCCGATACCGGCAGCGGCAACCGCAACCCCGTAGCCGTCATAAACGGCAGTCAGGACCTTAAGCCTATGGAGTTATCGGGCAAATCAGGACAAGACCTAAAGCTGGACGCATCCCGTTCCTTTGACCCGGACCGTGACAGGCTCTCATTCAATTGGTGGTTCCAGGAATTCCCGGATGAGACCGTCTATCCCCTTATCAGCGACCCCGCATCGGCCAGGATCACCGTTACCCTACCCGATAATTCCAGCGGCAAAACCTACCATCTGGTCTGCGAGATTCACGACAACGGTCCGTTCAACCTTACCGCATACCGCCGTATAATAATTAATTGTAAATAAGATAAATATGAAGATCATTCTGACAGGAGCCACCGGATAGTCTTCTTGGTGGCGGCAACAGCATGACTGAAGTTGCACTCTCTATGATTGCCTGCTCACGCAACGGCTACCCCAAATTCGCCATCGGCCCCAGAGATATAATTAAATTGGCAAAAACGACGCATTAGGGTCGTTTAACAATGCGTCGTTTTTTTAACAAATGACGCAAAGGGAAACGACCCCTTTGCGGCGTTTTATCTGACAAAGTGCATGGGAGTCCAGGGTTCATCGCCGCGTCCGGGCGCAGGTTTGCCGCCGGTGGCCTTAAGCAGCCAGCAGAGCGCCGTTGGGCTGTCCGTAATAGACCGGTGATCCCACGATGAGGGCATCGGCCTCACTGAACTTGGCGCCGATGACATTGCATATATCATCGTTGAATGCGCAGGCACCAGACAACTCCCGGCATTTGCCACAGGCGATACAGCCTCTTACCGGTTTGTTTCCAATCCAGACAATCTCACTTTCAATGCCATCGGACTCAAGAGTACGCGCAATCTCCGTAAGCGCCACGTTCGTATTGCCCTTTTGACGGGGGCTGCCGTTTATCATCAGTACTTTCATGTTAGTACAATATTTCAGTATGCTGCAAAGGTAAGGTTTTTCGCCAAAGTGTCCCACACCTACCCGCGTTAGAGCGTATTCTCGCTGCGGTGAGTGTGGGACATAGCCCCGAAATGAGGGTGTGTAACACAGTGAGCGGCCCCACGAGCGCTGTGAGCGGGGATGTTGTGTGACACTTTGGCAAAAAAATTGATAAATTCGCGCATCGTTTCAGATTGTTTGAGACAAATGAAATACAGCACGACATATCAGATCACATCGGCCCAGATGGATGGCCTATACCGCCTTACTGTTGACGGAATCCTTACATTCCATGAGAATACCATAGCCCGATATCTCACCACTCTGGGGCTGGCGGCTTTTGACCTGCAGAAACAGGACCGCACGTGGGTGATATCGGAAATAAACCTTGAAATGCCCGCACCGCCCACCATGTGGACCGAGGACATTGAGGTCCAGGTATGGGTAAGCGAGATGTCATCACTCCGCATCTGGATGGAATTTACAATGAAAGAGGTGCATTCCGGCGTTCTGGCAGCTCGAGGCAACAGCTGCTGGTCAGTCATTTCCATGTCCGAAAGGAAACTGCTGTCATGTGAAGGCCTTATTCCCAATACCGAACTCATCCCTGAGCTCGCAACCGGACCACACAAGAAACGCGCTGTCATAAAATTTCAGAATGAGCCGATAAACACACTGCAGCATTCGGTAAACCTTATCGATCTGGATTTCAACGGGCACACCACCAATCGCAGATATGTCCAGCTGGCTCTGGCCTGCTTTGAGCCGTCATTCCTTGAAGCCTACAGGCCCGACTCGCTTAACATCCGCTTTATCCATGAGTCCCGTATGGGCGATGAACTTGTTTGCCAGACACATCCTGCCGATGCCCCACAAACATTCGTAGGCAGAATCATCAATGGTTGCGGGCAGGAGATTTGCAGAGTAAGCAGCCACTGGGTAAAAAGGGAACCCCTCCCCGATATAGCATCGGTCAACCTTATCCGCCATCCCCAAAAGTGACGCAAAGAGCGCTCGGCCCAAAGGGACGCTTTTACCAAGCGAAGCGACTAAAAGAAACGACCCCTTTGCGTCATGTCACCTCAAATTTTCTTGGTCATGCGGACACAGCAGAAGGTGTCCCCTTTGATTACGGGGCAGCAGCAGTCTTTGGTGTAGCCCAGTTTCTCATAAAAGCCCACTTTATTGTCGCGGCTATCCAGGACTGCGGTTTTGAAGCCCAGTTCGCGGGCCCAGTTTTCGGCCTCCTCAACCACCTGACGTCCCAGTCCCTGGCCGCGATATTCGGGCAGGACCACTACCCGGCCCAGATTTATATGGCTCTCGTCTATGGCGTACAGACGGCAGGTTGCTATGGGCAGGTAGTCATCAACAATGACTATGTATTTGGTCTGAGGCGTGTCGTGTTCGTCAAACTCGGCATCAAGGGTTATCTTGTGCTTGCGGGCCATGGCCTGGATTCGGACGTAGTACGCTCCCGCCTGTTGGGGAGTTCTGGTTGCGCGGATTATCTGCATGTTGGTATTGTTTGATGCACAAAGGTATTCTGTTTTTTCATACCTTTGGGATAATCATGGTTCAACGTTTATAATTACTAACCTTACAGACATGACTAACCAACAATTAAGAGAAAAGCCATCAAACCGGTAAGATAACTATAGCGTCAAACCAGGCTTTTGGTGGTCCAGCGGCGGGATTTCCATCGGCGGATAAAGATCAGTCCGCGTATGTTCTCGTCCAGGATCAGGGCGCACCATAGGGCAATAAGGCCTCCATGTAGGCCGATGCCCAGCACCCAGCTGCCGCCCACGGCAACAGTCCAGCACACTATCATGCCAACCGTAACAGGATAATAAATGTCGCCGGCCGCACGGAGTGAGTTCACCCCGAAGAAGTTAATGGCACGACCCACCTCAACCATTATATCTATCCAGAGCACGATGGTTCCCATGCGTATAATGTGCTCGTTATCGGTCAGCATGGAGAATATGGTATGGCCAAAACAGGCCGTGGTAAATGACAACACGAATGTGACTGCAACCGAAATGCGCAGAACACGCCTGCCCAGGGCAAACGCGGCGTTATACTTTTTCATGCCTGTCAGGTGCCCTATAACAATAGCCCCACCCTGTGCCGCAGCCAGTGAGAACAGGAACACAAAGGTGGTTATGGTCTGTCCGTACGTGCGTGTGGCCAGTTCATCGTTACCCAGAAAGTTGATAAAATAGGTCACAACCACCATTGAGAGGCTGTAAGACATCTGCTCGCCGGCCGACGGAATGCCCACCTTGAAGAGTTTGCCGGCCTCCTGCCACGGGAACGGCCGGAACAGTCCCTTTGGAAGGTGTCCGATATACTTGCGGTAAAGCAGGTACAGCAGCAGGGCCGATGAAAGCGCACGACAGATAACCGTAGATATTGCCGCACCCCGGACACCCATTGCCGGTAGTCCGAACTTACCGAATATGAGGGCGTAGTTGCCCAGTATGTTTATGACATTGATCAGACCCGATACGAACATGGGATAATGCGCCTTGTCAACACTCCTCAATGCTGCTGCAGCCGACAGCGATACAGCCTGGAAGAAAGCGAACGCGCCCACAATCCGCATATACGGGAATCCCTGCGCAAACAGTTCCTCACGGGCCCCCATCATTCCCAAAAGGGCCGATGCCCGACCGTACAGGAACACGCTGAACGCCATACCGATAAGGAAATTGAACAGGACCGATATGCCCATCACCTGCAGCACACGGTCGCGCTGTCCCGCCCCCACATACTGCGAGCAGAGAATGGATGTGGCCATCGAAATGACCTGGAATATGATGAATACGATATTTACCAGCTGATTGACCAGTCCCACAGCCGCCACGCTCTCATCGGAATAACGGCTTAGCATGAAAGTATCGGCCGCACCCAAAGTCATGACAAGCAGAGTATCAATGAAAATGGGCAATGCAAGAACTGTAAGAAGTCTGGTTAGTGACCCGTATCTCATGAATCCATCACAAATTCGGCGCAAAATTACAAAAATGTGGAAAAGGGGACTGTCCCCTTTTTCACATGGGTCAATTGGTGATGTGCAGGACCAGGTACTCGGAGCGGGTACCGATGCGAATTTTGGGGCCCCAGATGCCCAGGCCTGAGCTGATGTAGTAGCGGGTGTTGCCGCGTTTGTGGTGTCCCCATGATTTCTCGTACATGGCATCGGTAATCCATGATAATGGCCAGAACTGACCTCTGTGAGTGTGTCCGCTGAACTGGAAATCTATGCCTGCGTTTTCTGCCTCCTCAAGGTGATACGGCTGGTGATCCAGCAGGATGGTGAATGCATCCGTATCCTTAACCAATGCGCCCAGAGGTTTGCGCCTGTGGTTTGTACGGTCATCGCGCCCTATTATCTGTAATCTACCAAATTCTGCAACGCTATCACGGAGCAGAGTGATTCCGGCATCGCTCAGGAACCTACGTGAGCCATCAACATCGCTGTAATACTCATGATTGCCCAGAATGGTAAAGATTGGTGCCTTGAGCCGTTTGAATTCATCGGCAAAACCGCATTCAAGGACGGTCCTTACGCTACGGTCCACAATATCGCCGCCTATGAGCACCAGGTCCGGATTCTCAGCGTTCATAAGGTCTATCCATCGGCCCAGTTCACCCTTGCGGTTATGGTAACCTATATGCAGGTCGCTGGCCAGGACTATAGTCAGAGGCTTGTCAAGCGGTTTGTCTGTATGAATGGTCAGTTCCTCACGGTATTTGTGATGGTAGTGTATGCATCCCGCTGTCATAAGGACAGCTATCACCCCCACTACACTTACAAATCCTATTACGCTGTCATGCAGGTATGTTTTAGGCAGGATTTTGCAGACCGATACGATATCGGCCAAAAGGAATATGATAAGCAGATACACGAATGCCACCAGCCACGGATTACCAACATCATAAAGGAATGTGGCAAACCTGACAGAGAAACGCTCCGTATAGAGGAATCCGGCCATCATGATGCCAAACCACAGCACAAACAGGCCCGTAACAGCAAGTTTCATGGGCCATCCGGCCGGAGTAAGCCGCCATAGATGCCAGACCTCATACGCAAGCCCGGCCAGCACAACGGCAAATAGAATCAGGAATGTTGTTTTCATACACCGCAAATATACAAAAATGTGGAAAAGGGGACAGTCCCCTTTTTCACATTGGGTTGAGATTTATGATTACCTTTGTGCCCGCAATCAGATAAGGGTACATGAAGATTGAGTTGGCAGGAACCTGGGGATATCGGAGGATGATACGCTCATCGCTCCCGTCCATACTTATGATGCTGACCATATCGGCCTACAGCATCGCCGACGGACTGTTCGTGTCAAACTTTACCGGAACAACGCCTTTTGCAGCTCTCAATCTTATCTGGCCGGCCATAATGATGACCGGAGCAATTGGCCTCATGTTCGGAACAGGCGGTAGCGCCTTGGTGGCCATGATTCTGGGCCAGGGAGACAAGGAACGCGCCTGCCGTACATTCTCCATGATTATAAAGACGCTGTTCATCATAGGAATCATACTGACCATCCTTTTCATGATATTCATCAGGCCTGTTTGTTTGTTACTTGGGGCCGATGAACAGATGATTGACTACTGTGTCACATACGGCCGTATTGTACTGATTGTCATGCCGCTATATATGATACAGATGGCCTTCCAGTCATTATACATGACAGCCGAGGTCCCGCAGATAGGTACTCAACTCTCCATAATAAGCGGTCTCACAAACATTGCGCTCGATGCGCTATTCATAGTGGTGTTCGGCTGGGGGCTGGTTGGAGCAGCCATTGCAACCGCCGCCGGAATGGCTGTAGGAGGACTCTATCCGCTTTACTATTTCAGTTCAAAGAAACGCAACAAGACGCATCTACGGTTTGTACGAACCAAGACCATCGGGAATGTCATCGGCCGTGTATGTACAAACGGTCTGTCTGAATATGTGGGCAGTATTGCATTAAGCATAGTCAGCATGTGCTATAACCTGCAACTCATGCGCCTTATAGGTCAGGACGGCGTGGCTGTGTACGCAATACTGATGTATATAGGATTTGTCTATGCATCGGCGTTCATTGGTTTCAACCTTGCGGTATCGCCCGTAATCAGTTACAACTACGGAGCACAGAACAATGCTGAACTCAAGAATCTGCTTCACAAGAGCTTGATACTACTCTTTGTTATAGGTACGCTGCTCACTATTGTGTCCGAGGTCTTAAGCAACCTCATGGCCGGCTTATTTGTAAGCTATGATCCGCAACTCAAGTCACTCGCCGCGCACGCCATACGTCTATACATGCTCAGCTTCATGATTTGCGGCCTGAACATGTTCGTATCGGCATTCTTCACAGCTTTGAACAACGGCTTGGTATCAGCTGCTGCTGCATTCACCCGCACTCTCGTGTTTGAACTGGGCGCCATATTCGTACTGCCTGTATTCCTGGGCCTGGATGGTGTCTGGCTGGCCGTAGATCTGGCCGATGTCCTGGCACTGATAATGTCAGCCATCCTTTTGGTCACATTCCGTAATCGCTACCACTACTAAAAATTTGGCACGAAAGGGACTGTGTGGAAAAGGGGACTGTCCCCTTTTTCACATTTTCAGCAGGTAATACACGCAGTCCGCGTCCCGGTAGAATTCACGCGCACCCCAGCGCAGCCAGTAACTGTGGGTCTTGAGGCGGTGCAGCACGGGTATGAAGATGAAGTCGTAGTTGGCTTTCAGTTCCGGCATGATTTCCATCAGCATGTCATAGTTGAGGCGTGTGCCGCGGTAGTCTTCACGTACTATGAATGAGAACACGGCCGTATAACGCAAGTTGTTCAGCCTGGCCAGAAGCTCCGGGGCATCCTTCACGATCTGAGCGGTCTCCTCTTCAATGCGGTAATCGCTCATATTTAGCAGCCCTATCACATCACCTTTATCATCAACCACCTTTACACTAAGCGGCCAGTTGAAATGCAGGTCACGCACCCAGCTTTCAACTTCATTACGGTCAAATCCGTACTGCCGGGTCATCCAGTCTACGGTTAGCGGGGCATCGGCCTCAGTCATCCTTTGCAGCGTATAAGACGATTTCAGGGTTACTACATTATATGTAAGCAGTATCTCCGGATGATATGACAGTTTTGCCTTGCGCAGCCCCTCTAGCCCCATATCCTCCTCACGGTTCACATAGGTGAACTGCTCAGGCAGATGGGCGCAGAACTGCTGGTTTATGATGCTGAAAGCACCTTCAACATTGCGGTCAGCCTTCTCCATACAAACGTCAAACGTGTCATTTGTCACGGCTGCTCCATACGTGAACGCCACCATCCGGCCATCCACATAGATGCTGCCGCCCAGCATGCCCAGTTCGTCCCAATGGGCAAATATGGTCTCCATCACGTCATGCTCAGCCTGCAACGTATCGCCGTATGAAGGGTTCTCATGCTCTTTCTCATCCTGCCATAAAGCAACAACCTTACGACATTCATCAAACAGGTCAGGTGTCAGGGGCCGATACTCAAAGTCCGGATACAAGAGATTGAAGCGGTTTACATGATTACGCTTGGCCTTGAGTTTACCACCTTGTAACGATGCCAGATCCTTACGCTTATAGATGTAATCATATTGGTCACGCATAGACTCCACGTTGATGATAACACCTTCATGGCAGGCGTTCTGCTGCAACTGCAGGGCCACATCATCCTCCAGTCCAAGCAGTATAAGTTTATGGCAACAGTCATCACATAATACCCGGAGAAGCTCACATGGAGGGACGCCCTGCATGCATAACATGTATGCACGTTCTCCTTCAAGGTTGAAACGCAGCACCACAGCATCCTTAAGCACACAGACCTCGGTACCAAACCACGATTGCCAACCCAAAAGATTGGCAAAGGTGAAGTTGCAGTTGCGACGTCCGGCCTGCAGGCTTACCGCCTGTATCTCTTCGCGGTCTGACGCTGTCAATTTATGGAAATCAAGTTTCATACACTTTATGGCTATGATACAACCATATGTGTACAAAAATACAAAAAAAAGAATCTGATAGTGCTTACCAGCCTCCGGGTCTGCCTCCGCCTGGACCGAATCCGCCGCCGCCAAAGCCGCCGGGGCCAAAGCCGCCGCCACTGCTGTATGATGACAGTGTAACATCTGTGCCGCCGCTTACCGTAGCGCCTGTTGTGAGTATTCCCTCAAACCAGCCGGTACCGTCAGTTGCCGTAACTCCGCTCTTGAGAGCAGGCTGTGATGCTCCCGATACAACCAGAGTAGTTCCGCCACTGGAGGGTGTCCTGAACGCAAGTACCTCACTTCCCACTGTCATGGAGTACCAGGTGTTCCTGTTCCATGATGATGCCGAATAGCAACTCTGAGTAAGACTTGCTCCAGACTCCAGACCTCCTATTGCGATTATGGTGCCGCCATTTACATACAGCCGGCAGCCGCCCTCGGTATTGGCATCTATGGCCAGTTCCGGAACACTTGAGCCTATGGCATATATCAGACCGCCGTTTATGTAGAAGTTACCGTTTGCATCAAGACCGTCATTACGGACCGCGTAGCCGCAAATCTTTCCGCCGTTTATAGTGAAAGTACCGGCAGAATTGATGGCATCATCGGCAGCCGAGTAGCTGTATACCACACCACCGTTCACCACAATGTTTCCTTTGGATTCTATGCCCTCATGCGCTTCACAGTTAACTGTAACCCATCCACCCTGGAAAAACAGGTTGCCGTCAAACTTGATACTCTTGGCCGATACGCTGTTTGATGAGCTTCGGTCCCAGGGGTTGGATGATGACTGTCCGTAATTGGAACCCGTTGTAGTGACGCGCACCGTACCGCCCAGGAAGCATCCTGTTGCACCACCGCTTATTCCCTTGCCGCCGGTACCGTAGTTTACCACATCAACAGTACCACCGGTTATATAGAACAGATAGTCAGCCTTGATGCCCGATGTTCCTTTGTACTCCGCATCCTCATCATCATATGCGGCCGCACCACTTATGTTTATAGCTGTAGCACCTCCTGTCACGTATACCAGAGAGTCCGATGTGATACCTTTCTTCATATCTGCCGATACATTAACGCCTATTGTTCCACCCGATATGACAACGGCATCCTTACAGTACGGTCAAACACCGTTCCCGATATGCTGTCATCGGCCCAGCGTGAATCATCAATCCTGGGGGCTACGGTTGTTGTGTCTGTATTATAGGTTGCATTACTGCCGGACGGATCAGTCATGTCAAAAGTATTGCTCAGACTGTCGGGAGTACAACCCGTACAATTGATCAGCTGTAACGCAAGCAGATAAAAAACCTTTTTCATATTTCAAATTGACTTTTGTTTTGACGCTAAGATATCCTGAGCGGACTATTCTGTCAAACAAATTCAACAAACGCCCCATTTTCTTCAACAAACCGGCTTTATGTGACCGCAAAAAAAAGTATCTTCGCGTCTATGGGAATAATTAAGAGAAGACATCTCATACATATACCTTTTATCGTTGCGGCACTGGTCGTAGCAGGAATCTACTACTTCCGGACAGCAAATCCCCATGATTCAAGACCATTCGGTCCCGGTATGTTCCAGGGACCGCCCCCTATGATGCAGGAGGGCTCCATGCCACCGTTACAGCCAATGGACGGAATGGCTCCGCCCCGTCAGGATATGCGCCCGCCTATGGACGGCAACCGCCCCCCTATGGATGGAATGCGTCCCGACCAGATGCCAAAGGACGGACCCAGACCCCTGCGTCCGGAAACCATGAAACTGCTTATATCCCTATTGGTAATCGGAGTTCTCTGGGGTATCATGTACTTTATCCGCAACCTAAAGACAGAGAGGAAGAACAGGGAACTGAGCATGTTGAACCAGCGCAAGCAGGACAGGATTGATGAGTTGAACCGTGCTGCCGGCAATGCGCAGAAAGCCGACAGTGAACTGCTGTTCAAGACAGATTACAAACAGGTTCGTATCAGGCCCGATGACATCCTGTACGTAGAAGGTATGGCCGAGTACCTCAAGATCTTCCATACCGGTTCATCCACCCCGCTCATCATTCACCTGAGCATGAAACGCCTTATGGAACAGCTGCCCGATGACCGTTTCATGCGCGTGCACAAGTCATACATAGTGAACATGAACCGCATATCGGGCAACAACCGTACGCAGGTATTCATAGGGAATGATACGATCATACCTATCGGAGAATCTTACCGCCAAGCATTCATAGACCGCATAAAATAAACGATGCCACTCACGCAGAAATGGAAAACAGACAGACAGGCACAATACAGAAATACGCACTGTTCTTTGATATAGACGGAACTCTTGTAAGTTTCAGGACTCATGAGATTCCTGAGTCAACCGTCAAAGCACTGACACAGGCAAAAGCCAACGGATCAGAGGTTTATATCGCTACGGGACGCCCGCCGCTCATTATCACCAACCTTGGAGCCATTGAGCATCTGATAGACGGATACATCACCACAAACGGCGCATTATGCTACGTGGGTGATGAGATAGCCTGCTATCAGCCAATTTGCAAAGAGGATGTACTTACATGTGTCGATGACTCCAAGCGCAATGGATACAGCCTTATTGTGGTCGGCAGCAAAAAAGTGGCCGTACTGGACCCCACAGGCGATGTTGACCGTATATTCCGCCAGTATCTGAACGTGAATGAACTGGACAAGGCCTCACCTCTGGAAGATGTGCTCAAGGGTGATATCCTGCAGCTTACCCCCTTCTTTCCGGCCTCCTATGAGCCGGACCTTCTGGGCCGGATGCCCCATTGCGTATCGGGCCGATGGCACCCTGAATTCACCGACATAACGTCAAGCAGTGCCGATAAAGGCAAGGGAATCATGGCAATGGCCAGTCACCGCGGTTTTGACCCCAGCCGTACCATTGCATTTGGCGATGGCGGAAATGACCTCTCCATGATAGTGCAGGCGGGCATAGGCATAGCCATGGCAAATGCCACCGATGAGCTCAAACAGCATGCAGACTACATTACGGACTCCGTGGATGAAGACGGAATCCTGAATGCGCTACGTCATTTCAACATCATCTGACTTAAGCGTAAGAGTGCATTCCGCCCAGCAGGAGGTTCACCCCAAAGTAGGTAATCAGGACCGTCAGGAATGCCAGTATCGCATAAATGTGAAAGAACCTGGGGCGGTTAAAGCGTGACATCACGCCACCGTGCAGCATTGCAGAGTAGACAAGCATGGTTATCAGGGCCCAGGTCTCCTTGGGATCCCATGACCAGTAGCTTCCCCATGATATATTAGCCCAAACAGCACCTATGAACGTACCTGTGGTAAGAATGAATACGGCAGGATACAATATGGTAAGGCTTACGTCACGCAACATTGCACGCGCATCATCACCCTTTTGGATAAGTCCCATAATTCCTATCAGTGCCACCAGTCCGAACAGGGTGTATGAAACCATCATACATAGCACATGAACACCTAGCAAGGGTGAATTGAGCACCGGAGCCAGGTTTCCGGAATCGGGATCGGCAATGGAGAGCGATGCCACCAGCATGGTAAATCCTGCCAGGATGAATCCCATGGGCTGTATTATGGGCAGGCTTCTGCGTAATGCGGTCATGGCAATTGTAGTAAGCCATGCCATGAGCATCATCACGGAGTAAGTACCCACCAGAGGTGCATGACCATAAATATACCAGCTAAGTCCCAGCACCAGAGTAAGATAGCAGAACAGCAGAATGGTAAGCACCTGCATCAGCACTCTTACAGGCTTGGAGAAACCGCGTCCGCGTGACAGAAGCAGTCCGCTTATTATAAAGAGAACTATTCCCAGCGTAATGGATGCCATGAACGGCACCATGGGACGGCAGATGGTGTTATAAAGTGTTTCCATGGTTCTTAAGACGTTTCAATGCGTTCCTGAAACCGGAGTTCTTCTGGAAAAAGAAACCAGCCAGTGAAATTAACAGTATCAGATATCCGGTGTAGGTAACCCCAACTCCCCACGGATCATGACTCACGGAGAGTATACTGCCGTGCAGGTCCTCATCATAATCGGACTGATAGAACCTGTATCCGTCATATTTCAGGATATGGTTCATGGATATGACATATTCTGTCTCTTTATCCGTACGGCTGTCAATGACTACCACTCTACTCCTGTAATCCGACGGATCCTCTGATCCGGGATAATAATCAATACTGAATTCCTCAAGTTTCAGGGTAAACGGCAACTCACGGCGCATACCCTCATCTGTGGACCATTTGGCATTAACAAAACCCTGACGCAGATGAATCATACCCATACTGCCTGTGAGCATAGTTATCAGGGCACCTGCCAGAATCAGCATGAATGATATGTGAAGCAGAAATGTGGCAGGTTTGCGTATGGTGCCTCGCCTTATCATAAGCCATAGTCCGGCAACCGCAGCCACTGCCCACAGTGCAATAAAAACGGGGCTGTGATAGAACCCGCTCAGCGCCCTCTCTGTTCCGTACAGTTTCTCAACAACGGTAGCGGCCGCCATCATCAGTATGACGGCTGCCGCTGAACCTATTGCTGTGTATTTAATTATCCTGTCTGTTTTCACACTGCTAAATTAAATAGAATTGATGAATTCAACAACCGCATCACGCTCCTCTTTTGACAGATTGTAGAATTTCTCGGTGCACCAGTATGCATCACTTTCCCTGCTGTAACCGTGCCACATAATAGCCTCTATCACGTTACGTGCGCGATTGTCATGCAGGCGGTCCTCGGCACCGGTATTCTCACGTGACAGACCGCGTCCCCACAACGGGGTCGTGCGGCACCAGCTGCCATGTATGCCGTTCTTCATGTACAGGCGGTGCTGTATCATATCTGTATAGGGATAAATGGTCTGCTCCTGATACTGAGGCAGTTCCTTATCGGCATAAACGGCCGGTTTCCAGTAATTGTCCTCCTTGGTCTTCCATGATGCACGGTGACAGCTGGCGCAACCTATGCGGTTGAACACCTCCTTACCTTTCTGAACCTCCTTACGGTTCAGGTTACGTGCACGGGGAATTGAGAGACCGCGGTGCCATACCATGAAGTTGTAGTACTGGTCATCACTCATCTCAGGGGTAAAGTTGTGCCAGGGGTTGTCAAACTGGTTGGTTGCAGGATCCAGCAGATTCAGAATAGCCTCCTTGATGCCCTCATCGGTACCATCGGCATAATATGGAGACTTGGGATCGGCCTTTATGGCGGCTACAACCTGTGCGTTCTCGGACATGGCCTTGGCCCATGCTGCGGTTGTATAGAGCTTGGGGCGGTCGCTGCGGCTCACATTGGTGATGTTCCAGATGGCGTTGGCGCCGGCTCCATCCTGCAGTGATGCACGGGTCATGGCATATGTGAAACGCTTGAGCAGCTTGGTGCCTGCAGGAGCAGGTGTGCCGTCGGCAAACTGTCCGTCGGCCAGGCTGTACCATGCTGTGGATGCAAAGTCATTGGCTTCCTTATCCCAGAAAGCGGGATTGAGATCGGCATGCTGAGCCTCCTTGCGGTACTGCTCACGAATACTGTCCTGCGGTATGGCATCCAGAAGGCCGGAGCCTATGATACCTATGGTGGATTCCAGACGGAATGCTACAGGACCGCTCTCATACGGCGTAGGGCTGGTATTGAAAGCACTCTCAGGAATGGTCAGTTCCGGATAGATAAGGCTGTACTCCTCACCGTCAGGGAACTTCATGGGCAGGCCGCTCTCCATCGCAGTCACAGGCAGCCACTGTATCTCAATCTGCTCCTCATCAATGGGAGGCAGGAACGGATATGTGGCTTTTGTCTGTGGCATACCTGTTACTTCACTTACATACGGACCGTCATCACTGTTCTGTCCGTCCACAGGATGGTAGATGACCAGCAGATAACCGTTTCCGAACTCGGCACGATACTGGGCCTGACGTTTACCGTGTCCGTAACCCGGATGGCAGTCCAGACATGATGAGCGTACATAGGCAGGACCCAAGCCCTTGAACGGTGCTGTCGATGTAGTGTACTTACGTTCAAACGCAGCCTCACCCATATTGAATGCGGTCATTAGCCCCTGATTGACTACCGATGGAGTCTCATCCTCATAGCATCCTGCAGTTACATTAGTGGTTGTTCCCAGTTCACCGCCGGGATACCACTCACTGGCACTGAAATTGCCTACTGCCTGGCCCACATACTTGGCATCGGGCTCACGGGTATTGACACTCTCCTTAATACCGCTATTGCCGTCGGTGCATCCGACGGCAACGGCCAACCCTATAAGGGCTGTACATAATCCTTTTATTTGCATATCAGTTTACTGTTTTACAATCCACTCTGCTGCCTTGTTCAGTTCCTCATCAAGTTCATTGATCACGTCCATGGCATCCTGAACGGACTTATCGGTGTAGATATCTACAAAAGCACCCTTCTGCCGGCATGCCTTGAGAGCAGATACTGATGCGTTCAGTTTCTCCTTTAGAGTCTCTAGGCCATCATAATTGTGGTTCTTGAGTACATTGATGATTGAATTGCTTACAGGAGCATCGACATTTGCCTTGCCATAGAGTGAATACTGGATACTGAGTATATTGTCAATGAAATCCTGGAATGACTTCTTGCTGTAAGGAGACTCAATGTAGTTGACATCCTCACCGCTGTGTGCATTACCCATCTTGACGTTGGCAACCTCATTGCAGATATTTGAGCAGCCGGCAACAAGAATTGACGCAAGAGTCTCCTGCCATGTAGCGTATGTGCTTCCGGCTTTTGCAGCTCCAAGCAGATTCTCACCGTAGGTCTTGTCTGAACCTGTCATTGAAACCGGTACCTCAAGCTCCTCGCAACGCTCCTTATAGGCCTCAGGTGCATCAGGGTTCCATGATACGATCAGTCGGTAGCAGTTGTCACGCAGGTCACCTGCCACAGCAGTTGCATAGATAAGCTCCTGCTCACCTGTTACGGTCAAACCGCTGAATGCCTCATCATCCTCATTGCCACGCAGAGCCTCTACTGTGCGGTTCTGGCCGTCACGGAACAGGATAAACTCTATACCGTGGAATCCCAGCAGCTCTGCACCCAGTTTGGCCGATGCATATGCTATTCCGTCCTCACCCTCAAGAGCCGCAACCTGTGCAGAATTGCTCAGTGCAGTTGCAAGAGCCTCTACATCAAGGGGCCATGTATCAATGTGCGGATCGATTCCAAAGTCGGTTGCTGCACCAAAAAGGAATGCCTCAGACTCCTCCCAAGACTGACGTGCCTCAAGGAACTGATCGCAGATTGCGTCAATCTCATCCTGGCTGATTGCATTCACGCCCTTTTCGGCAGCTGCGGCAAGCAGGTCATAAAGTTCCTCTGACTCACTTGCCAGGTCATTGTAGGTCTTGTAGATGACACCCGGAACATACTGCTCTACAGCGGCTTTGATGTCATTGTCCAGAGCAACGGAGTCATCACTTTTCTTCTCGTCATCACAGGCAGTGAGCGCTATCGCCGCTACTGCCATTCCCAAAAACAGTTTCTTATTCATTATGATTATTATTTGAAAAATCCCATGTATGCTATGCCGATGGATACAGACGGTTCGTTGTTGTAACGGTCCTTACGGAAACGCTCCGAGAACTCGGCCTTGACTGCAATCTGCGGTATCGGGAGCCAGTTTATTCCGGCTGCAATACGGTGTACGTCAGTATATGTGTAATCCTGCTGGTCTGCTGCCGGCATGTACGGATCATAGTATTCATATCGGCCAAACAGATAGAGTTTATCCTGAATACGGTCCGCATGGCCCAGAATGTCATATCCGGCCTCGGCACCGTAGGTGATTGCGGATTTGCCTACCGGTGTCTTCTTGTACGGTGCGTTGTTGGATGTCATGTTACGCTTTATCGTGCTGATGGTAACCGCATCATCCACATGTCCGTAATCAAAATTGCCGCGTACAATCAGGTTCTCACCTTTATAGCTGAAATCAAAGCTACCTACCCAGGTACTGCCCTTTACATCCTTGTAACGGGTATCCTTAAGGTCGTTGGGGAAGGAGTTGTGCATGCTGTTTCCGTAATATCCGCTAACGCTCAGGCGCAGATTCCTTATGGAACGGTTGTCTATCCTGGCTGCAAATCCGTAATTGTTGGCCACCTTGAACTCATAAGGTGATGCCGCACCATATTTGATGAAGTTGTCGCGGTTAAACATGAACGCATCCAGACCGGCAATCATCTGCAGTTCATAACTCCAGCTGCCGGCATCGCCCCACAGGCTTATACCTGTATCATGCCATGTAGAGGGCAATATTGTGAATTCACCCTCAGGACGGTATACGGTAAAGAAATTCAGGGGCTCATGGGCATTGTTGAGCGCGCCTACCGGAACCACAAAATGACCCACACGCAGGTTGAGCCACTGTTTGAATGATTTCTGGAGCCAGAACTGCTCCAGGGCCACCTCACCACCCTTCTCTATCTCGGACTCCCACTCGCCGGCCTCGGTAAACTCCTTCTCCACAGCACTGCCGGTACCTGTATGCTCAAACTCTATCTCGGTCTGCATACTCCAGCCGTGACCGAAATCATAGCCCAGGTATATCACTGCATGAGGGACGTCAAACCGTCCGTGACTTGGATCATCCTTATATTTAGTGGGATTGGAATAGCGGTATACATTATCACTGTAGTAGTTTCGGCTCATGGCCACCTCACCGTATCCGCCTATACTCAGACCCTGGGCGGATGATATGGAAAAGGGTATTACTGACATGACCATTGCGGCCAGTGTTCTGTTCATTTCAAATCATGTTTTAAGACGCTGCAAAGGTCTCAATAAGCCATTACGGCCACAATACTCACTAATGGTGAAAACCATACCCTACGTCAATACCCACTTTTAGGTATGAGTACATATATCCAAAACTTGTACTTTTGCAGTCGGATACTCATTAGTAGTTATGAAAACTGAATACACGCTTCAGGATAAGATGAGGGATCTGATTGATGACAACAACCTGATTCTTCTGGTATTGAGCCGATTTGGCATACATTTTGGATTCGGCGACAGCACGATAGCCGATGTATGCCGTGAGAATAATGTTGACTGCCCTACCTTTCTGGCCGTAGCCAACCTGATAGCAGGAAAGAACTATACCGGTTACAGCGTATCGCTGCCGGCACTTATGGACTACCTTAAACGTGCCCATACCTATTTCAGTGAATTCATACTACCCGGCATACGCCGCAAACTGATTGAGGCGCTGAACTGCAATGACGTGAACGATGTGGCGTTCCTGATACTCAAATTCTATGATGACTACACCGTCGAGGTCCAGAACCACATGAAACATGAGAATGATGTGATATTCACATATGTGGAGAAACTGCTTCACGGACAGCCCACAGGCAGGTTCAACATAGCCAAGTACTCCGTAGCCCATGACAACGGTTCACAGAAACTTAAGGAGCTCAAGGATATTGTGATACGTCACTACCGCCAGCCCAACAATGACCAACTCAACTCAGCTCTGTATGATATCATAAACTGTGAGAATGACCTGATATCACACAGCGAGATAGAGGAACGCCTGTTCGTGCCGGCAGTAATGAAACTTGAGGAGACTGTACTTACAGGTACTGAACCTGTCCAGAATAAGGCACCCGAGTACAGCGCCGGATCCATGGCCATACTCAGTGACCGTGAGAAAGACATAATAAAGTGTGTTGCCCGCGGCATGTCCAACAAGGAGATTGCCGATAAGCTGTTCCTGTCAATCCACACAGTAACCACTCACCGCCGCAACATCACCGCCAAACTCCAGATTCACTCACCGGCAGGACTCACCATCTACGCCATAATGAACAATCTGGTAGATATAGCCGATATAAACCTTCAGTGATAACATAAAAGCTCCGGACGGATGACCGCCCGGAGCTTTTTCTATTGGTATGTAACTCCGTTACTTCTTGGGTGTAAGACGGTACATAGCCACGTCATGACCCGGAACGGTAACCTTGAGGGCCTTCTTGGTGGTACCCACCTTGGCCTTCTTGGCATTGAACTCCCACAGGTTCTCTATATTATAGGTTATGGCATCGAATGATGTGGAGAGGTGGCTGACCTCATCATCGGTCAGGTTCAGGTCCTGCCAGTTGATATTGCACTCCACGGGCTCCGTGCCACGGTTAAGCAGGCAGAAAGCCCAGTCGCCGCCCTCCAGAGGCTTGAACCAGTACTCAATGTCATTCTCAGTCTTGAAACGCAGTCCCTGAACTCCCAGCTTGTCCTGGTCAATGGCAATTACCTTCTTGTTCAGGATGATGGCGCGGGTCTCATCGGTCATCTTGGAGAGGTCATTACCCAGAATGAGCGGAGCGGCCATCATGCACCACATGCTAAAATGGGCGCGATCCTCGTTGACGCTCATGCCGTTGCCAACCTCAAGCATATCGGGATCATTCCAGTGGCCCGGACCTGCATACTTACGCAGGGGGGCGTTCTGGTCAATGATGCTCAGGACTGTCTGACCCCAGCCGCGCTGACGGGGATTACCTGCAAAACGGGCGGTGATATCGCCGGTGGTACGCCATGAGTGGCCTACATTCTCAGCCCATTCCCAGGGTTTGTTGGTACCCCACTCGCACATGCTGAACAGTATGGGACGGCCGGCGGCACGCAGAGCGTCACGCATCAGGGTGTATGCGCCGCGCGGGTTGATATTCTCAGTTGAGCACCAGTCATACTTGAGGTAGTCAATTCCCCAACGTGCATACTGCAGGGCATCCTGATACTCATGACCGAAACTACCGGTACGGCCTGCGCAGGTCTTGCGTCCGGCATCGGAATAGATTCCAAGTTTCATGCCTTTGGAGTGAACGTAATCGGCCAGAGCCTCAATGCCTGAGGGGAATGTCTTGGGATCGGGCTGAACGAATCCGTCGGCATCGCGCTCGCCATGCCAGCAGTCATCCATATTCAGATAGATGTATCCGGCATCAACCAGACCTTCGGCCACCATGGCATCGGCCTGCTCACGGATAAGTTTCTCACTGATGTTCTGTCCGAACTTGTTCCAGCTGTTCCATCCCATCTGGGGTGTTTCGGCCAGACCCTCCCATTTCTGTGCTGCGCTCCATGCAGGAACCAGCATGGCTGCCATAAGCAGCGCTCCTGTAAGTTTTCTCATAATTTTTTGTTAGTAAGCTGTGAATGGCACAAAGGTAAAAAAAATAACCTTTGCTCTCCAAAAAATGAAAAAACTGCAATAAGCAGAAAGGGACAGTCCCTCTGTGCCATCTCACATGGCACAGGGGGACTGTCCCTTTCGGGTCACTCAAAAAATGAACAAATCAGAATGAGATTCCTAATACCATGTAAGCCATCTCAGAGCAGGGATTGACTGTGATACCGGCCGATATGGGGAGGCTGAACTTATCAGTTATCTCCAACTCCTTTGATGCACTCAATGTAAGGTTTGTAACTGCAAAGCCGCCGGTTCCATACAGTTCACTCTCCATGGGAACGAATCCTGCAGTAGCTGTCCAGTCAGCACCGAATGCGCTGAACGGAGCTGAGAGCTCAACATATGTGCTGTAGTCATCATCGTTGTAGAAGTTGGTGTAGACACCCAGCGACAGGAAATCAAGGTCATATCCCAGGTATCCTTCAAACGTATGGTTTGAGGCTCCGCTTTCATATTTCAGATAGCGTCCCAGGGGCTCGCTGCCGGTGCTGAACCAATAGTCTGTGATTCCTGCACTAAAACCTCCTATACCATAACTGAGTGTGATGTCAAACTCCTTTGTATCAGCGGGATCAACAAGTCCGTAACTACCCCAGAATGAGAGTCCAAGACCACTGCATTCCAGTGAGAGAGAGGGCTGTATGGCTGCGCTTCCGCAATCGGTGCCACGCCATATGTAACTGCTGACTACATCGGCTCCTATGGTTGTTTCAACTTCGGCACTTACAGGTGCCACTACTGTCATCACTAATGCTACTACTGATAAAATCTTTTTCATAATACTATAATTTGTAAGGTTGTTAATAATGGAAGATTGAGGGTTGGGAATTGAAATGCAGGACACATAACATGTGCAGTTTCAACATTCAGATAGATGTTTTAATAATTACGAATCAAATTCCATACCTTCCCATTCTCAACCCTCAATTCCGTTGTGTTTTTCTCTGTTTCTCTCTATTGATTAAACGTTGTAAGCGGTTTCTCCGTGCTCATAGATATCAAGTCCCTCCTCCTCAACGCGAGCCTCAACGCGGATACCGTGAACCTTCTTGAGGATAACGAATGTGAGCAGACCAAGACCGAATGACCATGCGCAGGTTACCAGTGAACCAAGAGCCTCAACGCCCAGGAAATGCCAGCCGCCGCCGTAGAACAGGCCACCGTCAACTGCAAACATACCGGTCATGAGAGTACCAAGGATACCGCAAACTCCGTGAACTGATACAGCACCTACGGGATCATCAATCTTGCAGACCTTATCGATCAGGGCTACAGAACCAACCATTGCAACACCGCAAACGGCACCGATGATTGCTGCACCACCTATTGATACAAGGTCGCAACCTGCTGTGATACCTACCAGACCTGCCAGGATACCGTTGCATACCAGTGAGAGTGAAGGTTTGCCGAATACCAGCCATGTAAGGAACAGTGCTGCAAGTCCGCCTGTAGCGGCAGCCATGTTGGTTGTGCACATTACATGAGAGATTGCGATAGCGTTCTCAGAACCTTCGGCAGCCAGCTGTGAACCGGGGTTGAAACCGAACCATCCGAACCAGAGGATGAATACGCCCAGAGCGCCGAATGTCAGGTTGTGACCGGGGATAGCGCGGGATTCGCCGGTCTTGGAATACTTACCGATACGGGGACCAAGTACCATAGCACCTGCAAGAGCAATCACGCCACCGCAAGAGTGAACAACGGTTGAACCTGCGAAATCATGGAAACCAAGCTCTGAGAGCCAGCCGCCACCCCAGGTCCAGTGACCCTCGATAGGATAGATTACAACTGAAATAATGATTGAAATAAGTACGTACATGGAGAACTTGGTACGCTCAGCCATACCGCCTGATACTATAGTGGCAGCAGTGGCGCAGAATACAGTTTGGAAAATGAGTGTGCACTCGGCAGGAACGTTTGAGTCACCTACAAATGCCCAGTCAAAAAGGTGAAGGCCACCTATAAATCCATTGTTTGTTCCGTGCATCAGACCGAATCCTATCATCCAGAAGAGGAATGATCCGACCATGAAATCAACAAAGTTCTTCATCAATATGTTGGCTGTGTTCTTGGAACGGGTGAAACCTGCCTCAACCAGCGCGAATCCGGGCTGCATAAAGAACACAAGCATAGCTGCTAACAATACCCAGACTGTATCCAGTCCGCTAATACTACTTTCACTAACTGTTGTGATAATGTCTTCCATAACTTGAATGATTTAATCGTTATTACTTCTTGTCGGCCAACACTGTATCACCGTGTTCTCCGGTACGGATTGACCATGTGTCATCCACGGGACTTACAAAGATTCGTCCATCACCCACCTGTCCGGTACGGGCAGCACCCATGATGGCTTTGATTGCGGGTTCTACGAACTGGTCACGGCAGATGATCGTTATCTCAATGCGTGAGATAATATCCGTACTGTACATGACGCCACGGTAGATTCGGTCCTGACGGTCCTGGCCTATGGCATGTACCTCAGAGTACGAGAACCAGTTGATGTCAGCCTCAAAAAGTGCTTCCTTGACATCTTCAAACCGGGTTTTCCGGATGATTGCTTCAATTTTTTTCATAGCTTTTTATTTTTGGTTGTTGGTAAAAATGTTTTTGATATCGAACAAAAAAAAGACTGATCAAAAATGACCAGTCTTTATATTGATTTCTTTATTAATCTACGATGCTTAGCTTACCTGCTGGTCTAAAGGTATAACCATCGGAACCTGATTATTATTCTGGTTCTGATTATTATTCTGCTGGTTATTATTCAGCTGAACAGTGGTTATATTTTTAAAACCGATAAACATAAACTTTCTGTTTGTTTCTGATTTACGCTGCAAAGATAAGTACTATTTTGATACGTTGTTCTCAAAAATGGTAAAAATCTTTCATTTTAACATTAGATAATGAATTAATCATTACAAAATGAAAGCACATTTGACATTATAGCTGCAATTTCACATTTCAAGTGCAGCCTTGACAAAGCTCTTAAACAGTGGATGCGGGTTCTCGGGGGTACTCTTGTACTCGGGATGGAACTGGGAGCCTATAAAGAAGGGGTGCACGGACTGCGGGAGCTCCACGATTTCGGTCAGGCCGGTCTGGGGATTGTGACCCGACGCTACTAAGCCGGCCTTCCTGAAGTCCTCGGCGTACTTGGCGTTGAACTCGTAGCGGTGGCGGTGACGCTCGGATATAAGTTTACTGCCGTAAATCTTATATGCAAGAGTATCCTTGGTGATTTCGCAGTCGTAGGCACCCAGACGCATGGTTCCGCCCTTCATGGTGGTTTTCTTCTGGTCCTCCATCATATCTATGACAGGATGTTTGGTATCGGGATTGACCTCGGTCGAGTCAGCATCCTTGAATCCCAGTACGTTGCGGGCAAACTCCACCACGCACATCTGCATGCCCAGGCAGATACCCAGGAACGGAATCTTGTTCTCACGTGCATATCTTACCGCCTCTATCTTACCCTCAAGGCCACGTGACCCGAATCCGGGAGCGACCAGGATTCCCTTCATGCCCTGGAGCTTTTCTGCCACATTGGCGGCCGTCACCTCCTCGCTGTTTACGGAATGGATATGTACCTTGCATGAGTTTGCGGCTCCGGCATGCACAAGAGCCTCAAGTATGGATTTGTATGCATCCTGAAGCGATACATACTTACCTACCAGCGCAATGTCAACCTCACTCTTAGGATTCTTGAGACGCTCCAGGAACTCCTTCAGGCCCGACAACTCAGGCTGGTTGAAGTTCTCAATTCCCAGTTTGCGTACCACAAGCTCATCCAGATGCTCCTGATGCATGTTCAGGGGTACCTGATAGATGCTCCAGGCATCAAGACTCTGGATAACATGACCTGGCTTTACGTTGCAGAACAGAGCGACCTTACGGCGCAACTCATCTGACAGCGGGTGCTCGGTGCGGCAGATAATCACATCGGGCTGGACACCTGCCTGCTGCA
The DNA here is from genome assembly GCA_900319225.1 of uncultured Prevotellaceae bacterium. Classification (GTDB taxonomy): domain Bacteria; phylum Bacteroidota; class Bacteroidia; order Bacteroidales; family Bacteroidaceae; genus Colenecus. The sequence continues at coordinate 321,917 of ONNV01000001.1, read as the reverse complement.
GCATCTGTACTGAGTGCTGTGTAGGCTTGGTCTTGAGCTCCTTGGCTGCACTGAGGTAAGGCACCAGCGTAAGGTGTATTGACATGCATGAACCCTCGGGCAGTTCCCACTGCAGCTGGCGTACAGCCTCAATGAACGGAAGTGACTCCATGTCACCCACCGTACCTCCTATCTCGGTAAGCACCACATCAAACTCTCCGGTCTGACCCAGCAGCAGCATGCGGCGCTTGATCTCATCGGTAATGTGAGGTACAATCTGGACAGTCTTGCCCAGATATGCTCCCTCACGCTCCTTGGTTATCACGGTATTGTATATCTTTCCTGTAGTGACGTTATTGGCTTTTGATGTATACACACCCAGAAAACGCTCGTAATGGCCAAGGTCCAGGTCAGTCTCGGCGCCATCCTCGGTTACGTAGCACTCTCCATGTTCATACGGATTCAGGGTTCCCGGGTCAATGTTGATGTAAGGATCAAATTTCTGGATTGTAACTCTCAGACCTCTTGCCTTGAGCAGTTTGGCAAGCGATGCGGCGATAATACCTTTTCCGAGCGATGAAACCACTCCACCGGTAATGAAAATGAACTTTGTCTCCATTGTGTGCATACTTAAAACAAATAAAGGCCGGTCTAAAAAAACCAGCCTTATTTAAATCAATTCAATAACTTTAAACTAACATATTGTCCGGCTGGATGAACAAAACTGATTATTCAGAACCTGATTATTATTCTGGTTCTGATTATTGTCCACCTGATTATGGAAACTGCTATATGTAAGCACTCTATCCATTGCCTAAAACAATTACGCCGCAAAGATATGAATTAAATTTCATATTGCAAGCAAATCAATCAATAATATTACAAAATGTTAGTTTGAGCTTGTATTGATCTCTGAGCGGTAGCTCCTGCGTGGTGTCTCCTCTACCGGAGTGTCATCATGTGCCTTGAAATCCTCCCAGTAGTCTATCTTGGCCTGATAGAACTTGCGCACATCCTCCCATCGGTAATATGGACGCTGCTCTACCCCTTTGGCGTCTTTGTAGAACGGCACGCTCTCTGGCAGTGTGGCCTCCTGCTCATTAAGCAGGAACTTGACTATAACCTCACCCTTCTTGTTGCGGAAGAACACCCACTGCACATTACCTCCCATGTAGGCCAGATTATAGGCAGCCCAGTGGTCTGCCACGCTCTCAAGGTCATCAGTGCTGTAACCGGAGCCGTCCAGGTCCAGAAGTGAGAAGTATGACATGAGAGTAACCTCATGACCGTAACGCAGAATCACACTCACGCCATTGCCTGCCAGAGCCTCATCGGCAAAATCCAGGAAGTTCTTTAGGGTTACGCAATGACCGTAAGGCACCACATTATCCGTAAGCGGTGAGAAACCGGCCTGTGAGTACCAGCGCATATTATTCATAAGGAACAGGTCATACCACTCATCATAGGTAAAGACGTCATTCAGATCAACGCCGGGATCTGATCCCTGCGCATATGAAGCCACGTCATAAAGCGCTGAATAGAGGCTGCCGCTCTGATCGCGTCCGCCGGCCTTCCTGATATACTCCGAATCCTTGAACAGAGCACTCATAAGGCGCTCCGGATGAGTGTGGCGCTGGTTGAACTCCTGCACTGCGGCGTTGATCTTACGTTTATGGGCCGATACAGCCTTATCCTCAGTGTACATCCAGGGCTCATCGTGGTTACTGGAGTCATAGTCAATCTTTATCTTGGGGCGCATACGCAGAATCTGCATCAGGGCCGAATACTCACTTACAAGCACACGGTGCGATGTAGTGGAACGTGCCATGATTATCTTGTCATTGGTAAACAGCTCCGGATAGTTCTCAACCATACGGCGGGCAATATCGCGGTGCTGCTGCATACCTTTAGGCGTAAGGTCACCGGCACGCTGGTCAGCCTCAGCACGGATAATCTCCAGACGGCGCAGCACGTCCATACCGAAATCAGTCAATGCACCTGAGTCTGCAGCCTCCTTAAGGATGTTGTACGGACGGTCATAGTTTGACGCATTGTCCAGAAAACGTGATCCATGACGCCCAAAGTGAGTAAGATAGACCGGTTTGAATCCTTTTGGAGCCGGAGTGAGAGGTTCCGTGGGTGCCTGATACGCATACACGGAACCCGCCATCTTGGCTAGATTTGATTCATTTACCTCACCTCTTTTGATTATCTTGGCACTAAGGCCCGTAAGAGCCAGCAGAGCCAATACAATGACAAACAATCTCTTCATGGAAATATCAGTATCCTTTTACTTACTTTTTCACAACGACATTTATGACGCCATTCTCCCGGCCGGGTATTACCTGCATTTCAAGATAACCGGTATTACCCGTGCCCTCACCAAGGAGTGTCAGCTTGGCAGTTACGGTAGGCTTAGGATTGGCCTCATTAGATATCAGATCCTTCTCGGTAAGCTGGCCTGACCACAGTACAGGACCGTATGAGTGGCTCAGGGTCCATGTGCCGGGAGTTACCTCACCGAATGAGTACTCAGTAGCTCCGTCCTTAAGCATTATGTATCTTGTTCCTGCACCCTGTGCATAACCGGCATTGCCACCTCCTGCACGCTGTGCCAGTTGGATCTCGGCACCCAGACCGATAGTCTCAAGAGGATTCTCCTTATATTGCGGCAGACCGCTGCTTATGGCCTCAACCTCAAAGTAATACTGCTTGGGAGCGGTATTCAGGCTGTGCATGTAGAGCTGGTTCTTACCATAGACTATGTAGCTGTTATAGAGTTTCTTCTTCTCGATGCCGTAGCGTACAATGTAGCCGTCGGCACCGGCCACGGGCTCCCATATGACATTGGCCTCACGCAGGTCATCAGGATTGCGTACGGCAAGGAACTTCTTTACCTTCAGGGTCTTCATCTGCGGAGTGGTACCGAATATACGCAGGTCCTTGATTGAGAACTTGGCGCCGTCATAGGTAGCTACGTTCACCACCTTTACATATCGTGCCTGTACCGGGTTGTCCAGCTCATTGTAGTCATGCTTGAGCTCCATCTTGTTCTCAGGCTTGCTTATCACCTTGGTCCAGTTGGAGTTATCGTCCGATACAAACACCTCATAGCACTGATAGAGCTGCTCTGCCTGGGGCTGCTGCGCTCTTGCACCGCCGCCCATCATACCGCCGCCGAATCCGCCACGGCCGCCGGCTGCACGTGCTGCGCCAATGTGGTCCCAGTTAAGCTGTATGGCATTGATGGTAGCCTTGGCGCCCAGATCCACGGTAAAGAACTCACCTGCATCACCTGTCGCGGCCACCCAGCAGGTCTTGAAATCCTCATCCAGAGCCTGTGCGGGAGCATAATTCTCAAATGTTGATGATACAATGGCCCTCTTGCCTACAGAGAGCAGTTTCCAGTCAACGTAGTTGTCCACGCCTCCCACCTTGCGCTCATCGGGATAGAACTGCGGATAGTCACCCAGGGCGGTGTTGGAGTACATGACACCCTGCTTATCGACAGCCGTGGGATAGATGGCCAGTTCCGATCCGCGTCCGCCCTCACCGTACTGTGCAGGAATCATGCAGATGGTCCACAGGTTGCCCTTCTTGTCATGGAAAGTGCTGCCGTGTCCGGCACCTACCTGGAAGCCGCTGGTCTTGAATGTAAGCGGGTTGTGTTCACTGTAAGTAAACGGACCTAACGGACTGTCGGATACATAGATACCGTGTGAATATGAAATAAATTCAAGACCTATGGCAGCGTACTGCAGATAGTATTTGCCGTTGTGCTTGATCATATACGGACCCTCAATCCATGGCAACTCCTCGGGACCGTATTCACGGCGTCCGTTGAATATGGAATAGATCACATCCTCAGGCTTGCGGACCTCAAATCCATGGTTCTTTATATCGCTCCAGAACAGCTGGACAGGCTCACCCTTCTCCTTGAAAGTCTCCTTGTCAAGCTCCACCACCTGGAACGGCATTATCTGTGACCAGCCAAAATACATGTACAGCCGGCCGTCATCATCCACAAACATATTGGCATCGCCGTAACGGTCACTACTGAGCTCACCTATCTTCTCCCACTCTCCCTTACGCGGGTCTATGGCCCGGTAAACGTTACGGTTGTTCATGGAGCAGCCAATCAGCTTGCCGTCCATCTCCACTACCGATACCACACCGGCCGGATATCCTGGAGCGTCCACATATGTCCAGTTGCGGAAATCAGGAGAGTACCAGTAACCGCGTCTGTGTGACACAAAGAGGAAATAGTCATCCTCATAGATGATTACCACGGGTTCACCGCCGCGTACGGCGCGTTCATTACCTACCACCACGTCAAGCGGATTGCAGAAAGTGTGTTGAGCGTGCGCAGAGATGCCGGTCAATACCAATGCAACGCCGGCAATAGTCCATTTTAGAATCTGTTTCATATAGGTTGTAATAAGGTTAGCATTCAATGCCGTTTTTGCAAATATGAGAAAAAAAACAGCTAACTTTACATCTTGAATTATTTATTTTCAATAGTACAGGCGTTATGAAGAATTCAACCAATTTCTGGGGTTTGCTGGCACTGGGTGTCTGCATTATCCTCTCTGTCGGCAAGTTTACCGGCACAAAACGAGTTGTAAACGTGAAAGGCCTTGCTACCCAGGAGGTTATGGCCGACCATGTTATCTGGCCCCTGGTCATCCAGGATGTAGATAATGACCTTGTCAAGCTCTACTCCACTATGGACAACAAGAGTAAGGAGATCGTCAGGTTCCTTAAGGAAGGCGGCATCCAGGAGAGTGAGATCAGCATAGCCGCTCCCACTGTCTATGACCGCAGCGCCAACCGTTACTCAAACGAATACATCGCATACCGTTATCAGATGCAGCAGGTAGTAACAGTAAGTTCAGGCAATGTCGAGCTTGTACGCCAGCTCATCCTCAAGCAGGGTGAACTGCTCAAGAAAGGCATCGCCATCAGTGGTAACGACTACGAGCATCAGACTCAGTATGACTTTAACGGCCTGAACGATCTCAAGCCCCAGATGGTAGAGGTTGCCACGCGCAACGCACGTGAGGTAGCCCAGAAGTTTGCCGATGACTCAGGTTCAAAGCTGGGTAAGATACAGACCGCGTCACAGGGCCAGTTCTCAATTTATGACCGAGACAGCAACACCCCGTGGATCAAGAACGTGAGAGTAGTGACATCAGTTACCTACTACCTTAAGTAAATGGAACAGATAAAGAGATATTTCCCTGAACTTACAGACATCCAGCTGTCTCAGTTTGAACAGCTGGGTGCCTTGTATACAGACTGGAACAGCAAGATCAATGTCATATCGCGCAAGGACATAGAGAACCTCTATGAGCACCATATACTGCACTCTCTTGCCATTGCCAAGACCATAAAGTTCGTATCCGGCACACGTTTGGCCGATGTAGGAACAGGCGGCGGACTGCCCGGAATCCCGCTTGCCATCATGTTCCCCGAGTGCAGTTTCACACTCATAGACAGCATCGGCAAGAAGGTACGCGTGGCACAGGACATAGCCCTGCAGATAGGGCTCAAGAACGTGGTATGCCGTCATGAGCGTGCCGAGGACGAGAAAGAGCATTTTGAGTTTGTGCTCTCACGCGGTGTCATGCCCCTGCCCGACCTTTGTGCCATTGCCAACCGCATGATAGACCATAAGGTCCAGCGCAACGCCTACCCCAACGGCGTGATATGCCTCAAAGGCGGTGACCTGGGCGCAGAGACTGCCAAGTTCCGTAAGGTGACTGAGATAAATGAGATAGGCAAGTATTTCCGCGAGGAGTTCTTCAAGGACAAGAAAGTCGTTTACGTACAGATATGATGAACGTAAAGTGCTTTGAGTTCAATTTCCTCCCCGTAAACACATACGTGATCTGGGATGAGACAAAAGAGGCCGCGGTGATAGACCCCGGCTGTTTCTACCCCGGCGAGACAGAGCAGCTGTCAGTGTTCATTAAAGACAGCAACCTGACAGTCAAGTTGTTGCTTGACACGCATCTGCATTTTGACCATGTGTTCGGCAACAACTTTGTTGAGCAGACCTACGGAGTCAAAGCACGGGCCAATGACCTGGACAAGCCTTGGATTGACAATATCGGCTCCAGGCTGTCCGTATTCGGAATCAGGTATGACGGCCATGTAAACCCTATAGAGCCGCAGAATGTACTGCATGAGGGCGATACCGTAACATTTGGCAATACCACCCTCCATGTGCTTCATATTCCCGGCCATTCACCCGGCAGCATAGTGTTCTGGAACAAGCAACAGCAGTGCGTCTTTACGGGCGACGTGATGTTCCAGGGCAGTTACGGCCGCACGGACTTCCCCGACGGCGACTATCAGGCCCTTATGGACGGAATCCGCACCAAACTGCTAACCATGCCCGCTGAGACCGTAGTCTATCCCGGACACGGACCTGCAACCGATATCAAACACGAAAGATTATATTACTGACTGGAAAATGAAAGCAAGAACCTTACTTACACTGATCCTGACACTTGTGTTCAGCGTATCCCAAGCGCAGGACGAGCCCACATCGGCCATGCTGTTTGAGACATACGAGTGGGACTTTGGGGATATTGATGAGGCTGACGGCCCGGTATCCCACACATTCCGTTTCATGAACATATCCAATAACCCCATCCAGATTGACAATATCTCCACCAGCTGCGGCTGTACCACTGTACAATACTCGGTAGAGCCTGTCAATCCGGGTGACCAGGGTGAAATCACAGTCGTATTTGACCCGGCACGTGCCCAAGGCCATGTACTGCGTGAGGTCGAGGTGCTTACCAGAGACCGCCGCAACTACGCAGACATTATGATTACCGCCAATGTCAATCCCATACCCATGGGACTGGAGCAGCTCTACCCTCACCTGCTGGCCGGAACCGTTAAGACAAATGCCATGCGGTGCCCGTTCGGATACGTAACCCAGGGTGAGAGCGTGACAAAGGTGGTCCGCATAGCAAATCTGGGTGACAAGACGGTGAATCTGGATGTAGAGACAACCGGGAACCGCTACGGAATGAGCGTACAATGTCCGCCCCAGATAGCTCCAAAGGAGGTTATAAGCATAAAGATAACCTATGACGTACCCACAGGCAAAAACGGTTTCGGAATGGCCCGTGACAGTGTGTGGGTAATCGCAGACGGTGCGAAGAGCGAGCAGCCGATCGTCATCAACGCCCTTCGCGTAGAAAAGTTCTCCAAAGACGAGAATGCGCCCAAACCTGTAATGAGGATAGAGCCCTCCTATGTGGACTTTGGCGAGCAGGAGCCCGGAAAGATCTACAAGAAGACCATCGTCATAGAGAATACCGGAAATACAGACCTGATATTCCGTCATGTCGAGACAACTGACGGCGTGGCTGTAAGCATCAAGACCGGCACTGTTATAAAACCGGGCAAGATGCATAAGAAAACAGTGACGGTGGCAATAGCCAACTCCCGTGAGCCGCACACCGTCACCATGGGATCCATCAACCTCACCACCAATGACCCCACCCGTCCGTTCCGCGAACTCAGGCTGCAGGTTGACACAAAATAAAGAATTGTTTTATCTTTGCAGATAAACCACCTAATTGTTACCCGATTATGCTTACTGAGGATATTGCAATAACCCGAATTCTTGTCAGTGCCCTGCTGGGATGCGCCATAGGCGTAGAGCGTTACATCCACAAACATCCGGCAGGTGTACGTACATTCATGCTTATCTGCATGGCATCCACACTTGCCACCCTGGCATCAATCTGGATTTGCCAGACCAACCAGCATCTCATAAACGGTGATCCGGGCCGAATAGCAGCCCAGGTAGTGACCGGCATAGGTTTCATTGGTGCCGGACTCATAATCAAGAACAAATATGACGTATCGGGCCTGACAACCGCCGCCAGCATATTCTGCACCAGTATTATAGGAATTGCCGTAGGTGTAGGTCTGATCAAGGTATCCATATTGGTTACCGTAATCGTGATCCTGGTGCTGGCATCATCTTTCCTTTTCCATGATAACAACTCCCGCCAGCTTGCCATTGAGCAGGAGGAGAAGGACAAAACCGATAAGACAGAAAACAAATAATACTAAACCAAATACTTATAATGAAGTACAGATTACTGACTATCGTAGCGGCAGTGCTCATGGCGCTCCCGCTCAAGGCTCAACAGCCTGACCCCAATTTCTTTATCTATCTCTGTTTCGGACAGTCCAACATGGAGGCCGGCGCCACTCCTGCCGATCAGGACAAGGATTGGAACGATCCCCGTTTCCAGTTTGTATCGGCCGTAGATATGCCGCGTTATAACCGCGTAAAAGGTGAATGGTATACCGCCACACCTCCTATCTGCCGTCAGAGCAACAACATGGGCCCGGTGGATTTCTTTGGCCGCAAGATGATTGAGGAGCTCCCAGAGCAGTACCGCGTAGGTGTCATCAACGTATCAGTAGCCGGCGCCAAGCTGGAACTCTGGGACAAAGACGCTTGTGAGGAATATCTGGCCATGGAGGCAGCCGACCCCAGCCGCAGCTGGCTTGTAAATATGGCTAAGGAGTATGACATGAACTGCTATCAGCGTATTGTCGATATGGCCCGTATAGCTCAGAAGAGCGGTGTCATAAAGGGTATGCTGGTACACCAGGGTGAGTCAAACCCCGATGATGACCAGTGGTGCGCACGCCTAAAGAAGATCCACGATGACCTCTGCGCCGACCTGGGTCTGAACCCCGATGAGATACCTCTGCTGGCCGGTGAGCTCAAGCAGGCTGAGCAGGGCGGTGCATGCGCCGCTTTCAACGAGGTTGTGCTGGCCAACCTGCCCAAGGTCATGAAAAACGGATACGTAATCTCATCACTGGGCTGCGAGAGCACCGGTGATCAGTTCCATTTCAGCACTGAGGGTATGCGACTTATGGGTTACCGCATGGCCGATAAGATGCTGCAGCTGCAGGGATTCAAGCCCGTACAGGAGCGTGAGGTTACCCTTAATCTTACCAAGAAAGGTCTGGGCATTGAGGTAAGCCCCACTCTGGCCGGTATATTCTTTGAGGATATCAACCAGTCACTTGACGGCGGTATCTGCGCCCAGCTTATACAGAACCACTCATTCCAGGCCTACAATGTGCCCGATGCACCCGCACGTGACAAGGAGAAGGAATTCTCTTACTCAGACACCGTATTCTTTGGCTGGACAGTAATAAAGAAGGACGGTGCACAGGGTCAGGCTCACGCAGTAGCTGATAAGCCTCTGGTAAAGGACCTTAAGCGTTACTATGATTTTGATCCTAACGATAAGTATGACGATGAGCTGCGCTACGCACAGTACAGCGTAAAGTTTGACATTGAGGATGCCGGTCAGGGATTCGGTATTGCCGCCAACGGTTACGGCACAGCCCCCAACGACCGCCGCGGCTACTACTCAAACAATACCCAGAAGGCCTCCATACCCGCCGTGCAGGGCGTAAGTTATGACCTTACACTCTATCTGGCCGGTCAGTCATATCCCGGAACCATCAAGGTATGTCTGGAGGATGCAAACGGACAGGCAAACTCAAACGTAATTACCATATCAGGCCTCAAGAATGACTGGCAGAAATATACCGGCCAGCTCAAGGCCGAGCGCTCGGTTGAAAGCCGTCTGGCAATCATGGCCGATGCAGCCGGTACATTCTGGCTTGACTACGTTACCCTGTTGCCTGAGGCATCACAGCTTTGGCAGGATGGCAAGTTCGGCCCCTTCCGTAAGGACCTTATGCAGGCTCTTGCCGATCTGCATCCCACATTCATGCGCTTTCCCGGCGGATGCGCCAGCGAGGGTACCAACTACTTTGGCCAGCCGTTCTGGAAGAACTCCATCGGCCCTGAGGAGGAGCGTATAGGATTCCGTAACCACTGGGGTTACTGGACATCCCAGTACGTAGGATTCTACGAGTATCTGCTTATGGCAGAGTCACTTGGAGCAACTCCCCTGCCCGTCCTGAACAACGGCGTAACCTGCCAGTTTGCAGGCCATCAGTACATTGCTCCGCTTGAGACTGATGCCGACCGCAAGCGTTTCCACGACATATTTGTATGTGACGCCCTTGACTTCATAGAGTTCTGCAACGGCTCTACTGATACCAAATGGGGCCGTATGCGTGCCGATATGGGTCATCCCGAGCCGTTCAACCTCAAGTACCTTGGCATAGGTAACGAGAACAAGGGACCGGAGTTCTGGGAGCGTTTTGACATCATATATAAAGAGGTGCAGGCCAAGTACCCCGATATCATCATAGTCTCAACCGCAGGCTCCGCTGCCGACGGTCCGGAATTCAATGCCAACATGCATGAGATTGACACCAAGTATCAGAACACCGTGGTTGATGAGCACTACTACCGTAACAACCAGTGGTTCTACACCAACGGTGACCGCTACAATGCCGATAAGGTTCGTGGTGCCGACGGTCTGACCTATGACCGCAACCGCCCCACCCGCGTATTCGTAGGTGAGTTTGCAAACAACAACAGCAACAACGATTATGCATCGGCCATGGCCGAGGCCGCATACTGGACCAGCCTGGAGCGTAACTCTGATATGGTTGTAATGGCAGCCTACGCACCGCTGTTCTGCAAGAAGGGCTACAACAAGTGGAACTCCAACCTTATCTGGTTTGATAACCGCGGCATGTGGCGCACCACCAACTACTACTATCAGAAGCTATTCTCTGAGGCCGGTAACCGCGCCTTCCAGATGACCGATGTAATGAACGGCACTGAGGCCGATGCCACCGTCTACACATCACCCACAGTTGACACAGAGACCGGTGAGGTTTACATCAAGTTCGTAAATTCTGAGGCCGTGGATAAGGAGCTTACCATCAACATGGGTAAGGGCCAGAACAAGAAAGCCTACACAGCAACCGTAGAGTTCATCTCATCACACGACACCAAGATCAAGAACCAGGGAGACTTGAACAGCTTTGCCGGCGCCCAGCCCCAGGCTCAGCAACTGCAGGGCGGCCGTCCAGGCCCATTTGGAGGATTCGGAGGCAACCGTAACCGCGTAAGCTACACTGAAGCCGTGGTACCCCACACCAAGAATCTGGGCACTGTTAAGAAGCAGTTTACGCTGACAATGCCCGAGAATTCGATTGGTATAATTAAGCTGACACCTGCAAAGTAACCACCAGTGGGACCGCCGATGGGGACGGTTCCATTTGGCCCGGCAAAATAAGGAAAGCCATCTGACATGATAAAGTGTCAGATGGTTTTTTAGTTGCGGCTATACGCCAAATGGAACCGTCCCCATTGGCTACCGCCCCTCACCTGGAAAGGTCTCCACGTGCGTGTCCCTAATCCGCACTCGGTTTCCAGCTGCACACACTAGCACGGTCCCCAGTTGCAGTTAAGTAAAACTAAGGCCTCGCGAGCAAAGCTAGCGAGGTCTTAGTTTTACCCGGCCTGGAAGGCCGGCAGAGTGAAGCGACATGGAATAAAATGGAATGTCGCGGAACGGGTTTGGGGCGTCGCCGCCCCAAACTAAAATAAGGTAAAATGCTTCTAATACAATAATACGTTTCCAGCTAGCGACTTTTTAGGCCCAAAGGGCCATAAAAGTCAAAAAATCCCGAGCACCGAAGGTGCGAGAGCCCGCTGTAAGCCAAAAAAAAGGGAACCCCAAGGATTCCCTTTTTTGCTGTATGGTGTGGATGATTAGAACATCATGCCGCCCATGGGCATTCCGCCGCCCATGCCGCCGCCGAAGCCGCCCATGCCGCCACCAAAGCCGCCCATGCCGCCGCCGAATCCGCCACGGCCACGAAGCTGCTGACGTGAGTTACGGTCACCCATGAGTGAGAGACGGTAGGTAAGTGAAGCCATGAAGTAGCTGGTGATGCTCTTGGTCTCAGTATCAGTACGTGAGTAGGTTGATACCTGACGGCTTACTGTACTGCGCTGATGCAGGATATCATATGCTGACAGTGACAGGCTAGCCTTGTTACCCTTAAGGAATGAGAATGACAGAGAAGCGTTCCAGATGAGCTCATCACGGTTCATGTCACCGGTGTAACCACGACGGCTGTTCATGCTCAGGTCAGAACCCAGACGCATGTTTCTCCAGGGAATATATGCCATGACGCTTGCACCATAACTGTAATCATAGGTATTCATATCAGCTGACTTGTTCTGGCTATTCTCATCGTGTCGGTAAGTAAGATTACCCAGCAGAGATGCTGTCACGTAATCATCACGATACTCTGCAGAAAGGCTCTGAGTAACATTGACGGTATGTGACTTACGCAAAGACTCAATAGTTGTATATTTGCCGGGATTAGTATTATCAGCCTGCTGATATGATGCCCAACCTGTCTGCTTTGTGTATCTGGGAGATGTAGTAGAAGTCAATGAGAAACGCTCATCTGACGGGAGTGTAAGGTTCAGGTTCAAGCTAAGTGAACCGTTCCAGTTCATGAAGAAGTTGTCAAATGCATTGTCATCAGTCATGTTTACATATGTGGTGTAGGTACCACCGTCATCATTACGTCTTGACTTGCTTGTAATGCTGTTAAGAGTGTTGCCGAAGCTACCGCTTACAGTGATACTGCTCATTGTCACAGGATCATACTTGTTATAGCTCAAACTCAGATTGTGAGAGAAAGTAGGCTCCAGATCAGGGTTACCCTTACGGATTGACAACTGGTTGGTGTTATCCTCGATATCAAGCATCTGGTCCATAGAGGGCTGAGCTGAACGTCCGTTATAGTTGAACTGGATCTGCTCCTGACGGGTAACTCTGTAACGGAATGAAACTGTAGGAGTCCAGTTGAGTACCCATCTGTCATAGTCTCTCTTCTGGTTAAGATAATCAGTCATGTTACGTGAGTACTGGGGCAGCAGTGACAGACCTACTGTAAAGTTGTATGTCTGGTCAGTAGCGTTCTTACGGAACTGGAGCTGGATTGTCTGGTCAAGGTTCTCATAGATCTGCTCACGTCCCAGTGAATCATCCTTGAAAGCCTTATAACCGTCCTGCAGATCCCACTGCGGATCATTCAAAGGAAGACCCCAGTTTGCATATGCGGCACCCAGGTCATAGGTAGCACGGTCACTGTTCTGTGTACGTGACTGGAACTGATAGCTGAACTGCAGATAAGTACCTGTTGATATAGGCTCTGAATAGGTAACCTGAGCGCTCCAGTTGTTTGTGCTTGAAGGAGTCTGGTTGAAACGGTTCAGAGTATCTGTAGTTGTTGCGAATGTAGACTTACGCATCTGCTCATTTCTTGAATAATCATCAGAGCTGCTTGAGTTGTACTGATATGTACCGCGTACAGAAATGTTTCTACCACGGTTACCGAAACGGCGTACAAACTGTCCGGTTACATTGGCAGATTTGGTTTCTGACTCACTCATGCTTGCGCTCCTCTGGCTGTTCCACATAGCGTCATACAATGAATCCAGATATACACCTACAGGATCAAGATCCAGATTGTTGGGGTTGTATGTTACTGAATATGCAGTTGAGTCATCAAGAGGATTTGAAGCGTAGTCATAAGGATTCCTGTTCTTGAATGTACGTGAGTTAGTGTAAGAGCTGCTGTTAGACTTGCTATAAGAGATAGAAGGCTGCAGAAGCAAGCTTGTATATGTATCCTTATTCCACTCTATACGCATGTTACCGGAAACACTGCTTGATCCGCTGCTGCTTGCACGGTCATTGTTGGAGAATGTGGTCTCTCTACGTATCAGCTCCTGAGTCATAGGGTTAACGATGTCATCCCAACGCTCGGAATTTGACTTACTCTGTGACTCGTTGTCGTTGTGGTTCCAGGTAACACTACCTCCTACCTCATACTCATGGTCCTCTGATGTTATCTCCTTACCAAGATCCATTGCAAAGTTGAAACCGCCGTTGTAACGGGTGCTGACGCCACCGCCGCCGCCCATGCCGCCGCCGAAGCCGCCGCCGAAGCCGCCCATGCCGATACCGCCGCCCATGCGCATGCCGCCCATGCCGCCGCCCATGCCGCTCATACCGCCGGATGACTGGCTGGCTGCACCGGTAAGGGTGAACTGCTTAGACTCATCAAAACGGTTAAGTGTAGCGTTAACCTGATAGAGTGCAGCAACATCAAAGCCCTCTTTCTCAAGAGGAGCACCGCCACCGACACTCAGGTTTCCGAACCAACCCTTAGCCATACCCTTCTTAACCTGGAGGTCAAGAACTGTCTGCTCCTCACCGTCATCGATACCGGTCTGACGGGCCAGGTCACTCTGCTTGTCATAAGCCTTGACCTTCTCAATCATATCGGCAGTAAGCTGCTGCAGAGCAATGGTCTTGTCATCGCTGAAGAACTCCTTGTTGTTAACCAGAATCTTGGATACTGTCTTACCGTTTACGGTAATGGTACCGTCAGCGCTGATCTGAACACCTGGAAGCTTGCGGATAAGGTCCTCAACAGATGAACCCTCAGGAAGCTTGTAGGCTGCACTGTTGAACATGACGGTATCATTTATGATCTGTACCTTGGCAACAGTTGCAGAGATGGCAACCTCCTCAAGCATCTGACCACCTCTCATGGTAATCTTACCGAGATCTGTTGTGGCAGCACCTGAACGGATTGTAAAGTTCTTTACGGCGTCATCATAACCTACGAATGAAATGCGGGCACGGAAGTTACCGGCCTTGAGGTTGTTGATTACGAACTCACCGTCCTCATTGGTAGAGGCACCACCTATGTAGGTAGAGTCAGTACCTGAGATCTGGTAGATCTGCACTGCGGCAGGAAAAAGAGGGTCAGCTGTGTCAAAGTCATAGACTGTACCCTTAACTGAAAGATTCTGAGCAAACATCACTGTTACAGATGATGCCAGAAACGCTAACAGAATGGCAATTCTTTTCATTTGCTTGTTATTTTGTTTGTATTTGTTGTTTGCAAAATAAAAATACACCTTTACTATATCGCCAAAGGCGCATGGTTAAATGTCAAAATGACAAATTAACAAATTATTTCCATTTTGATTAAAAAAAGGGTCTGAGGTTTAATCACAACTTTATTTCTTACCTTTGTAATCAGCATTAAAAAATAACAGATAAAGCAAATCAGATTATGAATAAGACATCTATATTTCTAATACTCTTCACATTTGCCCTTGGCATGCTCAGTTCATGCTCCAAGTCCAGCCAGGAATCAGAATTCAAGGAATTTGAAATAAACTGCAATGACGGAACGGTACGTACCGGAGCAATATATCTGCCTAAGGGAGTAAAACCATCCGACAAGCTGCCCGTGATATTCATGGCAGACGGTCTGGTATTCAAGGAGACCAAGTTCAAGGAGATGATGGACTCTCTCATAGATTACGGCTGCATAAGCCCCGTGGTAGTGGCATGCTCATATGAGAACAAGGTACAGATACAGGGTTACAACCTGGCCTACCGCAATGCGGAGTATGTTGAGGCACTGGCCAAGAATGACAACACACTGGCAAAACTCTTTGACAACCACTACAAGTACTTTATCAACCAGTTCATCCCGTACGTTGACAAGCACGCCCCCGTATCACAGTCCAAGCAGGACCGCATATTCTTTGGAACGTCCAACAGTGCTGATTTTGGCATAACGCTGAGTTTCCGCGACCAGAAACTCTTTAAGGAGTACTGGTGCTACTCACCCGTATACTCCGATATCCGTGAATATGAGCCTCTCTCTACAGACATATCCTACTCCATCTGCTGGGGTGCCAAGGAGGAGGTTGGCATGTTTGACTATTTCCCCAACCTGCTCAAGGACATTCGCAAACGTGGCGGAAAGGTAAACTCATGGGTATTCAGCGGCGGACATGACCGTGACTGGTGGAGATACTGGTTCAAACAGGAACTCATGCGCAGATTCCCTTATAACAAAAGCGAATAACAACTATTAATGAAACAAATACTAACCAAAATGAAACGTACAGTAATTTCAGTTGCTCTGTTCATGGCTGTGGCTTTTGCATCGGCACAGGACAAGCTTTATCAAAACACTTTCAACCTCAGTCAGGTAGAACTGCTTGACGGACCTTTCAAACACGCAATGGACCTTAACGTAAAGGTCCTGCTGGAGTATGACACAGACCGCCTGCTGGCTCCGTTCCTCCATGAGGCCGGACTACCCAAGAAAGCGGAGTATTTCCCTAACTGGGCCGGTCTGGACGGACATGTGGGCGGACATTACGTATCGGCCCTGGCCATACACTACGCTGCCACCGGTAACAAGGAGTGCTATGACCGTCTCAACTATATGATCGATGAGCTGGAGCGCTGCCAGATAGCCAACGGTGACGGCTACATAGGCGGTGTACCCAACAGCAAGGAACTCTGGGGCAATCTAAAGAAGGGAGACTTTGGTCTGTTCCGCGGAGCATGGGTGCCCTGGTATAATGTACATAAGATGTACGCGGGCCTGCGCGACGCGTGGCAGTATGCCGGCATTGAGAAGGCCAAGGATATGTTCATCAAGTTCTGTGACTGGGGTCTTACAATCTTTGCCGATCTGGACGACAACCAGATGGAGCAGATGACCGGCACCGAGTTCGGCGGCATGAACGAGATTTTTGCCGATGCCTACCAGATTACAGGTGACCGCAAGTACATTGAGGCCGCCAAGCGTTTCCGCCACAAGGACATCTTTGAGAACATGGCCGACGGCCGTG
Source organism: uncultured Prevotellaceae bacterium (assembly GCA_900319225.1). Classification (GTDB taxonomy): domain Bacteria; phylum Bacteroidota; class Bacteroidia; order Bacteroidales; family Bacteroidaceae; genus Colenecus. The sequence continues at coordinate 305,251 of ONNV01000001.1, read as the reverse complement.
ACAATCTGGACAACAAGCACGCCAACACACAGGTACCCAAGGCAGTAGGTTACGCACGCGTAGCCGCACTTGACAATGACGCACGTGCCAAGAAGGCCGCTGAGTTTTTCTGGGACCGTGTGGCCAACCACCGCTCGGTGGTTATAGGCGGCAACAGCCGCAGCGAGCATTTCCCGGCTGCATCGGACTACAAGAGCTACGTTGAGCACCGTGAGGGCCCGGAGTCTTGCAATACCAACAACATGCTCAAGCTTACCGAGTTCCTATTTGCCATGGACCCCAAGGCCGAGTATGCTGATTTCTATGAGAAGGCCATGTACAATCACATACTCTCCACTCAGCATCCGGAGCACGGAGGATATGTATATTTTACCCCTCTGCGTCCGGCCCACTACCGCGTTTACTCCGCTGTAAACCAGGGTATGTGGTGCTGCGTCGGTACCGGTATGGAGAACCACGGCAAGTACGGTGAATTCATCTACACCCATGACGGCGCACAGGAGCTCCGCGTGAACCTGTTTGTGGCATCACGTCTGAACTGGACTGATAACAAGGCCGTCATCACCCAGGAGACCCAGTTCCCCTACTCCGAGTCATCAAAACTGACCATAAACCTTAAGAAGGCCCGCAAGTTCCGCCTCCTGGTACGTTGCCCGGAGTGGACTACAAGCGGTTACAGCGTCAAGGTGAACGGTCAGGAGTATGCAGCCGGTGCACAGCCATCATCATATGTAGCCATAGAGCGCAAGTGGAAGGACGGTGATGTAGTTGAGATATCTCTGCCCATGCAGAATACCATAGAGGCTCTTGACAACGTGCCTGAGTATCTGGCCATCAAGCACGGTCCCATTGTACTGGCTGCCCGCACAGGCAATCAGGACATGAGCGGTCTCATTGCCGATGACGGCCGCTGGAGCCATATCGCCCACGGATCACTTGTTCCTGTTGCCGAGACTCCTATTATGATAGGTACGCGCGCAGAACTTGAAAAGAAGGTGGCAGACCTCAAACCTATAGCCGGCAAGCCGCTGCATTTCCAGGCTGCAGACCTGTTTGACCGTAACCGTTTCCCTGATTTGGAGTTGGAGCCGTTCTACAGCCTGCATGACAGCCGTTACGCCATCTATTTCCTGTCACTGAGTAAGGCCGATTACAGCAAGATGCTTGATAAAATCAAGGCCGATGAGGCCGCAATGCTGGAGCTGGACCGCCGCACGGTTGATGCCATAGTTCCCGGCGAGCAGCAGCCCGAGGCTGACCACAAGATGACCAGCCAGAACTCAATGACCGGCAATCAGGACAACAAGCCCTACCGCACATTCCGCCGCGGTGGCTCATTCAGTTTTGATCTCTACCCCGACGGCAACACAAACCTGAGCCTCTCACTGGGCTACTGGGGCAGTGAGAATTTCCAGAACCGCGCCCTTGAGATACTTATTGAGGATATGCCATTCATTACCGAAACCGAGTTCCCTGCCAACGGCCAAGCTGAGATTGTACGTAAGGAGTATGACATCCCGGTAGGTTTCTACCAGGGCAAGGAGAAGATTCGCGTTACTTTCCGCTCTGTTGAGGGCAAGCAGGCTCCCCGCATTTTTGATATCAGATTTTTAAAATAAATTGAAATAGACTATAGGGCCTCTGGGAGAATGCCCTCCCACAACGAAAAATATCTATTCCGAAACTGATCGTTCCAGAATAGCTATTTTTAGTCGCGGGCCCCTCCCACTGGTCACGCGTGGGTGCGAGACTCCCAGAGGCCCTATAGTCTATTTCAAGTGCAACTTGAAACATTATGAGAATTAGCAGTATTAACCTGATCACTATCAGCCTGATATGGGCTTTATGTTCATGTAACGGAGTTAAGGAGCAGGACCCCAAGTTCATGGAGAACCTGCCCTACTATGTCGAGAATCTTGAAGTCTTTGGGCTCAATCAGGAGCCGGGACGAGCATTCCACATACCGGAGCGTAACATCTCACTTAACGGAACCTGGAAGTTCAACCTCTATGAGAATCCTCTGGAGGTTCCAAAGAACTTCTATAAGAGCTCTTTCAATGACCGCAGTTGGGGTACCATAGAGGTGCCGTCCAACTGGGAGATGCAGGGATACGGCCAGGCTATGTTCCGAAACGTATCGGCCCCATTCCCCAACGGTCAGCCTCTGTCTATGCTGGAGCGTTTCCAGAAGATCCTGGATGACCCTGATGCATCGGAGCAGCAGAAACGTATGGCCCAGAGCCGTATGAACCTCTCCAACCCCTTTGCCGTACGTGTACCAAATGTTCCGATGGATGTGAACCCCACCGGAGCTTACCGCACGGAATTTACCATACCTTCTGACTGGAAGGGCGATGAGGTGTTCCTGCGCTTTGAGAAAGTGGCATCCGGATCTTTTGTATGGGTGAACGGAAAGCAGGTGGGTTATAATGAAGGCGCACAGGAGCCCAGCGAGTATGATATCACACCTTATATTAAGAGTGGCAAGAACACTCTGGCCGTGATGGTGCTCAAGTTCTGCGACGGATACTATCTGGAGGGTCAGGACTACTGGCGTCTGGCCGGTATATTTGATGATGTTACCATCTACTCCACCCCCAAGGTCAGGATATATGACTGGTATGTCACCACCGATTTCGGTCCCGACTTTGTTGATTCGGACCTCAAGCTGGCTATGGACATACGCTCATACGGACTTGATGGCAGCGGATACAAGGTTAAGGCCACTGTTTCAAAGGATGGCCGTGAAGTGGCCAATATGGAGAACGGTCCTTTCAACGTAAAGGACGGCACCAGCACCATCAACCTCTCCGCCAAGGTCAAGGCTCCCAAGAAATGGACGTCAGAGACCCCTGAACTCTATGACCTCACGATGGAGCTTATCGGCCCTGACGGAAAGGCTGTGGATCATATCGTAAAGCGCATGGGATTCAAGAAGACCGAGATACGTGACGGCGTGTTCTATCTGAACGGCCAGCCGCTCAAGGTCAACGCCCAGAACTCTCACATGCAGCACCCGTTGCTGGGTCATGCCATGGACGAGGCCACCATACGCCGCGACATGGAGATACTCAAGCAGTTCAACTTTAACGGTGTGCGCACATCGCACTATCCTCCTGTTAACGAGTATCTTGACCTGGCCGATGAGTACGGACTCTATATCATCGATGAGACCGGTGATGAGGCTCATGCCACTGAGTATGTGAGCAATATGCCCGAATTCATAGAGATGTACCGCGAGCGCGTGCGCCAACTGGTGCTGCGTGACCGCAACCATGCCAGCGTCCTGTTCTGGAGTGCCGGCAACGAGAGCGGTGAAGGCAGCGACATCAATGAGGTTGTTGCCGAGGGTAAGAAGTATGACTCCACCCGCTACTGGATGTACGGCGGCAATGCTGCAGTTCATCCGGCCGAGGATATCGTAGGCCCGCGTTACCCATCTCCCGAGGAGCATGAGCGCCGCTACGGCCGTGACACCCGCGATATGCGTCCATCATTCATGGATGAGTATCTGTCAGTTGCCGGAAACGGCGGCGGCGGTCTGGATGACTACTGGCGCGTAATCTACTCATATCCCAAACTGATGGGAGGCGCCATCTGGGATTTTGTAAGTCCCGGTCTGGAGGAGCCAGTAAGACTGCTCAAGGATCAGTCACCTTACAAGACTCCCGCCCATATCATGGGTCGTGCTACTCTTGAGCAAGGACCTACAGGTAAGGCACTTGACCTGCACAAGCAGGAGCAGTGGGTTCAGGTCTATAGGGCCGATAATGTGGAGATAAGCGGCAATAAGCTTACCCTCACCTTAGATATCTATCCACGCCTGTTCAACCGCAGCGGCGGTTACCTGATCTGCAAGGGCAGCAACCAGTACGGACTTAAGCAGCAGGGAGCAGAAAGACTTGACTTCTATATCGACAACGGCCGCAAGCAGACCCTGTCGGCACCCCTGCCCCAGGATTGGGAGAACCGTTGGCACAACGTGACAGCAGTCTATGACGGCAGTGAGATGAAGATATTCATTGACGGCACACAGGTTGCATCACAGGCTGCATCGGGCAATATCCGCAATCTGCCCCTGTCACTCTGCATTGGACGTGACGAGCAGTCATGCGGTCAGGATGCCAACCCCTACATCTGCGACGCCATGATAGACAACGTTGGCGTGTTTGCCGATGCCGTTCTTCCCGGCAGCTTTGATCCCGCCAAAGCAGCCTTGTGGCTTGACTTTGAGGAGGAGCAGAACCAGGGCACATTCTACACATACGGACAGGGAGCCCGCACCTACGGTTCAATCTGGCCTAACCGTGTTCCCCAGCCCGAGATGTGGCAGATGAAGAAAACCGTCCAGCCGCTCTCATTCACGCTGGTTGACCTTGTATTCGGCAATGTCGAGGTATGGAACCGCAACCACTTTACCAACGCCTCAATCTACAACACCAAGTGGTCACTCATGGCCGATGACAAAGTTATAGAATCAGGCACGCTGAATCTGGATGTAGAGCCTTTAACCAAAAAGATGGTTAGAATACCGTTCCACAAGCCCGCCCGTATTGAGCCCGGCAAGGAGTACCGCCTGGAGATAAGCTCATCACTCAAGAAGGATGAGGTCTGGGCCAAGGCAGGTCATGAGGTGGCATGGGATCAGTTTGAACTCAAGTCATGGAACAAACCTGCCCTTGCCGGTCCTGCAATAAAACGCAATATAACACTTACTCAGGGCAGTAACGGCATAGTAGTAAGCGGACAGGGATTCACCTACCGCTTCAACGCCGTGAGCGGTGCTCTTGAATCAATGAACGTTGACGGCAAGGAGATGCTCAAGGCTCCCGTTGCACTGAATGTATGGCGTGCTCCCGTAGCCAATGAGATTGACGGATGGAACGGCAGCAGTGCCGGCCAGCCCTCTATACAGGGTTACGGCAATATCGGTGCCAATACTGTTCTGGCCAGCCATTACTATGCAGCCTCACTGGACAAGAGAAACCTTGTTCCAGTATCGGTCAAGGCCTTTAAGGGTGCTGATCTTGTAGTGATAGACGTAAAAGAGAACTCACTCTCCACCAACGCCACAGATAACCGCTTTGAGAACGACTGGCACTGGGTTGTAAATTCTGACGGAACCGTCACCGTACATCATAAGGTAAGCCCCATGGGCAAGATGCCGCAGTGGCTGCCCAGAATTGGTGTCACCATGAGTCTGGACAAGTCACTGAGCAAGGTTGAATGGTACGGACGCGGACCTCAGGCCTCATATCCTGACCGTAAGAGCGGATACCGCATAGGCATCTACAAGACCACAGTTGATGATATGTATGAGCCCTACCTCATCCCGCAGGATTACGGCCTCAGGACCGATAACCGCTGGGTTCGCCTGACCGACAACTCGGGCAAGGGTCTGGAGTTCTCAATGGACCAGTACTTCAACTTCAACGCATACGACTGCACTACCGATAACCTGACCAAGGCCATCTATCAGTATCAGTTGCAGCGTGGAGGCGATATTACCCTGAACCTTGACTACGCCACCTCCGGTGTAGGCTGCACCTGCCAGGGCATATTCCGCCAGTACCGCGTCCTGCCCGAGCCCTACCAGCGCACCATCACCATCCGCCCGCTGCGCTAACCTGAAAAGGTTTCCATCCCGCCGCAAAAAAAGGTGACCCAGTAGGGCCACCTTTTTTTGACCGGCCTGGAAGGCCTATCAACTCTCCTCGTTAAAGTAAAGCTTGTAGAACTTGCCGTGCTCGTCCTCACCCTGCTCTATGAGCTGGCGGCTGCCGTGTACGTAGATGTGGAAGTTCTTGTCCAGTTTGATGACGCTCTTGTAGAGGCGGTTCTGTTTCTTCACGGCGCCCTCACTTACATCAAACTGGTCCTGCAGTTGTATCTGACGTTCCTGCTCGTAGCGGTTGCGGTAATCATCGAACATACCCATGACCTCGGGCTGTGCCATAACCTGCTGCTCAAATGAGGGCATATCGAACTTGGGGTTGTTCTTGAAGAATCCCATGGTGCGGCTCAAAAGGTCGGCCTGATCGGCACGGTTCACGTTGAACTGCTTGGGGAGTTCCTGAGCCACAAAGTTGCGGGTCAGTTCCATCACGTTCTGTGTCTGGAAATATGAGTCCTGACGGCGCATCAGGTGCAGATAGTCATCAATCCAGTAACTAGCACCCTGGGTGTTGGTTTTATCGACCACAGCCACCATATAGCCTTTCTCACGCTCGTAGTTCATTATGAGCGCACCCTTGTCCAGACGGCGCAGGTTCACTCCATCCACGGGCGATATGTCAAAACCGTCCTCATCGTGCTCTACGGTAAGGAAGGTCTCTTTGTTCTCTATCTTGAACAGGCCTATGGCCTCATTGATGTCATGTCCTATGCCAAGTCCCGTGATATGGGCCACGATAAAGTCACCGCCCTTGATTTTAGGATGCTGGCAGTTCTCATACAGGTGTGTGGCCAGATCCACCGAGAAGTCATAAAGCATGCCGGGATTATCGAATATGTCCGATACCAGCCTGTAGACGCGGTTATTCTCAAGCCCCATGTCATCATGGAACACAAAACGCTCCTCACTCTTGAACGAGCCTACAAAGTACTCGGTGAGCAGGGTGTTCATATCCTCACTCAGCGTAAACAGTTTCTTGGAGCATACAAACGGCTCCTCATTGGCCTGATTGCCCACATAGTGAAGCGCCAGGCTCTCTATCCTCATTTCAGACATTATCCGTTATTGGTTTTGGGCGCCGGCGGCAAGGTCCAGTATCTCATTGGTTATGGCCTGCTGGCGCAGTTTGTTGTACTGGAGGGTAAGTTCTCCAATCAGGTTATCCGCATTCTCGGTGGCAGCCTGCATGGCAATCACACGAGCGGCCTGCTCGCTGGCAAAAGAGTCCAGCATGGCGCAATATACTTTCATGCGTATAACCTTGGGCAGCAGCACTTTCATAAGTTCTGCGGCCGACGGTTCCAGAATGTAGTCACTCTCCTGCTCCGACTCACCGGCCGGAACAGTAACCGGCAGCAGCACCTCATCCACAATCTGCTGAGATCCGGCACTCTTAAAGTGGGTATATGTGAGCACGACCTTGTCCAGATGGCCGTTCAGATACATATCCATAAGGTCATCGGCCAGTGATGCAGCCTGCTCATAACTGCGGCTCTGCATCATGCCGGCATATCCTGTGTTTATGGTCAGCCCCTCCTTACGGAATGCATCTGTTATCTTCTGGCCTACGGTATATACCAGCGGAGTCTGGTCAATACTGTAAAGTTCATTGTAAAGTGAGCGGCTGTGACGTATTATGTTGCCGTTAAAACCGCCGCACAGGCTGGAATCGGACGAGAAGCAGACCATAGCCACCTCCTTTACCTCACGCTCTACCACCAGCGGCGACACCTTGCGTGAATCGGGATCGGACGACAGGCGTTTAAGGATACCATCCAGCTGATTCACGTAAGGCACGGCAAACTGAATGCCCTGCTGAGCCTTGCGCAGTTTCACGCTCGACACCATCTTCATGGCCGATGTGGTCTTGCGTGTGTTGCTGACCGACTGGATACGGGTCTTTATCTCCTTTAGTGACATTACTTACCTCAGATTCCTAATTCCTGAATGGTCTTGTCGGCAGCCTCCTCAATGAGTTTGCCCACCTCATCATTCATCACGCCCTTGGACAGCACGTCAAGTATGTTCTCCTTGTACTTGCCGCGTACAATCTCCACAAAACGGTCCTCAAACTCAATGACACGGTCCAGCGGAACCTTGCTCAGAAGGCCGTGGATACCGCAGTAGAGCACTGCAATCTGCTCGCCTACAGGCATAGGTGAATACTGAGGCTGGATAAGCAGACGGTTGTTCTTACGTCCCTTGTCAAGCACCATGGCGGTCACGGGGTCCATATCGCTGCTGAACTTGCTGAATGCCTCCAGCTCGCGGTACTGCGCCTGGTCAATCTTAAGGGTACCGGCCACCTTCTTCATGGACTTGATCTGAGCGTTACCGCCCACACGTGATACCGATATACCAACGTTGATGGCGGGACGGAATCCCTGGTTAAAGAGGCTTGACTCCAGATATATCTGACCATCAGTAATTGAGATCACGTTTGTAGGTATGTATGCCGATACGTCACCGGCCTGTGTCTCAATTATAGGCAGAGCGGTAAGTGAACCTCCACCCTTGACATGGCCCACAAGCGACGGGGGCAGGTCATTCATCTTCTCGGCCACCTCCTGCTGGCTGATAATCTTGGCAGCACGCTCAAGCAGACGTGAGTGCAGGTAGAATATATCACCCGGATATGCCTCACGGCCCGAAGGACGCTTAAGAATAAGTGATACCTCACGGTAAGCCACAGCCTGCTTGGAAAGGTCATCATAAACCACAAGTGCATGACGGCCGGTATCACGGAAATACTCACCTATGGCAGCACCTGCCAGAGGAGCATAATACTGCAAAGCGGCGGGATCGGCAGCGGTTGCGGCAACCACGATGGTGTAATCCAAAGCACCGTGCTGACGCAGGGTATTCACGATGGTTGCCACTGTTGAACCCTTCTGGCCCACAGCAACATATATGCAATAGACAGGATCACCTGCCTCATAATTCTTACGCTGGTTGATGATGGTATCGATGGCAATGGCGGTCTTACCTGTCTGACGGTCACCGATTATAAGCTCACGCTGACCGCGGCCTATTGGAATCATGGCATCGATAGCCCTAAGACCAGTCTGCAGCGGCTGATGCACCGGCTCACGGAACACCACGCCGGGAGCCTTACGCTCCAGGGGCATCTCAAAGAAGGGGCCCTCTATATCCTTAAGTCCGTCAAGCGGCTTACCCAGCGGGTTGACCACGCGGCCCAGCATATTCTCACTTACATTGATGGAGGCAATGCGTCCTGTGCGGTGCACGGTCATGTCCTCCTTGATCTTATCGGTAGGACCCAGCAGGATGGCACCTACGTTATCCTCCTCCAGATTCATCACTATGGCCTGGATGCCATTGTCAAACTCTATCAGCTCATCGGCCTCGGCATTCTTGAGTCCGTATATGCGGACCACGCCGTCACTCACCTGGAGCACGGTTCCCACCTCCTGGAAACGGGCGCTTGTATCTATGCCCTTAAGCTGTTCCAGAAGTACCTCCGATACCTCACTTGCCTTTATTCCGTTTGCCATTATATGATACGGTTATTCTTTTCTATTAGTTCCTTGCGGATTCTCTGCAACTTGCCTGCCACACTGGCGTCAAGGCGGAATCCGTCAACCAGAAGCACGAATCCGCCGTCAAGTGACGGGTCAACCGTGTGGGTCCATTCCACGCGGCCGTGCTCTACGTTATCTACCAACTGTTTGAGCCGCGCCCTGCGTTCATCGCCCACAGGGGTGGCTGTAATTAGCTCTACCGGCACGATACCATTTTTGAGGCGGTACAGATCCTGATAGCTTACGGCCATAAACAGCAGGCAGTCACCGCGTCCGGCACCTACGGCGAGCTTGAAGAAAGCCTGTGCAGAGCCGCTCAGCGGTTTCTTTCCGTCCGTGACAGCAGTCTCAAGCAAGCTGCATTTATCGGCCACACTTAACGTGGGGTCAACCAGACGGTCATGTATGGCACGAACAGCCCGCATCCGTGAGGCAAGCGTCTGCATCTCCAGATACACCTGCGCGGCATCACCCTGCTCCACCGCAAACTGCAGCAGCGCCTTGGCATAACGTACGGAAACGGTTCCTGTATTCATACCTTACTTTTCTGTTTTGACGTCATCTATCATACGGTCTATCAGAAGCAGCTGGTCCTCATCGGTTGAGAGTTCCTTAAGGACAACCCTCTCGGCCACCTGGACCGACAGTTCCGCAACCTGACGACGCAAGCTGCGGAGCGCCTCCTCCTTCTCAAGACGGATCTGTTCGCGTGCATCGGCGATGATCTTCTCACCGCTCTCCTTGGCACGAGACTCAGCCTCTGCAATGATTTCATCACGCCGGTCGGCTGCCTCCTTAAGGATACGCGCCTTCTCGGCACGTGTCTCCTTGAGCAGTTCATCACACTCGGTCTGGATACCGGCAAGACGCTCGTTGGCCTCCTTGGCTGCCAGGAGCGACTTGTCAATATACTCATTGCGCTCGTCAACCATACGGGTTATGATGGGGAATCCCCACTTAACCAGTATAAAGAAGACTATTCCGGCTGCAATGAGCATCCAGATGATTGTACCGACTTCGGGAATCAGAAGGTCCATTACTTAGCGTAAAGTGCCAACAGACAAACGATTACTGCAAGAAGTGATACACCCTCCATGAAGGCGCCGATAAGAATCATTGAGCTGCGGATATCACCGGCGGCCTGGGGCTGACGTGCGATTGACTCCATTGCAGACTGACCGATACGACCCAGACCGAGGGCTGCACCTACAACTGCGATAGCGGCACCAAGTGCTATAACGCCATTTCCTAATGCTGCACCTGCGGCAGCCTGTAACATTGTTGCTAACATCATAATGTTGTTATTTTAAGTTGTTAATTATAATATTCAAATTACTTATGCTCCTCCGGTCGTGACAGCCCGATAAACACCGCACTAAGCATAGTGAACACATATGCCTGTATATATGCCACAAGCAGTTCCAGGAAATTCATGAATATCATGAAGAACACTGAAAGAACTGTCATTGGAGTTCCAATAAACGGTCCCATCTTGGCTGTTATGAATATCACGCAGGTAAGCGACAGTATGATGGCATGACCTGCAGTGATATTGGCAAACAGACGCACTGTGAGGGCAAACGGTTTGGTGAATATACCCACAATCTCAATGAAAGGCAGCAAAGGGATGGGAGCCTTGAGAAATATGGGTACATCGGGCCAGAGTATCTCTTTCCAATACTCGCGGTTACCGAACACGTTTACCGTAAAGAAGGTTACCAGTGCCAGGGATAGCGTTATAGCAATATTGCCTGTCACATTGGCACCGGCAGGGAAAATGGGAATAAGTCCCATTATGTTGCTCAGCAATATAAAGAAGAATATGGTGAGCAGCAACGGCGCATATCGCTTATAATCCTTGCCTACTGACGGTTTGATAACGTCATCCACTATCATCGCTATGACAAACTCCATAAGGCCCACAAAACCGCCGGGAGCAGGATCTGTAGCATTGTGACGCTTGTACCAGCGGGCCGTACACATCACTATAACGCATAGCAACAGACTGTTTATCATCACAGCCAGCGCTATCTTGGTAAGTGACAGGTCAAGTGGTTTGAGTTCAGTGCCGTCGGGCAGCGTCTCAACGAGTTTGCCGGCATGGGCTCCATCCTGTATGATATGGAATCCGTCATAGCTGCCGGTATGCTCCAGTTCCCGTGACGAGAAGAAATGCCAGCCTGTTACCTTACTGTACAGAATCACAGGAAGGTGCAGACTTATTTCCTTATCACCTATTGTTATTATATGCCAATGATAGGAGTCCTTGAGATGGCCGAATATGATGCCCTTGACATCGACAGTCTCATCCTGTGCGGTCTCCTGCGCCACAGCCGGAACCGCAATCAGAAACATCAGTGACAATATGGCGATTATCTTTTTCAACTCTTTTTCTCTCCTTTTATAAACAGTATAGTCTCAACCGCCGAAAGGCATATGAAATAAATCATGAATACCACTGCAAAAGGCAGCAGCTGAGTTCCGACAGCGGTAAAATATACAACCAGCAATACTATTGAAAGTAGAATCTTAACCACCCTGTATGCAAGAAAGAAAAGACTGCGATCCTTACCCTTGCTCTCGTTTGAACGCTTGAGACATACCATAACGCCCAGCATGACAGCGAAAAACAGAGGTATGATGAACAGTAGGGACGGATAATGCTCCGGCCATACCATACGCAGAGTAAGCACTGCCGCTACTGTCAGCACCGAGAGTACAATCAGATATGTCAGAATCAGTTTCCTCATTGTTCCACACAAACTGAAAGGATGTTGTCTCTAACCTCAGCGAATCCAGACCTTATAGCAATCTCCACTTGTCCGTTCGCACCCTTATACGCTATGATACCACTCTCAAGCGATGAGATTATAGGGGCATGGTTATTGAGAACAGTGAAACTGCCCACAGTACCCGGAAGGGTAACGCTTTCAACATCCCCCTCAAAGAGGAGCTCATTTGGTGTTATTATCCTCAACTTCATCTTTTTGGGGTCAGACCCCTTTGAGTGATTGGTTGTTTTGTTCGTTATTATCACTTTATCTGAATAACACAAAAGGGTCAGACCCCTTTGTGTTCCATTTCTTCCTGCAATTTCTTGGCCTTCTCAATAGCCTCCTCAATGGTACCTACATTAAGGAACACCTGCTCGGGCAGGTCATCCACCTCACCGTCCAGGATCATGTTGAATCCCTTTATGGTGTCCTCAATGCTTACCATGGTGCCCTTGACACCGGTAAACTGCTCGGCCACGGTGAACGGCTGTGACAGGAAACGCTGTACGCGGCGTGCACGTGCCACGGTCAGTTTATCCTCATCAGAGAGCTCATCCATACCCAGGATAGATATGATATCCTGGAGCTCGTTGTAACGCTGCAGAATCTGCTTTACGCGCTGAGCGGTATCGTAGTGTGCCTTACCCACGATGTTGGGGTCAAGGATACGTGAAGTTGAATCCAGCGGGTCAACAGCCGGGTAGATACCCAGCTCGGCAATCTTACGGCTCAACACGGTTGTTGCATCCAGGTGTGAGAACGTGGTGGCAGGTGCCGGGTCGGTAAGGTCATCGGCAGGCACATAAACGGCCTGAACTGATGTGATTGATCCGTGAATGGTTGATGTGATACGCTCCTGCATCTTACCCATCTCACTGGCCAGTGTAGGCTGGTAACCTACGGCACTCGGCATACGTCCCAGCAGGGCCGATACCTCTGATCCGGCCTGTGTGAATCGGAAGATATTATCTATAAAGAACAGGATATCGCTGTAAGCGCCGTCGCTGCCGGCACCGTCACGGAATGACTCGGCTACGGTAAGACCTGACAGAGCTACCGATGAACGTGCCCCTGGAGGCTCATTCATCTGACCGTACACAAGCGTGGCCTGTGACTTGGCAACCTCATCATAGTCAACCTTGCTCAGGTCCCACTCACCCTTGGCCATGCTCTCCTTGAAGGCATCACCGTATTTGATTACACCGGACTCAATCATCTCACGCAGCAGGTCGTTACCCTCACGGGTACGCTCTCCCACTCCGGCAAATACCGAGAATCCGTTGTTTTTCTTTGCGATATTGTTTATGAGCTCCATGATGAGCACGGTCTTGCCCACACCGGCACCGCCGAACAGACCGATCTTACCGCCCTTGCAGTAAGGCTCCAGCAGGTCAATCACCTTGATTCCGGTAAACAGCACCTCCTCAACGGTTGACAGCTCCTCAAATTTAGGAGGCTGACGGTGTATGGGGAACGCGCCCTCCTTGTCAAGAGGTTTGAGGTCATCAATGGGCTCACCCGTAACGTTCATCATACGGCCCTTGATCTGCTTGCCTACAGGCATTGTGATGGGACTGCCGGTTACGCGAACTTCCATACCGCGACGCAAGCCGGTGGTAAGGTCCATGGCCACGCAACGGACCATGTTCTCACCTATGTGCTGCTGTACCTCAATGATAAGTTTACGGCCGTCATCACGGGTTATCTCCAGTGCGTCATGGATTGAAGGCAGGTCATCACCCGCCTCAAAGGCCACATCCACTACCGGACCGATTATCTGGGCAACATGCCCCAATACTGCTTTCATACCTTTAGTTTTACAAGGTTGCAAAGATAGTGCAAGTTGAGAGGAGAAAAAAGAAGTTTACTTATTTTTTATCCCGAAACGAAGCCTATCTTGGACCGAAGGTCAAAGGTAACATTTTCTATAATTTCCTATTTTCCATTCTAGGCTACGGATTGTCACTAAATGGGAAAAAATATAGTAATTTTGCACCATGATTCTGACAGGTACTGTTATAGCTATCATTCAGCTAATTGCCGGATTCGTACTGCTCTATTTTGGAGGCGACTGGCTTGTAAACGGCGGCGTGGCATTGGCCTGCAGGTTCCGCATTTCATCACTGGTCATAGGCATGACCATAGTTGCGTTCGGCACATCGGCCCCGGAGTTGCTGGTAAGCATGATGTCATCCATAAAAGGGAGCGCAGGCATAGCTATGGGCAATGTGATTGGCTCAAACATAGCCAACATTGGTCTCATCCTGGGACTGACCGCCATGCTCTGCCCCATCCCCACTCAGAACCGCAAGGTATCGGCCAACGGGCTTGTCATGATACTGGCTTCAGTACTGGTACTTGTATTCTCACTCAACAACGGTCTTTCAAGAGCCGAGGGCCTGATACTGTTTGCCGGAATAATCCTGTTTACGGTAATCTCCATACGTCTGGGCCGCACAAGCAACGAGGAGTTTGAACCCGCCGCAGACGGTCAGGGCAAGCAGATGTCCGTATTGGCTGCGCTGCTGCTCATTGTGCTCTCATGCGCCATGCTGGCATTCGGAGCCGATTTCATGGTTGACGGCGCCACATCCGTGGCAAAAGCCCTGGGCGTAAGCGACAAGGTAATAGGACTTACAATCGTAGCTTTGGGAACAAGCCTGCCGGAGCTTGCAGCATCGGTCGCAGCTGCCTTAAAGAAGGAGATGGACATATCCATAGGCAACATCATAGGCTCCAACATATTCAACCTCATGTGCGTGCTGGGCGTATCGGCCTCAATAAGGCCAATACCGTTTGACTACATGCAGTACAGGATGGATTTCATCATCATGATGGCGTTCTCGGCCGGTCTCACAATCCTGATACAGCCCTGGAAGGCTCAGGGCCGTCTGGGCCGCATATCGGGCATCATTATGTTCGCTGCCTACGCCATCTACGCCTGGTCACTGTTCTGACCGTTTCATTACGCTGCGTACAAAGTACCAGATCAGGGCGGCGTACATTATGAGTGACAGCCACTCTGCCATATGTGATCCGGTCCATGAATCGGCCATAAAGAGATCCAGTCCGGCAAACCTGAGTGCGGCGCTTACCACACCCATCAGCGCACCGCCGGCAATGAATCCCGATGCCAGCAGGGTGCCGTGCTCCACACGTGCGGTATTTACGGCAGCGTCATTGCTGCGGCTGCCAACATACCAGTTGATGAGTCCGCCCACCACAAGAGGAATATTAAGCTGGAACGGGATGAACATACCCAGAGCAAATGCCAGAGCCGGAATCTTGCAGAAATTCAGGATCAGGGCAATCAGTGCACCTGTGGCATAAAGCCACCAGGGAGCGCCAGTACCTGACATGAGCGGATCTATAACGGCAGCCATGGCATTGGCCTGCGGAGCCACCAGGGCATTATCGCCTACAAATCCGTAGGTCTTGTTCAGGATAATGAGCACACCGCCCACTGTCAGGGCCGATACCAGAGTGCCCAGGAACTTCCAGCCCTGCTGCACAGCCGGTGTTGATCCCAGCCAGTAACCTATCTTAAGGTCGGTGATGAAACCGCCGGCCATAGAGAGTGCAGTACAAACCACACCGCCCATAATAAGGGCCGACACTATACCTGCAGTACCCTTAAGACCCACAGCCACCATGATTACAGATGCCAGTATAAGGGTCATCAGAGTCATACCCGATACGGGATTGGTACCCACGATGGCGATTGCGTTTGCGGCAACCGTAGTGAACAGGAATGCAATGATTCCCACCACCAGGATACCTACAACGGCATGAATCAGGTTAAAGTCCATCACGCCCAGGTAGAAGAAAGCGAACACCGCCACGAGAGCTACTATTATACCTATAATAACTATCTTCATGGGCAGGTCACGCTGTGTGCGCTCCACCTGCTCACCCTGAGCGGCCTTACCGCCCTTGAGCTCACGGCCGGCCAGGCTTACAGCTCCCTTGATTACAGGCCATGACTTCACGATACCTATAATTCCGGCCATGGCGATACCGCCAATACCGATATGGCGTGCATAGCTTGAGAATATCTGCTCAGGCTCCATTCCGGCCACTGCATCGGTCACTGCAGGATTGAGTGACTGCAGGAACGTATCACCCAGCATAGGCAGCAAAGGCACTATCACGAACCATACCACAGCTGATCCCGCAGCAATGATGCATGCGTATTTAAGGCCTACGATATATCCCAGACCCAGCACGGCAGCACCCGTATTGATACTGAACACCAACTTAGCCTTAGTTGCCAGGGCCGATCCCCATGCACATACCCTTGTGGTAAAGTTCTCGGTCCAAAGCCCGAATGTGGATACTATGAAATCATATATACCTCCAATTATGCCCGATACCACCAGCGGCTTGGCCTGTCCGGCACCCTTCTCACCCGAAATAAGCACCTGGGTGGTGGCTGTAGCCTCAGGGAAAGGATACTTGCCGTGCATATCCTTGACAAAGTATTTGCGGAAAGGTATCAGGAACAGTATACCCAGAACGCCTCCCAGCAGCGAGCTGATGAACACCTGCATAAAGTTCACCGTCATATCAGGATACTTGGCCTGCAGGATATAGAGTGCCGGCAGAGTGAATATGGCACCGGCCACGATTACGCCTGAGCATGCGCCTATGGACTGTATGATCACGTTCTCACCCAGGGCGCCCTTACGTTTGGCGACCGATGACACACCCACAGCTATGATGGCGATAGGAATTGCAGCCTCAAACACCTGACCCACCTTGAGGCCCAGATAAGCGGCTGCAGCAGAGAAAAGTACAGCCATAAGCAAACCCCATCCCACAGACCACAGATTGGCCTCAGGATAGACCTTACCGGGGTTCATGACAGGTTCATATGACTCACCTTGTTTTAGCTCTCGATACGCGTTCTCCGGCAATTCTACCGGTTTCTTATCTTCCTTAGACATATTCGTAATTATTTCAACAATGATGCGAATATAGTTAAAAAGATGTGATGTTTCATAAAAATAAACGTTACTTTTGGAACGCGAAAACCATTTACACTAACTATAATCATATGAGAAAGTATCTGTTTACAGCTGCCGCAGCCCTCATGGCAATGGTAGCAGTGCCGGTTCAGGCACAGAACTCGAGAATCGTTGAAGAAGGCGGTTCAGGCCCTTACAAGGCTATAATGATGGAGGAGGCAACTCTCACCACTCACACCATTTTCCGTCCTCAGGATCTCAGCAAGTTCGGAAAGAAGAACCTTCTGCCCGTTCTGGTCTGGGGTAACGGCGGTTGTGCTAACTCTCCCAGCGGTCATATCAATTTCCTCAATGAGGTTGCTTCACAGGGATTCCTGATTGTAGCCATCGGTCCCAGCAACTACCAGCAGCAGGAAGCTCCGCGTCCCGGACAGACCGGTGATGTTCCCCGTATGGGTCAGGGCGGCGGTATGCCCGGCGGTATGGGTGGCTTTGGAGGCGGAATGCCTCAGATGGGCGGCCAGCGTCCTCAGGGTGCACCTCAGGGTGGCCAAGGCGGCGGTATGCCCCGTATGGGCATGGGCGGCGGAATGCCTCAGATGGGCGGTGGAATGCCCGGTGGTGGCGGCATGGGCGGCGGAATGTCCATGGGTGACCCCGAAGGCCTGAAGCAGGCTCTTGAGTGGGCAATCGCTCAGAACGCCGACAAGAACAGTCCCTACTACCAGAAGCTTGACCTGGACAACATCGCTGCTGCAGGTATGTCATGCGGCGGTCTGCAGGCCCTCCACATGTCGGCCGACGAGCGCATCAAGACCATCCTGGTGATGAACAGCGGTTTCTTTGGCACCGATGAGAGCGCAGACAAGGCCAGCCTTGCCACAATGAAGCAGAAATCAGTTATCTGGATCCTGGGCGGATCGACCGATATCGCATGGGAGAACGGAAATGATGACTTCAAGCGTATGTCTGGCACAATGCCCGCATGTCTTGTCAGCCTGGACGGCATCGGCCACGGTGGCACCTACATGCAGCCTAACGGCGGTGACTATGCAAAGGTTGCCGGAGCATGGCTCAAGTGGTGGCTCAAGGGCGACAAGGAAGCCAGCACAATGTTTACCGGTTCAGAACCCGGCGTAAGCAAGATGGAAGGCTGGATGATTGAGCGCAAGAACATCAAGTAAGACTTGCATCATATTAAGACAACGCGCCCCTGGCCAATTGCCAGGGGCGCTTTTCATCTAAACATCCAATACCCCCAATTGGGGTAAAACAGTTTATTACAATCTGAAGAATGAGTAGTATGCCCTGTCAGCGTGTGCAGTCTGTTTCTGTTCATTCATGTAGTTCAGGTTAGGGAACTGATCCTTGTCATAATAATATACCAGTTCCTTATCATTCAGCTTGTACAGATAAGCCTTCTTGGTAATGGTCTCGCCACCGTCCCTCTCCTCACGGAACGTAAGGATGCCGTCCTGGTCAAGTGAGTAATGGCCCTCTATGGTTACCATATTGGCAACGGTCAACGGAGCATCGCCGTACATCACATAAGAATTGGGGCTGAGCACCAGATTCCACTTGCGCTTATTCACAGTGGTGTTCTTCTTGATCCTCTTGGCATCACGATAATAAACCACATCTGAGAAATACCAATTCCCCTCAATTCTGCGTTTCCAGTACAGAAACCTGAGCTCCTGTACATAATTCCAAATCTTTCTCATATCACGTGTTTTTTTTAGTCCTTAATTAATCCTTTTCTTATCTCTATATGTTCTTCTGTCACTCGTTGTCAAAATCCAGAATACGGGCGTTATACTTGACCTCCCACTCCTTAACCGTTGCGGTAAACTCAATAGGCCTGTAAACCGTGCACAGGTTCATTCCCAGAACAAAAGTGTACTGAAGGCCCAGCTCAAACATATCGTCCGGAATCACTCCTGACAAGGGAATGACCTGCGACTTACCTTTAGCGCCACGATAGTGGGTGCCGTCATAATCAAACTCATCGACATCAAAGATTATCTCCACATAATGTTTCCCTTCCTTAAGGTCCTCCGGGACCACAAAGAAACGGTTACATTGACATTTTCTGGAGGTCAGACGGTCATTTGCAATGAAGAGAGCGTTCTCTTCACCATAGACCACCTGATCGTCTCCTTCATAATACACAAGTTCCTGACGTTTGGCGTTGGGAACCCAATGGCCGTCATTGCCATCAACTACAAACATGCCCTCTGTCGGCATCCCGTGAAGAACAACCTTGCGGATATGCATGTACCCTCTCAGTTGTTCATCTACGGTAATGTCGCAAACCTTAAATCCAATGCTGTTTGAGATGTGATGGAAATTGAGATTTACGGTCTCGTAGTCCTTATCACACCTCATATTCACAGCATTTGAGGCCAAAGGGCCCTTACAAATATCATTGGGTGAAAAAGATATGGCGTATGAACCATCCTTATGGTGACTCACGTTGCTGACAAACGGATAGAAAGCACTGACAATCATTAAATCTGACTCTCCCGATGTGATTACGTCGGCTGTCCTTACGCCGTTGTACTCATAAACCGGCAGATTCTCTACCAGCACGCTGTTGGAGCTGGTGTCAATGCCCACAAGACCGAACGGCATGTCTGAATCAAAGTATGCGCATTTATTCTCTGCATCATATGAGATCTTTGAATCATCCGTAGACTTAGAGCAGCCATCCCATCTGTTCTTGGTATTCCCCGTAACCGTTATATTAAATACTGTATGTGTCTCCAGACCGTCAAATCCAATAAAGAACATATCCTCTCTTGCACAGGAGGAAACGATCATTGCTGCACCGGCAACAAGCATCATTATGTAATCTGTTCTTTTCATTTCAAAACGGTTTGCCTTGATTTCTGTACCAAAGATAAAATTGTTTTTGAGGTAGCAATGTTGGAATTTAGGTGGACTTGCCCAATCTGATTAAAATTATTCATGAAAAACTCCAAAAGTTAAAAAGTTTGAAATTGTATAAATTGCCAAGTATAGATGAAACGTAAAATAGAGCTTGTGGGATATTGTAGAGCATGCTTACCGTTAAATCCAATGTGTGTTTTTGTTCCAACAAGAACAAATTTGAACCCGTATTTGAACTATATTATACACAAATCAGCCATGTATAAACACTCAGGACAAATATGGGCAGGATGTATCTGATAGTTTTATTACCTTTGTGCAAAACAAACACCAGGACATGAACATTCTTATAAAAAACGGCATAATACTGCCCATGAACGCCTCTGAGGGCCAGGAACTTTACTACAAAGGATATCTAGGTATTGAGGGTGAAAGGATAGCATTTGTAAGCAAAGACAGCGCTGAGGCCGACCGCTTCATTGCCAGCCATAAAGATGACTGCACAGAAATTGACGCCTGCGGCAAGATAGTCATGCCGGGCCTTATAAACACCCACACCCACGTAGCAATGGCATTGCTTAGGGGCATATCTGATGATGTACCTCTCATGGAGTGGCTGCAGGAGCACATCTGGCCTATTGAGGGCAAGATGGGTTATGACGAGGTTTATGCAGGTGCCCGTTTGGGAATGCTTGAGATGCTCATGGGCGGAACCACCACATTGGTTGACATGTATCCCTATGAGGAGGCCATAGCTGAAGCTGCTGAGAGCGCAGGAATCCGCGCCTTTGTAAGCCCCTGCCCCATGGATTTCAGGATGGAGCACTTTGAGAATGACTGGCGTCAGGTTCAGAAACGTTTCTCACAGAGCCGCCTAGTCACCATGATAATGGGTCCGCATGCCATATATACCTTATCTAAAGAGAACCTGGAGCGCTCCATCAGTCTTGCCAAGGAGCTTGGAACAGCCAGCCATGTACATCTGGCCGAGACTGAGACCGAGGACCGCGACGCACGTGCCAAATACGGAATGAGCCCCACAGAGTATTTTGAGAAGGCCGGACTGTTCAGCACCCCCACTCTTGCCGCACACTGCGTAATGGTAAGCGACAAGGACATTGAGATCCTGGCCAGAAACCACGTATCAGTTGCCCACAACCCGCAGAGCAACATGAAACTGGCATCCGGCATAGCTCCCGTCAAGAAGATGATGGATGCCGGCGTAAACGTAGCATTGGGCACTGACGGTGCATCATCCAACAATGACCTGGATATGTGGGAGGAGATGCGCTCCGCTTCATTGTTACAGAAAGTGGCCACTATGGATCCTTGCGCCATCCCTGCTTATACCGCATTGAAGATGGCAACCGTCAACGGTGCCAAAGCTATAGGACGGGAGGGTGAACTTGGAGTTCTGGCACCAGGCGCTTTGGCCGATATCCAGATTGTTGACCTGGAAAAACCGCATCTGTATCCGCACACCAACCTTATTTCAGAGCTGGTTTACAGTGCACATGCCCAGGATGTGGAGACAGTCATAGTTAACGGCCAGATAGTCGTCAAAGACCGCATATGCCTGACAATGAACGCCAAAGACGTCTGCCAGACTGCCCAAAAGCACATAGACCGTCTGATGCAAAACTGACACAGCAAAGAAAAAGTGGCGGGGAGACTAAAAAAAATCCCAATAATCTTTTGAAAGTCTCCCCAAAACCACTACCTTTGCACCGCTTTCACAAGAAAGCACCTGCGGCAATAGCTCAGTTGGTAGAGCACGACCTTGCCAAGGTCGGGGTCGCGAGTTCGAGTGGAGAGATGGCGGAATTGGTAGACGCGCTACTTTGAGGGGGTAGTGACAATTATGTCGTGTGAGTTCGAGTCTCATTCTCTTCACTATCTGCGGCAATAGCTCAGTTGGTAGAGCACGACCTTGCCAAGGTCGGGGTCGCGAGTTCGAGTCTCGTTTGCCGCTCCATTTTAAATGATTATTACTAAGCAGCTTGTCTAAAAAATAAGCTGCTTTTTTTGTTTTCAATAATGAGACGAATCACCACATTATTGCTGTCATTTTTATCGGCAGCTTGTTTGCAAGCCCAGACCAAGCATACGGTCAGCGGCTTTATCACCGACAAATCAAGTCAGGAGACACTAATCGGCGCAACGATTCTGGATTTGAAAAGCAGCCGTGGCGGCATAACGAACGAGTACGGATACTACTCACTCACCCTACCCGACGGTCCGGTCGAGATTCGTACCGGCTACGTAGGCTACAAACCTGTGGTCATTCCGTTCAACCTGAGCCGCGACACGGTAATCAACATTCAGGTACCGGTCATTGATGAGTTATCGGAAGTGACAATTATAGGAAACCGTGAAATCCTGGGCGTTCGCGGGTCACAGATGAGCGCCGTAGACATACCCATAGAGCAGATCAAGGCCGTTCCCGCCATGTTCGGCGAGACCGATGTGCTCAAGGCCCTGCAGCTGCTGCCCGGAGTCCAGGCCGGAGCCGAAGCCACAGCCGGACTGTACGTACGCGGCGGCAACCCCGATGAGAACCTGCTACTGCTGGACGGTGTGCCGGTATACAACGTGAACCACATGTTCGGCATGTTCTCGGTTTTCAATCCCGATGCCATCAAGAACGTGACACTCTACAAGGGCAGTTTCCCCGCACATTACTACGGCCGTCTGTCATCGGTAGTGGATATCCGCATGAAAGACGGTGACCTGAACAACTATCACGGCAACGTATCAATAGGCCTGATATCATCCAAGTTCAATTTTGAGGGTCCTATTATAAAAGGTAAGACGTCATTCAACATATCCGCCCGCCGCACCTACTCTGACCTTATGCTCAACGGTGCGCTGGCTCTCAACAAGCTGTTCAATTATGCCGATGCCGACGACCTGGGTATGGGTTACTACTTCTATGACCTGAACGTAAAGATAAACCATAAGTTCAATGACCGCGACCGTCTCTATCTGAGCTGGTACAGCGGTGATGATGACATATTCTTCAAGTACAAAGGGGCCGACGGCGAGGTCAAGAACCGCACCAGACTGAACTGGCGCTGGGGTAATACGGTTGCGGCCATCCGCTGGAACCATGTGATAGGTCCCAAGCTCTTTATGGACGTGAGCGCCAACTACACCCGCTACCGTCATCGTATGGGCATAGAGATTGAAGAGAAGGACAAAATCAACCAGAGCAGCAACAATGCCGGAATCAAGATGAGATCCGGCATCTATGACGCATCGCTGCGTACGGATTTCCACTGGTCGCCCACACCGGGACAGGATATCAGGTTTGGAGGCAGTTACACCCACCATAAGTTCACCCCTGATGTCATAGACATGGAGATAGGGTCAAACAACCCCAATGACAGCGTTCCTGCCAGCTCTTTCAGCAAATCATACGGTTCTCATGACATTTCCGCACATGAGTTCCAGCTTTATGTAGAGGATGATATGGAGCTGACTGATGTCATCAAGGCTGACATCGGCGCGGGTTACGCTTCATTCAACGTAAACGGACGTCATTACCAGTCCGTGGAGCCCAGAATCAGCGCACGTTTCCTTATTACTGATGATTTATCGGTCAAGACCGGTTACGCCTACATGACACAGTATGTACACCTGCTGTCAAACAACATGATTAACTTGCCTACAGACCTGTGGGTGCCGGTTACCGCCAATATTGAGCCGGAGCACTCGCACCAGTGGGCGCTTGGAGCCGCATACAGCATTGAAGGGCTGGCCGATTTCACGCTTGAGGGTTATTACAAGGAGATGGACAACCTGCTTGAGTACAAGGAGGGTTCCAGTTACATGTCGGGCGATACTGACTGGCAGAACAAGGTGGCCATGGGACGTGGCTGGAGTTACGGAGTGGAGTTCATGGCTCAGCGCTCTGTGGGCAAGTTCAACGGCTGGATTTCATACACATGGAGTAAGTCGCAGCGCAGGTTTGACCGTGAGGATATGGTAATAAACGGAGGCCGCACATTCGACGCCAAGTATGACCGCCGCCACAAGCTGGACATAACCTGCAACTACAAGTTCAGTGACAGGTTTGACATGTCAGTCACCTGGCTTTACGAGACCGGAAACTGCGGTACCATCTACACCCAGTACTACAACACCGGCAATCTGATAGATGACGGCAGCAAGAACCTGGCCACATCACTGGGTTATTATGACAACCGCAACAATTTCCGTCTCAATCCCACCCACCGTCTGGACCTGGGATTCAACTGGCACAAGAAACTGAACGCAAGGGCTGAGAGGACGTTCAACCTTAGCATCTACAATGCATACAACAACCGTAACCCGTTCCTGGTTTACGTCTATACCAAGAGTGAGCAGGTGGGCGATGAATATCAGGAGAAACGCACGCTGCGCCAGCTCACCCTGTTCCCTATCCTACCTTCAATCAGTTACGCAATTTCATTCTAAAGAATTATGAGACAGCACAATATAATCATAATAGCAGCCGCACTCCTGATGACCGCATGCGTCAAGGATATAGACTATAAAGGCCCGGACGGCAAGCGCATGCTTATTGTAAACAGCATCTCGGAGTCAGGCCAGATTCCGGTATTTGAGATGAGTCACAGCTCATTCTTCCTGGACCAATACCATACCGGCAACGTGCTTAATGACGGGATTGACATCAGCGTCACCATAAACGGGCAGGAAAAGAACGCCGCATATGTGGATAGCCTTAAGGGATACACTGACGGCAGGACTCTCAGTCAGGGTGATATCATATCGGTTTATGCCCACCATGACAAATACGGCACCGTGACAGCAACTGACACAGTTCCTTTCATGCAGAGTTGCACATTGAACGGATATACCAAGAAGTATGTGAAAAAACGCGTGTTTATGGATATGTTTGATGACTTTGAGGAACCGTTTGATGACCGCAGGGTTGATTCTGCATGGGTTGTCGAGGCAGAGATCGGCCATCGTGAAGGAGAGACGGATTACTATATCCTTACGGTCGATCCCACCTACACATACTACATCTACAATGACACTCTGGATACGTATGACACCATAACGTCGCCCGCTTTTTACAAGATACCGGCCAAGACAAAGATACTTCTGGGACAGGCCAGCGAGGCTACCGCCATGCTTGAGGAGACATCGGCCGACAGCCAGTTGGAATCGGGCAAGACATTCTTCATATTTGATGACCTCTACCTCAAGGACGGCAACAAGGTCAGTTTTGAGCTGCTCATGCAGGTTCCTGACACCATAGCTTACATCTACACCTACAGCGCAGACAGCACAATAACAGACATCACCCCTTATTCTACAGCCGACAAGATGAAGGATCATGTCATTTACAATCCCAACATAAAGCTCTACACGCTCTCCAGGACCTACTATTACTACTACAGGTCCGTGAAGGACTTTGACAAGTCAAACACCTCCTTCATGGCCGAGCCCGTAACCATCCTGACCAACGTCCAGGGCGGAGCCGGCATCCTAGCCACCTACACCCCCACCACCCCGCAGCTAACATACTGCCGCCGCTGGAAGTAACGCATTGGGGACGGTTCTGTTCGCGTTGGGGACGGTTCTGTTCGCGAACAGAACCGTCCCCAATGCGTTGAGTTGTATCACTTGAGGATTTTGTAGCGGGCGAATTTGAGGAGGAGGGTTTTCTCTCCTACGTTTAGGAACTTGATGCGGGCCTTGGCGTTGTCGCCGGTGCCCTCTACTGACAGGACCTCTCCTATTCCGAAACGCTCGTGCTCTATAATGTTACCCACATGCAGAGCGGAGTCCGATGCTGGAGCGCTGTTCTTGAGCATGGATTCAGTAACCACCTGGAAATGACCCTGCTCCCAAGGTTTCTTCTCTGCCTTTCTCTCAAATTCCGTCTTAGGCCTGAACTGCGAACCGGGGACTGTCCCATTTGGCTCCAACTTAGGTTTACTGATACGAGAATACTTCCCGGAGCCAAAGGGGACTGTCCCCGTTTGTTCCAACTTGCGCTTAGGCTCAAACAGCGAGCCTGGGACTGTCCCCGAATTATCAGCCCAAGAAGCCTTAACCCCCTCGCTAGGCATATTCAAATACCGTGAATCAATATCCTTCAAGAACCTGCTGGGAGTACAGAAATCCACACTGCCAAATTTGAAACGGCTGGTAGCAAACAGCAGCGTAAGGTACTTGCGGGCACGGGTCATGGCCACATAGAAGAGCCTCCTCTCCTCTTCTATCTGGCGCTCATCATCACCGCTCATATCACTGGGGAAGAGGTTCTCCTCAAGTCCCACAATGAAAACGGCATCAAATTCCAGACCCTTTGCCGCATGTACAGTCATCAGAGTAACCTTCTCCAGGTCCTCATCAGTCTCATTATCCTGATCCGTCATGAGTGACACCTCACTCAGATAATCGGTCATAAGGAGGTGCGCATTACCCTCTTCCTTACGGTCCTGGCAGAACTGCGCTATGTTGGCAAGCAGTTCCTCTACATTCTCACGGCGCCCTACTCCCTCTACGGTGGTATCGGCACGCAGTTCACGCATTATGCCGGTCTCCTCAACGATACGCTCTGCAAGATGATGGGCATCAAAGGCCGATGCATCGGCAATGAAGCTCTCCATCATGCTCCTGAAACCGGCCAGTTTAGTCGCTGTGCCGGAGTTTACATCAAGTGCATATGCGGCCGGATCACTGATTACGGTCCACAGGCTTACGCCGCCGGACATAGCCACAGACAGTATCTTACCAACCGTAGTCTGTCCTATTCCACGGGCGGGATAGTTAATGATACGCTTGAACGCCTCCTCATCATTGGGATTCACGCTCATGCGGAAATAGGCAATCAGGTCCTTGATTTCCTTACGCTGGTAGAATGACAGGCCTCCGTATATCTTATATGGTAATCCGCGTTTGCGCAGCGCCTCCTCAAGCGGACGTGACTGAGCGTTGGTACGGTACAGGATAGCCATCTCACGCCATGGCACATCATTGAAGGTATGCAGATCCAAAAGGCGGTTTACCACCATCTCACTCTCCTCCAGGTCTGAATGTGCACGGAGCACCTTTATCTTGTCACCCTGCTCGTTCTCCGAGAAGACTTTCTTGGGAATCTGGGCGTGGTTCTTGCAGATAAGGCTGCCAGCGGCCTCAACGATGGTCTGGGTGGAGCGGTAGTTCTGCTCCAGCTTGAACAGCTTTGAGTCAGGATAGAGTTTGGAGAACTTGAGCATGTTGTCCAGGTTGGCTCCGCGGAACGAGTAGATACTCTGGGCATCGTCACCCACTACGCAAACCTTGGCCCCGTTACGGGTAAGCTGCCACACAATGCAGTGCTGGGCATAGTTGGTATCCTGATACTCATCCACCAGGATATGCTTGAATGATGTGCCGTAACGCTCCAGAACCTCCGGGTTGTCACGGAACAGTATGAACGTGTTGAGCAGAAGGTCATCAAAATCCATGGCATCGGACTGACGGCAACGCTGCTCATAGCGCTCGTAGATCTTGCCCACCATAGGAATGCGCTTGAACTGGTCATGCTTGTAGATATCGGCATTCTGGACATAGCCCGATGCCGTAATCAGGCGGTTCTTGGCATTCGATATGCGATTCTGTACGACATTTGCCTTATAGGTCTTGTCATCCAGCTGCATCTCCTTTACGATAGACTTGATGAGGTTCTGACTGTCAGTCTGGTCATAGATGGTAAAGTTGGGGCTGTATCCTATATAGGCAGCCTCAGAGCGCAATATACGGCTGAATATGCTGTGGAACGTACCCATCCACAGATATTTGGCCCTGTTCTCACCCACCTTCATGGCAATACGCTGTTTCATCTCACCGGCAGCCTTGTTGGTAAAGGTAAGCGCCAGTATGGACCAAGGCTCCACGCCCTCCTCAAGCAGATGTGCAATGCGGTATGTGAGTACTCGTGTTTTTCCGGAACCGGCACCGGCTATGACCATGCAGTCACCGTCAGTATAGAGAACGGCGTCACATTGGCTCGGATTAAGTTCACTCTGGTAATCTATCATATCATTCAATTCTTTGCGATTGCGAAGTTACTAAAACACGGAATTATTCCTATCTTCGTACCATATTAAGAGAAGATGAGTTATCAACAACTGTTCCCAATTACTGACAGCATCTGGATCAGCTTTGTAGTCCTGTCACTGGTTCTGTTCATTCCGTCACTGTGCAAGAGGCTCAGGTTCCCGCAGATTGCAGGACTTATCATCACCGGCACCCTGATAGGCCCCGGACTGCTAAATATCCTGCATATCACCCCGGAGATAAGCTTTTTCAGCCGGATGGGACTGTTGTTCATAATGTTTTTTGCCGGTCTGGACATAGACCTGGAGGAGATGAAACGCAACAGGGTCTGGGGTATTACGTTCGGTGTCATCACATTTGCCCTGCCATGGGTTCTCTGCTATTTCTCATGCATCTGGCTGCTTAAGCTCAACGTACACACCGCGGCCATTCTGGCCTGCATCATGGGATCGCATACCCTTATATCCTATCCTATCATAAGCCGATACGGACTGGGCAGGCGTCAGAGCGTCACAATATCGGTATCAGGAGCGCTGGTGGCTATCCTGCTGGCACTGATAGTATATGCGGTGATGATGTCCACACACGGCAACAGTGATTTCAATCCGTTCTGGTTTGCACTCAAGATTGCCCTCTACATTACGGGAATCATACTTGTATACCCCCGCATGGCGCGTGACTTCTTTGGCCGCGTCACCAACAGTTTCTCTCATTTCCTGTTCGTAATGATACTGCTGGCATTCAGTTGCGGCGTGGCTCAGGTTATAGGTCTGGACTCAATTGTGGGTGCGTTCCTGGCAGGTATCGTACTTAACCGGTACATCCCCAAATCATCACCCCTGATGAACCGCCTGGACTTTGTAGGCAACACTCTGTTCGTGCCCTTGTTCCTGCTTGGAACCGGCCTTATGATAGACCTTTCAGGCATGTCCGGCAACTGGATGTTCTTGGCTGCATTCGGCGTGTTGTTTACAGTAGGAACGGCCGGAAAATGGCTTGCCGCGCTGTTCGTGCAGAAAGCGAATGGGTTTACGCCCGATGACCGACGTATCATATTCGGACTAAGCGAATCACATGCCGCAGGAGCCCTGGCAATAGCTATGGGGGCATTTGCAGGCGGATTGATGGACAACACAACTCTCAGTACCACAGTCCTTATTGTGCTCTTCTCATGCATATTCAGCAACATCATAACAGAGAGCGCAGCATTCCAGCTGCACCAGAATGAACAGGCCGATGAGCAGCATGACAACCGCCTGCTGGTAATGCTCACCGGATCCAACACACTCAGGGCAATCATGGATACCGCCATGACTCTCTATCAGCGTGGAGACCGCGATATGGTGGGACTCTATGTGACCGTAAACGGAGAGCACGCACCCAAATATATGCAGGACGGTAAAGGCAGGTTGCAGGAGGCACAGGAGATTGCGGCATCGGCCGATATCCCGTTCGTGACCCACAACCGTCTTGGAAACAACATCATTGACAGCATACTCCATGCATCAAATGAGTTTGAGACCAACAGCCTGCTGATGGGACTGCCGCTGCGTCACAGCATCAACCTGCCCTATCTTGAGAATATCATCAGCCCGCTCAATGACGGGTATCACGGACAGATTGTGA
Organism: uncultured Prevotellaceae bacterium; assembly: GCA_900319225.1. Lineage (GTDB taxonomy): Bacteria > Bacteroidota > Bacteroidia > Bacteroidales > Bacteroidaceae > Colenecus. Next base: position 275,718 of record ONNV01000001.1, on the reverse strand, counting down.
TGCAGCGTTTTGTCACGCCCATCAACACCATACGCCGTATAGTTGTGCTGGTTCCCGGACCTGTGCTGCAGGACGATGCCTTTGAGCACTGCATGGAGGTTATCTACCGCATCACAATGTCAATAGGCTGCGCTACGGTATTCTACGGCAAAGAGCAGCCTATATCGGCCGTACGGGGCACTGGACTCAATTTCTCAAGCGGACGTGTCACTTACAATGAGGTGAGTGAAACCGCCGATATGCACTGGGTAATGCGCAGCCTCAATCAGGATCATCTGCTTATCATTGTGAGCCCGCGTGACAGCGAGAGCCATGCCGGCCGTTCATTCCGTCACCTCTATGAGCGTATCCACATGGCTGAGACTGATTTCTCAACCATGCTGCTGTTCCCCGAGACCCAGACTGTAAAGGGTAAGGAGGAGGCAACTCTGCGCACTGAGCGGGATTTCCTTAAGATGCTTAGAATGTAATTTTTTCTCGCTGCTTCGCTACGCTCGGTTATTTTTGACTTTTGTGGCCCTTCGGGCCTAAAAGTCTCGGGATGGAAACCTATCTGCGTATTAGGTTCACGACATTTTTTTAGTTTGGGGCGGCGACGCCCCAAACCCGTTCCATTACACTACGTTCCATTCCACTCTGCCGGCCTTCCAGGCCGGGTAAAACAATACCCTCGCATGCTTTCGCTTGCGAGGGTATTGTTTTACTTAACTGCAACTGGTAACCTTCTTATTTGAAGATCAATTGTGCAAAGTTGTAGAGACCGTACTTCCAAACTGTGAAGTTGTGACCCTCATTAGGATAGTTGATCAGAGTGCAGGGGATTCCGTTCTCGTCGCAGAAAGCCTTGAGCTGTGTGCTGTTACCGATCAGACCGTCGGCACCGCCGCATACCATCCAGAGGAGCTTGTTCTCCTTCTTAACCTTCTCAACATCAGGAATGAGCTGAGCTGCACGCTGTGTATTGGGAGCTGATGAGAAACCGCCTACATAAGCGAACTTATCCATATTGCCAAGACCAAAGTTCAGAGACTGGCCGCCACCCATTGAAAGGCCGGCGATAGCACGGTGATCCTTGTCAGTATATACGCTGAAGTTCTTCTCGATGTAAGGGATAAGGCTACCGATAAGGTCCTTGTCAAACTCACCGAAAGCACCTGCTGAGCCATAACCTCCAGCACGTGAATCATCCTTAGCGGCACGGCCGTTAGGCATAACTACGATCATATCGGCTACCTTGCCGTCAGCATAGAGGTTATCCATGATGATGTTGGGTACACCACCGTCATTCATCCATTCCCACTCGTCACCACCGATACCGTGGAGCAGATAGAGAACGCTGAACTTCTTCTTGCCGTCATAGCTTGCGGGAAGATATACATTGGCCTTACGGGTTGTGCCTACTGACTCTGACTGATACTCAATAAGCTTAACTGTACCCTTCTTGATACCTGCACGCTCCTGGTCAAAGCCTGCGGGGGCTGCTACATACTCGTCAAACTTAACATTGGTCTGCTGCTGGCCGCCGAAACCGCCAAAACCACCAAAACCGCCACCCATCATAGGGAAGTTGGGCTCCTGTGCGCTGGCTGCTACTGCTACGAGAGCCAGAGCTGCTGAAAACAATACTTTCTTCATTTGATTTATTGAAATTGTTGATATAGATAATTCACACTACAAATATAGGGTTATTGGGGCATATGTTAAAGAATGGTTCAAAAAAAAAGCACTATATTCGCATACAGAAACAAGGCTAAGGTATGCACAACAAGCTATTCAGATTCATAAATACGGAGTTCATCCTGCTGTTCCTCATGTCAGTACTCTGTCTGCTGTTCATGCACTGGCAGATGGCGTTGACAGTTGAATTTGAATATCCTTTCAACATTGATTCGCTCTTAAGCAATGTATTCTCCTGTTTCATAGATGTAACGGTGCTGTTCCTGCTGGGACTGCTCTTTACATGGGGAAATGTAAGAGGCGCCCTGTCTGTGGCATTCTCACTCTCTATGCTGCTCTCTCTGGGCAATGTACTCTATTCCCGTTTCTTTGGGCATTATCTGCCCAATATGGCCATTCTGCAGATAGGTAACCTGAATGATGCCGACGTTTTGCAGAGCATCAGCACCGGATTCCGTCCGGCAGACCTTTTCTACGCCATATGGACAGTGATTTACTGTCTGTTATATCGCACATTCAGTAAGAGGGACATGAAAAAGGGTGTCGCCGCAACTCTAGGCGCCCTGTGGGCACTGATTCTATTGGCTGTGGCGTCATTCATCCTGTTTCTTGGAGTCGTTCATGACCACTCATTAAAGACATCATTCATAAGATTCTCGCCCATAAGGCTGCAATACACCCAGGCGCCTAATAACATGCTGTTTCGCGGCGGTTTTATAAGGAGAGCACTGGTTTGTCATGATGATTTCCTGCAAAAGGACATGGTACTTGACAGCTGCCGGATTGATGAGATAGAGAATGAGTACCTGAACCATTCAGAGAGGATGTCCTGTGACAGTGCGCTCACGGACAAGAGCAATCTGATATTCATTATCGTAGAGTCATACCTGTCCCAGACATCGGACCTCATAGTTGACGGAAAGGAGGTCACCCCGTTCCTTAACAGCCTTAAGAGAGACAGCAACGTCTATTACAACGGGCATGTACGCCCAAACATCCACATAGGTGAATCATCCGACGGCCAGTTCATATACATGGCAGGATTACTGCCCTTAAAGTCCGAGATAACCGTCAATATCGTAAAGGACAAGACCGTATGCGGCCTGCCCGCACTGCTTAAGAGAGAGGGGCTGATAAAGCAGTCCCGTATAGTAGTCCCCACATCACCCACATTCTGGGAGCAGGATGCCATGAACAGGCTTTACGGCATAGACACCACCTACTCCAAGTTTGACTGGGACGGCGTGCTGGAGGGCAACAAGGACCTGGAAGACGGGCAGATATTCACCATGGCGTCAAAAGCTGACAGGGAGACGGACAGTCCGTTCTTCTCACTGATACTAACCATGTCCATGCATAACCCGTACAAGAGGGGCGTAGACCATGGCTTTACACTCACTGATGACGGCCTGTCAAATGAATACCTGAACTATCTGGTTGACTGTCACTATTTTGACATGCAGCTGCATAAGTATATTGATGAACTGAAAAGGACCGGACTGTATGACAACAGCCTGATTGTAATTACGGCCGATCATCAGGCCCACCCCGTACACCTGAACATGAAAGAGGGACAGATAAGTGATGAACTGCCGCTCTATATCATAAATGGAGGTATGGACAGCACAAACAGCTGGACCGGACCGTGCAACCAGCTTGACATCTATACGACGTTGTTGGACCTGTATGGCATTGAGACAGACTGGAGAGGTCTGGGTCATACACTTTATACCAGGGATTATAAGAACTCCGTTTCTGAGAGAACCCAGGAACTGTCAGAGTGGATAATAAGGGGTAACTACTGGAAATCCCGCATTGCGGAATAAATGACATACTTAAAGCTGGTCCAGGATGGTTTCCATCTCCTTTACGGCCCGCTCACATGTAAACATATCGGTTACGCGCTGCTTTCCTGCCTGAGAATACCGTTCATACAGCTCCTCATCCCCAAGCACTTTGTCAATCGCTGCAGCGTAAGCCTTTGCATCGCCTAAAGGCACCTCCTCGCCGGTCTCTCCTTTCAATGAAACCCAGTTCACTCCAGATCCTTCTATGGTGAATGTCACCGGGACACACCCGCAATACATGGCCTCGGCCAATGCAATGCCGAACGCCTCCTGTTTACTGCATGATGTAAAACCGAATATATCGGCGGCATGATAATAGCATCTAAGGTCTGAGAGCGGCAGTTTACCTATAAACTTTATCCGGTCTGAGTTGGTCATCTTACCCAGTCTTGCAGTCTCCGGACCGCGTCCGCCTATCAGTATGACGCAATCTGACTTGATATATCGCTCAGCCTCTACAAGATAGTTCAGGCCCTTATAAGGAACATGACGGCCTACAAACAAAACGATCTTGCGGTTACCGTACTTGCTGCGTATGGCCTCAATCCTCTCACTGTCACCCGGCCTCAGGACAAGGTCCGTGTCAATGAAACCGTTTGGAGCCACCTTGATCTTATCCCTGTACTTGTAAACGGGACTGCTGGGGTGGATGTAATTGGGACTTGTAGTAATGATCTGGTCAGCCTCTCTTAGAATCCGGTCCTCAGACCGGGCAACCAGATGATACAGCAAACCCTTACCCAGTATATCAGAGTGCCACAGAACCACAAGTTTGGTATTCTTGGGCTTAAGCCTTACTGTTATGGGATAAAGGAACGGATTAGGACAATGCAGCATGATAATGTCAGGCTTGATCTCGTCGAGAATCCTCTTGAGATGGCCGTAATAAGAGAATGCAATGTCCTGACTTGATATTCTCAATGACGGTGCTATACGGTAAACCCTGACTCCGTCAACAGTATCTACGTAGGTCTCACCGTCATGACTGAAACAAACTACATAACTGTTGTATGACTCCATCCCGTCAACCAGGTACTTGGTTACGGTCTCAATACCACCCTCTTCCGGATAGTAACATTTGGTGATATGGAGCAGCGTTTTTTTCATATAGGATCCGTTTGATATAAAACGTGCCGATGGCTCATTTGTTGTGCCTGTGGCGTGATATTATGAGGCTGCGTTCAACAATTTTCATGATGACCGATGCCGACCTCTTCCATGAGAAACGGCCGATATTGCGGAACCCCCTCTCTCTCTGTGCGTTAATGGCAGAATCATCGGCCGACAGCTGTTGAATTATGGTTTTACGGATATCGTCCGTATCCAAAGGATTGAAATAGGTTGCAGCATCTGCGCACACCTCCCTCAATACCGGGATGTCCGATGCCAGCACAGGACACCCGCATGCCATAGCCTCAACAGGAGGCAGTCCGAACCCTTCATAAAGAGACGGGAATACAAAACACTCGGCCTGATTGTAGAGTCTGAGCAGCTCCTGATCGGTCGCCCTACCCAGGAACCTGACATCGGGCCTTTGGTCTGACAACCCCTCCTGTTTCTGGAAAATGGGGTTATAATTGCCCACGATATAGAGTTTCACCCCTTCAATGCCCTTATATGCCTCAAGCAGGCGTTTAAAGTTCTTACGCGGGTCTATTGATGACACGGTAAGTACAAAGCGCTCCGATGGTGCAGGCACATCCTCTCTTGACTCAAAGACATTCTCCTTTATGGCATTGTATACCACGCTTATCCTGTCTTCACTAAGGAACGGATAGAAATGCCTTATCTCTCCCTTAGAGAACTCGCTGACCGTAAGTATATGCCTTGATGTGCGGACTGCCAGCGGTGTCATTATCCTGTAGAACCAGTAATAACGGCGTGAGAACCATGACGGATCCCTTAGGAACGACAGGTCATGTATGGTCATTATCTTATTCCTGATCAATATGGAACCCAGGCCCGTCAGGCTCAGCACCATATAGTCTTTCTTGCCCACAAAGAACCACGGAAAGACGCACTGCTCCCAGAAATGGGAATTGCCGGGGCCAAACCGTACGATGGTAAAACCGCTCACATCATAACCCTCGAGAATGGGAGCCATTGGGCATACCAGTACAAAAGGCTGATGCAACTCGGTCAGTGCCATGCAGATACTGTATGCATAGCGCTCAACGCCGGTCATGGGCTGTGTCAGGAATCTGCCGTTGATATATAGCATCATTCTTAAATTACGGTTAGCAATCTGTTGACAATCAACTTCCAGTCATATTGCATGAGTTGAACGGGATTAACCTTAGGTCTCTCATTTATAACCCTCAGGATGGTCTGTTTCCATACATCGGGCTCATATCCGTCAACCGGGAATGCGGCGTCTATACCGCTTGCCACCTCGGCCATTGCGGTGTTGTTGGCAGTAACCACCGGGCAGCCGCAAAGCATAGCCTCCAGTTGGGGCATTCCAAAGCCTTCCATGAGTGCTGCCGATACAAAACAGTCGGCTGTACTGTATAGGGCTGCCAGTTCCTCATTGCTTAAAAAACCGCAGAATACGGTACTCTCCCTAGGAAACTCCGGAGCCTCTATGACGCTACTCAGAGCCGATTCTTTCCATCTCTTGGCACCAACCACCACCAGTTGGATCCTATGCTCAAGGTACAGGTCCGGAATGATACGGAGCAGGAACTGCAGATTCTTGCGGGGTTCAAGTGATCCCACAAACAGTATGAATCTGTCCTTTATCCCATGTCGTGCCTTGAGTTCACTTACTGCATCATCTGACAGGTTCCTTGGGTAGAAAAGCTTACGGTCAACCGCGCCCCCTACAAAAATCTCCTCCGCCCTGCGCCTGGGATAATACTCCTCAACCTTGGAGCGTGTATACTCCGTATTGGTCCACAAATAACCGGCTCTACGCACAGACCTTCCGAAAGCGAATGCATTTGCCATCCTGTTGGTCCATGACATTGTATGAGCCATCTCTATGTTGACCACGTCATGAACCGTAACCAGGGTCTTAACCCTTGACGGTATCATGAGCGGCATGTAAGGAAGGGGCGAATAGTATAGGTCCACATCCAGCATGCGGCATAGTTGCGGTACTGTCAGCTGCAGTAAGATGATGTTAGGCAGAAACTTAGGGAAACGGCCCGTGTAATCCAGCAATTTTATGTTGGCGGGCATGTCAGACAGCTCATATCGGGCGTCAATTCCTCTTGGAACTATTACGTAGAAGGTGTCGTCGGCCCTTTGCTGAGCCCACTCCATGATGGCGCCGGTAAAGAATGTACCCACACCGGCTGAGTAAAGTGACCATATACGACCGTCTACCAGAATGTTCATAACGTCAGATCTTGATTGAAACAAACAGCTTCTTGACCACCTGCCACTTGTCACTCAGTGAGACGTTGGGGTTAAACCAGACCGTCTGTCTCAATACCGGATGTATTATCCGATAAAGATAATACTTAATTCGCGGTTCCGTAAGTTTGTAATAGATATATAGGCTCTCTTGCTGCCTGATATTATCCCTCAGGAACCTGGAACTGCGTCCGTCCTTACCACCCTCACCCTCCAGATGAATGATGTAGGGGCCGTTCATCAGTACATTGTCGTAGCCTTTCAGATGAAAACGGTATTCCATCTCTGACTCCTCATAATACATAAAGAATGCCGGATTGAATGCGCCGCACTCATCAAGTACACTGCGGCTCACAAGAAGGTCGGCACCGGTTACGTAATCAACCGTCATCCACTGCTCAGGATAGACAGTGGCGGGCTGTCGGTACAGGTGCAGCCCCTTTAGTATCGGGATCCACAGGAACAGCCTGAAATCATCCCTCATGCGCGGGAACTTACCGTACGAGTGGATTCTTTCCCCCTGACGGTCCTTAAGGACAGAGCCCAACGCCCCTAACCTGCCCTTGTACTGACGTGCAAAATCAAGCATCATGCCAACGGCATTGTTCCTTAAGATGGTATCTGAGTTCAGGAACAGTATATACTCTCCACGGGCTACGGTCAGTCCCAGGTTATTGGCCTTTCCGAATCCCAGATTGGAGCCGGCCGACATGAAACGTATGCGCCCGTCATTCTGCAGTGCCTCAACGGAGCCATCGGTTGAGCCGTTGTCAACCACAATGATCTCATAAGAGATGCCATGAGTCTGCTCAATGATGCTCTCTATGCACGGAAGCAACACATGCAGTGTATTGTAGTTGACTATTATTACCGATACGTCCATTTTCGCTTTCATTTTATTCTCTGCCGGAATGCTGTGCCTATTTGTTCCAGATACCCGTTGCCTTACCGTTAATAAGCTTGTTGAACTGAATGCGGTTGGCTATCAGGCCGGGGAAATTGACCAGACACATCACACCTATAAACCATATTATGTCATTTGTCCACTTTACTACCACATACGCCGCAGGTATGAATACTATAGCGGCGCCAACAGTAAAGATGAGCTGGACTCTGAGTTTGCCTATGCCGTTTATGAAATAGCTGTAGCGCATGCTGTAAATCAGGATAAAGATATATACGGCCATGCCTATGGTCATACTCAGGCTAACATCCGATTCCGGCCCTATCCATATCCTATAAACGAATCCTGACACCGCCACCATCAGGATCATGCCCAGAAGGATGCCAATAGTCATGAACCGCAGTTTCTTTGTGGCACGGCGTATCCACTCTATATCATTCCGTTCATATGCATCGGTAGTGGCATTCCAGAATGGCATGCATATTACGGTAAACGCCACCAGAGGAATGCTGAAATAGCGGTATGCAATACCGTATGGCGTAACCATTGCCGGATCGAACAGTTTAGAGATAAGCAGATTCGATGTCATGAACAGGACAACGCTTGATATCTGTATCGCAAAGAAACGGAGTCCCAATGTCATTACCTCCTTGGCTTCCTGCAGGTTTATCAGTTTGACCAATGGCCTGAGCTGAGGGTATTTTAACCTGAATGTGACAGGATAAGCTATGAGATAGGTTACCAGGGGCGCAGCGGTATTCACTACAGCTATATGCAGCAGGGAGTGACTGCCGTTTATGTAGAGAATGTATGTACCAACATATGCCAAAGTCTGTCCTGCAGCAATGAGCATATTGCTTACGGCAGGCAGCTGCATGCCCATGTAGAAGTTTCCTATCAGTTTGAATATGAACGTGCTGCACACCAGAATGACTGTCACGGTAAGCACCTCATCAAGGTTATTGATGATTGACGGGTCAACATTGAACAGGCTGTAGGTATTGCAAAGCCAGACCAGAGCGATCAATATGATCATGGCCGGGACAATGATATAGGTCAGCATGGCAAATGTGGATGATATGAGTGAACGGGCATGCCCGGTATCACCATGTGCCATATATATGGACAACCTGTTACGCAATCCGTTACCCAGACCGATATCCATCTGGTCAATCCATAACAGCATGCTGCTTATTGTCAGCCATACTCCGTTCTGATAATTGCCCAGACACTTAAGGGTGAGAGGAACCATAAGCAGGACCACCACAGATGACCATCCCTTGATGGCAAATGATGCCAGGATGTTCTTCTGAAGGAGTGAAGTCCGTCTGTTTCCGTTAAAAGGTTCCATATCTGTCACGCCATCTTAAAGTCCAGCAGTTCCCAGAGGAACAATGTGTATATGAATTCTATGACTCCTATAACGCATACCGCAGCCCTTCCGTAATAACCGGGACGTAATGTGTAGAACACACATGGGAACAGTACCAGCTCTACGATTCCAAGCAGTTCATGCAGTCGTGCTGCCACCACTGAGATGGATGAGAAGGCAAAGAAGCACGCCATGGAATAGGCCGTTATCTTAAGCAACAGGGGCAATGACGGACATTCCGGGAGTATCGTATCAAAGAAATAGAGAGAGTACAATATCACGCAATACTGGATCCAGATGAACGGACTCTTTAATGACAGTTCCTCAAATACTCCGGTTTCTGTCAGTGACTTGTAGATCTCAATCTTATCCTTGATATAAGGAATCGGTATTGCCGAGAAGAAATCCAGGTGAAGCAGGAACAACACCACTCCAACCGGGGCTATTCCTATAAGAATGTATTTCCACAGTTTGGATATGTCATTCCTGAAAAAGAGAATAGGCAGGAACGCAAGTGACGAATAGTGGAATACAGCTGCTATCAGGAAACAGAGAAAGGCCTTCTTCCGGTTTCCCTCAGTCAGTGGCTTAATCGCAATCAGCAACATGGCCGATGAAACTCCCGCCCTTATCTGGATGAAATCATGCAGGACATAATAATTGCCCAGGTAGATGACCATCGGGAGGAAATACAAGGGGGTGAGCTTACGTAAGGCATAAAACTTGAGACCTATTCCCAGGGCGGCATAAAAAAGAAACAGCACATGGATATCGTCCGTAAAGTTCCTGATAAACTGTGAAATGAGCTGGAAAGAGTGCTCAATGAGCATATTGGCACTGTTTCCCTTGCCCAGGAATACCTCTTCATATGCCTCCGAATCCGGATCCACGCCAATGGGTCTTAATCCGCAAAACAGGATCAGGATTATGCAGAGAACTCCATATACAGCCTTCTTATAGCTTCCCAGATAATCTTCCAAATATATCAGGACAACTACAGAAAAAAGCAGTAATATGAAGGTATACGTCATTTCTCAGACAGAATGTAGAGCGATGTGAAGCAGAATCCCAGTATCAACATAAGGGCTACGAATACCATTCTTTTAGGTTTTGAAGGCTTAACCGGAACACTGGCTCCCTTGATTACCGTAAAGGCCGGTGTACGTTCCTGTATCTTGGCTTTGGCTGCAACCATCTGGGCATTTACGGTAGTATAGGCATTCAGTTTGATGTCTATGTCATTCTCATAGGCCTCCAGCTTCATCTGAACACTCTTAAGTGCCACCCTGGAGTTTGCATCGGCCATTTTTGAGTACTCAGCAACAGCAGCCTCATACTCCTTCCTGGCCTGGTCTGTCAGGGCTGAGTAATACTCATAGTCATTACGGGCTTTGCTGGTACGATAGTCTGTAATGAATCTCTGCAGGTGATTCATTACGGAGTCACCAATGGTCTTGCATATCAGTGCGTCCTGATCCTCGACTTCAATATTGATGACAGCAGTCTTCTTGTCAAAATCAATCTTGATATTACTCCTTGCACGAATAGCTATCTCATCCTCTAGTCTTGTCATGCTGTACGGATTGAACTCGCCGTTGCCGGAATCCTGACCTCTGTTCTTGAGTTTCTTTATCTGGTTCTTTACCCAATTATACGGTTTAAGCCATATAATGGATTTCTGGTTCTTTAAAAGATAATCATAGTAGTCCGTGTCAATTGACCCATCCTTGCTCGTTACATGAATCTTGAAGATACCTCCTATAAAACCATTGTCATCTATCAGGTCCGGATACAGGAGAGGAGTAATGGCATCACTGGTCTGCATACTCTCCAGATCTATACCGAAAGATGATGCCAATGAGCCCAAAGTACCGCCCATGGAAGAGCCTCCCATTTCAGGAGCCAGCCTGATACTTGTGGAATAGGTACGCGGGAAACCCAGGATAAAGATGCAAGCCAAAACAAAGACTACGGGAAGTACCTTGAAGTACAGAATCTTTCCGGCCCACAGTTTCTTTATGATATCATTGATATCTATGACTCTCAGCTCTTGCTTATTCTCTTCCATAATCCAAATTATTTAGACAAGCTGGCAATGGTTGCAATCATTGTCGCAATTGAAGCGGTACTTGTACCGATACTCAGGATCTCGGGCAGTGACATGGCACGACGGCGCGACTTGGTAGGAACCACGATCTGGCAGCCGGGCATAGGCTTGTGCTGACGGTCTGCCTTGGCAACCATACCGTTCATATAGATAATGATGGCCCTTGATTTCTTTCCTGTTGCCGTGGCACCACCGGCCTGGTTGATATAATAGTTGGTATTCTTACCCTCCTTATAGTATACGGTATTGGGATAGAGCACCTCACCGTTAATCTTTACAGAACCGTCATAGCGCGGAACCACGATACGGTCACCTTCACGAAGGATGGGGTCATCGTCACTACCCGGTTTCTTGAGAGCCTTGTCAAGCTCAATACCTACAGGATAGCTGGTATTGGTCATCAGCTTACGGACATCAATAGAGTCATTACCGGAATTGCGCTGTGCGGCACGCAGCATCGACTCAAGCATCTCACGCTCTTCCTGTGTCATCTGCCTGAGCAGTTTGGTGCCCTCGGCATATGCACGGTCGGTCAGTCCGCCGGCCTGTGCAATGATTTCACTCAGACGCTGGCCTTTGCTTGACAGAGTATAGTTTCCGGCAAACTGGACCTCACCCTCAATGGTAACGTTCTGCTGTTCTACATAATTAGGACTGCGACGAACATACACCTCATCAAAGGGACTAAGCGTAAAGGACGTCTGATCACTTATGCTGAAATCAGGAGTGATGCTGAAACTGAATGTCTCGGCAATATTGTCAGTAGCCTCGGTTGCATTGGGATCGACAATACGGCGGGCCACATCAACCTTTGCCAATGATGCAGCCTCGGTAAAACCGCCGGCCTGCAGGATAAGGTCCTCAACGGTCTCGTTCTCTGCATAGACATAAATACCGGGGTACATCACCTCTCCGTGTATGGTAACCGTTTTCTGGTCATCACGGATCTTCTTGTCTGCCACATAGAGCACATCCTCGTTACGGAGTTCCACATCGGGCGCTGTTCCCTCCAGGATACCGCGGACGTCAACGCTAAGTACCTCAAGGCTCCTGTCCACTTTCATGCGGTGCATGACAGCATGCTGGGCAATGGCACCCTCGGTAAGGCCGTCGGCAGCCTCAATAAGGTTCTTGACGGTTTTGATACCCTCTCCTACCTGATACATTCCGGGACGGAATACGGCACCCTTGAGTTCTACCATATTGCTGTAACGGTTCAGTGTAGAGTCAACACTGATAGAGTCCTGATCCATAAGTCGGAATGACCCGAAATCAGCCTCGGCTACATTGAATACGGAATACATCTCTCCTGCCTTACGGTTAATGCGTACCGCTTTGGTATATGCATCACCGGTAAAACCGCCTGAATAACTCAACAGATTTCCCAGGTTCTCACCCTCTTTCATCTCATAGAACATGGGGCGTTTAATCTTACCGGTAACATTAACCAGAGTTTCATACGGTCCTACGGTGATAACGTCATTATCCTGCAGGCGTATATCACCTGTCAGTATGCCGTTGAGCAGGAAATCGTAGACATCGACGGTTGACATCAGCTTGCCGTCCCTGTAAACCCTTACATTACGCAATGTACCTATATCATTAGGACCACCAGCCATGTATAGGGCATTGTATACGGTAGCAAAAGCTGACATTGTATATGTACCGGGCATCTCAACCTCACCGATTATGCTGATTGTGATGGAGCGGGTCTGACCAAGCGTAAGGTCAATCTCAGACTCCTGATAACGGGATTCCAGCAGGCGCTTAACCTTCTCCTTTGCCTGACTTACGGACAGACCGCCCAACTGCAACACGCCTATACCTTCTATAGTAATGGTACCGTCGGGGGAGATGGTCTCGGTAAAACTGTCCTGTGATGCGCCCCAGATATCAATATTTACGTCATCGCCGGCACCCAGGATATAGTTCTGCGGGGTAGCCAGGTTCATGGAACTCTCAAAAGTGAGGTTCTTGTTGTTGAACAGGTCATGACCGAATATCTTTACCTTGGTCTCCTCCTCATATGTGTAGTACTTGAGTGAATCAGGCATCATGAAATCCAATGCATCATCCATCTCCATGAAATCAGGATCGTCCCAGTCATATGTATGACGCTGAACCTGGTTGGCCGGTTTTGTATCCTTTACCCTGAACTGGGATGCATTGGCGCGGTCACGTGCAACCTGCTGCTCACGTTTCTGGGCGTTTGACTCCCTCAGACGGTTCTTGGAAGACTGTGAACCGGCAGTGATATCCTGTGCACCCAGTACATCCTTATTCATCTGTTTCTGGTATTTGTCACGGATACGCTGAATCTGGTCCATGGTAACACCACGCTGCATGAGTTGGGTTACTATCTGTTGGCGTGATACACCTTTTGAATTCTGTTCAATGACAAAATCAACAATCTGGTTGTCTGTCATACTTGACTGTGCCTGTACCATGGTTGAGAAAAGAGCCAGGCACATAATGATAACGAATCTACGTTTCATCAGTTGTTTGTTTTGATATGCTTAATAACCGGTTAGCTAAAAAGGGAGCAAACAATCCTGGAACCTGCAGCTGCGGGTATCAGAATTTCTTGCCACAGAATACTGAGAATACGGTCTTGATGATGATTCCCAGGTCTGTAAAGATATTACGGTTGTCCAGATAATCCAGGTCATACTCAAGGCGCTTGAGCATCTTGTCCATAGTATCTGTATATCCGTTGTAAACAGTCGCATAGGATGTGATTCCGGGACGCATCATATAGATGAAACGGTAATCATCAGTCTCACGGTTTATCTGGTCTATGAAATACTGACGTTCCGGACGCGGTCCCACAAATGACATATCTCCTTTCAGGACATTCCACAACTGAGGCAGTTCATCCAGATGATGTGCACGCAGAAAACTGCCAAAGGGAGTCAGGTATTTGTTACGTTCATTCTCCAAACGCGGTATTCCGTCCTTCTCGGCATCGGTACGCATGGTCCTGAACTTGTATATCGTAAAAGGCTTACCTTTATAACCCACTCTCTCCTGCTTGAATATTACAGGTCCGTGGTCATAAAAAAGGATAATCGCAAAGACAAGCATTATAGGAGACAGCACAATAAGACCAATGACAGAAAAGACTATGTCAAACAGACGTTTCAGTCCAAGTTGGAATGCTCCCATCGCGTCAGAATGCTCCATACGCAGGATTCGGCTGTAGTTCTGTATATTGTAGTTCAACATCAGTTATATTTTTAAATATAAACGCGCACAAAAAACAATAATTGTGTAAAGTCATTAAAAAAAGTGCGCCTTGACTCCGGAGGCGTACCGAATGATGACTACTTTTGCACAAGTTATTAAAAAGTGCGCATCCCGTTATTTCAATTATTTTCAAACGGCCGCGCGAAGTTAACAAATATTATTTGACAAACTAATTATTTCAGTATGAAAGCATATGTATTTCCCGGACAGGGTGCCCAGTTCTCGGGCATGGGTAAAGACCTGTATGACCAGTTCGATTGGGCAAAAGAGTTGTTTGCCGAGGCCGACAGCATTCTTGGCTTCAAGATTTCAGACATCATGTTCAACGGCACCGATGAGGATCTGCGCCGTACCGATATAACACAGCCTGCAGTATTCATCCATTCTGTAGCCGTAGCCAAGTCACATGGAGCTGATTTCAAGCCCGATATGGTAGCCGGCCACTCTCTGGGTGAGTTCTCTGCACTTGTAGCATGCGGTGCCCTCTCATTTGAGAGCGGACTTAAGCTGGTTGCCAAGCGCGCCGGCGCCATGCAGAAGTGCTGCGAGAAGGTTCCCGGAACAATGGCTGCCATCATAGGTCTGCCCGATGCCAAGATTGAGGAGATCTGCGCAGGTCTGAATGCAAAAGGCATGGTTGTGGTTCCCGCAAACTACAACAGCCCCGGCCAGGTAGTTATCTCAGGATCCAAGGATGCTATCGCAGCTGCTTGCCCGCTCATGACCGAGGCCGGTGCCAAGCGTGCCCTGCCCCTTACCGTAGGCGGTGCATTCCACTCACCTCTTATGACTCCCGCCAAGGATGAACTGGCACAGGCTATCAGCGAGACCCAGTTCAACACTCCGGTTTGCCCCATCTACCAGAACGTAGATGCAAAACCGCACGTAAACCCCGATGAAATCAAGGCAAATCTGGTAACTCAGCTCAACTCTCCGGTTCGCTGGACACAGAGCGTACTCAATATGATTGCCGATGGCGCAGAGGAGTTCACCGAGTGTGGTCCCGGCGCCGTACTGACCGGTCTCATCAAGAGAATCAGAGGTTGACGCGTTTTATGGAAAAGGCCGTCATATATCAGATATTCACCCGCCTCTGCTGCAATAGCGGCGGACAGAATATACCCGGCGGCGATATCCATACAAACGGATCAGGCAAACTGAACAGTTATACTCCCACCGTACTTGACAACATCAAGTCGATGGGAGTTACTCATATATGGTTCACAGGGCTCATAGCCCACGCATCATGCACCAGCTACAAGTCATTCGGCATACCGGAATCTCACCGGGAGACCGTTAAGGGACAGGCCGGTTCACCCTATGCCATACGCGACTATTATGACATAGACCCTGACCTGGCGGTTTCTGTTCCGGACCGTATGGCCGAGTTCCAGGCGCTGGTAGACCGCGTGCATGCTGCCGGCATGAAATTCATCATGGACTTTGTGCCCAATCATGTAGCCCGTGAGTACCACTCCATCGCCAAACCCAGAGGTGTCAAGGACCTGGGTCAGGGTGATGATACAAGCATGCATTTCTCACCCTCAAACAATTTCTATTACATGCCCGGCCAGCAGCTGGGCGGACAGATTGCATGGGGTGACTACAAGGAGTTCCCGGCCAGAGCCACAGGTAATGACCAGTTCACCGCAACGCCCACATATTCAGACTGGTATGAAACTGTAAAGCTCAATTACGGAGTTGATTACACTGGTGGTGGCAGACACTGTTTCAAGCCCGTTCCAAACACCTGGAAGAAGATGCTCCATATACTGCTCTACTGGGCAGCAAAAGGAGTTGACGCGTTCCGTTGTGATATGGCCGAGATGGTTCCGGTGGATTTCTGGCACTGGGCCATAGCACAGGTCAAGGAGGCGCATCCCGCCATACAGTTCATTGCCGAGATCTACAATCCCGGATCCTACGGTGATTACATAGATTTTGGCGGATTTGACTACATTTATGATAAGGTGGGACTCTATGATACGCTACGTGCAATCGTTGAGTCACGTGAATCGGCCACTGCCATAACCCGCTGCTGGCAGCAGAGCGGTGTAAACGGACCGCATATGCTTCATTTCATGGAAAACCATGACGAGCAGCGTGTGGCATCCCGATTCTTCGGTGGAAACGCACAAAAAGGCCGCCCTGCAATGATTGTGTCTGCCCTTATGGACAGCTGCCCTGTAATGGTTTATGCCGGCCAGGAGGTTGGAGAACAGGGTATGGACCAGGAGGGATTCAGCGGTCTGGACGGCCGTACCACCATATTTGACTATTGGGCACCCGATACGCTCACACGCCTCTACAATGACGGTCGCTGGGACGATGCCAGGCTCACTAAAGATGAGCGTGAACTCAAGGCCTTCTACTCCACTCTGCTCAGTATCTGCAATAGTGAGGAGAGCATACGCAGCGGAAAGTTCTTTGACCTGATGTATGTGAATCCGCAGACAGCCGATTTCAATCCGCACCGCCAGTACGCATTCATGCGTTCCTGCGGAAAGGATGCTATCCTAGTAGTTACCAACTTCACCGACCAGCCCCTCTACACAGCCGTCAACATCCCACAGCACGCCTTTGACTACCTGGAGCTCAAGGCCCGTGACGGTGTCAAGGTTACGGATCTTCTGTCCGGTCAGACATTCCAGACAAACCTGCATCCTGACTCTCCAATCCGTATTACGGTACCGGCACAAAATGGTATTGTAATAAGGTGGAGTTTGTAATACTCGCCGCTTCGCGGCTCGGTCTTTTTTGACTTTCTTGGCCTACGGCCTTGAAAGTCGTTAGCTGGAAACTTATCTGCGTATTAGAAACAACCTTTTTTTAGTTTGGGGCGGCGACGCCCCAAACCCGCTGCATTCCACTACGTTCCATTCCGCTCTGCCGGCCTTCCAGGCCGGGTAAAACGAAACCCTGACAACGCTTTGCTGTCAGGGTTCCGTTTTACTGGGTGCAACTGGAAAGTTTTCCTAATTGCTTAGTGGTTACTTGAAGCTGTCCCAACTCTTGATTGGTATATCATCTATGTCAACGGTGCAGAACGCGTTTATAAACGAGCTGGCCAAGCGGGCATTGGTAATCAGCGGGATGTTCAGGTCAATGGCTGCACGACGGATCTTGTAACCGTTGGTGAGCTCATGCTGAGTCAGATCCTTAGGTATGTTGACTACCATGTCAATCTGCTTGTTGTGCAGCATGTCAAGGGCCTGCGGCTGCTGTCCCTCTTCACTGGGCCAGTATACGCGGGTGTTCTTGATACCGTTCTCCTCCAGGTACTTTGATGTGCCACCGGTAGCGTACAGGTTGAATCCCTTTGAAACAAGCATCTTTGCGGCATCCAGCATTGCAGCTTTCTGCTTGGCTGTACCGGTTGACAGCAGGATGTTCTTCTGCGGGATACGGTAACCGACTGAGAGCATTGACTCCAGGATGGCGTAGCGCTGGTCATCACCCAGGCAGCCTACCTCACCGGTAGATGCCATATCTACACCCAGCACGGGATCGGCCTTCTGCAGACGGTTGAACGAGAACTGTGAAGCCTTGATACCTACGTAATCGATATCGAACAGGCTCTTCTCAGGTGCCTCTACAGGTACGCCCAGCATGATCTTGGTTGCTATCTCAATAAGGTTGATCTTGAGCACCTTGCTTACGAACGGGAATGAACGTGAAGCACGCAGGTTACACTCAATTACCTTGATATCGTTCTCACGGGCCAGATACTGGATGTTGAAAGGTCCGCTGATGTGCAGTTCCTTGGCAATCTGACGGCTGATGCGCTTGATACGCTTAACAGTCTCAACATAGAGCTTCTGGGGCGGGAACTGGATGGTAGCGTCACCTGAGTGTACGCCGGCAAACTCAATGTGCTCACTGATAGCGTAAGCAATGATCTCACCGTCCTTGGCAACGGCATCCATCTCAACCTCCTTGGCGTTCTCGATGAATCGGCTTACTACAACCGGGTGCTCCTTAGAAACCTCAGCGGCAAGCTGCAGGAAACGCTCCAGCTCCTCCTGGTTGCTGCAGACGTTCATGGCAGCACCTGAGAGCACGTATGAGGGACGAACCAGTACGGGGAATCCAACCTTCTCGATGAACTTGCCTATCTCCTTCATAGAGGTAAGCTCGCTCCACTCAGGCTGGTCTACGCCGATGCGGTCAAGCATGGCTGAGAACTTCTCACGGTCCTCGGCATTATCGATATCCTTGGCGCTGGTACCCAGGATAGGTACGTTCATTGCGTCAAGTTTCATGGCCAGGTTGTTAGGAATCTGTCCGCCGGTTGATACAATCACGCCGTAGGGATTCTCCAGCTCTATGACATCCATAACACGCTCAAATGAGAGCTCGTCAAAGAACAGACGGTCTGTTACATCGTAGTCAGTACTTACGGTCTCAGGGTTGCAGTTGATCACGATATTGCGGTAACCCTCCTTACGTACGGTATTCAGAGCCTGAACGCCGCACCAGTCAAACTCAACTGATGAACCGATGCGGTATGCACCTGAACCGATTACTATGATTGACTTCTTGTCATCAAAGAAAGGTATATCGTGAGCGCAGCCGTTATATGTCATGTACAGGTAGTTGGCCTGTGCCTGATACTCACCGCCCAGTGTATCGATCTGCTTTACATAAGGAACAATGCCCAGGCTCTTACGCTTGTTACGTACAGAGAGCAGACCGGCCTGTGCGCCCTGCTTCTTCTCCTCACCTATGGCACGTGAAATCTGGAAGTCGCTGAATCCCATCTTCTTGGCCTTGCGCAGCAGGTCCTCGCTCAAAGCCTCAATGCCCTTAACCTTGTGCAGCTGCTTTGATACATCGTAGATACCCTTAAGACGGTTCAGGAACCACTTGTCAATCTTGGTGAGCTCCCAGATGCGGTCAATGGTATACCCTTCAGCAAAAGCCTGGCTGATAGCGAACAGACGCTTATCGGTAGGTTCCTTGAGTGCCTTGTCCAGATCGGCAAACTTTATGCTCTTGTTCTCAACGAATCCGTGCATGCCCTGGCCGATCATACGGATACCCTTCTGGATAACCTCTTCAAAGCTGCGGCCTATAGACATAACCTCACCTACAGACTTCATTGATGAACCTATCTCGCGGTCAACGCCGTGGAACTTGCTCAGATCCCAACGCGGTATCTTGCAGACAACATAGTCAACTGAGGGCTCAAAGAAGTCAGTTGTGGTCTTTGTGATAGAGTTCTTAAGCTCATACAGGTTGTAACCCAGACCCAGTTTACAAGCCACGAATGCCAGAGGATAACCTGTTGCCTTTGATGCCAGGGCCGATGAGCGGCTCAGACGGGCGTTAACCTCAATTACGCGGTACTCCTCACTCTGGGGATCGAATGCGAACTGGATGTTGCACTCACCTACTATACCGATATGACGTGCTATGCGGATGGTCAGTTCCTCAAGCTTGTGAACCTCATGATTGGTCAGAGTCTGTGTAGGAGCTACTACGATACTCTCACCTGTGTGTATGCCCAGCGGGTCAAAGTTCTCCATTGAGCAGACTATGATAGAGTTGCCGCTCTTATCGTTCACGCACTCAAACTCAATCTCCTTCCAGCCCTTGAGGCTCTTCTCAACCAGGATCTGCGGTGAGAATGAGAATGACTTCTCGGCCAGTTTGTTCAGTTCCTCCTCATTGTCGCAGAAACCTGAACCCAGACCGCCCAGAGCGTATGCAGAACGGATGATAACCGGGTAACCCAGCTCACGTGCAGCAGCACGTGCATCCTCCATAGACTCTACAGCGTGGCTCTTGATAGTCTGTACGCCTATCTCATCCAGACGCTTGATAAAGAGGTCACGGTCCTCAGTGTCCATGATGGCCTTAACCTGAGTACCAAGTACCTTTACCTTATATTTCTCCAGTACACCGTTCTGCTCCAGGGCAACACCGCAGTTCAGAGCAGTCTGACCGCCGAATGCCAGCAGGATTGCATCGGGACGCTCCTTAGCAATTACCTTCTCTACAAAGAACGGGGTTACAGGATAGAAATAAACTCTGTCAGCCACACCCTCACTTGTCTGGACTGTGGCGATATTGGGGTTAATCAGAATAGTCTCGCAATTCTCCTCCTTCAAGGCCTTAAGAGCCTGTGAACCGGAGTAATCGAACTCACCTGCCTCACCAATCTTGAGTGCGCCTGATCCAAGCAGCAGCACTTTCTTATATTTTTTCAATGCCATATCCTAAGGGTGTTAGAGTTTTGAAACAAAATCATCATAAATGAATCTCGCATCGGTAGTAACCTGATCGCTCTCTGAGTGGAACATAACGCCCACCCAAGGCTTGCGGGTATTGTAAATTCCCTCTACAGAACCGTCGTTCAGGTTCTTGAGGTATACCTTCCACTGACCTACAACAGAATCCTCACGGATTGCATAGTTGTGGTTCTGTGTGGTTATGTAGCAGCGGTCTGTACCAACCAGGATAACCGGCTGGTTCTGGCTGTGGTGACCGAACTTGAGCTTGTATGTATCCATACCGCCGGCAAGACCCAGCAGCAGGCATCCCATACCTATACCCAGGATAGGCTTGTCTGAACCGGCCATAAACTTCTGCAAGCGTGTTACAACCTCACTGCAGTAGCTGGGGTTGCCCGGACCGTCTGATATTACCAGACCGTCAAACTTCATCTTGGTGTAGTCATAATTCCAAGGTACGCGTACAACTGTCAGGTCCTCATTGATAAGGCAGCGTACTACTCCGGCCTTTACTCCGCAGTCAACCAGTACTATGGTCTTTGAAGCACCCTCATTATATGTGACAGGCTTCTCGCATGATACCTCAGGGAGCATGTTTGTATATGCATACTCTTCGGGCTTGGCCATTCCGTCAAACAGTATCTTGGCGGTCATGCTGCCGTGGTTGCGGATGTGCTTGGTTATCTCACGGGTATCAACGCCCTCAATTCCTACCACCTTCTCGCGTTTCATCCATGCGTCAAGTGACTCCTTGGCGTTCCAGTGGCTGTAGAAATCACTCTTGTCGCTAACTATCAGGGCACGTGCCTGTGCGTGCTCGCTCTCGGCGTTTGTGGGCAGTCCATTCTCATCGGGAGTCATGGGCTGGATACCGTAGTTACCAATGACCGGATAGGTCATTACAATCAACTGGCCGCGTGATGCAGGCTCAGTCAGCAATTCCGGATAACCGGCCATCGCGGTGTTGAACACAAGCTCT
The DNA here is from genome assembly GCA_900319225.1 of uncultured Prevotellaceae bacterium. GTDB lineage: Bacteria > Bacteroidota > Bacteroidia > Bacteroidales > Bacteroidaceae > Colenecus. The sequence continues at coordinate 253,990 of ONNV01000001.1, read as the reverse complement.
CCGCTTACCGGGTGCTCGTATCCGAAGGATTCACCTTTGAAGCAGGTGCCGTCGGCCAAAATCAGTGATACTGTCATCTTGTTTGTATATTAGTTAAGTCTCTAATCTAATGATTAAAAAAAAGGAGAAACTGTAAAAAACAATTCCTCCTTCTAAAAAATATTTCTTTTGGAAACATTATCCCCACCGGTCTGCTTATGCTTTCGTGAGCAATTTATATTTCCTCTTTTTCTAAACATGCTGCAAAGGTACAGCTTTTTCTCCAATCCCAAAACTCAAAATGAATAAGTTTTCAACATCAGCTCATTAAATATTGTTATAGTGCATATTAATGCAGTCCAGAGCGGGGCACAAAAGGGACGGTTCTATCTGTGCCCTTCAACAAGGGCACAGATAGAACCGTCCCTTTTGTGCCCCTTTAGAGAGGTTTGTAGTCAAACGATACGAGCTGTGCGTCGCCGTCCAGGAAGTAGGCGGGACGGAGGGCAAAGAAGCCTTTGTAGTAGTTGTGGTGGTATGAGGAGACCTCTGTCTCACCGTAGTAGAGGGTCCAGTTCTGACCGTCGGTGCTCTTCCATACCGTTGCCTTGTTGCGGTCGTTCAGGATCTTGACGTAGAGATCCGGTCCGATGCAGTCCACTGCGCCTAAGTTGGCCTCCTCATTATAAAAGAGGTATAGTCCGGCGCGGCCCTGGGTTCCTATCTTGAAATGGGCGGTAATCTCATACTTCTCATCTATGGCTGTTGTGGTCATGAGAGTGCCGCCGTCAAAGCCGGGCTCCCACTTGGCCCACATGAGCGGATTCTCGTAGTGACGCAGGTAGTCGTAATCCTGCAAGCCGCCGTTCTTCCACTTGGCACCGTTCTTCTGAGCCAGCACGGGCCAGCCGTCATCAGTCCAGTTCACGCTCTCAATTATGGTGCTGCGACCCAGGGTGTGGAATCCGTTGCGGTATGCGTGATATACTATGTACCAGTTGCCGTCAGCATCGTCAATAAGGGTTCCATGACCTTTTGACCACCACTTCTCATCTATCGAATATGTATGCACGAGCGGATTGTAGGGGCTATTCTCCCATGGTCCCGTTACGGACTTGCTGCGTGCAACTACGCACATATGGCTGGTTGCAGGGCCTGCTGTGCCACCCTCTGCACTAACCAGATAGTACCAGTCACCACGCTTGACAATCTTGGGTGACTCAAGCCACATACCCTCAGTCTCCCACTCTTCCGGGTACTGCCACGGATCATACACCTTGCGGTTGGGGCCTGTGATTGAGAGGCCGTCAGGTGACAGTGGTGCAACGTGACCGTCATTGGTGTAGAGATAGCGGTTGCCGTCGGCATCAATGGCGTGACCGGGATCTATTCCGCTTACCTCAAGCTTTACGGGATCGCTCCAGGGACCCTCGGGCTTATCGGCCGTAACTACAAAGTTCTCACCGCTGCTGGTGGGATAATAGATGTAGTACTTGCCGTTTACCTTACACATGTCAGGAGCGTAGATTGAGTAGTCATGTCCCTGCACGGCACGGGCTATGGGTTCCCAATGCAACAGGTCCGTGGAGTGCCATATAAGCAGTCCGGGATAATATGTAAAGTTTGAATGGGTCATGTAGAAATCCTTTCCGTCACGCATTATGGTGGGGTCCGGATAGTCACCTGGGAATATGCACACTTTAATGGAAGGCTTCTTGTCATTGCAACCTGCCATAAGCAGAGACAATGCTGAAACAGCCACAACGGCAAAGGATTTGATTCTCATAATGATGAAAAATAACAGATTAGTTTCCTACAAAGTTAATAAGAATCAGACTGGTTGGTTACGGTACAGGCAAAAAAAGACGGGCTGGCCCGATAAGACCAGTCCGCCAATAATTGTTTATATCCTTAAATCAGAATGCGTAACGGATACCCAGGGCAGGCCAGAATCCACCAAGGAAATGCAGACCGCTGTTGATTGTAAGGATGTTTGGACGCAAATCCAATGAAAGCTGAAGAGGAATGCTTCCAAATGTATACTCAAGACCAATCTGAGCGCCTACGCCTACTGATACGCCACCACCAGCTGCAATGCTGGCACCGGGACCTGCATATACATTCCATGTTCCGGCAGTCCACTGGGGTGAAGCCAGGATGAAATCATATACACCGGCTACAGCAAAACCGCCGTCCCACCATCCGAGGTCAGCCTCAAGGAAGTTTGAACCCAGACTGTGCTGATAAGAAATTTCTGCACCATAAGAACCTCTGACACCGATTGCACGAGGCTGTGCTACTGCTGCAGCAGAGATACCCAGAACAAGTGAAAGAACAACTAAAAGCTTTTTCATAATTGTGTTTTTAAATGTTGATACGCAAAAATATGATAAAAACAGTAAAAAAACAAATATCGCGGCTAAAACTACATTTACCTCATGTTATTTTAGATACTGGACTTACAGGGCATCTTTTTTGGTCTGTATTCTGATTTGTTTTGCAGAAAAAGAGTACCTTTGCGCCCGATTCAAGCCGAAATAGCTCAGTTGGTAGAGCAACGCATTCGTAATGCGTAGGTCGCGGGTTCGAGTCCCGCTTTCGGCTCAAGAGCCGAAAAGCGGGACTCGAGGAGAGTCCCTCCTTTTTTTAGTTTCCTTCGGAAACGGCCGGCCTCCGGCCGGATTAAGCCAGCCTTATTACATATTATATTGAAAATGAGAAAAATAGAGGCATCCATATACGGACACCTCTATTTGTGTATTGTGGCGGGACTCGTCCCAACCTTTTATTAGAAGATATAGCCGAGGGAGATTGAGAAGGTGTTCTCTCTGTACTTGTCCAGGCTGGACTCACTGCGGTCATTCAGGCCCAGGTCAAAACCTATCTTAAGACGCAGGGTCTCTCTCCAGTCACACCATGCACCAAAACCGAATCCGAATCCGAAACGGTTCCATTTGCCGTCATACCAGTCAGAATCTACACCTGCTATACTCTGGTTCCTGTAAAGGCCCAGATAGAAGAATGGACCTGCATAGCCATACACTTTCAGGCCGGGAGCAACATCAAAACCGTAATTGAAATCCACAGGCAGCTTAAGACCTACCGAAGTGTCTTTGATGTTATCCTCCGTGCGGGTGTAGAAGTTAATCTCGAGTCCGGGCTGAACAGCTACACCCTCATAAAACTCAAAATTCATAGCTCCACCGGCAAACATGCCGCTATAATCATTCAATGTGGTTGTACTACCAATCTTATTCCTTCCGGAAACGTTCTGATAACCAAGATAAGCCACCTGTGCATTAGCTGCACCGAATGAAAGAATTGCGGCTACGATAAGCAATAATTTCTTCATAATCCTTTTATTTTAGTTTAAACAGTTGCGTTGTTTTATGCAAATGTAAATAAATCCTGCAAGATGAGTACAGTCTGAGTAGTATTATTCAAGTGTATACTCCGGAAGCCTGTCAAGTGCTGGCGTCTCGTAGTTGGATATACCCAGACGGAAACGGCGCAGCTCATCAATTGAATGCTGGGGTGCAGTGCAGTCTGACGGTATCTCCATCTTGGAATACTGCTGGAAATAGAGCATGGTAGCATCTCTCCACCAGATTGCATCCTTGGCCTGACGTTCCAGTTTCACATAAACCTGACCGTATCTGTAAGGATCCACATATTTCTCTACACTTTTCCAGGTCTCAATAAAGCCACGCGCCTCCTTGATACCCTCCTCATAGGTATAGCAGAGTTCCTCCCACAGGGTGTGTCCATCCTTCATCTTATAGTCCCAAGGCAGATGATGGAACCACAGGATCAGGTTCTCAGGGCATGTCTCCACATTGTCATACAATGACTTGAGCGGCTCGTGGTACTGTGATACGGCATCGGTACCGGTCTTTGACGTACGGTCAAATCCAAGGCCGTCAGTAGCAGCCTTATGATAGTATGCAGGCTCCCAGTCAGGACGTGAAGAACGGTCCCATGGACCCGGGCCGTAATGATCCGGACCCTTGAATGTATGGTGCAGGCCAAGCGGCATCTCATACTTTACGCAAGCCTCACGTGATGCCAGCAGCATCTTGGCAACAGGCTCCACGAACTTCTTGTTAGTGGTGAATGTCTGCTTGAGCCACTCGTTTACGATCTGCTCTGAACTGAGGTCAGGATTCCAGGCCATACGTCCGAATGCGTACCAGTTGGCCTGTGCCATCTGGTGTCCGCACCAGTTCACGCTGTCACCTATGTTAGCAACGCCGGCAATGGCGCTCATGGCAGTGTTGCCGTGTACCTTACCCAATGTCTCGGCGGCAACGGTACTACCCTCGCCCTCCTGGTATGTATCTGAGTCCAGGCACTCTTTCCACAAGGGATGCAGATATACCATATGGTTGCTGTGTCCCAGATACTCCTGTGTAATCTGCATCTCGGCCATTACATTGGTATGCTCCAGCTGTCCGAACAGCGGACTGAACGGCTCACGGGGCTGGAAATCAACCGGACCGTTCTTGATCTGGATAATCACGTTGTCACGGAACTGGCCGTCCAGGGGCTTGAACTCCTCAACAGCCTGCTTGGCACGGTCAGGTGACTCCGGGGCATAGACGAATGCTCTCCACATCACGATTCCGCCAAAAGGTTTGAGCGCATCAGCTATCATATTGGCACCATCGGCATGGGTACGGCCATAGTCCTGCGGACCGGACTGTCCCTCGGAGTTTGCCTTTACCAGGAATCCGCCAAAGTCAGGGATTATGCTGTAAATCTCGGCAACCTTCTCATTCCACCACTTTATCACATCCTTATCCAGAGGATCGCTGGTCTTAAGACCGGCCAGATGCTTGGGTGCGGCAAAATTGAGTGACAGATATACCTTGAGGTTATACGGACGGAATATATCGGCCAGGACCTTTACCTTCTCCAGATACTCACGACTGAGCATGCGTGCATCGGCATTCACATTGTTGAGCACTGTTCCGTTTATACCGATCGATGCATTGGCACGTGCGTACTCCTCATACTCGGGGCGGATCTTTCCGGGCAGCTCCTCCCATTTCCAGAGAGACTTGCCTGCATATCCGCGCTCAACTGTAAGATTGGGGTTATCCCAGTGGTTCAGAACACGATATTTGTATGCGGGAACCTCTACAATCTCCTTGTCTATAGCAGTTCCACAGTCACCCAGACGTTTCAGATGGTAAGTACCGTACATAAGTCCGGCCTCGGTATTGGCATATATCACTGCCACACCCTTATCATTGCGTTTGATGCGGAATCCCTCATCACCAAGTTCCTTGTCATACTCCTTAAGCAACTCCTTATTGGCAGAGGTTACAGGAGCGGTTATGTCACCCAACCACAGGTCGTGACCACTCTTATTCTCGGGCCTGGTCTGGCCGCCACATGACTGAGCCCCAAGAGCCATCAAGGCTACGGCCAGTCCCATTGTCAGTTTTCTTACTATCATATTCGGGTTATAATTAGTTCTTTATCAGCTTGTGTATCACTTACAGCATTAATTTTTGCCTCAAACTCATCGGCCACGGAAAGCTTTGCCCTAAAGACTGATTTACACTCAAACGCGCGGTCACAGCCATCGGTCGTGAATGAACCATAATCCTGGCTCACAATACGTACATCCAGGTCTTTTACAGCTTTCATGACCACATTGGTCATATTGTACGTAAACAGCACAGTAACGTTGCGTTCCACATAAGCGGTAACGACCTCTGCGTTCTCTATGGCCTGTGCAGCCGCAAGACGGTAAGCCTCAGTAAGGCCCGATGTACCCAACTTTACGCCGCCGAAGTAACGCACCACGGCTATCAGCACATCACTCAGTCCGGCACTGTTTATCTGCCCCAGAATGGGCTTTCCGGCCGTTCCTGAGGGTTCTCCGTTATCATTGGCACGCCAGTCTGTACGCTCCGCACCAAGCATATACGCATAGCATATGTGCCGTGCATCGTAATACTCTTTCTGCAGGGCCGTTATACGGTCCTTGACCTCATCGGCACCGGATACATGCCATATAAAGGAGATGAAACGGCTGCGCTGCTCTACGAACTGCGCCTGCGCATCACCCTTTATGGTCTGGTATGTATCAGTTGCCGCCGCCATCTTACTTGCCGGCTATGGCATCAATCTCAATAAGAGCGCCCTTGGGCAGAGCCACTACCTGGTAGCATACACGTGCGGGCTTATCCTGCGGGAAATACTCTGCATATACGGCGTTCATGGCTGCAAAATCCTTAAGGTCAGCCAGCAGGACAGTGGTCTTTACTATATCGTTATGAGTAAGGCCGGCCTCTTTAAGAATGGCACCTATGTTATCCAGTGCCTGACGAGTCTGCAGTTCAATTCCTGCAGGGATAGTACCATCGGCAGGATTAACAGGGAGCTGTCCCGATACAAATACAGTTCCGTTCAGGTCAATAGCCTGTGAATAGGGTCCTATTGCAGCCGGAGCCTTAGCTGTAGCAATTGTCTTTCTCATATAGCGTTAAATTTATTGCAAAAATAGTTCTTCCTGCCGATAATCACTCTCCTTCCACTCGAATTTCACCTTCTCCGGCACAAAGAAACGGTCAATCTTATAGTCAATATTGGCTTTATGCGCCTGACTCAGCTGGAACGGACGTCTTACATAGTACTGCTTGCCATCCTTTATGAACCGGGCTCCGGTCTGATGAAAGCGGAACGGCACATCCTTCTCCACGCACTGACGACGCAGGTCCAATATCCAGTCATAATTGCACGGACGTGCATCGACCCCGGACTCCCCTCCTACCGATACCTCTTCAATACTATCGTCAAGGTATTTTGAAATATCCACAGCTTCTATCAACGGAGATACAATGATTGACTTATGCTTGATGGGCAATGCCTTGAATATAGGCAGACGGTAGTCGGCCATCTGCTGGTTCTCAACCGTACAGCCCACCAGCACGTTGTCGTAGCCGTCGGCCCAGTCATCGGGCACACACTCCATGAAACGGTCTATGCGTTTGGTAAAGAAATAGAACCACAGGTCACTGCGCACCCGCATCATATGCCAGCACTCACGGCGCCACTCATCGGCATCCTTAAGCAGGAAGTCCGATGTAAAGCAGGTGAACACCATCTTGCCCGGCTCGATCTTCCAGCTGCGGTCACGCCTACGCTTAACGGGCAGATCAAAAGCAGCCGTCTTACGGGCCAGGTTGCTCCCAATCTCACTCCCGTACATGGCATCCTGCCTGTACACATAGCAATACTTGCACCCCGGGCTTATCTTGGTACAACCATGCCAAGGGTTCCAGTCTGCATATATGCTCCAGTGCTCCGCCATATCTGCAAATTTAAAAAGAAATTGACTACATTTGCCTCTGTTATGGATATAGAATTGTTTAGGGAATACTGCCTGAGTCTGCCTCTGGTGACTGAGGATATGCCGTTTGATGAAACGGTGGTGGTATTCCGTCTAAAGGGCAAGATATTTGCCTGCATTACGCTCGATAAGCCCGATATCGTGGTGCTCAAGTGTGACCCGGACCGCTCGCTGGAACTGCGTGACCGTTACGCCGCAATAGAAGGTGCTTTCCACTGGAACAAGAAATACTGGAACCAGATACGTCTGGACGCCGATGTGGACCGTCCCCTGATAGAAGAGCTAACCCGTCACGCCTACAACGAAGTAAACTCCAAACTCCCCAAAAAAGACCGCGTCAGTCCAATTGAGAATTGAGAATTTTTGGAGCAGTGAGAGGAGAGAAAGTTTACTTTCTATCCCGAGTCGCGACAAAAATCATGGAACGAAGTGACATAATTGAGTATTAAATCCAACGCACCTGCGTAAAGCCCGCGACATTAAAAATGGCCCGGAAATCTTCCGAGCCATTTTTATAATTTTCAATTTTCAATTCTCAATTCTCAATTAGTCGAGTGAGTGTATCACGAGACCGGAGCGGAGCTTTGGCTCGAACCAAGTGGTCTTGGGAGGCATGATGTTGCCCGTATCGGCTATATCCATAAGTTGTTTCATAGAAACCGGATAGAGCGCCAGAGCCATCTTCATCTCACCGCTGTCAACACGGCGCTTGAGCTCGCCCAGACCGCGTATACCGCCAACAAAGTCAATACGCTTGTCACGGCGCAGGTCCTTAATGCCCAGCAGCTGGTCCAGAATAAGATTTGATGATATTGTTACATCAAGAACTCCGATAGGATCGGCATCATCGAACGTACCCTTCTTAGCTGTCAGTTTATACCATTCGCCATCCAGATAGAGTGAGAATGTATGAAGTTCTGACGGCTTGAATATCTCTTTACCCTTGTTCTCAACAACAAAGTTCTTTTCAAGAGCCTTGAGGAACTGGTCCGATGACATTCCGTTCAGATCCTTAACCACGCGGTTATAATCGATGATGGTGAGCTGTGAAGCCGGGAAGCAAACAGCCATGAAGTAGTTGTACTCCTCATCACCACGATGGTTGGGATTCTGGCGGGCCTTCTCGGCACCAACCAGTGCAGCAGCAGCTGAACGGTGGTGACCATCAGCGATATAGAGTGAAGGAATACCTGCAAACCTCTCAGTTACAGTCTTGATATCCTCATCCTTATCTATTATCCAGAGCTGATGACGGAAACCGTCACCCTGTGCAACGTAATCATACTCGGGAGCACCCTTTACGTACTTGGCAACAAGCTCGTCAAGAACCTTGTCATCGGGATAAGCAAAGAACACCGGCTCAATGTTGGCGTTGTTGACGCGAACATGCTTCATGCGGTCCTCCTCCTTATCGGCACGGGTAAGCTCATGCTTCTTGATGTTACCCTTGAGGTAATCCTCAACGTATGCGCAAACCACCAGACCGTACTGGGTCTTACCATTCATGGTCTGAGCGTAGATATAGTACTGCTCCTTAGTGTCGCGCTTGAGCCAGCCGTTATCCTGGAACTTCTTGAAGTTCTCGGCAGCCTTGGCATATACTCTGGGATCAGTCTCCTCTGCTATGGGATCAAAGTCAATCTCAGGCTTGATGATGTGATAGAGTGACATCTCATTGCCTGCAGCCTCGGCTTTAGCCTCCTCAGAGTTGAGCACGTCATAAGGACGGCTCTGGACCTTCTCAACAAGATCCTTGGGGGGACGTATTCCCTGGAATGGTTTTACTACAGCCATTATCTATTTACCATGAACTTGGTGCAACCATCCTTGATGAATCCCACGATCTGGTTGGCAGCTGCGATACCGGCGTTGATGTTAGCCTCGGCAGTCTGGGCACCCATCTTCTTGGGAGTAGCAAAGTAGCGGCCGGCAAACAGCTCCTCAAACTTGGCAGCTGCGGCAGGTGCTATATCTGATACGAACTTGATGTCCTCACGCTCCTGCATGAGCTTGATCAGTTCCTCCTCATTGATGATCTCCTTACGGGCTGAGTTAACCAGAACGGCACCCTTAGGCATCAGACCAACGAGCTTGCTGCCGATAGAGTTCTTGGTCTCATCAGTTGCAGGCAGGTGCAGTGAAATGAACTGGCAGGTCTTGTACATATCCTCTACGTTGTCAACTGCATGTACACCGGCAGCCTCGATAACCTCCTTGGGGCAGTATGCATCGAAAGCGTAAACCTCCATGCCGAATCCCTTGGCGATGCGGGCTACGTTACGGCCTACGTTTCCAAAGGCGTGGATACCCAGCTTCTTACCCAGAAGCTCGATACCTGATGTGCCGTTGTAGAAGTTACGTACGGCGTAAACCATCAGACCGGCTACGAGCTCGGCAACAGCGTTGGCGTTCTGGCCGGGAGTATTCATTACGCATACTCCGTGTGCTGTAGCAGATGCCAGGTCAACATTATCATAACCTGCACCGGCGCGAACCACGATCTTAAGCTGCTTGGCGGCATCAAATACCTCAGCGTCTATGATGTCACTGCGGATGATGATAGCGTCAGCATCGGCTACTGCTGCAAGCAGAGCTGATTTCTCAGTATATTTCTCAAGCAGGGCCAGCTCAAAACCGGCGCCCTCTATAACCTCACGGATTCCGTCAACAGCGATCTTAGCAAAAGGCTTTGACGTAGCAACAAGTACCTTCATATCAATATCGATTATAATCTAATGAATCAATGATTAGCCTCAAACTCCTTCATGCAAGCGATAAGGGCGTCAACACTCTCCATAGGCAGAGCGTTGTAGCAAGATGCACGGAAACCGCCCACTGAACGGTGACCCTTGATACCAACCATACCCTTGCCCTTGGCAAAGTTCATGAACTCCTCCTCAAGTTCCTTATACTCAGGAGCCATAACCCAGCAGATGTTCATGTAAGAACGATCCTCATCCTTAGCGGTACCTACGAACAGACGGTTGCGGTCAATCTCACCGTACAGCTTGGCAGCACGGGCCTCGGCACGCTTAGCCATCTCCTTAACACCGCCCTGAGCCTTGAGCCAACGGAGTGACTCCATAGCTGAGTAGATAGTGAATGTGGGAGGAGTATTGAACATTGAACCGTTGTCAATGTGAGTCTGGTAGTTCAGCATGGTGGGGATGTAACGGTCTACATGACCCAGAGCATCGTTCTTGATGATTACGAAAGCCATACCTGAAGGAGCCAGGTTCTTCTGGGCACCACCATAGATGCAGTTATACTTACTTACGTCGATAGGACGTGAGAAAATATCTGATGACATATCAGAGATCAATGGAACCGGGCTGTCCAGGTCCTTGCGGATCTCAGTACCGTAGATGGTGTTGTTTGTTGTAAAGTGGAAATAATCTGCATCGGCAGGGATTACATAATCCTTGGGGATGAAGGTGTAGTTTGCATCGGCCGATGAAGCAACCTCAACTACCTCACCGAATGCCTTAGCCTCCTTCATGGCCTTCTTAGCCCAAACACCGGTGTTCAGATAAGCAGCCTTCTTGTTAAGGAAGTTATAAGGGATGCGACAGAACTCCATGCTGGCGCCACCAGCCAGGAAAAGAACTGAATAACCCTCGGGAACATCCAGGATCTCCTTGATAAGAGCCTCGGCCTCATCAACGATGGGCTGGAACTCCTTTGAACGGTGGCTGATAGAGAGAATTGAAATGCCTGTGCCGGCAAAATCATAGACAGCCTGAGCTGATTTCTCAATTACCTCCTGCGGAAGTACAGCAGGACCTGCGCAAAAATTATGCTTCATAACGATATAAAAATGTTAATGTTTTGATTCGTGCCGCAAAGGTACTCCCTTAATTCGGTCAAAACAAATATTTTGGGGTGAAAAATTGATAAAGTTTTAAACAATATACAATTATTTTGCAACCTCATAACGGCATATTATTTACACTTTGCAAACAAATCCCACATTTTTATATCACATTGCTATTTTATTTATCAAACCTAGACAAAACTCTGACAAAAAGACACTTTACATATTTATATATAAAACATTCAGTTTTCACGGTTCCAAGGCAAACAGGATGGCACGGAGCTGCAGCACTTACCTCGTCACTACCGATATTACGCCGTGAGCCCCCTTCTCGCCCCAGATTCTCCTGCCCTGAGGTGAATCATAGAGATCCATTGACTTTATCTTTCCGGCGGGGATTCCAAGCAATAGGGCCACATCACGTTTTCTTATCTTTTTCCCTATACGGCGACCGGTTAATCTGCTGTGATCAACGCTGGTTATCTGGCCGTTTACGACTATCATTGAAGTCCAAAGATCCGTTACGAACACCTCCATGCCGTCATCAATACCGGTATTGCGGGACAGGTTTCTCTTACTGTCATAAGACTTGACCTTAGCAAGATCCATATCCAATACCGTTGCCTCCATGCCGTCATCAATACCGGTCTGACGGTTCATGTCACTCGCCTTGTCATAAGCCTTGACCTTCTCAATCATATCGGCAGTAAGCTGATTCAGAGCAATAGTCTTGTCATCGGTCCAAAAAACCTTATCATTGACTTTGATTTGTTGAACAACCTTACCGTTCACCGTAATGGTTCCATCTTCTGATATCTTCACGCCGGGAAGTTTACGTATAAGATCCTCAACCGACGAGCCCTCCGGAAGTTTGTAGGCTGCGCTGTTGAACATAGCTGTATCGTTTATCATCTGGACCCTTGCCACAACACCCGTTATCGCAACCTCACTCAGCATCATATCATCGGACTCTGCCGCTGCCGGTTTGTTCTGAGCTATCAGACGCTCATCCATCAGCCCCTGTACGTTCTCCTGTACAGGTACAGGTTCCGGCTCAGAAGGCTGAACCTGAGCGACTGAGCTTTTATACGGGGCTTTGGACCTTACCACAGGCTTCTTAACCTCAGGTACTACCGGAACAACCGGAGCTACGGTATCTACAGGCACAATGGTGTCAACAGACGTAATATTCATGCTATCTGCGGCTACAGGCTCCTGCGGCTGTTTAACCTGAGCCATCCGGACGTCATTGACATCGGCACTGAATGGCATAATGAACAGCAACAACAGAACCGCAGCTGCTGCAGGTATGAAAATGGAAGTAAACAGGATCCGGCGGCGTCGTTTGCCGGCCAGTTCGTGAGCAGCCTTTCTGGAGAGGAAATCATTCCAGTCAGACTCCGGCAGTTCCGCCTTGCGGGCTGTCAGACGTTCTTTCATTATGTCTTCCCAATCCTTCATAGTCCAGTTTCGTTTAGGTAACAAGTAAGCGCCTTCCTCAGGCTGGCGCGAGCCTTTGCCAGTATCGATGTCGAGCCACTTTCCGATATTCCCAACGCCTTGGCGATATCCTTATGGCTGAATCCGTCTATACAGTACATATTGAACACCGTACGCCTCACATCGGGCAGATCAGCTATCATCTTGTCCAGGACTCCGTCAGGTATCCTCTCAACTGACTCAGCATCGGGCTCCAAAGCATTCTCAATCTCCGCCCCGCTGACATCATCAAACGGAATCTGTCTGAACCGGCTGCTCTCCTTTAGCTTGTCAACCGCCATATTTACGGTAACCCGGCTCATCCAGGCCCAAACCGAACCCTCACCCCCATAACGGAAAGAACGGAAATTATCCATAACCTTTATCATCGCGTCATGCATGAGGTCGCGGGCCTGCTCACGGTTCTCAATATATCTAAGGCAGAGTGCGTAGAGTCGGGACGCATATCGGGTATATAGTTCCCCCTGTGCACCACGTTCCTTACGGGCACACCCTAATGCAAGTTCCTCCTCAGTGAGAATGGTTCTCCCCATCACTCTTTCAAGCCTTTCTGTTATCCAAACTGCCGATTACGCAAAATGCGTCTCGTCAAAAGAAAAAAAATGGCACGAAAGGGTCAGTCTCCCTGTGCCATTCTGCATCATCGGCCCAGAACGCCGCTGTTCAGACCACGTACGGTCTTGAATCGCATGTTACCCTCCGGGTCTATAATGATGGCAACTCCGGCCAGATAATTAATCCACTTGCGGTTTACCCAATAGTGCAGGTCAACCTGTTTGTCCGATGCATACACGGCCATAGGAGTAACCATATAGTCATGTGATATGAGCACGTTGATACGTTTCATGCCCGGCAGATGTGCCTTAAGGGAATCCAGCCACTCCTTGCTGCGCTCCTCAAGGTTATAAAAGCCCTCTTCCTTACCGCCTTCATAAGCCCACTGTGAGAGTGACTCCCAGTTATCCCAGCCGTTACGCCTGATTGCAGGAATATCCTTGCGGTACCAGTCACCGTTCAGTATGCCCCACTCCTCATGAATGAACTCATCACCGCGGCCGATGGCAATATTCTCACAGCTCTGAATAGTGCGGCCATAATCAGAGTGCGCATAGAAAGCCTGCTCACCGTTCTTAATCTTCTCACCCACCGAGCGGGCCTGAGCCTTGCCGTTCTCAGTAAGCAGTCCATTCTTGGAGTAATCACTGCCACGCTCGCCATGACGGAGCAGGAACACCACCGTCTCATTGGCCTTAACATCGGCAAACACATCGGCTATATCATTGAAACCTATATCTGTATAGGTAGGTTGAGCATTCAATGAAAACATGCCGCACATAAGGACTGCGGCCATCATAAGCATTATCTTTTTCATCATAGACTATGTTTTGAATTAGGACTTTGCAAACTTACAAATAAAAAAAGAAAAGCGGCCCCAGAAGGAGCCGCTGTTCTGAAAAATGTGGAAAAGGGGACTGTCCCCTTTTCCACATTTTTTATCCGCCAAAGTTATCGTACATGATTGATGCGGGATCAACGCCCAGGCTGTCCAGCATACCGGTAACGGCCTTTGACATGGGGCCAGGTCCGCACATGTAGTACTCGATATCCTCAGGAGCCTCATGGTCCTTAAGATAGGTCTCGTACATTACGTTATGCACAAAACCCGGAGTGTACTTCACGCCTGCTGCATCGGCTGCGGGATCCGGACGGTCCAGAGCCAGATGGAAGTGGAAGTTGGGGAACTCCTTCTCTATCTGGAGGAAGTCCTGCAGATAGAATACCTCATTAAGGGCACGTGCGCCGTAGAAATAATGCATCTCACGGTCTGTGGTCTTAAGAGTCTTGGTCATATGCATGATCTGTGCACGCAGAGGAGCCATACCGGCACCACCGCCAACCCAGATCATCTCCTTCTTTGAGTCAAAGATAGGATGGAACTCACCGTAAGGACCTGACATGATAACCTTGTCACCGGGCTTGAGGCTGAAGATATAAGATGAAGCCACACCGGTGGGAACATCCTGGAAACCAACCTCCGGTTTCGGCTTGAAAGGAGGTGTAGCGATACGTACTGTCAGCATGATGCGGTCACCCTCGGCAGGATAGTTGGCCATAGAGTAAGCACGGATGGTAGGCTCCTTTACGACCGATTTAAGGCCAAATAGACCGAACTTCTCCCATGCAGGCAGATACTCGGGACCGATAAGGTCCTTATCGATATCCTTGTCATAATCCATAGAGTATGCGGGAATCTTGATCTGAGCGTAACTTCCGGGAAGGAAATCCATGTGCTCTCCTGGAGGAAGCTGAACGATGAACTCCTTGATAAAGGTAGCCACGTTCTTGTTGGAGATAACCTCGCACTCCCACTCTTTTACACCCAGAACGCTCTCAGGAACCTTGATGGAGAGGTCACCCTTGACCTTGCACTGGCAACCCAGACGCCAGTTGTCCTTGATCTGCTTGCGGGTGAAATGACCCTTCTCAGAGTCCAGAATCTCACCGCCGCCCTCAACGACCTGGCATTTGCACTGTCCGCAAGAACCCTTACCACCGCAGGCTGAGGGCAGATAAACACCGTTCTCAGCAAGGGTGCTCAAGAGGCTTGCGCCTGAATTCACCTCAAGTTCCTTGTCGCCGTTGATTGTTACCTTAACCTTGCCAGAGGCAACCAGGTAGCTCTTGGCCACCAGCAGGATTACCACCAGCAGCAGGATAACGGCCAGAAAAACTATAATGCTTGATAAATACAGATTCATAATATTACCTTTTTTAAATTGCCAGACCTGAGAAACACATGAAAGCCATGGCCATCAGACCTACGGTAATGAAAGTTATACCAACTCCCTTCAGGGGTTTGGGGACATCGCAGTATTCCATCTTCTCGCGGATGGCAGCCAGGCAGACAATAGCCAGAGCCCAACCGATACCGGAACCCAGTGCATAAGCGATTGAGTCACCGAATGATGTGATGGCCTGTGTGTTGTCCGGATCCATACCGATACGCTGCTGCATGAACAGTGATGCACCCATGATGGCGCAGTTCACGGCAATAAGCGGCAGGAATATACCCAGAGAGTTGTAGAGGGAGGGAGAGAATTTCTCAACCACCATCTCAACCAGCTGGACAATACCGGCAATAACTGCGATGAAAAGGATGAAACTCAGGAATTCCAGGCCCATAGGCTCAAGCACCTTGGTCTGGAGCAGATAGTTTACGGGAAGTGTAATGAGCTCCACAAAGATGACAGCTACACCAAGTCCCAAAGCTGTCTTTACGTTCTTGCTGACAGCCAGGAATGAGCACATACCCAGGAAGAACGCAAATATCATGTTGTCGACGAATATCGACCTGACAAGTAAACTGAAGAAATGTTCCATAGTTCTTTACGCTTTGAGATTAGTTTTCCTGTAAATCCTTGTTCTTGGCGCGATGATACCATATGATACAGCCGGTCAGGATAAGAGCCATAGGCGGCATAATCATAAGACCGTTGTTCAGGTAACCGGCCTCATAGCAGGCCTGCGGTATAATCTGGAAACCGAACAGGGTTCCGCTACCAAAGAGTTCACGTACAAATGCAACCACTACCAGTATTGCCGCATAACCCAGACCGTTACCTATACCGTCCAGGAACGATGCCCAAGGACCGTTCTGCATGGCAAAAGCCTCCAGACGACCCATAAGGATACAGTTGGTAATGATAAGTCCGATATATACGGAAAGCTGAACGCTCACATCGTATGCAAAAGCCTTAAGTATCTCGCTTACTACAGTAACCAGAGCGGCCACAACCACAAGCTGGATGATGATGCGGATACGGTTGGGGATTGTATTACGCAGGAGTGAGATAATCACGTTTGACATAGCCACGATGATGGTAACTGAAAGACCCATCACGATGGCGGGTTTGAGCTGAGCCGTTACGGCCAGAGCCGAACAGATACCCAGAATCTGAACCAGCACAGGGTTGTTGACCCACAACGGCTGTTTAAAAGCCTCACTGTTCTTGTTTGCCATAATCCTATCAATCGTTAGATTCTACATTAGCGGCAGTCAGGAACGGAACGTAGGCTGACAGCACCTTATTAATCATAGCATTCACACCTGTTGATGTGATTGTGGCACCGGTCACACCGTCAACCTCAAACTTTGAGTCCTTGTCGGCCTTGCCGAACTTGACCACCTTGAGGCCAACCTTATTTCCGTCAACCACCTCCTTACCGGGGAATCTGCTCTGGAACTTGAGACCTGCAATCTCTCCACCCAGACCCGGAGTCTCGGATGAGTGTGAGAAATATACGCCGTAAACGGTGTTGCGGTCATCATTCAGGGCAATGTAACCCCAGATGGTACCCCACAGTCCAAGACCGTTCATAGGTATGACGTATTTGGTCTGACCGTCAATCTCTGCAACAAAGACATGCAGGTTACCATTATCTGACTCCGACTTGTAAGATGTATTGAACTCACCGTTATAAGTGGCCAGTGAACCGTCTGCCTTCATCAGGGCATCGGCCTTGATAACCTTACTGTATGTACCGGCCACATCGGGCAGGTCACGCAGATTCAGGGCAGAGAGTATCTGCTGCTTGGTATCGTTAATGACATTTGCAGTCTGACGATCCTTGAGTGTCTGTGATACGAATACCAGCAGGAAAGCCACAATGATAACCATCACGGCCGAATATACAATGGTATAAACGTTGCTGTTGGTATTGAGCCCCTTCTTGGCAGGAGCAGCCTCGACAATCTCCTCGAACTCACTCTGAGGTGCCTGACACATAGGGCACTTCTCAGGAGCCTTATCTCCTTCGTGGACATAGCCACAAACCTTGCATTTGAATTTTTTCGTAGCCATAATCCTTATTTGTTTATTCTGTTAAGACGTTTGTTCACGTTACGCTGTACTACGCAGTAGTCAATAAGCGGAGCGAAGCAGTTCATGAGCAGGATGGCCAGCATCATACCTTCGGGATAACCGGGGTTCATGACGCGGATTGTGATAGCCATCATACCTATGAGCAGACCGTAGATCCACTTACCAACCTCTGTGCGGGCTGATGTAACAGGATCAGTAGCCATAAATACGGCACCGAAGCAGAAACCGCCCAGGCAGATATGCTCGTACCAGGGCATCTGAGCCATTGCGTTGTCCGGACCCCACTGGTTGTATACCAGAGCCATCAGGATACCGCCGACAAATACTGAGAGCATTGTCTTCCAGCTTGCGATTCCGGTATAGAGAAGCAGCAGAGCGCCAAGAGCGATGGCAATCACACTGGTCTCACCAACTGATCCGGGGATCAGGCCGTATACCATATCCATTGAGAATGCGGGAGCTGCGGTTGTAGTAGCAGCGGTACCCAGAGCTGTAGCGGCGGTCATACCGTCAATGTCGGCACCCAGGCCGCAGATTGCGTGGTCAACCACCCAAACGGTCTCACCGGTGATTACAGAAGGATATGCAAAGAATATGAATGCACGGGTAATCAGGGCAACGTTCAAGAAGTTCATGCCTGTACCGCCGAATATCTCCTTGGCAAAGATGACTGAGAAAGCCACAGCCAGGGCAAGTATCCACAGCGGTGTGGTGGCGGGAACGATCAGAGGAATGATGAAACCTGATACCAGGTATCCCTCCTGAATCTCCTCATGCTTCCACTGAGCCACGATGAACTCTATTGTAAGACCTACGACATATGAAACAATCAGTCTGGGCAGAACGGCCAGGAAACCGAACCAGAACATATTCCAGAATGAACCGTCAATGTTAGCCAGAGCGTAGTGCTGATAGCCTACATTGTACATACCGAACAGCAGAGCCGGGCAGAGAGCGATGACAACCATGATCATCATACGCTTGCTGTCAAATGAGTCGTGAATGTTCACACCGTTCTTGGCGGTTGTGTTCGGAACATAAAGGAAGGTCTCAAAACCTTCAAAAACCGAACGGAAAGCGTGCAGTTTGCCGCCCTCCTCAAATTGCGGTTTAATATTGTCTATGAAATTTCTTAAACTCATAACTCCACAGGTTTTTAGGCCATTTCGGCACGAAGGTTATTCAAGCCCTCGCGTACAATACGCTGAAGCTCAAGTTTAGATGAATCTACAAACTCACACAGTGCAAAATCCTCAGGGGCTACCTCATAGATTCCGTAAGCCTCCATCTTGTCGATATTGCCGGTAATGATTGCCTTGATAAGGAACTCGGGATAGATATCCATGGGGAACACCTTATCATACTCATTTGACATGATCATGTGACGCTCACCACCCTTGATACGGGCATCAATGCTGAAACGCTTCTTGCATGACAGCCATGAGAAGAATGAGCGGCTTACGCTGAACTGACCAAAACGCGGAGCAATCCAACCCATGAACTCGTTCACGTCATCACCCTCGGGAATAACGGTAACCATGTTGCTGAATGCACCCAGGTAATCATCCTTGGTGCACTTGACGCCGGTAAGAACGTTACCGTTGATGATACGGATATGCTCAGTCTTGTTGAGACGGCCGTCAACGATTGATGAGATCTTGGCACCTGCAATAACCTTGAGGTACTGGGGATTTACAATCTCCTCACCTGCTACGGCAATTACGCGTGTCATATCCACAACGCCCTTGTTGAACAGACGGCCTATGAAAATTACAGCCTCGGGATCGATGGTCCATACAACCTCACCCTTGTTAACGGGCTTGATGTGGTTGATCTGAACACCTACGTTACCTGCGGGATGTGCACCCTTGAATGCATACAGGTCAACGTTCTTGGCATCGGTAAGAGTCTCTGCCTTCTGGTCTGCGCTGATGCTCAGGGTTGTGGGAGCTATCTTGGCGATAGCGCTCAGACCTGTGCGGAAGTCCAGCTCATTGCCCTGGAGAACGAACTCAAAATCAGGAGCAAGAGGTTTGGAATCAAATGCTGACACAAAGATGCCACGGGGAGCATCGGCCGGGTTGGCGATAACGTCATAAGGACGCTGGCGGAAGAATGAGAAAAGACCAGACTCCAGGAGAGTGGCCTTTACCTCCTCGCCAGAGAGTGACTGAACACTCTTGGTTCCGAACTCGACATACTTCTGTTTTGCATCGGGCTTGACCACAATGCTCATGACCTTACGGCGGGCACCACGGTTCACTGCAACAACCTCACCGCTCACGGGCGAAACGTATTTCACCTCAGGGTGGTTCTTGTCAATGAACAGAGCCTCACCGGCCTTGACGGTCTGCTGTTCCTTGACGACCGGTTTGGGAGTAACTCCGGTAAAGTCATCGGGGCATAACGCGTATGACTCCGCAAGACCAACCTCTGTCAACTCCTTGACGGGAGCGCCCAGCAACTTGATGTCCAGACCTTTTCGTAAACGAATGATTTCTGCCATTTTGTTGTTAGTTGATATATAATTTAATAGTATTCTAAAATTCGGGCGCAAAATTACTAAATAAAAGGCTAAGTTGGGTACTTAAAAAACAAAAAAGAGAGACCACTTTTCAACACCACCAAATATTGCCCATTTCATCGTATGAATGAGCCTGTTTTCACCTCAAAACGGCCTATGACAGTTACTTGGGCATAAAACTTGTGCATAACTTTATTGCTACAACTGATATAATATATCTATTTTTAAATTATTTTTGCATTCGATGAAAACCGGGAAGGTTGTACATATTATCCTGGCCACGCTCATCGTCATGTTCCTGACCGGCCATTGTCTGCTGAATAACAAGAAGATTCAGCAGGATGCCGCATTGCATGTAGTCCGCATAGCACAAGCCGCACTGGGGACGGATGTCAGTGCCGGCCGCGTCCAGCTGGTATATCCTTTCGGCATTACCATCGATGACCTTACCGTCTATGATTTGAGTCATGATACCCTGGCCCATGCAGCCTCCGTATCACTGCGTCTCAAACCGTTCCAGCTGATTCGCAAGAAGGTCAGCATAACCAGCGTCAGGGTAAACAGCCCCACCGTCCTGCTCAGCAAGGACAGCATAGATGCACAGCCCAACTATGCTTTCCTCACGGATCTGTTCAGCGGTGGTAACGGTTCCATGGCATTCAGGGCCAATTCAATTCTGGTACGTAACGGCTCAGTAAGGTATGACCTGCGCACCGCAGAGCAGACAGACAGCCTTTTCAACCCCAACCATATCGGCATAAGCGCCCTTACCGCCAGCATCTCAATCAAGGACATAAGTGCTGACTCTGTATCCGTCATAGTACGTAAGCTCGCTTTCACCGAGCAATCGGGATTCAGGCTGACCAGGACAAGAGGTGCAGTCACCATTGGCACTGACATGACACAGTTGTCCGGCATCACCTTCTCCACCCCGTCAAGCGAGTTCGTGGCAGAGCGTCTTACAGCCGCTATCGGAATGAAGACACCGCTCTCCGGAGTTCCACAGGCCGAGTTTGATATAAGGAGTACGTTTACCGGATCTGATTTCAAGGCTTTCATTCCGCAGATGGCCTCCGTGACAGACCCGCTGAACATAACGCTCAAGGGTAAAAGCGGCGATGAAAAGCTGAACATCAACGGTCTCTACCTTCGCGCTCCCCATAGCGTCATAGACCTTGGCATGAGCGGATCGCTCCTGCTTGACAGCGCCATGCATGTTACAGGTTACAGGGACCTTGAGGCTCACGGCACATTCTCCGCTACGCTCCCCGCATGGCTGGAGGGTCAGCTCCGCGGTTTCGGTCTGGTCGTTCCCTCTCAGCTTGCCTCCCTGGGCGACGGCTCATTCAAGGCTTCACTTGAGGGAGATGGCATGGACATAGAGTCTGACATAGAACTTAACAGTCGTGCCGGAAACCTCAAATGCTCTCTTGCCGGTCTGGACAACAAGTATGACATCACGTTGAATGCCGCCGATGTAAACCTCACCTCCATCACCGGTATAACGGACCTTGGCCAGTGCAACCTCACGGCTCAGGCTCAGGTTGAGACACAGGATGACGGTTTGACCGGCAATTTCAGCACCAACATAGGCAGCATAGAGTACAAGCGATACCAGTACCGCGATATAAACGTTAGCGGTGCCTTTGACCAGGAATTCCTGTTCACGGACCTTAAGTTCACTGATGCCAACGGATCCCTTAAGCTCTATGCAGGTGTAGGCACGGGCGATATTCCGTTCTATACTATAAAGGTGGATGCAGACTCTCTCAACCTGGCTGCATATAACCTCTCTGCCAGGGACAGCATGTCACTTACCTCCACCCTTGCAGCAGACCTGATCGGTCCTGACCTGGACCACATGACCGGCCGCATATCAGTTGACAGTCTCAGTTATGCCGACAGGATTGACAGCTGGTTCATGAACAATCTTACCGTTTCCATCGGTGAGTACAATGACCTGATCAAGGTCATATCTGTATACAGCGACTTCATGAACATGTCTGTGGTAGGTGATTACAAGCTCACACAGCTCCCTGCCTCACTTGCCAAGGCATCATCCGACATATTGCCCACAATAGGCAAGATGGTGGCCGACAACATCGGCGCCAAAGGTTATCTGCACAGCACCAACAGCTTCTCGGTAGAGGCAAGCATAGACCGTCTGGACTTCCTGCCGGCAGTATTCCACTACCCCGTTTCACTTGACCGTCCGGCCCACCTGCAGATGACATTCATTGATGATGACAGCATCTGCATAGGACAGCTTACCGTTCCGCAGATCACCGTTGCCGGACAGACGCTCCGCGACGCCATGGTTTCAGTCAACTCAACTGACGGTACCGGTTATGCCCACATAATGGGATCACTTGATGATCAGAATGAAGGTGGAACCGACGTGAACATCTCACTCATGGCATTCACCGACATCGTCCGCGGTACCTACTCCTGGAACAATACTACAGCCAACATAAACGGAACAGCCAAGACCCTGTCACAGTTCTTCCGTTATGACACGCGCCGCGGCCTCAAGTCACTTACGTTCGTGGACACCACCAACGTACTTGTTAACGGCACCAGATGGGATCTGTCAATAGCACGCATAAGTACAGACAACCACAAGGTATCAATATCTGATTTCAGCGCAAGTAACCAGAACCAGTATCTGTATGCAGACGGAACCATTTCGGCCGATTCCAGCGACGTTATCCGCCTCTCAATGAAGAATATTGACCTGGGGCACACCCTCTCCATACTGGGCAGCAACAACGCAGGTCTGGAGGGTATCGCATCGGGCGAGATATTCCTGGCCGGAGTATTGGGCAATCCGGCGTTCTACGGAATGTGCGACATCAGTGATTTCCGGTTCATGGACTCTTACCATGGAGACCTTACCGCAAACTGTAACTGGAACAGCTCCGACCGCCGTGTGGAGATGAAAGCCACTATGGTTGACAAGGACATAGCCGCCACCACGGTGACCGGCCAGTACTACCCCGATTCACGTTATATTGACGCCACGATTGACGCCGACCATACAGACCTGCATTTCCTCAACACATGGACCCATTCGGCTTTCCAGGACCTGGGCGGACGTGCAATAGGCAAACTGAGGCTGTTCGGTAACCTGCCGGATCTGGATATGGAAGGAGAGGCCATCCTTGAGGACGGATATTTTGTTCAGGATGACGTCAACACCACATTCTATGTAAAGCGTGACACCCTGTGGTTTGAGCCCGGACAGATGATCTTCCGTGACGTGGAATTCTATGACAAGCAGGGCCATGACGGTCTGCTTACCTGCATACTCACCCATGACAAGTTCTCCTACTGGAGAGTTGACATGACAGCCGACGTGGCCGATATGCTGGTATACTATCAGCCCGTCACTGAGAAGAGTGACATATCGGCCTCAGTATACGCCGAGGGCTCCATGACGCTCAAGTACCACCCCGCCACCGGACTTGCCATCACAGTCGATGCCCGTACCGCTCCCGGAACCCGCATCAACTACAACCCCTCATCGGCATCTGTGGCAGATTACAATTTCCTGACCATCGTAGACAGGAACACCATCCATATGAACGCGGATACCGTCAAGGCTATCATACCGGCCAAGACCAAGACAGGAAAGCGATTCAGTCTTGACTTTGTCATCCGATGCAGTGAGGACGCCCTCGTAGAGATGTCGCTGGCATCACTTAACGGTTTCTTCCGAGGCAACGGTGACATATCACTCAAATATGATTCCAAGGACGGTCCTGTAATAAACGGTATTTATAACCTTAGCTACGGTCAGTGCTCACTCTCCCTTGAGGACCTGATACGCAAGAACTTCACCCTTATGGAGGGCAGTTACGTAAGGTTCAACGGAGATCCGCTTGACACGGAGTTTAACCTGCAGACCTATCACAACGTCAACTCAGTATCCATATATGACCTTGACCCGAGCGCCACATCGTCAAACAACGTAAGGGTTCGCTGTCTGATGGACATTACCGGTAACGTGAGCGATCCCAATATCACATTCAACATAGACATGCCCTCAGGCACGTCCGAGGAGAGGGATATCCTGGCTAGCGCAACATCTACCGAGGAGCAGCGCAACACCCAGTTCATGTACCTTCTTGTCATAGGACGTTTCTTTACCTATGACATGAACACCGTGAACAACGGCCTCACCCCCAGCACTATGGAGTCTCTGGTAAACTCAACCGTGAGCGCCCAGATAAACAACCTGCTGTCACAGGTTCTGGATAATGAGAAGGTCTCGATCTCAAGTAACCTGAGCGCCAGCAGTTACCTGTCAAATGATGCCACCAACCTTAACAACAAGGAACTGGAGGGCATCCTTGAGGCCCACCTGCTTGACAACCGCCTGCTGGTGAACGGCAGTTTCGGTTACAGGGAGAACACAATCAACAACACCTCGAACTTTATTGGTGACCTGGAGGTCAAGTATAAACTGTTCCCGCGCAAGGGCATTAGCATAAAGGGCTACAACAAGGCCAACGATAAGTACTTCAGCAAGACTACACTTACAACACAGGGCGTAGGTCTGGTGTTTGAGAGAGACTTCTGATCAATCAGAAACATATAAATAAGAAAGGGTGACTCTTGACAGAATCACCCTTTTCATTTTATGTTTAACGTATCAATATGAACGTGCAAACAGAACTCTGCGGGCAGCAGGCTTACCGCTGTATACGTCGGTTCCCGGCTCCTCCTTCATGCCGAAAGGCAGACAGCGGATGGTAGCCTTGGTCTCCTCCTTAATCTTGGCCTCGGTATCGGCAGTGCCGTCCCAGTGGGCCAGGACAAAGTAGCCCTGTTCTATCTTCTCCTTGAACTCGTCATATGAGTTGACCTCAACCATACGTGCGTCACGCCATGCCTTAGCCTTCTCAAAGATTGCCTTCTGCATATCATCAAGCATACTGGGAATGAGCTCCTCAAGACCCTCAAACGGAACGGTCTCCTTCTCCAGAGTGTCACGGCGCATGATCTCACATGTACCGGCCTCAAGGTCACGCATACCCAGGGCAACACGTACAGGAACACCCTTAACCTCATAGTCGGCGAACTTGAATCCGGGACGCTTGTTATCGGCATCGTCATACTTGACGCTGATGCCCTTCTTGCGGAGAGCCTCAACCAGAGTATCAACCTTGGCGCTGATCTGTGCCAGGTCATCAGCATTCTTATAGATAGGAACAATTACAACCTGTATGGGAGCAAGCTTAGGAGGCAGAACCAGACCGTTGTCATCAGAGTGAGCCATGATCAGGGCACCCATCAGACGTGTTGATACGCCCCATGATGTAGCCCATACATACTCCAGCTTGTTCTCCTTATTGATGAACTGTACATCAAATGCCTTGGCAAAGTTCTGACCCAGGAAATGTGATGTACCGCACTGCAGTGCCTTACCGTCCTGAGTCATTGACTCAATGGTGTAGGTATCAAGGGCACCTGCAAAACGCTCGGTCTCGGACTTTACGCCACGAACTACCGGAACGGCCATGTAGCCCTCAACAAAGTCTGCATAAACCTGCTGCATGCGGCGTGCCTCCTGCTCTGCCTCCTCACGGGTGGCATGTGCGGTATGACCCTCCTGCCACAGGAACTCAGCGGTACGCAGGAACAGACGCGGACGCATCTCCCAACGCATTACGTTTGCCCACTGGTTGCACAGGATAGGCAGGTCACGGTATGACTTGATCCAGTTCTTATATGTAGCCCAGATGATTGTCTCTGATGTAGGACGGACAATAAGTTCCTCCTCAAGCTTGGCTGCGGGATCCACAATGACACCGCTGCCGTCCTCAGCATTCTTGAGACGGTAGTGTGTAACCACGGCGCACTCCTTGGCAAAGCCCTCCACATGCTCGGCCTCACGGCTCAGGTATGATTTTGGGATAAGCAATGGGAAATATGCATTTACATGACCGGTCTCCTTGAACTTGTCATCAAGGGTACGCTGTATCTTCTCCCAGATTGCATAACCGTAAGGCTTGATAACCATGCAGCCACGTACAGGTGCCTGCTCGGCGAGGTCAGCCTTAACTACCAATTCGTTGTACCACTGCGAGTAGTTCTCGCTTCTTTTGGTAAGATCTTTTAGTTCTTTAGCCATAGCTTTCTCGTTTCAGTGCGCGAAATTACTCATTTTTTCAATCCGTTACTTTATATATGCTCCAAAAACAAGCACATAACTGTTTGTTACATTTATGTTATGCCCCATAAAGGCGTTTTGAAACCATATTCTGCTATATTTGTATCACAAATAGTCACTTCTATGGAAAAAGAACAGAACCTGCTCCTTGAGTGTCACCGCCAGTTCTCGGAAACTGAGAGCGCACGTATCCTTACCCTCTACCGCAGCCGTGACAACCGTCTTACGTTCGATGAACGTCTCTCAATCACCAAGGAGATTGAGAAGGTATTCTACCCTATCTTTCTGGAACTGCGCAACATCAACCCCTCCCTTACCGACTGGGACCTGCTTCTGAGCGTCCTATCTTATGAAGGCTTTTCAGTCTCAGTTATAGCCGAATGCTTCTCGGTTTCTAACGATGCAGTCCGAATGCGCAAGAGCCGTCTGCGTGAAAAACTGCCCCAGGAGTGGTTCTCGCTCATATTCCACACTGTAACAAAAATGTATCAGGACCAATGTCACGATTGTGTTACGCAAAATGTTTCGGAGCCCGATGATGCCGCCATACCTTTGGCAGCACAAACCCAAAACAAAAACGTTATGGAACAAAACAAACCAATCAAAATGACATTCGGCAAGGCTATCATCAATGGTCTTTGCGGATCTGTAAGATTCAAAGGACGCGCATCACGCGCCGAGTTCTGGTACTACACACTATTCTGCTTCATCATGCAGATTGCAGTCTTCTCTCTTATGTTGTGGCTTACATCCGTCAACAGTATTATCCCTTACCAATATGACCACATCGTCACCAGGGCCTGGGTTGTCATAGCCGCATTGCTGGCTATTTCCCACTCTGCCGCATCAGTAAGACGTATCCAGGATACAGACCGTAACGGCTGGCTGTGGGTTACCACCTATCTGACACCTTGGATTGTATTCATAGTAATGTTCATATGGAGGATAGAGTATGACGTCTACTTAAGGAATCTGGAGCAGTCACAGCTGCCCGACCGCTTTGTGATGAACTGGGCCAACGCCATGTATGTGATAGATATCCTGATACTGATTGCCACCATCACAGTAAACACCGTCTGGTATTGCCGTAAAGGCACCGAGGGCCCCAACAACTATGGTCCGGACCCCTTGTTTCAGACCAATGGCTTAAAATCCTGAGACTCTACGATTATGAAAAAGATACTTCTCTCCTTATTAATGCTGATGGCGGCGACAGTCTCTGCCATCTCTCAAGAATCTGAATCGGTAATTGAGCTCAGTGACGTTCAGATTGAGGTCCCATCCAACAAGACCATCATCAAGAAAGCGATAGGTAACCTTAAGAAGTTAACCAAGAGGTCATTGGACGGCGGCAACGGGCAATGGATCCAGATAATGGAATCCAACGGCTCCACAGTCCAGCTGAGCCGGGAATACGGATACTGGTTCTCAAGCGGATACAACACAAAAAGGTCCGATGAATGGGACTATTACTGGCGTTTCAAGTTCGCCCCGGTCTATAACGCAAGAAGCCTGCGTTATGACTCTGACGGAAAGGATGTACTGACCAGAAACTATGACTCTCCCGACGAGGATCTACCCCATCCCAACAAATATGATGCCAGAGCCAGATACATATCGGATGTCATAAGGCTCATTTACTTATATGGTCCCGTATACAGCCGGAACCGTGCTGATTACAGTTTCAGCCTAAAAGATGTAACCGGTGACTCATACGTGTTCAGTTTTGAGTCATCAGACAGATATCCCTTAAAGAACCCCTTGTATGCAAAGGGAGAGCTTGAGATTGATGTACGCTCCATGAAACTCAAGTCCATATGGGTTGAGAACATGGGTATTCGCTATGCCGCCCGAACCGTTCCAATCAAGCTTCAGCTCAAACGGTATCCCGATTACATGAATGAAAGGTTCCTCAAAGACTGCGTTGACTGCCATTTCAGCGTAAACAATGAAGGTTCTGTAGACTACGCCCTTATACATGTGTTATGGAGCCCGTCCAATGCCCAGTTCAACTGTGGCATGCACGGAAGTCAACCCAGGCCAAATCTGGACGGGACCGATTTCATGGTTACGGAATGCTTTAAGAAAGAGCCTTTCAGTCCCAAACCTGATAAGAATACTCAAGATGTATCAGAGATAACCTCTGCATTCAAGACAATGGACTTGGGTCTATACGGCTTATATACCAACCCTGACGGCAGCACATACAATCCGGATGCTATTGATGCAGTAAACTGGGCGCTTGACGTATCCGAGGCAGAGCGTCAGCTCGACATGAAAATGCCCATACGTGAACAGTACAGGATACAGGCTACTGATTATCACACAAGATTTGACGAATCACTGGCCAAAGGAGAATATAACGATGAGCTGGAACCTGAGTCACAGGAGGTCATTGATGCCCGCCGCAAGGTACACAGATGGATACGGGAGACCCTATTCGACGATCCTCTGCATAATTAGACAAACCGGCCGGGACAACTTCCGGCCGGTTCTGTTATTGTAAGAGATTTGCTTGTTTACTTGAACAGCAGCTGTGCAAAGGTGTTCAGGTACAGACGCCAGTTGGCCCACACGTGACCACCGTCAGACTTGTAGAACGTGTGCTCAAGACCGCAGTCTGTCATGGTCTTGTCAAGAGTTACAGAGGTCTCCCACAGGAAATCACTTGTACCGCAGGCCAGGAAATAGAGCTTTACACCAGCCTTCTTGAGAGCGGTGATCTGCTCTGGGGTTGAACTGCCGGCTGCAGACAGCGGGCATATCCAATCAAACATGTCCGGATAAAGGTTTGATGCCGTAATGGTATGTCCGCCACCCATTGAGAGGCCGGCAATGGCACGTGACTCCGGTTTGGCAATCACACGGAAGTTTTTCTCGATGAAAGGCACTATTTCCGTGCAGAGACTCTTTACGTAGGCATCGGCCATGGCGGGATCCCTGCGATCAATCTGTTTCTCTGGCAGACCTAATGTCTGTGCAGCCTGCTGTCCGGGGTTACCGTTGGGCATAACGACTATCATAGGTTCTGCAAGCCCCTTCTCTATCAGGTTATCCAGTATCTGCGCTGTACGGCCCATCGATGTCCAGGCCTCCTCATCACCGCCTGCACCATGAAGCAGATAGAGCACCGGGTATTTCTTGCCGCTGGTCTCATATCCGTAAGGAGTATAGACGGTGACACGGCGGTTAATTCCAAGTATCTTGCTGTCATACCAGCAGTATGTCACTGTTCCGCGCTGATTGGCCTCAAAATAGTTCTCGGTACGTTCTCCGGGCACCATAAGCATATTCAGGTAACGGGTACCGTCACGCTGTACCATATAGTTCTGAGGGTCATTCACGGATACGCCGTCAACAACAAAATTGTAGGTGTAGATCTCGGGCGACGGAGTGTCTATGGTAACCTCCCAGACGCCGTTCTGGCCTTTTTCCATAGGCAGGCTGCCTCTCTCCATCCAGTTCCCCTGTAGGCTGACCTGTGCAGCGGAATTGGCGCTAAGACGGAAAGTAACCTTTTCACCATTGATTTCGGGTGACTTGACCTGCTGTCTGCCGCGATTGAAATTACTCAGCTCCTGTGCCACAGCCGGAGCCACAAGAAATGTCACTAGTGTGACCAATGTCAGAATCTTTTTCATAAGTCAGTAATTGATTAATAAAGTATGTCGGTTTTACTTTTTCGCTTTACAAAAATATAAAAAGATGTATTACTTTTGGGTTTAAATCCGTTAAAGGTATCATGGACAGAGAGAAACAGATATTCAAGGTAACGCTGGCCGGTGGAGCAGTCAACGTGGTTTTGCTTGCATTCAAGTTCATTGCCGGTATTCTGGGCCATAGTGCCGCCATGATTGCCGATGCCGTACACTCCCTCTCTGATTTTGTAACCGACCTCATAGTGCTGATATTTGTTCATATCAGCGGCAAGCCGCAGGACAAGTCACATGATTACGGTCACGGCAAGTATGAGACCCTGGCTCTTACAATCATAGGCATAGCTCTTGTTATCGTGGCAGTAGGCATATTCCATAACGGAGCCTTGCGCATAGCGGCATGGTGGCGTGGAGATGAGCTCCAGGCACCCGGAATGCTGGCGCTCTGGGCCGCACTGGTATCAATCATACTGAAAGAACTCACCTACCGTTACACCATACGTAATGCCCGCAATCTGGACTCTCCCGCACTGGAGGCAAATGCATGGCACCATCGCAGTGACGCCCTGTCATCCATAGGAACAGCCGTAGGTATTGGCGGTGCCGTTCTGCTTGGAAAACGCTGGGCCGTACTTGATCCTCTGGCATCGGTAGTAGTCGGCGCATTCATTGTCAAGGTGGCCGTGGAGCTTATCATCCAGGGTATGAGAGACCTTCTGGAGCACTCCCTGCCCGATGACATCGAGGATGAGATCATGCAGATAGCCCAATCTGAACCCGATGTCATAGAACCCCATGACCTGCGTACCCGCCGTATCGGTAACCTCTACGCCATTGAGTTGCATATACTCATGAACGGAGACATCACGCTGGCCCGTGCCCATGACCATGCCGATGCCATAGAATGCAGGCTCAAGAAACGTTTCGGTGAGAATACTCACGTGGCTATTCACATGGAACCTACAGACCAATGAGAATAAGAATCAGACATACGGTCCTATTACTTGCAATCGCGCTGCTTACGGTACCGCAAGTTATTCATGCCCAGTGGTTTGGAAGCAAATCCGACATGATAAACACCCTGCGTGTAATTGTAAACGGAGACTGGGAACAGCCCGCAATCATAAGACTGAAAAGTGATGACCGCATTGAGTTCTCATTTGACGAGATGTCACACCAGTATCACCGCTTTACCTATCATATCCAGCACTGTGACGCACAGTGGCAGCCGTCCGACATCCTGGAGTCCGATTACCTGGACGGATTCAACGGTGAAACCATTGATAACTGGCAGAACTCGCTCAACACCACGTTTGACTACACTCATTACAAACTGGTATTGCCCAACGGTCAGGCAAACCTGAAACTCTCCGGCAACTACAGGCTCTCCATTCGTGAGGATGACCGCGAGGTTGCCTATTTCAAGTTCTGCATAACTGAGGGCAGGCCTTTCCTGACCGCAAGCGTGACCGGTAATACGGACATAGACACCCATGAGTCACACCAGCAGCTTGATATGGAGGTCAATTACGGCAACCTTACGGTAAGGGATCCCGCCAAGGAGCTCTACACCGTGGTCATGCAGAACCGCCGCTCGGACAATATTGTCATCAACCCCGCTCCCACCTATGACTCCGGCAACAGTCTCACCTATGAGCACTGCCGCAAGCTGATATTCCCGGCCGGAGGTGAGTTCCGCCGTTTTGAGGTGATCAATGTCTATGACTACTTCCTTAACGTAGACCGTATCAGCTACCATGACCCGTTCTACCACGCCACCCTCATGCAGGATACGCGCCGTCACGCCTACAAGTTTGACTATGACCATAACGGCCGATACCTGATACGTTACAACCAGGCTGATGACAGTGACACAGAGGCCGATTACCTGTTTGTCCATTTCAACCTGGCAAGCGATCGTCTGAGCGGAGGCAAACTATACGTTTACGGCCATTTTACCGGAGGAAACCTGACCTCCCGATATGAAATGGAGTATGACGAGAGTGAGAAAGCATATCAGGCTACCGTCCTACTCAAGCAGGGAGCCTATGATTACCAATATCTCTGGGTTCCCGACGGCGCATCAGCCGCCCTGACCAAACCCATGGAAGGAGACTGGTATGAAACCCGGAACGAGTACCTCATCCTCCTCTACTACCGCCAGCGCGGCTCCCGCTACGACCGCCTCATCAGCACGCTGATGAGCCAATGACCCAATAGGGACAGTCCCCCTGTGCCATGCAAGATGGCACAGGGGGACTGTCCCTATTGGGTCATTTCTTTCCCCACAAAGCCTCCATCCGCTCCTTGATCCGCTCCTCCTGAGCATTCTCCTGAGCCTCCCAGAACCGCATCCCAGCGATTTCATCCGGAAGATACTGCTGCCGCACAAAATGCCCCGCAAAATCATGTGCATACCGGTAATCCTCACCATATCCCAGATCTTTCATAAGTGATGTAGGCGCATTCCTGAGATGCAGCGGAACAGGCAAGTTTCCGGTCTCTGAGACCTTAGCCAGCGCCTGGCCGATACCCAGATAAGCCGAATTGCTCTTGGGGCTGGTAGCCAGATATACGGTAGCCTCGGCCAGCGGGATACGTCCCTCGGGCCAACCTATCTTCATGACGGCGTCAAACGCAGCATTTGCTATAAGCAGGGCATTGGGATTGGCCAGGCCCACATCCTCGGATGCGGATATGACAAGACGCCTGGCTATGAAAGCCGGATCCTCACCTGCCTGAACCATACGGGCCAGCCAGTAGAGTGCGGCATCCGGGTCGCTGCCGCGTATTGATTTGATGAAAGCCGATATGATATCATAGTGCATCTCACCGTCCTTGTCATAAGCCAGCGGATTCTGCTGCAGACGCTCATTGACGATTTCATCGGTGATTACCACCTTGTCGGAGCTGTCGGCCTCAACCACAAGTTCCAGGATGTTGAGCAGTTTGCGTGCATCACCACCCGAGAAACGCAGCAGAGCCGTTGTCTCACGCAGTTCAATGTCACGCTCCTTAAGTATGACATCATTCTTTATGGCACGGTCAAGCAACTTGAGCAGGTCATCTTTCTCAAGTGAGTTGAGCACATAAACCTGCATACGTGACAGCAGAGGACGTATCACCTCAAATGACGGGTTCTCTGTAGTGGCACCTATAAGCGTTATGTCACCGCGCTCCACTGCACCCAACAGTGAATCCTGCTGAGCCTTGTTGAAACGGTGGATTTCATCGATAAAAAGGATGGGACTGCCCTTGGTACGGAAGAGAGGATTGCTGCGGGCGCGGTCAATGACCTCACGCACCTCCTTTACTCCGGCCGTAACGGCGCTCAAAGTGCTGAACGGCAGATCCAGTTTAGTGGCCACAATCTGAGCCAGAGTGGTCTTTCCGGTTCCGGGAGGGCCCCAGAGTATGAATGATGACAACCTGCCGGAGTCTATCATGCGACGCAGCACTGCACCGGGACCGACCAGGTGCGTCTGCCCTACGTATTCATCAAGAGACCTGGGTCTCATTCTTTCGGCTAACGGTTGCATCCTTTATGGTTTTAGTTACAACAGGCAGATGTAACAGAGTTTATACAATGAAAAGACCCTGAGCTTGGGTTTGGGGCCAAGCAGGTTCTTCTCCATACTTTTCTGGAAGAATGTCCACATGATCCTGAAAAACCATCTCATCTTCCATTTAAGGACCTTATTGTAATGGGTAAGCAGTTTGGAACTGTCACCTATCACTTTCTTATGCTCAAACGCATTCAGTACGGCTTGGCGGGTCTTGGCAAGATATGCGTCACTGGCTTCAAGTCCCAGATGAGCCATCGGATTGTCTATATGCAGTATACTGATGCCATTCTGCTCCAGTTCATGTCCGAACTGCACATCCTCATAACCATACCCTATATATGACTCATCAAACCTGATAGCCATGAACACAGACTTCTCTATCAGGAATGAGAATGACGTAAACCTCAGGTACGGGTTCTTGCTTCTGAAACCTGCCGAGCGCTCATTTGCGGCACTCTTCTCATAGAGGTATCTCAACTCCACCCCCTGCTGCGGCATCTCATCGGGATGAATAAGGCCTCCGCATACTACCGATGCCTTATCGGCTGCAACAACATATTTCTTAAGGAACTGCTTGCTTTTTACAGCCGAGTCACAATCCAGGAAAAGCAGTTTCTCATACCTGGACTGATCGGCCATGAAATTACGTATGGCGGCACGGCCTATGTTATGCTGGAGCGCAAAGAAACGGCAGTTCTCATGACTCTCAGCCACGATTCGGTTCTTCTCAAGCAGATCCTTGGCGGTTGAGCAGTCATCGGCCACTATTATCTCATACGGAATACCAAGCACCAGACCCTGGAAATGAAGGTCCTTGATAAGTTTGGTGCAATCCCAGTTGTAGACAGGAATAAGGATTGAAAGTGATTCCATCAGCAGTTGGTCGTTACTCTGCAAAAGTAACACTTTTTGCGAACCTTGACGCAAACAGGACGATGAATATCGGATAAAATCAGAAATATAGCCAGTGCCACTGGAATCCTACTCCGCCGGTCTGATACTCAAGGGTAGGCGTAGGTATCTTGATGGCACTCAACACGCGCAGCACGTGCTTGAGAGTCTTGTTGCGGCACGGAATACGCGAGATGTCTATATCGGGAGCTATAAAGAACTGACGGTGACGGGCATCATTGGGCATATATTTCAGGTCATGCGGAGCGTTTACAGGATCGTATTCCCATCCGCGTCCCCAGTTACCGTCATCACCCACGTGACCTGCAGGCTTGAAATTGTTATATTCACCGGTCATTCCCTCGGCTCCGTAACCTATTGCAAGGCCCAGCCATGACGGGAAACGGCTATCCTTTTTCATGCACAGTGACTTTATGTCAAATGCCATCCACACGGTAATTCCGCTGTAATCCTCATAGATACGGTCAAGCCAGTCCTCACCCATTATATAATCCCTCTCCAATGTCAACGGATTGCTTACATTGTATTTGGGACAGCCTGAATTATGGTAGGAGTACTTGAGTGCAATACGCTGTTCATGCCACAAGGCCTGCTGTGCCATGAAAAGGCCGGTTCCTAAAAGATTGGCGGTCATATCCCCCCAGGAGAATCCCCAATCGGCCGACAGACCGTCAAAAACCTCAACAACTGACATGATGGCCAGTCCCAAGGTTCCGCCGTAGATTATGGAGTGTTTTTCATCCCATCCGGCCAGCCTGAGTGCCTCATATCCCACGATACCAAGGTTATAGCAAGAGTTGGCATGACCAGCCTTATCCATCTGCAGCCACTCCTTGTTGTCATTGTAGAGATGGAATCCGCCGGTCTCAGAACCTGAGTACCAGGATTTATAGAGGGATGTCATGATACCTCCCACAAGAACGCCTTCGGTGCCAAGCACCAGTGCCACATTTCTCTGATAATGACTGATGGAATCCTGTCCTGAATCGACAGTTTCGGTTCCCGGCATGGATTTTGCCGGCATGCAGGCTATCACAGCTGCAAGAAACAATAAATACTTTTTACACATTGCGGCGCAAAATTACACAATTTTCACATAACCTGACTTCCGTACAGGGCAAAATCGCCACGTGCCGGGTCATCGGGCCAGATTTGTGCCATTTGACCGGTAATTTCAATGCTTGTCTTAAGGTCTGCGCTGTTCCTGGAGGTCAGCCCCAACGCCTTTGCAGTAGCATAGACATGGGTATCAACCGGCACCAGCAGTCTTGACGGGTCAATACGTGTCCATATGCCAAAATCAACCGGGCTACCCTTGCGTACCATCCAGCGCAGGAACATATAGAGCCGTTTGTTGGCCGATGTACTGCCCTCAACCGGAATGCCGTTCACTCCTTCAAAGGCATGGCATAACCTGCTCACCCCCTGCTCCAGCGGCTCACCCGGTTCAAACAGGAATTCAAGGCTTTTCACCGTTGAATAGAGTTCATTGAGCCGCTCACATAACAAGCTGAAATCATGCCACTTGTAGAAGCGGTACAGGCAACTGCCCGCATCATGGTCCAGGCTACGCCATGCTCCCGATACGATATACATGTACGGTCCTCCGGCAGCATCCATCATGCCGTGCAACCGTTCCAGAATACCCAGAAACACCTTACGGCTTCCGTATGCCATCCAGGCCGATATAAAGGCCGACACCTCAATATCACGGTCAGAGTCATAACGGTGCGGGAACTGCACCGGATCACCCTCAATGAATGCTGCGCATTCACACTTATCGGCCCACCGTATAAGCTGCTCTTTAGTTTCCTGAATCATAGTTATGCAAAATTAGTTATTTAAGTTTCAATTCTTACAGCCAAAAAAGGTAACTTTGCACTCTCAAAATAAAAAGACGTATATGGCAGAGAACAACGTAGCAGAAAACAGTGAGAAAAAGAGCCTGAGCTTCATTGAGGATATGATCCAGAAGGACCTGGCAGAAGGCAAGAACGGAGGCAGGATACAGACCCGTTTCCCGCCCGAACCCAACGGTTACCTTCACATCGGTCACGCCAAGGCCATCTGTCTGGATTTTGGCATGGCACAGAAGTACGGCGGCATCTGCAACCTGCGTTTTGATGACACCAACCCTACCAAGGAGGACACAGAGTATGTAGACGCCATCAAGGAGGATATCCAGTGGCTTGGATTCCAGTGGGCGAATGAGTTCTACGCATCAGACTATTTCCAGCAGCTTTGGGACTTTGCCATAGAGCTTATCAAGGAGGGCAAGGCCTACGTTGACGAGCAGGATCAGGAGACCATCCTTTCACAGAAGGGAACTCCCACCCAGCCCGGCATCAACAGCCCTTACCGTGACCGCCCCATCCAGGAGAGCCTGGACCTGTTCTACAAGATGAACAGCGGCGAGCTTGAGGAGGGATCAATGGTACTGCGTGCCAAGATTGACATGGCTCACAACAACATGCTGTTCCGCGATCCTATCATATACCGCATTGTCAAGACTCCCCATCACCGCACCGGAACCAAGTGGAAGGCATACCCCATGTATGACTTTGCACACGGACAGAGTGATTTCTTTGAGGGTGTCACCCACTCTCTCTGCACTTTGGAGTTCGTGCCTCACCGTCCGCTCTATGACCTGTTCATAGACTGGCTCAAGAAGGGCGAGGACCTTGATGACAACCGTCCGCGTCAGACTGAGTTCAACAAGCTGAACCTGAACTATACGCTTTTGAGCAAGCGTAACCTGCTGGCTCTGGTACAGAACGGAATGGTATCAGGATGGGATGATCCCCGCATGCCGACCATCTGCGGATACCGCCGCCGCGGTTACACACCTGAGTCCATCCGCATGTTCGTGGACCGCATCGGCTACACCAAGTTCGATGCCCTTAATGACATGGCCCTGATGGAGTCTGCCATCCGCGAGGACCTGAACCGCCGTGCCACACGTGTATCGGCCGTAATAGATCCCGTAAAGCTGATAGTAACCAACTACCCCGAGGGCAAGACCGAGGAGCTTGAGGCCATCAACAACCCTGAGGATCCCGAGGCAGGCAGCCACAAGATAACATTCAGCCGCGAGCTCTGGATAGAGCGTGATGATTTCATGGAGGATGCACCCGCCAAGTATTTCCGCCTGTCACAAGGCCGCGAGGTACGTCTTAAGAGCGCCTACATCGTGCTCTGCACCGGCTGCAAGAAGGCCGATGACGGTACCATTGAGGAGGTTTACTGCGAGTATATACCCAACACCAAGACCGGTGAGTCAGACTGCAACCGAAAGTGTAAGGGTACCATCCACTGGGTAAGCGCAGCCCACGCCATCAAGGCCGAGGTACGTCTCTATGACCGTCTGTGGAAGGTTGAGAATCCGCGTGACGAGCTGGCCCGCCTGCGTGAGGAGGGTATGGATCCCGTAGAGGCACTCAAGCAGATGAAAAACCCGGATTCACTCCAGATACGCGAGAACTGCTACGTAGAGCAGTATCTGGCCGGAACCAAGCCTCTGGATCACTTCCAGTTCCAGCGCATAGGCTATTTCTGCACTGACAAGGACTCTACCCCCGATCATCTGATATTCAACCGCACCGTATCACTCAAGGATACCTGGAACAAGGTCAAGGATAAGGCTTAAATGAGGGACGACTCGGCATCATACTTTGACAGTCAGGAGTTCATAGAGATTCTGGACATGTATGAGAACATGCTGTCAGATGGTAGCTCCGTCTATTTTGACAGCATGGACATAGCCAACATTGCCGAGTACTACTCCATGAACGGACAGCTGGACAAATCAGACAGCGCCATTGAGTACGGACTGCAGTTGCACCCGTCAGACTCAGACATACTCATATCCAAGGCCAACAACCTGCTGCGCCGCGGTCTCAAGGATGAGGCCAGGGTGCTCACGGAATCCATCACAGACCCCGACAATCAGGAGCTGCTCTACCTGAAAGGTGAGATAGAACTGGCTTTTGACCGTCTGGATGAGGCCGATGCATACTTTACGCAGGCTGTCCAGATGAGTGATGACGATCCCGGAATGCTCAATGACATCATAGTCAAGTATATGGACAACCGCAACTATGATCTGTGCCAGAAATGGCTGGACATGGCTCTGCTGCTGTCACCTGACTCCCGCAATTTCATAGAGCTCCAGGCCGACCTCTTTTTTGATACAGACCAGGCCGATACCGCCATCGAGTGGTACAACCACCTCCTGGATGAATTTGCATATGACACATACTACTGGGAGCAGCTGGGCCGTATCTACTATGAGAAGAATGACTTTGCCCAGGCACGCGAGTGTTTTGAGTTCATCGAGGCCATAGACCCTGACAACAAATCGGCCCGCATGATGAAAGCCAGCTGCATATTCAACATGGAGAGCTGGGATGAGGCATTCAGGATATACAAGGAACTGCTTGAGGATGACAAGACATCCTATACCCTGCTCTATTATTGCGGCCGATGCCAGTATGAGATGATGCAGTATGACATAGCGTATGACTATTTCATGGATGCGTTGGCAATGCTCATGCTTGACCCCGACGTGCCGCAGGAGATGTATGTGGAACTCTATTACTACCTGGCCGAGAGCTCACACAAGACCGGCAAGTCCCAGCAGGCGCAGTCATTCCTGCATCAGGGACTGGCTCTGGACCCCAATGATGAAGACCTGAAGAAACTTGCACAACATATACTGCCTGATAAGGAAACTGACCTATTAACCGACAACAACCTACAATAAGCTATGGGAGAAATCTTTCAGCCTCTGATACAGTGGTATTTTGACCACCTTAATTACTGGACCGTCACTATGCTCATGACCATAGAGAGTTCATTCATACCCTTCCCGTCAGAAGTAGTGATTCCACCGGCAGTTTACCACTCTGTGTCAACCGCCCACATGAATGCCATCCTTATAGTTCTGTTTGCAACTCTGGGTGCCATTCTGGGTGCACTTGTAAACTATTTCCTTTCACTGTGGATTGGCAAGCCGCTGGTATACAGGTTTGCCGACAGCAAGCTGGGACATATGCTCCTATTGAGCGGTGAAAAGA
The DNA here is from genome assembly GCA_900319225.1 of uncultured Prevotellaceae bacterium. GTDB lineage: Bacteria > Bacteroidota > Bacteroidia > Bacteroidales > Bacteroidaceae > Colenecus. The sequence continues at coordinate 214,543 of ONNV01000001.1, read as the reverse complement.
TAAATAATGCAGAGAAATACTTCAATGAGCACGGTGCCGTATCAACATTCATAGGCCGTCTCATTCCCGCCATACGCCAGCTCATATCCATACCCGCCGGCCTGGCCAAGATGCCTCTGGGCCGCTTTGTAGCATTCACCGCACTCGGTGCCGGAATCTGGAACACAGTATTGGCTCTACTTGGATACTATCTGGGCAAGGCAGTCCCCGAGGACCAGCTCATTGCCACAGTTGAGCATTACAGCCATGAAATAGGCTACACCATCGCAGCCATAGTGGTAGCGGCAATCGCTATTATCATTATCCGCAACCGCCGCAAGAAATAAAACGCGTAGGGGACGGTTCTGTTTGCGAACAGAACCGTCCCCTACGCGTTTAGAACCGTCCCCTTTGCGTTACTCCTTGAAATAGAGTGAGAATGACTCGGGTGATATCTTTGACCTGAGGCGTGATTTTATGCTGCGCAGATTGGAGCGTGACGTGCACATGATATCGGCAATCACCTCCTGGTCAAAGCCCAGCAACGTACAGAATATCAGATTTATATCCTGCTGTCCCAATCTGCCGGCCTCATCACGCAATGCGGCAATGAGTGACGCAAAATAGAGATTTATGTCATGCACCACAACATCCCTCTCCTCCTGGCGGAATGAACGGTGCTGCATTATCACATCACCAACCAGATTGAAAGCGATACCGCCGCGGAAAGCCTCACATGCCTCAGTAAGGCGGTTACCCTTGGCAGTGGCCTTATCCTCCATCTGTTTCTGGACAAAGTCCTCATATTTCTTAAGGTAGTAGGCCTCGCGTTTACGGTCACGCTGGATATTGAATATCACGGCCAGAGCTATCAGAAGAATCACAAGCGATATGCTCACCAGAATTATCTTGGATACTCTTGAGCGGAACCTCTGGTTCTGTATCTCGTCATTGTGCTGCAACTGGATCTGGGTAATCTCAGACAGATTTGACATCTTGTTAAGTTCCTCCTGATACTGTTTGTTCAGGATCTCTGCGTTCCATGCCGCCTGATAGTTTCTCATCTGGATTGCAACCCACTCAAGACCCTTCACTGCAAGGATCCTGGTATCCATGTCCTGAGCGCCGTCATGCGCTATCCTGAGATACTCAAATGCAGAGTCAGTCTGATACGAATAATATAATGCGATACCCTTGAGCGCATATCCCGGAATCCTTGACTCCTCATCGGAACAACCGTCCAGATAGAGATTTACCAGTTCCAGCTCCTTACGGTTACCCTCCTTTCCGTGAAGGCCGTTCTCCACATGGGCCAGATAGAGATAACAGGAGTTGCGGTTATCGGCATCAAGGTTACTGTCTGTCAACAGATGCTCAAATATCTCACGGGCCTTGGTGTACTCCTTCTTTCCAAAATATGAAATGCCGATGTTATACTCTGAGAGTGAGACATTCCGGCTGTCACCGATACGCTCATATGCTCTCTTGCAGGCCGAAAATGAATTGATGGCGTCATCATACAGCTTACGGCTGTTGTAATGCTTGCCCAGCATATACAATGAGCCCATATAATTGGCCGACAGGGTATCAGGAAACAGCTCCTTTGCCTTGAGCAGCGCATAAATTGCCTCCGGATCCTTACCCATGTCCGAGTAGACACACCCCAGTGAGTACCAGCTCATTGCGGCATGATAGTCTTTCTTGCGGGAGTTCCAATATCCGGTAGCTATACGGGCCAGGGAATCTGACGTAAAACTTTTACCTGTAAGGTAATCTGCCTGGGTTCTGAGCATGGCATACATGGCCAGCCCCTTTCCATGCAGGTTTGACGGTTCAATACTGTCAAGACGAATTCCGGCCTCAACCGGATTCACGTCCAGGATCTTCTCTATGGATTTGAGTCTGTTAAATCCACTCTTGCTGCAACCTGCAAGGACAAACAGGATTGAGAATATAAGGCAATACTTTTTCATATAGTGCCAAAAGTAACCATTTATCGGGAAAAAACGTTATTTTTACACCACATAAAAAGGTTCCTGATATGACATTCCTGCAAACCACCCCCATTGACCCCAATACTATAATCAGCGTAAATGACTCGCTCAAGGCGGTTACCAGCACAATCATTGACAAGGTTAAGGCGGATCCTGACACATTCGTACGTGAGCTGCTTCAGAGCGCCATAGCGTTCGGTCTCAAGCTGCTTGCAGCCATCGTCATCTACATAATAGGTGCATGGCTCATAAGGCGCGTCAAGATCTGGATGGGCAAGATGTTCGTAAGACGTAACACTGAGGCTACCCTCTCCACGTTCGTCACATCACTGGTATCCATCACACTCACTGTACTGCTCATCGTAATAACCATAGGTACGCTTGGCATAAACACCACATCCCTGGCAGCACTCCTGGCCGCCGGAGGTATGGCCATTGGTATGGCGCTAAGCGGAACCGTATCAAATTTTGCCGGAGGCCTGATGCTGCTTGTATTCAAGCCTTTCAAGGCCGGTGACTTTATCACCGCACAGGGTTACAGCGGAACCGTAAAAGAGGTCACCATAGTAAACACCAAGATCATCACTACCGATAACCGCGTCATAGTAATCCCCAACGGCACACTCTCAAACGGCAACATAGACAACTACTCTGCCATGCCGCTGCGCCGTGTAGACATAGAGGTTCAGGTAGAATACGGGACCGATGCCGACAAGTGCATAAAACTGCTCACCGCTATCATCAATGAGGATAAGCGTGTCCTGGACTCAAAGCACCGCGGTGCCCAGGATCCGTTCATTGCGCTGTTGTCAATGAATGACAGCAACATATCATTCATAACCAGGTCATGGGTAAAGTCGGCCGATTACTGGCCAGTAAGGTTTGACCTGAACAAGAAGATATATGAGGCCCTACCCAAGAAAGGCATACAGTTTGCCTATCCTCATATGGACGTAACCATAAAGAACTGATATGGTCATACTCATTACCGGCATAACATCAGGATTCGGCCGTGCCATGGCCAGCCGGCTTCAGGCCGACGGACATAAAGTCTACGGCACCCACCGCAAGGATTGTGAACCCATACCCGGAGTAACCTATATAAAGGCCGATGTACGGGACCCGGAGTCAGCAGATGCAACCGTAAAGGCCGTGCTTGATGCCGAGGGCCGTATAGACGTATTCATAAGCAATGCCGGCATGGGCATAGGCGGACCGCTGGAGTTCACCCCGTTTGAGGACGCACAGATGCAGATGGACGTCAATTTCATGGGAATGGTACGTTTCCTGAACGCCGTAGTACCCGTAATGAGAGCCCAGCGTCACGGACACATCATATGCATAAGCTCCATAGGAGGTCTTATGGGACTCCCGTATCAGGGCATGTACTCTGCAAGCAAATTCGCCATTGAGGGCTACTGTGAGGCTCTGCGTCTTGAGTTGCGCCAGTTCGGCATACACGTAACCACCATCAACCCCGGAGACTTCTTTACCGGATTCACCGCCGCCCGCAGCAAGAACCTCACCGCAGATGCCATGGCCGCCTACCCCGGCTATGCAGACTCAATGAAGGATATAGAGAGCGATGAGCGCTCCGGCCTCCAGCCCGACCATCTGGCCAGGAAGATTTCCGGAATAGTCCGCAAACGTCATCCCCGCAACCGCTACATCATCGCCACTACCGTTCAGAAAGCCTCAGTCCTGCTAAAAGCCATCCTCCCCTCCAAATGGTTTGACTGCATCCTGGCCTCCTACTACAAACTCTAACAAGGGCGCAAAGGGGACGGTTCTATCTGTGCCCTTCCAGTGAATCAAACTATATAAAACAATAATGGCCGGACAGTTTGAATAGCTGTCCGGCCATTATTCTATATAAAGGGCACAGATAGAAGGTTTAGCTCGACGAAGTCAACCGTCCCCTTTGCGCCCTTATTAAGCGTACATGGCAACGATAGCCTCGTACAGTTCCTGCTTGCCGCTGGTCTGCTTGGGCTCGTCTACCTTCTTGCCGTACTCGTAAGCCTCCTCGAAGGTCATCTTGCCCTCCTCGAACTTCTTACCCATACCGCTGTCGAATGAAGCGTAACGCTCAGCCTTCATCTTCTTGTAGGGTGACTCCTCAAGCAGCTTAGCAGCTGACTCAAGAGCGCGAGCCATAGCATCCATACCGCTGATGTGAGCGATAGCGATGTCCTCAAGATCAGTTGAGTTACGACGAGTCTTAGCGTCGAAGTTGGTACCACCGGTGCCCAGACCACCATTGCGGATGATCTCCATCCAAGCCTGTACAAGCTCGTACTGGTCGATGGGGAACTGGTCGGTATCCCAACCGTTCTGATAGTCACCGCGGTTAGCGTCGATTGAACCGAGCATGCCAGCATCAACGGCGCAAGCCAGCTCGTGCTCAAATGTGTGGCCAGCCAGAGTAGCGTGGTTAACCTCGATATTTACCTTGAAGTCCTTATCCAGCTTGTGAGCCTTGAGGAAACCGATAACGGTCTCGGTGTCAACATCATACTGGTGCTTTGAAGGCTCGCATGGTTTGGGCTCGATCAGGAATGTACCCTTGAATCCCTTGCCGCGTGCATAGTCACGAGCCATGGTCAGCATGGTAGCCATGTGCTCTTTCTCACGCTTCTGGTCAGTGTTGAGAAGGCTCATGTAACCCTCACGACCGCCCCAGAATACATAGTTCTCAGCGCCCAGCTCGATACCAGCGTCGATAGCGTTCTTGATCTGAACGATAGCGCGAGCTACAACGTCAAAGTCAGGGTTGGTAGAAGCACCGTTCATGTAACGCTTGTTACCGAATACGTTAGCGGTTGACCAAAGCAGCTTGGCACCGGTCTCTTTCTGCTTCTCCTTGATGTAGGCTACGATAGCCTTCATGTTCTTCTCATACTCTGCTACGTTTGCGCCCTCAGAAATCAGGTCAACATCGTGGAAGCAGAAATAAGGGATACCCAGCTTCTGCATGAACTCGAAACCGGCATCAACCTTGTTCTTAGCGGTCTGAAGAGGATCAGCGTCCATCCAGGGGAAGCTCTTTGTGCCACCACCGAACTGGTCAGCACCCTCTGCGCACAGTGTGTGCCACCATGCCATTGCAAAGCGCAGCCAATCCTTCATGGTCTTACCCATGATAACCTTGTTCTCGTCATAGTAATGGAAAGCCATAGGATTCTTGCTGTCCTTACCCTCGAATTTGATTTTCTTCAAACCGGGAAAATACTCTTTTGCCATAATTGATCTTTAATTTATAAAATGTGAATAAATACTCTAGTTTACGCCTTTCCCTGCGCGAAAGGCAAAGTTACATTTATAATTCAATATACCAACCTTTCAGCCGTTATTTTTTATAACATCAGAACTCGTTGATATACATGTTCAGGATGCGTTTCCAACGTGCATAAGCCTCCTCATACTGCGGTACGAGTTTAATGTCGGGCTCAATGACATTGATCTTCTCCAGTGATGCGAATGCCTCATCGTGATCCTTATAGACACCTGCGCCGATACCTGCACCCTTGGCTGCACCTACAGAACCGTCTGTATCATAAAGCTCGATGGTAGCACCGGTGATTCCGGCCAGAGTCTCGCGGAATACGGGGTTCAGGAACATATTGGCGTTTCCTGCATGGATCTTTGATATCTCCATACCCATCTCAACCATTACGTCCATACCGTACTTGAATGAGAATACGATACCCTCCTGGACGGCACGTGCCAGATGGTTACGGTTATGTATATTGAAGTTGAATCCGTGAATGCTGCAGCCTACGTTACGGTTACCAAGTACACGCTCAGCACCGTTACCGAACGGCAGTACTGATACGCCGTCGCAGCCTACTGGTATGCTCTGTGCGATCTTGTTCATATCACCGTATGACAGGCCCTCAAGCATGATGTTACGGCGTGTCCATGCGTTCAGGATACCTGTTCCGTTAATGCACAGCAGAACGCCCAGACGGGTCTGCTTGGCGGTGTGGTTAACATGGGCAAAGTTGTTTACTCGTGACTGCGGGTCAAAGTTAACGGAACCGTTAACACCGTATACTACGCCCGATGTACCGGCAGTAGCGGCAATCTCACCGGGATTGAATACGTTCAGTGAAAGGGCGTTGTTAGGCTGGTCACCGGCACGGTATGTAACAGGGATACCTGCCTCCAGGCCCAGTTCCTTAGCGGTAGCCAGAGATACACGACCCTGCTCTGAGAATGTAGGTCTGATCTCAGGAATGAGGCTCTTGCTGATACCGTAGTAATCCAGCAGGAACTCAGCTACATCATTCTCCTTGAAGTTCCACATCATACCCTCGGACAGACCTGATACGGTAGTGCATGTGGTACCGGTAAGACGCATTGCGATGTAGTCACCGGGAAGCATGATCTTGTCAATCTTGGCATAGAGTTCAGGCTCGTTCTCCTTAACCCAAGCCAGCTTGGCGGCGGTGAAATTACCCGGTGAATTGAGCAGATTTGTAAGGCACTGACCCTTACCTATCTCACGGAAAGCCTTCTCACCGTAAGGTACGGCACGGGAGTCACACCATATGATTGCGGGACGCAGGGCCTTGCCGTCCTTGTCAACGCAAACCAGGCCGTGCATCTGATATGAGATACCGATAGCCTCAATGTCGCTGCCCTTGGCACCTGACATCTCCTTTACCTTTGCGGTAACGTTCTTGAGATACTTCCACCAGTCCTCAGGCTCCTGCTCTGCCCATCCGGGATTAAGCGCCTTGATAGGAGCCTCTGAGTCAGGATAGAAAGCCGATGCTACACTTTTGCCAGTCTCAATAGACACAAGGCTAGCCTTCACTGAAGAGCTGCCTATGTCATAACCTAACAGATATTTTTTCATTTCAAATATGTATTGTTATTTGTAATTATCTCAATTCCAACGCATAATCCAGCCGTCTGCCGGTATAATCCACGCTCACCTGGACCGTGGTATCAGGCATGTGATACCGGATATCCAGTTTCCTCTTGCGTAACATACCGTTATAAGCGCCCTCACGCTTACCGAACGTAAATATACAGCCGTTCTCATCCTCCTTGAATGACATGGGGATAACCGTATATGCGCCATCCTCATAGGCATTGCTGTTACCGTCATCCTCATAGAGAAGGAACTCCTGACCGTCACTGCCTGCATAACAGTCAATAGTCAGTTCATCGGCCGGTTTCTCATCAACGTACCTTATATCAGGTCCGGAGATTATGATGGCACCCGACGGAACGAACAGCGGGATACGCTCGTATGGAGCATCGGCCGATATGGTCTGTCCGCCCACGAATACTGAATCAGTGTAATAATCATACCACAACCTACCCTCCGGCAGATATACGTTACGGGCGGTGTCGCCATACTCATATACCGGGCACACCATTATGGAGGGTCCGAACATATACTGGTCCGATACGTCACGGGCGCGGGCATCCTCCGGGTAGTCCATCACAAGACCACGCATGATTATGTTTCCGTTCAGCCAGGCCTGTCCTGCCAGTGAGTATATGTAAGGCATAAGCCTGTAACGCATCCTGTTATAGTAGACGATTGACTGGTATGCAGGATGGTTCTGCGGTGCAATGTTCCAGACCTCACGCAGCGGGAACTGGCCGTGTGCGCGGTACAGCGGGCAGAATGTGCCGAACTGATACCAGCGGGTCTGCAGTTCACGCCACTCCTTAAGGTCAGCGGTCTCAACACGTGAACGGTCATAGAAACGCTGTGCGTTGGCATATCGGTTCTCAACACAGAATCCGCCTATGTCCATTGTCCAATAAGGGTTGCCGCACAATGAATAGTTCAGTCCGGCCGTGATCTGTGAGCGCATATCCTCCCAACGGGTACCGATGTCACCGCTCCACGATGCAGTAGAGTAACGCTGCAAGCCAGCAAAACCTGAACGGGTAAGCTGGAACACGCGCTTGTCAGGGTTCTCCCGCATGAGACCCTCATAAATGGCCTGTGCATTCATTAGTGAATAGGCCATAAGATATTCTGTCGATGAACCCAGAGCAGTAGGTCCGCAAAGCGCCTTCCAGTAATCCATAGGCACGCAATCGCGAATATTGGGCTCGCTTGCATCCATCCACCAGGCATCTATGCCGTAACCGTACAGATGATCCTTGAGCTGGTTCCAGAATAGCTCACGCGCACCTGCAGAGTATGCATCATAGAATGAACCTATATAACCGGGGCCTACCCAGTCACGGATGCTGTCCTCGACAGCACGCTTGTACATCCAACCGTGTGAGTCAAACTCCTTGTAATGTTCCGTAGAGGTATAGAACTTGGGCCATACAGAAATCATAAGGTGGGCGTTCATGTCATGGACACGGTCCATCATTGCCTGAGGATCCGGATAACGGGTCTTGTCAAACTCATGTGAGCCCCAGTCATCCTGTTTCCAGTAGTTCCAGTCCTGCACTATGTTGTCCAGACCTATGCCGCGGCGGCGGAACTCACTTACGGTCTGCACCACCTCATTCTGGTTGTCATAATGCTCACGGCTCTGCCAGAAACCCATAGCCCACTTAGGCAGCATATTGGGACCGCCCACAAGTGAGTGCAGCCCGCCTATCACGCCGTCCATGTCATCGGCCGATATGAAATAATAGTCAGACTCCTGAACCATCTCATTCCACATGGTGAGTCTGTCCTTCTGGTCATCAGGCACGGGGGCATAGGCACGGAGTCCGCAGTACGACGGGTTGCCGTCGGGGCGCCAGTCTATGTTCAGGTCATATCTCTGGCCCTGCTTCATCTCAAAGCTGAACTTGTATGAGTTGGGGTTCCAGGCTGTACGCCAGCGCTCTCCCACTACCTCCTCTCCGCCCAGGGATACCTTGATGTAACCTGCGTAGTAGAGGATAAAGCTGTAAACGCCTGACTCAGGTGCCTCTATGGAGCCCTCATACACTACCCTCTGGCCCAGACGAGGCAGGTTCTTTACAGTCTCAGAATCAACAAAATAGATGGAATCCTCCTGTCTGACCTGGGTACGGCCGCGCATGCCGCCGTAATAGGTTCCGGTAAGAGAGCCCTGCTTCCCTTCCTTGTCATAGAGTTTGAACAGGCGGTTGAGCTGCTTGTACGGCTCTGTATTGCCGAACCGGCCCATGGAATATGAATCCCATAGTATGCCGTATCCGCGTGAAGATATCACGAACGGTATGCTAATCTTGGTGTTGTACTGATAGAGTTCCTCGTTCTGGCCGTTGTAGTTCCACTGATCGGACTGATGCTGCCCCAATCCGTAAATACCCTCGTCATCCTGGGTCTCAAAACGGTTCACGGTAGAATAACCATGTGTATCATCAACAGTTATGGGGCTGAATGATGCAGGCTCTGTCTCACGTGTAATGGTATTGCCGCCGGCATCAGTAAAACGTACCCTGCCGTCGGTCTTGTTTACGAATGCGCTCAGTGATGACATCTGCAACACCACCTCATCCTTGTGGTTGCGTACCACGAATCCGGCATCCTTGTTGGCATCGGGCAGGATTATAAGGCTGTTGCGGTCATGGAAAGTCTTGTCCGGGGTTGCCGTAACGCGCACGATATGGTCAGACATCACGGTCAGACGCACCTTCTGGGGACCGCCCTCGGCAGGTTCCCGTACGTTGACCACAACGCCGTCATCCAGGATTTTGTATTCCCTCTCAGTGCACGATGCCAATATGGCAACCGCCCAGACAGGGATCATGAACAGTGACCGTAGATTCATACACATTACTTAAGTCCACAAACTTAATGATTTTTCAATGATTAAACACCTTGAACCTTATTTTATTTAAGCGCACGCAAAAAAAATAATGGAGAAGACGCCTTTGTCCTCTCCATTATCAATATATGTGTGTTTATGGTTTGTCTTACTTCTGGAGCAGCTTGCCGTCTGAACCAAGTACATCAACAATCTTGTGGATGTACATCTTCTTCATGTTCTCGCGAGCGGGCTTGAGGTACTGACGGGGATCAAAGTGGCTGGGGTTCTCAGCAAGATACTTGCGGATAGCGGCAGTCATAGCCAGACGTGAGTCTGAGTCAATGTTGATCTTGCATACAGCGCTCTTTGAAGCCTCGCGGAGCTGCTCCTCAGGTATACCTACTGCATCGGGCAGCTTGCCGCCGTATGCGTTGATGGTGTCAACCTCATCCTGGGGAACTGATGATGATCCGTGCAGTACGATGGGGAATCCGGGGAGCTTCTTCTCAATCTCATGCAGAACGTCGAATGCCAATGGAGGGGGAACCAGCTTGCCGGTCTTGGGGTCACGTGTGCACTGCTCGGGCTTGAACTTGTATGCACCGTGTGAAGTACCTATTGAGATAGCCAGTGAATCGCAACCGGTACGGGTAGCGAAATCGATAACCTCCTCAGGCTTGGTGTAGTGTGAAACCTCACTTGCAACCTCATCCTCAACGCCGGCCAGGACACCCAGCTCAGCCTCAACGGTTACATCATACTTATGAGCGTACTCAACAACCTTCTTGGTAAGAGCAATGTTCTCCTCATAGGGAAGAGCTGAACCATCGATCATAACTGATGAGAAGCCCATGTCGATGCAATCCTTGCAGAGCTCGAAGCTGTCACCGTGGTCAAGGTGGAGAACGATCTCAGGATGAGCGCAGCCAAGCTCCTTGGCGTACTCTACAGCACCCTGTGCCATGTAACGCAGGATAGTAGCGTTAGCGTAGTTACGAGCGCCCTTTGAAACCTGCATGATAACAGGTGACTTGGTCTCAACTGCAGCCTGAACGATAGCCTGCATCTGCTCCATTGTGTTGAAATTGAATGCCGGGATAGCATATCCGCCCTTAACGGCTGCGGCAAACATTGCGCGGGTATTTACAAGACCCAGATCTTTGTAGCTTACCATAATAGTGAAGTTTTATTTAGTTAATATTAATCTCTTTCAGATTTCAGCCGCGAAATTACAACCTAAATCTCCTATTTCATTATTAGGGACATGGAAAGTTATCCACCGTTTCACAAAGTTTAAGGCAATGAGAGGTATTTTGCATACTCCACTATACAAACAGCCCCAAAAACGGCAGATTCCGTATCAGATTACCACACAAATCCTGCCAGGTTCGGGTTCAGAGAGGGAATCGCTCATGCCCCTGACCATCATAAGTGACAGCGAATCATCGGGCACAGCGCTCAGTATGCTGCCACGGCTATTCTCCAGGACAAAAACCATGTGTATCCGGGAGGTTTTCTCACTGTAATCCACCGTAAATCTCACAGGGGCGTCAAACGGAATAATCTGACAGAGCATCTCCTCTGTCACATGTTCCACCTTCTCCATCGTCCTCAAGCTCACACCGTATTTATTGCAGAATGTACGGATATTTCCCATAAGTCCATAAAGGTCAAAACGACTGTCGGCAAGAGTGACATCAAAGGTCCGTATCCTGTTTATGAATGCTTGAGTGACCGGTTTCTGCGGGTTGTCAAATATCTGTTCGGGAGTACCATCCTCATACACCACTCCATCATAGAGAAACAGCACACGGGTACTCACATCACGCACAAACTGCATTTCATGGCTCACTATGCACATGGTCATACCCTGGCTTGCCAGATGCCGTATCACAGCCAGGACCTCACTTACCATCGTAGGATCCAGGGCGGATGTAGGCTCGTCAAACAGTATTATATCCGGTTCCATGGCAAGGCAACGGGCTATGGCAGCACGCTGTTTCTGCCCGCCCGACAGTTCCTCCGGCAGACAACCCGCCTTGTCATGAAGACCCACGTTCTCAAGCAGTGCCATGCCACGGCTTTCAGCCTCCTCGCGGCTCTTTCCCAACAGGATCATGGGGCACATGGTTACGTTATCAAGGATAGTAAGATGCTCAAAAAGGTTAAAATTCTGGAACACCATACCCATACGGCGACGCACCATGCTGATATCGGTCTTACGGCTCAGTATATCCATGCCGTCAACCTCTATCATTCCTGACGTAGGTTCTTCCAGACGGTTCAGACAGCGCAGGAAAGTACTTTTACCGGTTCCGGAAGGACCTATCACCGATATCACCTCACCTCTGTGAATATCACAGTTTATATCTCTGAGCACAGTCAGTTCCTGGCCGGACGGTGTCAAGAAAACCTTTTTCAAATGTCTAACCTTAATCATGTCTTCCTGCTTTTCGGATTAATCCTGTGCTCCATCAAACCCAGCCCGCAGCCCGCCAGCCAAGACAGCAGCAGATACACCGCAGATACGAGAATAAGCGGAAAGAAGGCATCTAGAGTACGTGAGCGGATAATATCACTGGCCTTGGTAAGGTCAATCACGGCCACATAACCCACTACCGATGTCATCTTTATGAGAGCTATCACCTCACCCTTGAGCACCGGTATGATCCGGCTCAGGGCCTGAGGCAGCACAACTTTATAGAATGTCTGAATTTTTCTCAACCCGAGAGCATACCCGGCCTCCCATTGTCCACGGTCCACCCCCATCATGCCGGACCGGAACACCTCACTGAAATAAGCTCCGTAATAGACCCCGAAACTCATAACCGTAACCAAGGTCCCTGTCATCCTGGACGACGCGAATATCACATAAAACATAAGCATCAAGACCACAAGCAGCGGGATTCCGCGCAGGATGTCAATCAGGATCTTTGCCGGCAGGTTCACCACGCGCATTCTGCTCATACGGAGCCTGCACATAGCTATACCTATCATAACGGCAGACAGGATAGAGAGGATAGATATACGGATTGTGACCCAGAGGCCGTCAACCATAAGTTTCCAGCGTCTCTCTTCAACCAGATTGTTCCTGAAACTCTCTTTCATACGTTCCAGGAAACCGGCACGCACTCCCACCGCCTTTCCATCCGCGCTCCTGCATACCGCAGCACCGCCGCCCTCTATATACGCATCACTGAACAGCACCTGCCTGGCACGCTCCTCAGTCCTTCGCATATGTGACAGGATCACATCAATTTTCCCTGAATTCAACGCCGGAATCAGGGCACTGAAATCATAAATCTCATAATCCACCGCATACCCCATTCTCTCACAGAACCTGTTGAACAGGTCAACCTCTATACCGGTAAGACGGTTGTCCTTAAGGAAAAGATAGGGATAATTAATGGTTATACCCACATGAAGCGCTCTCCCGCCGGGCTGTTTATCATGTACCGGAACCTGGAATGACGCATAAGCCATTGAATCCGATGCAGATTTCCACTCATCAAGCCATCTGTCATACTCACCTGAACCCCTGATTCCATTCAGATATCCGTTGAATTGATTGCAAAGCAGCGAGTCCTCCTTCCGGAATCCCGCACCGGCGGTTCCCTTGAGTATGTTCCGGAATCTGATTTCCAGACCGCGCGATTCCATATTAAGCATCGCGGCCTGATACTGGTCTATGATGCAGAATTCAGCCCTTCCCTTCTCTACAGCCACGAGCAGTTCACCCAAACCAATCCTTATGACATCAATTCCTCCAATATCTGAAAGCATCAGGTCATATGAGCTGCCCATTGAAACAGCCACGCTATGCCCTTTCAGGTCCTCAATGCCGTTTACCCCAGACAAATCCTTAGCCCTGCGTCCCGAACAGGAGTCCAGCAACAAGAGAGCAGCAATCAGTATAAAACGGAGTTTTCTCATATCTTACGGCTTTTGGGGGTTATTCTCCTTTCAATCAGGTCAAGCAATGCTCCCAATAGCAGTGTCAGCAACAGATAGACCGCAGCGACAAGCAGCAGCGGAAAGAACGCGTCAAATGTACGTGAGCGTATCAGGTCACCGGCCTTGGTCAAGTCAACGACCGCCACATAGCCTATAATCGATGTGCTCTTGACCAGCGTTATCATCTGGCCTTTATAGACCGGAATTATCTTTTTAAGAGCCTGCGGCATAATCACGTTCATGAATGTACGCCTGGGATTGAGTCCCAAAGCAAGACCCGCCTCCCACTGCCCACGGTTCACGCCCTCTATAGCCGAACGGAATATCTCACAGAAGTATGCGCTGAAATAGAGTGTAAAACATACAATGGCAATCCATAATGGTGAGAGCAAGGAATCAGCCAGGATCACATAAAAGAGCAGAAGCAGCAATACCAGCAGAGGGATAGCGCGCATCAGGTCCACATACAACCTTACGCACCCCCTGACCCAATTACGAGTTTTCATCCGTATTGCGCAGAGAATTGCGCCAAACAGGGTGGCAAGCAGGATAGACCACAGCGAAACCTTGATGGTATTCAGCAACCCGTCGGCCATCATCAGCCAACGGTCCTCATACAGAAGGTTGGAATATATACTTTCACTTAGTCCCTGCATATATGCAATTCAAGTTCGCAAATTTACCTTTTTTATTGCTTGATTGTACAATTGGGGACAGTTCCCTTTTGCACATGCCGGAAAAAAACTGCAATCGCATACTTTTATCAGGTGACAAAAGGGGACAGTCCCTCATGTGCAAAAAACAACCTTTTTCATTGCAGTTTAACAAAAAAGATGTATCTTTGCGCGCTGAAACCCCCATAATCAGGTTCCGCCTATATTCCGGCGGGCACAAAATGGAGTAATTAAAAACAAAATAAGTTATGAAAAAAGGTATTCATCCTGAAAGTTATCGTCCTGTAGTATTCAAGGACATGTCAAACGGTGACTGCTTCCTGTCACGTTCAACCTGTGCAACAAAGGAGACCATTGAGTTCGAGGGTCAGACCTACCCCGTAATCAAACTTGAAATCTCCAGCACTTCACACCCCTTCTTCACCGGTAAGTCTAAGCTGGTTGATACCGCAGGACGTGTGGACAAGTTCATGAGCCGCTACGCAAAGAGCAGAGGAGGCAAGTAATTGTCAACTTCCCATACATTCTAAGCCGGTGCAGATGCGCCGGCTTTTTTTTATATATTTGCAGTGATATATGGATCAGGACAGAAAGATAGAGCTTATTGTCGGTGAGATCCTGAACAGGAAACCATCCGACCTGGCGCTGATAGCCCTCCTCAAGGAGAAAGACTGTCAGGGCCCCGGCTTGCGCTGTCTGCCGGTCCTGGTTGGTCCTCTTGAGGCTCAGGCCATTGTAGTAAGCCTGTTCCGCCACAAGATTCCGCATCCCGGAATCTATGAGCTCTACATCAACACGCTCAAGTCTTTTGACGCCCAACTGAGCAGCGTCCATATCTACAAGATAAAAGGCGGCATATTCTACTCCCATCTGTTCATGGAACGTGACGGCAACACCACGTACATAGACTGCCGTACATCTGACGCTCTTGCGCTGGCGGTACGCAGCAACATCCCCATCTACATTGATGAGAGCCTGCTTGAGAGCAACTGCGTACGCCTGCAGCCCGACGGCGCCTACACCCTGCCCATAACCACCGCCAGCACCAAGGTGCTCAAGGAGGCCCTGGAGCAGGCCATCGCATCCGAGAACTATGAATTCGCGGCCCGCCTGCGTGACGAGATAAACAGCCGCGGCCAGAGTGACGAATCTGACATGGATATAATCTGAATTATGTGGCTATTCTATACTCCCGATATCCAGGATGACATGCAGCTCCCCGAGGAGGAGGCCGGACACTGCATCCGCGTACTGCGCATGAAAGAGGGTGACCGTATCCGTTTGACCGATGGAAAGGGCTCTTTTTACGATGCCGTCATAAGTGCGGTATCGGGCAAGCACTGCATGGTTCATATTGAGAGCCGGGAGGTGCAGCAGCCCCTTTGGGACGGACATCTGCATATTGCCGTTGCCCCCACCAAGCTCATGGACCGCAACGAATGGTTCGTTGAAAAGGCAGTCGAGATAGGCGTAGATGAGATTACGTTCCTTAAGACAGACCACTCAGAACGCGATGTGGTCAAGATGGAGCGAATTGAGAAGATAGCCGTATCGGCCATGAAACAGTCACAGAAGGCAACACTCCCGGTGCTTAACGGCATGGCTACGCTGCGCAACCTCATAGAGAGAGGATTTGACGGCGACAAGTTCATAGCCCATTGTGAGCCGGGATCCAAGGTCCTTCTGCAGGATGCGGTGGTTCCCGGACACGACTCACTGGTACTGATAGGCCCTGAAGGTGATTTCAGCCCGACCGAGATAGAGATGGCGCTCAAGGCCGGATTCCGCCCCATTTCACTGGGACCGTCACGTCTCAGGACCGAGACTGCCGCACTGGTGGCCGTGCATATTATGAACCTGGCCGGACAGAGAAGAGAATGAGATACTTTATATATCTGGAGTTTGACGGAACCGCCTACAGCGGATGGCAGATCCAGCCCCACTCGCCGTCAGTGCAGCAGACTCTTGAGGAGTCTCTGGCCCTGTTCCTGCGCACCAAGGTAAGCGTGACAGGTGCCGGACGTACCGATGCCGGAGTCCACGCCGCACAGATGGTGGCCCATTTTGACCTGGATGAGCCGCAGGACTGCGCATGGATGCTAAACAAGCTGAACGGAATCCTGCCGCCGGACATCGCCGTGCACCGCATAGTGCCTGTAAAACCCGATGCCCACGCCCGGTTTGACGCTACCGCCAGGACATATAAGTATTACGTGACACTGGGCAAGTCCGCATTCAACCGCAGCTATTCGTGGTATCTGCCCAACAAGCCCGATTTCGATCTCATGAACGAGGCCGCCCGACTGCTCATTTCAACGGTTGATTTTACCAGTTTCAGCAAGCTGCATACTGACACCAAGACCAATGACTGCCACGTGACAGAGGCCTGTTGGACCCCACTTGATGACGGCCGATGGGTATTCACCATCACCGCCGACAGGTTCCTACGTAATATGGTCCGCGCCATTGTGGGCACGCTAATGGATGTAGGGCGCCACAAACTGACCGTTGACGGATTCAGACAGATAATTGAGAGCAAGGACCGTTGCAGCGCAGGTGATTCGGCACCGGCACAGGGCCTGTTCCTATATAAGATAGAGTACCCGGACAATCTTTTCCAGATATGATAAAGAGAATACTTACCATATTGCTTATATGCGTTGCAGTATCGGGCCCAGCCCATGCAGAGGATCTGCGCGCCCTGTTCATAAACATGCCTGACTCCGTCATGCCCGCTCTCACCAGGAGTGACCGAATGGATTTCCTTGATTTTATGGACAGCGGCATGAAGGCACGCGCCGTAAACAAACTGGGAGGTGAAAGCGTGATGACCGCACTGTCCGAGCGCATGCTTTCAGTTACCACATCCGGATCAGGAAGATTTGACATGGTGCTGCTTCCGCGCAAGAACAGTTCAAACCTTATATGCATCATAAAGACCGTCACCGCCCGATATGATGATTCTCGCCTTGCGTTCTACAATGAGGACTGGACACCTGTCGATGCCAACCAGCTTATAGAACTGCCCAAACTTGAAGATTATCTCACCAGGGAGGCTCTCCGTCAGGACTCGCTCTCCTATTTCATGAAACTCTCCATACTCAGACTTCAGTCTGTTACGCCAGCAGACAACACTCTGGAGTTCCGTTACACATCACTTGACTACATTGGTGAGGAAGCTGACAGATACCGTTCATGGATCAAATCCGATCCCATCATCTACACCTGGACCGGCAAGCGTTTCAAACGCAAATAACGTATTTTTTTATATTTAAGTAAAGGAATCTAAACTCGGTTTCCGCTTTTGGATAGTCCTCTATCCAATTTTTAAATAATTTACCTGAGGGCTTTAGCCCGAATACGACCGGAGGGAGTTCTTTCGCAGAGCGAAATAAAATAAGGTCAGAAACTCGATTTCTGCTTTTTGGATAGTTCGCTATTCAAAAAGCAGAAACCGAGTTGTCATCACGACAACTCGGTTTCGAATTAAATCTAATACCATGAAAAACACATCACAAAGATATGCTTTAAAATTATATGCAACTCTTATTCACAATAAAAATCTCTACAATTAACATTATTTCACATTACTCCACCTGGAGAACCAATCCTTTCAGGTACTCACCCTCGGGATGGAAAATGTTAATGGGATGGTCTGCAGGCTGATGCAGCTGATAAAGAATCTTCACACTGCGTCCGGCCTGAGCGGCAGCGGTAAACACAGCCATACGGAACTGGTCCTTGGTTACCACCTGTGAGCATGAGAACGTGAACAGGATGCCTCCCGGCTGGATTTTCTCCATAGCCTTCTGGTTGAGGCGGCGGTATCCTATAAGGGCGTGCTTAAGCGCATCCTTATGCTTGGCGAATGCCGGCGGATCCAATATAATAAGGTCATAAACGGGATCCATACGCTCCAGATACTTGAAAGCATCCTCGGCAAATGCAGCATGACGCTTGTCACCCGGGAAATTATCCTCCACTCCACCTACGGTAAGTTCAATGGCACGGGCCGAGCTGTCTACAGAATGTACCAGTTTGGCTCCGCCACGGAGAGCGGCAAGAGAGAATCCGCCCGTATAGCAGAACATATTAAGTACCGAGCGTCCCTTGGAGTATCTCTCCAGCAGGGCGCGGTTCTCACGCTGATCTATAAAGAGTCCTGTTTTCTGGCCGCTTATCCAGTCTACAGGCATTTTCATACCGTATTCCAGAGGCGTATCATCACATGGGCCTCCTATTATGTATCCGTTGCCGCGGTCTATATCGGCCTTGAACGGAAGTGTAGTCTCAGACTTGTAGTAGATGCCGGTTATGGCGCTGCCCATAACTTTCTGCAAAGCAGAAGCTATAGCCATACGGTCACAATGCATACCCACCGAGTGTGCCTGCATCACAGCCGTATGTCCGTATACGTCAATCACCAGACCAGGCAGGTTGTCACCCTCACCGTGTACCAGACGGAATATGTTATGGTCCTTGCGGTCTGTAAGACCCAGTGAGCGGCGCAGTTCATACGCAACTGTAAGACGTTTGAGCCAGAAATTCTCATCTATGGGTTCCTGCTTGAAAGAGAGCACGCGTACGGCTATGCTGCCCACCTGGATATGACCTACGGCAATGAACTTGCCCTCATGGGTGAACACCTCAACCACCTCGCCCTCCTCAGGGGCACCCTCAATGGTTGCAATGGCCCCAGAGAATATCCAGGGATGGAAACGCAGGAGTGACTCCTCCTTACCTCTTTTAAGTATTACTCTCTTCTGCATATTTCTTTATTATCCTGTACTGGCCTGACTGCTTGAGTTCAGTGACGTAATGATATATCTTAAGACATGCCCATGCATCTATTGCCGCATACTGACGCTGGCTCTCGGTAAGGCTGTCTATCTCCCAGTTGCTCAGCTGCTGGTTCTTTGAGATGCGCTCCTTGAACAGAAGGCAGTAGAGCTTTTGCAGACCCTTCTCCTCTATGCCCATTCCACCGCACAATTCCTGCAGCTCCACAAAACCCTTGGGCTCCATCTTGCGACGGCTGGAGAGGGAGTGGAAATCATCCTTGATGGATATACCCACCTTGAGTATATCGGGATTGGTCAGGAACCCGGCCACACAGTCCGGAATACCCATCTTGTTGAGTCTGAACAGATAGGCGTTCCTGTCTGTAGAGAGCTGCAGCAGCGCAATCTTGTGAGCCACGCCACGGGTAAACGAGGGCCTTGTCTCGGTATCAAAACCCACCACCATCTCCTTAGACAGGGTCTCAATGGCTTTCTGGGCTTTCTCCTCAGTGTCTATCTCCTCCACAATGCCGGAAAAAGCAACTCTGGGTTTATCGGCCAGTTCTGATTTGTCTATTTTATCGGGCAGTTCAATCATAAATCGGTCTCATCATCATACCTTACGTTATGAATAGCACGCAGGGTGTTGGTCAGTGTCTGACCCCAATAGGTACGGAACCCCTCGGCACATACTGCAACAGCCTCTGTCATAACCTCATCCAGCCCGCTGCGGTAAGACTGCACAAAGTTCTTGAGTGCCTGATATATATCAGCCAGGTCCTCCGATATGCACTTGCGTACCGGGGTGTCGCTGTATTTCATATCCTCCACGAAAACCTCCAGATAATCATCCTTTTCACCGAGGAATCTGGCCAGCTGCATGCGAATATCGTCATAATCCTGCTCCGTAACGGACTCTTCAAGGTAAAGGCCTTCAGGCTCGGCATCCGGAAGCATGGTTGCCTTGAGATAAACCAGAGGCAGGAGTTTGCACAGGACATCTACGATCCTGTCCGGTTCCTGCTCCATGAGACGCTCCAGGAAGGCGCAGTACTCGGCGGCAACTGTCACGAATTCAACGGTGTTCTTGTTAAAAGCTGCAGATGTTTCCATTATCAATAAGTTTTCAGGGCGCAAAATTACTCACTTTTTCGGCTATAACCCGCCCCATTTTCATTTTTTATTATCACAAAGTATTACTAACTTTGCACATTAAGCATACAAAGGGCTTGACACACATTTATGAGAGACAAAGCAAAAGATACAAAACCCCGCACAGGGACTCAGAAACCTGAATTCAAGTTTAGTATAAGCCGCATTGCCGATACTTTCAGGAATGAGACGTTCCTGTTTGTGAGCGGTGCCATACTCACCATACTGGCAATATTTTTCATCATTGCGTACATATCGTTCCTGTTTACCGGAGGTACTGACCAGAGTGCAGTGCTCAGCGGAGTCCAGGAGATAGAGAACAGCACCGGCAAGCTGGGTGCCAGCATGTCCGAGAAGATAGTTAACGGATGGTTCGGATTCTCATCCCTGCTCATTCCGGTATTCCTGATCGTGTGCGGTCTCAACATGATGCGCATAACCCATTTCAGGGTATTCAGATGGTTTGTGGCATGCACATTCCTCATGGTTTGGCTGTCGGTATTCTTCCAGTTCATCCTGTCGCCCATAATGCAGAGCTCATTCATCGTTCCGGGCGGCAGCCACGGCATGAACATCCTGAACATCATGCATGACTACATCGGCGTACCGGGAGTGATACTGTCGCTTCTGCTCACCATGCTTCTGTTCTGCATCTATCTAACCCGCCGCACCATACAGGTGATACGTGACGGAGCCGACAGCCTCAAGCGCGGAATGCGCCGTCATGAGCAGCCCGATGCCCCTGCACAGGACCAGGCCGATGAGCCCCTGGAACAGCAGCCGCAATATGATAACGAGCCCATATTTGAACCCGCCCCTGTTACCGAGCCTGAGCCCGACGAGACCATCGCCGATGATGAGGAGCAGGAGATGAGCCCGGAAACCAAGCAGGAGACGATCAAGAAAGCCGTAAAGCAGGAATCTGAGGCCGATGAGCCCACAGACATAGAGATGACCATCACCACCGGCGCTGAAGAGCAGAAAGCCGAGGGTAAGATCCAGGAGCCCTATGACCCGCGTCTGGACCTTTCACACTACAAGTTCCCCACCCTGGACCTGCTCAAGCACTATGACAATGACTCTCCCGCCATCGACAAGAATGAGCAGGAGGCCAACAAGCAGCGCATCATCAAGGTCCTGCTGGACTTTGGCATCGAGATAGATACCATCAACGCCACGGTAGGTCCCACCATCACACTCTATGAGATCACTCCCGCCGCCGGCGTACGCATATCCAAGATACGCAACCTTGAGGCCGATATCGCATTGAGTCTGGCCGCCCTGGGAATACGTATCATCGCGCCCATCCCCGGCAAGGGTACCATCGGCATCGAGGTGCCTAACGCCAAGCCCGTGATGGTATCCATGGAGTCCATCCTGAACAGCCGCAAGTTTGCAGAGACCAAGATGGAGCTCCCGGTTGCCCTGGGACGTACCATCACCAATGAGGTATTCATGTTTGACCTGGCCAAGATGCCTCACCTGCTGGTTGCCGGTGCCACCGGTCAGGGTAAGTCAGTAGGTCTTAACGCAGTAATCACATCACTGCTCTACAAGAAACACCCGGCAGAGCTCAAGCTCGTCATGGTTGACCCCAAGATGGTTGAGTTCAGCATCTACGCCCCCATAGTCAAGCACTTCCTGGCCAAGATGCCCGATGAAACCGATGCAATCATAACAGACACCACCAAGGTAATACACACCCTCAAGTCCCTCTGCATAGAGATGGACAACCGTTATGAGCTGCTCAAGAACGCCAACGTACGTTCCGTAATTGAGTACAACAATCTCTTCAAGGACCGCAAGCTCAACCCCGAGAAGGGACACCGTTACCTGCCCTACATTGTCGTTGTAATCGATGAGTTCGGTGACCTTATCATGACCGCCGGCAAGGACATAGAGATGCCTATAGCACGTATCGCCCAGAAGGCACGTGCCGTGGGTATGCACATGATAATCGCCACACAGCGTCCTACAACAAACATCATAACCGGTACCATCAAGGCCAACTTCCCGGCCCGTATGGCATTCCGTGTAAGCTCAATGATAGACTCACGTACCATCCTGGACCGTCCGGGAGCCAACCAGCTCATCGGTCGCGGTGACCTGCTGTTCCTGTCAGGCAGTGACCCGGTACGTGTACAGTGCGCATTCGTTGACACACCCGAGGTCAACGCCATCTGCCAGTACATAAGCCACCAGCAGGGTTACACCGATGCATACCCCCTGCCTGAGTATGTTGACGAGAATGAGGCCGGAGCAATGGACGGCGGTATGGAGATGGGCAAGTTTGACCCCATGTTCGCCGAGGCCGCACGTCTGGTTGTGGTAAACCAGTCCGGATCCACATCACTCATACAGCGCAAGTTCTCCATAGGCTACAACCGTGCGGGACGTCTTATGGACCAGTTGGAGGCCACAGGCATAGTAGGCAGGGCCGACGGCAGCAAACCGCGTCCCGTGCTGGTAACCGATGAGGTTCAGCTGGACCGTATACTTGAAACCTATAACCTGCTTTGATCATGCGTAAATACCTGTTCACAATCATATCGCTCATGGCAGTACTGACTGTCAGCGCCCAGGACAGTGCTGAGCAGCTGCTGCAGAAAACCGTCTCAAAAATGCAGAAAGACGGAGCTCTGGCCATCACTCTTGAGGCCGAAATCAGGGATGACAACGGCACTGACATCGTGGATATGGAGCTCAAGCTGCAGGGCAACTGCTTCTACGTCAA
The DNA here is from genome assembly GCA_900319225.1 of uncultured Prevotellaceae bacterium. Taxonomy (GTDB): domain Bacteria; phylum Bacteroidota; class Bacteroidia; order Bacteroidales; family Bacteroidaceae; genus Colenecus. Next base: position 191,560 of record ONNV01000001.1, on the reverse strand, counting down.
GGAGGAGGATGACATGCTGTGGTTTGACGGAAAGACCATGTGGAGAGCCAATGATTTCGGAGAGGGCGTTGAAGAGATATACATATCGGAGCCCACCCCTGAGGAGAAAGCCCGCTATGACATCATAGCACTGCTGAGCAAGCATCAGGGATTCAGCGTGAGCGGCAACGGCACGGACACCTTTACCCTCACCGCCACGAATGATGAACACAGCGTAGCAGGAATCTACAGCGTAACCGCAAAGGTTGACCCCACTACATACGCATTCAAGACCATCCGCATAGTGTTTGCCGAGGAGTTGGGCAACATATCGGCCAACGTAAAGATAACCGGTTACAATCCCGGACAGACTTTTGACAAGAAGACCTTCATCTGCCCCGTCAGTCAATATGATGATGTCGAGGTCATTGATTTGAGATAAAAAAGAGACACACAATATGGAAAGAGTAAAATGCCTTATCATCGGATCCGGTCCTGCCGGATTCACCGCAGCGATCTATGCATCACGTGCCAACCTTGCCCCAGTACTTTATGAGGGACAACAGTCCGGCGGACAGCTTATAACCACCACAGTTGTGGAGAATTTCCCCGGTTACCCCCAGGGCGTAAGCGGATATGACATGATGGAGGACCTGCGTGCCCAGGCCACCCGTTTCGGTGCCGACATTCGTATGGGTATCATCACATCAGTTGATTTCGGTTCAGCACCCTACACCGTGACCGTAGATGACGGCACACAGCTCCAGGCCGATACCGTAATCATATCAACCGGTGCCACAGCAAAGTATCTGGGACTTGAAGATGAGAAGAAATATGCAGGACGCGGTGTAAGCGCCTGCGCCACATGTGACGGCTTTTTCTTCCGCAAGAAAACGGTAGCCGTAGTAGGTGGCGGAGATACCGCATGTGAGGAGGCCGCATATCTCTCCACCCTGGCCCAGAAAGTATATCTGATAGTCCGCAAGAACTACCTGCGCGCCAGTGACATAATGCAGAAGCGCGTGCTTGAGAACCCCAAGATAGAGGTCCTGTTCAGCCATAACGCCGAGGGACTTACCGGTGACGCAAAGGTTCAGGGCGTAAAACTGGTCAAGGACCTGGGTCTGCCCTCTGAGAGCCACTACGAGATACCCATTGACGGATTCTTCCTGGCCATCGGACACAAACCCAACTCCGACGTATTCAAGCCCTGGATAGAGACCGATGAAAACGGCTATATCAAGACCGAGGGTGCACGTCCGCTCACAAACGTTCCGGGTGTATTCGCCGCAGGTGATGTGGCAGACCCCACCTACCGTCAGGCCATATGCGCCGCAGCCAGCGGTTGCAAGGCTGCCATGGAGGCTGAACGTTATTTAAATAAGTGAATTATAAAGGTTGCGCAAAAAGTATTACCTTTGCACCCCCAACCGGAAAAAGTATTTGTTGAACCCACGGACCGGTACCCCCAGCCTGTCCAAAAACTATGACAGGAAAGAATAATGAAGATTTCAGATATTCTGGCCAAGAAGAAGACTTTATCGTTTGAGATTTTCCCCCCAAAGAGAGAGGAGGATACATTTACCCTGATTGACAGGACCATCAAGCAACTGGCAAGTTACAAGCCTGATTACATGAGCGTTACATACGGCGCTTTAGGCAACACCCTTTCCAACACCGCAATGATTGCCCGCACCATCAAGGAGAATACAGACGCAGAGCCTCTGGCCCATTTTACCTGCGTGGCATCCACCCGTGAAAAGGTTGACAGCGTATGTGATGAACTCAAGAGCTACGGCGTAGAGAACATACTGACCCTGCGCGGCGATATCCCAAAGGATACCACCACCCCCATATTCTCAGACTACAAGCACGCAAGTGACCTGGCCAAATACATAAAGAGCAAGTATGACGGACAGTTCGGACTGGCCGGAGCCTGCTACCCCGAGAAACACCCCGAGGCAGCCAGCATCACTACCGATATAGAGTTCCTCAAGGTTAAGCAGGATGCAGGCATGGAGTTCTTTGACAGCCAGCTTTTCTTTGACAACGAGGTATTCTACCACTTCCTTCTCAAAGCCCGCAAGGCCGGAATCACCGTACCCATCATTCCGGGTATTATGCCTGTAACCAGCTACTCTCAGATAGACCGTATGATGCAGGTTACCGGCTGCAAGGTTCCTCTCAAACTGCTCAACCAGTTTGACCGCTACAAGGATGACAAGGCAGCCATCGAGGAGATAGGACTCATATTCACCAGCTACCAGATACTTGACCTCATGGCCAATGACGTAGACGGCATTCACATCTATTCCATGAACAAGAGCGGATTCATTAGCAAGCTTATGGACAACATAGGCTATGTAGCATCCGGTTTCTTTAAATAACCACTGAAACACCATAATGACGATAGACAAGATTCAGATATTTGACGGAGCACAGGGAACCGTACTGGCCGATGCCCATCCGCAGGAACCGGATGGAGGCAAGCCCAAGCATAACGGTGTTGCCGTACTCAACCTCACCAACCCCGCCCGTGTGCAGAAGATGCACACAGACTACCTCGAGGCCGGAGCCCAGTATATAACCTGCAACTCATTCGAGCTCAACCCCGTCAAATGGCAGTCTACAGAATATACATGGCAGGAGATAGCTGATGCAGCCATAGAAAACGCCCGCACAGCCGTTGCCGGCCGCGCCATGATCATGTTTGATGTCTCCACATCGGGACAGCTCATGGAGCCCGTAGGCCAGTTCACCTTTGAGCAGGCCTATGACAATTTCCGTCAGGTTGCGGAGTATACGCATGAGCGTGTAGACGGTTACCTGCTGGAGACCTTCAGTGACCTGTATGAGCTGCGTGCCGCCATTCTTGCTATCCGTGATGTCTGCAGCAAGCCCATATTCGCCACCATGACATTCGATGACCATGCCCGCACACTCACCGGTTCCACCCCTGAGATCGTGGCCCTGACCCTGTCATCGCTGGGTGTTGACGCACTGGGCGTAAACTGCTCCACCAACCCTGCCGGCGTGATTGATGTGGTACGCCGCATGAAACCGTTCGCAAACTGTCCCATCCTGGCTCAGCCCAACAAGGGTCTGCCCGAGATGCGTGACGGAGAGGTGGTCTACAACTGGACCGATGAGCAGTTTGCCGATGCTGCCAAGGACCTGATTGAGGCCGGTGCCTCCATTCTGGGCGGATGCTGCGGTTCATCACCCACGACCATCAAGGCCATCTCAAAGTACAAGGGACTCCCCGCCCCCGGATTATCCAAGCCGGACGGCACATATATCTGCTCATCGACTGTCCTGCTCAAGCTTGACAAGGGACTCATATGCGGTGAGCGCCTTAACCCCACCGGTAAGAAGAAGCTCAAGGCCGCCCTTGCCGAGGGTAATTTTGAATACCTGCAGCATGAAGCCCTGTCACAGAAAGATGCCGGAGCTGATTTCCTGGACCTGAACTGCGGTGTCCCGAACTCCGATGAAAAGGCGCTTTTATGCCAAGCAGTACGCAAGGTTCAGGAGGTATGTGACCTTCCCTTGCAGCTTGACTCGTCAAATCCGGATGCCATACAGGCTGCCATACGTCTCTATAACGGCGTGCCCATGATCAACTCCGTGAACGGAGGTGAGGAATCCATGTCACGCCTGCTGCCCATCATTGCCCGCTACCAGTGCCCCTCTGTGACACTGCCGCTTGATGAGCGTGGAGTACCTGAGACCACTGAGTCCCGCATTGAGATAGCCAAGGTAATCATAGCCCGTGCCGAGAGCATGGGCATTGACCGCCGCCTGCTTGTATTTGACGGACTGGTAATGGCAATCTCATCAAACCAGCAGTACGCCAAGATAACCATAAATACGCTCACAGAGCTCAAGAAACTGGGTGTACTCACCACTGTAGGCCTGTCAAACGTATCGTTCGGCCTGCCCGAGCGCGGAACACTTAACCGCAACTTCCTGGCCATGGCATTCATGGGCGGACTTGACATGCCTATCATGAACCCGCTTGACCACGACACGGTTGCAACAGTACGTGCATCTATGGCCCTTACAGGCAATGATCCCGGTTGCGCAGGATTCATATATTTCAACACCCAGGCAACAGAGGAACAGACCGTTGACAACCTCTTCAACGCCGTATCGCAAGGTCTCAAGGACCGTGTCAAGGATTGTCTGGAACGTGAGCTCCCGGAGTTGGGTAAAGACAGGGTCATTAATGAGATACTCATACCTGCCCTGGGTGATGTAGGCGCCAAGTTTGCCCGCAATGAGGTGTTCATGCCCCAGCTTATCCGATCGGCCGAAGCCGCCAAGCTGGCTTTTGCCGTACTATCCGAGCAATTCAGCACCAAGGGAGATGACGAGCCCTCAAAGGGCCATATGATCATAGCCACCGTCAAGGGCGATGTCCATGACATAGGCAAGAACATCGTTAAGGTTGTGGTTCAGAGCCACGGATTCACCGTAACTGACCTGGGTAAGGACGTGCCTAAGGAGACTGTACTTGAGGCTGCCCGCAGCGAGAACCCGGATGCCGTGGGATTGAGTGCGCTTATGACCACCACCGTTGATTCCATGAAGGAGACCATCGAGTACCTTCGTGCCAGCGGCATCACCTGCCCCATAATTGTAGGCGGTGCGGTGATGACCCCTGATATTGCAAGCGCCATAGGCGCCACATACTACTCAAAAGATGCGTTGGAAACGGCACATCTCATGCAGCAGATCTGCCTTTGATACTACTTGTTTATCATACGTTTGAACTTGTATTGCAATAGTTTTTTAACCTAATTATAAACCTTTATTATGAACAGAAAACGTATTCTTGGATCAAGCAGGTCTATCCTTACTCTGCTTGTCCTGTTTGTTTGCACATCAGTTTTTGCACAGTCCATTGAGACCGATCCGCTGGTCAAGGCCATGCGTGAGGAGTTGAACTACAACCTGGAACAGCTAAAACAGAACCCCGTACCGGCCTATCACATGTCAATCAGGCTGAATGACACCTATCAAGCACAGGTTAGCAGTAATTTCGGCATCTCAATCGTAACAGAGGACCGCAGTCGTGTACTTACCCCGCAGGTTCGTGTTGGTTCACCGGAGGTTGACAACTTCAAGTTTGAGAGCCAGACCCGTAACCGCAACAGCTACAGTTCATCAACACAGGGCGTTCGTGTTCCGTTCACTGACGGAGCCATCATGGCAGTACGTCAGGGTATCTGGAGTGAGACCATGAACCGCTACAGCATTGCTGTAAACAACTACAACGATGCTCTCTCACAGATGAGGACCAACGCCGACAATGAGGATAAAGCACCCTGTTTCAGCGACGCCCCCGTTGAGCAGTATTATGAGCAGCCCCTGCCCCAGTCTGCATACACATTTGACCGCAAGTACTGGGAGGAGCGCATGGACCGTATCTCATCAGTATTCAAGGAGTGCCCCCAGCTTGAGCAGGGCACCGCAAATATCGTTTACACTGTAGAGCGTATCTACGTCCTTACATCTGATGGTTCCACTGTAGTCCAGAACCGCAGGAACGTACGTCTTATGCTTAATGCCGTAATACGTGCCACTGACGGTATGACCTGCCCGCTCTATAAGGACTGGTTCTCATACTCACTTGATGACCTGCCTACTGATGAGGTCCTGATTGAAACCGCAAAAGACCTGATACAGCGTCTGCTGGCCCTGCGCGAGGCACCTATCGCTGAGCCTTATGCCGGCCCGGCCATCATGTCAGGTTCTGCCAGCGGCGTGTTCTTCCATGAGATATTCGGTCACCGTCTTGAGGCCCACCGCATGAAGAGCGGCGGCCAGACATTCAAGAAACTGGTCGGTCAGCTGGTTCTCCCCGAGAGTTTCCAGGTTTATGATGACCCCACCCTGGACTATTATGCCGGCACGTCACTCTACGGTCATTACGATTATGATGATGAGGGTGTCAAGGCTGAGCGCGTACAGGCCGTTAAAGACGGAGTCCTGACCAACTTCCTGGTTGACCGCACTCCCATAGACGGATTCTACAAGAGTAACGGACACGGACGTGCCGCTGCCGGCTATGATGCAGTATCACGTCAGTCAAACCTGCTTATAGAAACCACCAATCCTTATACCGATGAGCAGCTGCGTCAGATGCTCATCAAGGCTGTCAAGGAGGAGAAAAAGGAGTACGGATACTATTTCCGTACAGCAACCAGCGGCCTCACATATCTGGGCGACGGCGGATCCATCAACTCATTCAATGTTGACCCGGTTGAGGTTTACCGCGTCTATGCCGACGGCCGTCCCGATGAGCTTGTTCGTGGAGTGACCCTTATCGGAACGCCCCTTGCCATGTTCTCAGGCATAGCAGCAGGCGGCCAGACACCACATGTATTCACCGGCAACTGCGGTGCAGAGTCAGGCTGGGTTCCAGTAACCGCAATCTCACCAATGATATATATCAAGAAGGTTGAGACACAGCGCTCAGAGGTTGGTTATGAGCTGCCCCAGTATCTTGACCGGCCCGGGTACAGTAATATCAAGGGCAGTAACCAGGAAATCATATTCAGGGCCATGAAGGATGAGATGGACCGTTCCATGACAGGTCTCAAGGCCGATGGTCAGCAGCCGCCCTTCTATGCCGATTACAGGGTAAACGTAGGCAAGTCACTTGAACTGAACTCAGTTCTTGGCGGACTTGTTAGCAGCACTTACACCCCGATCCAGGTAACCGGTTCACTTAACTGGCAGGTAGGTGACAGCATCTGCTCCAACAGCCCCATATCCGTCTCAATGAATATGGGTAACAAAGTTGACTATGACGCCATCAGGCATACCCTCTGGCAGGCTGGAGACTATGTATACAAGAATGCCATCAGGATGTACGCCCAGAAAGAGGGCGCCCTCAAGAACAACCCCAAACCGGAGTCAGAGGCCAGTATCCCGGAGATTATCTCATTGCCCGGAGGAGAATATATCTATGAGAGCGTACAGGACGTACAGATAGACCGTGCCCAGCTTGAGGAGCTTGCAAACAAGCTGTCAGCCATCTACCTGGATTATCCTCAGCTCTACAAAACCAATGTAAACCTGGGCATACAGTATACTGATGTTTACCGCCTCAACTCAGAGGGCCTCAAGATACGCATGCCTTACACACCCGGCTATATTGAGACTGTCGTTTCTGTCAGGAACGCTGACGGCGTTGAACTGACTGAGAACTATGATATCCCGTTTGATGCCAGGGATTATGACGCCGACAAGATTGCAGCAAGTATTCGCGAATTTGCTGATATGATGGTAACAAAGAGCAATGCCGAGACTGTCGATGATTTCTACATCGGCCCCATCCTGCTGGAGAAAGAGGCTGTATCCGAATCCTTCCATACCATAGTCAAGAATTACGGAACGGCACGCAACACATGGGATCTTTATGCAAGTCTGTACCGTTACACTACAAGTTCACAATCCAGTCTTACCGGTTATCAGCTTCTTGGCAAGAGGTTCCTTGACACCAAGCTGAGCATACACCTTTACTCAGACCTTAAGGAGTACAAGGGCAAGAAGATAGCAGGAGCCTATGACGTTGACTTTGACGGTGTCAAACCCGATCCGGACTTTGTAATGGTCGAGAACGGTATGCTCAAGAGACTCATAGGCGGACGTTATCCGGCCGCAGGCGCCCCCCGCGCTACCGGTCACGCCATGATTCAGGATTATTCAACTGTAGGCAACAACAGGATGAGCATCATGCATGTAACCTGCAGCAAAACCATTCCGCAATCCAAGATCAAGGCACGGCTCATATCCGAGGCCAAGAAAGCCGGTCTGGACCACACATACATGCTGCGCAACATTGAGTACAACTGCTATGTCCTGACCCGTATCGATGTCAAGACCGGCCAGGAGACCATCATCAACGCAGATATTCCCGCTTTTGAGCGCCGCGAGCTGATGCACGTCATCACGGCATCCAAGGAGGAGGAGATCCAGAGTTCTATATTCAACGGCAATACCCTGTCCACAATGATTGCACCTGAATCCATGATACTGGAATCTGTAGAGATGAATATCAAGAAACCCACCAAGGCCCAGGAGTTCCAGCTCATCAATCCGGCCTGGAGATAACAGACTATGGAGAAGCTCTGGAACGCAAACTACATAAAGATCTGGACAGTAAACTTTCTGGTCCATTTCTCCTTTATGCTTATCGTTCCACTGCTTCCTCTTTACCTTAGCGAAACATTCGGTGCCACCAAGGATACCATCGGTATGGTGCTCACCGGTTATTCAATAATGGCTCTGACGGTACGTCCGTTCAGTGGCTTTCTGGTTGACAGTTTCCCGCGGAAGACCGTACTGGTCATCTGCGGGGCTCTGTTTTTCAGCATTTTTGCAGGTTATCTGGCTGCCGGTTCACTGGCAGCATTCGCCATATTCCGTACCGTTCACGGCGCCCCGTTCGGGGCCACCACAGTAGCAGCCAGCACCGTAGCTATCGATGTGGTACCATCCTCACGCCGTGGTGAGGCCATTGGTTACTACGGTCTGAGCAACAACCTGGCAATGGCTCTGGGACCGGCTCTGGCCATTGTACTTTTGGGCGCATTTGGCGGCAGCTACAAGGCTCTTTTCTGGGTGTCGCTTGCCGCATCCCTGATAGGACTGCTGCTGGAGATGTCAATACGCCTGCCCAAACGTGATTATGTGCCGGAAAAGAAGGTGCTCTCACTGGACCGTTTCTTCCTGCTGGAAGGCTGGCGTGAGGCCATCGGCATAACTTGCTTTGCATTCAGCTACGGCATACTCTCCACTTACGTAGCCATCTACGGCAAGGAGGAACTGGGAATCACCGGTGGAACGGGACTTTTCTTTGGTCTTTGTGCCATCGGTCTTATCCTGTCACGCCTTACCGGAGCACGCTACCTGCGTGACGGAAAGGTGTCACGCAACGCCTCCATGGGAATGTGCGTATCACTGGTAGGCTATTTCCTCTTTGCAGCCATACATAACCCCATTGGCTATTACGGAGCAGGACTTATTGTAGGTCTTGGAAACGGCCATATGTACCCGGCCTTCCAGACCATGTTCATTAACCTGGCTCCCAACTCACAGCGCGGAACCGCCAACTCCTCCATCCTCACCTCATGGGATGCCGGTGTGGGACTGGGAGTGCTTATCGGAGGCGTATGCAGTGAATTCTGGGGCTACCACAGCGCCTTCTGGGCCTCCTGGCTTGTCAATCTCTTTGGAGTGACCTTCTACTTCACCTCCATCCGCAACCACTTTGAGTCCCACAAACTCAGATAAAAGCATATTGTATTAGACTCCTTAATATTTTAAGGGGAACAGAAGGCCTTCGCTCAATTGCAACAGGTTTGCAACGCTTTTTTCTTTGCTGTGCACGCCTTACGGTCTACCTTTGCCTCAAACCAAACACCATAGGATATGAAAAAGATATTTGCATTGTTATTGTCAGCAGCAGCAACCATCGTTTCTGCTTTTGCTCAGGATAAGCCGCAAAAAGGTGATATCATCTACGGTACCGTAACAGACAGCATCGGTCCTGTTGCCGGTGCTATAGTCATAGAGAGGAACGCAAATGAGCGCATCATGGCGCAGACAAAGACAGACTTAAACGGCAATTTCTCATTCCGTCTGGTCAATCCCGACAATGAAATATGCTTTATGAGAAAGAAGCAGAACCTGTACAATAATTCCCATGGTGTAAAAATGCCCATAACAGGCCTGCAATATGATATTAACCTGGATCAGACATCCGTTATAGATGAATCTCTTGCCGGTTTTTCCACGGGGCTGGACGTAGTCTTCGAATGCATTCCAAAGCCCTACATTGATTACTACTTCCCTTTCAGGGATTTCATTCACTACAACTCAATTGAGGACCTTTTCAACAACATGTTCTTCTATTTCTGAATAACTCTCCTTATATTGCCTCAAAGTCCCACAGTAGACCTACCGGGAAGAGACTCTCCCGGTGGTTGCTGTGGGACATTTGTTTAGCAGCAAAAAAACAACTGAAATATTTTGTAGAGACGTGGTAAAATAGTAATTTTGCGCCCGATTAGTGCCGATGAGGTCAGAGAAGCGTTCGCAGGAGTTTGCGGGCCACCTCACGGAGAAACGAATAAAAGCAACATTAAATGTACGTTATTGCTGAAATTCAGGGACAGCAGTTCAAGATTGAAGAGGGAATGAAGCTGTTCGTGCACCACATTCAGGACATTGAGGCTGGTGCAAGCATCGAGTTCGAGAAAATCCTTCTCGCCGACAAGGACGGAAAGATCACCGTGGGTGCTCCTACCGTTAAGGGCGCAAAGGTAGTATGTGAGGTCAAGACAGCACTCGTTAAGGGTGACAAGGTTCTTGTATTCCACAAGAGAAGAAGAAAAGGTTACCGTAAGCTGAACGGTCACCGCCAGCAGTTCACAGAGCTCCTGGTTAAGGAAGTAGTAGCATAACCCTAAAAATTAGAAAGAAATGGCACATAAAAAAGGTGTAGGTAGTTCTAAGAACGGCCGTGAGTCTGCCAGCAAGCGCCTTGGCGTTAAGATTTGGGGTGGACAGTATGCAAAAGCAGGTAACATCATAGTACGTCAGCGTGGCACACAGCACAATCCTGGCGAGAACATCGGTATGGGTAAAGACCACACTCTGTTCGCACTGGTCGACGGTGTTGTTCAGTTCAAGAAGGGCCGCAAGGACAGAAGCTATGTTTCAGTAATCCCCGTTCAGGAGAAAGCTGAGGCCTGATAAACAAAACAGAATAAAAGAGGCTCACTTCAGCGTGAGCCTTTTTTAATTTAAAGAGTAAACGTATGCTCACACTCAAACAGATTACAGAACAGACCGACCTGGTTATTGCAGGTCTTAAGAAAAAGCATTTCAAGAATGCTGAGGAGGCTATTGCCCAGGCCATCAGCCTGAACGATGCCAGAAAGAAGGCCCAGGCTCAGTTGGATAACAATCTTGCCGAGGGCAAGACACTTGCCGCCAAGATAGGACAGGCCATGAAGGCCGGCAACAAGGAAGAGGCCGATCAGGCCAAGGCACGTGTTGCTGAGCTCAAGGCTGCGGCCACAGAACTTGAAGCCAAGAAGGAGCAGGCTGAGAATGACCTTACCGCTCTGCTCTGCACAATTCCTAACATACCCTACCCCGAGGTACCAGATGGCACCTGCGCCGAGGACAACTGGGTTGTAAAGTCAAACCTGAAAGAGTGTGTCATTGGACAGGATACAGTAGGCAACTGGACATGCAACCCCCAGAACGGTGAGGCCAAGGTACCTCACTGGGAGCTTGCCAAGAAGTATAACCTTATTGATTTTGACCTGGGTGTAAAGATTACAGGCGCCGGATTCCCCGTATATATTGGAAAGGGAGCCCAGCTGCAGCGTGCACTAATCAACTTCTTTCTGGCCGAGGCTAACAAGGCCGGTTATACAGAGATCATGCCTCCTACAGTTGTAAACCAGGCATCTGGTTACGGTACAGGTCAGCTCCCCGACAAGGAGGGCCAAATGTACCACTGCGAGGTTGATGACCTCTATCTTATTCCCACCGCCGAAGTTCCTGTGACCAACATCTACCGCGACGTCATCCTGGATGAGAAGCAGTTGCCCATAAAGAACTGCGCATACACCCAGTGTTTCCGTCGTGAGGCCGGTTCATACGGCAAGGATGTACGCGGTCTGAACCGTCTGCATGAGTTCTCCAAGATTGAAATTGTACGTATTGATACCCCTGAGCACTCAGCCGAGAGCCACAAGGAGATGCTTGCTCACGTAGAGGGCCTGCTCCAGAAGTTGGAACTCCCCTACCGTATACTGCGTCTGTGCGGTGGTGACCAGAGCTTTACATCGGCCATCTGCTATGACTTTGAGGTATACTCAGAGGCACAGGGCCGCTGGCTTGAGGTATCATCAGTATCAAACTTTGACACCTATCAGGCAAACCGTCTCAAATGCCGTTACCGCAAGACCGGCGAGAAGAAAGCCGAGCTCTGCCACACACTGAACGGTTCAGCCCTGGCTCTGCCCCGTATAGTTGCCGCCATCCTGGAGAACAACCAGACCGACAAGGGCATCCGCATCCCCAAGGCCTTGGTTCCTTACACAGGATTCGAAATCATCGACTGATAAAAAAAGGCTCGCAATGTGAAATTGGGGACTGTCCCCTTTTTCACGTGGTAAAGTAAGCTATTATAGCCAACCTCTACACGTGAAAAAGGGGACAGTCCCCAATTTCACATCCCCAATTTCAATTTTTACTGTTGTTTGTAGATGACGTTGTAATCCTCATGCTTCTCGTAGGTGCGTAAGCGATACTTTGAGTAGCTGGCGGGCGGAGTCACCACGCAATCCGACGGATTCTGGTGGTTATCCTCACCTATGGCGGCAAATGCATTCACAAACAGCGTAGGAGATGCAGTGAATGTTACCGTAGTTGCATTCAGATACGGCTTGAGTGCCTCGCGGTCAACCTCATCTATATTATAGTAGTTCCAGATTTCAAAATTCAGGCCGTCACCGTAGGTTTTCTGCAGATATGCAAGCAGATCACCGGTCATACCCTGAGTGGTGATGCGTATTCCCTCATTCTCAAACTTGACGGTAGCGCTCACCTCATACTCATCACCATTGTCACAGTTGGTGATTGTAAATGACTCAGTGGTAGGCTGAGGAATATACTCCTCCAGGTCAAGCCTGTGTGAGATCACGATATCCATATCATCCTTGTCCAGGTAGAGTTCCTTAGGTACGGGAATGAATATCTCAACATCTGATACTGAACGTACATGGATGCTCAGCTTGGTATGAATCCAGTCACCCTCCTCATGTTTGTCATTGATGGAGAGATTGACCTCAACGTGATCCTTAAGATAGAAATCATATTCCAGTTCCTCGGGATCTATAGGATCTTCTTCATCTTCATCATCAAGGTCCGGATCAACCGGCTCGCCACCCAGAGGCTGTGCAGGTGATATCTTTACAATCCAGTCATTGAATATCCAGTCACGCTCCACATCCATGTTCTTATTGTTCTCCTGACCATCAGGATGAACTCCATAATAGTCAAATCCCAGGTAGTATGCACCATCTATCTTAAGTATGATATACTCAAAGTGCACCTGGTTGTCACGGGAGTTATGATATCCGAACTGGTTGTCACGTCCGTCAGTACCCATATCTGTCATAAGGGTTGTGCCGATGTACTGCTGGCCGGTGACATCATCGGTATAGACAGTGGTATTGTTACCGCTGTTGAAATTGTTAATATGCAGGTAATCACCATCATAGACATACAAAGTATCCTGATACGGCCACCAGCTTATAACCTCCTTCTTAAGGTTGGTGAACACCTGCAGCACGTTCATCTGGTCAGATCCCTTTCCGATGTTGCTGCCCCAGCCGTCAACATACTCGGCGGTTCCCTTATAAACCTGCTGTACCCAGAAGTTTTTCCAGGTGACATGGATGTGGTTTACGGAATCGGGACGCGGCTTGCTGAACTCCTCAACTACACGTGCACGCTCATCATCGGTAATATTTACCGGACGCTCCCAGTTAAGATACCACTGGTTGCCGTTTACGTTCACCTGACTTGATCCGTAGACGGTAGCAAGCATAGTTTTGCCGGAATAGAGCTTGAAATCACTGTACTTGGCAGGCTTAACCTCTATCTCACTATCATCGCCGCCAATGGAATCACTCACTTTTTCCACATCAGAACATGACGGAGCGGCAAATAACAACGTTGTGGCACAGAGAGCCACTGTAAGCTTTCTAAGATTCATTTTCATAATCAATCAGTCCTTTTTACTATAAAATCATACGGTCATCCGAATGCTATCCAAAATGAGGAATAACCGTATTATTATTCCTTTTGATTGCAAAGATACCTTATTTTCACAAACTTACGTGAATTACATTGTTAAAAAAAGCATCACAGGGCTGCGCGAATGCGAACCAGTTTTGTGAGCAGACCCTCCAGAAGGTCAAGCGGAAGCATGTTGGCTCCGTCACTCTTAGCCTCTGCCGGATTCTCATGAGTCTCCATGAAAAGGCCGTCGGCACCTACTGCCACAGCTGCTTTGGAAATGGTCTCTATGAGTTCAGGCTGTCCGCCGGTAACGCCACTGGTCTGGTTGGGACGCTGCAGGGAATGGGTGCAGTCCACAACTACCGGATAGCCAAAACGCTGCATCTCAGGAATGCCGCGGAAATCAACCACAAGGTCCTGATATCCGAATGTGGTGCCGCGCTCAGTCAGCATAATGTTCTTGTTACCTGCATCGGCCACCTTCTGGGCTGCGAACTGCATGGCATCGGGAGCAAGGAACTGACCTTTCTTGATATTGACGGTCTTGCCGGTACGTGCTGCAGCAACCAGCAGGTCTGTCTGACGGCAGAGGAAAGCCGGTATCTGCAGTATATCCACATACTCTGCAGCCATTACTGCATCCTCCTCACGGTGTATATCGGTCACTACCGGAATACCGAACTCCTTGCGCACACGGGCAAGTATCTTTAACGCCTTTTCATCGCCTATTCCGGTGAATGAATCGATGCGTGAACGGTTAGCTTTCTTGAACGATCCCTTGAATGCATACGGAATGTCCAGACGGGATGTTATGTTTACGCATTTATCGGCAATACGCATGGCCATATCCTCGCCTTCTATCACGCAAGGGCCTGCCAACAGGAAAAAGTTACTGGAATCCTTAAAGAGTGACATATGCTATCAGGGAATTATAAAGTTAATGACTGCCGGCTCCAGAGATACCTTGAGCGGGAATGTATGGTTCAGCGTACGGCCGTCTATACATGTAAGAGTGCCGTCGGCATCCAGAATCTCAATCTGCTTGGTACGGTAAGGACGGACCTGCTCATGATTCAGGAACTGGTTATGCAGGATCATGTAGAGTCCGCGTATGGTCTGCCAGAACCTGGGTCTGTAAACGACCGACAAATCCAGCCAGCCGTTATACGGTACTGCACTCGGTGTCATACCGTAACCGCGTGAGTTACCTATACAGATGGTCATTATCTTGTCACTTATCTCCTCGCTGTTGACCTTGATACGCATCTTGTACTGCTTGCGCTCCTTAAAGAGGCTGAATATGGCTATCAGATATGCCGGATTCTTCTTGCCGAACCGCTTGCAGATATCAGACAGACGTATTGCCTGGGCACCCAGACCTATGTTTACCGACATAAGGAAATAACGCACACGCTCCGAACCCTCATCCTGATATGAGCAGTATCCCACATCGATCTTCTTGGTACGGCGTTCTATTATGCTGTGTATGGCCTTCTTGTAATCGTCAACCTCAAGCCCCCAGAAGCTGGCAAAGTCATTACCGATACCGTTGGGCACTATACCCAGACAGAGGTTCTGACGCACCTCACGGGGTGAGAACATGATGGCGTTGATGGCATCGTTGAGAGCCTCGTCACCGCCCACAATGACTATTGTCTGGTGTCCGCTGTCAATCAGCATACGGGTGATGCGCTCTATTGAGCCCTCACCGCCTGACTGAACCACGTCATACTTTACCTTACGGAACTCCAGATACTCCCTTATCTGATTCCAGCGCTTAAGCGAGTTGCTTACACCGGCACGGGGTACATATACTATTCCCCATCTTTCAGAATCATCTGTCATATTCTCATTCTTGCATTAGTTCAACAATACGGTCCACCTTATCCTGCATGGACCACTCAAAAGGTATCCACTCAATCTTTATGCCACGGCGTTCCATACCGCGGAACCAGGTCATCTGGCGCTTTGCAAACTGGTGGATTGCCACCTCCAGCTCCTGCAGCAGATACTTATACTCCAGTTGCCCGGTAACATAGAGTGTGACATACTTGTACTCAAGGCCATAATAGATAAGGTCTTCGGCAGGGATGCCGCGGGCCAAAAGCCCTTTTATCTCATCTACCATACCCTCATTGATTCGTTTCTCAAGGCGGCTGCTAATCAGGTCACGCCTCATGTCACGGCTTATGTCTATACCTATGTTAAGGCTCTTTATATCGGGGAATTTTCCCGCTTCGACCGGAGTATTGCGGTAGCACTCCTCTATCTCAATGGCACGGATGGCACGCTTTGTGGTATCCACATCGGTAGTGTTGTGCAGTGTCTTATAGCCTTTGAGAATCTCGGTAAGCTCTGCCAGCGTCTTGCCCTCAAGCGACCGGCGCAGCTCCGGGTTCTCAGGCACCGGAATCAGGCGGTATCCGCGCAGCACGGATTCCAGATAAAGTCCCGTTCCACCGCACATTATGGGCTGCACGCCGCGCTCCGTTACATCACGGTAAGCCTTGAGGAAATCACCCTGGAACTCATATACATTGTATTTGCTTCCGGGCTCCGCAATATCTATAAGGTGGTAAGGTATACGGTGACCGTTTATCTCATAATCGGCCAGGTCCTTTCCGGTGCCGATATCCATACCGCGGTAAACCTGACGGCTGTCGGCGCTGAGGATCTCACCGCCTATACGGTCAGCCAGAGCCACAGCCAGGCGCGTTTTGCCGCAGGCCGTGGGACCAAGCACTGTTATAAGGTCATACTTACCCATATACTGATGCCAAAGATAAAAAAAAATCCCCGCATTGCTGCGAGGATTTTTCTTATTGAGTGATTATGATTCTCACTTAGTGATAACGCGAGCCATTTCGCAAACCTTGTTGCTGTAACCCCACTCGTTGTCATACCATGCGCAAACCTTAACGAAGGTAGGATCGAGCTGGATACCGGCCTTAACGTCAAAGATTGAGGTGTGAGAGTCGTTGCGGAAGTCAGTTGAAACAACAGCCTCGTCGGTGTAGCCAAGGATACCCTTGAGCTCGCCCTCTGAAGCCTCCTTCATAGCAGCGCAGATCTCATCGTATGTGCAGGGCTTCTCGAGCTCAGCAGTCAGGTCAACGAAAGATACATCTGAAGTGGGAACGCGCAATGACATACCGGTAAGACGGCCGTTCAGAACGGGAAGAACCTTACCTACAGCCTTAGCAGCACCTGTTGAAGAAGGAATGATGTTCTCCAGGATACCACGGCCACCGCGCCAATCCTTCTTTGAAGGACCGTCAACAGTCTTCTGAGTAGCAGTAGCAGCGTGAACAGTAGTCATAAGACCACGCTTGATGCCGAACTTGTCGTTCAGAACCTTGCTGATAGGAGCGAGGCAGTTAGTTGTGCAAGAAGCGTTAGAGATGATGGTCTGACCAGCGTATGTCTTGTCGTTTACACCGTATACGAACATAGGAGTAGCATCCTTTGAAGGAGCTGACATGATAACCTTCTTGGCACCAGCCTTGATGTGAGCCTCAGCGAGCTCAGCGGTCAGGAAGAAACCAGTTGACTCAACAACAACGTCAACGCCCAGAGCACCCCATGTGATGTTAGCGGGATCCTTCTCAGCGAAAACCTGAATCTTGTTGCCGTCAACGATCATGTAGTTACCGTCAACCTTGATGTCGTGGTTGAACTGGCCATGAACTGAATCATACTTCAGCATGTATGCCAGATAATCGGGATCCAGAAGATCATTGATACCTACGACCTGAATGTCGTTACCAAAGTTCTCAACAGCAGCACGGAAAACCATGCGACCGATACGGCCAAAACCGTTAATACCGAGTTTGATCATTTTGTTTGATTTAGGTTGTTTATTATACTAGAAATTCTCTTTCTCCTTAAAAACGGCGCAAAATTAAGAAATTCTTTTTACTTTCGCGCAAAATTACGGAACTATTAAGGTTAAAAAGTTTAAGAAAATAAGGTATTAGAATATGGGCTTACTGAGCAAACTATTCGGAAAGAAAAAAGAAGAGGTGGAAAACGTCGGTGGAATGGAGGACTTTATGACTCTCATCCGCGTTTATCTGCAGGCAGAGATAGCCGGTAACCTGGGCATCACCAATATTAATATGCTCCCGGACCTGGCCACATTCAAGCGCGGTCTGAAGATACAGACTCAGGGAAACAAGCTTGGCGTAGCTGAGAAGGCACGTTGCAAGAAGATGATGGGTCAGATGTACGGTATCTCAGACGGCTTTTTCAAGGAGATTGACGCATGCATACGCAAGAACTGCCGCAACGTGAACATGCTACAGCCGTTCATGTTCCAGTTCCAGGGATTCAGCTCAGACCTGATGATGCAGGTGGGCACAATCCTCAAGTGGAAGTTCCGCGTTCCCAGCTTTATGCGCGGTGCCCTCAAGACCATGACACAGGACGCCGTACACAAGGTAATGACCAACAACACCTGGAAGGATGAGGCCAGCTACAAGACTGTGTTCAGCATCCGTCAGTACCAGCAGCACCTGGGTTTCTCTGAGGCCTGGATGACAGAGTATGCGTTCAACACCCTGATACTGGCCAAGAAGGAGCCGCGCAAGAAGGAGGATCTGGAGGCAGCCAGGGAAATGCTCAAAAACAGATAAAAATCAGTCCGCTGGTTTTATTTTTTAAAACATTTTTGAGTATATTTGTACATCAAATACTGATAGGTCAGTCATTTCATGACAGAGGATGATTCAAAGCTCATTGAGCAGTTTGAGGGTAAGATCCGCAAGCTTGTGGATCTCTATGATACTGTAAAATGCAGCAACTCAGACCTTCGCAGCCAGCTGGATGCCAAGGATGAGGAGATAAACCGTCTGAATCAGGAACTCACGCAGTTGAAAGAGTCCTACCAGAATTTGAAACGGTCTAAAGTTCTTGAGGTTTCGGGTCATGACATAGATGACACCAAACGTAGAGTATCAGGACTGGTGCGCGAGATAGACCATTGCATCAAACTCTTAAACGTGTAGATTTATGGCAGAGGCAATGGATGATTTGTTTGAAATCAAGCTGATGGTAGGCGGAACATACTACCCTCTTACAATACGCAGAAAAGATGAGGGACTGTATCGTGAAGCTGCCAGACGTATCAATGATAAGCTCAACAGATACCGCGAGCGTTATCCGCAGTTGAGCGAGGAGAAATACTACGTGATGGCCGCCGTGCATATATCGATGGTCAATATCATGTGGGAGAATTTCAATGATACGGCTCCGTATAAGGATAAGATCAGGCTGTTGGACAAGGAGCTTGACTCCATCCTGGGCGTTGAAGGCGATCAGCCTGCGGAGTGATTCCAGACAAAATCAAATTTGAGGTTTACGCGCACTTTCCTGTCAGAAGGGTGGTCTCCCAATCCTTCCGTAGCAGGGCAGTGCGTTTTATATATACATCATAAAAGGGAGGACATATATGGAATACATTTTTCTAATCATTGGATTGGCTGTAGGTGCAGTAGTTGCTTACATCCTGTCAAACAGCAAATTAAATAAGAAAGTCCAGAGTCGTCTGGAGGAGGCGGAGAATCAGGCAGAGGCCATAAAGCGCGACAAGCTGCTGGAGGTAAAGGAGAAATTCCTCAATAAAAAGGCAGAACTTGAAAAGGAGGTACAGCAGCGTGACCAGAAACTGCAGCAGAATGAGAACCGCCTGCGTCAGAAAGAGATGCAGCTCAACCAGCGTCAGGGAGACCTGCAGCGCAAACATCAGGAGGCCGATGCAGTACGCGAGAACCTGGAGGCCCAGATGTCAGTAATTGAGGACAAGAAGGAGGAGCTTGAGAAACTCCAGATGCAGGAGCGTGAAAAGCTTGAGGTAATAAGCGGTCTGTCAGCCGAGGAGGCCAAGAACCGCCTTGTAGAGTCACTCAAGGAGGAGGCCAAGACAGAGGCTGCATCATATATCAACGAGATTATGGATGACGCCAAGATGACCGCCACCAAGGAGGCCAAGAAGATTGTCATCCAGACCATACAGAGAATAGGTACTGAGACCGCCATTGAGAACTCTGTTACCGTATTCCACATTGAGAACGATGAGATGAAGGGCCGAATCATAGGCCGTGAGGGACGTAACATCCGTGCAATCGAGGCCGCCTGCGGCGTTGAGATCGTGGTTGATGACACCCCCGAGGCTATCGTAATATCAGCCTTCGACCCCGTTCGCCGTGAGATTGCCCGTCTGGCCCTGCATCAGCTGGTAGCCGACGGCCGTATCCATCCCGCCCGTATCGAGGAGGTTGTTGCCAAGGTACAGAAACAAGTTGAGGATGAGATCATCGAGACCGGTAAACGCACCACCATTGACCTGGGTATCCACGGTCTGCATCCTGAGCTCATCCGCCTTATCGGTAAGATGAAATACCGTTCATCATACGGACAGAACCTGCTGCAGCATGCACGTGAGACTGCAAACCTTTGCGCCGTCATGGCCGCAGAGCTGGGTCTCAACCCCAAGAAGGCCAAGCGTGCCGGTCTGCTTCATGATATAGGTAAGGTGCCCGATGAGGAGACCGAGATGGCACACGCCGAGTACGGTATGCACCTGGCTGAGAAGTTCAAGGAGAAACCCGATATCTGCAACGCCATCGGTGCTCACCATGAGGAGATTGAGATGACCAGCCTCATAGCTCCCATCGTACAGATCTGCGATGCCATCTCAGGTGCACGTCCCGGTGCCCGCCGTGAGATTGTAGAGGCATACATCAAGCGTCTGAATGACCTTGAGAAGATTGCCCTCTCCTATCCCGGTGTCACCAAGACCTACGCCATCCAGGCCGGCCGTGAGCTGCGCGTGATTGTAGGTGCCGACAAGATTGATGACAAGCAGACTGAGCAACTCTCAGCTGAGATTGCACAGAAGATCCAGAATGAGATGACCTATCCCGGTCAGGTTAAGATTACCGTAATACGTGAAACCCGTGCCGTAAACTACGCACGATAAATCCAACGGTATGAGCTGCAGGAGTTTGTATAAGCTACTGCTACTGGCGACAGCAGCCTTGCCGACCACCAGTATAAAAGCCGACTCTACACAAGAGCCGGCTTTGGTCTTTAATGAGATCATGACAGCCAATCTGGACATGATCCTGGACCCTTCATACAACTATGGAAGTTGGATAGAGCTCTACAATCCCGGCAGTACCGATATAGACATCAGCGGCTGGTACCTGAGTACAGACCCCGCCGACAGCAGGCAGTATCCGCTGGGCAGCTACTCACGCATTGTGAAAGCCGGTGGATTCCTGACCTTATGGTTCGGACATCAGGATGACTACTGCATGCAGCAGATAGACATGAGTCTGGATTATGACGGAGGCACCGTAACTCTGGCCCGCCCAAACGGCAGCGTAGTATGCAGTGCTACATATGGCGTCATACCAGCACGCATATCGCTGGCCAGAGTAACCGACGGATCACAGGACTGGGGCCTTACATCCACCCCTACTCCGGGCGCCACGAACGCAGGCAGCCTGTTTGCCACTGAGCAGCTAGAGGCCCCTGTGGTAAGCATGGATTCCAGAATCTTTACCGGCTCACTCAGCTTTACCGTCACCATACCTGACGGAGCCACCCTCTACTACACCGATAACGGTTCCACCCCATTCCTTACCGACAAGACGGCCAAGACAAGTGACGGCAACTTTACAGTATCAGGAACCAAGATATACCGTTTCCGTCTATACAAGGAGGGCATGCTGCCCAGCCCTGTCACCACCCGTTCATTCATAAAAACGTCAAACGACTACGGTGTACCCGTAGTATCAATCGTAACCGATAAGGCAGGTCTTGAGTCATCCGGCTACGGAATGTGGGCAAAAGGCCCTCACGGCAAGGCCGGCAACGGACAGACGGATCTCTGCAACTGGAACCGTGACTGGGACCGCTCCGTGAATATTGAAATCTTTGACGTGAACGGCAACATGATACTTAACCAGGAGGCCGAGATTACCCCGTCGGGCCGATACAGCCGCGCATATGATCCGCATCCGTTCAAGATTGGCGCCAAGAAGAAATACGGCTATAACACCTATTTCGGATTCACGCCGTTTGAGGACAAGCCCTATAACAAATACAAATCCTTAAAGATGAGGAGCGGCGGCAACAACTACACCACAAGACTTAAGGATGCCGCCCTGCAGCAGATAATACTGCGTTCCGGATTCAATCTGGACTGCCAGTCATACCAGCCTGTACATCATTACATAAACGGTGTGTATAAAGGCATCATCAACATCCGTGAGCCCAACAATAAGGACTACGCATACTCCAACTACGGATTTGATGAGGATGAGGTGGATTGTTTCAAACTGGACCACAACTTTGGCAACGGAGGTTTCGTGCTTACCGAGGGCAGCCGTGACCCGTGGGATGAGTGGGTTACCCTATCGGCCAATGCAGCCGACGAATCCATCTACAACCGCATCTGTCAGATTGTTGACGTGGATGAGTTTGCCAACTACATGGCCATAGAGCTGTTTCTGTACAACCAGGACTGGCCCAGAAACAACATAAAGGCGCACCGCAACAGCACCGACGGACGGTTCCGCTTTGTGGTATTTGACCTGGACCATGCGTTCGGCGCAATAAATGAGGCTACAAGCGTGAATCCGTTTTCATTCTTTGACTCGGAGGAGTATTACACGGGTGACCAGACCGGCTACAAATCAGCAATGGTGACCTTATTCCATAACATGTTAAGTAATGACTCTTTCCGCCGTAAGTTCATAGACGCATTCTGCATTGCCATCGGCTCAATATTTGATACTGACCGTGTAAAGGAGATCGTGGATGAGTTGGAGGCAAGGGCTGAGAGAGAGATGGCGTTCAAGGGAGAGTCACCCAAGCGTGATGCGGACCTTATCCGCAACACCATAACCTACGATTATAAGTCAAACAGGTTCAAACAGCTTACTGATTGGCCATCGGCCCAACTTGGCACGACAGCCAAAAAGGCCCAGAAAAACATATCGTCAAATATCCCACAGGCCGTGCTTACCATCAACGGAGCACCCATACCTACCAACAAGTTCATTTGGTACGTATTCCTGCCTGCAACGGTCAAGGCCACTGCACCTGTAGGATACACGTTCACCGGCTGGAAAGACCGTAACGGCAACATAGTATCAACCAGCGCAGAATACCAGGTAAGCAGGTCTTATGAGTATCTCATGGCCAGTTTCGTTGCCGACAGTACAGTACAGCGCCCCGTAAGGATAAATGAGATAAGCGCCTCTAACAGCGTTTTCATAAATGACGCATTCAAGAAGCATGACTGGATTGAGCTCTACAACACCACATCCGCAGACTATGACGCAAGCGGCATGTTCCTGTCGGACAAGCTCACCAACCCAGAGAAATATGCACTGCCACAGGGTACGGTGATTCCCGCAGGCGGACATCTGGTAGTATGGTGTGACAAGGAGGATGGCACACAGATCCATGCCTCATTCAAGCTGGACAACAAGGACAACAGCGTGGTTGTACTCACAGCAAGAGACCACTCATGGGCCGATACCCTGACCTATTCAAGCCATACCGGCTATCAGAGCGTAGGACTCTACCCTGACGGCGGCAACAAGTCATATGTAATGAACCGCCCCAGCATAGGAAAGGCCAACACCCTAAGCAGTTATGACAAGGCAGACAGGGATAATATCACTGTTGTAAGGAGACTTGCAGCCCGCAGCAAATCAGGAGTCATATATAATCTGCTTGGAAAGCCGGAACCCAACCCGCAACCCGGTCAGGTCTACATAAAGGACGGGCATAAATTCATCTACCGCCCTTAACCCTTGCTGCATTCAGAATAAGCCGTTTCAAACATAGCTCTGAGGCGGCTTTTATCATGAATAATCTCACGCAGGCGGGCCAGTCCGGCAGCATTCCGTGACTCAGGAATCCACAGCTTAAGATAGCCGCCATCATCATATTTATCGGCCATATGCTCACAGGTACGGAGCCAATGCCCCTCCTTGTCAAGTTCCGGGTAGTGTTTGAAACCGTACTGAACGGTACGCAGGATTATGCTCTCAGGTATAATCTGGCGGTCAGCCTCGGCAATAATCTTACCGTAAATGCTGCGCGGCTCATGGTCTGATGACGCCCGGTGATCCTCGGCCGCCTGGGCAATCTCTTCAATCTGCTCTGCAGTGAACCACTCTCCCAGCCTCTTGTCCTCACGGATTATACGCCCTGATTCCAGATGATGGGTCTTACGGTCCACACAGAGTCCCGTATCATGATATGCCGCCGCCGCATAAACCATATCCACATCCACATCATAGAACCCGGCCAGACGTACCGCCTCAAGGACAACAGCCCGTACATGCTCCCGTCCGTGCCCCGCATCAAACCCGTCATACATAGGAATGATCGTGCCTTCTATATATCTCTCCAGTTCCCTATTCATATCACAACCAAAGATAGACAATATATTTGGACCCCCCAACGCAGGTTCAAGCGTATTGGTGCGAGCGAATGCCTGGAGCGAGACCGCGGACCCGGAGGGCCGCCAAGCGACCAAAGGGAGCGCTTTTGCGAAGCAAAATAAAAAAAGGTACCCGACTCCCCCAGCGACTGGAAGGAGCTTTTTTCGCGAAGCGAAATAAAAAAAGGTACCCGACTCCCCCAGCTCCACAAAACGCCCCCGGTCGGGGGCTACGCGGTCCCGGAGGGCCGCTAAGCGACCAAAGGGAGCGCTTTCGCGTTAGCGAAATAAAAAAATGTCACATGCTCCACATACGAAAGAAAGGCCGCCGTTAGGTGGTCTTTCTTTTGCATGTGGAGCTGGAGGGAGTCGAACCCTCGTCCAAACAGAGAAACCATATGCTTTCTACAGGCTTAGCTTCAATTGAATTGTCGGGAAATGACTTGGCCGAAGCAACCGGGCCATAACCTTATCTTCTAAAATTTCATTCCTGATGCGAAGCCATCAGAAACTATCCCCGATTTGACTGCACCACCGTATCGACGAGCTTCGGAGCAAGAGCTTCCGGGTGATGTCTTGTCACAGCACCTTGTGCCGTGATTAAGCAGATCTACTGTACTTCGATCAAGCAGCAAGAGCAAAGTTGTTGTTGCCAGATAATTGTTGACGTTCTTTTTATAGTGCAGACCGACAGAGCACTGCCTGCTTACATACCATTTCTACCTGCTGTCAAAGCCAAACAGCCCCAATCGGTATGTAATATCCGGTGCAAAGATATAAAAAAGTGTCTTACCTGTAACCAATGTCAATTCTCATTCAGCACAATGCTGTAATATGGAATATCTATAGGCGCTGTGAAAGGCTCAAAACCGGACGTTGACACCTTAATGGTATTTCCCGGTTTCACCACATTAAAGCTGAACATACCCTGATCCGTATAGGTGCGGGCTACCTCCTTACCGTTGGCGTCCAGTTCCTGAACCAGAACTCCACCGGGATTTGCCCAATGGCCCAGTACCACCTGCCCATTAATGGCATCACCTGCTTTAAGTGTACTTGGTACCGGCTTAAGCCTGATTTCATAATTGCCACGGTCAAAGGCAAATGTCTGAGGCGCATATCCGTCGGCCTCAAATACAAGGTCATGCTTAATGTCGGCTATTCCTGTAATCTGGAAATAACCGTCTCCCTCACTTACAATGCACTGTTTTACAATATTTCCGGCTTTATCCCGCTCCGATGCCTTTACAGGTCTGTACAGGATAGGATTTCCGTTAACATCCAGAATATGACCGTTCACTTTGCCTCCGTTCTCTGGTGCAGTCTCTACAGGACGATGCATCTGTTCCATATACGCCTTGAATTCCGGAGACTCACGCAGTTGTGCGGTAGCTCTCTCCATTTCGGCGTCCAGACCGGCATTCCTGTCAAACGGAGCCCAGTTGGGACCCACTTCACGATTAATATCGGGTTCTGCCACCACAGGATCATAGACTGTCAGCGAGGTAGCGGCCAACCATAAACCAGCTATAACCGGAATATATGCAAGCTTAAGCAATACACGCGGTTTGGAACCGCGGCGGTTTATCATTGTAATCCTCTCCCTGAGGCTGCTGGCATGGAAACTGTTGGTAAAAGGAACCGGAGCCGCAACCACAGCGCGGTTAATAAGCACATTCTGGTAGTCATCCATATCATAGCCCGATGCCAGCACGCCCGCATCGGCCTCATACTCATGCAGGCTGCACAGATCACGGCGCAGCATCCATACTGCAGGATTGAACCACTGCAGTAGAGACATTAAATCAACCATGAGCAGTTCACGGGAATGATGCATTGCAACATGCACCTTC
This sequence comes from uncultured Prevotellaceae bacterium, assembly GCA_900319225.1. GTDB lineage: Bacteria > Bacteroidota > Bacteroidia > Bacteroidales > Bacteroidaceae > Colenecus. The sequence continues at coordinate 165,424 of ONNV01000001.1, read as the reverse complement.
TCATGAGCCAGGATGGCATGGTTATCAATATCCTTAGCCGGCAATACTATCCAGTTCATCCAGCTGAAAGGCTGTATGTTATCATCCGATACAAGGATCGTCATACTGTCAGTTTCTGAAACTTTCCTGCACCTTCTTATTATGGAATAAACGCGCATATAAGAGAACGCGATCCTGCAGAGTACAAACAGCACTCCTGCCAGATATACTACAATTGCTATCTGTAACCAGCTAATGCCCTTATGCATTGTCTGGGCCGGCTGAACAGCAGCGGCACTTGCCGGCTCACTGTCCCTGGCACTTATATAATCAGCATGTTCAGTCTGATACGCAGTCAACTGACGGGCTGCCTCAACCTGCGGAACTTTCTGGACTATATGTCTCTTTACCGTACATAACGGCAGGACGTATGCTGCAAACAGTGAAACTACCAGGACCAAACGTCCTACTCTATGAAATGTATCTTTGCGGACAAACAGGTGGAACATTAGCGAAAACGCTGCAACAAGCATTGCCACCTTTAGTAAATAGGTCAGTACAACAGTACTCATAGTTTTCCTTTCTCCTTAATCTCAATTATTTTCTTAAGTTCATCTACCGTTATCTTGTCATCCTTAAGGAAAGATGATACCACATGTGCATATGAGCTGTTAAAGAACTCGTCAATGATACCGCGAAGTCCAAATTTGCTGTACTCCTCACGGCTAACAATAGGATAATACTCAAAGTTGGTTCCATACGGTTTATGGTCAATAAAGCCGTCAGCCTGAAGCGTACGCACCTGATTGGAGAGCGTATTGGTAGACGGCTTAGGCTCAGGATATTTTTCCTGCAGATCCTTAATGAACATCTTTCCGTATGTCCAGTAATACTCCATAATAATCCTTTCCTTACGTGTCAGTCTCCTCATTAATTCCGGTTTTAAATGTTTCAGGTACAAAGAAAACAAATTTATTGAGTCAACAATACATTTTTCCTCAGAAATCAGTATCCAGGACATAAGGAGTACCGCCAGATGTAATACCTGCGGCCGATACGTTAAAGTGTTCTGTTCTTGAGTTGTTGTAGAACTCTACGGTGGCCTGCCCTACGCTGTCCGTAATGACGTTAGGGTTCCAGGAATGGAATGGAGCGTTTGCGAGGCAAACTAAAAAAGGTACAGGTTTCTAACCGGGTCTGAAAATAAAAAAAGGCCGCCATCAGGCGACCTTTCTTTATTTTCAGGCTCGATTAGAAACCACCAAATCCGCCGAACTGTGACATGTCAAGCTCCTCAACCTTAACACCGGCGGGAACCTCAAACATTGAAGCGGGAACGTCCTTCTCCTCAAACTTCTTGCAAGTAGCACCGAATGTACCGAAGTCTGAGCTCATCTCGTTCTTGAGCTGGATGCCTTTGTAGATCCATACGGTCTGCTCCTGGGGACCCTGGAAACCTTCAGTGGTCATAGAGTACTTGGTGCACTCCTTACCGGCGATAGTCTCCTTGCCCAGCTCCTTGATATTGTTAGCCTTCTTAACCTCATCGGTCAGCTTGTTCCAGTTGATCTGAGCACGGCCACCGCCAAAGCCCATGCCACCGAATGACGGCATCTTGGTAGCGGTCTTAGCCTCGTCGTTGATCTGGATCTGAGAGCCATCCTTATCAGTGATTGTACGGGTCTTGCCCTGCTGGCCGCCACCCATCATACCAAAACCACCCTCTGAAACCTGAGCGGTCTTGAGACCATAGTTGTCAAAATAATACTCAGTAACCATCTCGTTGTCACCGAAAGCCATTGACATGGTGTAAACACCTGACTTAACTCCGTAAGGAGCATCGGCCGGAGCCTGAGCGTTGGCCAGAGAAACTACTGCCATGAGGGCAGCTGCCATAAACATCTTTTTCATTTTTGTTTGTTTTTTAGTTATTAATTAGTAAAAGGTGAATTGTCAAAACAAATTCATTCTACTATCATATAACAGGCAAAAATGAAAGTTAAATAGAAGATGTGATTTTTTTGAAAAAATTTTATGACGTCAATCAAGTTCAACCTCTACCTCCTCCAGGTCATCATCATCAAAATCGTCATCGGGCAGGTCATCAAAGTCAAACTCAAAATCGGCGCCGGCAGCCACGAGCTCGTTATGGAGCTCTCCGGCATCCTTTGAACGGTGAACAATATGTTCTGTCTTCCAGGTGGCTTCCAGTTTGTTACTCTCACTGTTCAGTTCTTTCCACAGGATATCCTTGAGTTGCTGCAGACCCAGACCGCTCACTCCCGATATGAACACGTGTGGTATATCGGCCGGGAGATTGGCCTCAAGCATTGACATGAGTTCATCATCTATCAGATCACACTTGGTGATAGCCAGAACGCGTTGTTTGTCAAGCATCTCCGGATTGAACTGCGCCAGTTCGTTGAGCAGGATCTCATATTCACGCCTTATGTCATCAGTATCAGCGGGCACCATGAACAGCAGCAATGAGTTGCGCTCAATATGACGCAGGAACCTGAGTCCAAGGCCCTTACCCTCACTTGCACCCTCAATGATACCGGGGATATCGGCCATGACGAATGACTTGCCTTCACGGTATGAGACGATACCCAGATTGGGCTCCAGTGTGGTGAAAGGATAATTGGCTATCTTGGGTTTGGCTGCCGATATGGCCGACAGCAGAGTTGATTTGCCGGCATTGGGGAATCCTACCAGACCTACATCGGCCAGAAGTTTGAGTTCAAGCACTACCATACGTTCCTGGGCGGGCTCACCGGGCTGTGCAAAACGGGGTGCCTGACGTGTAGCTGTACGGAAATGCCAGTTACCCAGACCTCCGCGTCCACCCTTGAGCAGAACCACCTCCTGGCCGTCATCAGTGATGTCACACAGGTACTCACCGGTCTCGGCGTCATATGCCACGGTTCCGCAAGGCACCTCAATGATTATGTTCTGGCCATCCTTGCCAAAACACTTGTTGCTGCCGCCGTTACCGCCGTTCTCGGCAAATGCGTGGCGTTCATAACGCAGGTGCAGCAGGGTCCAGTAGTTACGGTTACCCTTGAGTATTACGCTGCCACCCTTGCCGCCGTCACCGCCGTCGGGACCGCCGTTGGGGATATACTTGTCATGACGCAGGTGCGCCGATCCTCTGCCACCCTTGCCGGAGCGGCAAAATATCTTTACATAATCAACAAAATTGCTCTCTGCCATATTAAAAAGTCAAGTGGAATCAAAGTGACTCCACCTTCTCTATTATTTCCTCAATCATCTTGTCCTTGTCGCCCTTGAAGGTAAACTCGGACAGGACACCCTCTTTCTTGAACCACTCTATAAGCGGATGGGTCTGCGTATAGTAAACGTTGAAACGTTTCTTTATGGTCTCCTCATTGTCATCGGCACGACCCTCTATCTCTGCGCGCTTGAGCAGACGCTCCATAAGCACATCCTCGCTTACAATAAGGTTCAGTGTCACGGTTATCTCCTCACCACGCTGTTCAAGCATATCCTTAAGGGCCTGAGCCTGGACAATGGTACGCGGGAAACCGTCAAAAATCACGCCCGGTCCGTCACGCATGGTGTCATAAACCTCTGCCAGCATGTCAATGATAAGGTCATCGGGGATGAGTTGACCCTTCTCTATATAACCCTCAGCTATACGGCCAAGTTCAGTGTTCGCTTTTATCTCGGCGCGGAGTACATCACCTGTAGATATGTGACTGTATCCGAACTTCTCAACAAGGGCAGCACTGTACGTTCCCTTTCCTGATCCGGGAGCGCCGAAAATCACTATGTTGTCCATTTTATAAACAAGAGTTCTACTTTACAATTTTATAAATATCACGTGTATTTCTTCCAAATCCGTCATAGTCCAAACCGTAACCTACAATGAATCCGTTAGGTATGTTCAGTGCCAGATACTTGAGGTTGATGTCAACCTTAAGTTTGTCAGGCTTGCAGAGCAAGGCACATACCTGAACTGATGCAGCCTTCTTGTCATGGAGAGAATCCAGCACGTCACGCATGGTATAACCGGTATCTACGATATCCTCAACAATTATGACATGACGGCCCTCCACATTCTCCTGCAGGCCCATAAGCTCCTTGACCTTTCCGGTGGTATCGGTTCCTGAGTAAGAAGCTACCTTTACGAATGACACATTACAGGGTACGCTTACGTTCTTGAGCAGGTCTGCCGCAAACATAAATGATCCGTTAAGCACGCACAGGAACAGAGGTTCCTTACCCACATAGTCACGGTTAATCTCTGATGCAACCCTCTTTATCTCCTTTAAGAGTTCCTCCTCTCTGATGAACGGTTCAAAAATTCTGTCCTTTACCTGAATGGTCTCCATAATGATTACGATTAATTATGCAAATATACTCAAAAAAGAGCGGCTTTAAATCCAAACGTTCCATTTTTATATGTCGCATTACCGACAATGGTCCATTATTAACAAAATAAGCGTACATTTGCCAAGTACAATTGCCAATTGATGGATAAGAAAGTCATAGATGAGTGCATAAGTCAGCTGAATTCGGCACAGGGAATAGGCAGTGTGACCACCGTCACCGCACCCGCCGTAAAGCAGCTTATCAGGCCCCGTGACCCCAGATCATACAAAGGGGACTACGGCCATGCCCTACTCTATGCCGGCAGTCTGGGGATGGCAGGAGCCGCAGTCCTGGCATCCAGGGCCTGTCTAAGGTCCGGTGTGGGTCTGCTCACCGTCTGCACCCCGTCATGCAACAACGTGATACTGCAGGTATCCGTACCTGAGGCCATGACCGTATCGGATGATGACATATACGCCAACACCATCCTGGACCGATACAAAGCCATCGGAGCAGGTCCCGGACTGGGCCGGGGTGCCGCACAGGCAGCTTTGCTTGGACGTCTGCTAAGATCCGCTACGTGCCCCATGGTACTTGATGCCGATGCTCTCAACATAATGGCTGCGGACCGGTCACTCCTGGAGGCAATACCCGCGGGATCCGTCATCACCCCACATCCCGGAGAGCTTAAAAGGCTTGTAGGTGACACCACCTGTTACAGGGAGCTGATTGAACGTGCCGCAGTACTGGCATCCGAGTACGGCATTACGGTAGTAGTCAAGGGAGCGCCCACAGTAACCGTAACGCCCAACGGCAGAGCATACGTGAACAGCACCGGCAATCCCGGTATGGCTACGGGCGGATCAGGCGATGTACTTACCGGCATCACGCTGGCTCTGCTTGCACAGGGATTTGATCAGGAAAAGGCTGCCTATACGGCGGTTTACATACACGGACTGGCCGGAGACGTCGCTGCCCACACATATGGCATGACTGCCATGACATCGGCCGATATTGCCGCAAGTCTCCCCCAAGTCTGGCAACAATTTGAAAATATGATATGACTATGAAGATAAGGAATTCAGTTATTCTGCTGGGTATGGCATTAGGCATCACGCCCGTTTGCGCCCAGGGTGTATCCGCCCCGTTCCAGCCGGGCATTACACAGGATGCGGTTTCATACTGGCTGCCCAAGACCCAGATCACCATCCGGGTCAAGGTTAGCAAACAGATATTCAAGCCCGGTGAGTTCTCCCGTTATGCAGAGCGTTACCTGCGTCTGAGTGACGTTCGTGACAAGGCCGAGGAGGTTTGGACCATATCCGATATCCAGATCCAGACCCAGGGAGTACCTGACCAGGACAAGCTTTATACTCTGACATTCAGTCCCACCGGTATAAGGCCATACATAGAACTGACCCGCGACGGCATACTGAGCGCCGTGAACGTTCATGTTGACGAGCCCACCCGGCAGGACAAGCCTGCCCCCATCCAGCCGGTCAAGAAGGTGAACCCGCAGGATTTCATGACCGAGGAGATTCTCATGGCCGGTTCCACAGCCAAGATGGCGGAGCTTACGGCCAAGGAGATATACAACATACGTGAGAGCCGCAATGCCATAACGCGCGGCCAGGCTGAGTATATCCCCACTGACGGCGAGTCACTCAAGTTCATGCTTGAGTCCCTGTCGGCCCAGGAGGCCGCCCTGCTCACCCTGTTCAGCGGTACCAGTGAGACTCAGGAGGAGACATTCACCATCAATGTCACCCCCGATGCCGCCACCTCCAAGCAGTTGCTGTTCCGTTTCTCATCCAAGTTAGGCGTGCTGCCCGTAGATAATCTGGCTGGTGAGCCCGTATGGATAGACATCACGGACCGTAACATGACACAGGCTTACAACCCCAGTGCCGATGCACTCAAGAAAGCCGCCCCAGGCAAAAACAAGAAAGAGGCTGCGTTCCTCTATTACCGCATTCCGGGCCGCGCCATCGTAAAGGTTTACAACAACCGCACGGTATTTACCGAGCAGGATGTGCAGATAGCACAGTTCGGTAACGTTGAGGTGGTATCATCCACCCTGATGGGCAAGCGTGCCGATACCAAGATAAAGTTTGATACTACGACAGGAAATATCCTGGGAATAAACGAGTAATCATCACTCTTACAGAAAACAACAGGGCGGCTCCATCCGGAACCGCCCTGAATTTTTGGTCTCTATTGCTGACCGCTTACCTTACAGGCAGGCATAACGTATGATGAACAGGATTGCAAGAATCCAGGTCATCAGGTTAATCTTCTTAGCCTTGCCGCAGATAACGTTCAGAACCACGTATGAGATCATACCCAGCATAATACCATCGGATATGCTGTATGCCAGAGGCATCATGATCATGCAGATGTAAGCAGGAATACTCTCTGAGAAGTCATTGAAATCTACATCAAGTATTGAAGTCATCATCATGCAACCTACCAGGATAAGGGCAGGAGCTGTGGCTGCTGACGGTATTGCAAGGAATATCGGAGCAAAGAACAGAGATATTGCAAAGCAGATTGCAACAGTGAATGATGTAAGACCTGTACGGCCACCCTCTGCTACACCTGATGCACTCTCAACGTATGTTGTAGTGGTGCTGGTACCAAAGATGGCACCGAATACGGTAGCGATGGCATCGGCCATAAGAACCTTCTTAACACCGGGGATGGTGCCGTCAGGGTTAATGGCATTGGCCTTCTTTGATACACCGATAACAGTACCGATGGTATCAAACATATCGATGAAGAGGAATGTGAACACAACAATCAGCATATCCTTGGTGAATATGTTGTGCCACTCAAACTTGCACAGGATAGGTGTTACATCCGGCACCTTGTCAACTACACCTCCGAATAAGGTAACAGCCTTCATTCCAGCGTCAAGGTTTTCATAATCAACCGGCTCCTGGAAGAACAGGCCGACTATTGAAGTTGCAATGATACCGATGAGCATAGCTCCACGAATCTTGAGGATCATCAATACAGAGGTAATTACCAGGCCGATGAGAGCCACGGCAGCAGTACCGTGCATGATATCACCAAGAGCTACAACTGTTCCGCCGCCACCTACAACGATATGAGCATTGTAAAGGCCGATGAATGCGATAAACAGACCTATACCGGCTGATACGGCACTCTTCATAGCCTTAGGAATGGCGTTGATGATAGCCTCACGGACATTGGTTACAGTGAGTAATATAAAGATGATACCCTCTATCAGGACAGCGGTCAAAGCAAACTGCCAGCTGTATCCCATAGTAAAGCATACGGTATATACAAAGAATGCGTTCAGGCCCAGGCCGGGAGCCAGAGCATAAGGCTTCTTTGCATATAATGCCATAATCAGAGTACCCACGATGGCTGCCAGTGCAGTTGCAGTGAACACAGAATCCTTAGGCATTCCCATGCCCTCCAGATCGCCAAAGATAAGCGGGTTAACAGCCAGAATGTAAGCCATTGTCAGAAATGTGGTCAGACCGGCCACAATCTCTGTCCTTACGCTATGCTTCTGGGGGTCAAAACCTAATATTTTAAGGAATGACATAACAATCAGATGTAATTGTTAGACCTTCAAATGATTAGAATTCCCACTTAAGACCAAGACAGGGGTTGCATACAAAACCACTCTGTACAAAGTTGGCAGAAAGCTCAATCTCAGTACCTACATGGAGGTTGGGGCAGTCAAAGAACTGACCTACGTTGTACCAAAGCTGAGGCTCTGAGAGGAAGCTGAAGAAGCTGTCGTCACCACCCCAATCAACATAGTTACCCCACAGGTCAAAGAAACCTGAGAACTTGAGGCCCTCAACACCAAAGAGGTTGTTCATACCCCAAACACCTGAAAGCTGCAGAGGAAGCTTGCAATCATTCTCCTTGCTGTAAAGCTTCAACAGAAGGCTAACGGTGAATGTATTTGAGAAATCAGCATTGTGCATGAAATAATCGGCACCAAGCAACCAGTTACGGGTGCTGCCCAGAGTACCGCCTAACAAACCTGCCTGGAACTCTACGTGTGCACTCAGAGGAGCAAATTTTGAATCCTGCCAGAAGTTCAGGGCACGCTCAATCTCCATATATGTGCTTGTAGCACCATACATATCCTGATATTTACGCTGATCTGAAGTTGTGTAGTTGTAATCAACAAAGAAGAAGGTGCTTCCCCAATTGTCACTCTTAAACATCTCAAGAGTGGTTGTTGTGTACTTGCGGTTCTCACCGAAATCATAGAACACCTGTAAGTTTGTCTGTGCAAAAGCACCAACTGACAGCAGGGCAAAACCTGCAAAAGCTACGATTTTTTTCATATCAAAACTTTTTAGAGTTAATAAGAATATTGTTGAATAATAATTGTTATCCGTTGAACTTGGGATCATCATGCAGAGGCTTCTTGAAGTCCTCAGGCAGATCCTGACCCTCGGCTGTGGCACGCTTACCGCTTGTGTATTCACCAGTAAAGTGGAAGTCGTTACCGGGCAGTATTGCGTTCAGGATGATACCTACCAGAGCGGCAACAGCCAGACCTGACAGAGAAATCTTACCGAATGATACGCTGCCGGGACCAAAGTTGATACCTATGGCAAGTACCAGTATCAGAGCTGCGATAAGCACGTTACGGTTATTTGTAAAGTCAACCTTGTTCTCAACCAGGTTACGTACACCTACAGCTGATATCATACCGTAGAGCACCAGAGATACACCACCTACTGTTGCAACAGGCATAGCGTAGATTATCTGGGCGAACTTGGGGCAGAATGAGAATACTATAGCCAGCAGTGCTGCAATACGTACAACCTTGGGATCAAACACCTTGGTCAGGTTGAGCACGCCTGTATTTTCACCGTATGTAGTGTTGGCGGGAGCACCGAACAGGGCAGCCAGAGCGGTAGCGCAGCCGTCACCCATAAGAGTGCGGTGCAGACCGGGATCGGCTATGAAGTTGCGGTTGCAGGTTGATGAGATAGCAGCTACATCACCTATATGCTCAATCATGGTTGCGATAGCAATAGGCATGATAGTGATGATGGCTGTAGTCAGGAATGCACCGTCGGGCTTATTGATCACAGTACTCAGACCGGTGTTGCTCCACTCAATGGGCAGACCGAACCATTTGGCCTCGGCAACCGCAGTGAAATCCACCTGACCGAAGCAAGCGGCTACGATGTAAGAACCGATAACACCCAGGATAATGGGAATGATTTTGATCATGCCCTTACCGAATATGTTGCAAATAACAATGATTGCGATGGCAAGAAGTGCAATCCACCAGTTATGCTGGCAGTTGTTGATGGCACTTGATGAGAGGATAAGACCAATCGATATGATGATAGGACCGGTTACTACGGGCGGGAAGAAACGCATGGTGCGGCGTACACCGTAGAACTTGAACAGGGCAGCCAGAACAAAGTAAAGCAGACCGGCGCAGAACACACCGATGCAGGCATAGGTAAGGGCTGCAGGAGCAAACTCACCGATGTACTTTAACTGATCAGCCTCAGACATTGAATCAAAAACAGACTGGTTGAAGTTGGGGTCAAGGAACTTGGGTCCCATTGCTTTTACGGCACTGTAACCACCCAGGAATGCGAATGATGAGCCCAGGAATGCCGGAACTTTCATCTTTGTAAAGAAATGGAAAATCAGTGTGCCGATACCTGCAAAAAGCAGTGTGGCTGAAACTGAAAGACCTGTAAGAAGCGGAACCAGAACGGTTGCGCCAAACATTGCGAACATGTGCTGACAACCAAGCACAAACATTTTACCACCACCTAGGGTACTGGCATCATAGATGCCTTCCTGCTTTAAATCCATGACTAATAATGGTTTGTGTTATAATATGTTTAAAAAAGTCATATCAGGATACGCAAAAATAGTTTCCGCGTCATTACCCCAAAAGAAAAATTCATTGAATTTTACAAATTGTTGATAACTTAAGTAGGGGCTGTCAATAAGGTGTGGCAGCCATCCTTTTTGAATATCAAAATGAGCGTCAAACCCAAAAAGAAATTATACTTTTGTGACTCATTCAATCAGGCCCGGATGCAGATACATTTCCAGATAGAATACATAACCCGCTGGGGTGAGAACCTATACCTCTGTCTCAACATGCCCGACGGCACACAGCAGTGCCTTGAGATGGACAATAACGGATCAGGAACATGGTTCTATGACCATGAACTGGAGGATGACATCATTGGTGACATCACCTACAGCTACATGGTACTAACTGACGGCAACATAACCCGCCGCGAGGAGGGTCCGGTACACTCCATCCCCTACACCGGCGCCAAACGTCTGGTCCTGTCAGACCGATGGAAAGAGTGCCAGGGACGTGACATGGAGCAGCGGACCGTAGCCATTCCATACGTTCACCATAACAACCGTCCGCACTGGAAGGGTGCCGGCACCGCCATACCGGTGTTCTCGCTGCGCAGTGAGAGGGATTTCGGCATAGGTGAGTTCACAGACCTTAAGCTGCTTGTTGACTGGGCCGCAGCCACCGGACAGAGCATAATCCAGACCCTGCCGGTAAATGACACCACAATGACATATACCTGGAGGGACTCATACCCGTACAGCGCAAACTCATCATTCGCGCTCAATCCGGTATACATAAACCTGGAGATGGTAGGCCAGCTATCTGACAGCAAGTTCCTTAGCCGGATGGAGAAGCTGCGCCGTGAGCTCAACGCCCTGCCCCAGATAGATTTTGAGCGTGTTCAGAAAGCCAAGAACGACTATCTGGACCGCCTCTATGCTGAGTTTGGTGACAAGCACCTTAAGACAAGGGAGTACAAGGCATTTTTCAGTGCCAACCGCTCATGGCTTGAGCCCTACGCTCTCTACTGCTACCTGCGTGACAAGTACGGCACACCTGATTTCAGCAAATGGAAAGAGGCCAGTTACACCCCAGCCCTGCTGGACCGTTTCTGCATGCCCCAAGGCGCCTGTTACAATGATATCCGCAAGTATTATTTCATACAGTACCATCTGGACAGACAGCTTACAGATGTAAAGAAATATGCAAACCGTAAAGGCATCCTGCTCAAAGGTGACATACCCATCGGAGTAAACCGTCACAGTGCCGACGTCTGGATTCACCCGGAGCTGTTCCATACTGATTGCCAGGCCGGCGCCCCGCCCGACGCATTCGCCGTAGACGGACAGCGCTGGGGAATGCCCACATACAACTGGGATAACATGGCCCGCGACGGCTATGCCTGGTTTGTGGCTCGTTTCCGCAAGATGGCCGATTACTTTGACGCCTACCGCATAGACCACCTGTTGGGATTTTTCCGTATCTGGGAGGTTCCATTGAAATATGACAGCGGGCTCATGGGACGTTTCAATCCTGCCCTGACCTACACACCGCAGGAGATTTGGGACAGCGGATTCCCGTTCAACCCCGCACTGCATGCCCAGGCACCCGCCGGAACAGCCCAGACCAACGTGCTATTCCTGGAGGACACCCACAAACCGGGCACTTACCATCCGCGTATAAACGCTTTTGACACCACCATGTTCAAGGCGCTTGACAGCCAGGCTCAGGATGCGTTCCGCCGCCTGCATGAGGACTTCTACTACAACCGCAACAATGATTTCTGGAGCTGTTCGGCCATGGCCAAGCTACCGGCACTCATTGAGGCAACCGATATGCTGGTATGCGGTGAGGATCTGGGTATGATTCCCGCCTGCGTTCCAGATGTGATGGACCGCCTGCGCATCATGGCTCTTGAGGTTCAGCGCATGCCCAAGACCCTGGGTGTCCAGGTATCGGACCCTGCCACCTACCCCTACATGTCAGTCTGCACCACATCCACGCATGACATGAGCGTGCTGCGTACCTGGATCGAGGATGAGATGGAACCCAACCACGTGATTACCGCCAAGAAAGCAACCGTTGCAGCCTGCACCAGTGTGATATCGGCCCATCTGGCATCACCCTCCATGCTGGCCATATTCCCGCTCCAGGACTGGCTCTCCATGAGCAGCTCGCTGCGCGCCAAGGATCCCGCCGCCGAGCGCATAAACGTCCCTGCCGACTCAAACAACTACTGGCGCTACCGCATGCACCTAACCCTTGAGAAGCTCTGCTCCGCCCGCAAATTCAACGACGAAATCCGCCAGATGCTCTACCTCTCCGGCCGCTGAGGGGCACAAAGGGGACGGTTCTATTTGGCACCTCGGTAAGATCAGGGCCACTGGGGACGGTTCTATTTGGCCCTGATACGCAGTCAGAAAGAATTCTGCACCTAGGAGCCAAATAGAACCGTCCCCATGGCTGCAAGTCGCAGTCTTTTTACTAACTTTGCAGTCTCTAAAAATAAGTCCATGTTTGAAAATCTATCAGAAAGACTTGAAAGGTCCCTTAAGATACTGAAAGGTGAAGGTAAAATCACCGAAGTTAACGTTGCCGAAACCCTGAAGGATGTACGCAAGGCCCTGCTTGATGCCGATGTAAACTACAAGGTTGCCAAGCAGTTCACCGACACCGTAAAGGAGAAGGCGCTGGGCATGAACGTGCTCACATCCCTGCGTCCCGGACAGCTCATGGTCAAGGTGGTTCATGATGAGCTGGCAACCCTGATGGGCGGCGAGGCCGTTGACATAGACGTAAAGGGACATCCCGCAGTCATTCTGATGGCCGGTCTGCAGGGCTCCGGTAAGACCACATTCAGCGCCAAGCTGGCGGGTCTGCTCAAGACCAAGCGCGCCAAGAAGCCCCTGCTTGCAGCCTGCGACGTATACCGTCCCGCCGCCATAGACCAGCTCAAGGTCCTGGGTGAGCAGATAGGTGTTACGGTCTATACTGAGGAGGGCAACAACAAGCCCGTAGAGATAGCTCAGAACGCCATCCGTGAGGCCCGCGCCAAGGGTTATGACGTAGTCATCATCGATACCGCCGGCCGTCTGGCCATAGATGAGATGATGATGCAGGAGATTACTGCGATTAAGGAGGCTGTCTCACCCAATGAGATACTCTTCGTAGTAGATTCAATGACCGGTCAGGATGCCGTAAACACAGCTCGTGAGTTCAACGAGCGTCTGGACTTCAGCGGTGTGATATTGACCAAACTTGACGGTGACACCCGAGGCGGTGCCGCCCTCTCAATACGTACTGTCGTAAACAAGCCCATCAAGTTTGTAGGAACAGGTGAGAAGATGGATGCGTTCGATGTATTCCATCCCGACCGTATGGCCGACCGCATACTGGGAATGGGCGATATCGTATCGTTCGTAGAGCGTGCCCAGGAGCAGTTCGATGCCGAGCAGGCCAAACGCCTGCAGAAAAAGATGGGCAAGGGCAAGTTTGATTTCAATGACTTCCTGGAGCAGATTGGCCAGATCAAGAAGATGGGTAACATGAAAGACCTGATGGGCATGATACCCGGTGTGGGCAAGGCCATCAAGGATATAGACATTGATGACAACGCGTTCAAGGGCATTGAGGCCATGATATACTCCATGACCCCGCAGGAGCGCAGCAACCCCGAGCTTCTGGACAAGAGCCAGTCACGCAAGAACCGCATAGCCAAGGGCAGCGGAGTGCCGCTTAATGAGGTTAACCGCATGCTCAAGCAGTTTGAGCAGACCCGCAAGATGATGAAAAACGTGGCCGGTGCCAAACTGCCCAACCTGGGTGCAATGATGAGAAGATAAACACATTCAATATATGCAATTAATTGATGGTAAAGCTGTTGCCGAACAGGTAAAACAGGAGATTGCAGCCCAGGTGGCCGCAATGGTAGAGAGAGGTGAAAAACGCCCCCATCTGGCCGCCATACTGGTAGGTCATGACGGTGGTTCTGAGACTTATGTTGCAGCCAAGGTCAAGGCTTGCGAGGTATGCGGATTCAAGTCAACCCTTATCCGCTACGAGAGCGACATCACAGAGGAGACTCTGCTGGCTAAGGTCGCAGAGCTCAACAACGATCCTGATGTGGACGGATTCATAGTACAGCTCCCCCTGCCCAAGCATATCAATGAGCAGCACGTGATTGAGGCCATTGACTACCGCAAGGACGTAGACGGTTTCCATCCCATCAACGTGGGCCGCATGAGCATAGGTCTGCCCTGTTTCATATCGGCCACACCCAACGGCATAATGGAGCTGCTTAAGCGTTACAACATTGAGACCCGCGGCAAGAAGGCCGTAGTGCTGGGCCGCAGCAACATCGTAGGCAAGCCCATGGCCAGCCTTCTGATGCAGAAGGCCAATCCCGGTGACTGCACCGTGACCATTTGCCACAGCCATACCGCCAACATCAAGGAGGAGTGCCTGCAGGCCGATATCATTGTAGCAGCTCTGGGCCAGCCCGGATTCGTAAAGGCCGATATGGTCAAGGAGGGTGCCGTAATCATCGACGTAGGTACCACCCGAGTTCCCGATGCCACCAAGAAGAGCGGATTCCGCCTGAGCGGCGACGTCCAGTTTGATGAGGTAGCTCCCAAGTGCAGCTTCATAACCCCTGTTCCCGGCGGCGTTGGCCCCATGACCATCTGCTCGCTTATGAAGAACACCCTTCTTGCAGGCCAGAAAGCAATCTACAAGTAAACCGCGATGGCTCGTGCTGCCAGGTTTACCACTCTGATCGGGGCGCTGTTTGTATGCACCGTTTGTGCATCGGCCCAGACCATAGACAGTATCTCCATCTACTTTGCCGGAGACATAATGCAGCATGAGGCCCAGCTTAAAGCCGCTCTCCGTGCAGACGGCACATATGATTATACCGGCTGTTTCACCCAGGTCACCCCTGAGATTGAGGCAGCCGATATTGCTGTATGCAACTTTGAGACCACTCTGGGCGGCGTCCCCTACTCCGGATACCCCCAGTTCTGCTCACCCGATGAGCTTGCAGCAGCCGTGCGTGATGCAGGTTTTGACATATTCCTGACCGCCAACAACCACTGCCTGGACCGCCGCACCCGCGGTCTTGTACGCACTCTGGATGTGCTGGACAGTCTGGGCATACCGCATCTGGGCACATACCGTGACCTGGCCGAGCGCGACTCACTTTACCCCTATATCATTGAGCGGAACTCCATGCGCATAGCACTGCTCAACTACACCTACGCCACCAACGGCATTCCCGTGGCAGCCCCCTGCATTGTCAACTACATAGACACCACACAGATCAAGGCCGATGTCATCCGCGCCCGCCAGCTTAAGGCAGACTGCATCATAGCCTGCATGCACTGGGGCACCGAGTACCGGCTGGAGCCTGACAAATCACAGAAAACGCTTGAGGAGTGGCTCTACAGCATAGGTGTGGACCATATCATCGGAGGCCACCCCCATGTAGTGCAGCCGGTCCGTACACTGCCGCACCGTTACTCTGCCGGCAGCAGTCTTACGGTCTGGTCATTGGGCAACTACATATCAAACATGAGCGCCCCGCACACCTTTCAGGGGCTTGCCGTAACCACCCGTCTCATCAAGATAGGAAACATAACAAAACTGCGCGGTTACGATATTCATCCTAACCGCACAGTCCGTCCTGATTTTATAGTAGTGCCTGACAGGTAATCAGAATGTGATACCTGCTACAGCCTGCAATGTCATCATTCTCTGACGATCAATCATATCACCCAGAGTATCATCGTTATAACTGTATCTCACGCCAAGTCTTGACGTTCCGGTCATGAAGAACAGTTTCTCAAAGCGGAACAGCATCTCAACTCCTGTGCTCAGCATATGGTCGGACCTTCCGGGCTTGCTGGCATAGGTAAAGTCCACAAAGGGATTCACCTCCATGTTCCTTACATAGATGCACTGTCCTATCGCCATATCCATATAGAACAGCGGGAACACGTAATCGGCAGTAAAGTGATAGGTGTCAGTATAGTCAAGTTTTATACGGGCCCAGGCATCGGAGTTGTAATAACCGCGGGGAGTCATGTCATACATGTCAAATGACCACACATCGGCCTTGGTGGAATGCAGTTTCATATTCTTTTTCTGCATACTGGCACTGAGCGCGATGCCGTGAGTGGACATGAAACCGGGCAGATATCCATAAATCATTGCATAGAATGAATTGGCGAATGAGTTCATTGAATACTGCAGGCCGCCACCTATACCCCATTTGGGAATGATGCATGACTGAGGTACATCCAGGCTGATATCTGCAGACAAGCCGGCAATCATACGGGTTGTGGGATAGAGACCGGTGTTGACAGGTTCAATGGGGCTGTATGTCTTTTCATCAACTTCACTGAGTCTGAGAGTGCGGTATTCGGCTGCGACCATATCCGTGCTGGTCTGGACACCTACAAACGGCTGAACCGCCCTGTTCCATCCGCCCGATGAGAAATAAAGAGGGATAGAGACGGTTGCACGTCCGCCCATAAAGATGCCGCCATCCTGGGATTTCTGGCTCATCAGTTTATACTTATCCATTCCATCTTCATAGATGTAACCCCAGAATGTATCGGCCGAGTATCTCTTACCCATATCAAAAGCTATGTCAAACACCGGATAGAGACCGCTATAATTCATCTTGAGATGCAGTCCCGGCAGAAGATAATGCGTTGAGGTCTGTTTCTCTTTGTCGATTGTTTGGAACGGGTCACTGGTAACAGAGAACGCCAGGCTACCGCTCAGTGTGGTAGGCATGTTCTGGAAATAGGCCGTAAAGCCCAGAGATGATGTCTCAGCAGGAAGATATGACTCCGATCCTACCATGACACCTTCCTGGTTAATATATAGCGGTATCCATGAATGTATCATGAGTCCGTCCATTCCGGAATGCTTCTGGGGCGTACCATGTTCAGTCAATACCGGGAAACGCTCAATGCCGCTCTCCTGTTTTGACAGGAATTCGGCTATGGGATAGGTGTAACGGTCACCGTAATCAACGCTCCTGCCTAATGGCTCCTGCACCGTTGCCGGCATTCTGCCATTAGGGGTCAATGCCGTGAAACAGAGCTTGTCATCCTTGAAGAATGCATTTGACACACCGTATTTGGTGTTAGTCTGCTGTCTGACGCCCTCTGCATGCGAGTATGAGTATATCTCATCGGTACCGTTCCTATCGGACGTGAAATAGACGGCATCATCATGTGATATCAGGCCACGGGTCAGCAATATGGCAGGCTCCACCAGAACCTTTACCTTGTCAAAATCTGTGGAATAAAGGCCTGTACCGTCATCACCCATTGCGGTGAATACCACCTCATCGGCCAGAAATGCCACCTCCCTGGCATTTGTACCGGCAAGAGGACGGATGGAACGGACTACATGGCCGTCATTCATATCCAGGATTACCACACTGCTTGTTCCGTCCTCAAAGAGCTGTACAGCGGCCAGGGTCTTGCCATCGGCCGACACAGCAGGGCTGACAAAGTAACCATCCTTTGTAAAGTCCTGTATGCTTTTTGAACCTACCTTGAGCTGTCTGATACGGGAATCTCCGTACATTCCCCATCGGGTATCCCAAACAGCCTCAGACCAGTAAATGCAGTTTGTGGCGGCTGAGTAGGCAAGTTTGCTGGCAGCATTGAAATACCTCACGTGGTTCTCACTACCGTCAGGAAGTATCTCTACCAGCTCCATTGTCTTATCCATATCCGAACGTACTGCCATCAGGCGGCCGTCGGCAGTCTGTACCAGACTCTTGTAAGTGGGAAAGAACCTGGAGTTATCTGCAACAAGACTCTCCACATCCTGGAACGGACCGCGCACCTTATCATCCTCAGTCCAGATGGTCCTGAATGCATCGGCAATCTGTCTCCATGAATTGTTTATGTCAGTATGGGTGTAATCAAAGAGAGTCTTCTCAAAAGCATGGAAACTGAATATTCTGGTGTTTCTTGACAGATAGTTTCTTGTAAAGTCCCATCTGTGTGACAGATATCTCGTTCCTGCCACCGTCATATAACCTATCTTGTAATAATCAGGGGTATAGAAGCGCTGTGAGCCATATCTCCAACGGAACCAGTTACGGTAATCATTCCTGTCCAGTGCCATACGGTAATACTCCAGGAAGTTAGCCATACGTCCGCGACCGCCATCGGTCAACGCAGTCTCCATAACCACGGCATCACCCTCCAAGAGCGCTACATTGGCATACAGACGGCTCACATAAAATGACAAACTCTCACCGAACAGCACCTTCATCCAATCCCATGAGCCGTCTCTGGAGAACTGGAACTGGGCCAAATGGCGTCCCTCATGGATAGCCAGCATCTTGTCAAACGGCAAATTAGTGAACGTGCTGTACGGATCTCCTATCGTAAACAGCTCCATTCGGCTTGGTGCCACCTCTGCAACACCGTTTCCTTTAGGATATCGCGTATGCAGCACTACCGGAATGGGATAATTCAACAACTGACCCGGATAATAACCGGCCGATGCACCCAACAGACGGTAATAGGTCTCAAAAGAGTCGGCATATTTCAAGCCAAGACTGTCCAACCCCGCGGGATATATGATGTTGTACTTGCTAGTCGTAATCTGTGACCAGCCTGAGAATGACTTTTCACCTGTTAAGGCAAAATACTGTGAATGAACAGGAATTGATAATGCAAACAACCCTAAAATTGCAACCGCACGCTTGCGGAAAATGGTTTTGATATTGGTTAGAAACATATAGAATAAGGTTTTCTGCAAAAATCGCACTAATATCTGTAATAACGGCACTCCTGATGGGAAAAAATAGGATTTGAATCTTATCTTTGTAGCATTTATAATCATTTTGCTGATGAAAACCTTGCTAACCGCATTTTTGAGCCAGCTGATAACCCTCTCAGCCAGCGCCGGGCTTACTTTACGTGAAATACGTACAGCCTCAAACAATGTAATTGAACTCTTCTATCAGAGTGACACGCTCGATGTCAATGAGGTGGACATATCTGATTCCACCCAGTGGAAGGTGAACGGGACCCCGGCACTGGCTGTGAACCGTGTTGCCGCAGCTGCAGACCAGTGTGACCATTTCATCTACCTTACCGTGCCCACCCTCACTAACGGAAAGAAATACATTATTGATACCCCCTACGGCAGCTACATCTTCAATTTCAATGACAGGGATATATTCTGTGAGGCCATCAAGACCAATCAGGTTGCATACAGTGCCCTCTCTACCAAACGTTTTGCAAACTTTGCCATCTATCTGGGCGACGGCGGCGTAAAGAAGATTGAGGGTGACCTGCCCAAGTATACCGTATATCAGTACAAGAAGTCCAAACTGAGCAAGAAAGTGACGTCGGGCCGTCTTGTGGAGATTGGCGATGACCGTTCATCGGGAGATTATGTCTACCGCATTGACCTCTCACAGGTACCTGAGGGCGGTCCCTACAAGATCGTAGTTGACGGTTACGGTTCATCATACCCATTTGGCGTAGGCGGACAGTTCTCACAGAAGCTCTCATACACCAGTTTCCGCTCCCTGTTCAACCAGCGCTGCGGAATCCAGATTATAGAGCCCTACTCTGATTTCAGCTACCGCACCAAGCGCTGTCATGAGACAATCTACCAGACCTATTACCGCATCAATGAGGCCAGCCTGGTAGTAAAGGGCGATGAGCCCACCATCCAGGCATGGGGCGGTTACCATGATGCAGGCGATGCAGACCGCCGCACCTACCACATGGACGTACCCAGCACCTTGCTCACCACGTTCGAGGCATTCCCCAGCCTCTTTACCGATGACCAGTTCAATATACCCGATAAGTTTGACAATCAGTTTAACATACTGGGCAAGGGCAACGGCATTCCCGATATCCTTGACGAGGCTGAATGGGGCACCATGTTCTGGAAATACTTCCAGGAGGAGGACGGCCAGATTCCATGGGGAACCGAGACCAACGGCTACTCGCCCTTTACCACATATGACTTTGAGGACCATCTGTTCGGGTCCGAGGTGCTTGACCCGCGTACATCGGCCTGGGCATCGGGCCTGTTCTACCATTTTGCCCGCATCATAAAGCCTTATGACGAGGCCAAGAGCAAGGAGTATGCTGAGCGTGCAGAGCTGGCACACAGCGCATCAGAAAGGGTTTATGCCGAGCGTAACCGCCAGATGCCTGCCACATTCCAGATGTATTACAATGTGGAGAAATACCTGATGACCGGCGATGAGGCCTGCCACGAGTATGTAAAGGAGCATGCCTATGACGCCATGACAATGAAGGATACCTATAATCAGGGATCGGAGATATTTGCCGAGCGCGGCTGGCTGACATCCTATTTTTTCAGTTACCTGCTTGCCCCTGCCAACAAGACTGACCCGGCAACCGTACTGAAGTTCATGGATGTACTTACCGTAACCGTTGCATCCCAGATGGCTGCATTCAAAGAGAACGCCTACCCCAACGGAGTATCCATCAACGTGAACTGGTGGGGCAGCAACGTGGCCCAGGGACAATACTCATTTCCCATAGTTCTTATGTGGAGGCTCACCGGCAATCAGGAGTACATTGATGTGGTAAGCCAGATGATGGACTACGCCCTTGGACTGAACCCGCTGGGCAAGTGCTACATGACTACCCTGGGATTCAATCAGGTACACTGGCCGCATGACCGCGAGAGTGCATACACTATTGAGAAGGGATGGGGTCCGCGTCCGGGAATACTGGTATTCGGAGCAGGCAATTACGTACGTAACTATCCTAGTTATCCGGCAATTAGCCGCAACAGGACACCCCGTGAGCGTGCTTACATAGATATCCTGGACAATTACCAGAACAACGAGTATACAATTTATCAGAGTCTCTGTTTCCCGTCGGTTGTCTACCCCATCCTGGCCGGTGGCTGCACGTGGAAACCGGGCAACAAGGATCCGTATAAATAACGCAAAGGGGACGGTTCTGTTCGCGTTGGGGACGGTTCTGTTCGCGTTGGGGACGGTTGACTTCGTCGAGCTAAACCTTCTGTTCGCGTATTAGGGAAAAATATGAACGATATAGTTTCAAGTATTAACAAGATTGTCTGGAACCCGGCATTGGTTGTACTGCTGCTGGGAGCCGGACTGTTCTTCTCCATCTGCACACGTATGGTGCAGGTACGCCGTCTGGGACTTATGGTGCGTTCTCTGTTCAGCAAGAGACGCGGCGCTGACGGCATATCATCATTTGAGGCTTTCTGCATCGCCCTGTCAGGCAGAGTGGGTACCGGAAACATAGTTGGTGTGGCCACAGCCATCGCATTCGGCGGTCCAGGAGCCGTATTCTGGATGTGGATAGTTGCATTTCTGGGGGCATCGACCGCCTTTGTAGAATCCACCCTGTCACAGATGTACAAGTTCCGCCATAACGGTGAGTTCCGCGGCGGACCGTTCAATCTCTTTGATGACGGACTGGGCAGACACAGGCTGGGAGTCATATTTGCCATTATCACACTCATAGCTTGCGGCATCTGCCTCCCCATGGTACAGTCCAACGGAGCCTCCACAACCATGAATAACGCATTCCCCGTATCCACACTCACATCGGGCATAATCATGGCGGTTCTGCTGGGAATAGTCATAATAGGCGGTATAAAGCGCATAGCAATGGTAGCATCAATCGTCACTCCGTTCATGGCATTGGGCTATATCATACTTGCCCTTATCGTGGTAGGCTACCACATACATGACGTGCCTGCAGTTCTGGGCAGCATTGTAAAAGGGGCATTCGGAATCAATCCCATCACCGGCGGAATAATAGGTTCAACCATATCCATGGGCGTAAAGCGCGGCATATTCTCAAATGAGGCCGGCCAAGGAACGGGAGCCATCGTATCGGCCGCAGCCGATGTAGACGCCCCGGCACAGCAGGGCCTGGCTCAATCATTCTCTGTCTATGTGGATACGCTCTTTGTATGCACGGCCACAGCCCTGATGATACTCACATCCGGTACCTACAACATAATAGATGCCGATGGCAACATGCTGCTTGCAAGCGCCCCTGAACTGGGCAACAACTACGCCGCATTCACCCAGAGCGCGGTCGATTCCGTTTTTGCCGGTTTTGGCAGCCAGTTCGTATCGATTGCCATGATATTCTTTGTCTACAGCACCATCATGGCCTACTATTTCTATGCAGAATCCAGCATAATATACCTGTTCAGGAACAAGCACTCCAACCGTGTCAAGGTAGTGATTCGCATAGCCCAGGCGGTATTGCTGGCATCGGTCATTTATGGAGCCGTCCGTGAGGCCGATGTGGTCTGGCAAATGGGCGATATAGGCGTAGGACTGATGGCGTGGGGAACGCTCATATCCATCATACTGCTCTACCCCAAGGCCATCCGTGCACTTAAAGACTATGAGGGGAAAAACGCAAAATAAAGATGAAAAAGCTGATATCTATAATCAAAGACAAAAAGAGACTGTACAGGATCCTGTTTGAGGGAACCGATCGGCTTTCCAAGCCTGTTGACATAGCCATAATGATTGCCATTGCGCTATGCATAATAATGGCGTCATTGGAAAGCGTGGTCAAGGTGGATGATTTCTCTTTCAAGGCCCTTGTTAACCTGGAGCTGGACGGTGTAGGTATACTCAAGGCCTCAATTATCGTTCTTGAATACGTACTGAGCATACTCTTTGCCATTGAGTATATTCTCAGGGTATACTGCTCACCTGTAAAACGGGAGTATGTCCTGAGTTTCTTTGGTATCATAGACCTGATGGCCACCCTGCCCCAGCTGCTCAGTGTTGTGTTCCCGCCGCTCAGATACCTGTCCCTGATGCGTACGTTCCGTCTGTTCCGCATATTCAGGGTACTCAAGTTGTTCTCATTCCTCAATGAGGGCTACCTGCTGCTGGAGAGCATACGCAAGAGCCTTACCAAGATTCTGGTCTATTTCATGTTCGTGGTAGTGCTGGTATGCATTCTGGGCACCATAATGTACATAGTGGAGAGCGGCACCCCGCAAACCCGGTTCACCAGCATCCCCACCAGCATCTATTGGGCTATAGTGACGCTCACCACCGTAGGTTACGGTGATATAACGCCTGTAACGGCACTGGGCAAGTTCCTGTCAGGAATAGTGATGATCCTGGGTTACACCATCATTGCCGTGCCCACCGGTATCGTATCGGCCACAATGATTGACACCACCCAGAAGAAGGGCAAGAACGGCCGATGCCCCCGCTGCAACCAAAAGACTGACCTTAGTGCTAATTATTGCAAGCATTGCGGAGAGCGCCTGTAAACCAAAAGGGAAATGTATTTATAATTGGAAAGATCCAGCCAATGAATTGGCTGGCTACCTTAATCCCATGCCTACGGCATGTTGTTGTGCCGCTAGGCACAAGATATGGGTAGCCAGCCATTTTAATGGCTGGGTAATCCGCATGTTCTCCCATTCAATCCAATGCCGTAGGTATTGGATATTCACGCAGGTGCTAACGTATTGGGGCGAGCGAATGCTTGGAGCGAGAACGCGGTCCCGGAGGGCCGCTGAGTGAACGAAGTGAACGGGTTTGCGTTAGCAAACTAAAAGAAGGTACTGGAGTCCCACCGGACACCCCAAAAGAAAAAAGAGGCCGAATGACCTCTTTTTTCTTTTGGGGTGCCCGGTGGGACTCGAACCCACGACATTCAGAACCACAATCTGACGCTCTAACCAACTGAACTACGGGCACCATATACCGCTTTTCTGTTAAAGCGGTGCAAAGATAGCAACATTTCGCGACAAAACAACTCAAAGCAACCATTTTTCTGCACTTTTTTGTAGCGGAACTGCGTTTTATGTATATTCGCACAAAAACCAAGGATATGAAAGCCCATAAAATCATAATTGCGCTCACCGCAATACTGTCACTTGCCGCCTGCCGTAGCAAGGGTGACGATTATGCGTTCCAGTATGTATCATTCAAGGAGACCCTGCCCTACACCCAAGGCAAGGAGCACCCGTCATGCTCGTTTGACATGCACGTACTCAAGGCACACGGTGCAGATACGGTATTTGCCGACGCTTTCAACCGGGACATATCGGAATTCATGTTCGGAAAACGTACTACCGATGTACGTGCCGCGATGATATCATTCATAGACTCCGTGATTAACATATTCAAAGAGGATAACAAGGAGCAGATACGTTATGCCAAGGAGGAGGGTTTTGAGCCTCGTAACATTGACTATGAATACGTGCTTAATACTGAGGTCCATTACGGCAACCGCAAGGACATAATAGGTCATTTCATCAATTTCTACCAATATACGGGCGGTGCCCACGGCGGCACGTTCATTACCTGCCGCAACTATCGTCTTGAGGATGGCAGCGTAGTGACACTTGACAACTATTTCAAACCGGGATATGAGAGCAAACTGATTCCGGTCCTGGATCAGTTACTCCTGGAATATGCCGAATGCAGCAGCCGCGACGAGCTTGACGAGCACGGCTATTTCAGCAATGAGCCCATGTTTGTACCGGAGAACTTTGAGATACGTGAGGATACCATTGATTTCATATTCAACCAGTACGACATTGCACCGTACGCAACGGGTATCACCACCCTATCCGTCCCCACCGACATAATTAGGGATATAATTCGCTGAAATGTGAAAAAGGGGACTGTCCCCTTTTCCACATTTTACACTTCAATCCACTCCACCTCACCGCCCCAGATCTCCAGGAAGCGCATAAAGCCGGCATTGCTTACTACAACGCTGGCTGTATTCTCGCAGGGGTGGAATGATACGCGATCGGCGTTCTTGAGGTCTGCGTCAAGAAAGTATTTTACGCGGTGACCGTTATCGAACAGTTCCTTGGGGTTCACACCCTCTTTCACCTGACCAAAATCACGTGAGCCGTCGGGCGCGATGACAGCCGCGTGCTCCACCAGGTTCATATCATTTATTAGGCCGTAGGCGCAGACTGATCCGGGAGCAACGCCCAGACATCGGTCCATACGCTCGGGGCTGGCAAAACTCAGCTTACCCTGCCTTACTATATGCTCCAGGCCGTGGATATCCAGGTTCTTATGGCACTCAAAACTGGCCATATAGTGACGGTTACCCTTGTGGTTGCGGAAAAACAGGTTCTTGCAGTGCGTGGAGTCTATGTTTTTCCAATAAGCCAGAGCCTCCTCAATGGTGGGCAACGGCGGATGATAGTGCACCTGGTACTCTATCCCGTGCTCCTCCAACCAACTCAATACAAGTTCAGTCTTTGTCATGTGAAAATGTGGAATTGGGGACATGTGGAAAAGGGGACTGTCCCCAATTCCACATTCTCTGCTCGGCAAGAGTCTCGTACTTGGTGCCCTTGCGGCCGTAGTTGGCATAGGGATATATCGATATGCCGCCACGCGGAACAAAGAAACCGGTCACCTCTATGTACTTGGGATCCATCAGTTTGATAAGGTCCTTCATGATGCGGTTCACGCAGTCCTCGTGGAATCCGCCGTGATTGCGGTAACTGTGCAGATAGAGTTTGAGTGACTTGCTCTCAACCATCTTTACATCAGGGATATAGCTGATGCGAATCTCCGCAAAATCGGGCTGTCCGGTTATAGGGCAGAGACTTGTAAACTCCGGGCAGTTAAAACGCACCCAGTAGTCATTCTCCTTATTAAGATTCTCAAACGCCTCCAGGACATCCGGATTGTAAGTGTTTGAATATGCTGTCTTGTTACCAAGGGCGGTCAAGCCCTCCTGCTTTCTGTCTTGGGACATGTTTATTCGGTCTTTATCTTGAACGGATTGTATTTGATGTCGTAGTCAAAAGTGTCTATACCCTCTTTCTCCTTGAGTTTGCGTGAAATCAAGGCAGTCACAGGCAGGATTATCACCTCATAAAGAGTCTTGACGGTCACCTGAGTTACTATTATTGACAGGATAGTCTTGAAAGGCATTGCGCCGATGAACGCGAGCGGGTAAAAAATCACTGAATCGGACAGTTCACCTACAATGCTCGATACAACAGCTCTCCAGCCGAATCCCTTGCCTTTTGTTGCAATCTTCATGGTTGACAGCACCCATGCATTCATGTGTGAGCCCAGTATGAATGCCAGCAGAGATGCGGCTGTGGTGCGCGGGATGAGGCCGAAAAGATGGTTGAAACTGTCGGCAACAGCCTGATTCCCGGGATCGATGGGGGCCGGAAGGATACTTACAAGACCTGCAGCCAGAGCCACGAACGCGCTCATGGCAAAACCCATCCAGATAACCTTCATGGCCTTGCGGTAACCGTAAACCTCGGTCAGCAGGTCATTGATTATGTAAGAGATAGGGAAAATGACAACAGCGCCTGACAGCTGCATCCAGGTGTTTCCAACTCGCCAAAGCCTTGGCACAAAAAGGTTTGATGTTATAAGGCAGACACAGAATGTCACTGCCAGTACAACGAAAGTCACGGACAGACCCTGCTGTCCATTTGAATCATTTTTTAAGGACATAACTACTTGTTTTTATAGTGGTTCCAAGCACACTTGCAGCGGACACTTCCCGCTACTCGGGCGCAAAGGTACACAAAAACAGGATAGATATGCCCTTATTATGATTTATTAATTAAGACGTACCAGTGATGAGATGACCATACCGGAGCCACTGCCTTCTGTTGCATAGACACGAGCCTTACCGGCATCATCGCCCTGGATATCGACATAGAAATCAAGCTGAGTACCGTCATTCATGAAAGCAGTCATCTTAAACTGCATGATTTCAGGCATAAAGACCGCTTCAGATGGTGATGTAGCCATTCCGTCTGAGTATTGACTCAAAACCGACAAATCAAAGGGCACGTATTTCTCTATGCCATCAGCAAGCGTGCATACATAATAGCCCTTGTTACCATCGGCCACATAAGCCGTACCGTCATAATATTTTGATATATCATAAGGGAAATGGCCTGTGAGTTCCATTTTACTGTATGTCCTGGTGGTAAAGTCAATACGGTTAACAACTGCATAGTAGTCCGCTAATTCATCTATCCAAGTCAAGATTCCACCGGTAATTATCCTTCTGTGCCTTGTATCATAATCCGATTCACCTTGCTGACCGTTACTACCGTTCCTTGTGAAATGGGGTCTACTGCCTATATACCTTAATACAGGCTCCTCACTTAATGATGCCGTATAGCCCGATATCCCAACCTTGTAGACAGCAGCCTCGTCACCACGCTCGTATCTGTCATAACCGAATGTAATGTTATGTGACGGAAATACATCCTTGCTCCAGCCTTCAGGGGCATACAGCAAAATCTGGCTAAAAATACTAACATAAAACTCATAATTACCTGTTTCTGCAACAGTCATTGGTACGTAGCTTTGAGGAAGATTATTCTCATTGCGCAGATCACCTACAATGGCACCTTCTACATCATAACCGCCGTAGGTGTCCTTGCAAAGTAGTACCTTCTCTCCATCCTCTTTCTTAAAATAAATCTTGGAACCAGCCGGAACAGAGACATTATATACGGAATAATAAGAACTGTCTTCCATTATATTCATCTGGTATTCATTCTCTCCAATTATAAGGTATGCATTCCCCTTAGGATAGTCAATCTCATCTAATACAGCTCCGTTGTTTCTTGACACATAGTATTCATTATCTACCATAAACAGCTCAACGTCCCTATCATCAAGGCCTATGCCGCTTACCTGAACGGTTGAATTACGTCCGGGGAATACTATGGACGGCTTTCCAAATTGAGTTTCTCTGCCTGAGGTCTCAAACTTGGGAACCACTCCCAATACAGAACCATTATTCAGGATATAATCATTATAGATATTGTCACTGAGAACCTGTACAACATTCAATGTATTGCCACGATCCTCCATCCTTATCAACCTTGGCCCATGGTCAAGATAATAGATATCATTGCCTATCATCTCCATAGCCGCCACACTCTCAGTCTGGGTGTGAGTCTGCGTTCTGCCTAGACCGGGAGTATGCCCGCCTTTTTCAAGCAGGAACAGCGCACCGTCTTCCAGACGAACCATATAGTTCCGCCTCATATTATTGTCTTCTTCCAGCAGGCGTCTAAGTGCATTCTTGAAATGGCCTTCCGGCAGTTCTTCATAACCGGGATAGTCATAGCTGCAGTTATAGAGCATCAGCCACTTGTCATTTATGCCGTAGATATACTCTATCTTAAGTCTCAGGTTGGCTTGCAGGGAATCCTTCAGTTCATATGACTCACCCTCATCGGTCTCACCGGTTGTGGTAACCTCAATCTCGTAATTAACCTCAACCATGCTTCCATCGGCCGATACCTTATACAGCGGAGCGGAATAACCGTAGTCGATATGCTGCTCACCACCGCCGTGACCGTCGTGACCGTCATCACCGCCGTCACCTTTGGTTATTGAACTGCGGGTTTCACTCTTGCCTGAAGCAAGTACCAGTGAAGTTGCACCGGAAAGATCGGCCTTACGGAATGAGGCGCCGAACTGATAGTCACCGCCCTTACCTTTTTCCAGGTCATCCTTATCACATGAATTAAGTGCCAGAACAGATACAAGCACAAGAGACAATATACCGAAACGTTTCATAAGCAGGCATTTATAATTGGTTCTATTATGCAAACATAGTAAAAAAAGCCGAGAGGTGTTCTTTTATCTATTTTTTGTAAGTTTGTAATCATGAACAATAATGATATGAAAATGAGACATACCATCACTCCCTTGATCATAATTGCCCTACTGACCACTGCATGCAATGACACAGAGAAGCAGTTGGAGCAACGCGCATTTGAACTCTGCAAATATATCCCGGACCATGAGTTGCTGGAGAAGTCACGTGATTACATGACCACGGATTTCTATTCCCTACTGGACACCATGTTCTACCGTCTGCCCGCGCATGAGGCATTGGACCATGAGTGGCTCTACTACTTTGTGACCGGCAACGGCGGCACTATTGCCGATTATGACGTGGACCGCGTTGAGAAGACAGACCGCACCCATGCCATAGCCACCATCAACGTCCGTCAGATATGGGAGGACGGATCATTTGATGAGGCACATGACATTGAGCAGCACCTGATGTTTATGGAGAAGGTGAATGGAGAGTGGCTGATGGCGGATTTTGACGGACATAAGGATGACTGCATACGTTATATAGCCATCAACCGCCGCGAGCAGGCCGTACGCAAGGCTATAAGTGATTATCTGATAAGTGAGGTAGCGCCCTATTACAGGCAGGGAGAGATATGCATCCCCACCCTGATGATTGTCAATGAGGAGGATGACCAGGTCTGGGGTGATTTCTGGGTGTACTGGTATGAGGCGGCGGGCGATACGCTCAAGTGTGTATCGGGCGGAAACCACGCCGGCATGATGACTCTGGATTACAAGGATGGCACCTTTACTGTAACTTCATTTGTTCAGGTGGCCGATGGTGCCGGCTATACTCCCAGTGCCAAACGTATATTCCGTGACTACTATGATATATTCAGCAACATGCACTCCAACCAGGATGTTCGCGAGGCCGTTCGCCGCGAGCAGCTGAGCGAGTATATCCGTTTCAACGACCTGCCTTACCGCTATTATAAGGACTATGGTTGGCCTGCCGTAAGTCTGGAGTGACCAAAAAGTAGTATATTTGAACCTGAAACTTTAGATATAACCAAATAATACGTCATGAAGAGAATTTTTACAGCGCTCGTATGCGCTTTCACGGGAGTCATCTGTTACGCCCAACCTTACAAGAATGCCGATCTGCCGGCAGCCGATCGTGCCGCCGACCTGGTGAGCCGCCTTACGCTGGAGCAGAAGGTCGCTCTTATGCAGAACGGATCGCCAGCTATCCCTGAGTTTGGAATCAAAGCTTATGACTGGTGGAACGAGGCTCTGCACGGAGTTGGTCGCGCCGGCATTGCTACCGTTTTCCCGCAGGCCATAGGTATGGCTGCATCATTTGACGATGCACTGCTGCTGGATGTATTTACCGCAGTAAGTGATGAGGCCCGCGCCAAATCAGCACAGTACAGTGAGAACGGCGGACTGCGCCGCTATCAGGGTCTTACATTCTGGACCCCAAACGTGAATATTTTCCGTGATCCCCGCTGGGGCCGCGGTCAGGAGACATACGGTGAGGACCCCTACCTTACATCCAGGATGGGTGTATCGGTAGTAAACGGACTGCAAGGCCCTGCCGGTTCCAAGTATGACAAGCTGCACGCCTGCGCCAAGCATTTTGCGGTGCACAGCGGCCCGGAGTGGAACCGTCATGAGTTCAATGCCGAGAACATTGCACCCCGTGACCTGCGTGAGACCTACCTGCCAGCCTTCAAGGCACTGGTTCAGGAGGCCGATGTCAAAGAAGTGATGTGCGCCTACAACCGCTATGAGGATGAGCCATGCTGCGGCAGCAACCGTCTGCTCCAGCAGATACTGCGCAACGAATGGGGTTACAAGGGTATTGTGGTATCGGACTGCTGGGCCATCAATGACTTCTTTACACAGGGTCATCACAACACTGAGCCCGATGCCAAGCACGCCACAGCCAAGGCCGTACTCACAGGTACTGACCTGGAGTGCGGAAGCTCATACGCCCAGCTGGTTCAGGCTGTAAAGGACGGTCTTATCAAGGAGTCTGATATAGACGTATCAATCACACGCCTCATGACCGCCCGTTTTGAGCTTGGCGAGATGGATGATCCCAGCCAGGTTGAGTGGAGCAAGATCCCATACAGCGTGGTTGACAGCAAGGAGCACCGTGCCCTGGCGCTCAAGATGGCTCAGGAGAGCATGGTATTGCTCAAGAACAACGGCATCCTGCCCCTTAATACAATTAATAAGGTGGTGGTCATGGGACCCAACGCCAATGACTCCGTAATGCAGTGGGGTAACTACAACGGTACTCCCTCACGCACCGTGACCCTGCTTGAGGCAGTCAAAGCTACCGGTGCCAAGGTTGAGTATATGCGCGGTTGTGACTACGCATCAAACTCACTGGCTCTGATAAGCCTGTTCAGCCAGACCAGTGCAAGCGGCCAGCAGGGCTTTGATGCCCAGTACTGGAACAACGCCCGTGCCGATGGTGAGCCCGACGTGCTGCGTCACAATGCCACTCCTTTGAGATTCTCAACCGGCGGTGCTACCGTTTTTGCACCCAATGTAAACCTGGAGAACTTTGCAGCCCGTTACACATCCACCTTCCATGCCAATGAGGACGGCCAGGTGGCATTCTACATGCAGAACCAGGGCCAGGCATCAATCAGCGTCAACGGACGCCGCGTGGCAACCGGACGTAACAGCACCGAGTCACGTAAGGTATACACCCTGGATGCCAAGGCCGGTCAGGACTATGAGATCGTAATAAATTACAGCTGCCGCAGCGGTCTTGCCTCACTCTCATTCGATCTGGGTTATGAAGAGGAGGTTAGCGTTGACAAGACCGTAGCCGCATGTGCCGATGCAGACGTAGTGATATTTGCAGGAGGTATCTCTCCCTCACTTGAGGGTGAGGAGATGCCGGTAAGCATTGACGGATTCCGCGGCGGTGACCGCACCAAGATTGAGCTCCCCGCTGCCCAGACAGAGCTTGTTAAGGCACTCAAGGCTGCCGGCAAGAAGGTGGTATTCGTAAACTTCAGCGGATCAGCCATGGGTCTGACCGATGTAGAGCCTGCCTGTGACGCCATACTGCAGGCTTGGTATCCCGGTGAGGAGGGCGGTAACGCGGTTGCATCGGTCCTGTACGGAACATACAACCCCGGTGGCCGTCTGCCCGTTACCTTCTATGCATCTACAGACCAGCTGCCTGACTTTGAGGACTACTCAATGAAGGGACGTACCTACCGCTATATGACAGAGAAGCCTCTCTATCCGTTCGGATACGGTCTGAGCTACAGCACATTCAAGTACGGCAAGGCCAAGATCCGCAAGGATGGAGATAAGGTTTACGTTACGGTTAACGTAAAGAACACATCAAAGGTTGACGGTGATGAGGTTGTGCAGCTCTATCTGCGCCGTCCCGGTGACACAGAGGGTCCCAGCCACGCCCTGCGCGGATTCAAGCGCGTGTCAATTCCTGCCGGCAACAGCGTGGATGTTGAGTTTGAACTCACCTCTGAGTCATTTGAGTGGTTTGACACCAACCACAACGTGATGGCCACCATGCCGGGTAAGTATGAGATTCTGTACGGGCCGTCATCGGACCTGACGGTTCTTAAGAGTTTGAAATACGAGATTAAATAACACTGTTCAGATTTCCTGACACTTAATATCTGATAAATGACAAATAGGACTTTTGCACAACAAATGATTGCTGGAATTATACTTCTTGCAATCAGTTGTTCTTGTTCAGGCAATAAGCAAAAGAGTATTGAACTGAACTCTGAGGCCGACCTTTCCGGTCTGACACTTAGTACTGCAGTAGGCAATTACTACGAGCACAAGTTCTCTAAACGCTCAGATGTCAAAGTGTTTGCTGCCGCCACCCAAGCCGATGCCCTACAGGCCATACGTCAGGGCCTGGCAGATGTATTTGTGGCCGATGACATTGAGGTTCCGGAGCGTACGCTGAAAGATTTGGGATTGAAAGTAGCTTTTTACGGAGAAGACTTGTTTGAGGTTGCGTACTGCGTAAAAAAAGGAAACACAGAGTTAGCCGGGCAGTTCAATACGTTCCTTGCCTCAATCCCAGTACAGGATATCATAGAACACTGGACAAAGGATGGCCCCCAGGTACCCGATCCCAATGCCGGACAAATAAAGAATACCCAGCCCTTGCGCTGTGCGGTAT
Organism: uncultured Prevotellaceae bacterium; assembly: GCA_900319225.1. Taxonomy (GTDB): domain Bacteria; phylum Bacteroidota; class Bacteroidia; order Bacteroidales; family Bacteroidaceae; genus Colenecus. The sequence continues at coordinate 132,457 of ONNV01000001.1, read as the reverse complement.
GCGCCAATCTGGATCCCGTATGTTATGTTGGTGAAGGTGGTGAATGGATGGGGCTTACCCCTGATCTGCTGACCCGTTTTGCCAATTATTTAGGGCGTCCCATAGAGATAATGTTACAGGATCTTGGCGGTGCCCTTACAGCCGTACAGACCGGACAAGTAGATATGGTAGGCGGCAACATCTTTATAACCGAGGAGAGAAAGACTTTCGTGGATTTCACTGATTCTTATTACTTGTGCCATCCGGTATTTGTAGTTGCAGATCATGGCAAGCGTGCACATATCGGAATAGGAGAACGGTTCAGGATGAACCTTATTAAGGAGAATCGCTGGAAACTGATAACAGACGGTTTCGTGGAGACCATAAAGATAACCGTGCTTGCAATCCTGATTGGAACCATTCTGGGAATGGGTGTGTGTGCCGCACTGCGCAGCCGCCGCCGTTGGGTTAGGTCGGCAGCCGGTCTATACGGTTCATTCATACAGGGAACCCCTACTCTGGTGCTGCTGCTCATCATGTTCTACGTGGTATTTGCAAGTTCCGGTTTGAGCGCGTCGTCTGTGGCAATCATCACATTTGCATTCAGCTTTGCCTCATCGGCCGGAAATATCTTTAACTCATCCATATCCACTGTACCTGTAGGACAAACCGAGGCCGGATTGAGTCTGGGTTTCACACCTTTCAAGACCTTTACCGGTATAGTACTGCCGCAGGCGCTCCGCCATGGTCTTCCGCTGTATGCCGGCGATTGCGTCAAACTGTTGCAGAGTACATCAATAGTGGGATACATAGCTATCCAGGACCTGACCCGTGCCAGCGACCTTATCCGTAGCCGCACGTTTGATGCACTCATTCCTCTGCTCATCATCACCATAATCTATTTTGTCCTGGCTTGGTTGATACGCAAATTGTTGAACCTCCTCTTAATCAGAAAGTAACATGATAAGCATCAGACACTTAAGCAAGACTTTCCATAATCCTGACGGCAGCGTTGTAAACGTTCTCAAGGATGTTAACTGCGATATTGACAAGGGCGAGGTAATAAGCATTATCGGCCCCTCGGGAACCGGTAAGAGTACCCTGCTCAGAGCGCTCAACATGCTGGAGCCGCCCACCAGCGGACAGATTCTCTTTGACGGGCAGGATATAACTGCCAAGGGATACCGTCTGGATGCCCTGCGCCGCCGTATGGGTATGGTATTCCAGAGTTTCAACCTGTTTGATCACATGACGGTCATTGAGAACATAATCTATGCCCCCATCCGTCTGCTCGGAATCAGTGATGCCGATGCCCGTGCCGAGGCCATGACCCTGCTCAAAAAAGTGGGAATGTCACAGAAGGCTGATGTCTATCCCTCATCACTCTCCGGCGGACAGAAGCAGCGTGTGGCCATAGCCCGGTCACTTGCCATGCACCCCGATGTGATACTTTTTGACGAGCCTACATCGGCCCTGGACCCCACAATGGTTGGTGAGGTACTGAGCGTAATACGTCAGCTGGCATCAGAGGGCATGACCATGCTTATTGTGACTCATGAGATGCGTTTTGCCCGTGACGTGAGCACCCGCATATTCTTTATGAACGAGGGTATCATATATGAAGACGGATCGGCAGAGCAGATATTTGAGCATCCAGTCCGCAGTGCCACAAAGGCTTTTGTAAACCGTATCCAGAAACTGGTTTATGAGATAGGCAGTGATGAGTTTGACCAACTTGACATGCATTCCGGTATCAACGCTTTCTGCATCAAATATAACATAGCCGATAAAGCCGCCCAGGCAATATCCATAGCAGATGACATGATACAGAATCACATGGCATCCGTCCGTCCCCTGACCTTCAGGCTCACGTACACTGAACTCACCTCTGAGACCGCCCTGGATTTCATGGTGGAAGGTATGACTGAATCACCCTTTGCCGCCGGCAAGTTCCCGGACGCCATCCGCGCTCAGGCAAAGGATATCATCCAGGAGCCCACCACCCGCGGGTTCCGTATCAAGATCCTGATTTGACGCAAAGGGGTAGTTTAAGAACGCGTCAAAATCAGCATTTTTATTTAAGTTTGCGTTATGAAACCTACTATTATTGACCTAAAGGACTATGAGCTCTCCGGAGGAGGAAAGCTTGGTGAGAGTTATATTAAAAAGGATGACCCTGATGTGCTGCTCAAACTCTACTCCACAAATTTGGAGCAGATGGGGCTCGATGAGTATGAAAGGGCCCGTAAAGTATATGATTTGGGACTGCCCTGCCCCGAGCCCGGCCAGGTGGTACACACCCCCGATAATCGTGTAGGCATACAGTTCAAACGCATTCACGGCAAGCTCTCCTATGCACGCGCGCTGAGCATCCACCCGGAAAATATGGAGCAGTATGCCGCAGAGTTTGCCGCTATCTGCAAGAAACTCCACTCCACTACACCCCCACCCGGACTGTTCCCCGGCATAAAGGACCAATGCAAGCAGTACATACTGGAGAACCCATACCTGACCGATCAGGAGAGGAGCGGCGTAATCCGTTTCATTGATACCCTACCTGATGGCAACACAGCCCTGCACGGTGACCTTCACATAGGCAACGTGATTTTTGATGAGGAGGGCCGCAAGTACCTTATTGACTTGAGCGAGTTCAGCATCGGCAACCCTCTGTTTGACCTGGGAATAATATATATGCAATGCTGTACCATCCCCGACGAGTTGGAGCTGGAACTCTACCACATCACCAAGGATGTGTCCACCCGGTTCTGGAGCATTTTTGTAAAGGAGTATTTCGGGCCCGATGCCGATATCGATGAAATCAACCGTCAACTTACCCCAATCTCCCTGCTGCGCATACTCTGCGTAGAGAAGATGATGGGTTATGCCGTTCCCCCAATCCGTCCCGCTGTCCATCAGATGATAGGTATTGATTAAATTGTTTTGCTTATGACTTTTGTTATGATCTTGCAGTTGCTCATAGTCTTGGCTGCGCTTTATGTAGGTTCACGCTATGGCAGTCTTGCACTGGGTGCCATATCGGGAATTGGTCTGGCCATTCTGGTTCTGGGTTTCGGCATGAAACCGGGCAATCCGCCTACCGATGTCATATACATCATAATAGCAGCCGTCACCTGCGCCGGAATCATGCAGGCCGCAGGCGGTATGGACTGGCTCATACAGATTGCCGAGAAGCTGCTTAGAAAGCATCCCGAGCACATCACCTTCCTGGCTCCTCTGTGCACATTCTTCCTTACGGTTCTGGTTGGAACGGGTCATGTGGTCTATACCCTGATGCCCATCATCTGCGATATTTCCCTTAAAAAAGGCATACGTCCGGAGCGTCCCTGCGGTGTGGCATCGGTCGCATCACAGGTGGGTATAACCTGCTCGCCTATAGCCGCCGCGGTGGCATCATTCGTAATAATAAGCAACAGTAACGGGTTTGATATTAATAACTTACAAGTAATTGCAGTTACCATCCCGGCATGCTTGTGCGGACTGATGGCTGCCGCACTCTGCTCTTACAAACGCGGCAAGGACCTGGACAAGGATCCCGTATTCCAGGAGCGCAAGGCCAACCCCAAGATGTACAAGTACATGTACGGTGAGACCGCATCCGTGCTTGACAAGGAGGTCACCAAGAGCGCCAAGATATCAGTTTACATCTTTTTGGGCGCACTTCTGGTCATCACCCTATACTCATTCTTCCAGATTATAGGCTGTGATATCCGTCCCACGGTAAACAGCAAGCCCATAGGCATGAACATCATCATCCAGATTGTGATGATAACGGCCGCCGCATTGATGATCATAATAGCCAAGGCCAATCCGCGCCAGGCAATCATAGGCAACGTATGGCAGTCAGGTATGGTAGCCGTAATAGCCATTTACGGAATTGCATGGCTGGCCGATACCTATTTCGGCAACTACCTGCCTCAGATGCAGGACAGCCTTGAAGGCATCGTAAGCAAATATCACTGGGCAATATCACTGGTATTCTTTGCGGTATCGGTACTGGTCAACAGCCAGGGTGCCGTTGTGGTTGCCATGCTGCCTCTGGCCTACTCCCTGGGCATTCCCGGCCCGGTGCTTCTGGGCGTGTTGCCATCGGTCTACGGATACTTTTTCATACCCAACTATCCGTCCGATATCGCAACGGTAACCTTTGACCGCTCCGGCACCACCCGCATCGGCAAATATCTGCTCAACCACTCGTTCATGATGCCCGGACTTGTGAGCGTTATCACCAGCACCATCGTAGCTACACTTATTACCAAACTCATATACTGATTTACTGATGGAAGATCAGCTTTACTATACAATGTTTGAGGACAGGCTCTGCAAGGAGATGCTCAAGATCTGCACCGATGCCGGGATGCTTGAGGGCATATTGCTCCGGTCCGATGACATCGACCTTAAATGGAAGGAACTTGCGCCGGAGTATATGGCCGACGGCGTTAAGGAGATTGCAGAATATCCTACCGTTTCAGTTGCCTGGGCCGGATACATAGGTCTGGCTGTGGCCTGCTGGTGGAACCGCGACTGGAACAAACTTAAAGACCAGCCCTACAGCGTACTGCTTGGCCCCAACGGATTTGATGATATGGATGACCACATCATGAAAGACATACTGGGGCTTTTGCCGGACGGCAAGCAGGCGCAGCAGATAACCGCTGTGATGCAGAGTTGCGCGCAGACTGCCGTAACGTTCATCCGCCAGGAGCACATTGAGCCTCAAAGCAAGCGCGCATTTTACGTCTATGCCCGCACCGTCCAGGTGATGTTCTCAATAGGCGCCGCCATTGAGCTCCACCGCCTGGGTTACGAGATGAAGAAACTCTCTAACTAAGAGTCTTTTACTGATGGAATACAGGACCATGAATGATTACCTGAGCGAGGTGTTTCCCGGACGGGTAATCAAGATTGCGGTAAATGCGGGACTGGGATGCCCCAACCGTGACGGCACATTGGGCCGCGACGGATGCATATACTGCAACAACCTGTCATTCAATCCATCGTACGCTGCAAATGATTTGTCCGGCGGCATTACCGCTCAATTGGAGAAAGGCGTTAAGTTCAACAGCCGCAAGGGTGAATGCTACGGGTATCTGGCATATTTCCAATCATATACCAATACTTACGGACCTACCGGACGGTTGATTGAGCTCTATGAGGAGGCACTAAGGTTTCCAGGAGTAAAGGGGTTGGTCATTGCCACACGTCCCGACTGCATCAAACCGGACCTGGCAGATTGGTTTGAGCAGAGGTTTGGACGCAAGGCGCCAGCCGGTCACCCGCATCTGCTGGTTGAGATTGGCATTGAAACCACTCTGGACCGCACTCTGCAACTCATCAACCGACACCACACATTCCAGTGTGCATCAGACTGTATTAATGACCTTTACGAGCGCGGAATAGATACCGGAGCACATCTGATCTTAGGCCTGCCCGGCGAGACTGAGCAGGACTGGATGGCTCACGCTGAGCGCGTATCGGCCCTGCCCATCAAAACGCTCAAACTGCATCAGCTACAGGTGGTAAAAGGCACTGCGCTGGCACAAATGTATGAGCAGGACCACACAAGCATAAGACTGTTTGAAACTCCGCAAGAATACGCCGCAGTAGTATCGGCCTTCATTAAGAGAGCCCGCCGGGACCTCTTCTATGACCGCTTTGTATCCGAGACTCCCAAATCCCTCCTGATAGCCCCCGCCTGGGGCATCAAACCCCACACTTTCAATGAATTGTTAAAAAAGTGACGCATTGGGGTCGTTTCCCTTTGCGTCGTTTTCAAGTATCATTATCTTGACGGGACGGGAGTCGCTGTGATACAGTTTGCTCAGGATGTTGGTGCGTCCGGTGTCACGGAACCCGCATTTCTCCATCACGCGGCCCGATGCGGGATTATCCACAAAGTAATCGGCCCAGATGTTGTTGAACCCTCTCCTGCGGAAACAGTAGTCTATCATGGCACGCAGGGCCTCGGTGCAAAGCCCCTTGTTCCAGTACGACTTACCTATCCAGTAGCCCACCTCGACATCCTGCTCACCTATCTCAATATTGCTCTCTCCATACGGATAATACCCCATGCACCCTATCACGTGGCCGGTCTCCTTAAGCTCCAGCGCCCAGGTATGCCCGTTTGAAAAGATATTCTTAATCACCATCAGGCTGTCATCAACCGTCTTATGCGGAGGCCAACCGGCACGCTCGCCAATATCAGGGTCCGATGCACACAGGAACAAATCCTCTGCATCGGCCTCCCTCCAAGCCCTGAACCTTAATCTCTCTGTCTCAAAATTCTCCATAATCATAAAAGTGACGCAAAGGGGTCGTTTAAGAATGCGTCAAAATAATGCGGCGGGCAACCTCATCGGGATGGTCCACCAGCAACTGACCGTGATTCATACCCTTGAACACCTCGACATGGGCCGATGGGCACAACCTGAGCAGATGCTCCGCCTGCGGTTTGGCCACGAATGCCTCTTTGGTGCCGTACCAGAAATGGATATCGGCCCCGAATATTGCTTCAAGTTTATTGGTGTAGACTGATTTGTAACCGTCCAGCACAGACCTCCGTCCACCAAACGGAAAGACCTTGCGGCACTCGTCAAGCAGCACGTCAAAATAGTGTGAGTGAAACACAAAACGCCAGAACCCGGTCCAGTGATAGCAGGTCCAAACGTTGATGCTCTGGTAATAGCGCAGCGGTCCCTCCAGCCAACGCGGTAGCGGCAAAAGCGGTGCCGCATCCAGGATTGCGTGATCAATAGTGACCTCGTTGCGCTCAAGCACACGCGACAGTATCTTTCCGCCCAGCGACAGTCCGTATACGCAATCCACCCTTCCCCCACATTGAGTGCGGATGAATTCAATCACACGCCCGGCCTGACCGTCGATGGAATCAAACCGCGTGCATCGGCCCAGAGTAAAACCATCCACCTGGAAGGCGTAAATCCGGAACTCCTCCTTTAGCAATTCAATCAGCGGAAAGAATATCTGGTACGATACTCCCAGACCTGGCAACAGCAAAAGAAAGGGCTTCCCTTCTGTTCCGGCCACATACCACCCATCATCTGTAAACGATTCCTGTTCCATTTCTTAACTGTTTGAAATGAGGTCCTTGACTTTAGGCTGGTATTTGCGGGAGACGGGAAGTCTGGTATCGCCCACAGACACTGTGTCCTGTGATTCCGGTTTTGCGTACTTGCCGTTTACCAGAAAAGCCCGATGAATACGGATAAATCCGGGACCCAGCAACGCCTCCCATTGAGAGATGCCGGTGCGGTTATTCAGTGAGCGGCCATCGGTAGAATGGATAATCACCTCTGTATCACATGATTCCACATATAGGATTTCACTTGGGAACAGCGTGACCTTCTTGCGCATGGAGCAGAATGTGACCGGAGTCTCAATCTCAGGGTGCTTTACGGTGAGCCATCGGTCTATAAGAGATCCGCCTATGGCCAGGATTGATACCAATATGGTTATGAAGAACGGATTGACCATTATGGACGGAAGCTGAGGCTGATAATAAGGAAAGTACGAGCCACTATATCCGAATGGGATGCCATGACGGATGTCCTCAATTAGTATGTTCGTACCAATTATAAGCAGATACTCAAGCACCAGGATTGCCAGAACGATATATATCACGCCCTGAATTCCCTCGCTGCGTTTCTTGAAAGAGACCTTGGGGAGCAGATACTTGGCGCCCAGCGCACCGGGAAGGAACATCGTGCCCATAAGCAGTGACTCCTGGAAAGTGTAACCGGCACTGGAAACCACCAGCGCCGCTATCAATACGGACAGCATCCAATAGAGTATGGTAACAAGGGTTCTCATATCATCCACGAAGATATGAAAACACTCCATATTATCACAGCAAAACTCCGTTCAATTGCCCGATATTGGGGATTTGGGGCCGAAACGTGGGATTTGACATCGGTCCCCAAACCGACAATTGGGATTTGTAAGGCAAAACATGGGGAGCCCTTGGAGATAGGCCGCTAACTTTGCATCAAACCTTTAACAACAAACGCTATGCAACAAATCATCGCACAACAACCGGGAGGCGTTCTTGCTATCCTTACCATTCTGCTGGTGCTGATATTCCTCAGCGCCTGGAAAGCTCCACGTTGGGTCCGTCCCATCGGCTCTATCGCATTAGGATCCTGTGTTCTGTTCCTCCTTTTTGACACTATGATTGCATTGTCCGATATCTGGAAAGCAGGTGACATTAGCATTTCCGTATTGGGTGGAGGATTAAAACTTATGACCTTTACTTTAATATACGGATTTATCATCTATTTTATTTCACACATTATCAGTTTCATCCAGAAACCGGGCCATTAATCAACCTTTATACAGACAAGCGCTATGAATACTTTAATCAGCCTTAGCATTAATCAGTATGCCTCAAACATGGGGTTTATACTGTATCACACAACTGCATTCACAGCCATAACATCCGTATTGCTGTTGATTGCCATCTGCTATATTGCCTGGAAGTATCCCGCCAAGCTGCACTCACTGGGAAGCATAATAATGGTGTTCGGATTCCTCTGTTTCTTTGTCGCTATGATCCAGGTGTTCGATGAGTTCCAGAAGGGCCATTATACTGATTTTTATGATTTGATATATCAACAGTTTGAGAGTGGTCAGCCCATTACCAGAGAAGATCTTAACTCTATTGATAGCATCTGGAGATACATAACTTCACCCCTTGCCAGTGCCTTCGCGGTATTATTCTGGAGCACTTTCAACTACCTGATATCCCGCATCCTCTACATCATCCGCACTCCGCGCATCTGAAGAGGAGGGAGCCAAAGGGGACGGTTCTATTTGGCCCCATTTTTCAAAAAGGGGCCAAATAGAACCGTCCCCTTTGGCTCCCTCCCTGCAAAAACAACTATCTTTACGCAGTAAAATCCTATTTCTGAGAGTATTATGAAACTAGAATTGTCCTTTTCGGCCGCCCTGTTATCGGCCTTGCTGGTTTACTCCTGTAAGAGCCAGAGCGCTCAAACCGATGATTTTGACGGAATCATCATTGAAGCGCCCTTGCTTAATGAAACCCCGACAGACAAACCTGTATTTTCTGACTACATAGAGTCTATTGACACCATCAGACTTGATGATTCTGTTCTGGAAAGCTACATAGGCTACAGCATGAATATTAAATGTGCCAGCGATTATATTTTCATTCAATATAATAGCGGAGTGTATCTGTTTGATTACCAAGGAAAGTATGTAAGGAGAATCAACAAAATAGGCCGTGGACACGGAGAATATCTGTCCATGAAATGTTATGATATACAGGAAGAGCGGAAGATTGTCAGTATATATGATCTGCAGACAGCAAGCATCTATGAATACTCATTCAACGGCGATTTTGTAAAGAAAATCCCTATAAGTCAATATATATGTAGTTTTGCTGCGTTATCCAACGGGCATTATCTTTTATTCAACTATGAGGATGTCGCCATTAAAGGACTGTTTGAGATTGACAATGATGGGAATGTCATAAGAACATTGTTTGAAATACCAGCTTACTTCAAACACGTCTATCACGAAGAGCCATTTCTTATTCACCTGAATAATGATGTAATCAGTTGTCGTGGATTAGAGGATAGCAATATCATTTATCACTTTGAGAATGATTCGCTCCGTCCCGCATTCAAGATCAATACGGATATTGTGATGCCACGTGAGGTAATGGAAATGAGCAAACTATGGGATAATATGGATAGAGAATACTCAAAGATTCTATTCTGCGAGACAGAGAGATTCATGAGCGTTACTCTTTTCAATATGGACGTATGGGTTACGGTCTTCTATGACAATAAGAAAAACCATCTTTACAGGTTACACATGTCTGAATATCTCAAAGACAATTCTTTAAACGACCTGTTCCCTTATGCACATCACACCTACAACGGCAGATTGGCCGATGTAATTGATTATGAAGATATTGAGAAAGATGAAACGCTCAGGAAAAAGTTCCCTGACATGACCATGGAATCCAATCCTGTTTTAGTCATCTACAATATTAAGTAAAACGATGCTGTGAAAATGTGGAATTGGGGACAGTCCCCAATTCCACATCTACTGATGACACAAAAGGATCAGTTCCCTGTGTCACATTTAGCGGTCAAAAACGGGAACGCCCCAATCTAAGGGTATGTTACTATCCAAATTGCTGGCCTGCAGCAGACTGGTGGTGTTTGACAGCTTAATTATATCAGTTGAGGGTTTTGTATATTGTCTCTTTTTCATAGTGATAGTGATTACCTCCTTTCATTGATTAGTACCTTATTACCGTTATACAGATAGATGCCGTTCTCTGTAGGCTCCTCCTGTAGCTGACGGCCGTCTATAGTGTACCAGCCTTCAAGCATGGACTTACTGCCGGCACCACTCGGGATATCATATACTACGGTGGTGGTGCCGTCTGAGCCGTGGAATCTGACAACGGCACGCATCATAGCACGGTTACCGGAAGGTGGTTCGGGCAGATAGAAGTGGGCACGGCAGGAACGCAACGTTCTGGGAGCCTCTGCGTAACCTACTATGTTATTGGCACCAAGATAGACTATCTCACCTATGTTATCGTTAGTTATCTCAAACGGTGAGTAGCAGCCTACAAACTGACCGCCGTTAAAACCAACACTGGTCGAAGCCTGTGCATTGATAATTACATTATTGAACACTGGAGCCGAGATGTCATCGCCCTCTGCACCCCACTTGATTATGAACGGGGTGCCGGCGGGAATGGTGGCAGGAGCGTCGGCGAAGTCCAACGTAAGAGTGGTTCCGGTGAGATTTGAGTTTGCATCATCCAGTACCATCACATTGACGTTGTCACCGTCCAGCACGCTGCCGCTCACGGTCAGGTCAAACGGCAGACAGAGTGTATTCCAATCCCCGTCCTTGTAGAGCGTGCGGCCCTGAAGCGTCACATCGGCAAAGTAACTGTCGGCATCGCTGATGGCCGTGCTGTTGTCGGCATCGTCGGCCAGGCTGATCCTGACGAATGACATGTAGTACTTGCCGTCGTAAAGGATGCCGTTAGCGTATGCCTTTACCATGTCATAATCAGACACCAGTTCACCAAGGTTACTGGGAGTGTTGTTGAGGATGACGGGCTCCATGCCTTGGTCGGTGGGCAGGTTGTTGGTGGCAACGTAGTAGCAGTTGATGATGGTAGGCTCGTAAATGCCTTCATCGCCCGTGTGCCAGCGGGCGAAGTTGCTGCCCATCATATTTGCATCGACGCTACTAGGCTTCAGCAGTGAGTTCTTGATGGTAGGCTTGTTATATACTCCCCAACCCACGAATCCGCCGCAGCCCACAGTGCCGGTAGTGGAGGCAAAGGAACCGTCAAACACACAGCCGTCAATGAGGATGGTGTTGCCCCTTCCGCTCAGTACGCTGACTATTCCGCTGTGGGTACCGTCGCCGCTCTTGCTGCTATGGATGGCTACCGAACTGACGCAACCCGTGAGGGTCAGCGCACCGTGCGACTCTGACACGATGCCGCCGGCGAATGGTGCGCTGGTGGTGATGGTGCCCGTGACGTGCAGTTTCTTTATGGTGGCGTTCTTCACGTGGCGGAACGGTGCGGTGTTATTCTCGGTGGTGTTGTAGTCAACGGTCAGCGTCTTGCCGTTGCCGTCGAAGGTGCCTTGGAACGAGTCGGCATCGCCCGTGCCTACCATTGTAGTCACGCTGATGTCGTTGACCAGAACGAAATACTTGTTCGCGTAGGTCGTTCCGCCGTTCACATTGGCAGCCAACTGGTCGAAGTCGGCGGTACACTTGATTTGGTACGGGGCATTCTCAGTGCCGCTGCCCAGCACCAGCGAGCCCCACACGCGTTGGACTGTGCCGACGCTGCTGGCATTGCCACAGCCGCCGCCAGCCCCGCCGTCATGCCAGGCGTTGCCGTTCTCCCAGCCATCACAATCGTCATAGTCGTCAGCAGAAGCTCTAAGGCCGTCTCCTTGTTGATCGGCATGCTTAGGATTGTCCAAGAAAACCTGAGCACCATCGGGGGCAGAACTGCCATTAGCATTGGTGCCGCCTTTACCGCCTTTGGCTCCTGCATAGTAGTAACCATTCAGGGTTCCGGAGTAAAGCACCCATGCCACGTTACCTGCGGCACCGCCGCCACCGCCGCCACCGCCGGGGCCACCGGTGCCGATGTTGCTGGCTGCGCCGCCGAAGCCGCCGGCACCGCCGCCACCACCACCAGCAGCCATATATACAATCGAACCGGGGTGCTGGGAAGCGGTTCTGCCTCCATTGCCACCAGTGCCGTTTGAGCCTGCAGAGCCACCAGTGGCATTCACCGTTATGGCTTCGGTCTGCTGAAATACCTTGTACACATAGAGGTTACCCATAGCAGCCGCAGTACTACCGACACTGCCGGCATTGCCATCAACGCCTTTCTGTGTCTTCTCATCTCCAGTGCTTCCAGTGCGTTGACCGCCTGTGCCGCCACTGCCGCCATTCGCACCGCGTGTGCCGATGCCTGCACCGGCACCGCCGCCGCCATTGCCACCGGTTCCACCGGAGCCGCCGAGGATGGTATTACCAGAAATCAGAAATGCATCATCGCCGCTGCCGCCATTGCCGCCATTGGCTGCATTGCCGCCCGTGGCATTCAGCGTGCCGCTACCGATTAGGTTGAGCGTGTTGCCCTCCGTCAGTTCAACGCCGGCACCTGCGCCCGTCTGTCCGCTGGCATTGGCACCTGTGCTGGTGAGCGTCTTGCCGGAGGGGATGTAGAGAAACACCGTGCCCCGGACGGTCAGGCCGCTGCCGCCAGCGTTGCTGTTGGTGATGTTGAGGTTGTCCGTGATGTAATAGTATGTCGTGGTGCCTACGCTGCCGAGCGTCTGCCCCGTGGTGGAGCCTGCACTAAGTGGTGTCCAGTCTGTCTGGGCGGTCTGCGTCTGCCAGCAGACGGCATCCCATTCGTCTTTGGGCTGGATGACGGTGGTGGCAGTGGGAACCACGCAGTATTTGCCGTTGAAGAAGATGGCGTTCTCGTATACCTTTACCAAGCCATAGTCCTCCACCAAGTCACCGACGTTGCCAGGGTCGCCGGTGGGCGTACTTGCCTCGGTGCCCTGCGTCGTGCCGAGGGTCTGGGTGTAGTAGCAGTTGGTAATGATGGCATCGGGGTCGCGGGTGAGAGTCTTCGTATAGCCGTCATCTATGGTGGAGACGGTCAGCGTGGCGGGGACAAAGAGGCTGTTGCTTATGGAAGTAGTGGTGTAACCTTTTCCGACATCGGAATACTCATAGCCAGAGATTCCGGCGCAACGCTGATTGCCAGCACCCGTCATCGAGCCGTTGAACACACAGCCGCTGACGGTAAGACTGCCGCCTGCAGTACCGGCCACAAAGCCAGCGAGGGCAGCGTCTATATAGCCTCGGGCTCCGAAGTCTGTGGTGAGCGTCACACTGCTGATGCACCCGGTGATGGTCGTGTTGCCAAAACTGATGCCCACTAAGCCTGACAGCAACTTGCCGTTATCATTGCCCGTCCCGTCGATTGTGCCTGCTGTGCGCAGGTTCCTGATGGTAGCATTCTCGATGCACTTGAACGGTGCACCGAAGCGGCTCTGGTTGCTCAGGTTAACGGTCAGTGTGTGGCCGTAGCCGTCAAATGTGCCGCTGAAAGGCTTGTAATCGTTATCGTTGGCTGCATTGCAACTGCCCACCGACACATTCACGTTGATGTTGTCGGTCAACCTGATGACCTTGCCGCTGTACGAGCGGCCGAGGGTGACGTTGTGGGCAAAGAAGAGCCAGTCCTCAGCACTGCTGATAAGGTATGGGCTGTCCTCGGTGCCATCGCCCTGCGTGGGCCAGTTGGCGTAGTCGAAGACGCACGCTACGTTGACGCTTTTGTTCGGCATTGTGAAGGTATAGCCGCTTGTCTCATTGCCGCTAACAGAAACGTTGTTGCCACTGGTATCGGTGACGGTGACACTACTCACCGGGATTAACTCCCTTGTCAGCGTGACGGTTTCGCCGGGGCGCCAACGCGTAATGCCAGTCTCGCCACCGGCACTGACCGTGACTGTGCCGATTCCCACAATGTTGACGTTGATGGCGTAGGGATAACTGATAGATTGGCGGTACAGGCCCATGCCGCTGGCATTGTTGTACTCGTTCTGGTTGAATGCGTCGTACAAATCCTGCACAGTTCCGTATGCAGCACCTAAGTATTTATCGCGCTGGTCGTGGTTCACCGACACGGTGCCGTAGAAAGTGCAGTGCTGGAGCTCTGTCTTTGCTCCATTTCCATCACCGCTTTTCCCGGCAATTCCACCCACATAGGAATTTCCTCCGGTGTTCGTCACATTACCCGTCATGCAGCAGTACTCTATTATTCCGGCATTACCGTTATCACTTTCGGCGTTGTCCCCGGCAATGCCACCCAAATAGCTATTGGATGAACTGATGTCGGCACTCACCCAACAGTTTTTGATGACTCCGAAATTCTGCCCAGCAATTCCACCTACATTTTTACAGTTCCCGACTTCTATTTTGCCTGTCAAATGAAGATCTTGCACTTTGCCGCCATTAGTGGCAAAAAGACCTTGATTATTGTCGTCCGTCCCCCAAATGTGTATGCGAATGGTGTGATTTTCACCATGAAATTCACCTGCGAATGATGAGACAAAGTCTTTGTCCAAAGGTGTCCACGAAACAGCATCTCCCATGTCAATGTTTGCATTGAGCAAATACTTATGCCTGAAATATTTCTTATCATAATCACCGTCACCAGAGGCATCAGTCCAATGCTCGTGTATATAAGCCAGTTCTGATGCACGGTTAATGATGACATAGCCACTGCCGACATCATACACCGGCTTCGTTTTCGAAGAACCGTCCCACACGTCGTCATAGACGATGGGAAAAGTAATCTGTGCCCAACCCTCCTGCACCAAGCCGCAGAACAAGGCAAAGATCAATAGAAACTTACTTCTTTGCATGTTGATATTTGTTTAATTATTTAAAAATCAAATACATGACGTGACGCATTGGGGTCGTTTCACTTTGCGTCTTTCACTTTGCGTCACTTATCAAATTTTACAGTTTTTACCTCTATAGTCCTTTTGTACAAGAATTTACATAATGAAAAATATACAAATATACGAACAAATTGCCGGATGCATGCAATAGTTTGTCTCTATTTTATTCATGATTACCGTAATCATACTGACAGCCACCGTAGCAGCCGTTAGCATATTGCTGTGCGGCAAGGTGGACAGGAAATCTGCACAAATGCTCTGATTGGTGACTACAATAGTCCGACAAAGGTATGTGGCGGGCGCGAAAGCGTCCGCCTTACTTTTTAAGCTAAAGGTCCACCTCTACGAATGACACAGGGAACTGATCCTTCTGTGTCATTCTCTAGCCTCAATGCAGAAAACAGCATAAAGGGGAACTGACTTTATATCATTGGCCATCCCGAAGTTTTTTCCTGATATGCGGTAAGCAAAAGGACACTTGTAGGTTTTCTTGAAATTGTTCATGCTGATTGCATCAACCTTCCTGCCTTTCTTGACCTCCAATGGAATGACACTCATACCATCCTGCAGGATGTACTCCACCTCCTGAGTATTATCGTTTTTCCAATAACGGAGCGTAATGCCGTTGGCAGAGAGAGCCTGAGCAACGTAGTTCTCTGCTACGGAACCAAGGAAGGTGTTATCAGTTTCAATGGAATTGAGGAGCATCTGGGCAGGCATCTGGGCTTTTGTGTTAAGTAGGCCGATATCGGACATATAGATCTTGAAATCACTGTCATCTTCCTGTGCCGAGATGGGAATGAAACCATGGGATATCAATTTGCACTTGTGGACTACCCCGGCCAGGATGAGCCATTCTATTGCCTCACCGAATATCTTGGCAGTACCGCCTTTTTGCGCAAGCTTGTATTGGAACTTGCGGTTCTCTTTGGCCAACTGCGCAGGAATGGAGTTAAAGCAGGCTCTGATCTTGACTGTGGTTCCCGGTTTGGCGTATTTGGCCATATCGGCATTGTAACCAAGCAGAATGGACTGCTGTACAGTACGGCACTCAAGGTAACTGTGGGTCTCAACGTATTTTCCTACGCTCTCAGGCATACCTCCAATTATAAGGTACCGCTGATAATAATCCAGAGCCAACTGATGAACTGAAGCCGGCATTGCCTCATTTGAATTGAAGTGAGTGCGGATATCCTCAGCCAGAACATCCATATTCATAGCCCACAGGAACTCTTCAAAATCCATAGGGTAAAGGCGCAACTCATCGACCTTACCTACCGGATATGAAAACTCTTCTTCCTGCTTTTCTTGAGTTTCTTCCTGATCCGGCTTGTTTCCCTGATTGACGGCAACACCCAGAAGGCTTCCTGCGGCCACGACATCATACTGTGGATAATCCTCCTGGAAATATTTGAGGGCAAGCAGCGCCCGTTTGCAGTCCTGAATCTCATCCAGTATGACAAGTGTATCATGCGGGATAATCCTGACATTGTACAATGTTTCCAGATAAGCGATTATTTCCAAAGGATTGATATTGTCCTTAAGGAAATTGCGAACATCAGGAACCAGATCAAGGCTCACCTTGATATAATTCTTATAGTGTTGGCGCCCGAATTCTTCAAGAATGTATGTTTTACCAACCTGACGGGCACCCTGCAGGATGAGAGGCTTATGGTCAGGCCTGTTTTTCCAGTCTATAAGTTGCTGTGTAATTTTTCTTTTCATTGCAATTACTGCCATTATTTTTGAGGCAAATATAATCAAAACTATAAAAAAATCATATAAACTCTGATTAATTCATAGTTTTTGCTCACGTGTAACACAGGGAACTGATCCTTCTGTGTCAAAGGCGGGACTTGAAGTCAGTGTAAGTGAAGGATTTGATCAGAGTGTAGTCTGAACCCTGCTTAAGGTAGATTGACGGCAGGGGCATACCGTTAAAGGTGTTGTTCTTGACCATGGAGTAGATGGCCATATCCTCGAATATGAGGGTCTGACCTTCTTTTAATGGGGTATCGAACGAGTACTCCCCTATTATATCGCCCGATAAGCATGTGGGGCCTCCCAGGCGGTAGGTGTATTTCTTTTCCTGAGGCTGACCGCTGTCTCTGAGCGGAGGCCGATAAGGCATCTCAAGCACATCGGGCATATGACATGCGGCCGATGTATCCACGATTGCGATATCCATTGCTCCTGCGTGATGCTGCACCTCAAGCACCTGGGTATGCAGATAACCGGCGTTGAGGGCGATTGCCTCACCCGGCTCAAGATAGACCATAAGGCCATAACCTTCGCTCATACGTTTGATGCAACGCTCCAGACGCGGAATATCGTAATCAGCGCGGGTAATATGGTGTCCGCCGCCAAAGTTTACCCATTTCATCTGCGGGAGCCACTCACGGAACTGCTCCTCAAAGCCGTTCAGAGTTATTTCCAGATCATCGGAATTCTGCTCACAGAGAGTATGGAAATGGAGGCCATCAAGCAAAGAAAGCAACTCAGCAGGTACATCAAGGAACTCCGCCAAAGTTACACCCAACCTACTCCCGGGAGCGCAAGGATCATAGATTGCATGCTCAGCCGGCTGGGTAGAAATCTGCGGATTGATACGCAAGCCAACCTGCTGCCCAGCCTCCTTGGCTCTAAAGCCAAACAATTCAAGCTGCCTAATGGAATTGAAAACAATATGGTCGCATATTTTCAGGATCTCCGGCATATCCTCCTCACGGAACGCAGGAGAGAATATGTGATTCTCACGACCGGGCATCTCCTCGTGGCACAGGCGGGCCTCAAAGAGCCCGCTTGCGGTTGCGCCACAGAGATATTGTGATATAAGCGGATAGACGGCATAGCAGCTGAACGCCTTCTGTGCCAGCAGGATTCGGCAGCCGGTACGGTCCATTACGCCGCGCAGCACCTTGAGGTTAGCCTCCAGGCGGTCACGGTCAATGACGTAACACGGTGTATGCAGTTGCTTTACGTCCATCAGAAGAATCAGTCTACAAGTACGGGATTCTCATCCACAACCCAAGGCAGGCCCCACTTGTTCAGGCCCTCCATGTAGGGATCCGGATCAAACTCCTCAACGTTGAACACGCCTGCGCCCTTCCATGTGCCGGTCATAACCATTGCGGTACCGATCATGGCGGGGACACCGGTGGTATAAGAGATGGCCTGTGAGCCCAGCTCCTTATAGCACTCCTGATGGTCACAAACGTTGTATATCTTGATGCTGCGTTTCTTGCCGTCCTTGGTACCGGTATAGATGCAGCCTATGTTGGTCTTGCCTACTGTGCGCGGGCCCAGCGATGCGGGATCGGGCAGCAGAGCCTTGAGGAACTGAATGGGAACAATCTCACGGCCCTCAAACATAACGGGGTCGGTGCGCAGCATACCTACGTTCTCAAGACACTTCATGTGAGTAAGGTAGCTCTGGCCGAATGTCATGAAGAAACGGATTCTCTTTACGCCGGGAATGTTCTTGGCGAGTGACTCAATCTCCTCATGATGAAGCAAATACATATCCTTCATACCTACCTGCTCAAAGTTGTACTCGCGCTTTATCTCCATGGGCTTGGTCTCTACCCAGTGGCCGTTCTCCCAGTATGAACCGTTGGCCGATACCTCACGCAGGTTGATCTCGGGGTTGAAGTTGGTTGCAAAGGGATAACCGTGGTCACCGCCGTTGCAGTCCAGGATATCGATGGTATCAATCTGGTCAAAATAGTGCTTGAGTGCGTATGCCGTGAATACGCTGGTTACGCCCGGATCAAATCCGGTACCCAGAATACCCATGATGCCGGCATCCTGGAAACGCTTCTGGTATGCCCACTGCCAGGAGTAGTCAAAATAGGCGGTGAAACCTTGCTCTTTGCAGCGCTTCTCATAAATCTTGCGCCAAGTGGGATCCTCGGTATCCTCGGGCTCATAGTTGGCTGAGTCAACGTAATGAACGCCGCATGCCAGGCAGGCATCCATGATGGTCAGGTCCTGATACGGCAGGGCCAGGTTCAGTACTACATCGGGCTTTACGCTCTTGATCAGGGCTATCAACTCATCCACGCTGTCAGCATTCACCTTAGCTGTGGTAATCTTGGAGCGGCTCTTACCCTGGGCCTCAATCTTCTTCTTAAGGTCGTCACACTTGCTAACCGTACGGCTGGCAATGCAAATCTCGTCAAAAACTGCGTCGTTCTGGGCGCATTTCTGAATCGCAACCTGGGCTACACCTCCGCAGCCTATAACCAATACCTTTCCCATTTTATCTGATGCTTAATAGTAATTCACGAATTATTTTGCAGGCAGCGGCTGTAGACGCTCCTGTCTGATCGTAAGGCGGGCAGAGCTCGTTTACGTCAAGGCCTACTATGTTGCAACCGCCACATACGGTCTTTAATGCCTCAAAGAGCTGAATGAATGTAACGCCTCCGTACTCTGGGGTGCCTGTGCCGGGGAATACTGAGGGATCCATCACATCCAGGTCTATAGTAAAATAGACGGGCGTGGAACCCAGTCCCTTCACGGTCTCTGCAAGTCCGTCAAAGCTGAACGGATGCAGGTCAGTGTGGCCTTGGCGGGCCCAACGCCACTCGGCACGCTCGCCGGAACGGATTCCGAACTGGTGTATGCGGCCGTCGCCCACCAGGTCATGGCAGCGGCGGATTACACAGGCGTGTGAGAGCTTCACATCCAGATAGTCGTCACGCAGGTCTGTATGGGCGTCAAAGTGGATTATGTGTATGTCGGGGTATTTTTTGAATACCTCACGGAATGCGCCAAGCGTTACCAGATGCTCACCTCCTATCATGAACGGAATCTTGCCGTCCTTAAGTATGGTGGCGGTACGCTCCGATATCTGGTCAAGGGCCTTATCGGCACTACCGATGCAGAGTTCAATGTCACCGCTGTCAAACACGCTTATATCCTCTAGGTCGCGGTCCAGCCAGGGGCTGTAGGTCTCAAGTCCGAATGACTCGGAGCGGATGGCATGCGGGGCAAAACGGGTACCGGGGCGGAATGACGTGGTGGAGTCAAACGGTGCTCCGAACAGTACTATGCGTGCATCATCATATGAGGCATCACAACCTATAAAAGTCTCAACGTTCCTCTGCAGCATGGCTTAATCATATATACGCTCCACATCTGACAGCATGCGCTCCACATATGCGGGGAGTGCAAAACAACCTTTATGGAGGTTGGTTGTGTAATAATCGGTCTTGATTCCAAGCTGGTTCCAGGCCTCGGCATCCAGGTCAATCACCGGACGGAACTTCTTGGATGCGAATCCGAACAGCCAGTAACCCGACGGGTATGTGGGGATATGAGCCTGATATACGCGGCTTATGGGGAAGCTGTTCACGATACGCTTATGGGCCTTCTGGGTCTCAATGCGGTCCTCCTCATAGAAGGGACTCTGATGCTGATTTACCATGATTCCATCGGCCTTTAGAGCCTTGTAGCAACTGCCGTAGAACTCACGGGTAAGCAGACTCTCACCAGGTCCGTAGAAACCGGCCGAGTCAACTATAATAAGGTCATACTCATTCTCAATGTGGCGGATAAAACGCAGGGCGTTCTCAGTGTAGATGGTCACGCGCGGATCATCCAGTGACTCGGCCATCTCGGGGAAATACTCACGGCAGGCCTGAACCACACCCTCATTTATCTCAATAAGGTCAATGGTCTTGACCGTCTTGTACTTGAGCAGCTCGCGTACCACACCTCCGTCACCTGATCCGAATACCAATATCCTCTCAATGGCGGGATTCACGGCCATAGGCACGTGTGACAGCATCTCATCATAGATAAACTCATCACGCTGGGTGAAAATGATGTAACCGTCAACGGCCAGGAAACGGCCAAACTCAGGCGACTCAAAAATATCAACACGACCCAAGTCATTCTCGGAAGTGTAAAGGTGCTTGTCAACCTTTACGGAGAACTTTACGTTTGGAGTATGAAGCTCAGTAAACCAGAATTCCATTGTCAGTCAGAATCAATATGTTGTACTTTCCCTAATCACATTCAGACGCTCAACCTTCTCATCCTCGGGGCCGGTGAGCTGGCAGCCTTTCTCCTTTGCATAAAGGATATAATCGATGATTTCCTGCGTGATACGCTCACCCGGTGCCAGGATAGGAATTCCGGGAGGATAACACATCACGAACTCCGTACAGATACGTCCGTTGGTCTCACGAATGGGAATCATCTCCTCCTTGGGAGCATAGAAAGCCTCCTGCGGAGTCATAACCACCGAAGGGTTGATATACTCATGGTCAAACAGACCGGTGCGGTCCTTGCTGTATCGGCGCTTCACGTCAACCAGCGCGCTAACCAAACGCTCCACCTCACGCATACGGTCACCTATCGATATGTAAGCCAGCACGTTACCCATATCACCCAACTCCAGCTGGATGTCATACTCGTCACGCAGCAGGTCATACACCTCAATGCCGGCCAGGCCGATATCCAGTGTGTAGACAGTCAGTTTGGTGGGGTCAAAGTCATATACACTGTCACCGTTTATCAGCTCCTTGCCGTATGCGTAGTAACCGCCTATCTTGTTGATCTCTGTGCGGGCGTAATCGGCAATACGCATAACCTCGGCAAAGAGTTCCTTACCGCGCAGGGCCAGATTACGGCGTGATATGTCAAGACTTGAGATAAGCAGATATGATGCGCTTGTGGTCTGGGTGAGGTTGATTACCTGACGCACATAACCGGCGCTGACGTTAGGGCCTGTAAGCAGGAATGAGCTCTGCGTAAGGCTTCCGCCTGATTTGTGCATTGAGACCGATGACATATCGGCCCCGGCTGCCATGGCCGTCAAAGGCATGTTCTCACCAAAGTAGAAGTGTGTTCCGTGAGCCTCATCCACCAGCACCATCATGCCGTGCTCATGGGCCAGTTCCACAATCTTCTTAAGGTTGGAGCAGATACCGTAGTATGTGGGGTTGTTCACCAGGATGGCTTTTGCCTCGGGGTTCTCCTCAATGGCACGCTCCACCTGTGATATCTTCATGCCCAGAGCTATACCCAGGCGGTTGTCCGTATCGGGATTCACATAGATGGGAGTTGCACCATTCACAACCAGGGCGTTGATGACGCTGCGGTGCACGTTACGCGGCAGGATTATCTTCTCACCGCTCTTGCATGCGGTCAGCACCATAGTCTGTACGGCCGATGTGGTACCGCCCACCATAAGGAATGCATGTGCGGCTCCGAATGCCTCGGCGGCCAGTTCCTCAGCCTCTTTGATAACTGAAATGGGATGACACAGATTGTCCAGGGGTTTCATTGAGTTCACATCCAACTCAACGCACTGCTTACCCAGCAGAGCTACAAGTTCGGGGTTTCCCCTACCTCTTTTGTGACCAGGTACATCGAATGGTACCACTCTGTTCCTGCGGAACTCCTGAAGGGCTTCATAAACGGGAGCTTTTCGCTGATCCATCTACTTCAAAAACGTTTTAAAAGTTCAACCATCCAGCCTTTTTCCCGCCCCTTTTTTAAGGGGACAAAAAAAAGACATAAACAATAAAACCTCTCTTGTTTACGTCTCAGGTACGTAGGCAGCAATGCCTTTGTACTTTCAAATCAGAGTCTATATAGTAAACAAATACTTTTACTACTCTTCTTATTGACCGTTTTCCAAGTCGGGCGGTTGTTGACAACCATCGGTTATAAAGTAACCAACTCAAAAAAAAGGGTACGTTACCGTACACAATGTGCGTTATGCGCACAACTCAATAATAGGAAAACTCTGATTCAATCCATTCTGCTTTCCTGACCGCAAAGGTACACCTTTTTTATTACCCCCCAACCTTTTTATAAAATAATTGAGAGTGGAGAATTGAAAATTGAAGAATAACGCAGGGACAAACGTATCGGAGCGAGTGAGGCGACGAACGAGACCGCGGTCCCGGAGGGCCGCCAAGCGAAATGAAATGGAGCGCTTTTGCGTAGCAAAATAAAAGGAGGTAAGTGGGGCCTTGCCCCACGGTCCGAATCCTTTCATCCCGACAGGAATCTTTCCAAAATCAGCTAAGATTGCAAAAAAAGAAACAGCAGCTATTTGAGCCACTGTTTCATAGTCGGGATGAAAGGATTCGAACCTTCGACCACCTGGTCCCAAACCAGGCATTCTAACCGGACTGAACTACATCCCGAAAGCCTCTCTGTCCAGAAAAGCGGCACAAAGGTACGCTTTTAGAGCAGAACAAGCAAATATTTTTTATTTCAAAATCTCGTAAGCCTTGAAGCACTTGACAAGCTTCTCGGTAGCTATGTCAATCTGCTCCTTGGTGTGGGTTGCCATGAGTGAGAAACGTATCAGGGTATCCTCAGGTGAACATGCCGGCGGGATAACCGGATTCACGAACACGCCCTCCTCAAACAGCATCTTGGTGATAAAGAACGTCTTGTAGAAATCCCTTATGTAGAGCGGGATGATAGGAGTTGAAGTCTTTCCTATCTCAAATCCCAGCTGACGGAAGTTATTCAGTGCGTAATTGGTAAGATCCCACAGATGCTGTATGCGCTCCGGCTCATTCTTCATAATCTGCAGGGCAGCACGTGCGGCAGCGGTAGCTGCAGGAGTGTTGCTGGCACTGAAAATGTATGAGCGTGAGTGATGACGTATCCAGTTGATCACGCTTGCATCGGCAGCTACAAAACCGCCGATGGCAGCCAGTGACTTACTGAATGTACCCATTATGATATCCACCTGGTCAGTCAGGCCAAAATGGTTGCACACGCCGCGTCCGTGATCACCCAGAACTCCAAGTCCGTGAGCCTCATCGACCATGACGG
Organism: uncultured Prevotellaceae bacterium; assembly: GCA_900319225.1. GTDB lineage: Bacteria > Bacteroidota > Bacteroidia > Bacteroidales > Bacteroidaceae > Colenecus. The sequence continues at coordinate 108,614 of ONNV01000001.1, read as the reverse complement.
CGCAGTTGTACTTGTCCTTGAGAGCAATGATTCCGGGCAGATCGGCCAGGTCACCCTCCATACTGAATACGCCGTCCACAACCACCAGTTTCAGTGAATCGGGTTCGCAGCGCTGAAGGGTTTTCTCAAGTGACGCCATGTCATTGTGCTTGAACTTGAGCGGCTTTGCGAAAGAGAGACGGCGGCCGTCCACAATCGATGCATGGTCCAGGTCATCGCAGATAACATAGTCATCACGCCCCATAAGACATGAGATTGTGCCCAGGTTTGTCTGGAAACCGGTTGAGAATATCATTGCGTCCTCTTTACCTACAAACTCCGCAAGCTCGGCCTCAAACTGCTGATGCAGGTCAAGCGTGCCGTTCAGATAACGTGAACCGGCGCAACCTGTACCGTATTTCTTTACTGCCTCAATTGAAGCCTCTATTACTTTTGGATGATTGGTCAGACCCAGATAAGAGTTTGAACCGAACATAAGAACTTTTCGTCCCTCCATGGTAACCTCCGTATCCTGCATTGTCGACAAGCACTTGTGATACGGATAAATTCCCTGCGCCTTACCTTCCTGAGGTAGTGTATATTGGGCGCATCTTTCGCTAAGTTTGTTCATATCGGCGCAAAATTAGATAATTTACTGATTCGTGCAATCTTTTTCAGTATCTTCGCATACGGAATGACAAACTGTTCATGAAGAGAAAGGTCCTGTTCGTATACAACCCCATCTCCGGCAGCCGCCGCCTGATACCGGTACTGCCCATCATAGAGAGATTCATCAACACAGATCTCTATGACTATTCCGTCATTTCCACCGATCATAAGGGCCATGCCACGGAGTTGGCACGTGAGTATGCCGATAAGAAATATGACGCGGTCATTGCCGTGGGCGGTGACGGAACCGTAAATGAGGTTGGTTGCGGTCTGATAGGCACCGACACTGCAATGGGCATTATCCCCTGCGGTTCAGGTAACGGTATGGCACGTCATCTGGGTATCCCCATTGACCCCTTCAAGGCAGTAAAATGGTTAAACAAATCAATCATCACCGACATCGATTACGGAACCATTAACGGGCACCCGTTCTTCTGTACCTGCGGCGTTGGTTTTGACGCCACGGTAAGTGAGACATTCTCCAATTCAGGATCACGCGGAGTGCTGACATATATGGAGAGCATTCTGCTTAATATCGCCAACTACAAGGATGAGCTATACAAGCTCTCTTTCGATAATTCAAGTGAGACATTTGAGTCATTCATAGTTACCTGCGCCAACGCCGACCAGTGGGGCAACAATGCCTTTATAGCACCCACCGCATCCATGCAGGACGGTCTTATGGACGTAGTTGTGATACATCCGTTCACACCGCTCGACGCACCGCTGCTGGCATTCCAGCTGTTCAACAAGCAGCTTGACAGGAATGAGAAGGTGACCATCCGCAAATGCCGCCGTCTGACCATAACCAGAGAGAAGGAAGGACCCGCCCATTTTGACGGTGATCCCATACAGTTGGGTAAGGTGATAGACATAGAGATGGTACCCAACGGACTCAAGGTTCTCATACCCGATAAACGTCGCGGTATCTGATCAGTATTTAAGGTAAAAGTCTTTTACAAGTTCCACATACCGGGCCGATTCGTTTCCGTCATCGTCACGCATACTCAGCACATCAGTCACGGACTGTACGTATTCTGTCCCCAAGGCCAGCAACGAGCGTTTGGGCTCACGTCCCGGAGCAGTCACCACATCGGTACGTCTTGCCAGGCAGAATCCGGCCAGCTGAGCGTGACGCATGAACTCATCCACCGCATCATACGGCAGTACCACACAGAGCTGTCCGCCCGGAGCCAGCAGTGAAGCCGAGCACTTGACCAGGGTCTCATAACTGAGCGTATCATTATGCCTGGCCGTATTGCGTCCCGCATCGGGAGACCGCAGCGAATCGCGGAAATATGGCGGATTGGAAAGGATCCTGTCAAACAGCGTATCGCTTTTATAATCAGCTATATCGACAGCAACAACTTCAATCCTGTCGGCCCACTCCGAGCCGGCGGCATTACGTGTGGCCTGGGCTGCGGCCGCGGCATCTATCTCTATGGCAGTTACCCTACCCGCGCCTCTCTGTGCAACCATCAGCGCCACCAGACCTGTTCCGGTCCCTATATCCAGCACACTGCATCTGGGGCGGACATCGGCCCACGCGCCCAGCAGCACGCCGTCGGTACCCACTTTCATGGCACAATCCTCCTGATTTACCATGAAACGTTTGAATCTGAACCAGCTGTTTGACATCCGGGACAATGGTTTTACGGATGCAAATGTACTTTTTTTGTTTTATTCACGGCTTTTGGGGTGGCAAATGACTGCTACGTGCGCGTATTTTCTTACCTTTGCACGATATTTACAGAACTATATGTTTACCAAGAAACATCCAGAAGACGCTTTTGACGAGTCAAATCCGGCCTTTTCCATGATAGCCGATTTTGACGGCAATGAGAGCGGTCTCTTTGACACGGACATGGATGACATCGTGCCGGTGCTCCCGCTCCGCAACATGGTGCTGTTCCCCACAGTGGTCATGCCCGTAACCGTAGGCCGCAAATCATCACTTAAACTGGTACAGAACGCATTTGCTGAAGGAAAGCAGATTGCCGTATTCTGTCAGAAAGAGCCTGATACCGAGAACCCGGGATTCAACGACCTCTACTCCGCCGGAGTGCTGGCCAAGATAATACGAGTATTTGATATGCCGGACCAGACCACCACCGTGGTACTGCAGGGTATGCAGCGTATCAAGCTCAAGAGCATAGTCAATGACGACCCCTATCTGATAGGCAGTGCCGAGATATTCCCCGAGGTCCTGCCCCCTACCCGCAGCAAGGAGTTCAAGGCTATAGTAGACTCATGCAAGGAGGCTGCCATAAAGTACGTGAAACTGTCGGACAGCATCCAGCCCGATGCCGCATTTGCGCTCAAGAACATATCCAACGGGCTGTTCCTGATAAATTTCATATGCGCCAACCTGCCCTTTGACATCAAGGAGAAGGTGCATCTGCTGCGTGAAGGAACCTGTTCCAGCCGTGCCCTGCGTCTGCTCTCCATACTGAACCGTGAGATCCAGCTGGCAGAGCTCAAGATGAGCATACAGCGCCGCACGCATGAGGACATTGACAAGCAGCAGAAAGAGTATTTCCTGCAGCAGGAGCTCAAGAACATACAGGATGAGCTGGGCGGCAGCGTCCAGGACCAGGATATCGAGGAGATGCGCCTCAAGGCAAACCAGAAGAAATGGAGTGCCGATGTACGCAAGATCTTTGACAAGGAGCTGGTTAAGCTGGAACGCACCAACTCACAGTCACCTGACTATAACGTACAGCTCTCATACCTGCAGACCGTGCTGAGCCTGCCATGGGGTGAATACACCAAGGACAACCTTGACATGGCCAACGCCCGCAAGGCCCTTGACAAGGACCATTACGGTCTGGAGAAAGTCAAGGAGCGTATCCTGGAGCATCTGGCGGTAATGAAGCTGCGCGGTGATTTCAAATCACCCATACTCTGCCTCTACGGCCCTCCCGGAGTAGGTAAGACATCACTGGGACTTTCCATCGCCAACGCACTCAAACGCAAGTACGTACGCATATCACTGGGCGGTCTGCATGATGAGGCCGAGATCCGCGGTCACCGCAAGACATACATAGGCGCCATGCCCGGCCGTATCATCAAAGGTCTGGCCAAGGCCGGCTCATCCAATCCGGTCTTTATCCTCGATGAAATCGATAAAGTGAGCCAGATGACCAACCAGGGTGATCCCTCATCGGCCCTGCTTGAGGTGCTTGACCCTGAGCAGAACAGTGCATTCCACGATAATTATCTGGATATTGACTATGACCTGTCAAAGGTTATGTTCATAGCTACCGCCAACAATATCAACACCATACCCGCTCCGCTTCTGGACCGTATGGAGCTGATTGAGGTGAGCGGTTACATCACCGAGGAGAAGATTGAGATTGCCCGCCGTCACCTCCTGCCCAAGGAGATGGAGGCCAACGGACTCAAGAAAGGCAGCCTTAACGTAACCAAGCCCGCAATCGAGGCTATCATTGAGAGCTACACCCGTGAGTCAGGGGTCCGTGAACTTGACAAGAAACTTGGCAAGATATGCCGTAAGGCCGCCTGCCGTTACGCCAATGACGGTGATTTCGGCAAGATGACCGTGAAGCCTGCAGACCTTAAGGAACTGCTGGGTACCAAGCCCTACACCCGTGACAAGTATCAGGGTAATGACTATGCCGGCGTGGTAACCGGACTTGCCTGGACAGCCGTAGGCGGTGAGATTCTCTTTGTAGAGACCAGCCTGAGCCGCGGAAAGGAGGGTAAGCTTACCCTCACCGGCAATCTGGGTGACGTGATGAAAGAGTCTGCCATGCTGGCCATGGAGTATATCCGCGCACATGCCAAGCTGCTCTCACTTGACCCCGCCGTATTCAACTCATGGAACGTACATATCCACGTACCAGAGGGCGCCATTCCCAAGGACGGCCCGTCGGCCGGTATCACCATGGCTACGTCAATTGCATCGGCCTTTACCCAGCGTAAGGTACGTGCAAACCTGGCCATGACCGGTGAGATTACACTGCGCGGTAAGGTGCTGCCAGTGGGCGGAATCCGTGAGAAAATCCTGGCAGCCAAGCGTGCCGGAATTACCGATATCATACTCTGCTCTGAGAACCGCCGTGACATTGAGGAGATTCCAGCAGAGTATCTGAAAGGCCTGGAGTTCCACTACGTAGGCAACATAAGTGAGGTTTGGAAGATTGCGCTTCTGGATGAGAAGGTATCCGACGCACTTGAGATAGTCCCTATTCAGCAACCTGAAAAGTAACTCTGTTTTGAACGCACTGACATTTGAACTTCAGCACACAGACGGCACCAGCCACGCCAGAGCCGGACGCATTACCACAGACCACGGAGTTATTGAGACCCCCATTTTCATGCCTGTAGGTACCGTAGGCTCGGTCAAGGCCGTCCATGTGAATGAGCTCAAGGATGACATAAAAGCCCAGATCATACTGGGTAATACATACCACCTCTACCTGCGTCCGGGTCTGGATGTGCTGGAAAAGGCCGGTGGATTGCATAAATTCAACGGATTTGACCGCCCCATGCTCACTGACAGCGGCGGTTTCCAGGTATTCTCACTAACGGGACTCAGGAAGATGACTGAGGAGGGTGTCAAATTCCAGTCACACATAGACGGATCACGCCACCTGTTCACCCCTGAGCGCGTCATGGATATAGAGCGTACCATCGGTGCCGATATCATCATGGCGTTCGATGAGTGCTGTCCCGGCACTGCCGATTACAAGTATGCCAAGCAGTCCATGGAGCGTACTCACCGCTGGCTTGACCGCTGTTTTGAGCGTTTCAATTCAACAGAGCCCAAGTACGGATACCATCAGGCCCTGTTCCCCATTGTCCAGGGCTGCGTCTACAAGGACCTGCGAGCCAAATCGGCCGAATATATTGCATCAAAAGGAGCCGAGGGCAATGCAATAGGCGGACTGGCCGTAGGTGAGCCCACAGATGTCATGTATGAGATGATTGACCTGGTGCATGACATCCTGCCCAAGGACAAACCCCGTTACCTGATGGGTGTAGGCACCCCAGCCAACATACTTGAGGCTATCGGCCTTGGAGTGGATATGTTTGACTGCGTCATGCCCACCCGCAACGGCCGTAACGCCATGCTGTTCACCAAGGACGGCATCATAAACATACGCAACAAGAAATGGGAGGATGTGTTTGATCCCATCGAGCCCGATGGAGCTTCATATGTTGACGCCCTCTACACCAAGGCATACCTGCATCACCTGTTCAAGGCGCAGGAGTACCTTGCACTGATGATAGCATCCATACATAATCTGGCATTCTACCTGTGGCTCGTAGGCGAGGCCCGCAAGCATATCCTGGCCGATGATTACCACACCTGGAAGGATGTCATGGTAAAACGAGTAATGCAACGCCTGTAACCTTTTGGAGATATGAAAAGTCCTTTCAGACACAGACTGCTCAAACGCCTTGACTGGTACATCATAAAGAAGTTCCTTGGAACCTACTTCTTTACCATTGCGCTCATCATCGTGATCCTGGTGGTCTTTGACTTCAATGAGAAGATTGACAAGCTCAATGCAGCATCGGCCAAGGAGATCATATTTGATTACTATCTCAACTTTATCCCCTATTTCATCAATCTTTTCAGTCCGCTGTTCGTATTCATAGCCATCATATTCTTCACCTCAAAACTGGCCGAGAACTCTGAGATAATCGCCATGTTCTCAACGGGAATGAGTTTTAAGAGGATGATGATTCCGTATATGCTGTCCGCAGCCCTTATCGCCGCTTTCACCCTCTATCTGGGATCACAGGTCATACCCAAGGCCAGCATAAAAAGACTTACGTTTGAGAACAAGTACGGAATGAGCCACTACAACCGTGACAACTCAAGTGGCGCCTACAACATACAGCTTGAAGTTGAGGAAGGTATCATAGCCTACATGGAGAGCTACAACCACGAGACCCGTACCGGTTACCGCTTTACGCTTGACAAGTTTGAAGGCAAGAAACTGGTATCACACATGACCGCCCGCAGCGTCACATATGACACTCTCGCAGCCGATAAATACCACTGGAAAGTGCGCAACTATTTGATCCGTGACCTTTCAAGCAACATAGAATCCATAAGCCAGGGCAATGACATGGATACCATAATCCACTTTGAGCCGGCAGATTTCTTGATTGAGAACGGCCAGCAGGAGACCATGTCATCGGCCGAACTGCGTGAATACATACGTCGCCAGAAAGAGCGCGGCATGGGCAACATACAGGACTTTGAAATTGAGTACCATAAACGTTACGCCATGTCATTCGCCGCATTCATCCTGACCGTGATGGGCGTATCGCTCTCCAGCCGTAAACGTAAGGGCGGCATGGGACTCTATCTGGGCATAGGTCTGGGACTGAGTTTCGGATACATACTATTCCAGATAGTCTCATCAAACTTTGCCATAACAGGCTCCATGTCTGCTTTCATGGCCGAGTGGCTTCCCAATTTCATTTACATACCGATTGCTATATTCCTTTACATAAAAGCACCAAAATAACCATTTCACCGTGAGATTTGACGAGCTAGATTTCCAGCCGGCGTTACTTGACGCCATAGACGCAATGAATTTTCAGGAGTGCACTCCCATCCAGGAGAAAGCCATACCCATACTTTTAGAAGGACATGACCTTATAGGCATAGCACAGACCGGAACCGGCAAGACCGCCGCCTACCTGCTGCCCGTACTTGACAAACTGTCAAGTGGAGACTACCCCCAGGACGCGGTGAACTGCCTCATCATGGTACCCACCCGCGAGCTGGCACAGCAGATAGACCAGCAGATAGAGGGATTCTCCTACTTCACCAACATATCCGGAACCGCCGTCTACGGAGGCAATGACGGAATCCGCTTTGAGCAGGAAAAACGCGGCTTTGCCATGGGTACCGATATCGTGGTAGCCACTCCCGGCCGTCTTATCAGCCATATCAGTCTGGGCAACATAGACCTGAGCAAGGTATCATTCTTTATCCTTGACGAGGCCGACCGCATGCTCGATATGGGTTTCTATGATGACATCATGCAGATTGTAAAGCAGCTGCCCGCCAAGCGCCAGAACATGCTCTTTTCCGCCACCATGCCCGATGAGATACAGCGCATGGCCCGCACCATCCTGCACAACCCGGTAGAGGTCAAACTGGCCGTCTCCAAGCCGGCCGAAAAGATCCTGCAGGCCGCCTACGTATGCTACGAGGCCCAGAAACTGCCCATCATACAGAGTCTGTTCAGCGCCAACGCCCCCAAGAGGGTAATTGCGTTTGCATCGTCCAAACTCAAGGTCAAGGAGATAACCAAATCACTGCGCCGCCTTGGTCTGAACGTAGGCGAGATGCACTCCGACCTGGCTCAGGCAGAGCGTGATGAAATCATGCACAAGTTCCGCAACGGTCACATCAACATACTCGTAGCCACCGATATCGTATCACGCGGAATAGACATAGATGACATAGACCTTGTCATCAACTTTGACGTCCCCCACGACCCCGAAGACTACGTCCACCGCATAGGCCGAACCGCCCGCGCCGGCGCCGAAGGCTGCGCCATCACCTTCATCAGCCTGGACGACCAGCCCAAGTTCCGCCAGATAGAGCGTTTCCTAGGCAAAGACGTCTACAAAGTCCCCCTCCCCGCCGAGCTTGGCGAGGCTCCGGAGTACAAAGCAGAACGTCCCAGAACTCCCTACAAAGGGAAAAGGAAGTTCTTCCACAAACCCAAGAAATGACCCATTAGGGACAGTCCCCCTGTGCCATGCAAGATGGCACAGGGGGACTGTCCCTAATGGGTCATCAGTATTGTTCCTTCTCGTTGGGGAAGTCAGAGTTCTTGACATCCTCCACGTAATGACCTACCGCGCTGGTGATGGTCTCGTAGAGGTTGGCGTAACGACGCAGGAACCGGGGACTGAAATCGTTGTTCATGCCCAGCATATCGGCGCATACCAGGACCTGACCGTCAACGCCGTTTCCTGCACCAATGCCTATAATAGGAATTGAGACCTCCTTGGCTACGCGCTCGGCAAGCTTGGCGGGGATTTTCTCCAGTGTGATTGAGAAACAACCTGCCTCCTCAAGTTTGTGGGCATCGGAAATGAGTTTCTCAGCCTCGGCCTCCTCCTTGGCGCGAACGGCATATGTTCCGAATTTATTGATGGATTGGGGTGTCAGACCCAGATGTCCCATAACAGGGATACCTATTTCTATCAAATGACGCACCTGAGGCAGGATCTCCTCGCCGCCTTCCAGTTTGAGTGCATCGGCATGTGACACCTTCATTATCTTGATGGCATTGGTAACAGCCTCGGAATCATTGATCTGATAGGTGCCGAAAGGCATATCCACAACCACCAGGGCGCGCTGCACGCCGCGTACAACAGACTTGGCGTGATATATCATCTGGTCAAGCGTAATAGGCAGTGTAGTCTGGTTTCCGGCCATCACGTTCGATGCCGAGTCTCCAACCAGAATAACGTCGATACCGGCACCATCGACCATCCTGGCCATGGTGTAGTCATAGGCGGTAAGCATTGCAATCTTCTCGCCACGCTGTTTCATCTCTCTGAGACGCTGTGTGGTAACCTTACGTTTGTCTTCAGTAATGTATCCCATATTATCACGTGTTTATAATTGGACCGCGAAGATAACTCTTTTATAAAAAGGAATCACTAAATTTGGATAGTTTAAACTCCTATGGGTAACAATTCTCACCTGACTGTGTATAAGGCATCGGCCGGATCGGGCAAAACCTTCCGGCTGGCGGTGCAGTATATTGTCATGCTTGTGAACAACCCTGAGAACTACCGCAGCATACTTGCAGTAACTTTTACAAACAAGGCCACTGCCGAGATGAAGCAGCGAATAATGTCGCAGCTGTACGGTATCGGACATGGTCTTAAAAGCTCACAGGGATACTTTGAGGAGGTAAAGAATTCTGTCAGTCTGGATGAGCAGACCATACGGCACAATGCCATCCTGGCCCTTGACAACATCCTGCAGGATTACGGCCGTTTCCGCGTCGAGACCATTGACAGTTTCTTCCAGACAGTCCTGCGCGGTCTGGCCCGTGAGCTGAACATAGGCGGCAACCTGACTCTTGAGCTGGATACTGATGCCGCCATTGATGAGGCCGTCGATGCGTTCCTGGCCGATGTTGAGCCTGACTCTCCCGATAAGCGCAACATCATGAAATTTGTGGAAAGCAACATTGAGAATGACCGCAGCTGGTCCATTGACAAGACCATAAAGAGTTTCTCACGTGAGCTTTTCAGCGAGATTTTCATGCAATATGGGCAGGAGTTACGCCGCATCATGACCGATAACCCCGACGCCGTCACCGATTACAAGCAGAACCTCATAGCCGCCCGTGACAGTAAGCTGTCGGCCATCCTGGATCATATAAAAGAGCTGGGACAAGAGTTACTCGGTGCCGTAGGTTCTGCGTTTGACATGATGGACCGATACGCAAAGCCTCTGGTGACAAGGATTGCTGACGGCACGGTGGTGGATATGGATCCCAAAAGCAAGACACTGGGGAACTGCGCCACCAACCCGGATAAGATATTCGGCAAAACCGTGGTAAAGAAAATGCCGTTCCTGGGGCCTCTGGCACAGGAGATACTGATGCCGTTATTTGAAGATGTCTTAAAGGAGTATGACGAATACATATACACCGGCAACTCCTTTGACTCCGCACTAAAGTATCTGCATGAGCTGAGTCTCCTGCTGAGCATACGCCGGGAGATTGACACCCAGAGCCAGGAGCAGGGCCGTTTCATACTGGCAGACACGCCCCAGCTTCTGCATCAGATGGAAGACGGAGACACATCATTCGTGTATGAAAAGACAGGCAGTTTTACCCGTCACGTCATGATAGATGAGTTCCAGGATACATCGGACCTGCAATGGCGCAACCTGGCCATTCTGCTTAATGAATGCCTTGCCACCGGTCAGGACTGTCTGGTGGTGGGTGACGTAAAGCAATCAATCTACCGCTGGCGAAACAGTGACTGGAACATACTCAACACCGGCATAGAACGGGAACTTGCCAGATTCAGCCCCAAGGTAGTATCAATGGACAGCAACCACCGCAGCCGCCAGCAGGTGATTGACTTCAATAACGCGTTGTTCCCCAAGGCGGTGGAATTCACATCCCAGTTCTACCGGGAGCAGACCGGTCTTGAGTACCCTGATTTGAAACTGGCATATGACGGCGTAAAGCAGGAATGCACCAATAATGACGGCACCGGTTATGTCCATGTCCAGACCATCAGTGATGAGGTCAAGACAAAAGAGTACCCCGATAAGATATACCCCAGGATTGCAGAGCATCTGGACAGACTCACTGAGGCCGGAGTCCTGCAGACCGATATTGCCATACTCTGCCGCACAAAGAACCAGATAGCCGATATCGCGGGATGGTTTGCACAGAACCGTCCTGACTACAACATGATATCCAGTGAGGCTTTCCAACTGGATTCATCCGTCTCTGTAAGGATTATGGTAAATGCCCTGCGTTGGCTCTCTGACAGCACTGACCGGATATCTCTGGCGCAGCTTGCCTGGGAGTACAAGAACGCCGTTGACGGCACAGATGAGACTTTTGACCATATCTACGCCAACGGATTGGAGAACGCCCTGCCCCAGCCGTTCACAGAGCAGGCTGACTCCATCCGTCATCTCCCGCTTTATGAACTGACTGAGAAGCTGTACAGCATACTACAGTTGGACCGTATTGAGGGCCAGGACCAGTATATGATGGCATTCCAGGATACCGTCTGCCAATGGCTCAGCCGCAACCCCGGTGACCTGGCGCAATTTATCGTTGAATGGGATGAAAAACTGTACAAGACACCCATACCTGCCACCGATATCAACGGAATCCGTCTGCTTACCATACACAAATCCAAAGGATTGGAGTTCCATACGGTGATAGTACCCTTATGCAACTGGCCCATCATTGACACCGGCAGCAAGACTGAAAAACGTCTCTGGATCAAGCCCAATGAGGCCCAGTTTGACGGTATGCCGTTCATTCCGGTAGGATTCAACGGTTCACTAAAGAAATCCGTCTTTGAGGATAATTATAAAAGTGAGGCCGGACTGCAGGCCGTAGATAACCTCAACCTGCTTTATGTAGCCCTGACACGTGCCGAAAGCAACCTGGTGATACTGAGCAGCCGCCCGCATAACTCCGGCTCCATATATAACGTCATGGAGGCATGCCTGGGCTCGGAACCGTTCCAGAGTGACATTTCTGACCAGGGCATAATATATGAAAGCGGCACGATATGCCCCCACACAAATAAGAATTCTACGGACAGCGGTAACCCGTTTGATGCCAAGCCCGCAATACAGGAGCTGGAACTGCATACCTATCCCATAAACGCACGTTTCCGCCAATCGGGCGAATCGACCCGTTTTGTCCATTCCACCGATGAAGACGGTGACCGCCAGGAGGAGTATATTGAGACCGGCCGCCTGATGCACAGTCTCTTTGCCACCATCCGCACGGAGGCCGATATAGAACCGCAAGTGGACCAGATGCTGCGTGACGGACTGTTGGAATCAGTCCATAAGGCTGATAGACTGAAACATGACATCCACGCCCACATCGACTCCACTCCTGGCGCAAAGCAGTGGTTTGATGGCAATTACACCCTTTTCAACGAGGCATCCATCATATACCGTGACGGTGGTGTCCTGCAGACCCGCCGCCCCGACCGCGTAATGATAAAGCCCGATGGCCGCGCCATCATAGTGGACTTCAAGTTCGGCCGCGAGAAAGAGGAATACATGCACCAGGTCCAGGAGTATATGGACCTGCTACACAAGATGGGCTACCGGCAAGTGGAGGGCCACATCTGGTACGTCTACACCAACAGGATTACCGATTGCTGAATAAATAAATTCGCGGATATATGGAGACGTTTCTGAATCTGGTGGCAAGGGACCTGTACAGTAAGTGCGGGGACGGAAAGACGGGACTGGCCGATGTGACGGTGGTGTTCCCTAACCGTCGTGCGCGCCTGTTCTTTGATGACTGCATCGCAACCTGCAGCGATCAGCCCGTATGGTCACCCCAGTACACCACCATTGAAGAACTCTTCCACTCCCAGTCTGATTTAAAGCCGGCTGACCGCATCGAGATGGTCACCCTTCTGCACAGCATCTATGCCGATGAACTCAAGACCGATGAGTCACTTGACAGTTTCTGGTCATGGGGCGAACTGATGCTGGCTGATTTTGATGACATAGACCGTAACCTTGCGCCCGCCCGCCAACTGTTCAGCCTTCTCAGTGAGCAGCGTGAACTCTCTGACACATCATTCCTGACCGATGAACAGGCCAAAGCGCTTGAGCAGTTCTTTGGCGAGATGAGAAACAGCAAGCCCACCCGACTGCATGAGCGCCATGCCGCGGTATGGAGCATACTGGGCAATGTTTACGACCGGTTCACCAAACTGTTATCAGACAGAGGCATAGGTTACAACGGCATGATACAACGCCGTGTGATTGAGGACCTTGACACGGACCGTTTCACTGCCCGCAAGTATGTATTTGTGGGATTCAACAGTCTGGACAAGGCCGAACGAGAGTTGTTCAAGGCGATACAAAGCACCGGCAAGGCTATGTTCTACTGGGATTATGACCCGGCTTATACAGATGGCAGCATACGCCATGAGGCAGGCAGGTTCCTGAGGGATAATCTCAGGGACTTCCCCAACCAGCTACCCGACAGCGCTTTCCGGGATATGCATAAGGCCCGCATCACAATAGTTGAGACATCGACAGACAATGCCCAGGCCCGCTTTATCCCGCAGTGGCTGGATTCACTGCAGCTTGAAGGCAAGGCTGGCCGGGAGACCGCCATTGTCCTGGCCGATGAATCCCTGCTGCAACCTGTCCTGCACAGCATTCCTCAGGATAAGATAGCCAATGTGAACATCACCATGGGTTACAGCCTCACGGAGACATCACTCTACAGTCTGGTATCGGCACTGATTGACATGCAGCGTATGGCAACACGCAGCAAGGGTCGTTACAGCATACAGACATTGAGCCGCGTGCTTGGAAACCCCATGACCGCCACATTATGTCCCGATGCCCCGGTCCTGTTGGAGCAGCTGCGCCGTACGCGCCGCATGTATCCTGATACTCAAGCACTTATGGAGAGTCCGCAGCTGGCTGCGCTGTTCACCCCTGCAACAGACAACATGCAGCTGCTGCAATACCTGCTCACCGTACTCAAGTCACTGGTTCCTGTCATAAAAGAGGATGATGACAACACCCTCTTCCAACCGCTGGTTCAGGAGTCTCTATACCGGATATACACTCAGATAAACCGCCTCAATTCACTGATGGAAGCAGGAAATCTGCAGTTACAGACTGAGACCCTCTGCCGCCTTATCCGCTCCATACTTTCATCAACCACCGTCCCGTTCCATGGCGAACCCGCTGTAGGAATGCAGATTATGGGACTGATTGAGACCCGTAATCTGGATTTCAGGAACGTGTTGCTATTATCGGCACAGGAGGGAGCTCTGCCCAAATCCGGGCAGAACGCATCATTCATACCGTATAACATACGTCTTGCGTTCGGGCTCACCACGATGCAGGATAAAAGCGCGGTTTCATCGTATAATTTCCATCACCTAATACAGCGGGCGGAGAACGTGACCATGGTCTATAACGGTAACGCCGAAGCTCCCGGCATAGGCAAGGGACAGATTTCACGTTACCTGCTCCAGCTCATAGTAAGCGGACGTGACATAGAGCGCAAACTGCTCAAATCCGGGCGCACGGACTCTGCCCCGTCAGTCCTTACCGTAAACAAGACAAAGGATGTGCTGGAGCAGCTGTGCCGCAAATATGACACCGGTAATGACAGGTCATTCCTTTCACCGAGTGCCCTGAACAAGTATATGGAATGTAAGCTCAAGTTCTATCTGGCACAGGTGGCAGGTCTTAAGAAACCCGATGACACCGACACTGAGATAGACTACGCCATGTTCGGTACCCTATTCCACAAGAGCGCGGAGCTGGCATACAATCATCTTTCATCAAACCCCGACCGCATCATTACCCGTGAGGCCATAGAATCGCTGTTACGTGAAGACAATCTGCTTACAGGATTTGTAAAACAGGCTTTCACAGATGACTATTTCGGCAAGAAACCAACTGATCCCGATGATTTCAGCGGAATCCAATCCATAAACTATGAGGTAATTCTCCAGTACCTAAGGCAGATCCTGCGTATGGATGCGGAACTGTATGCACCGTTCCGTTATGTAGGCAGTGAATCAGACGGATACAACACCTATATGGAGGTTGATGACCCGCTTAATGCCGGTAAAAAATACCGGATACGCCTTAAAGGTATCATCGACCGCATGGACAGCAAGGACGGCATACTACGTATCGTAGATTACAAGACCGGCCGCAAACATGATTATCCCAAGTCTGTAGAAAACCTCTTTGACCCCAAGAACCGCAACGAGCAGGCTTTCCAGATTATGTACTACGCCTATATCATGAGCCGTCAGGAAGAGTTCAGTTCACAAAAACTGGCCCCCGTCCTCATATACACCCGCTCATCATCCAAACCCACCAAAGAGGATCTCTATTACCGCATAGGCGCGGATGTGATATATGATTTCAAGGCACAACTGGGCGGGGAATTCCAGGATAAACTCATGGAGCTGATATCTGAGATATTCAATCCCGATATCCCCTTCAGCCCCACCGATGAGATAGAAAAAACCTGCCACAACTGTGACTTTTGTCAACTGTGTGGCAGGAATTAATACCGGCAAGTTGGTTAAAGGTGTTCAGTATAACAACCGATTTATCTCTTTATTTGGCGTACCATACCTGGTCTTCACCCAGATATGAACCTCCGCCAAGCACAAAATCTCCCGGTGCGGTCACGCCCAAAGATTGTCCTTCCTCAATCTGATAGCTGAATGTATAGCTCTGGCCTACCATTCCTTCCTCATACTCATGCCAATCAAATTGTTCATCATCGTTGTTGAAACCGTAGAACTTCTGGACCTTGATGGTAAATGTGGATTCGGAACAGGTAAAGGTTCCTGTCAGTTTATGACCGTACCCCCAGGGTTCACCATATGGATTTACACCTGTTTCTGAACTTTCCAGAATAAATGTATTCCCCTTAAAGGTAAAGCTCTCAGCCTGGACAGCATAGCCGTTGTTATCATATTCGGTCCTTTCTGAATGGGACCATTTACCCTCTAGGACAGTACCTTCAGTAGTTTCCTCTTTTTCATTGTCACATGCCGTAAATGACAGACTGATAACAACAGCTGCAAGGATATAACGCATTATTGATTTCATAATCAGTTTGTTTAGTGTTTACTTCTTCTTTTTAAACTGAAGGTTCATGGGGCCTCCAACTGCTGTATTTTCATCAATTGCCTTGAAAGCAAAGGAACTCAGGAAATCCACATCTGTGTTAAACTGATTCGCATCCATAACATACCAGCGATACGGAAGTTCATCGGTATATGCAAGTTCCAATGTCTCGGGATCCAATGCACCGTCAGAGATTGACCAGCTCCATGAATCCTGACTATACTTGATAAGGGCGTCATAAGCGTTTTCATTCTTGAATGAGAAAGAGAGTGAATCGCCATTATAGGTAAATGTTCCTTTAAGGTGATCTCCCCATGGAATTATATAGACATCCACTTCATTACCCTTGATGATAAGAGTCATGCTCTGCATCTCTTGACCTATCTCATCACCTTGACGGTAACCGTCCCAGCGACCTTCAATTGAGGCATTTACATTTGAATCATCTTCATTCTCTTTGTCACATGATGAAAAGGACATGCCCAGCATAGCTGCAGCAACAATCAAAAACGGAAATTTTTTCATTAGTTTTTATGTTTAGAAATTGTGCCCCTAAGTTGCGATTATTATTGCTCAAAGGCCATTCAAAACAGAAATTAAACGGTCATATCGTACAAAACTATATCTTTGCGACCAAGTATGGCTGTAATAGATAATCTTATTCCTATGCTCCCCTTCATGGTCTGTCTGTTTTGGACGGTCCATGCAGCTATCAGTTACAGGGAACTGAACAAGTCCCAGCAATACCTGGGATTGTTCCTGTTCGTTTCCATGATATTGTTTCTATACCATGCCGATTATTACAGCACGGCCGATTCCGCCAACGGAAATAACGTATTGACCGTATTATATTCATGGGCAACCCTAACCACATATCCGTTATACTGCCTCTACATCAAGAGCATAACAGATTATAGCAATCCGGGCAAGTTTGAGATAGCACTGCTGTTCACTCCCGGCCTGATAGCCGCCGCAGCAAGTATACTGACACTCACATTAGGACTGCAATATGTATTTACGGACACTTTCATCAGGATTGTACGCCCTGTCCAGACCATTCTTGTGTGCGTAATCAGCCTCATAAAACTCACCGCATTTGACCGCAGTGTCTATGACTCCTACTCGGAGATTGAGGGAAAGACCGCAAAACCCATAATAATTCTGGCTGCAGTACAGTTCACTGCAGCACTCTGTACCGTGATACTGAGCATTCTGGGACAGCGTTTCTTTATGGGGAAGGAAGTTCTTGCTGTACCTTCAGTACTGTTTGCGGGCACCATTTACGCCATCGCATATGTGGGTTTCCGATACCGTTTCGGAGCATACCAGATGGAGAATGAGCTCAAGGAGGATATTATACCGACGGATAAAGATGAAGACTCCGTCCTTTTCAATGTAATACAGGAAAAGATGGAGAATGAAAAGATGTACCTTCAGCCCGGCCTTTCAGTTGTGGACCTGGCCAAATCGATAGGCAGCAACCGCACATACGTATCCGCAAGCATCAACTCTCACAGCGGCAAGTCATTTGCCCTGTACGTCAACACTTACAGAGTCGAGTACGCCAAGGAGATAATGGAAAAAGACGGAAAACTGTCCGTCGCCCAGGTTGCCGAGATGTCAGGATTTGCCAGCGAGGAATCCTTCCGCCGAAACTTCAGGAACATCACCGGCAAATCCCCATCTGACTGGACAGGATCAGTCCGTCTTTAATCTCTACAGTCTGTCAGGTTTTGCCTGACCTAATTTATCTGGCCAAAGGATTGCCCAGCTCGGATGCCTCTACATCATTCTCGTCCAGCTTGAATATCATGAACTGCTGGTTGTCCTTGGTGAGCGGTTTCCAGTCACCGCCGTCGGGACCGCAGGGATCACCGTACTTGGCAAAGTTGGACCATGCTGTGAGCATCTTCTCTGACAGATCCCAGTCACCCTGGGTCCAGGGACGCCAGCAGTGTTTGAGTGACTTGAATACAAACCACAGGTCCGATGAGTGGAAAGCACCACGCAGTCTGTTGGTTACCAGAGGATTCTCACCGGGCAGCGGACGTGCAAACTGGTAGGCGTATGCCTTGCCGCCCATCTCCTCACGGTTAAGACAGAAATCCACAATCTGTGTACCCATATTGCCTGCATCGTTCAGTGTGTAGCCAATCAGGTAAGGAACCTGTGCCAAAGAACCGTCCAGGCAGGCGTCATCAAATGACTCAGTCAGCACATATCCGTCTATATAAGGTGATATGGGAGATGCGGTCAGTATGCTGCGCTTTCCGGTAACGTTGGTGTAAAGGCCGCCCAGGGCGAATATGGTCTCGGTGCTGGCACCACGCAGCTGACGTAGAGTGGTCAGGTTAGCCCAGTCACAGACCTCCTTGGTCGATGCCTCGGCCTCGGCCAGTGTGGTCATACCCTGCTGGGGCATTCCCATGCCCATTCCCATACCGCCACGGCCTGCGGGTGCAGCTGCACTCTGGGGACGCGGCTTGACAAGTCCGCTTCCGCTCATTATCACAGCCTTGTTGAACAGGCCCTTGGTCAGGGGTGATGCGCTAAGGAACTTGACACTGCGTGATCCGGCACTCTGTCCGAATATCATCACGTTATCGGGATCACCGCCAAACTGGGCGATATTCTTCTTAACCCACTTCATAGCCTCAATCTGGTCCAGAGTACCCCAGTTGCCGGTTGCATGCTCGGGATCCTCGGCCGAAAGCTCAGGATGTGCAAAGAATCCGAACGGACCTACGCGGTAGTTGAACGATACCAGTACAACATCCTTATTAGCCCACTCCTGACCGTCAAACTCAGGCTCCGATCCCCAGCCCTCGCGCATGCCGCCGCCGAATATCCAGATGGCAACAGGCAGCTTGGCATCGGTCTGTCCGGGTTTCTTGGTCCACACGTTAAGATAGAGGCAGTCCTCACTGTAGGGAGCCTCATCGCCGTATCCCCACTCGGTTGTGTAACCGCCGGGATAATGGGCTGCCTGGAATGGCGGATGACCGAACTTGTCACAGAGTCTCACTCCTTCCCATGGAATAACTGGCTGCGGAGCCTTCCAGCGGTTCTGCCCTGTAGGAGGTGCTGCAAAAGGAATGCCGCGGTATACGGTTACTCCCTTGATATCGGTAGGAACGCCCTGTATCTGTCCACCCTCAATGGTGAGCACGGGGCCACCGTCCTGATTGCCGCATGCCACAAGTGCCAGCATGCCGGCCAAAGCAAAAAACAGTTTCTTCATAAAGCACTTTGGTTTTAATGACGTGAAAGTAGTAAAAACTTTCTAATTTTGAAGACAATATGGCAAATAACCTGACTGAACAGTTTATTCATGAGCATCTTACGGCCGATGTCCGCACTCTGGCCCTAAGCGCCCACCCCGACGGAGTGGATATGCAGTATGCCCTGACACAGATCTCAGGCTGGCAGGCGGCTCGCGTCAAGATTCCCTTATGGGCTGCCACAGACGGTATTGTCTATCCCAAGCATCTGTCACTTGAGCAGTGCACCTCACAGTATATCGCTCAGTATAAGGCATCTGCGATCAAGGAACTGATAGGTAATGACTTTAAAATGGCCGATATCACCGGCGGATTCGGTGTGGATTGCTACTTCATTTCCAAAAGTGCATCCCACACCTTCTATAATGAAATGTCTATAGAACTCTGCGACTGCGCCCGGACAAACTACAAGGCCCTGGGCCGACCGGAGATTGAGATAAGCAGCGGTACAGCCGAGGAATTCATTTCACGCCTGGAGCCTGATTCTCTTGACCTTATCTACCTTGACCCCGCCCGCCGCGGCGATGCCGGACGCAAGCTCATATCCATCAGTGACTGCCAGCCTGATACCGTAGCGCTGCAGGATGACCTGCTACGCATTGCTCCAAACGTAATGGTCAAGCTCTCACCCATGCTGGATGTAAGCCGCGCCCTCACGGAGCTCAGGCACGTAAGCCACGTTCTCATCATAGGACTGGAGGGAGAGTGCAAGGAGATTACCCTGCTAATGCAGCGCGGTTTTGACGCAGAGCCCACACTCACCGCAGTTGACATAAAGGCAGACGGAACACCTGAAAGCGCGGTTTCATCGGTCAAAAGCGCAGATGCAGCCCTGCCCCTGCCCATTGCAGATGCAGCCTTACTGCAGCCCGGCACCTACATCTGTGAGCCATCGGCCCCATATATGAAAAGCGCCCTGTTCCGCTCCATCGCAGCAAAGACCGGCACAGCCCTCCTACACCCGGATACTCACCTGTTCTGGAGCAAGAAAAAGCCGGAGTCATTCCCCGGCCGTACGTTCCGGATAGAAGGAATTATCCCCTTTGACAAACGCTCGCTCTCAGCCTTAACAAAGACCCAGGCCAATCTATCCGTTAGGAACTTCCCTGAGTCTGCCCCCAAGCTGCAACAGCGCCTCAAACTCCGTGACGGAGGCGCCCGCTACCTGATAGCCACCACCCTAAGCGACTCCAAGCGAGTACTGCTGGATCTGAGAAGGTGACAAAAAGAACCGTCCCCTTTGGCACCCTTTGTCACCCTTTGTTTATATTTGCAGAAATTAAAAGTCCCTTTATATGAAAAATCCTGTTTGTATGTTTGCACTTGCCGCCGTGCTTTGCGGATGCGGCAGCAACTTAAAGAATGATGTCTTTATGGTAGATCCGGAGAAGGCCATCGATGTCAATCTTACTGATGTGGCTACAGATATCCGGATTATTCGCCTTAAATCCGGTGAGCCCCTGGATAATGGTATGTACTACCGGTTCTATGACAATTGGATTCTGGGATATGCTCCTAACAGCGGAGGTATAGGTGCATCGCGTTTATATCTGTTTGACAATACGGGAAATCTGGTTTCAACTCTGGAACGCGTTGGACGCGGTCCGGGAGAGTATATAGGAATCAATAAGATTGCATGTCTTGATGAGGCCAATGACATTCTGCACGTGTGGGTGAATTATAGCGATGGAATGGGCGTATTAAAATATCACATTCCCGATATGACATTTGCCGGCGTTAGTGAGCTTGGACAGGACATCCATATAGATGATATTGGAGAACTGGGTAATGGACGTGTCCTGGCTCTGGTTCACTATCCCTATGAATCATATTATTCATTCACCGGCCAGGCCAGGACGGTGCTTTATGATATAAACCACATCAAGGACTCCGTTGTTTTGCATACTACGAACTGGGCATATCACAATAATGCGTTTGAGGATTTTGCCTCCAACACAAACAAGGACAATCCCATAATCACATTAATGGGTTATATAGGCTCTGTCTGCAGGATAGAGGGTGACAGCTTGCGTACGGTCTTGCGTTTTACATTCGCAGACAAGGGTGTACCCAAGAAACTCTTTGATGAGGCTGATTCCAAGGATATGGATGAAGATGTAAGCGATATTGCCGAAGAGTTATTGGCTTATGCTCTATGGGGACCAAACGATTGCTGTCTGCCATATGTATGGAATGCCGCTCAGAATGGCAACATCACCAGTTTCTCATACACCTATCTCCAAAACCACGGCAACACGTTTACCCGTTTATATTACCTCAATGACGGAAAGAAGGGAGTAAGCTATCGTGGTCTTACTGTTCCCGGCCTTAATCTGGATTGCAGATTCAATTCCATGAACAGCACATCAATGGTAGGTGAAATAACTAACAGTCAGGATCTGATAGACAATTCTGCCGCCATGAGTGACCTGGGCCGTGCAATAGTTGACTCCCTGAAACTACAGAACGATGACAATCCCATCCTTCTCCAGTTCCGTTTCAACGCAATCAAGAGCGAGTAATAATTGCCTCACTTAATCTTGAAATTCTTGACTTTACCGTTCTTCCAGACCAGGTCAACGGCCTGGCCGGTGCGGGTGCGGATGCCGCGGATATAGCCGTCAGGCC
Source organism: uncultured Prevotellaceae bacterium (assembly GCA_900319225.1). Classification (GTDB taxonomy): domain Bacteria; phylum Bacteroidota; class Bacteroidia; order Bacteroidales; family Bacteroidaceae; genus Colenecus. The sequence continues at coordinate 86,681 of ONNV01000001.1, read as the reverse complement.
AGGCGGCGGGCAGTGCAGGCAGTGGTTCAACCAGATTTTCCTCAGAGCGCAACAGCATCTCCATCACTCCGGCACAGCCTCCAAAATTGCCGTCTATCTGGAACGGCGAATGGGCATCCAGCAGATTGGGGTAAGTGCCTCCTCCACGGCGGGCATCGGGACCGCGGTAATTGTCGGGGCTGATATAGCGTAACAGGCGCCTATACATACGGTATGCGTTGTCGGCGTCCCTGAGTCGGGCATAGAGGTTTATGCGCCAGCCGCAGCTCCAGCCGGTAGTCTCAAACCCCTTTATTTCAAGAGTCTTGAGTGCGGCATCGGCATATTCTCCTCCACTTATCTGATGACCCGGATATACTCCGAACAAATGTGACTGGTGGCGGTGTTGCGGATCCTCATCGGCCCAGTCATAGTACCACTCCATAAGATGGCCGTCGGCCCCTATATGATACCCGCGCAATCGGCTTAAACATGAGCGGACCTTGCGGTTGAAGGCACTATCAGAGAGTACTTGTGAGGCATCGGCAGCATCCATGAGGCATTCCCGTATCATCGCGATATCAGCAGTTCCGCCGTAAAGTGTCGCGCCATGGAATCCCTTGTCGGTAATGTATTTGTTCTCTGGCGATGTAGAGGGCGATGTTATCAGCTCGCCATCCTTTTCAATGAGCCAGGCCATACAGAATTCAGCAGCACCTTTCAATGCAGAATAATCCTTCTTAAGGCGCTCCAGGTCACGGGTAAACAGATAATGTTCCCAGATATGCGTAGCCAGCCACGGACCGGACATATACCAGTTGGCCCAGTTGGGATCACCTGACCCTAAGCCCACCGGATTGGCTGTCGCCCAGATATCGCTGTTGTGGCCCGATGCCCAGCCCTTATCCACACCCAGGAAATTGCGGGCCGTTTCAATGCCCGATATGGACATATTGTTCACATAATCCAGCATCACCTCATGCATCTCGGGCAGTGCTGCAGGCTCGGCAGGCCAGTAGTTCTCCTGCAGGTTGATGTTTATGGTGTAGTTTCCGCTCCAGGGCGGTTCCATGCTCTCGTTCCAGAGTCCCTGCAGGTTGGCGGGAACGCCGGGTGTTCGAGACGATGATATGAGCAGATACCTGCCATACTGGAAATAAAGAGCCTCCAGCTCCGGATTGGCCTGGTTCTCATCCGAGTAGAGCTTGAGTTGCTCATCGGTAGGCAATGCCTTTATTCCGGGATCGGTCTTGCCAAGGTTTATTGTCAGACGGTCAAAGAAACTTTTGTAGTCAGCAGCATGATTTTTCCAGATTTCATCGAAGTTTTTGCCGCATACACGCGCCGCGTTGGCATCGGCCAGTTCACGGTAAGGCAGCCCTTCTTTCACCGGATCATGGTCAAAACCGTTGAACGATGTGGAGTTTACTATCTTGATGACCGCCTCCTTTACACCTTTAAGGGACAGTGACTTACCATCGGTCTCAGTCCGGCCGTCACACTCCGCAAGCAGTATGGTGCGGTAATGGATTCCCCTGTCTGGAGAATACATGAAGCGCTCATGCCTGGTCCGGAAATAGTTGGGATAAGAATGGTATGCCACATAGCCGTCAACCGTAATCCTGCCGTCAGCAAAAACAGCCTCATGCGGATGCGGATAATCAAGAACCAACTCAGCATCAATGGGTTCAGCACTCTTGAACCTCACCACAATCACAGAATCCGGTGCCGATGCAAAATACTCCGCCTCAAAACGCTTGCCGTCACGCAGATACTCCACCCGCGCAACTGCATCGGATATATCCAACTCTCTATAATAATCTGTTATTTCAGCCTCCGGGTATCGGATAGTAAGTGTTCCTAGTGGCTGGTAATTCTCGCTGTAATGTCCTTGAATCTTATGCTGTAGCTGCTCCGCCCGCTGATAATCATCGGCCGCAAGCGCCTCACGCACCGAATCCACGTATTTCCACGCCTCACCCCACCGGGTCATGCGGGGATACAGTTCCATATCCACATGCCTGTCCCTTTGCTCCGGCTCTCCGGTCCAGAGAGTGATATCGTTCAGAGAAATCTTGTCCACAACTGTCCCTCCATACACCATAGCCCCCAACCGGCCGTTACCAATGGGCAGAGCCTCCTCAAAGAACTCCGCAGGCTGGTCATAGTGCAGTTTCATCTCTCCCTGCTCCGGCATTCCACATCCCGCCAGCAGCAATACACCTATTACTGATAAACTGTTTCTCATTTTATTACCTGTTTGGCCCATAGTGGGATATCATCAGTATATTTTTTTGCAATCTTGCCGTCAGAAGTCCTGAGTATCAGACGCGGAGCGGAATTCTCAACTGAATTGTCGTACAGATAAACCCTGTCCGCAATTTTTATCGCTTCCGCAAGATTCTTAAGCGAACCGAAATAACGGGATATGGTCTTGGATATCGGCACCTCATGGCCTCCGTTCAGATATCTCTGGGCTATACGGTTTATATTGATAAGCGGTGATTCGGTACAAACATAGAATATCCTTATAAAAAAACCTGCCTCTTTTGCCTTACGCAGGAAATCCATCTTCTCTTCCGATGAAAACACAGATTCGAACACAAAATCCACGCCTTTTTCAAGACATTCATAACGCTGCTCAGTTGCTCTCTTAGCAGCCTTCAACACTGCATCGGATGAATTCCAGTCACCAAATACCTCTTTGGCAATATTATCGGGATTGATGTAAAAACTGTCAGCACCCCACTCATTCTTAAGCAATTGCTCCGTTGTCGTAGTCTTGCCTGATCCGTTAGGACCTGCAACAATGCATAATACAGGTTTCTTTTTCATTGTATCAGATTTTATCAAATTCCTTCCTTAGAACCTCTGCTGCATGGGCAGATGAGCTCATTGCAGATTCACAAACCTGATGCATGATTTCCTCAAGCATATATTCCTTAGGCTCTTCCAATGACGAAAGCCTGTAACTGCGGATATCAGACTTGGCCGATGCCTCCATATCCACGCCGCAACTGGTCCCAAAATAGGACAGGACCTGATTCACCTTATCCATCCTGAGACTCTCCTTACCCTGCTCCAGCTCACGCAAGAACCTCAACCCCACTCCGGCATGTGCCGCCAGTTCCGGTTGTGTAAGATGTTGCTCTTTACGGCTCTTCTTTACAAACTCACTAATTTGCGTCATAATTTATACCCTTTTGGCGCAAAGATAATCAAAATACCGGACGTATCCACCCCAAAAGGGTATAAATTGAATTTCGCCAAAGTGTCCCACGCCCATCGGCCTTGTGAGCCTCCTGGCGCACCTCGGTGTGTTACACACTTTCATACAGGGGGTATGTAACACACCGATGCGCCCCACAAGCGCTGTGAGCGAGGTCGTTGTGGGACACTTTGGCAAAAACCATTGTATCTTTGCACCCACAATGAAAAAACAGAGCAACATCGCAATAGGAATGGCGGCCGGAATAGCAGCCGGAGTCTCATACGGAATGAACCCGCTGTTTGCCAAGCCCTTGCTGGCCGATGGTGTCTCCATACCCACAATGCTGTTTTTCCGATACGCGATATCGATCGTTATAATGGCGGTGTGGATGAAACTAAAGAGAGAGACCTTCCGCGTCAAGGCTAATGAGTTCAGGCTGCTGGTGGTACTTGGCCTGCTGTTCTCCCTGAGCAGCCTGTTCCTGTTTGAATCCTACAGATTCATACCGTCCGGGCTGGCCACCACCCTGGTCTATCTCTACCCAATTTTTGTGGCGCTGATAATGGTGGTGCTCAAGTCTTACCCTAACTGGCAGACTTGGATTTCAATTGCCGTAACATTTGTGGGAGTTATTTTGCTCAGCCTGCCGTCCGGCAAACTGTCACTCCATGCAGGTGGAATGGTTCTGGCTGCCCTGTCGGCCCTAAGTTACGCTTTATATCTGGTAATAGTAAACCGCTCCACACGCATCAGCCACATATCCAATCACACGCTCACATTCTATGCATTAGCAGTTGGGACCGTATTGTTCCTGTGCTATCAGTACACCAGCCATGTACCATTCATGAATGGAGTAAGCACCTGGAAATCAGCACTCAACCTGACCGGTCTGGCCATATTCCCAACCATGATCTCACTATTGACCCTGGCCATAGCCACCCGCCACATCGGCCCCACCCGTACTGCTATCCTGGGAGTGTTTGAGCCCATAACAGCCATCCTCATCGGCACACTGCTCTTCCTGGAGCCCATCACCCCGCGCATGGTCATCGGCATAACCCTCTGCCTTGCCGCCGTCCTCTTCATGTCCCTCCACCGCCCATCGGCCTAGTCTCCTCCGCTCCGCCCGCCAAAGTGTCCCACACTCACCCCACTGACAATACGTTCTAACGCGGGTAACTGTGTTACACACCCCCATACAGAGGGTATGTAACACACCGATGCGCCCCACAAGCGTTGTGAGCGGGGCCGATGTGGGACATTTTGACAAAATTTTGTAAGTTTGCAAAACAAATTTTGCTCATCAAATGAAAAAGGGAATTATCGCATTACTGACCATCTGCCTGGCAGCCGCCAACGCAACGGCCGCACAGGTGCCGCAACTGGCCAACGTCCAGGCCCGTAACATCACATCGCTCAACGGAGAGTGGAATTACATAATCGATGTACAGGAGGAAGGCTACTATGATTACCGAATGAACCCCACCGCATGGGGATTCTTCAGGAACGCCAAGCCCCAGCGGCCCGAGGACCTTATAGAATATGACTTTGACAAGGCAGCAGTCATGAACATACCCGGCGACTGGAACACCCAGAATGAACAGCTGTTCTTCTATGAGGGAACCGTCTGGTTCAAGCGCACGTTTGAGTGGCACCATAAGGCCGATGACCACAGGACCATACTCTACTTTGGTGCAGTCAATTACGAGGCCCGCGTGTGGGTGAACGGCAGGAACGCCGGTTATCATGTGGGCGGATTCACCCCGTTCAACATGGACATTACGGACCTGCTCACCGATGGCGATAACTTTGTGATTGTCAAGGTGGACAACAAGCGCAAGGCCGAAAATGTCCCCACCCAGATATTTGACTGGTGGAACTACGGCGGCATAACACGCGACGTACTGCTCATCGATGTGGCACCAGTCTATATTGAGAATTACAAGCTCTGCCTGGACAAATCGGCCCCGGACCAGATCAGTTTCAACGTCAATCTGAATGAGAAGCTGGCCGGCCAGCAAATAACGCTGAGCATCCCCGAGCTCAAGATTACCAAAAAACTTGTGACTGATGACAACGGAACCGCCCAAGTACAGTTCAAGGCCAGAAAGCTGCAGCTCTGGTCACCCGATAACCCCAAACTCTATGATGTGGAGATTACGCTGGCCGATGAGACCCTCAATGATCGGATAGGTTTCCGCACCATCGAGACCAAAGGCAAGCAGCTGCTGCTGAACGGCAAGCCCATATTCCTGAAAGGTATAAGCATCCATGACGAGAAGCCCAACGGTGGAGGCCGCACCAACAGCGTTGACGATGCCCGCACCCTGCTCTCCTGGGCCAGGGAACTGGGCTGCAACTACGTACGTCTGGCCCACTACCCCCACAACGAGTATATGGTACGCGAAGCCGAGAAGATGGGCATCCTGGTCTGGTCCGAGATTCCGGTCTATTGGACAATTACCTGGACCAATCCCGATACCTACGCCAATGCCGAGCGCCAGCTTACCGATATGATACGCCGCGACCAGAACCGCGCCAACGTACTCATCTGGAGCGTAGCCAACGAGACTCCCCACAGCCCCGAGCGTGACAAGTTCCTGAGCAGCCTGGCCAAAACAGCACGCAGTCTGGATGACACCCGTCTCATATCGATGGCAATGGAGGTGACATCGGCCTCCAACTACAAGAACCGCCTGCAGGACAACATGAACGAGTACGTAGATGTGATATCGTTCAACCAGTACATCGGCTGGTACAGGGATGTCAACGACGCGCCCAAGATGGAATGGGAAATCCCGTATGACAAACCGGTGATAGTAAGCGAGTTTGGAGGCGGCGCCCGATACGGCCTGCACGGCGATAAGAACGAGCGCTGGACCGAGGAGTTCCAGGAGAACCTCTACATAGAGAACCTGGCCATGCTGGACAAGATAGAGGGTCTGGTAGGCACAACCCCCTGGATCATGAAGGATTTCCGCTCACCGCGCCGCGTGCTGGACGGCATCCAGGACTACTATAACCGCAAAGGCCTCTACTCCGACAAAGGCGAGAAAAAGAAAGCCTTCTACATCCTCCAATCCTGGTACAGCACAAAATGATACAAAAGGGGGCAGGCCCCAATGTACTATTTTAGCGTGAGAGTTCCTCGGCGAGGAAGCGGGAGGTGTAGCCCTTGCCGGAGGCGGCTACCTGCTCAGGGGTGCCCTGAGCCACTATCATGCCGCCGCCGCGACCGCCCTCAGGGCCTATATCGATAATCCAGTCTGCCTGCTTGATCACATCCAGGTTGTGCTCAATCACAATCACGGTGTTGCCTTTCTCAACCAGACGGTTCAGCACGCTCATAAGTACGCGGATATCCTCAAAGTGCAGACCTGTAGTAGGCTCATCAAGAATGTATAGGGTTCGGCCGGTATCGCGTTTGGCAAGTTCTGTAGCCAGTTTGACTCGCTGGCTCTCACCACCCGATATGGTGGTTGATGGCTGGCCCAGCTTGAGATAACCCAGACCCACATCCTGCAGCACCTTTATCTTGTTAAGTATGGTAGGAACGTTCTCAAAGAACTCAACAGCCATATTGATGGTCATATCCAGTACATCGGCAATGGACTTGCCCTTGTAACGCACCTCCAGAGTCTCGCGGTTGTAACGCTTGCCGTGGCAGACCTCGCAGGGCACCATCACATCAGGCAGGAAATTCATCTCTATGGTCTTGTAGCCGTTACCGCCGCAGGCCTCGCACCGGCCGCCGGAAACATTAAATGAGAACCTGCCCGGCTTGTATGCACGAATCTTGGACTCCGGCAACTCCACAAAGAGCTGACGGATATCGCTGAATACACCGGTATATGTGGCAGGATTGGAACGCGGAGAACGTCCTATAGGCGACTGGTCCACATCAACCACCTTGTCTATGTTCTCTATGCCCTCTACGGAGTCATATGCCAGAGGCTCTTTCAGGGACCGGTAGAATCTCTGCGACAGTATGGGCTGCAGGGTCTCATTTACGAGTGTTGACTTGCCACTGCCCGATACGCCCGTCACGCAGATAAGTTTGCCCAGCGGGAACTCCACATCTATGCCCTTGAGGTTATTGCCCCGGCATCCGCGCAGCACGATGCTCTGTCCGTTGCCGGAACGACGCCCGCTCCTGTTATCCGGTATGGTATCAAGCTTGCCGTTCAGATATCCTGCAGTAAGCGTATCAGTACTGAGCAGCTGCGGTACGGTACCCTGGAAAACCACCTCACCACCCTTACGGCCGGCACGGGGACCCAGGTCTATGATCCAGTCAGCCGCCAGCATCATGTCACGGTCATGCTCCACCACAAGTACGGTATTGCCTCCGTCACGCAGCTGTTTCAGTGACTCAATCAATCGCACGTTGTCACGCTGATGCAGTCCTATGCTGGGCTCATCAAGAATATAGAGTACGTTAACCAGCTTGGAGCCTATCTGGGTAGCCAGACGTATGCGCTGCTCCTCACCGCCTGACAGCGACTCGGCAGGACGGTTAAGTGACAGGTAATCCAGACCCACATCCAGCATGAACTTAAGGCGGGTCCTTATCTCCTTGAGAATCTCGGTAGCTATGATGCGCTGGCGGTCACTCAGGCGGGGTTCCACATTACAGGTCCAGTCATAAAGGTCCTGTATATCCATCGATGCCAGTTCATATATATTCTTGCCGTCAATACGGAAGTTCAGGGACTCCTTGTTCAGACGCGCGCCCCCGCACTCGGGACATACGCGGGTCACGGCAAACTGGTCGGCCCACTTCTGCTCGGCAGCGGTCAGGTCAGTCTGCTGCTGGAGTGAACGCACGTACTTGACCACGCCCTCATACTCCATGAACACCGCATCGGCCTCACTGTTTATGCCGGTTATCTGCACCTTGATACGCTCGTCACTGCCGTTTAGAAGCTCATCAATAACGTCATTCGTCATCTCCGATATTGGCGTATCCAGAGTATAGTCATATTTGTTGAGCAGAGCTGTTATCTGCCTGAATATAAGCGTATTCTTAAATGGTCCCAGCGGAGCTATGGCACCTTTCTTTACAGAGAGTGAACGGTCCGGCAGCACCTTGTCCTCATCAACCGATGATATATAACCCAGACCCTTGCACTTGGGGCAGAATCCCTGAGGTGAATTGAATGAGAAGTTATGCGGTGCGGGATCGTGGTATGAGATGCCCGTGGTGGGACACATCAGGCGTTTGCTGTAGTGACGCAATAACCCCTCCTCCTTACGTCCGGGGATGGTCTCCTTGGGCATGGAGAGCACCATCATGAGTCCGTCACCCTGTTTCATGGCAAGAGCCACGCTGTCACTCAGACGATGGCGGTATTTCTCGTTGACTACGAGCTTTTCTATCACCACCTCAATGTCATGGTTGCGGTAACGGTCCAGTTTCATGCCGGGTTTTACCTCACGTATCTCGCCGTCAACCCTGACGTTGATATAACCCTTGCGGCGTATGCTCTCAAACAGCTCCTTGTAGTGACCTTTACGGTTGCGTACCAGCGGAGCCAGCACGTAGATGCGCTGTCCGTCATAGTCTGTGGTTATAAGATTCACTATCTGCTCCTCGGTAAACTTGACCATCTTCTCACCCGTAACATATGAGAACGCCTCACCTGCACGCGCAAACAGAAGTCGCAGATAATCATATACTTCCGTAACGGTTCCTACGGTAGAACGCGGGTTGCGGTTGGTGGTTTTCTGCTCAATGGATATAACAGGGCTGAGTCCGGTAATGCGGTCCACATCGGGACGCTGCAGGTTACCCAGGAAATTGCGGGCATAAGCTGAGAATGTCTCAATGTAACGGCGCTGCCCCTCGGCATAGATGGTATCAAAGGCCAGTGACGACTTGCCGCTGCCGCTCAGTCCCGTAACGACTGTGAGCGACTTGTGCGGTATCTCCACATCTATGTTCTTCAGGTTATTGGACCTGGCTCCGGTTACAACTATCTTAGACTTATCCATCAATTCCCCTGCCCTTTCAGTACGTTGATATCTCTCTTGAAATCATATTTCCTGCCACCGGCACCGGTAGCCTGTACGTTTATGTAGTAAACGCCGTCATTGACCACGCTGCCGCCTTGCTTTCCGTCCCAAACCTCAAACAGGTATCCGCCCTTCTCATCAGGAGTGGAACCAGCCGGAAGTATACGGTCCATAGGGCCCGATATGGTCTTTATGACCTGTCCCCAACGGTTGAATATGGAGATGTTCATCTTCACCACAGACCGTGCATATATCTTGAACACGTCATTGATACCGTCATCATTGGGTGAGAAAGCGTTGTAGTCAAGACGTACTACAGACTCATCAATTCCGAACCTGAACAAGACCTTGTCTCCGGGCATGAAATTGACAGAATCCTTCTCCCTGTATGACCACTCATAGACCGCCTGGAATGAGCCCCAGTCCGTGAACTCATATTCCGTCACGCTCTCGTAACGCTTAAGGTAGTCTATTGTATCCTGAGAGTCATCATCGGGCAGTTCCCTGATAGTCCACTGGGAACGCAGCTCATACTCCTTACCGTCATCGGATGTAAGGGTTGACGAGAACCTGGCACGCAGAGGAGCGTTGAACTCCTCATCGGCCTGGGTATTGTCATTGGTAAGTACCACAGGATCACCTGATACAGGGCTCAGCGTAATCTGGACCTGCACCTTGGGAGTGCCAGCAACGGCGGATTGTGACCACAGCATTGCCGCAGCCACCGCACAAATAAGCCTTACAGAGAAGAATCTTTTCATATACACCGTTTCAAACCGCAAAATTACTCAAAACACCACGAATTTGTCTTAACCCAATCTATAAATATGGTTATATAATATAGAATCAGTTGTTATTAAAACGTAGTCTGAACCCTTTTTTGTATTTTTGCTCCCTACTATGTTGAAAAGAACAGACACAATACTGATGAATCGATTCAAGACTATAGTACTGGCTGTATTGTTCACCGCATTTACGGTCAGCGTATCGGCGCAGGAGTATTTCATGCATACCGTAACCCAGGGTCAGGGACTATACTCCATATCAAGGATGTACGGAGTGACTGAGGATGATATTATCAAGCTCAACCCAGGTAGCGAGAAGGTCATACGCACAGGACAGGAGCTCCGCATCCCCAACCGCAGCCAGACCAGCTCCGGCAGGTTCCACACCATACAGAAGGGTGAGACACTGTACCGTCTGTCAGTTGAGAACCGCATATCAGTTAAGGAACTCTGTGATGCCAACCCCGGCCTCTCGGCTCAGAATTTCAAGATAGGCCAGGTTATCACCATACCCGCTCCGTCCGATGAGGACCCGCTGGCATCGACCATTGAGAATGCCGGCCAGGATGCTCCTAAGTCCATAGTTGAGGATGTCCAGGCCATGTTGTCCGATACCGCCCGGTTCAAGACCACCCACGTAGTCAGGAAACGCGAGACCATTTTCCGCATATGCCGCAATTATGACATATCACAGTCTGAGTTCCTGGCTGCCAACCCTGAGTTCAGATACACCAAACTGCGTCAGGGAGCCGTGGTGAACATCCCGTTCACCCAGAAGGAGCTTGAGCAGCGCCGCCAGCGCCAGACAGCCGCGCAGACACGTATGGAATCCGTTTCTGACAGCACCCTGTTCAGCCTTAACGAGCGCAGTAAGGAAAAGGAAGATGACGGAATCATCACAGCCGCCCTCATCCTGCCATTCTCACTGAATGACTCCACGACAACACTGCAGAAACAGATGATTGAGTTCTATCAGGGTGTCATGATGGCACTTGACAAGCTTAAGGATGAGAACGTATCGGTAACACTCAAGGTATTTGACTCCGAAGGTGAGGACACCCCTATCGAGCCCCTGCTTGAAAGCGGCAAGCTGGATGACGTTGATATCATATTCGGCCCCAGGTTCACATCTCACATATCGGCCGTATCAAGATGGTCAACCGCGCATCAGGTACCGTTGGTTCCGCTCATCATAAACTCAAACTTTGATGACGTGTTCAACAACCCGTACGTATATCAGCTCAACCCGTCCCAGTCCTATTACCTGCAGGAGACCTACAACCATTTCCTGGAGCAGTTCCCCAATCCCAACGTGATACTTCTGGATGCCGATGAGTTCAAAAAGAATGATTTCATCGACGGTCTGAGGCATGTTCTCAACGAGCGCGACATACCGCTCACCACACTCATGGTTGACACCGCTCACCAGCAGATCATGGACACTCTGGTGGCCGATAAGCAGAACATATTCATAATCAATACCGACGGCAGCGAGCCGCTCAACACCATGTTGCCGGTTCTGCAGCTCATCAACCGCACCAAGGCACCCGAGATTGAGACTCACCTGTTCGGTTATCCCAGATATCAGACATATGCTACCGATCATCTGGAGGAGTTCTATGAGGTCGACACATGGTTCTACAGCTGGTTCTACACCAACAACATGCTGCAGGAGTCAGTTGAGTTCAACAACATGTTCCGCCGCTCATTCAGCCGTCAGATGCTTATAAGCTATCCCAGCTATGCCTCTTACGGATATGATGCCGGATACTATTTCCTGAAAGGTCTGGCCACATACGGCAAGGACCTGCCTGACCATCTGGATGACATCAGCTTTGACCCCGTGCAGATGGGATTCAAGTTTGAGAGAGTAAACAACTGGGGAGGATTCATGAACCGTAAGGTGTTCTTTGTTCACTTCTCAAATGACTTCAGGATTGAGAAGATAGATTTTGACAAATGAGACGCACACTGACTATACTCTTTGCGCTGGCACTCACGGCTCTGACTGCAAAAGCACAGGTAGGTGACCCGCGCAACATGCTCTCACTGGGATTTAATGCCGGAATGGGAACCAGCCGCGTATCATTTGTGCCCAGAATCAAGCAGGCCACATGCCTGGGTCCTACTTTCGGTGTATCATTAAGACATATATCCGAGAAATATTTCTTCCTCATATGCGGAACGCAACTGGAGTGCAACTTTGCCCGCCGCGGTTGGACTGAGAATATTGAGGACGGATCAGGCAACGAATATACCCGTATTGCCGATTACATAGAGATTCCGTTCCTGGCCTATCTGGGATTCGGCCGTGAGATACGCGGATTCCAGGGACACATCAATCTGGGTCCTCAGATAGGATTTCTCATTAATGATGATGAGATTTACGGAGGCCAGGAGCCGTGGGATACCAGCAAGCGTCCCAATAACGTCACTGAGCAGTACGGCAAGGCAATAGAGAACAAACTGGATTACGGTATCACCGCCAGTGTAGGTCTTGAGATGCGTACCGGAGCCGGAAACTTCGGAGTGGAAGGCCGTTACTACTTTGGTCTTGGCAACATCTACGGCATCACCAAGAAGGACTATTTCGGCCGATGCGCGAACAGCACAATCTCCGTCCGCTTAACTTATTCCTTTAATTTGTTTTAATCTCTGAGGCGGAATCCGCTTGCTTTTGCTATGATATCAGCCTCGGCCTTTGATACGCCGTGGATAGTCATGTATTCCAGAATCAGGCTGATAAGAGGGAATGACGCTCCCACCCTGAGACCGAACGACGCCTCACCCTTGAGCAGCAGCACATATACCGTAAACAGTATGTAGTAGCCTACTGTAAGCAGCATCATGAACACCAGCAGACGTTTCTGGAGTATGAAGTTGCGGAATCCTGACAGCAGGAGCTCAAACACGCCCACAGCCAGAATAACGATCATTATGGCACCCATACCCCACATAGCTCCGCAGCTGTCACCCTCAATGAAGTTCAGGCGGAAATTAGTAAGACTGGCCGATGCACCATCGGCGTTAACCAGTTCCCCGACGGGAAGAAGAAGGCCGGCAAACATCAGCACACAGATGAGAGCCAGCCATACTTGATGCAGGTAGAATTCTATCTTCATAAAGTAAATCCGGACCTATGCCGGAAAGTTATTAGAGATTCTCCTTCTCCTTGGCAGGATTACGGAAATAAATCTTACCCTCCTCAAACTCCTGAGCGGCAATCAGAGTGGGTTTGGGCAGACGCTCGTAGTAGCGTGAAATCTCAATCTGCTCCCTGTTCTCAAACATCTCCTCAAGGTTGTCTGTCGATGAGCTGAACTCCTCAAGCTTTGACTTGAGCTCTTCTTTCATCTCAACAGCAATCTGGTTGGCGCGCTTGCCCATGATGGCAACGCTCTCATAGATGTTGTTTGTGTCCTTTACAAAATTGACCAGGTCACGTGTAACGGTGTTGGTCGGAGCATTTGTCTTCTTGAAATCCATGTTATTCTTCTTCTATAATTTGATTCTTGTTTCCTAAATTCTTGGTGGATATGCGGTACATCTTCTCCGCCTCCTTCATATATGAACTCTCAGGAAATTCATTCTTGAAAGCGTAATATTCATCAATGGCATCACGGTAACGGTCATCCCTCTTGGAAAGCACACTCTCCTGTGCCATCTGGAACTTTGCCTTGAGTACCAGCATGGAGAGTTTCTCGCGATACTTGGTATAGGGATAGTCACGCAGTGCGTTCTGAGCCACGACTATGCATGAGCGGTAGTTGTTACCCAGGTAGTTTCCCATATTGTAATAGAGCTCTGCGGTACCCACCTCCTTCTCAACCAGACGGTCATACATGGTGTAAATCATGTTCTCGGCCTCATCGCGGTACTTGCTGTTGGGATAGGTCTCCACAAAACGCTGCAGCTGCATGATGGCTGCTGTAGTGCTGGTAGGATCCAGACGCGGATCCGGGGTATCCAGATAGAGGCTCTTACCTGACCAGTACAGGCAGTTCTCTGAGTAAGTGCTGTTGGGATAAGTCTTGTAGCAGGCCAGATAATACTGGGATGCTGACAAGTAATCCTCCAGATTATAGTAGCAGGTGGCCAGCAGATACATGGATTCCTCAGCCTGAGCCGTACCACGCTGATAAGCCACGCACTCCTCAAGCATAGTGCTGCATGTGGTGTAATGGCCCTCAAGGAAGTAGGTCTTGGCCAGACTGTACTTGGTATTATAGTCCGATGCCTTAAGGATCTTGTTATATCCCGAGCAACCCGTCATCAAGGCCATGAGAAGAGCCAGAACTGATATTATGGACGCAGTCTTACGCATGCTGTGAAATTTCAACCTGCAAAATTATCTATTTTGAGTGAACGATGCAAACATGCACCCGTTATTTAATATTATTTACGTATGCGCAGCACATCACCGTGATCGCGCGCCACACTCTCCTTCCACTTGTCTGAGTAATCCTCCCAAATGGGATACTCGGGTATATCGTCACTGTAACCGTTTGTCAAGAATGATCCGTCAGGGTTCTGGCGTTTAATATTACCGTCAATATATTTTACCAGAAGATACTTATCCAGACCCTGCCATTTTTTAAACAGAGAGACCGCATTGTCAACGCCGAATGACGACAACGTCTGAACGCCCTCGTCATCACTCATGGCATCAACCTTTGCCATGATCCCGTTCTCATATTCATCAATGACGCTGCGCACCTCGGCACCTATCTTGTCATACCTGAGGTATGCAAACTGAGCTATACGGCTCACAATCCAGTACATTGAAGTCTCAGAGTATTCCAACAACGATCCATTTCCCTCCCTAAGGCATTCAGGAACGCTGTTGGTACAACTGAAGAAAGGCATAAGCGGAGATGTACCGGCATCATCCACACCAAACCAGAACACTCCGTATCTGCTGGCGGGACGCGCCTGGGCAACATACCACCAACCTGTCTGCTGGGTAGCGATGGCACGCTCATTCACATACTCCCAACCCTGGTACTCAAACTCCATGGGACGCCAGCGGTAAGGCAGATGACTGCCGCCTGCACCTATGTCGGTTGTCATATCCAATGGCGTTCCCTCAAAATGGTCGCGCATCATGTCCGCCAAGTCTTTTGTTGAAATTTTTCTGTTAGGTTTTACATATAGCGGCATATGTTTCTTGAGGTCATAACCCATGGCATAATCCAGATACTCGTCCATTCCATCGGCAAATCTGTTAAAGTATGACCATACTCTGGCCTCACATGCACGTGCGCCGCCAAAATCAAGCGGATTATAAACGTCACAGAAACTGAACTCCTCATCCTTGCCGCTGAACAGCCCCTGCTCACGGGCCTGCTTTATCACATCCTTTGAGTAGAGGCAGTTGTCAGGGTCATTAAACTCTATGGTGGTTATCCTGGACTGGTTGGCGTGACCGGATATGTAGCCGTCAGGGATGCGTTTTGCCACCCATACGGCACCACGGTTCACGTTTCGGCCCTTCTTGTCAAACCTGGGGTTCTTGCCCATTATATCCATGACCCATATCTCATTAGGGTCACACAGCGTGAAAGACTCGCCCTCTGATGCATATCCGTAGGTCTGCATAAGCTTATCTATCAACACGATTGCCTCACGCGCAGTCTTGCAGCGCTGCAGGGCTATATGCATGAGTGAGCCATAGTCCAATATGGCGGTGGAATCTATGAATTCCACTCCACCATAGGTAGTCTCGCCTATAACCAGCTGATACTCATTCATATTACCTATTACGGAATATACGTGCTCCGCCTGCGGTATCTCTCCAAGCAGTTTGCCGGAGTCTCCGTCACGTATCTCCATCATGGTGCCGGCCGGATAGTCTGCGGCGGGAGTATAACGCAGGAATCCGTACAGCTGGTGTGAATCGGCCGCATAGGTACACATGTTTGACCCATTGGACGACGCCCCTTTTGTAACTATCAGATTGGTGCATGCTGATGCACCGGCAACGCCAAACATTGCCGCAAATAACAGAACAAGCTTTTTCATTTATCCTGTGCTTTAAGTTTACGTGCTATTATGCCTGCAGCCAGAGAACAAAGCTCACCGCAAGGACGTTTCCTGTAATATTCCGGAGTACGGTCCGACGGTACAGGCGTACCCTCAGGTTTGCTCAGGCCCAACAGCTCACGGCATATGATACTGCCGTTCATCTGCTTGAACTCACCCGCCATATCCTGCACCAGGGCATAGTTGGCAGTCTTGGCCTGCTTATCGGTCACATCATTTGCCGGTATCATGGCACCGGCCACCATCGTCATGGCCGATACTGTACCACAGACCTCACGCATCCGGCCCATTCCACCGCCGAATCCGCTAGTCAGCCGGGCCACCTCATCCTCAGGTAGTCCAATCACATCGGCAAACGTCATGGCAACCGCCTGACAGCAGTTGTAACCGGCCTTGAAAAGCTCACCGGCTCTCTTCTCTCTCTCTTCTACAGTCATATTATCTTATATTAGATGTTCAAAAGTACAAAAAATTCTCCTATCTTCGCGGTTCATGGAATTCAAACTCGTTTCACCGTTTGAGCCCACCGGCGACCAGCCTCAGGCCATACAGCAGCTCACTGAAGGGTTGCTTAACGGTGCTCATGCCCAGACCCTGCTGGGCGTAACCGGATCAGGCAAGACATTCACCATAGCCAACGTAATCAAGAACCTGGGCCGCCCTACTCTGGTGCTCAGCCATAACAAGACACTGGCAGCACAGCTGTACAGCGAGTTCAAGGCATTCTTTCCCCAAAACGCCGTTGAATACTACGTTTCTTATTATGACTACTACCAGCCCGAGGCCTATCTGCCTGCTACAGACACATATATAGAGAAGGACCTGGCCATCAATGATGAGATTGACAAACTGCGTTTGTCGGCCACATCGGCCCTACTGTCAGGGCGAAATGACGTAATAGTGGTTTCATCCGTGTCATGCATCTACGGCATGGGTAACCCGGCTGATTTCTACAACAACGTAATTGAATTGCGCAAGGGTGACCATCTGGACCGCAATGTTTTGCTGCGCAAGCTTGTAGATTCCCTGTACACACGTAATGACATAGAGTTGGGACGCGGCTGTTTCCGTGTAAAGGGTGAGAATGTTGACATCAACCTGGCATATAATGACACCGCCGTCCGCATCCAGTTCTGGGATGATGAGGTTGACTCGATTGAGGAGTTTGACGTTCTTACCGGCGAGCGCATAGAGACCTATGATTTCTACCGCATATACCCCGCCAACCTGTTCATGACCACCAAGGAGAGTCAGGAGCGCGCCATCCGGGCCATTCAGGATGATCTGGTGGAGCGCGTGGAATATTTCCAGGAGATAGGCAAGCCCCTTGAGGCCAAGCGTCTTAAGGAGCGTGTAGAGTATGACATAGAGATGATTCGTGAACTCGGGCACTGCAGCGGCATAGAGAACTACTCCCGCTATTTTGACGGCCGGCAGGCCGGTACACGGCCCTACTGCCTGCTGGATTTCTTCCCCAAGGATTTCCTGATGGTGATAGATGAGAGTCACGTGAGCGTACCGCAGTTGCATGCCATGTACGGAGGTGACCGCGCCCGCAAGATGAACCTTGTGGAATACGGATTCCGCCTGCCTGCCGCTCTTGATAACCGTCCGCTCAAGTTTGAGGAGTTCAAGCAGCTTACCGGTCAGACCATATACGTAAGCGCCACACCTGCCGATTATGAGCTGGCCGAGAGTGAGGGCGTAGTTGTGGATCAGGTAATCCGCCCCACCGGCCTGCTTGACCCGGAGATTGAGGTACGTCCCAGCAAGAACCAGATTGATGACCTGCTGGAGGAGATTGCCACACGCTCCGAGCGTGACGAGCGCACGCTGGTAACCACCCTGACCAAGCGCATGGCCGAGGAGTTGACTGACTACCTGCTCAAGAACGGCGTACGCTGCAATTACATACACAGTGACGTTGACACCATGGAGCGAATCCAGATCATGACAGACCTGCGCAAGGGACTCTATGACGTACTGGTTGGCGTGAACCTGCTGCGTGAAGGTCTTGACCTGCCCGAGGTTTCGCTGGTGGCCATCATCGATGCCGATAAGGAGGGATTCCTGCGTGACCACCGCTCCCTCACCCAGACCGCAGGCCGTGCCGCCCGTAACGTTAACGGAAAAGTAATCCTCTATGCCGATAAGATCACCGAGAGCATGCGTCTCACCATAGCCGAGACAACCCGCCGCCGCGAGAAGCAGATGCGCTACAATGAGGAGCATCACATCACGCCCAAGCAGATTGAGAAGGCCCTCAACACATCCGTACTGGTATCGGCCGCACAGGAATCAGAGCCCAAGCCATACAACATCGAGGAACGTACCAGGACCGTAGCAGATCCCGTCATCGCATCCATGACAACCCAGCAGCTTGACAAGGCCATTGCCCGCACCCGCCGCCTCATGAATGAAGCAGCCTCCAGAATGGACTTCATGGAGGCCGCTCAATACCGCGATGAAATGTTCAAATTAGAAGCGCTCAGGAATTCCTGAGCACAAAAAAGAGAAGGTTCTATCCTTTGGTTCTGTATGCCAACAGCCATGACAGGCCAAGCCATGCAAGGAAGAACACAGTCACAAAAGCCACATATGTTGTCACAGCAAAATTAAACGCACATGACAGCACACCTATCAGGAACAGTATCGTTGCCGATATCTCTGAAAGGATCTTGATGTTTGTGGTAGCACGGGGTGCACCATCAACCTTGACCGCAAGGCACACCAGCAACGGGAACATTATCAGCAGAGGGGTTGCTATGGCATACCCTTTATCATCTGACAAAGAGACAAAAAGGTACATCATGACTCCGGTCACTATCAGCGCAATTGCTACGAACAGATAGTTTATCTTAAACTTACTCATAAGGCTACTTGTTGAATACTGGGGGTTCATTAACTATCGGAGCAATATCCGTAACATCCTTGGCCTTCATCCAATCCGGCATTCCCGCTTTCCACAGATAGGTCTCGGCGGTAACACGGCCATCTCTTATCATAGAAGTAAGTTCCTGTAACGAGAACGGTCCGCATGACCGTCCATCAACGACGGCATATATATAACGCTGTCCCTGGGCCATAAGATTCTCGTACGCTCCACGGGTTGTGGTGGTAGTCATGGTATTCTCCATGGTACGTTCCATCACACGAGTAAAGACGCTGGCCATTGACAATCCCATTGCCATGCCCATCATATTGTCCATCATATCTTTGGAATCCATATTTTATCAATTTTATGGCAGCCATGAGCTGCCTGGTTCTTAATCGGGTTTTAATTATAGTGCCGGTGGCACAGGAGGTGTATCCGGCATCGGAGGCGGCGTAGGTGCGCCGAACAGGGATGCCAGTTCAGGGATGGTGCTTATCTGCGCCCAGCCTGCCATACCGGCCTTCCAAACCATGGATTCAGGAGTAATGGTCTTCTGAGCAACAAATGTACGCAGTTGCGCAACACTATACGGGCCACTGGACTGACCGTTTACAGCCAGATGCCATTGAGCCGTTTCTGATGCAGGTGGTGGTGGCGGCACCTGTCCTTGCGGAGCCTGTGGAGCCTGCGGAGTGCCCAGATTATTCATCATTCCACCCATCATATTTGACATTCCTGCTCCTACCGATGTTCCAAGCATCATTGAAGACATCATAGCAGCCGGATTCATACCGCCACCGGAGCCTCCGCTTATGCCGGAACCCGGATTGGATCCCAGTTGTCCCAATCCCTCGGCAGCAGCTTTTCCTACCTCACCCTGTACGCCAACCTGGTATGCGCCAAGATTAGCCTGACGGGCGCCAAGGATTCCGCCTTCACGTGCAACTTCACGCTGAACTTTCAGGCTCTCCTGCAAGTTCTCGGCCGCAATATCCTGATTACGCTGTATATTGCCTCTGTAGGTTGAGTGTTCAGCCCTGATATTCTTCATCCTTTCCTCGCGGAGAACTGCATCCAGATCATCCTCTCCATTGCGTACACGCTTAATGTCCGGAATATCGAAACGTACCAGATGGATGGCGAACTGCTCCTCAAACGGCTCAACAAGCCTGCGTTTCACCTCATTGATAATCAGGTCTCGGCGGGCCGATACGGCCGCAGCCGGAATCTGGTTGTCAAAAAGGACACCGCCTATCGTATTCTTGACCTCACTTATCATAGCCTCAAGAACCTTCTCCTCAAGATCCTCCAGTTTAAGAGTCCTAAGTTTGTGATTCTTTACAAAAGCAGGTATATCCTGAATCTTGAATACGAAAGAGCATTTTGCCTCAAATGCAGTAGGATTACCGGTAATGACATCCACCACTTCTATATGGTCCACATAGAAGGTCCTGGTTATTGACTGGTCTGCATTGATGAAATATATCTCAGCCTGGAACGGAGAGCCTCCACCGTAAGCAAGCCCCAGGATTGGAGCCAAAACAGGAAAGTTCTGAGTATCAATCGTACGGTCATACGGACCGGTTATAAACTCCTGCATCGTACCGTCAGACTGCTTATAGACAAACACAGCCTGCTGACCATCCCTGACTCGGAGTGAGGAGCCGTATCTTATGGAGTTTGCCCTGACATTATTGGGATTCCCGTCCGGGCTCCATTTCCAAATCAGATAATCATCCTTGTCGTCACAGTTTATGACATCCAGGATATTATTTCTTCCAAAAAGTCCCATACTGTTCTAATTATAATAGTTTCTTAATCTTTTCTTCATCTGACTTATAGCGCATCAGCCCCTCGCATGAGACGGCAAATTCAGATGCCTTGTCCTTCTCTCCCTTCCTGATATAGTACTTGACTATAACTGTAGCACAATCCAGGTCGCCGGAATAACCTGCGCACCTGTCTTTGAAATATGACTCGGCTTCATCGGCATAACCTCCGTTACACAACAGTTCACACAAAGCCTTACGCTTATCCGCTCCGATGAATTCATTGTTGTATTCAGACTTTACGTAGACGTCTATGGCCGATGTCGGATCTGATGAGTTGATATAATACTCCACCTTGGCATCATAATCCTCAGGTATATCCGTTTTGTCATTCACAGGATTACCTTCAGGTACCAGAGCCACGAGCACGGACATTACTATGATTTCGGCCAGCGCCACAAGAAGGGTTTGACGCCCGTTCTTAGTCTTGGCAATCTCTATCTCATTACTGATCTCTGTCATCTGTCGGGAAGCCTCCTGAACAAAACGGTTCATTTCACTGTTACCCTTATAAAACCGTTCAACCAGACTTACGCCCGAATCAAAGTTCAGTTTCGTAAACTCAAATGAATTTGATTTCTTTCGCTTAATGAAAGAGAACAAGGCCAGCACTGCCAGAACCAGCGTTATTATCCACACCAGCCCTGAAGATGTCTTTACGCCAACCATGCCAGCCGCTACAGCAAGGATAATCAGATACAAGGCCTTACTATATGCCGGCTTAATCTTTTTGGCTTTCAAGACACTCTTTTTGGCTTGTCTCACCTCAAAATCAATAGCATTAGTCAAGTCAACCGCGCTGGGAACATCGGCTCTCTCAATGACGGTTTTGCAACATGGGCAGACTTGAGATAAAAGAGGAAGCTCCTCTCCACACTTAGGACATTTCATATCGTTACTGTTTTAATGGTCAGGTAAACTTAATATTGCCAAGGAACCAACCTTTGACTTTCTCGATAGTTGCATTCCGCTTTGATTCGCGATTGCTCTTCTCCAGGGCTTCGGCCATGGCCTGCTGCATCTGACGGTCTTTCTCACGCTGAGCCTCTTCGGCAGCCTTCTCTTCTGATTCGGCCTTCTGTTGAGCTACGGCAGCAGCCTCACTCTGTTTCTTACTGACAGACTCAGCATAAATCTTCTCCGAGCAGGCCTGGACCTTGGCATAGTCATCTATCTCGGTAGGTATGCTGGCCAATGTAGCCAGTGCTCCCTCATAGTCACCCTTGGCTGCCATGTTATCAGCTTGGGTAATAAGATTCCGTGCGCTGCGGTTATAGGCTTGAAGTATGTTGTCCGTAGACTTCCTGATAAAAGTCCGTATTGACTGGTTTGAAGGGCTCAACTGTCTTATAGCATTGATATACGCCCTGTTCTCAGTCCTGTCTACGCCCTTAACGGGAACAGAAATCTCACCCACCAATATATTGTTCTCAACATCCAAAGCCGTAAACTGAATTGTCAGGTTGACAACATACTGAGCCGGAGTTGTAGATGTAGCCTGCTTATCCTCAGTGAATATTCGTGCTGTAATTACATATTGGTTCGAGTAGCTTCCCAATCCGTTTGAAACCACGATCTGGGTAAGACGCTGCTCCATGATTGAGCAGACCTCGTCCGAGAACCCGGTATAGTTTCCGAATACGGGCGTAAACGCCACCTTACCCGGAAGATAACTCTGTGCCGATACCGATATGGCCGACAACAGCATAATCATAATAACAGTCAGTATCTTTTTCATATTATTTCTCACCAAGTATCAGCCATACTTCTCCCAAACCTTTGGGATACACTTTCACATCCATGTTATAGGTCCTGGATAACAATCTGGATAGAGGACGGACAAATGCGGCAGCATCAATGGCAACCTCATTGTCTGAAAGGTCCTTGCCTCTTACCGGAATCCTGGCAGGAGAAAAGTCCATAGTATTCGCGGTAGCATTACCCAAACTGAACTGTCCTCCTACACAGTTATCATAGAACCACTGCTGGATAACCTCTCCAAGTTCAGCATCCTTACCGTTGTAAACGACATCATCCTCAAAATCATAGGGACAGCTGTCAAACCTCTTAAGCAGGATGCGTGCATTGCGTCCGTTATTGTACGTGTCCTCAAAATAGCTCTGGATCTTACTGCAGAATGTCTCCTTGACATCCTGTACGGCTCTGTCAAGAAGTTTCTCCATCGAAGCCGCAACCATCTCAGTCTCAACCGGCGGACATGCAGCCACTTCCATTGAGCTGTATGCATCAATAGCGGTGATATTGAACACCACCTTAGAGTACGGACCGTTACGGAAAGAGGTGTATGCCACGTCAATGATGATATCACACTTTGCAGAACGGCGCAGTCTGTCAACCGGGCTCTCTACGACTTCGGCACCTGTTGCCTTTCCTACTATCAAAGAGAGTTCGGCCTCATCATTATTGAGTCTCTTCAACTCAGCCTCAAGATTCTTAAGGGGGAAGTCATATGATGACATCATATTACCAAGACTTCCTATCAGAGACCTGATCTCGGCATTCTCCTGGAGAGCAGCCTCATAATCAGGAACATACCTTGTACGGCCCATATCGTCAAATGATGTAGCATACCCGTTGGTTATACACCACTGGTCGGCCGGAACCACCATTATGACAGGCCTTTTCATCTGCGCATGGACAGACAATGTCAGCAGCAGAAAGAATGAAACAGCAAATAACTTTCTCATACCATCAGAAATATGAATTCATACTTGCAATTACGCCTTTTTTCTCAAGGTCCTTACGCAGACGGTCAAACAGGACCTGAACATAAATTCCGCACTTGTACCCGCCTTTCTTGAGCTTAAGACGGTCCTGTCCAGATGGAACGCCATCCGACGTAAGATTGACATAGTTCAGGTATTCACCTCCGTCATCAAAGAACTCTCCAAAATAGTCATCCCATTTGGGATCCGGATTGGGGCATAACGCAGGTGTAGCCAATACGTTCTCTGCGGCAGGCAATCCACGGTAGATGCATGCGGCTACGGCACATTTCTTGGCCAGTGCTATGGCCTCATCCACATTCTTTCCATAAGCCCACACCTTAAGGGATTTGGTTCCTTCTGTACCTACCCCCACAGTCTCCACCTCATAATTGTATGAGCCGTCAAACTGATTCTTCACATTCTCCACACGGGATTTCTTTTTGTTTTTACTCCTCTGAGAGTAAGCACTCTCCGGCATCATGACCAGCAAACCGGTCATGACAAGAGCTGCCATGATTATCTTTCTCATAACTCAGGGTTTTAGAATTCGTATATCAGACCTGCACGGAATGTCAGTCCGGAACGTTTTGTACCCACCTTGTCAAGTACATCCATCACATCATCCCATGTCTTACCTCCAAACAGGAGCTGGTCATAATAGACGCCAACGGTAAGTTTTACCGGGTAGAATACGTTGATATTGGCATCAAGTCCGGCTGATATACCCCATCCCGTCTTATCCAGGAACTTGAGATTCTCCACAAGTTCACTCTCCTGTTGCTCGTCACCAGTATCATCATCCTTATTCTCAACATATGAGTCTGCCAACAGGGTCAGAGACGGTATAAGTTCCAGATATCGTATAGGACGAATTCCGTATCCGTATCCAAAACGTATATCAACAAGTTTAAGAACATCAGTCAATTCATACTCATCATTGGCCGTAAAGCCTTTCTGATATTGCGAGAATAAACCGCCGAATTTTATATGATGAACCTGACCCATATTGGTTTTCATGCCGAACGCAAAATCAACTTCCAATCCGTAACCGAATCCCTTGCCTGCATAGTAGAGAGCCTTAGCATCCAGTCCGATAGATTTTTTCTGATGTATCTGCATGCCGGGTTCTATATTACCACCTGCAATCTGATAGAATTCTGACAATCCGCTGTTTCCGGATGCACTCTTACGGTTATCAACAACCTTTGTTGCACGGATCCAGCCTCTACGACGGGAATAATTATGGCCATATCCGTCAGATATGAACTCCAGAACCTCATAACGGTCCATATTGCTCAGACCCTCCTTCTTTCCGATCTTGGCGCTCACCGGATTTGTCTTGTAGATACCTGATTTAACCTGCCAGTCTGATACAGACTTCTCAAGTTCATCAATCAACTCACGAGCACATTTTGTAATAGAATTCTCAACAAGTGCGTTTTCATCGGGAGCATTACCCATACTTGCCTCTTGTGATTCCAAGCAAAGAGTCCCCACGTTCTTTATGTTCCAAAGAGTAAAATCCAGCCTGTCCCATGCTTTTATCTTGGACTCCTTTACTTCAGGACTGTCATCAGGATATATCCAGCAATCATAAACCTTCTGGAAATCAGAGTCCTCAATATCCAGCTTATACAGATTACCGATAGCGTAAGTGCAAACCTTTATGCCGGATACATTACCTCTGTCATTGTATTTACGTTCTATTACCGGAACAGAGTGGTCTACAACAAGAATATAGCTGTGCTTGATCAGTTCCACTCCACCGCTTTGGAGCAGATACTTTCCAAGAGCCTGACTGTTGGCTACATTGAAAGTCTGGTCTGTGGCATTATACTCCGCCCTCTTGTTGATGAGATGCAAGTCCATCAGTCCGTTCTGGCCTCTGTTAAACCACGCGCCCATCAGACTTCTGCTAACATGAGCGTCATAAAGAAGGTCCGCGACCTTTTTGCTTATGTACGTTGCATGGTTTGAAGCCTGTTTAGTGGGAGTTGACAGATCCTCATCGTCAATCTCAAAACGGGATTCAGAAATACGCAATGATGAAATGCCTATACTTGTAGCATCAAACTTATCCCCACCCGGATTCACAGATTCCAGATAGGATACGGATATCTGATCATAACGATCACCATGAGTGAGTGGAATTATCGTCAATGAATTACGGTTATAGTCATCATTAACGGAACTCTGAGCTGAAAGAGCGACACAGCAAACTAAGGCTGGCATCACTGTCAAAAAACGAAAACATTTCCTTTTCATAAACAATATAACTAAGTTAGCAAAGCCAATGTCGGGAGCGTCATCTTAAAACCGTCTCATAGAATAAGACAATCATAAAGCAACGCTGGAGTCCTTTTAATAAACACTTTTTAAGGTCTGATTACAAATGTAAATGCAAATCGGTTATAATCACCATTATAATTGTTAAAATAGGTTAATCACCCGCAGAGCCCCAACAAAACAAAAATCCCTGATTAAGCAAAAAAGCTCAATCAGGGCACAAAGGGGACGGTTCTATCTGTGCCCTTTATGTCAAAAGATCTTGGTACCTCAAAAAAAACAAAAGGGCACAGATAGAACCGTCCCCTTTGTGCCCCTTTGATACCCTTTTGGATTAACTGAATACGACTGTTTTGTTCTTGTAGACAAGGATTTTGTGCTCAATGTGCTTCTGGACGGCGTGTGAGAGCACGATCTTTTCCAGGTCCTTACCCTTGTTGACAAGGTCGGACGGCATGTCCTTGTGTGATATGCGGACCACATCCTGGCAGATGATTGGACCGGCATCCAGCTCAGCTGTTACATAGTGGCTGGTGGCGCCGATGATCTTTACGCCGCGGTCAAACGCAGCCTGATAGGGTTTGGCACCTACGAATGCCGGCAGGAATGAGTGGTGGATATTGATTATCCTGTTGGGATAAGCAGCTATCATACGGTCACCGATTATCTGCATGTAACGGGCCAATACCACAAAATCGATATTGTTCTCCTTAAGCAGATCCATCATTGCAGTCTCCTGCTCCAACTTGTTCTCCTTAGTGATAGGATATACATAGTACGGAATGCCGAACATATCGGCCACATGTTTCATATCGGGATGGTTGCTCACAATCAGTGGGATGTCCACGTTCCACTCACCGGCGCTGTAACGGGCAAGCAGGTCAAACAGACAGTGAGACATCTTGCTGACGAATATGGCCATGCGGGGCTTGCAGTCACTGTAATAGAGTTTGAAATTCATGTCATATTTCTTGGCATAGAGCGTACCAAAGTAATCGGCAATCTTATCTTTGGGGATAAGGAAATTGTCAATATTCCACTCTATACGCATATTGAACACGTTCTCAACGTGATCCACAAACTGCGCCAGGTATACAACGTTTCCGCGGTTCTCTGTAATGAAATTGGTTATGTCAGCAATGATTCCCGGTCTGTCGGGGCAGTGCAATAATAGTGTTACAGTCATTTCTGTTTGTTTTTCAAGTCGCGAAATTACACAAAATCACCACAAAATTATCCATTTAGGCCACGAAAACGTTTGCTGCGGTATCAAATGACAAAAATTCATTACCTTTACGGCATATTAACCTAGCTCAGATGAACAACAGAATTTATTTTAAGGACAAAGTTGCGATAGTTACAGGAGCCAGCTCCGGAATAGGACTTGCAACAGCCACCTTGCTTGCCAAATACAAAGCCAAAGTAGTTCTTGCCGCAAGATCAGAGGATAAGCTCAACGAATTAAGCCGTGAACTCTCCCGGCAGACAGAGGTCCTGAGCGTAAAGACCGATGTATCCGTAGAGTCTGACTGCCGCAATCTCATTGAACAGACAATAGCCAGGTTTGGCCGTATCGACATACTCATAAACAACGCAGGTATATCAATGCGTGCCATGTTCAAGGATCTTGACCTGGATGTGATACGCCGCCTGATGGATGTAAATTTCTGGGGTACCGTTTACTGCACCAAATACGCCCTGCCCTATCTGCTTGAATCCAAGGGTTCAGTTGTAGGAGTCATATCCACCGCAGGATACAAGGGACTTCCGGGCCGCACAGGTTACTCGGCTTCAAAGTTTGCCATTAACGGATTCCTGGACACTCTGCGTTCCGAGCATCTTTATGACGGACTTCACGTAATGATATACGCACCCGGATTCACGGCATCAAACATACGCAAGACCGCCCTTATGGCCGATGGCAGCATGCAGGGAGAGACCCCGCGTGAGGAGGGAAAGATGATGACATCCGAGAAGGTGGGCATGATCATGCTCAACCACATACGCCGCCGCTCACGCCGCGCCACGCTTACATTCACCAGCAAGCTGTTGCTTGTACTCACACGTCTGTTCCCCACAATCACGGACCACATGGAGTACTGGTACATGGCTCGTGAACCGGACTCCCCGTTCAAGCCCCGCTGTGAGATCATGCGCGAGCGCAGGAATCACCAGGCATAATTAAAATTCAAGGTCAGGAATTCTTTGAACTGATCGTAACCCATAAGGTTACCCTCCTTGTCTTTCTTGCGCTTGACACTGTCATCAAAACGCCAGTGGCAGAAGAACTGCAGTGACAGGTACTTGGAGAGCTTGTAGTCAATGGTGTTCTCAAAGTTCACCTCTGTTGACTCATAGCTGGTATAGAACTGTGCCTTTGATGTCCAGGTAAAATCCTCCAGGAATTTCCACTTGATGTTACCGTCAAATCGGGAACCTATGGTGTACTTGAAGTTCTTGCCCTTGTCTATACCGTAGTTGGTGGCAATGCTGTCAACACTTACGTATCGGCAGTTATACGAAACCGGCGACAGCTGAATTGAGAGCGTTATATCCTTATTCTTGAACTTGGGTTTGTAATCCATACCCACCGACAGGTTTCCGTAAGCCGGAGCAAAGAACTTGGACTTGAGCTTGTCAGTCTGCTTTGTGTCATACACCGCCATGAACTGCGTATAACCCTGGAACTGTGACGAGTAATACCAGTTGTCAAATGCCTTAAGACCCAGTTTTGACGTAAAGCGGATAAGGTCCTCATTTGTACGGAAAGTATTCTTTCCGTTTATCTCAGTGGTATAATAACCCAGCTTCAGTTCCAGCTTATTGTCAAACGTGGTGCTGTTCTTGGCGTAATCGGCCTCAAAATTTATCTGTCCAAGTATGGAGTGGTTGCTCTCACCGCCCCTATACCAGTTGTCGGAGTAGTAACTCTGGGTATACTTGCCCTGGAAATTACCGAATGTCTTCCAGTAACGCGGCTTGGCGCGCAGCAACTCCGGCTCATTCTCATTGGTGGGTTTGCGTATTCCGGCTCTGGGACCTTTGTAGCGGATGCCGCTTGCCATATCCTCCGTAATGGGGACAATGCCGGGCACATTCATAAGCTCCTCCTCGGTCATTTTTACAAGCTCCGGATGTTCCAGATAAATCTTTACCAGTGCCTCATCAATCATCTTTATGAGCGTCTGGTCATTCTCGCCGTTCAGGGGCTCTATGGGGAGCAGGCTGTCCGTATCAGATCCGTCGTTGAAATCGGGACTAATTGCATCCGCTACGGCCGATCCGTACAGCACCACAGGCATAAACAGCTTGAAATAGAGGGGGTTATCAGAAATATCCTCCAACGGGAAATCCAGTTTCTCATCAAACTCATATGACAGGGAATCAAGACCGTCAATAATATTCCGGGGAATAACGACGCTGTCCGAAGGTTGCTGCTGAATGGGATCAGAGACCTCCTGAGCGATGGTTGTAATTGACATTATCAGTAATGCGGCTGTCGCAAAACTATTTTTCATAGCCTTCATGCAAGGTTCAAGTGCAAAATTACAATAAAATCAGTTCATATATGCGCGCGCACCAATAATATGGTGCGTTTTTTTTGTACCTTTGCACCTCGTAACAAATAATAGCAACTGAACAGTGGACAGAAAGACATTTTTAGGAGTGATGCTGATAAGCATTGTGTTGACTCTGGTAATATTCCTTTCCAGTAACAACCAGAAGAAAAACGCACCCGCCAAGGCCCAGTATGAGCAGACAAACATGCAGAAAGAGGGCTCCGACATTCAGAACGCACAGGATGCAGCATATCCTATGACTGCAACACAGAATGATTCACTGTCACCGTTGTTCCCCGCCATGTACGGAACTGAGAGCACAACCGTGCTTGACAATGGTCTGGTCAAGATAGGAATCTCATCAAAAGGCGCCATTCCCGGTTTTGCAGTGCTTAGCGGATACAAGAACCAGGAGGGCCAGAACGTAACTCTGTTCACGCAGGATGAGATAAGCCTCAACTTCAAGTTGGACGGCAAGAACCAGAACATTCAGAGCAAGAACCTTTTCTTTGAACCCATAAGCAACGGTGCCAACTCAGTAATCATGCGCCTTAACACCAACGGTTACGGCTACATGGATTTCATCTACACACTGCTGCCTGAAAGTTACATGCTCAACCTTGACATCAAGGCCACAGGCATGGACAACTTCTTCTCATCAGACCTGAGCACACTGGCAGTAGACTGGATTCAGAACCTGCGCCAGCAGGAGAAGGGTTTCCAGTTTGAGCAGCGTTACACCACCCTCACCTACAAGCGTGCCGACAAGGTCAAGGCAAAGGTACTGGGTATTGCACCTGCCGGCAACAAAACACCCAAACCCACAAACAAGACAGTCGAAGAGCAGCTTGACTGGGTTGCATACAAGAACCAGTTCTTCTCATGCATAATGATCGCCTCAGATACTTATGACGGCGGCACACAGCTCTCAGGTATCTCATACGCCAAGGGGCTGGGTTACATGAAGAAGCTCATGGCCAAGACACACACAAGTTTTGACCCCACCGGCAGCGAGCCCACACAGTTCCAGTTCTACATGGGTCCCAACGATTACAAGATACTCAAACAGAACAGCAAGCTGGCTCACGGAGACCATAAGATCCGTCTTCACCGCGTAATTGACCTGGGCTGGCCTGTAGTACGTGAGGTTAACAGATTCCTCATAATACCTCTGTTCAACCTGCTTTCCAAGTGGAACATGAACATGGGTATCGTGATCCTTATCATGACACTTATAGTCAAGATCCTGATATTCCCCGCCCAGGTCAAGAGTTACATGTCAACCGCCAAGACACGTGCGCTCAAACCTTATATCGATGAGGTCAACGCCAAGTACCCCAAGCCTGAGGACGCAATGAAGAAACAGCAGGAGACAATGGCCGTATACAGCAAGTATGGCGTGAGCCCTATGGGAGGTTGCCTGCCGCAGCTCATCCAGATGCCGTTCCTGGTTTCATTCTTCTTCTTTGTGCCCAATGCCATCGAGTTGCGCCAGCAGAGTTTCCTTTGGGCAACTGACCTGACAGGATTTGACGATATCATCAGTTGGGGCACCAACATCCCTCTGGTAGGTAACCACCTCAGCATATTCTGCTTGCTGTTCTGCCTTACCAACATAATCAACACCATCTACATGCAGCAACAGCAGCAGATGGCAGCTCCCGGACAGGAGGAGAGCATGAAGATGATGAAGTGGATGATGTATGCAATGCCTGTGATATTCTTCTTCTCATTCAACAACTACTCATCAGGTCTGTGCTACTACTACTTCATATCCGGTCTGGTAAGCATCATAACAATGATATGGTTGCGCCGTTCTACCGATGAAAAGGCCATCCTGGCCAAGCTTGAGGCCGATTATGAGGCAAGCCGCAACGATCCCTCCAAGCGCAAGCAAGGTGGCAGCAGCATGATGGCACGCCTAGAAGCCCTCCAGAAAGAGCAGGAAAGGTTACAGAAACAACAGCGCAAATAACCCACTAAGGTTTCCAGCTGCACCCAGTAAAACTAAGGCCTCGCGAGCAAAGCTAGCGAGGTCTTAGTTTTACCCGGCCTGGAAGGCCGGCAGAGTGGAGCGGTATGAAATGAAATGGAATACCGCGGAACGGATTTGGGGCGTCGCCGCCCCAAATTAAAAAAAGGTTGTTTCTAATACGCAGAATAACCCATCTGGAAGATGGGTGTTTCCGAAGGAAACTAAAATGAGGTCACGGAATGTCTTGACATTCCATCCCGAGACTTTAAGGCCCGTAGGGCCACAAAAGTCAAAGAAATACCGAGCCGCGAAGCGGCGAGAAAAACACCTTTCTACTTATTTCTCTCAATCCACTGACTAGGAGTCTCGTTATAGAAAATCTTAAAATACCGATAAAACGTCTGAATAGACCCGCACCCGCACTGAGTAGCGATATTCTGTATCACAATCTTATCCTTGGGAGTATTCTTCATGACAGCCACCGCATAATCCAGACGGTATCTGTTCACATAATCCGAGAAGTTGCAGCCTTTTGCATCCTTGATAGCCTTAGATGCATATGTACGGTTTGTACCAATCTGCTCGGACAGGGAGACAAGCGACAGGTCGGGCTGCAGGTACAACTGACCGGTCACCATGGCCGCATCTATCCTCTCTATCAGAGTCTTGGGTTTCTCAATTCTGATGCTGGGCTTGACTGCCGGACCACCACCTATATTCACACCGCCATTAATTGACGGTGACTGAATCATAGTCTGGATATCCTCGGCCGAGAACTCCAGACGCATGATATATGAGGCTATCAACGATACCATGACTATCTGTCCTGTCACGGCAATCACCACCAGCCATATATGGTCTACCACATCATTCATAGGTATCACTGACATTATCAAGCCTGTAACTACGATAAGAACTGTCAACACGTGTATCTCACGCATCTTAATGGTGTTTCCGGTCTCATTGACGGAGCTGTACTCATGCAGCATCCGTATGTATGCGTTAAGGCGGACTTCACCGTATACCATAACGGCAATAGCCTGTACCGGCATGAATATGGAGAATATCTTCTTTCCTACCAATAGCATCCACTCATATGCAACTGACGGTTCCATCTGAATATTCTGTCCCAGAATCTCATTACAGATGAACGCATGTCTCTCATCGGCATTCATAAGCGTCTGTCCCGTAATAAGCAGAACCGCATAGATGATGGCCGGATAAAAGCACATCACATCTATTGCCGGTCTTTTCTTTATATTGGCCAGGCTGTTAATGAACAGATAATAGAGAGGAGCGCAGAAAGGCGTGACCAGACAATACAGGAAATCAAAGCCCCAAGAGTATCTGGAGGTAAGATGTACATTGTAATATTGTGCATAGCAAAGCATGCTAAGGGCAACCACGACCAGCATGACAGACATCCACCATCGCAATCTGGTCGAGAACTTACCCTTGACGTTCAGGATTATGGCAACAGCAATAATCGCCAGGCTTGGAAGTGTAAACAGTATATATATTATTGTTTCAGCCATCTATCCAGCCAGTTGAAATAGGTTCTCTGCCACAGGATTCCGTTCTGTGGTTTAAGCACCCAATGGTTCTCATCAGGGAATAGCAGGAGTTCTGCAGGTACACCACGCAGCCTTGCCGCCTGGAATGCCGATACGGCCTGTGAGTACAGGATTCTATAGTCTTTCTCTCCGTGTATGCACAGGATCGGGGTATCCCACTTATCGGCATAAAGATGAGGTGAAGCGGCATAGGTTCTCTCCGTTACCTCATTCTTTTCCCAATACGGACCTCCCAGATCCCACTGCGGGAACCACATCTCCTCAGTCTCAACATACTGCTGCTCCAGGTTGAATATACCGTCATGAGCTATGAAACACTTGAAACGGCCATCGTGATGACCTGCCAGCCAGTAAACGGAGTAACCGCCAAAGCTGGCACCTACGCATCCTATACGATCCTTGTCCACGTATGGCTCCTTGCTAAAGTCATCTATGGCTGTGAGCAGGTCTGTCATGCACTGACCGCCGTAATCACCGCTGATATCCTCCAGCCATTTCCTGCCGAATCCGGGCAGTCCGCGGCGGTTGGGTGCCACGATGATATATCCGTTATCGGCCATGATACGGAAATTCCAGCGGTAACTCCAGAACTGTGACACCATATTCTGGGGACCTCCCTCACAGAACAGCAGCACAGGGTATTTCTTATTCTCATCAAACTGGGGCGGATACATAACCCAAGTGAGCATATCCTTGCCGTCGGTGGTCTTGACTGCACGCGCCTCGACACGCACGTTAGGCATCTGGGCAAAGATATGGTCATTCTCATGAGACAGTTTCTGGGCAAGACCGCGGCGTACGTCAAGCAGATAAATCTCAGTGGCAAATCTCATTGACTGGCGGGTCACGATCAGGTTGTTCTCCCAGCCACGGGCCAGTGAATTATAATCACAGGGATCCGTATTTATGGGAATCACGTTTCCTTCCAGATCGACCATAAAGACTGACATGCATCCCTGCCATGAGCCTATAAAATAGAGGAATGACTTGTCACGGGCCCAGATAAAGTCATCTACGTTACTCTCAAAGCTGTCCGATACAGACCACTTGCGTCTGCTCTCCATGTCCATCACATAGAGACGGTTCAGGTCACTCTCATATCCGTCACGCTCCATGCTCTGCCATGCTATGAACCTGCCGTCATCACTGAACTTG
Organism: uncultured Prevotellaceae bacterium; assembly: GCA_900319225.1. Classification (GTDB taxonomy): domain Bacteria; phylum Bacteroidota; class Bacteroidia; order Bacteroidales; family Bacteroidaceae; genus Colenecus. The sequence continues at coordinate 52,666 of ONNV01000001.1, read as the reverse complement.
GGATTGGTGTCATAACCCATATTCAGGTCCTTCTCTCCCGGCAGTTTGCACAGGTTTACGGTCTCACGGCTCTCTATATTAAAAAGGTATATGTCAGAGTCAGTACTCTTGGCGTACTCTGAGCCTGCTTTCTTGCGGCAGGTATATGCCAAGCTTTTGCTATCCGGACTCCACGCAAACTGTTCAACTCCGCCAAACGGCAGCATGGGGCTCTCAAAGGGCTCCCCTTCCAGCAGGTCCAGTGCATCGGCCGTTATCCTGCGTCCGTCAAATGCAGCCACGAAAGGATGCGGAACCGCTGTCACCCAACTGTCCCAATGACGGAACATGAGGTCATCGGCTATCATGCCCGATGCCTTGGGCAGGTCATCATACTGTCTCTCCTTTACAAGCGGGTTGGGTACGCTCATAACCAGGATCACATTCTTGAGGTCGGGAGCAAAAAGGAAACCTTCAACATCCTTCTCCATGAATGAAAGCTGACTGCGGTGCTTGCCATCGGCATCCATACGCCATACCTGCTGAACGCCGTCAGTAACCTTAAGGAAAGCAATATGTTCATTATCAATCCATGCCGGGCTGTGTTCCGATGAAGCATCCCTGGTGAGCAGTTTCTGGTCAGTGCCATCATCATTCATCACATGAATCACCGTATGACTGGCGTTTTCCTGTACACTGTAATATGACACCTGATATGCCACCTTTGTGCCGTCGGGTGATACGGCCACCCCACCTATGCGGCCCAAAGACCATAGTGCCTCAGGGGTAAACTTACCGTCCTCAAGACGGATATCGCTCTTGCCAATGTTTACCTTACTCTCTTCCTTCACTGTCTTCATAAAACACAAAGCGGTTATAACAGCTACCGCTAACACCACCGTCCATGTAGTGAAACGTTTCCTGTACATATTCAGAACCAAATTTAAATGCGAATATAATAAATAATACAAGAACCTGTTTGGCTCATACACTTGAAGTTTTTTGCTTATCTTAGCGCAAAACAAACACACATGGCATTTCTGACATATTTAATGTCGCTGGTTATGGTGGCCCAGTTCAGTATCGGGCCCAAGCCGGTGACTCACAAGCACAGCATTGAAAGCCGCGCCGATAATATAGTAAGGCTCAGTTTTGACCTGACAGCCTCGGATGGGTGGCACGTCTACTCGACATCACTCCCCGACGGAGGCCCCATTAGCGCCGAACTCATATTTGACACCATATACGGACTTCAGCCCGTCACCCCACTCTCATTCATCGGCAATGAGACCGAAGTGTTCGATCCTGTATTCGATATGAGATTGCGATATTTCAATGGGACGGTCAAGTTCTTTCAGGATTTTAAAATCTCAGAGGGCAACTGGCTGATGGAGGGCAACCTCACTTACGGAGCCTGCAATGATGAAAGCTGCCTGCCGCCGCAACGTATTGAATTCAGTTACAAGAGTGACAAGGAGGAGGCCAAAGCCGCACCTGCCGGAGCGGACCTCTCACAGATTGACGGCTATGATCCAGCCACTTGGGCACCTGTCGCCTACTCCGCAGAAAGTGTCATAGAACGCAACAATAACCTGTGGGGACTGCTCATCACCAGTTTCCTTGGGGGGCTGATAGCACTGCTTACTCCATGTGTATGGCCTGTCATACCCATGACCGTAAGCTTTTTCCTTAAGCGCGCCACAGAACGCCGCAAGGCTGTAAGGGATGCTGTACTATACGGATTCTCTATTATTGCCGTTTACGTGGCGTTGGGACTGGCCATCACGCTTATATTCGGAGCCAACGCCCTGAACGCGCTCTCCACCAACGCCATAGTAAACATCATATTCTTCATCATGCTGGTGGCATTCGCGCTCTCATTCTTCGGTCTGTTTGAGATAACGCTGCCTTCAGGCTGGAGCACAGGTGCAGACCGCAGATCATCAGTTGCAGGTATTGGAGGCATATTCTTCATGGCGCTCACTCTGACCATCGTATCATTCTCATGTACAGGTCCCATAATAGGATTCCTGCTTGTTGATGCAGCATCAACCGGCAGCATACTGGCTCCAACGGTGGGAATGCTGGGATTCTCTGTAGCCATGGCTATACCTTTCACCCTTTTCGCCATGTTCCCCGGCTGGCTGCAGTCCATGCCCAAATCCGGCGGCTGGATGGATCAGGTAAAGGTTACATTGGGATTCATAGAACTGGCATTCTCTCTCAAGTTCCTCTCCGTGGCCGACATGGCTTACGGCTGGGGCATACTGCCACGTGACCTTTTTGTGTTGCTGTGGATCCTGATGGCGCTTTGCCTGGCACTCTATCTGTTCGGCATCATAGGCAGAAATAGAGGCGGAAAGCGTAGCGCTACATCTATAACATTGGGAATCATATCATTAGCCTTTGCAGCATGGCTCGTTCCCGGACTGTGGGGAGCACCCCTGAAAGCCATTAGTGCATTCACCCCTCCCATGAGTACGCAGATACTGGCCAAGGACAGCCAGTCACTTGAGCCCCAATTCACTGATTACAATCAGGCTCTTAAGGCATCGGCCGCAAGCGGCAAACCGATACTGATAGATTTCACCGGGTACGGATGCGTAAACTGCCGCAAGATGGAGGCCGCCGTATGGACTGACCAGAGGGTGTCCCGCACGATACAGGACAAATACATTCTGGTATCACTCTTTGTAGATGACAAGACTCCGCTTAAACAGCCCGTAACCATCGATGAAAACGGAACAAACGTAAAGATCCGCACCGTAGGTGACCGATGGAGTCTGCTGCAGCGTTACAAGTTCGGAGCTAACGCACAGCCATTCTATGTAATAGTGGATTCAAAGGGCAGACTCTTGAGAGGCCCCTACACTTTTGATCCGGATGCGGACCGCTTTCTGGAGTTTATTTCTTCTCCCTTTTGATAACCTTCTTCTTGCGGACAGACCAACCGAAGAAGCCCTTAGGGTTTGAGACATCAAAATACTCACCGTGGGTATAGGCTATCAAATCCATGGCAGCCATATCAATTTTATCGTTTTCATCGATGAATCTGTCATCGACCAGAACATTGACGACCTCAGCCAGAAACATATCATGAGAGCCTAACGGTTTGATGTCAACCACTTTACACTCAATTGACACCGGAGCCTCCTCTACAGTTGGTGCGGCCACAACCTCGGCCTTTCCGGGAGTGATGCCGGCCTCACGGAACTTGTCCATATCACGCCCCGAACGTACTCCGCAAAAATCAGTGGCACGTGCCAGAGCTTTTGTAGTGAGGTTTATCACAAAACAGCCGTTACGCTTTATAATGTCATAAGAATAGCGTGAGGGGCGTATTGAGACATAGCACATGGGGGGATCACTGCATACTGTACCAGTCCATGCTACGGTAAGCACATTATATTCATCAGGTGTTGCACCACAGCTTACCAGGACTGCAGGCAACGGATAGATCATAGTTCCGGGTTTGAAACTCTTTTTCATCTTTCTGTAGAAGTCAGTTTACGGAATACTGTCGGCATTGGCAGTGAAAAACGCATCAGTTCACCTGTAACGGGGTGAATGAATGCCAGTCTGTAGTTATGAAGCATCAGTCTGCGGGCAGGGTTGGTCTCTGCACCGTATTTAATATCACCCGCAATGGGGCAACCCATCTCTGACATATGAACCCTGATCTGGTTCTTCTTACCGGTAAATATCTCTACATCCACAAGAGCGTAACGGCCACGTGTCTGTAACACCTTATAATGTGTGACAGCCAAACGGCCTTTCTCCTCATCATTGGTAGAATAGACCTGCATGCGGTCATTCTGTGTCAGAAGGCTCTCTATAGTATCCTCAGTTTTAGCAGGAATATTCTCGGTAACACAGACGTAACGGCGTTCCTTTACATAATAATCCCAGTTTGAACGCATCTCAAGCATCATCTCCTGATCCTTTGAGAATATCAGGATACCGGATGTATACTGGTCCAGACGGTGGCAAACGTAAAGCTCAGCCTCGGGATTGTCATGGCGTACATAGTCACGCATGATATGGAAAGCATTCTTTTCACGTGCATTGTCATTGGCCACGGACAGCAGGCCGGAGGCTTTTGCTATGACAACCATATACTTATCCTCATACAACACCTTTACCTGAGGATTATTGAACTTATAGAAAGAACGGCCGAAATTGATCTGGACTTCATCACCAGGAAGGAGCGGATGGTCAAACTGTGTAATTGCAGATCCCTTAATGGCAATATGCTTGTACTTGAGCATGGACTTAACCTCAGTACGACTCAGTGTAGGCATAGATTGAATAAGGAAAGGAAGTAGTGTAGTCTCCTCCTCTACCTTGTAGGTCTTGATGTTATCAGCGGTATAAATCCTCCTGTTTCCTTTCTTGCTGTTGTACATATCACAATGCAGATAATATGCCGCAAAATTACGAAAAAAACTCCACATCTTTTGGAAATAACAATTCTCGGACTTATCTTTGCTACGTGTTTTTCATGGTATTAGATTTTATTTCAAGGGAAGCGGAACTGTGAAGTCCCGCTTCCCTGCTTTTTATTCGCCACAAAATAGGCCTGTTTCGCCACAAAAACCGCCCATTTTTGAACAAAATTGCCAATATTTTAATACGGCAAATCACCCCTCATTATTAATATTCGTTCCCTATTCCTTAAAAAGATGCCCGTTTTTGGTGTCAAATCAGCAAATCACACTATCAAATCGTAAAAATTGTGATATGCGCAGCATTTTAACGTTAAAACATATACGGGCGATGATAATTTGACTCTATATTTGTAATGCAAACAAGGAGAGAGAAGATTGGTTGTGAAACCGGTTCATCTAAATTTCAATTATTGGAAAAGGACTATTGAGAACGAGAGACCCGCTGTGTAGCGAGTCTCTTGTTTTTTTCATTCAGCAGAATCCAATCCTACTGTATGACAATTATATTGATAAGGTGAATATGCGTTGAAATCAGCCCTTAATGCGTCTCTTCCTTACAGATTTGATTATTCCGCATACAGACTGGCTCTCAACACGGCCTGCAAAGCCTGTAATGGTAATCATGACTATTACGTATGTCTGAATGACACAAGCCACAAACGTGGCGACGGGATTATTTGCATAGCTGCCCTTGCCAAGCATCAGAGCCGGAATTGATATCAGGAAGAATACCAGAACCAGAAGATAGAACACGCGTACCACGTTTGCCTGACCGCACTTGAACAGATATGAAAGGGACTCCCTTATCTTGAAACCTCCGTTTACCACAAACTTCATCATATTTATGACGAACAGCAGGAAATTCACAAGGACAAACGTCTTGAACATATATGTATAGCCGGCATATACCACAATTTGCGCGTTATTGTCAAGATACGGGAACATGGGGCCGTTAAATGTAAGGGACTCTATAAAGATCCTCACGGAATTATCATAACCTGCCACATAAACAGTCTCAATGCCTACTACCAGATGAATCATAGGTATCATACAGCACAGCTTGAACAGAAGTCCGTAACGCTTATCGGAATCATACTCCTTAATAAGGGAAATGAAACAAGGAGCAAGAGCCAGAGCGCAGGCTTGCTCAAAAAGAGTAAAATGCAGCATCATTTTTGAATCAGTGTCAGATGACAGTGACGCAAAAAGGAAAAAACAGGACAAAACCGTAATAAAGCGTTTTTGCTTCCTGTAGAAATCACTTTTGGGTGCCAGTACCAGATAAGATAAAACGCCCAGGAACCCCACGATTGCCGGGATCATAAGAAATACCGATTGTAAATGCATCAGTTGTGATAGTTTATGTCAGAAGAATAGTTCCCCTTATAAATTAGTTAGTTACAATACAAAGGTAATCAAACCTACGATTGAATAAATATAACAAATCTAATAAAATCAAAAAATGCGTACTGAATTGGTTTTGGCTGCGAGCCAGTGCGCCTCATCATCACTCAGATAAGGTGTCAAAATATCCAACACTCTTGAATTAAAAGCGTTAAGCCACTCTATCTCCTGCCGGTCCATCAGGTCAGTCATGAGCGGAGCCGTATCAAGATATGTAAGTGTAAGGGTCTCAAACCTGAGCCAGTTACCAAACTCATTGCTTCCGGCCGGCACACAGAGAATCATGTTCTCATGACGTATTCCGTGCAGTCCCTCCCTGTAAATTCCGGGTTCATCGGACGTAATCATGCCGGGCAGTAACGGCTGGTTCTTGAGATTCTGTCTTATGGTCTGGGGGCCTTCATGTACGGACAGCACATTACCCACCCCATGTCCGGTTCCGTGACCAAAGTTACGCATGGACTGCCAGAGAGGACGGCGTGCTATCGCATCAATACGGCATCCTGGCGTACCCTCAGGGAACACAGCCATGGCAAGGCCAATCATAGCTTTCATATCCAGGGTATAGTCCTCACGTTCCAGATCAGTAAGCGGTCCCAGCGGTACGGTACGGGTTATATCGGTAGTACCATATTTATAATGGGCTCCGCTGTCATTCAGATAGAGTCCGTGGGGCTCCAGCACGGCATCCTTGCCACGTACGGTCTCATAATGCGGCAGGGCGGCATTCTTTCCGTAGGCCGATATGGTCTCAAAACTCTCATCCAGAAAATCCGGCATGGCCGCGCGCAGACGGTGCAGTTCATCGGCCGCATCAGACTCTGTGATACGGGCTCCGGATGCCATCTGCTCCTCCAGCCACTTAAAGAAACGGGTCTGCACTATACCATCCTGAAGGTAAGCCTTGCGGAATCCCTCTATCTCTGTCTCATTCTTTACGGATTTGGCCAATTCAACGGGAGATCCGCCCCTAACCATGCCATCTTTTCCAAACCGGTTCTCAATTGCCGTTCCGGTCTCAAAGTTAAGAGTGCTGTCATCAATAAAAATCTTGCCCTCACACTCCATAGAGCCGATATATGTCCCAACCTGAGCATATGGATGGACTCTGACATTTGAAAATTCAAGTTCTGCCCGTACATCCGGACGGAATTTTGAAACGTCAGCAAACAGTTCAACACTCTCCGGCCCTACCAGAGCAAACGATATCACGAACGGACAGTACTCAACATCATTTGACCTTATATTAAGAAGCCATGCTATCTCATCAAGGCAGCTAAGGAACATATACCTGCATCCCCGCTTGTCAAGTTCAGAACGGAGCCACGTGAGTTTGTCACTCCTGCTGCGTCCGGCATATTTATCCTCATGAATCCATACATCACCTTGAGGCAACAACGGACGGTCCGCCCACATCTCCTCCAGATAATCCGGCCTTGAGACCACCTTACCTCCCGCAGGCCCGATGGCACACTCCAGCTGTCTGGCTTCACTCATGCTCATGCAAAGCCCGTCTATGCCCACCTTTCCGCCGGCCGGGATATTTTGGGCAATCCATTCTATCCACTCATTATCCTCAACCGATACCATCCTGTGCAGTTCAATACCGGTGCCCTGTAACTCACGTTCAGCCTGGATCCAGTAACGTGAATCGGTCCAAAGACCTGCGTGATCCTTTGTCACCACCACTACGCCGGCCGACCCTGTAAACCCGGATATGAACTCCCGCTGGCACCAGCGCAAAGGTGTATACTCGCTGTTATGGGGATCCTGACCTACCGTAACGGCAGCATCCCATCCCCAGAGGGCCATCAGTCGGCGCAATGTATCTATTCTCATGTTTGACATAATAGTGCGAATTTAATAATTTTGCAAAAAAGAATCCTCATGAACAAATACGGAATAATTCTATCCATCCTACTGCTGTCATCCACATCCGGAACAGCCATCATGGCACAGCAGCAAGACCCGTTCGAGCAGCTTTACAAGCAAGCAACTGACAATGTCTATAAATACCTCTATAAAGACAAATACGGTCCTGTAACACCGCAGTGGAGAGGTTCTGACGCATTCTGTTATCAGACCACCGGCCAGGACAGTACTGAATACTACAAGGTTGACCTCAAGACTCTAACCAAGACCCAGGTGAGCCATGATACGCTTGATTCATTCCGTGCACCTGAGCGCCAGCGCGGCGGATGGGGCGGATTCGGAGGTGGATTCGGCGGCGGATACCCTGGCAGAGCCCAGACCGGGACACGCTCTCCGGACGGCAATTGGGAGTGTCTGGTTCGCGACAACAACATCTGGGTGCGAAATATAGAGAGCGGAGAACTGACCCAGCTGAGTTTTGACGGCAATGAGCAGGATGGTTATTCGCAATATTTTTGGTCACCTGACTCCAGATACATATCGGCCCTGCGCAAACAGGAGCACAAACAGCGCCAGATACTGCTACGTGACTCCCGCCCTGATGACCAGGTGCAGCCCAAATACCGCTGGCTGGACTATGACAAGCCGGGCGATCCCCTGCCCCAGGCCGTCCCAGCCCTGTTTGATGTAACTGCACTCAAGCAGATTCCCATTGACACCACACCCTGGCAGAACCAGTATGAGCTCTCACTGGGCCGATGGTCACCTGATTCCCGTTTCTTCACCTTTGAGTATAACCGGCGCGGGCATCAGCTTTACCAGCTTGTAGCCATCAACACAGACGGCACCTCACGTATTCTAGCCGAGGAGAAATCCGAGACCTTCGTCTATTACAATGACCTCTACCGCCATTGGATGGATGACGGACGTCATATCCTCTGGATTTCTGAGCGTGATGACTGGCGCCACCTTTATATGATAGATGCCGCCGACGGCTCAATCCACCAGCTCACCAAAGGCTCATGGAACGTACGTGAGATACAGCGTATTGATGAGGAGCAGGGTTACATCCTGTTCTACGCCAACGGTTACAGGGCATCCAAGGGTGAAGATCCCTACAACAAGCATCTGCTGCGTCTGGAGATAAAGAGCGGCAAGATAACTGACCTCACTCCCGATGACGGCAACCATCAGGTACATCCCAACCGTGACTGGACTGCGTTTGTAGATAACTGGTCACGTCCGGACAAGCCGTATGAGAGCGTGGTTCGCAGTGCCAAAGACGGAAAAGTTCTGCTCAGACTCCAGCAGCAGGATATAACCGGTATGCTTGACGCAGGCTACATACTGCCTGAGGTGTTTCACGCCAAAGGCCGTGACGGCAAGACCGATATCTGGGGCAATATATACCGCCCCATGAATCTTGACCCCAGTAAGAAATATCCGGTCGTGGAGTACATCTACTCCGGACCGCATGACTCATTCGTAGCAAAGGATTTCAGCACTTACGAGCGGTTCAGCCATCTGGTTGAGATGGGATTCATCGTGGTAACCATAGACGGCATGGGTACCGACAACCGTTCCAAGAGTTTCCAGGACGTAGCCTACCGTAACCTCAAGGACGCCGGGTTCCCCGACCGCATCCTCTGGATAAAGGCAGCCCAGCAGAAATACCCCTATATGGATACGTCAAACATGGGTATCTACGGCTATTCGGCAGGAGGACAGAACGCACTCTCCGCCCTGCTGTTCTTCAATGATTTCTACAAGGTATCCGTAGCGCTTTGCGGCTGCCATGACAACCGTATGGACAAGATATGGTGGAACGAGCAGTGGATGGGATGGCCCATCGGCCCCTGGTATTCCGAGAACTCAAACGTTGACAACGCCTGGCGAATGGAGGGCAAACTGTTCCTGATAAACGGCGAGATGGATGACAACGTGGATCCCGCATCAACGCTCCAGGTAGTATCAGAGCTTGTTAAGCACAACAAGGATTTTGAGCAGCTCTATCTGCCCGGCCACACCCATGACCTGGGTAGCGAGTACCTTAAGAAACGCACTTTCAGATTCTTTTACCGCAACTGCATGAATCAATGAAAAAAATCATATTCGTATGTCACGGCAACATATGCCGTTCACCAATGGCAGAGTTCATTTTCAAGGACCTGATACGTCAGAACGGACTTGAGGAGCAATTCTACGTAGAATCCGCGGCCGTATCGACCGAGGAGATAGGCAATTCAATCTACCCGCCTGCCAAGCGCTGCCTCAATGCGCACGCCATACCATTTGACAAGAGCAAGACCGCACGTCAGATAACACGCTCAGACTATGACCGTTTTGACATTATCATATGTATGGACCGCATGAATCTGCGCTGGCTCAAGTATATAATTCCCGATGATCCGCAAAACAAGGTTCACCTTATGATGTCATTCGCCGGCATTGACCGTGATGTTGCAGATCCCTGGTATACAGGAGATTTTGAGACCACCTACAATGACGTGCTCAAAGCCTCCCGCTCACTGCTAGAATATTGCCTACAGCGTACTGACGATAGGATTTTTTGACATTAATTGACTAGATAAAACAGAGAACGTATACAAACAATAGCGATATTTGCATGCTCGAATAAAGCAATAATTATAAAAGGACAGGATCCCCATATACACTTCTTGGAAACGGACTATTGACTAGAACGGGGGATTCGCAGGGAGGGCTGGCACGAGATGTGCGGGCCTTTTTTGATTTCTGATAAAAAATTGTTAATCCGCTTGTTTTAATTCTGATTTAATATATCTTTGCCACCGCAAACAAGGAGAGAAGATTCGGTTGGTTTCTCAAACCATATCTCGAATTTTCGGGAGTCTGGGGGGCTGTGACAGCCGCCCTTTCTTTTTTTATTGCAGATAATTACTCATATCGTATACGACCACTTCTTCATCTTCTGTAAGACCAAACAATAGAGAATGCAGTTCATCATACTCAATACGAGTTACGCATCTGTCCATCTTATATCCTGAAACAAAATTGCCTTCCCAGTCAAACACCAGCAATTCCGGGAACCAACGGCCTTCTGTTTCCTTTTGGGTGTATTTTCCTTGCCAATACAGATACATCACGTAGTCTGAAGATTGTGCTCCATCTGTAAAATGCAATGGATTAACGGCTCTGCTACCCAAATAAGTGTCTTTGAATGAAACCGACCCTTTCTGATGAACGGCAAAAATGTTATCTGAATCAAGATCCATAAACAACAGGTAATCCATCCTTTGAAAAGACTGAATCACAAACTGCTTATGATGGTGTTTCATAAGGGTTCCCGCATATGCATTTGTCTTGTTGGGAGTCTCAATATTCATCAGTCTGTTGAATAATTTGATCTCTTTACCCTTTCCGTTATTGTAAACGGTATACTTTGTCGGCAGTTCTTTTACATCAGTCCCGTCATAATTCCAGTTCCTAAGGAATTCAAGCCTGTTGTCATAATCATTTCCCAATATGACGAACTCTCCATCTCTAATTGAGAAACACTCTTTTGAATCACTTAATACCGTTGAACCACTTTTCAGGGATTCAGTTATATCAAACTCCTTAAGGATATTGGGAACATCGATCATGAACAGATACTGATGGCCGTCCCTTTCAACAACCTGCTCTGAAGCGAAAAAGGCTTGCAGCATCTCATTCCTGGCACCCCCTACCTTACAGAATGAACCTAAGGAATCCAGTGTATTTGTACTGTAAATCTCCAATTGTCCTTCCGGATTGTCGGATGAAAATATCAATAGAGAGTCATATATAATCATATTACCCACTCCCAGCACTTCTATATCAACCTTCTTACCCTCAAGTATGATTTCAGATTTGTTCATGAAATCAACTTCCTTTACATCTACTAGTATGTCGGGACCTTTATTACAGGAAATCTGCAGCAACAAACAAAGAATAAAAAACAATCTGCAGTGTCTCATAATCAATATTTTATATAATACAGCCCATTTCTTTCATGTCACCTATCAGAGTCATTTCAGGAAATCCTTGACAGGAACCGTATACATAGACTCATCGTTAAGGTTGGCACAGTACAATAATCCGGTCTTTTCATTGTAAGCAATTCTGTGAATGACAGTATCCGTTTTGAAGCCTCCCGCATAATTGCCATCCCAATCAAACGCCAGGACCTCACAAACATAGTCTGCGTCCGGATTGTTCATGCAGTTGGCAAAGTAGAATGTAAAGAAATAATCATCCGATACGGCCGCATCGCTGAAATGGAGCAGGTCCGGATTCTCAGTTACCTCTTTGTCAAAAGTTTCGGACCCCTTCTGATGAATGGCAAATGTCTTGCCGTTATCCAGGTCAAAGAAGATCACGTAATTGAGATTTGTCAGGGAATAAGCCATTATATTCTTAGAGGGATGCTTGATGAGAGTCCCTGAATAATAATTAGATATGGCAAACTGGTCCTCTCCGTTCATGACATCCTTGAAAGCCGGAATCTCAGTCGTCTCACCATCGGACGTCTGTATGTAGAACTTAACGGGCTGGGCAGGTTCCGCAGATGACAGCTTCAGTTCCGATACAAACATCCTGGAAAAGTCATCGTCAACAAATGCAAGGTGGCTGCTGGTATTCTGGACACATGAAGCGGTCCTGTTGATAACAGTCTTCTGCTCACCTATGGATTTTGTTATATTTATCTCCTTTAATGTGCCACGGTTATCCCTTATGGGCAGCATTATCTCACCGTCAACAGTATATGCCTGTTCCGATGTAAAGAAAAGAGGGAAGTTGAATTCGTTGTTTGCCCTACCCTGGTGGCATAGTGCAGCCACCTCGGAGCCTGTCTCCACGTCAAAAACCCTCAGATAAGCGGATTGATTCCGGGTTATCAGGAACAGGTATTTGTCATATGACATAATATCGAAGATTCCCATAAGACTGTAATCAATCTTTGTGGGCTCAATCATTACACGACTCTGATCGGCAAATGATATCTCCTTGACATCGGGAATCAGATACTGTTGTTTATTACTGCAGGAATAAACGGAAAACAGGAGTGCTAGGAATGAACAGCAAACAATTGTTCTCATTGACTATTGATTTAAATTAGGTTATTGGGGGTAAAAATAGTTCTTGGGGGTGGAGTTTGCAAATTATTTGACTTTTTTTAGTGACTTCGTTGGAATTCGCCAAAAGCTTTGCTTTTTGCTGCGTTGGAATTCACCAAAAAATATGTTTTTGATGCATCCCGGTACGCAAAGGCTTCGCCTTTTGCTTCGTTGGAATTCACCAAAAACTACGTTTTTGATGCATCCCACCCCCTGCGGGGGGCTAGTTGGCAGAAAGCCAAAAGTAAAGATCCCGCTTGCGCGGGCTCTATTTTCGTCTTCCTACCTCCGTCTGGATAAATCCTGACGGCTTTATCCCGACGGAGGCATGAAGACGAAAAAGCCCGAAATCCAAGGATTCCGGGCTTTTTTGGCTTTGTGACTTCGTTGGGATTCGAACCCAAGACCCACAGCTTAGAAGGCTGTTGCTCTATCCAGCTGAGCTACGAAGCCAACCTCTTGTTGCTTTGTAAGCGGGTGCAAAATTAGCGCATTATTTCAACATTTCAAACCGTTTCTCCCTTTTTTGATTAAGAAACAGGATTATAGGCAGTGGCAACCAATAAAGCAGGAATGACACGATGCCCATAACGTGGGGAGTCAGGCCCAACAGGAGGTCTAAACGGGTATACTCAAGAGTCTGGATAAGCTGCGCAGCAATAAGCATGGTAACCAGGAACTGGGCAAACGGACTGATTATGGTGCAGAATGCCTGGACACAGTCCATGGCAGTACGGAAAGACTCGGTAGAGAGTCCGTAAACCAGTGACGGCAGGCATACAGCCAGCATCTGCAGGAACATGAATCCGTCATAAAGCGGACTGCCTGCCAGCCTGCCGGTAATACCCAACAGCAGATGGCTACCGGAGAACACGCCCAATACTATGAGCAGGATATACACAGCCAGTACTGCCGCGCTTATGTATATTGCATAACGTTCCTTAGGAGAGAGGCTACCCAGACGGCAGATGGCACGCAGCAACCCGCTGCCACGGCCTGCACCCACAGCTATGAACAGCATGAGCGCATTACCTACGGGAGCCTGACTCAAACAGGATGCGGCTGACCTTACAGCCCAACGGATACCGCTTTCGCCCAATACGCTGCGCAATATCAGTTCACCGTTACCGCCCACCCTGCGTATCTCAACGATACTGCCTATCCATGATGCCAGGATAAGGAGCATCAGCAGGATAAGATAGATTACGGCAGGATGCAGCCAGTCTGTGGAACGTTTATTCATCGGCCTCCAGATTTGACGGATCAATTATATGCAGCTCTATGGCACGTACCACCAGACGGGTCACATTCACGCCACGCTGCTCACCCTCCGGAAAGAGGCGCTGCACAAGATCAGCCTGACGTTTCTCAAGTGACTTGCTGCTGAACGGCATGGTACGCAGCTCACTTATCATATCCTTGGTATAACCAAGCGCCAGATGACGCAGGAACCGCTCGTCATACTCATCAATCTCATACTCTATGGCGGCACTGCGCTGCAACCCCTCATCGGTCACAGCCTTGCGGAAACGCTCCACAAGCTTTTCCAGGACAGGCTGGTTGAACACGAACCGCTTGCCGCTCATCACATCCATTATCTCATTGCGGGTGAGCAGTTCACCTGTCTTGAGAACTATTCCGTGCGCTCCTGCATCCAGGACATCGGCCCAGAGTTTCTCATTCAGGAGCTCACCGGTAAATACCAGGACCTTGACGCCGCCCTTCTGCGTGAGTTTGCGGCAGATATCCACACCCACGGTCGTAGAGCCGCCCAGACCCAGGTCCAGCAGTACCAGGTCAGGCTGTGCACCGCCGTCCATCAGCGCCCAGAACTCACGTTCCGTCTGAGCGGTACCAATCACCTCAACCTCAGGTATGTCATTCCTTATTATGGAGAGTGTACCCTTGAGTTCAAGCGATACATCCTCAACCACGATTGTCTTGATCTTATCCATATATAAATGTGTTTATTTCTGTTTTGCTGCAGGCACCGTGAACCATACCGCCATTCCGCCGGACTCGGCATCGGCATTGATGCGGCAACCCGGATGACCGAATGCCTCGTCATGCTCGCGTATTATCTGACGGCATATCACATATGCCATATTATCCTTGTTCATGAGCGGTGTAAAGAGTCCGTCCAGCACGTCGCTGCCGGGTGTGCGGCACTCCCTGTGCAGGATAAACCGTGCGAATGATCCGTCCGGTACAATCTCCAGCTTCATGTCGCCGCCCTCCCGCATTCCGCATTCCAGAAGGTTCTCAATGAGATACTCCACCATCACGCGGTCCGCAGTGACTGACAGTTGTCCGGCCTCAACGCTCAGCTTGCCGCCATACCCGTTTTTTCCACCCGTCTTACGTACAAATGACTCTGCATAATCGGCAATCTCCTGCACTTTAAACAGGTCTCTGTGAATCATCTGGCCCGATGTCTGAGAGAGCGCATACTGGCTTAGTATGCCAAACATCTCACGGTAATACTCCACCAGTTCCTGCATATCCTGAACCTGTGCTGCAGAACGCTCCTTTGCAGCGGTCCCTTCTATATCGGTCACCATCTGAACAATCCTGTTGGGATACCACACGGTCTCATGCTTAAGGGTTGACAGGCAGTTGTCAAGTATCAGGTTGCTTACGTGCAGGCGGTTCTCCTCATAACGTATGCGGTCAGATTCCTCATTTATCTGCTCTATGTCACGGAATCCTGATTCAAAACGGATCACACAGCTGTAAAGCGCGGTGGCCATATATCCGGCAATCATACCCTTTATGATCTGCCACGTCTGATCCGGTTCATGCTCCAGGCGCACACCCAGGGCACCTATGATACGGTCCTCGCCATCCAGGTTGAGCACCAGCGGTAGAGCACGGCAAAGTCCGTCGGCCGATGTCTGCTCACTACCCTGAATGAGGCATGCGTTCACACGGTCGCTAAGGCGCTCGTCGGCAGGTCCGTCATTATGCACAGCTGTGATAATGCGGCCTTCGTCGTTGAGGGTAATCATAAGGCTGCGCATATCGGCCAGATGATCCATCTCCATGAATATCCCGTCTGCCAGACGGCTCACCACATCATCGGCGTTGAAATGCTCCATATCCATTGCGGCTGTAAGGGCCGATATGCTGTTGGTTACACGAACAGCCTGCTGCAGGTCACTGCGGAACTTGAGCCAGTGGCGCGAATGCACCACATACCTTACCAGAATGACCATAAGGAATATGAGTACGAACACAATCACGGCAATGTAAAGGTTGCTGTTGGTGCGCTGCAGTTCCCTGCAGTCATCCTCAATATTCCACTCGCCGTAGTAGAGCTTGAACAGCTTCAGGTAGGCATCATCATTATAGCGGTAGACGCCCCAGTCACGCAGCGCCAAGGCCGATACGGCAATCTCGTTACGCAACCAGAGCACTGTCTCGTAATCAGTGGCGAACCCGTCCTCAAGCCAGTATGTCTCGGCCGGAACCAGGCTGTCGGTTACAGACAGGAGCATATCATCTGTTCCGCCGTTAATCAGATAATCCTCATTAAGTGCGCTGAATGCGGAATCAGCATACAGGAGCGCATCCTCAAAACGGCCATCTATATTGCTGAGATATGTCTGGTTGGCGTAATTGTACGCAGTTATAAGCAGGCTGTCACCATATGCGTCAGCCTCCTGTGCCTGAGCTGAGAAGCCGCCTAGCAGCAGAATCAGAACTGTAAGCAGGCGTTTTACCCCCTTGGGCAAGCGGAAAGAGAAACGGCTACCCTTACCAGGCGTGCTCTCCACATTGAACCTGCAAACATGGAACAGGTCATCAGCCTTGCGGTATTTCTCAATTATGCCCTTGCAGTTCATAAGGCCAAACCCGCTACCCTTGCCCTGGGTATCCTGTCCTATCTTGTCCGGATCAAACACCTTGGTATCAAGTATGCTGTGCACGTCATCGGCACTCAGTCCCACACCGGTATCCGATACCGCAATCTCCACGTAATCATCACCCGGCAGAGCCTCTATGCTCACCTTACCGCCAGCGGGCGTGAATTTGCGTGCATTATCAGCCAGGGTGTTTATCATAAAAAGCGTAAGGACGCGGTCAGCGCGCACTACAGCATCTGTGGCAGCTACATCCAACTGTACACCCTTCTGGCTGAAACTGCGGGATCCACGGCTTACTATGTCAAACAGGTCCTTTAGGGCAAAACTCTCAATATTAAGGTTAACCACACCTTGACGTATGCGTATCCACTGTGACAGCAGGTCATTGTACTGGTTTATTCGTTCAGCCAGTTCACGGACGTACTGCAGGCTCTGCTCATACTGTTGACTGTCGGCAGGCATATCGGCCAGATGACGTATCTCAGAGCGCATACGGTCTATGTACGGCAGGCACTCGGCCACTACCTGACAACAGGTCTTGCGTGCCAGATTCTCACGCTTGTTGGTGGCAGCATGCAGACGGTAGAGATAATGCTGTTTCTCTGCCTGCTTGAGCCTGTCCTCCTGTCCTATCAGTTCATCGGCATTGCGCAGCGCAGCCTTTAGGTACGGTGCCACGGTATTGATAACGGTACGGCTGTCACGGCTTACCCTGCGTCCGCCCCATGAGGCATGGATATCGGCTTTCTCATCAATTGTTATTGACCGGGCTTCGGTTATCTCAACTAGTACAGGACTGACCGTGCGGTTAAGCCATTCAATGATATCCGTATCGGCAGGAGCCGGGCGCAGGATACTCTCACACAGCCCAATGGTCTTGCGCATCATCTCCACATAATGACTGTTGGCGGCATTGATGCGTTTATGGAACAGCACCAGGAACAGGATGAGCAGCACAATGGCCGCAGCCACGGCATAGAGCATACCCATAAGACGTAGGTTGGACCGCTCCAGCATTATGGTACGGGCCTCATAGCGACGGTCCAGACGAATGGTTTTCTGTATCTCCAGATATACCGTACGGTTATAGTCCGATGCCGCCTTATTGTCCAGACCAGAGTAGGCCAGGCTCATCTGCTCGCGCAATGAAGCCAGACACTCCGGCACCACGGCATGGGGCATTGCCGCCATCCACTGCTGCTCAACTATAACGCCATCGGTACGGTATGGTTGCAAGCGGTCAAACGTACCCTGCCCCGCACAGTTAAGGCGGAAATTGTCATTAAGCATATCAAGTGCAGTGGTGAGTGCGTCAAGAGCCTCTTTATATAATCCGCGCTCTATATAGCAGGATGCCAGCAGACGCTCGCACTCCACAATCTCATACTGCCCGCCGTATGACGCAGACAACTGCAACGCCTTGAGTGCCAGCTGCGTAGGCAGCAGTTCCGGCTGAACTCCGGATGCATTGAGCCGGGACAGCATGTCACCGCTTACCCCTGCCAGCACATTATCCGTACCGTACTCAAGCAGTAATGAACATATTGCACTTATGCTAAGAGCCTGCATCCTTGTGTTATGGTAACGCACCGCACTACGCTGGCAGTTATCCAGACTACGCAGGCGTTGCAGCACCAGTTCCTGCAGGTTGGCAGCTTCCACACCTATTCCCAGACCGTGCATGTAGGTATACATAAGGTAACGGTCATGGTCATTACGCAACAGATTGTCGGGAACCACATATGCCATCTCACGTCCGGCCTGTCCCCACTGCTCCAGTTCAAACCAATATAGCGCCGACTCCATCCTGAAAGAGCGCTCAAGTGACTGGAGCCGCTCCATCTGTGCATCATTCAGCACCCCGCTTTCCTCATGGAGCGCCCTGAGATGCAGCAGGATATTGTTACGGTACTCATAAAACGATACATTGTCCGATGTACGCTGGCATATCCGCATCAGTCCTATCTCAGCCCCCACTATCTCCAGCATATTGTTGGTAATGCCGGCTACGGAGCTGTACAGTTCCCATGCCTGGGTGTAGTCCATACGGATCGTAGCTATGCGCGCCAGAGTATTGACCGCCTTGGCACGTTCATCGGAATGACGTCCCGATACCTCCTGCGCAAACCGTGCATACTGCTCGGCCGAGTCCAGATTGTTCCAAAGATAGGATATAGCCTTCTCGTTCAGGTCAAAAGCGTTCAAGCCCTCCCCCTGAGCACGCGCCTGCAGCGTCATTGACGCCACAAACACAAAAGCCGTAAATATCCTTATCAGTCTCATTTCCTCTTTTTGCGGGACTTGTTTTCTGTTATTGTAATCCCGGCGTCAAGTGTTATGACACAAGCTGCCTCCAGCCCGTATTCCGTATATGCCGATACCACCATCGTCCGGTTTACATCTATCTGTTCAGGTGCAGTGACGCGGCACGTAAAGGCTCCGTCCACTGTCAGCCTGACTGTGGAGTCTGACGCCGTCCAGCCTACGAACATACCATCCTCCAGGCCTCTAAGACGCAGCGTCGCAATCTCTCCTGCCTTCAGCGTAGTCCTGTCCGCACTCATTATCAGAATCAGAGGCCCATTCAAGTTTCCTCTTACGCAATCATCCAGTTCCAGACCGTCAATCTCAATTATGCTCTCCTGGTCATCAAGGACCGTGCACTCATCGGCATTGACTCTTACTCCGGTTACATAGTTACGGTCTGCCGCTGTCTCTTTCATGCTGAACCTGAGTTCACTGCATCCGGTAACGTCACAGTCCGCCAGGATCATCCCGTCACCACCGCCGGCCATATAAAGCACTCCTGTACGGCTCTCAAAACGGCAGTTACGGAACAGGGCTCCGTATGAATGACGCAGCACCACGCTGTCCGTTATAAAAGTACAATCCTCAAACAATACCGGCCACGAAACATCAACCGTTCCGCTGAACGTACGCCCCTTGAAATTACCTAACAAGGGTAAAACCTGAGCACACACGCTGCTTACGGAAAGAACGCATGCACAGACAAACGCCGCTATCGTCTTAGACATAATACAAAATTATCCTTTTTTTCAGTATTTTTGTTCCTACTATGCAGAAAATGCAACCCATAGCCACCATACATACGGGATTCCCCACCAAATTCGGAATACCGCGCCAGAGCGGGCTGGTACCCCAGCTCAAGGGAACCATTGTATTCAACCCTGAATTCCGCAATGCCGATGCACTGCGCGGGCTGGATGGATTCAGTCACATATGGATAATCTGGGAGTTCTCAGAGGCTGTACGTGAGGAGTGGTCCCCCACGGTACGTCCGCCACGTCTGGGCGGCAACACCCGTCTGGGCGTATTCGCCACCCGTTCCCCGTTCCGTCCCAACCCTATAGGCCTGTCATGTGTAAGACTGGAAGAGGTTGAACTGAGCTCGCCCAACGGCCCGGTACTCCATGTAAGCGGAGCCGACCTCATGGACGGCACCCCCATCTATGATATCAAGCCATACATCCCGTATACTGATTGCCAGCCCGATGCCACAGCCGGATTTACCGGTAACGTGAGCATGCACAGTCTGAATGTAATCATACCCCGTGAGCTGGAGGTAAAAATAAAACCCGGAACGCTTGACGCACTCCGGGGTATTCTTGCCCAGGATCCCAGACCCCGCTATCAGGATGATCCGGAACGCCTGTACGGCTTTGATTTTGACGGTTACGCAGTAAAGTTCAAGGTGCCTGATCAGGATACCCTTACTGTAACTGAGATAACCCGCAACAAATAGTTATTTCTGGTCCTCTGGCTTGACGCGGTCTGCCACGAGTTCCTCTACCATCTCACCCGTAATATAGAGATAGGTTGAGTTGATCTTGCAGTTGGTGGTAAGGGATATGGTCTTTCTCATCTTACCCACCCTCTTGGTAGATCCGTTGTATGTCACCTTTATTGAATCCGTCTGTCCGGGCAGGATGGCCATTCTGGGGAACTCCGGTACGGTACATCCGCAAGTTGAGGCTGCCGATACTATCATCAGCTCACTCTTACCGGTGTTGGTAAACTTGAACCAGCATACCTTATCGCCATGGGCCCTGTCAAACAGGCCGAAATCATGTGTAGTCTTCTCAAACGTGATTTCAGGATACTTCTCATTGTCAATGGTATCTTTCTGGGCCATTACCGGCATTGCCAACAGAGCAGCCGGCAGCAAAACAAAAAACTTGAAAAATATATTCATATCGTTCATTATTAATTCGGTGGCTAAGTTACGGAAAATTTCAATTGTAAATACCGAATTCATTTTCTTTGAAAAATCAAAAAACAGAATTACATTTGAAACTCCATTATTAAGGACTTATTACCAATTTTTATGTTTGACGAGAAAGATCTGAAACAGTTTAAGCAGAAAGGTACCAATGCAGAAAACGTACTTGCACAGTTGGAACTGATTAGAAAAGGATTCCCTTTCCTTGAGTTGGAAGCAGCAGCATCCATAGGTAATGGCATCATGGCTGTGGACGAGAGTTTGAGCCAGATGTACATTAAGACATGGGATAACTATCGCAGCAAAGGACGCAAGATAACCAAGTTCGTACCTGCATCAGGTGCTGCCAGCCGCATGTTCAAGGACCTTTTCGGTTTTCTGGATGCAAAATACAAAATACCTACCACCAATTTTGAGATTGCTTTCTTTGACGGCATAAAGGAATTTGCATTCTATGATGAGTTGGATGCCTGCTGCAAGACAAATGAGGGTAAGTCCATAACTGAACTCATTGACTGCGGCAGTTACAAGGCTGTCGTTTCAAATCTGCTTGAGTCAAAAGGCCTTAATTACGGTGCCCTGCCCAAGGGCGTGCTCAAATTCCACAAATACAACAGCGCAGCCCGCACTCCGCTTGAGGAGCATATGGCCGAGGGTGCCCTGTATGCATCGGGCGTAGACGGTGTGGTACATCTGCATTTCACCGTATCAAATGAGCATAGGGATATATTCAGGAACCTGGCAGAGAGTTGCACCAAAAACATGTCCAAACGTTACGGCACCATGTTTGACATCACATTCTCTGAGCAGAAGCCAAGCACTGACACCGTTGCAGCGGCCGATGACGGCACCCCCTTCCGCAACAGTGACGGCTCCATACTGTTCCGTCCGGGCGGCCATGGCGCTCTCATAGAGAACCTGAATGACCTGGATACCGATATAGTATTCATCAAGAACATTGACAACGTGGTACCGGACCATCTCAAGACCGATACCGTAACATACAAGAAACTGCTTGCCGGCATACTTGTCACCGCACAGAGCAAGATATTTGATTTCCTGCATCTTCTGGACAGCGGCAAATACACGTCAGAGCAGCTCAATCAGATATCCGAGTATGTGGACAAGGTTCTCTGCTGCCGCAAGAAGGATATTGACAAACTCAATGAACGTGAACTTGCAGAGTGGCTCCACGCCAAGCTTGACCGTCCGCTCCGCGTATGCGGTATGGTAAAGAACGTAGGCGAGCCCGGTGGCGGACCTTTCCTGGCATACAACAGTGACGGAACCGTATCGCCTCAGATCCTGGAGAGCTCACAGATAGACCTTAATGATGCCGCCAAGAAGGAGATGTTCACCAAGGGTACCCACTTCAACCCTGTAGACCTGGTTTGCGCCCTGCGCGGATACAAGGGTGACAAGTTTGACCTGCCCAAGTACGTTGATCCCGCAACCGGTTTCATATCCAGCAAGTCCAAGAACGGCCGTGAGCTCAAGGCTCTTGAACTCCCCGGCCTCTGGAACGGCGCCATGAGTGACTGGAACACCATCTTCGTTGAGGTCCCCCTGAGCACCTTCAACCCCGTCAAGACGGTCAACGACCTTTTGCGTCCTCAGCACCAGCCGGCTTAATGGTATTTCCGTTTAACGGGTTTTTGTGACACAACGGGCTCTCGCACCTTCGGTGCTCGGTGGTTTTTGACTTTCTTGGCCTTCGGCCTTGAAAGTCGTTAGCTGGAAACGTATTATTGTATTAGAAGCATTTTACCTTTTTTTAGTTTGGGGCGGCGACGCCCCAAACCCGTTACGCGGGATATAATCCCGCTCCACTCTGCCGGCCTTCCAGGCCGGGTAAAACGAAACCCTGACAACGCTTCGCTGTCAGGGTTCCGTTTTACTGGGTGCAGCTGGAAACCGTGCTGGTGTGTGCAGCTGGAAACCTACTGCGTATTAAGAGCGATAGACGGGGCACGATCCCGCGACCTTCGGCTCAATAGTGAGCGGTAGCGAACGTGTTTGCGGTAGCAAACTAAAACAAGCCTTGGCTTCCCAAGCCGATAGAATTAGAAAAGGTTCCAAAGTCTGGAACCTTTATCTCGGAGCGATAGACGGGGCACGATCCCGCGACCTTCGGCTTGGGAAGCCAACGCTCTACCAACTGAGCTACTATCGCATTGCACCTGCAAATGTAATAAAAAAGGCCGCTCGATTGAGCGACCTTTTCTATTTTATTCAACCTCAAGTGTAACAATGCTGGCAGCCGGAATCTCCAATATCAGATCACCGGTTTTCTTGTCGATACGAGCCTTGTCAAAGTCTGCAAGCTTGATCTTGTCAGGATTCTCAAAGGTGTTGTAGTTGCTGGCCTTGTCACTGGTAAGGATCTTACCGCTAACCTTCTTGGCCTTGATGCCATCCAGCTTTACTACTACGCTCTGAGCCTCGTCAAGCTTAACGTTTGACATTGAGATATGCAGCTTGCCGTCCTTCTTGGATGCTGTTGAGCTGAACAGCGGCAGAGGACGTGTAGCAGTCTCATCAGGATTGGCGGCATAACGCTCATTAGGAGTAAGCTTAACCTCTACACCCTCCAGGTCTGTGGGGATATATGTAGCGTCCATATGAGGCTTATACATATCAAAGATCCAGTATGTAGGAGTGAGCACCATCTTGTCATCCTTGGTCAGGATCATGGACTGTAGCACGTTAGCTACCTGGGCGATGTTGGTCATCTGGATGCGGTCGCAGTACTTATGGAACACGTCGAGTGACAGTGAAGCCACCAGAGCGTCACGCATGGTGCTCTGCTGATAGAGCTGTGTACCGGGCTCGGGCTCCCACCATGTACCCCACTCGTCAACCAGCAGCGGAGTCTTGTGCTCAGGATCATACTTGCTCATGATAGCCAGGTGCTTCTGGATTACAGGCTCTATACCAAGGCACTTGCCCAGGCACCAGTAGAAATCCTCATCGGTAAAGTCCAGAGCGGGCTTCTTGGCACCTACCCAACCTGATACGGTATAGTAGTGCAGAGAAACGGCGTTCATCATTGAGCCCACCTTCTTCATAAGTACCTCAGTCCACTCATAGTCATAGTCTGTGGCACCGCTGGCAATCTTAAAGAGCTGAGTACCGTTAAAGTCACGGCAGTAGGTCTGATAACGACGGAAAATGTCTGAGTAGTACTCGGGCAGCATGTTACCGCCGCAACCCCAAGCCTCATTACCTATACCGATATACTTAACGTGCCAGGGCTCCTCACGGCCGTTCTGCTTGCGCAGCTTAGCCATAGGACCGTCAGCAGCGTTCATATACTCAATCCACTTGGCAGCCTCCTCAACAGATCCGCTACCTACGTTCAGTGAGATATAAGGCTCGCAACCTATAAGCTCGCAAAGGTTCAGGAACTCATGAGTACCGAAACTGTTATCCTCAACGATACCACCCCAGTTGTTGTTGACCATTACGGGACGGTCCTCCTTGGGGCCGATACCATCCATCCAGTGGTACTCATCGGCATAGCAACCGCCCGGCCAGCGCATTACTGGAACCTCAAGTTCCTTAAGTGCGGCAAGCACGTCATTGCGGTAACCGTTGGTATTGGGAATTGAAGACTCCGGACCTACCCACAGACCTCCGTAGATACATGTTCCCAGATGCTCCGAGAACTGTCCGTAGATATTCTTATTGATTGTGGCACCCGGTTTGTCAGCGTGGACATTGACCGTAACTTCATTTTTGGCGCTTACTGACAGAGCTGCTGTCAGTGAAAGCAGGAAAAATACCTTTTTCATCTATATTGGGTAATTACGTTAGATTCACCATGAATTGTATGAAGCAAAGGTAACAAAAAAGCGCACACGGAACGTACTTTTCATTACTTTTGTCCTCAAGACACAACCACGCGGATGACCAGGAAGATAATCATTACTGTCTTAGCGGCCCTGATAATAGCAGGAGCAGCCGTTGCGTTCAGCATCTACAGGATGTTTACCACCCCTGTATCAGTCTGTGCCGATTACCGCATATATATAACTCCCGCCGATACACAGGAGAGCGTTCTGGCCAAGATCCTGGAGGCTGACTCCACTGCCAGCACCCGTGCCCTCAAGTATCTGCTGCAGCGCCGTGAATACAACAATCACATACATACCGGTTGCTACACCATACATACTGATGCCACTCCCAGCCAGGTAGCCGGCATACTTACAGGCGGTATCCAGACACCGGTCAAACTGACCATAAACAGCACCCGCACTGTCGGCCAGATGGCCCGCGCCATATCCGCTCAGGTCATGATTGACTCCGCGCAGATTGCATCCCGCCTCAACTCCACATCCCTGCTGGATTCACTGGGATACACGCCGGCCACGGTATTCTGCATGATAATACCCAACACCTATGAGGTCTACTGGAACATATCGGCCGATGCCCTTATATCACGTCTTGTCAAGGAGCGTGACCGGTTCTGGACCGACCAGCGCAAGGCACGTGCCGCTGAAATAGAACTTACTGAGCAGCAGGTAATCACACTGGCGTCAATCGTTGAGGAGGAGACCTCCAAATCCGATGAGATGCCCGTGGTAGCCGGTCTTTACATGAACCGTCTCAAAAAGAGGATGCCGCTCCAGGCTGATCCCACCGTGATATTCGCACTTGGCGGAGAAAGACCCAAACGCGTTCTCAAGAAACACCTGGAGGTAGACTCCCCCTACAACACATACAAATACGCCGGGTTACCCCCTGCCCCAATCCGCTTTGTAAGCACCCGTGCCATTGATGCGGTACTCAATTACCGCTCTCATAATTATCTTTACATGTGCGCCAAGGAGGATTTCAGCGGCTATCACAACTTCACATCATCACTCACACAACACAATGCCAACGCCGCCCGTTACCAGCGCGCGCTAAGAAATGCCGGAATTCGTTAGGAGTTTATATTTTTTGTATATATATTTGCTTTGCTAATATATTAACCAACTAAATCAAATACTCCGGCTATGAGGATGACATTAAGATCTTCATTATTTGTCATAGGCGTACTGTCACTTTTTGCGCAGAGTGCAAACGCTCAGATATCAAAGAATCCCGACAAGTTCCTGGGAAACATCACGACATGGGGCCAGGTTGATTACGGCGAGAAAAAGTACTACGACCTCTGGAACCAGATCACCCCTGAGAATGAATCAAAATGGGCATCGGTCGAAGGGACCAAAGGCTATTACAACTGGGGATGTGATAATGCATTCAATTATGCAAAGAACAACCATTTCACCTATAAGTTCCATGCATTGATATGGGGAGCCCAATACCCCAGCTGGTTCAACAGCAGCATGTCTGTAAAGGACCGCTACAACGCCATCGTAAAGTGGTTTGACGCCGCTGCCAGGAAATACCCTGACCTGCCCATGATCGATGTGGTAAATGAGGCTGTAGGTATGCACCAGCAGGGCAACCCGCTCATGAAAGAGTCTCTGGGAGGCGGCGGAAAGACCGGTTATGACTGGCTAATCAAAGCCTTTGAGCTGGCCCATGAGCGCTGGCCCAATGCCATCCTTATATATAATGACTACAACACATTCCAGTGGGATACCGATGCTTACATAGACCTGGTACGCACCCTGCGTGATGCCGGTGCTCCCATTGACGCCTACGGATGCCAGTCACATGAACTGAAAGGCTTCGGTCTGAGTTCCCTGCAGACAGTTGAAACAAAGATCCAGAACGCCCTCAAGATGCCTATGTATATAACAGAGTATGACATCCAGACCGAGGATGATAACGCCCAGCTGAATGATTACAAGGTCCACATACCCTACTTCTGGGAGAAAGACTATTGCGCAGGCATCACCCTCTGGGGATATATATACGGCAAGACCTGGAATGAAGGAACATCGGGTATCATCAAGTATGAAAACAACAAGAACACGGAACGCAAGGCCATGACCTGGTTGCGCGAATACATGGCTTCCGATAAGGCCCTCAACGCCAAGAGCCCGTTCCCCGGCATGAAGAAGCAGATTTCACTCTATATCAAGCCTTCCACCCTGACTGCCACAAAGAATGACACTCTGTCCATCACCATAAATGCCAAGATGGTAAGCGCCCAGAAATCCATAGACAGCATAAGGTTTTATGTAAACAACAAGCTTGATACAGTACTTACCTCTGCACCGTACATCGTAAAATATGTACCCGTCAAGACCGGCAAGTATGAGCTTAAGGCCGTTGCATTTGACAATGACAGCGTAACTTATGAGCGATACGGCAGTTTCACCGCATACAACCCGCGTTCAGTATATAATGACACCATACAGCTGCCCGGCACAATTGAGGCCGAGTATTTTGACAACGGCGGTGACGGCGTATCCTACCATGATAACGATGCCAACAACCGTGGTAATGCCAACTTCCGTACAACTGAAGGCGTTGATATTGATAATTGTACCGGAGGCAGAGCATTGGGATATACCAACACAGATGAGTGGCTTGAGTATACCGTATATGTAAACCAGGGCGGTTATTACAACTATGAAGCCGTAGTATCATCCAATAACAGCAACGGAAGCATACGTCTGTCACTCAATGACGGCGATGGTCTTAAAGACCTTACAGATATAATAAAGGTGCCCAATACCACCACTTACACCACGTACAAGTCAGTAAGCGGCAGAACCCTCATCCAGCTCAAGGAGGGACTGAACATAATACGACTCACCATTACCGGAGGCAACTGCAACGTTGACAAGGTCAAGTTCACCCATGTGAACGTAGACAAGACGCTCAACTTTACCATTGTCCCCACCCCGTCACCGGCAACGGTCAGCAAAGCCGTCAACATGGAGTTCAATATGGTCAATGAGGACCGTAAGGATGCCGTCAGCAAGATTAAGGTATTCTGGGATGGACAGCTTGTAAGAACCGTCACCAACAACAGTTTCAAAGCTCAGTATTATCCTACTACAACAGGTGTGTCAACCATATCGGCAATAGTCATTGACACATTAGGCAATGAGTCCGACATAATCACCAAGCAGATCACGGTAAACAAGAAACGCTCACCCTACAGCACCGCCATAAGTATCCCGGGCATACTCCAGGCCGAGAACTTTGACAAGGGAGGTGAAGGACTCACATTCCATGATGCCGACAGCAAGGATGATGGCAATGCCGGTTACCGTACGGACAATGAGGGCGTGGACATAGTAAAGGAGAATAACGGCTATGCAATAGGCTACACCAGCCAGCAGGGAGAATGGCTGGAGTATACGGTCAATGTCGCCACCCAGGGCAAATATGCCATCAAGGCTACCGTATGCACCGGACTTGACAACGCTGCATTCAAGATAGGACTCATGAACGGCACATCCGAGACCAGACTTGCTACAGTTTCCCTGACCAACAACGGATGGGGCAATTACTACACCACATCCGAGATTAACCTGACCCAGGAGTTACAGGAGGGCCAGCAGATATTCAGGATTACCGTAACAGGCGTATACTGCAACATTGACAAGATTGAGTTCATCCTTAAACAGAAGACTGATGTAGGTTACATCCTTGAGGATGAGATAAGCGTACCGCAGATAAGATACAACCTGAGCGGCGTAAGGGTGGATGAATACTACAAAGGACCTGTAATCATCAACGGTAAGACATACCTGATAGACGAATAAGCAGGCAACAGAAAAACAGAGCGGGCCGGTCCAGAGGATCAGCCCGCTTTTATTATGGATAATACCTGATTCAAGAAAAAAACCGCACCGGTGATGTGATGAGAACTCCGGAAATATAAGTTTTAGGCGCCCGGTCCCCTTTGTAATCCACCGACCGAAGGTTACCCCGTAAGGGGCGTGGCCCGCCATTGGAAACCAGAGCAATCCCGGTTCTCTGTATTTTTTGATGAGTCTCCCGATCTAACCCAGTGCGGTTAAGCAAATGTACAACAAAAAAGCGGGCGGAAATCAATCCGCCCGCTTTTTAACTTATGTTTCCCAGCTTATTTAACCTTCTTGACAATAGCCTTGAAAGCCTCGGGGTTGTTCATAGCCAGGTCAGCGAGTACCTTACGGTTGATCTCGATACCTGCCTTATGTATAGCACCCATGAGCTGTGAATAGTTCATACCCTCCAGACGGGCGGCAGCGTTGATACGCTGGATCCACAGAGCACGGAACTCTCTCTTCTTGTTCTTACGGTCGCGGAATGCATAGGTCAGACCCTTCTCCCAAGTATTCTTGGCAACGGTCCAAACGTTCTTTCTTGCACCAAAGTAACCTCTGGTAAGACCTAAAATTTTCTTTCTCTTTGCTCTAGAAGCAACGTGATTTACTGATCTCGGCATAGTTTTTTGTTTTTTGAATGTCAGCGCCCATCAAAATAAGGTCTTAAAGCTGACAAATCGGTTAATTACTTTTTTGACTGATCTCTTAATCGGGGTTATCTCATGCAGAGCAGATCCTTAACCATCTTAACGTTGGCCTGGTCCAGCAGAGTGAAGTGATCCAGATTTCTCTTACGCTTCTTAGTCTTCTTTGTCAGAATGTGGCTGTGATAAGCGTGCTTTCTCTTGATTTTGCCCGATCCGGTAAGAGCGAATCTTTTTTTAGAACCGGAATTAGTCTTTGATTTCAACATTGTTTTTAAAAATTTTGTTTGTTATTTATAACTGTACGCACCATGCCGGAGCGTAGCAGTCGTTTTATTCCTTATCCTCTTCCTGCTTTGCAGCGTCAGCCTTCTTGGGGGCTCCACCCTTCTTGGGAGATATGAATATCGTCATACGCTTTCCCTCCAGGATAGGTGCCTGTTCCTGCTTTCCGTACTCTTCAAGGTCTTTTGCAAAACGTGCCAGAATGTTCTCACCCTGCTCCTTGAACAGTATTGAACGGCCGCGGAAGAACACATATGCCTTAACCTTGTCACCGTTCTGCAGGAATCCCATGGCGTGCTTGAGCTTGAAGTTGTAGTCATGGTCATCGGTCTGGGGTCCGAAACGGATCTCCTTCACGTCAATCTTGACCTGCTTAGCCTTGGCTTCCTTCTGCTTTTTCTTAAGCTGGTATATGAACTTGGAGAAATCTACGATCCTGCATACCGGCGGAACTGCATTGGGTGAAATGAGAACCAGATCCAACTCCATGCTGTCAGCTATCTGAAGAGCCTCACGAAGTGAGACCACCTTGGGCTCAATACCCTCTCCGATTATACGAACCTCCTTGGCACGGATTTCGTCATTGACCTGAAACTGATCACTCAAATTGTCTTTCTTCATTCAGAATCTGTTATAAGGTTTCTCTATTTTTCTCTTATACCTATCTTAATATTTTATTCCAAGCGGGCGCAAAATTACCATTTATTTATCATAGAATTAACTTCTTGGGCAATTTTTTCACCAAATTCGTCAATTTTCATGTTTCCAAGGTTCTCAGCACCCTGTTTGCGGACGTTAACCTCACGGTTCTCAGCCTCTTTCTCACCTACAACAAGCATGTAAGGAATGTGCTTGACCTCATTGTCACGGATCTTACGTCCTATCTTCTCATTGCGGTCATCCACGAAGCTGCGGATCTCATATTTATCCTCCAGCATTTTCTGAACCTCATGAGCGTAATCATTGGCCTTCTCAGAGATAGGCAGGATGGCAACCTGATCAGGTGTGAGCCAGAGCGGGAACTTACCTGCGGTATGCTCTATGAGCACGGCAACGAAACGCTCCATTGAGCCGAAGGGGGCGCGGTGAATCATAACCGGACGCTCCTTCTGGTTGTCTGAGCCGATATACTCGAGTTCAAATCTCTGCGGCAGGTTGTAGTCAACCTGGATGGTACCCAGCTGCCAGCGGCGGCCCAGGGCATCCTTAACCATGAAGTCCAGCTTAGGACCGTAGAATGCGGCCTCTCCGTACTCAACGGTTGCCTTAAGCCCCTTCTCCTCACATGCCTCAACGATAGCGCGCTCAGCCTTCTCCCATACCTCATCGCTACCTACGTACTTCTCGTGGTCGTTGGGGTCACGCAGTGATATCTGAGCCTCAAAGTTGTCAAAGTTCAGAGCCTTGAAGATGATCTCGATGATCTCCATCACGCGGATGAACTCACCCTTAACCTGGTCAGGACGGCAGAAAATATGTGCATCATCCTGTGTGAAGCTACGTACACGGGTAAGTCCGTGAAGCTCACCGCTCTGCTCATAACGGTATACGGTACCGAACTCAGCTATACGCAGAGGAAGGTCCCTGTATGAACGGGGCTGTGACTTGAATATGCAGCAGTGGTGGGGGCAGTTCATAGGCTTGAGCAGGTAGCACTCACCCTCCTCAGGAGTGGTGATGGGCTGGAAACTGTCCTTGCCGTAGTGATCCCAGTGACCAGAAGTCACATAGAGCTGCTTTGAACCGATATGCGGGGTGATTACCTGCTGGTAACCGTAACGCTTCTGAATACGTGACAGGAAATCCTGCAGACGCAGACGCAGTGCTGTGCCTTTGGGCAGCCAGATGGGCAGGCCCTTACCTACCATGTCGCTGAACATGAAGAGTTCCATCTCCTTACCGATCTTGCGGTGGTCACGCTTCTTGGCCTCCTCAAGGAGCTCCAGATACTCGTCAAGCATCTTCTGTTTGGGGAATGTGATACCGTAGATACGGGTCATCTGCGGGCGCTTCTCATCACCGCGCCAGTATGCGGCCGATGTGGCCAGCAGCTTGATTGCCTTGATGGCACCGGTGTCAACCAGGTGCGGTCCGCGGCAAAGGTCTGTGTAGTTACCCTGTGTATATGTGGTGATGGTGCCGTCCTCCAGGTCAGCTATGAGCTCGTTCTTGTAGCTCTGACCGCGTGAAGCGAAGAACTTGAGGGCATCGGCCTTTGAGATCTCCTCACGAACCAGTTTCTCCTTCTTCTGTACCAGTTCCTTCATCTTGGCCTCGATGGCGGGGAAATCACTTTCCTTGATGGTTACGCCTTCGGGCGGCATGATGTCATAGTAGAATCCCTTATCGATGGCAGGACCGATACCGAACTGTGTGCCGGGATAGAGTTCCTGCAGAGCCTCGGCCATAAGGTGGGCGCTGGTGTGCCAGTATGCATGCTTGGCCTCCTCATCCTCCCACTTGTGCAGCTTGATGGTAGCATCGGTAGTTATGGGGCGGTTGAGCTCAGTAATCTGATCGTTCACACTGCAGGCCAGCACATCCTGTGCCAGTCTCTGGCTGATGCTCTCAGCAATCTCATAACCGGTTACGCCGCTCTCATATTCGCGCACGGAGCCGTCGGGAAAAGTAATCTTTATCATGTTGTTATATTATTATTCCATTTTTAAGTCCGCAAAATTATGAAATTCTTTTCAATCAGTCGCCTTTGGAGAAGCGTTTTATTATATTATATGCGGAATATATGCCAAGTTCGCCGGCACGGCTCAAGTCACTGAACGCCTCATCCATACGGTTAAGCAGCACCAGTACCAGGCCTCGGTTATACCAGGCCTCAGCCAGGCTCTCATCCAGTTCAAGTGTCTTGTCAAAATCAACCAGGGCGGCATGCAGGTCATTGGTTATGGCATGATATGTGCCGCGGTTGTAGTAGGCAAACGCAAATTCAGGTTCCAGGTCTATGACACGTGAAAGATCCCTGATGACAAGCTGGTACCCTGCATCGGATATACCATCGCTTACAGGTATTCCTCCGGCCTGGAGGTCCAGCTCATGATTTGCCTTGAGCATCTCAACCTGACGTGCCCTGACCTGCGAACGGCAGAACAGGACCGCCCAGTTGTCCGGATTTAAGGACAACGCGTTGTTAAGGTCCTCCTCGGCATTTGAATAGTCCTGCAGCAGGAAGAAATCCAGAGCCCTGGCAAGCAGCTGGCACTCAGGATCTGAGACCAAAGCCTGTGTCCTGCGATCAATATCCTCAAACAGACGTTTTATCTGTCTCTCATCCAGTTGAACCTCATTATTCTCAAGGAACAGTTCTGACATGAAGCAGCCTTTCAGATACAGGTCATCTACAGTCTTGCTGTAATGCACGTTACGGCCTACGCGACTGTTGTCCCTGTAGAATGTAAGACGGTAAGGATCAAGGAACTGCACATCGACATTGCGGTTCTGCACCTTGCCGCGGTACTCGCTTGAGAATCCGGTGGAATTCTCCAGTTCATCATCAACCACTATCTTGCGGTAATTGCGAACATTCTTGTCAGAACTCTCACGGGTCTTGCTCTCATCCTCCTTGTCATCAGTATAACCCATGGCATTGTTGAAACGGCGGTTCTGCTCACGCAGCACCACCATGGCATCCTCCTCGGCACCACGGCGGTTACCCAGTTTCTCACGCACCTCACTGCGTATCTGATAGCCCTGGATAAACTGGGGATACTCCTCAAGCACACGTGTCATATCCTGCTCCGCACCGCGGTAATCGCCGGTATTGTCACGCAGGATACCACGATAGAATATAGCCATCAGGTTATCCGGCTCGGCCTCAATGACAAAATCAAAATCCTCTATGGCACGGTTGTCATCACCCACCTGGGCGCGCAGGTTTCCGCGGTTGTAATGGCCGGTTACGGTGCCGGGATCTATCATGATTGACATATCGTAATCAGACAGCGCACCGTTCAGGTTATCACGGAAGTAACGTATCATGGCACGTGTGATATAGGCACCGGAGTTGGTAGGATCCAGACTGATGGTACGGTCCAGGTCCTCCTCGGCATCGGCATAAAGTTCCATACGGGCCAGCATCACGCCGTGGTGATGGAGCATATCGGCGTCAAACCTGTTTATCTCAACCGCCTTGTCCATCCACTCCATGGCGCCAATGGTGTCACCCTGCTCCCAGAGCAGGTCTGAACGCATGGCCATGCCCGGTGCGTACTTGGGTGAGTTGGCAATCAGGGTATCGGTAGCCAGGATGGCCTCCTCGCTGCGGCCGTCACGTACCAGGCTCAGGATCAGGTTATGCCTGAGCGAACTGCTCTCCGGATCCAGCTTAAGACCTGCCCGGAAATCACTTACGGCACCTTTGTAATTCTCCTGATACACACGCGCCAGGCCTCTCACCTGATAGCTGTTCACCACAAACGGATTACGTTCTATGGCGCTGTTGCAGTCCTGTTCGGCACCCATGTAATCCTCCAGCTGCAGTTTGGCAACAGCCCTATAGAAATAGGGCTCATAAAGGTATGGCTTGGCGTTTATGACCTGATTGAAATACTGTATGGAGAGTACGTAGTCATCAAAATGGAGAGCGGTTCGGCCCACCGACATCATACGGTCAGTGTTTATCTGAGCCTGCAGCGGAGCGCACAGCAGCCCCCAAGCCACAGTGCAGGCCGTAAGGATGGTCCGCCCTATCCTCATTTTACTTACGTGCTACCTTGACTTTATAGTCACAGTTGAACTTTCCGGCTGCAATGGATGCCAAAGACTTCTTGTTCATCTGCCTGCGCAGAGGAGACATGCGGTCTATGAAACATTTGCCGTCCAGATGGTCTATCTCATGCTGCAGCACACGTGCGGGGAAGCCCTCAAACCACTCGTCATGCTCCTGGAAGTTCTCATCCAGCCAGCTAACGCGCACGCGCTCCGGGCGGTTCACCTTCTCATGAATGCCGGGAAAGCTCAGACAGCCCTCCTCATACGGAACCATAGCCCCGTCAGTCTCTTCAATATAGGGATTGATATAGGTCTTGAAATAGCCCTTGAATTCAGGCTGGTCATCGGATATCACATCCAGGTCAACCACTGCAAGTCTGATGGAGAGTCCCACCTGAGGTGCGGCAAGGCCCACGCCCTCTGACTTGCGCAAGGTCTCAAACATGTCCTTGATAAGCTGATCAAGTCCTTCATAACTGCTGTCAATCTCTTCGGCCTCTTTCTTGAGGACACCCTGTCCATAGGTATAGATAGGTAAAATCATATCTCTTTGTATAGTTTTGAATCCATGAATGATTCCAGAATGATGGTTGCGCTGACCTCATCCACAAGGGCTTTGTTACGCCGGGCCATCTTGCCTATTCCGGACTCCAGAATGGCCCTCTGGGCTATTACCGATGTAAAACGCTCGTCAAACATCACCACCTTCTTATCAGTGTACTGTTTCTTTAGTTTCTCCACGAACGGCCGTATCTGCTTCATGCTGGCAGAGTCCTCACCGTTCATGTTGGTCGCGTACCCCACAACGATGATGTCAACCTGCTCCTTACTCATGTAAGAGGCAAGATAAGACGTCAGCTCATGAGTGGCAACCGTTCCCAATCCGCCCGGAACGATCCTGAGCGGGTCAGTAACAGCAATTCCGGTACGTTTGGTACCGTAGTCAATAGCCAGTATCCTGCCCAAAGCGTTACTTTCTGTAAAGGATCCAGGCGCTCTGGAAATCCTGATTGTCGGGATACTTGGCCTTGAACTTGCCGCGTTCTGTCACAGCCTCCTCCTTGGTGTCAAAGCTGGCGCAAACCACACGGTATGTCTTACCGGCCTCATTTACCACTACGACTGCAGCATAACCGTCCTTAACCAGACGCTCACGCAGTGCATCGGCATTGGCCTTGAGAGAGAAACTGCCGCATACTATTCCGTATGCCTTGATCTCCTCATCACCGGATACTACAGAGACCTTCTCCTCACGGACCGATACGTTTGCCACGTCATCGGCTGTAGCAACCTCATTCTGTGCAACAGGCTCCTCTATTACGGTTTTAGGCTCATCGCCACTTATTGCCTTCTCATATGCCTGCTTATAGGCATTCTGGCTTGACTTACACGCTGACAGCGACAGAACCGCACCAGCAACCAGCATAATGACTGTTGTTCTTTTCATAATCGTTACTCAATCAGTTTAAAATTAACGGTATCCGTTGCCAGATAACCCGAAACAACATTATCGGGAACAAGTCTCCAGTCTGAGACATGTCCCGTATTGACAACCATACCCGTTTCACGGGCAAGTGCCAGATTTGACATCATATAAAATCTTATATCAGCCTCAGTTGAACAGTTGAGCCTTGCGGCCATATCCTCCTTACTGAAACCGATAGCATTCAACACAGCTGACCCGGAGCCTGAATAGAGATAGGAGTTGATTGTAGTACGGTACATGCGGTCAGCCTCAAAAGGCTTGCCGTCAGACATGGACAGTATCTCAACCCGCTCTCCATACGGCTTTGTGACATCTATATTGTAGCTTATTCCTGCAGCCGATACAAAGCCTGACGCAGCCAGGGCCGGATAGCTGACATCACTTTCCGGATCCTTACGGAGTCTGAGCAGATGAGCCGGTTGGGTGCTCACGTCATAATAATACATATCGGCCGAGTACTCAAGTACCTGTTTCACTTCACTGCCTCTGAGCATAACAGACACCATTGTGTTGTCATACTGATAGACGCTGAACATATCACGGATGTTAATGTCACCGGCCGGAATAAATGTATTGGATGATACCGGAGCTGCAAGTGAAATCTCGGCGCCAAAGAAACCAAGCTGCATCTTATGCATGAAATCAACTGTTGTCGACGGCCTCCACAATGCTCCGTTGCACTCCAAAGGCTCCGACACCGTTCCAATGATGGAATCCGAGTAGTTGCGGACATCCTTATACCATCCGTGGAGTCTCATCATAAAGCCCCTGTCAGGCTTGAGTCCGGACACATCAACCAGTTGTCCCTGAGTGCTTACATCAAGTGTTCCGTCCTGACCGCGCTCCACTGTCAGCTTGGCTACGGCAGCATTGTGGGCATACGGTCCTGCATTTATGACCAGCACGCTGTCACCACTGCAGTCAACAGCCTTGAAACAGGCCGGCTCATGGTCATGTCCGTACATTATCAGGTCAAATCCGGGAACCTGGGCGAGAATCCGGGGAATGGCATTCTCACAGGTGCCGTCCTCATACTCGTCACCCTCCACGTAACCGGTGTGCATGAGTCCGATAACCAGGTCCACCTTCTCCTCATCCCTAAGGTAAGGAACGTAAAGTTGGGCAGCCTTGACAGGATCAAGCACGGAGAGGCCATCCAGCCTGTCGGCAGGGACAGAATAGTTCACCTTAGGCGTAACCAGCCCCAGGATACCCATCCTTATTCCGTCACGTTCCACAATGGTATAGGCCGGCATATAGTCTCCGTAAGAACTGAAACATACGTTTCCGCCCAGTGCGGGGATATCACCCAGTTCACTGCAGAACCGCTCATAGCTCAACGGACTTACGGAGAGGTCATGGTTGCCGAAAGTAACCGCGTCGCATTTCAGGGTTCTGAACGCCCTAGCAGGCAGGCTTGTACGGTAATACTGAGCCGTTATGTCCTGATATACCTCAACTGATCCCTGCAGGTTGTCTCCGCAATCCAGGTATACCAGATTGCGGTTGGCCCTACGCTCCTTCTTGAGCAGAGTGGCAATCTTGGCAAGTGACCCCGGTCTCTCGGTTCCGGTAAGCAGGTCATTGCCGAAAATACAACCATGGACATCAGTAGTGGACACAACGCAGATGGTCTTGGTGCCGTCACCTGCGCATGAGCAGAGAACGGCACAGAGCACAACGGTTGCCAGTATCTTGAATCGGCCTGTCATCACAGTCTGAACGTCAGATTCCCAGATCCTTCTTGAATCCCTCAATCTTCTTCATGGCATCGGCCTGTACCTTAAGGTAATCCTTCTTGCTTGCCATAGGCAGCTTGGCCTCCATGTAGAACTTTATCTTGGGTTCGGTACCCGACGGGCGTACCGATATCTTGTCACCTGCGGCAGTATAGTACTGCAGTACGTTCGACGGCTCCGGCATAATGAGGTCAGTTACCTTGCCGGCGGCATCGGTCTGCTTGAGAAGCTTGAAGTCCTTGATGAGAACCACCTTCTCGCCTGCCAGACTCTTGGGCGGGTTGGCGCGGAACTGCTCCATCATGGCCTTGATTTCATCGGCGCCGCTCTTACCGGGCTTGACTACGCTTACGGCAGCCTCCTGTGAGAATCCGTACTCCTGATAAGCATCCAGCAGCAGGTCCCAGAGGGTCTTGCCGTTCTCCTTGGCCCAAGCGGCGATCTCGGCCATCAGTGAGCAGGCAGATACGGCATCCTTGTCACGTACAAAGTCCTCGGCCAGGAAACCGAAACTCTCCTCACCGCCACCGATGTAGTGCTTGCCCTTGGCGTTCTCATCGGCAATTACCTTGGCAATCCACTTGAATCCGGTGTAGCAGTCAAACATCTCAAGGTTGTTCTTCTGGGCGATGCGGCTGATGACCTCAGTGGTAACGATGGTCTTTACTATGTACTCCTTACCGGTCATCTTGCCCAGTTTGGTGTACTGTGTTATGATGTAGTAGAGGAAAATCATTGCGGTCTGGTTACCGTTGAGCAGGGTAAGCTCACCCTTGTCATCACGGCAGGCCACACCCAGACGGTCAGCGTCGGGGTCCGATGCCATAACCACGTCGGCATTCAGCTTGCGTGCCAGAGCCAGAGCCATGGTCAGAGCCTCAGGATACTCGGGGTTGGGTGATACCACAGTCGGGAAGTTGCCGTCCGGGATCATCTGCTCGGGAACGCAGTTCACGTTGGTGAATCCCCACTGCTTAAGTGAACGCGGAATCATGACGCGGCCGCATCCGTGCAGCGGAGTATATACAATGCAGAGGTCATGGTTGCGCTTAACCAGGGCGGGATCTATGCAGATTCCCTCAATTGCATCCAGGTAAGGTTTGTCAACCTCCTCGCCTATTATCTTGATCAGGTCAGGGTTACCCTTGAACTTGATATCCTGAACCTTAACCTTGGCAACCTCATCAATGATGCCGGTATCGTGCGGAGCCAGCACCTGTGCGCCGTCCTCCCAGTATGCCTTGTAACCGTTGTACTCACGCGGGTTGTGGCTGGCGGTCACGTTCACGCCGCTCTGGCAGCCCAGATAACGGATGGCGAATGAAACCTCAGGTGTGGGGCGCAGGTCATCGAACAGGTAAACCTTGATGCCGTTGGCGCTGAATATGTTTGCTACGGTCTCGGCAAACAGACGTCCGTTGTTACGGCAGTCATGTCCTACTACGACCGATATCTCCTTACGCTCCTTGAAGTTCTTGTTCAGATAGTTGGCCAGGCCCTGGGTAGCCATACCCACGGTATATATGTTCATACGGTTGGTGCCTGCGCCCATGATACCGCGCAGTCCGCCTGTTCCGAATTCCAGATCCTTGTAGAATGCGTCAATAAGGTCTGACTTGTCCTCTTTAGCCATGAGAGCCTTTACTTCCTCACGTGTTTTCTCATCAAATGAACTGCCAAGCCATTCCTGCGCTTTGGCGGTTAC
The DNA here is from genome assembly GCA_900319225.1 of uncultured Prevotellaceae bacterium. Taxonomy (GTDB): domain Bacteria; phylum Bacteroidota; class Bacteroidia; order Bacteroidales; family Bacteroidaceae; genus Colenecus. The sequence goes on along the minus strand of ONNV01000001.1, from coordinate 13,432 downwards.
AAGTCCCATTAAATCTTCCATAATTCTGTATGTTAGTCAGTTAGTCGCGCGCGTGGCGCGTGTGAACCACAAAAGTAGCAAATTTCCCCGAATAGTTCAAGAGAATCAGACAAAAACCGGCCGTAAAATTACCGCTGGTCCTACTTGCGTGAAAGCTTTGAGAGAATTGAAGGAATGAATGACGTATGCCGGCTCATGAATCTGAATGATATGACCAGTGACACAACGCATAAAACTGCACATCCGGCATATCCTGTTACAGAGCCCAATGAGACAAACGCCCCTGCCGATACGACAAGCACGCCTTGGATAAGAAAGTTCCTTACAAGTTTTGATGACATCACAAACCCGTAACGGAAATAAGCCACAATCATGCCAAGCATCAGATAAGCCAGTTCCCAGGCTGCAAATGAGAGTCCCAGCCCAAGTGCTCCGCCAAGATTATATCCAGTCATTACGCATATAATCAGCAATATAGCACAAAGAGTCTCCTGCATCACATAAATCTTTGAGTCAGACCTGGCAACGACGAGATAGGCTATAGGATGACTGACCGTCTTGAAATAGGTTCCCATGACAGCCATCTGGGCAATCAGTATTGAGTCTATGAAATTATCATACTCAAGAACCACCAGGACCATAAGCGGGACCAGCAGTTGGAACAGTATCACAAGAGGTGCGCTTATCATACACATCACAAGTGACTGGTCATTCATAAGGCCATGAGCCTTAGGCAGATCGCCCGCAGAGGCTGACAACCTGGGATAGTACTCAGAATCTATGACAGACACGAGCAAAGTCGTAAAGTTCACCACCAACAGGAAATAACCGGCACTGTATACACCCAGAAACTCCTGCCCTGCACATTCCGTCAGGAACTTGGCAATAAAGGACCAAGCCCATGACATGAAGAAAGCGGCCACCGTAAGGATAAGACCGAATCCTATCATGCCGGTCCCTTCCCTGAGAAGGCTCACCGAGAAGGGTCTGGCCTTATAGGGGAAGTGCCTTACCGAATAGAAACAGGTAACCGCCATATTACCCAGTGTAGTCAAGAGCAGCGCGGGAACAACTCCGCCAAGCCGGTAGAACCAGAACAGCGGAATGACAATAAAGAGCGCCACGACGCCCGTGAACAGTTGACTCAGAGCCAACTCCCTGAGTAGACCTGATCCTTTCAGGATAGCCGTTTCACCGTTTGTCACCGCAGTAGCTGCGACAGACATGGAGAGCACCATAAAACTGACGGTATATCCGCTGTCACCGTTAAAAGCCCATCGGCTCAGCACAGGAGCTAAAGCCAGGCTGACCACCAGTCCCAACAATGCGGTAAGCAGAGCCCAGCTGCGCGTAAGCAGAACCTTGTGCGCAAGGAGTGAGGCATCGGCCTCATCAAAGCTTTGTGATATCTCGGGAACGGCAACCGTATTTATACCCAAGCCGGTGGAGTTTGCAATCAGCTCAGTATTTTTGTTGAAGCTCTCGCTCAATCCGTAACCCTCAGGCCCCAGAAGTCTGGATTTGAACACATTGAGCAGCATCTTGATGACTACGGACACTACCTGCACGCCGCCGAATACGCCGGTGTACTTGACTATCCTGTCATACAGTTTCCTGTCTGTCTCTATGCTGTTCAGATTATCCACGATGTCATAACGCAAAAACGGGCGTAAAATTACTTTTTTCCATAGAAATAAAAACGCTATATTTACGTTTGTAAACTAAAGGATTACCGCATGGGCCACACAAGACCGACACTTGACATACTCATAAGCACCATCGGCACGGGGGTTGAAACTATTCCCAGCATGCTGCTGCCTGAGCGCCAGGGCGTAAGGTATGTGATATCGGTCCAGCACACCTGTCCCGCAAGCGAGGTCACGATACCGCAGGAACTGACATCCCGTCCAGACGTAACTGTAGTGCTGCTGCCCGGCAAGGGACTCTCCCGTAACCGCAACAATGCCATCAGTATGGCTGGTGCCGACATCTGTCTTATTGCCGATGATGACAGCCGCTACCTGCCGCAACACATTGACACCATCCTGGACTCATGGATTGAGAACCCTGACGCCGATATCCTAACCTTCCAGGCAGAGAACTATCAGGGAGAGCCGCTTCATCCCTACCCGGCTCCATACGTCTGCTCGTTGGAGATATCATTCAGGCGTGACAGCATCACAGCCCATGGCCTACGCTTTGATGAGCGGTTCGGACTGGGAAGTGAGTTACTTTGCGCCGGCGAGGAGGATATTTTCATGCATGACGCATGTAAGGCAGGCCTTACCATCCGGTACATCCCCAAACCGATTGTCCGCACTGCGGCCGCCACCACCGGAACCAGGTTCCTGGCCGACCCCAAGGTCCAGGTCACCAAAGGTGCCACATTCAGATACATCTACGGTACAGGCGCCGCCATCTGGCGCAGCTTCAAGGAAGCCGGCTGGTACTTGATACACAAGGGCGCCAACCCGCTGCCCATTCTTTTCAACATGCTAAGAGGAATATGGATCTTACGATAGTCATACCGTCATACAACCGCAAGGCACTGCTCAGGCATACCCTGAACAGCATCAAACGCAGCCCTGTAGCAGGGGTACCCATAGTGGTGGTAGACAACGCCAGCACCGACGGGACAGCAGAGTTCCTGGAGAGCTACTGCAGCCAAAACCCTGACGTGAAGATCGTACATGAGCCCCAACGTAACGCTGCGGCAGCCCGTAACAGAGGCCTCTCATTGGTAAACACCAGCTGGGTCTATTTCTTTGATTCCGATGACGAGTTTGAGGACATCCCCCACGAATGGGACACAGATGCACAGATGGTAGCCTTCCCAACCCGTCAGATGGTAGACAACAAAGTTAACCGCAGGGCATTCTATGACATGCCGGACCCTGCCATACACATACTGAACGGAATGCTGAGCACTCAAAGCATGATATTCAGGACATCATGGCTCAGGGAGATTGGCGGCTGGAACCCCGCATGCCTTGTATGGGATGACTGGGAACTTGGAACCAGGGCACTTATGGCCAAGCCCAGAATTGACTGGATAACCTGCAAGGCCTACCACACGATCAAGGTTCACCCCGACAGCCTGACCGGTCCCAATTTCCGTTCACGATACAAACCGCAGCTGGATACCATACGTCAGGTCCTTGACGATATCCACAACACTGACACTCCTGACGCAGCCCGATGCCGCAAGGCTCTCATGTTACGCACATACATACTGAGCGGCAAGTTGTTGCATGAGGGAGAACGGAAAGGATCGGCCCTGTGCCGTACATTCATAGATGACAGTTTCGGAGCCAGACCGGACGGATGGATCCTGGGGCGCATACTGGAGCAGTACACCGCAATGGGAGGACGGGGTGCCTGGAGACTGGCTATTTGGAAAATGAAAAGGAAAAGCGTATGAGAATACTACTTTTAGGTGAATACAGCAACGTACATAACACGCTGGCCCAAGGCCTCAGGGCACTGGGACATCAGGTTACTGTAGCCAGTGACGGCGACCATTGGAAAGACTATCCCCGTGACATCGACCTGAGCCGTAAGCCTGGCAGCCTGGGGGACACTCTCTCATTCATGTGGAGACTCCTCAAGGCATTACCCCGCATGCGCGGCTATGACGTGGTACAGCTTATCAACCCCGTATTCCTGGAGCTCAAAGCCCAGCGCATCATGCCGTTCTACAACTATCTGCGACGCCACAACCGTAAGATCGTGATGGGAGCTTTCGGCATTGACTATTACTGGGCCAGAATCAACACTGAAAACAAGCCGTTAAGATACAGCGATTTCAATTTCGGGGATATAGTCCGCACCGACCCCCAGGCAGAACTCTACCGCAACGAGTGGATAGGCACGCCCAAGCAGCAGCTCAATGAGCAGATAGCACGTGACTGCGACGGTATCCCGGCCGGACTGTATGAATACTGGGCGACCTATGACCTGGTAACCGACAAAGGCCGTAACGGACAGCCCATACGTGACAAGATGCAATTCATACCGTTTCCCATTGTCATGCCTGAGATATACCGCACTTCATTTTTTGGCGGACCTGTCAAGGTATTCATAGGCATAAGCCGCGACAGGTCAGCCTACAAGGGCACCGACATAATGTTGCGTGCGGCACAGGCCCTGCAGCAGAAATACCCCGACCGTATGGAACTTAGAATTGCCCAGGGAGTACCGTTTGACGAGTACCGGCAGATGATGAACGGCAGCGACGTCATACTGGACCAACTTTACAGCTATACCCCATCCATGAATTCCCTTCTGGCCATGTCAAAAGGCATCATCGTAGTGGGAGGCGGCGAGCCCGAGAACTATGACATCCTGGGCGAGAAGGAGCTGCGCCCCATAATCAACGTACAGCCGCATGAGCAGGACGTATACAACCAGCTGGAGCAGCTCATTCTGAACCCCGACCGTATAGCCGATCTCAAACGTCAGTCCGTAGAATACGTGCGCCGCCACCATGATTACATCAAAGTGGCGGCACAGTATATTGATTTCTACTCAAAAATCTGATTCAGGAGCGTGTTTCTTACGCAGTTTCCACCTGATGTCCGAACACAGACGGCGGAAATATGTCCCGTAGTCATACAGGAACCTGAGTGACGGCAGGGATAGTACCAGCAGCACTGCAGCTATCTTCCAGTTGAACAGCAGGAAATAGATCAGCGACCACACAATCACAGCCGGGATAGCAAGCCCCAAGCGTACACCGTAACGTGCGGTATTGTAGAACGCATCATCCTTGACACCTCTCAGGATAAGTGCTATGGGAATCCACTTGATTGAGCCCACAATGGCGCTGAAGCAATAATAAGGTACTCCCAGCAGGGCTATCAGTATTTTCATGAGAAGGCAGAATCCCTTGCATTCATTTGCAATGGCATATACCGATATACCGTTCTGGATTCTCCACAGACGCAGCTGGTCAACCTTACCGAACAGTTCACGTGCGGCATCGGGATCCTTCTCCTTGAGTTCCAAAGCCTGAGCTATGGCATATTTGTCAACAGCCTGAATCTTAAGCAGGCCTCTCAGCTTCTTTCCGTCACGTGACTCAATCTCCTTAAGTGCCTTCTTAAAGTACTGGGGATTGCCGGCCTTAAGCTTGGCATACTCCCAGATTGCATCATAATCCTCATCATCGGGCACATAGGCAATCTGATCGGCCAAACTGCGGGTAAGTATCTCACGCAACTGCTGCATTGCCACAGGCAGCGTCTCGTCCTTGTGCTTACTGATGAATTCGGTTATGTTAAGCGGCTTTCCGAATCTGATGAGCACGTCATTCCTGAACCGGAAATAATCACCGTACTCAACGCCGATAGGCAGGATATAGACCTGACGGCCGTCCTTGGACTGCTCAATCGCCGATTCCGCTATATGGAATATACCCTTACTCAGCTTAAGCAGCGAGTGCTTGGGTCTGTGTGTAGCCTCGGGGAATATTACGAAAGGAACCCCGTCCATGATAACGCCGGTAGCCTTTGCAATAGCCTCATCATTATGCTTCACTGCGTCAATGCCGTCCCTTATACGGTAGATAGGCATCACACGCAGGAATGACAACGCCTTCCTGGCCCACTCCTTCTTGAAAATATCGGCCCTGGCTACGAACACCTTACGGCCACGGGTTGATGAAAGCATCACCATGGGGTCCATAAGGGCGTTGGTATGGTTTGCAGCCCATATCACGCTACCGTCAGTAGGTATGTTTTCCGTGCCTTCTACCTGATATCTTCTGTATGAGCTCCTTACTGACCAGTCAACAAAATATTTAAGGAAAGTATATAACCAATCGTGGTCCTGAATCTTCTCTCTCATTTCTTATGTAAAAATTTGGACAGCTCGCCGGTATCGAATCCGGTGAACCTGAAAACGGTTCCCAGGATAAGGCCAGACACGATATGCCATACACCCCACCAGGCTGTCACAAATACCATACCGCCTTTGGCAACCTCGGGCGGAAAAATGCCGGTATTGAACAGCAGCAACAGTCCCAATCCTGAATTCTGCGTTCCTATCTCAAGCGTCACGGCACGACGGTCCTTCACAGGAGTCTTACCGATAGTTGAAGCGGTGTAACCCACTCCAAAGCCCAGCAGATTGTGAATCAGTACTATGATGAAAATGTAACCTATATATTCTTCAAAAAGGATTATGTTCTGTGATATCATTATGGCGGCCACGACTATGAATACCGCGATTGACAGATATCTCATCAGTTCCTTGAGCTTGGCCGATGCGTTAGGTGCGAACTTTACGGTTATCAGGCCCAGCAGTACAGGAACACCGATAATCAGTATCACCGTCATGGCAATCTGGAGAGGCGGAACCTGAAGGGTACGCAGCACCTCACCGGCTCTGGAATCCATGTACTTGACATAGAGACCGCCCCAGATGGCATAATTTATAGGAGTGAATATGGGTGCACCCAGAGTGGTCACCGTGCTCATAAGCACAGAGAGCTCGGCATTACCCTTGGCATAGGATGTCATGAAATTTGAAACCGCGCCACCGGGACATGAAGCCACCAGGATAAGGCCCATAGCCACCAGAGGGGGTATGAAACCGCGCAGCAGCACGCACATCAGGAATGTCACGAACGGCAATACCAGCCACTGGCAGACCAAGCCTATGAACAGCGAACGCGGGCGGTTGAACACGCCACGGAAAAACTGGGGTTTCAGGCCCAGAGCCACGCCATACATAACAACTGCCATGAACAGCAGCAGAAGCCAGTTTCCTGTCCTGTTGAAGTTTATGGCAAGTGTATCAAGCTGTTGAAGACTCTCGTACATATTTCCGGGTTCTTTCGTTCAACTATAAACGGCGCAAACTTAACAAATATCCTCCAAACAACCAAAATCAAAATAGATTCTGTACCTTCGTGCAGCAAACCACCAGACGACAGCATGAAGATTCTCCTTATAACGGTTGGAAAGACAGATCAGCAGTGGCTCTCAGAGGGCATAAGCCAGTATGTGGAGCGGCTCACTCATTTCTGTCAGTTTGAGTTCCAGGTCATCCCCGACATACGCAACACGCGCAGTATGGATGCCGGGACACAGAAGCTGCGTGAAGGAGAACAGATCCTTAAACTGCTGCAGCCCTCCGATGACGTCTATCTGCTTGATGACAAGGGCCGTGAAATGACATCGCCCGATATGGCGCAGTGGCTCCAGAAACGCATGTCACAATCCACCAAGCGCCTGGTATTCATAATTGGTGGTCCCTACGGTTTCTCGCCCGATGTCTACAACCGCGTACCCGGCCGCCTGTCACTCTCCAGAATGACATTCTCCCACCAGATGGTCCGCCTCATATTCGTAGAGCAACTCTACCGCGCCTTCGCCATCCTAAACAACCTCCCCTACCATCACGAATAAAAATCCGTATCCAATACCTACGGCATTGGATTAATAAAATGGTTTGTACGCTAATAACCCAGCCGTTAAAACGGCTGGCTACCCCTATACAATGCCTACGGCATTAACCTGTGCCGCTAGGCACATAATAAGGGTAGCCAGCCAATTCATTGACTGGATCTTTCCAAATATAAATACGTTTCCCCGTGCGTGTCCCTAATCCTGACTCGGTTTCCAGCTTGGTATACCTAGGTGCACAAAGGTTTCCAGTGCACAAAGGTTTCCAGCTGCACCCAGTAAAACTAAGGCCTCGCGAGCAAAGCTAGCGAGGTCTTAGTTTTACCCGGCCTGGAAGGCCGGCAGAGTGGAGCGACATGGAATAAAATGGAATGTCGCGGAACGGGTTTGGGGCGTCGCCGCCCCAAACTAAAAAAATGTCGTGTACCTAATACGCAGATAAGTTTCCAGCTAGCGACTTTTGCGGCCCTACGGGCCAAAAAAGTCAAAAACACCCGAGCGCCAAAGGCGCGAGCCCCCGCCGGATGGCTACTCAACAAATGAATTAACAGCCTCTATAACCTGCTTCACGTCCCCATCCGTCAACACAGGTCCAATAGGTAAACTAAGCTCCCGCTCATGAATTCTCTCCGTAACCGGAAAACTCAACCCGCCCCACTCCGAGTAACATTCCTGCTTATGAGGAGGAATAGGATAATGAATAAGAGTCTGAATCCCCTTATCCGCTAGATGCTGCTGCAGCTCATCACGCCGCTCACAGAACACAGGGAACTGATGCCAAACATTTGACTGCTCAGGCAGCAGTTCCGGCATACTTATCAAAGGATTCCTAATACCTTCAAGATATCTTGCCGCTATACGTTTGCGTGCGGCGTTATCCTCATCCAGATGAGCCAGTTTGACGCGGAGCACAGCCGCCTGGACCTCATCCATACGGCTGTTACGTCCCTTGTATCGGAACACATATTTCTCACTTGATCCGTAATTGGCCAGTGTGCGGATGGTATCGGCCAGGATTCCGTCATCGGTAGTAACGGCACCGGCATCACCCAGAGCACCCAGGTTCTTACCGGGATAGAAGCTGTGTCCGGCTGCATCGCCCAGTGATCCCGTGCGGCGTCCGTTCAGAGTCTCACAGCCATGAGCCTGTGCGTTATCCTCAATCAGTTTGAGCCCGTGACGGCGGCAGATATCGGCCATACGCCCGGACCAAGATAGGCGTCCGTAAAGATGAACCGTAATGAGCGCTTTGGTACGGGGTGTTATCAGACCCTCTATCAGGTCCTCATCAATCTCCAGAGTCTCCCATTTAGGCTCCACCGGAACCGGTTTCAGCCCGTTGTCCGATATAGCCAGGATGGTTGCGATATATGTGTTGGCCGGAACCAGCACCTCATCGCCCGGCTCCATCACCCCCAACTCCATATATGCACGCAATATGAGCCACAGCGCGTCCAGACCGTTGGCGCATGCCACACAGTTGCGCGCACCTATATAATCGGCATACTCGCTCTCAAATGCGCTCACCTCCGTTCCCAGCAGGTAACGTCCGCTGTCTACGGCACGCAGTACGGCTGCATGTATCTCATCGGAGTATTTCTCCGTAATCTTTCCTAACGGCAAGAACTCTATCATGACCTAAAACAACATTTCATAAGTATCGTACACAACTGACCTCGCTCCGAATCCCTCTTTCTGGAATATGAGTCCCTCATTCAGATAACCGCCTCCGTTCTCGGTCGAGACACCGAAATCGAAATAGGTACGATCCGCATAGACCTCGGTAATGAGATTGTGTATCAACAGGTCAAGAGCGCCACTCTTCTTACCCTTCTCGGATGATGCGATATACTGGGCGTGAACCACATGTCCCATATCATAAACCATTATTCCGGCCACCACCTCATTGCCGTCGCGTACGACGTGAAGCTTGATCCGGTCGGGGAATCGGCTTTGGAGCAGACGCAGTTCCTCTACCGTATGAACGGGTTTCTTTTTGTGCTTATCCATCAGAATACCGGCCAGTATATCCCAGAAAGCTTGCAGGTCACAATCAGTATCAGCCACGCCCACCTTGAGTCCGGCTTTGAGAGCCTTGTTGTAACCCCGTCTGCGCAACTCGCGCAGGGGCAGGCGGTTGGTAAAGTCTATGACCGATGACACCCCCCTCTCCTTGAGCGTGCCGCCGCTGCGGAACAGGGCATACAGATCCTCCTCGGCAGGAAGCTTGCTGTATATATAAGGAACGGGCTTGTATAGCCAACGATGTGCACCCAGTTGGCGTTTCATCCAGTCAATGGCGCAACTGAACACCTCAAGCGCATCGACGGCAATCATCTCCTTGGGCACAATCAGGCCGCCGTAGGTCAGGCCGCCGTGCGACTGGACAGTCCCCTCATTCTCACACCAGTTGGCCGGCAGCATGGCCAGCAGCTTGCCGTGTTTGTAGAACATGAGCGAGCAGTCCGTAAAACGGTCGCTGTGATAATCCATATAACCACGGTCAAACAGGAACGTACCGTTCTTGGAACTCTTTACAAAATCGTTCCACTCCTGCTTGTGTGATTCGTCATACCTTATTACCTCAAGCTGTCCGGTCAGATACTCTGTGTAATTATTGATATAACCCGATGCATTATACGGATGTGATGCAAACACCACACACACCGTTCCCGGCTCAAACTCACGCAAATCACACCAGACTCCGGGCGGAACAAGTATACCCTTGCGGGGGGAGTCCATTCTCAACTCTGCCTTGTGCGAACCGTCATCGACCATCATGGTAAAAGCACCGTTTACAGGCACCACCACCTCGGCCGACTCACTGTGCGAATGTCCACCGCGCGTCTTCCCCTGGGGTACGCCGTAAATCCAGAACACACGTTCTATCTGGAACGGAATCTGATGTGCGCCCTCGGCAAAGGACAGTGCACCACGGTCATCGGCCGATTCCGGGAATTCAATGATCCTGCAACCGCGTGGCAGTAGAGTTGAGCTGTTATCTGACATATCTGTTGAATCTTGCATGAACGGATTCTATAAATCCTTTTTCAAAGATAACTATTATAAAGATAACGGATAAAAAAAAACTTTGTTGTTTTATGAAAAAATATCAGCCTAAAACTTGCAGGACTCAAAACTGTGTCTTACCTTTGTGCCCGCTTAAGGATGCCGAACAACGGTTCCCAAGGAAGTTTGGGTGAGTGGCTGAAACCAGCAGTTTGCTAAACTGCCGTACGGGTTACCGTACCGGGGGTTCGAATCCCCCAGCTTCCGCCTCCTTTAAGCAAACATACGATAACCGAATGGCGCTTTCATCTAACGGTTAGGATACAAGATTCTCAATCTTGGCATACGGGTTCGATTCCCGTAGGCGCTACAAAAAACAAGAGGTCTCGATGACCTCTTGTTTTTTATAGCGCCTGAGGCGGCTTTTTTTAGTTTGCTATCGCAAACGCGCTCCATTTCATTCCGCTTGGCGGCCTACCCGGCCGCTCTCGCTCGCATACTCGCTTCGCCCCAATACGTTTGCACCTGCGTATTCTTGGACCTGCGTGGGTTACGCAGGTGGGTTTGTATTATTTCTTTAGTTTGATTTCTATCAGGATGTTGTCGGATTGAGCGGCAAGTTCGGAATTAAGCTGATCGGATGACAATACTGCGCAGATCTCGTTATCGGGTGTGATACAGCTTATGGGGAGCCAGCCTTCAAAGCCGTCAACTCTGAACGGAGCTGAGGCGGCACGGGCAACAAAGTTCCGCGCACGACGCTGGTGCATGATCTGCCTACCCTCTTTCTTGTCCCATATGACTGAATAGAACTCACCGTTCATCACATACTCAAGCCAGAAATACCGTTCGGAATCGGCAATATTAGAGAAATACAGTTTGTTTTTATCTCCGTTACGGCTACGTGTATCGGAATACTCTGGCTTTTCACGGCTATCGCGCGGAATTACATAGAGAGGCTTTTTTGACATGTCGGCCTCCAATGCATATATCGTGTCGTTATACATGTCGGCAAACCTCACGCCTACGCTCGTACGCACCAGATGCCAGTGCTCATGCGGAATTTTGTCCTCATAAGACATCATCTGATATAGCTTTCTACTCTCCGGATAGAACACCTTTGAACTGAGCCTCAAATCTGAGTCAAACCCATACAGATAAGGATAGACATTTTCATCATACTCCGGATACAATGCCGTATTCTCAGCTGCGGCAAAAGTTCCGTCATCAAATGAAGCCCATTTAAAGAGGCTCCTTCCATTCAATTCTGTTGTGGGGATCCTGTAAGGAGTCAACACCCCGCTCTCAACATCATATTCAAGAATCTTCTCATGCGGGTCCACATAATAGACCTTGCCAGTCCTGTCATTCCAGAACCAGACCATCGGGTTTGCCAACTCATTAGGCCCGCGCCCCATATTGAATGTCTTTGTAATAAACCGGCCCTCTGCGTCATATAAGGCCGATGTAGACCAGATAGAAGCCTCCACATTGGTGACGCAGTATTTACCGTTTATCTTACATGCATAAATGCGGGGAATAGGATGCAGATTTACGCCAGTCGTATCCTCCAGGGGAATAAACCTGACGCTTTCCACGATGTTATCATAACCCAGGAACTCAAGACCGGCATTATCCCGGTCAATAGACAATGTTATAAGGGTATCGGCCGATATCCCTTCCTGTGGGGCAACGCCTCCGTTCCTGTTGCCCTTGCAGGCAACCAGAGAGAGCACACCCATCAAAACCCATAAGCAAACACGTTTCATAACAAAGATATATTGGATGTGAAAAAGGGGACAGTCCCCTTTTCCACATTTTTGTAGTCCCTGTAGCGTTACTTTTTGCGGATGGCAAAGACGTAGATAAGCAGCACCACATTCATCATCAGCGAGTAGAGGATGGCGGGGATAGCCATCTCGGCGCTGTTGAATATGAACGGGCTGGTGGCAATGGCTATAGCCTGGGCTGCGTTCTGCATGCCCACCTCAATAACCACCGTACGGCGCTGCTGCGCACTGTTTTTGACCAGACGTGACAGCATGGACGAGCAGAAAATGGCCACCAGAATCAGTGCGGTTACGCATATGGTTATTATTCCCAGATTATCCAGGATGGTCCTGTGGTTCTGGATATAGAACACCGTGATGAGCACCATCAGCAGCGGGAATGCCAGTTTGGAAAGAACCTTATCGGTCTTGGAAGCCGCGTTTGGCCATGCATAATGCATAACTATTCCCAGCAGCACCGGCAGCAGCATAAGCAGCAGGTTCTGCTTGATCAGATTGCCCACCGGCAGCGTAATGCCCACGCTCTCGCCTATCATCTGCGTAGCCCAGCTCATTATGACCGGTATGGTAAACAGCGTGATTATGCTGCTCAGAGCCGTAAGCGTAACTGACAGAGCCACATCACCGCCAGCCAGTTTGGAGAACACGTTCGATGAACTTCCGCCAGGGCAGCACGCAATCAGTATCAAACCGATAAAGAACACCGGTCCCAGCCCGAACAGTTTAGCCAGCCCCAGCGCGATTATCGGCAGCAACACCAGCTGTCCGAACAGAGCCACCACAATGGGCCACGGCCTGCGGAACACCTTACCAAAATCCTCAAAACGGAGCGTAAGCCCCAGATCAAACATCAGCAGAGTAAGAATAGGCAATACAATCCAGATAGTATTCATGAATGTTCAACTTTTTCACGCCGCAAAGGTACTACAAATCTACCTCTCCACCAAAGCACACCACCTTCGCGGGCACCCCCTTACCTTAGGGAGCCAGAACGCACGTAGAACCATTTTCATCCCTAAGGTGAGCAGGAAATAGGCTATATCACGGGCTACCCCCTTACCTTAGGGAGCCAGAAAGCACGTAGAACCATTTTCATCCCTAAGGTGAGCAGATAATAGGCTATATCGCGGGTGCACCCCCTACCTTAGGGAGTCAGAACGCACGTAGGGCCATTTTCATCCCTAAGGTGCATAGGAAAATACACTTTCCCGCGGGCTACCCCCT
>ONNV01000016.1 GCA_900319225.1 uncultured Prevotellaceae bacterium | reverse complement strand
TGTATAGCGATTGACAACTTAAAACAGTCTTAATAAATAACCCGTCAACTTGGTTCAGTCGTAAGACCGTAATCTGACAACCAAAATCAGCAAATTACAACGTTCGTCAAACATGCGCCGTTCTTAACGGGATCTTCCGGGGGCCTTCGCTTAACGCCACTGCACTGATGGTCCCACACGGAAACTGTACGCTCCTGCAAACAGAAACCTTCTGCAACTGGATATATTTTTTGAATATGTATATTTGCAAAAAGTTTAGAGGTATGTACAGATATACGGTTAAGGGGGTGGCTAGGTTTTTGGCTTTGGTTTTGAGTTTGGTCTTGAATGCTTGCAGCCAGAACGGTTGGACAGAGCGGGAGCGTATCATAATAGAAAGGTCTGATTCATTGATGTTTGTCACGGTACTGCCAGATGACAGCGTGTTGCTGCGAACTCCCAGCATAGAGGTTCGTAAGCAGGACCTTCAATCCAAGGAGCTCAAGACACTTATGGCTAAGATGCTAAGCACCGTGACAGATCCGTCACAGGATGGAGTGGGGATTGCTGCTCCACAGGTGGGTATAAACAGGCGCATTATCTGGGTGCAGCGCCTTGATAAGGAGGATGAACCGTTTGAGTGTTACGTGAATATTCGCATTGACAGCCTGTTTGGTGATGTGAAACGTGGTCCCGAGGGTTGCCTTTCTGTTCCCGGATATGCGGGCATGGTATCGCGTAACACGGATGTCATCATATCATATGCAGACCTGGAATCAGGAGAGACCAGGAAAGAGCATATAGCAGGATATACAGCAATCATATTCCAGCATGAGTGCGACCATCTGGACGGAATCCTTTACGTGGATCGTGCGGATTCAGTATTCGTAAACAAGGCCTGGATGGAGGAACTCAAACAATTCGACTACACTCGTCCCGATTGGTGGTAAATAACCAAATGAACATATATAAGCCGCTTCTCGTTATTGAGTAGCCCCGTAACGTCGTCTCCCGAATACTGATGTCCAGGCGGAGGAAAATGGCTGAATCATTTATCTTTTTTAGCATAAAATGCTTTGCAGAGTCGCGTAGAAAGCAGAAATTTGCAGCCGAAATTTTTCAGGGTGAGGTGAAATCCCTCGACCGGCGGTTACAGTCCGCGAGCCCAAAAGGCCGAACCGTTGCGATTACGGTACCGACAGTATAGTCTGGATGGAAGAAAATTTTTATGAAAAAAGTTATCTCTCTGTGCCTGGGCATAGCTATGCCCGCACTGTCAGTTTGCGCCGAGGGCGTAGTTCTGACCGATTCTGTGATCAGTCTTCAGGAGATTGTCATTCGCGACAATTTCAGTGATTCCCAAACAACACCGCTTAGCATCAAGACGCTACAGCCGAGCCACATCAAGCTCTACAGCACTGCGCCTAACTACGTGGAGATGCTCCAGGGCATTCCTGGCGTCTATGCCACACCGTCAACCGGATCATACGGTGATGCTACGCTTAACATCCGCGGATTCAAGCAGGAGAATATCAGCATCCTGCTGAACGGTATTCCAATCCAGGGTCTGACATCGGGCTCCATGTACTGGAGCAACTGGATGGGACTGGCCGATGCCACTTACTCAATTCAGATTCAGAAAGGTATGGGTTCATCCATGCTGGCTGACTGCGCCATGGGTGGTATGGTGAATATCATCACCAAGACCGGATCGGGCCTGCCTGAATGGGATTTCTCAACATCATATACACAGTACGGAACCAAGAAAGCCATGCTGAGCTACTCTACCGGACAGCTTAAGAACGGTTGGAGCGCAAACCTGATGGTTAGCGGCGTATACGGTGACGGCTTTGTTGAGGTATCGGAGGTGAAATCAATGTCATATCTGCTGTCCGTAAGCAAGATTCTGAACCCGTTCAACACTCTTACATTCACTGCTCTGGGATCACCTGAGCAGCATGACCAGCGTAACACTGAGCTGTCAAAGGAGGAGATAGACAAGTACGGACGCGGATACAGCAAGAACTGGGGTTACCTGAATGGTGAGAAGTACTCCATAGGCCGTAACCACTATTTCAAGCCCTATTTCACGCTGCAGCATCACCTGGATAAGGGTTCACTGCACATGAAAAACTCTGCCTATCTGGCTATTGCCGACGGCGGCGGCCGCTCCACCTATAATCTGGATTACAGCAAGCCGGGTATCATTGATTTCCAGACAGCAGACGGACATATTGATTTTGACGCCATCATAGCCGAGAACAGCGCAGCGGGCGTATCAAGGAACATCATGATTGATTACCTGTCAGGTCACACACAGGCTGGCGGCGTGGTATCGGCCGATTACCGCATTAGCCCCGACTGGACTATAGGTACAGGACTCCAGTACCAGTATTATGACACCTGGTCAAAGATGGTTGTGCTGGATCTTCTGGGCGGAAATTCAGTAAGTTACGGTGGTCAGAACCTTGTAGAGGGAGATTACATCGGTTCAAGATACGGTCGTACCACACATCTTGCTTCAGGATTCGGACAGATACGTTATGACGGCCGTAAACTGAATGCTAACCTTGGCGTGAGCGTGTTCAACGGCAATCACCGTCTGCATAATGACATTACAGGTGCCAAGAGTGATTGGGTTCACGGATGGGGTGTAGCAGTAAAGAGCGGACTGGTATACCATATGGGTCCGGCCAATGCGTTCCTGAATCTGGGTTACAACAGCCGTCTTCCTTATGCCGGCACATATATCTCCAGCAACATGGCCATCACCAACGATGTTACCAATGAGGAGAATCTGATGGCCGAGGCCGGTACACGCATCAACTGGAACGGTGGAAGCCTCTCTGTAAGCGGATATGCCACTCGCTGGAACAACAAGACACTGACTCCGTCAATAGCCAAGCGTGCCAACGAATCAAAGGAGAAATATCAGATTAACGGTTTGAATGCCTTGCATCTGGGTATTGAGATGGCCGTTGAGCAGCGTCTGGCACCTTGGGCAACCGTAAGCGCATTTGCCAACATAGCATCATGGAAATGGAAGAGTTCCGGAAATGCCATCTCATATGATTTCTTTACGGGTGATACCCAGAAAGAGTACACCATATACTGCGACGGCCTGCATGTAGGTGACTCACCTCAGACCCAGTTAGGCATGGAGGGCAACTTTACTCTGCCCAGAGGCTTCTACGCGCGTATAGCATGGCAGTTCAATGACCGCATGTACGCAGACTTTGAGCCCGATAAAAGAACCAGCCAGGAGGCAGGTGACGCATACCGTCTGCCGTCATGGAACGTGATTGACGCAACTTTAGGCTGGAGCAGTCAACTTACAGACAACCTGCACGTTGATGTATTTGCCACTGGCCGCAACCTCACTGATGAGAACTACATTGAGCGTGGTGTGGACGGCAAGAACAATGACCTGGATACATTCCGCGGATACTGGGGCGCACCCCGCACGCTCTCAATCGGAATGAAGCTCTCCTGGTAAGCCTGTCAGATACAGAGTAATGCGATGGAAGCCGCAGCGAGTACGATACCTAGTACTTGGTGCGGCTTCAGTTTTTCACCGTAAGCCAACCAGCCTACGATAGCACCTATAGCCACGATGCCGATATTGTGGACCGGGAAGAGTATTGAAGAGTCTATTGTCTTCATTGAGAGCATCAGGGTGTAGGTGCAGCCGTAGTTGATCAATCCCAGAGATGCGCCTCCAAGTATATTCCTGAATGATACAGGTACTCTCTTGCCGTCAGCGCCTTTCTTGAAGAAGGAGTAGCTGCATATGAGCATGGCAAAGAAGAATACACATGCAGTTGCAAGTGATATCTCGCTGTTTATGTCTTGTTCAGTATGTCCGGGGGTGGATGTGGAAATGTGGTACTGCAGTACCTTCATGGCCGAGTTGCTCAAACCGAATGAAAGGAATACAGTAACGGGTGCCAGTACATCACGCAGAGATAATTTATGACCGGCGCCGTCGGCCTTGCCTTTCCAGATGGTCATGCTCATGGCAACCAGGACAAGGGCTATGATAAGCCACTTGGGCTTGGCACTGCCTTCAATCAACAGGAATGACACGATTATGGGTATTACCATAGACGCACGGCTGCAAACCGTGGATATTGCAACACCTACGCGGCGGGTGGAGTCGGAGAGCACCACCATTCCGGCCATGAATATCAGTCCAAGCAGGATTACCGGGATGAACCAATCGGCCTTTACGGGGTTGACCACCATCTCACCATTGAGTGAGAACAGTACTCCAAGTATGAATGCGGTCAGATAGTTAAAGAAGATAGCCTGGTCAGAGTCAATATTTTTTTTCTGGAATATCTTGAATGAGATTGAAAACATCGCGGCACATACAGTCGCGATAATAAGGAATAAAATGCCTGACATAATGATAGTTCTTTTTACGGTTAGTTCTTTTTAGGTTTTATCTTGACATACTCTCCGCCATATATAGGCATGAGGAATGTTCCAAAGCATTTCTTGAAGTCGTTAAGACCCTTGTACTTGCCTCTGCGCAGGAAAGGGTAGGCGCCTCCGGTCTCAAAATAACCGGTCTTGCCAAAACTTTCACGTATAAGGCATATCACTTTGAAAAGCAGATACTTATTTACGCCTATCTCCTTCTCGTTACGGGAGTCGCCCCACCAATAGTAGGCGGTATGCCCATAGATAAGAACGGCAACGGTAGCTACTACATCGGCCGTCTCCTTATCCTTGAGGAAGAAGACACGGCTTATCCCCTTGGGAATGAGGTTGAAGAATATGTTGTGATGATACTCATCGGCTATGATATCCTTGGCGGCGCCTGTACGTGTGTAGGTCTCCTTATGCAGGTTGATATAGGTCTGGCAGTCTTCCTCACAGGATTTTGCCTCAATGAATTCATATCGGCCCGATGCCTCTATCTTGCGTACAGCCTGGCGGGTAGTCTCCTCACAATCGGCAAGCATCCGGTCATCGGGTTTGCTAAGGTCAACCACCCACGTATACCTTATCGACGGCTTGAAATTAAAGAATACCAGAGGGTTAATGCCGTCCCTGTTATCAAGACGCGCCTGGGTGATGGGGGCCAGATCGGCCGCGAAACGCTTTATGGGATTGCTGTAGATGTAACTGTCCATGTATGATTCAAAGCACTCCTTGACCAGACGCTGGTGCTTCTTTACAAGACCGTCCTTAATCACATATCCCCAACGGCTTATGAGTTTCTGCTTCCAGAAGGGGAGCCCCAGTTTTGTCAGGATTCCGTACTTGGAGGTACGGTGGAGCTGCATTATGAAAAGTATCTCGTCTTTATTATCGGCATCTACAATTGCAAAGGAGAGATTCTTGTACGATGCATACCGGTCAACGCCTATCATCTCATACAGGAAGTAGGCCCAGCCCATACTGTTGGCTCTCACAAACTCATTCCACTTCCCAGCCTCAATATCAGCCTGTTGCTTGACTATACACTGCATATTATGGTAAACAATCTATTTGTAGTACATATTAGATTTACAAAAATAGACCTTTTTTCCGTTAATCGGCATTTATGACCGTCATAAACATTTTCAAAACGGATAACCGTCCCAAAGGGAGGGAATCCTTATGTGACGGTTATCTTGTTTTAAAGAACAGCGAGTACAGGACCGGTATCAGGAACAGCACTATAACCGTTCCAACCAGAAGACCGCCTGTTATGGTTGCTGCCATGGCCGAGAACATATCATCAAACAGAAGTGGAATCATTCCGAATACAGTGGTCAGTGATGCCATGGTTACTGGACGCAACCTGGATACGGAAGCCTGTATGATGGCTTCTGACGGAGTCTGTGAGGATTGAAGCCGCAGCGCAATCTCATCTACCAGTACAATTCCATTCTTGAGAATCATGCCAACCAGTCCGAGCATACCCACAATCGCCACGAAATTAAATGTACTGCCAGACATCAGGATAGCCGGTATTATACCCAGGAATATGAACGGGATGCTGCAGAACAACAGCAACGATGTCCTGAAACGGCGGGTAATTGCAACCAGGATAGCAAGCATGAGGATAATAACCAACGGGTAGGGGGCGAACAGGTTTTTCATTGAAAGGTCTGATGCATATTTCTCACCCCCCCAGTTGATGGAATAACCGTCGGGAAGTTCCCAACTCTCAATCTCGGCAGCCAGCAATGAGCGTGCCTGCTCGGTGGTATACGGATATGAGGCAGTTCCTGAGATACTCTGGATACGTTCACCGTTATAATGAGGTATTACCGGTTCCTCCCACTCAAGACTGATGGCATCACCTATCTCACGGATCTGTGATGAGTGGGACAGACGCAATGAAGGCATTGAGATAAGCAGGCTGGCTATATTGTTCCAGGTGTCAGAATACTCCACCCGGGGCAGCAGCGTGGATATCGTAGCATTGTTGAGGTCGGCCAGAATGTTACCATCCGGATCTGATGTGCTGACATAGATACTATGACGTTTTGTGCCGTCATAATAACTGCCGGCAGGAATACCGTCAGTAGCAGCCAGAAGCGATACCGCCACCTCTGTACGGGATACACCGTGTTCGCGTGCGCGTGCCTGGTCATAATCGGCCACAAGCATTGGAACGCGTGGTCCCCAGTCTGTGGTTACGGGATTGAGCACATTAAGACGTTTTGCCACATCCATGGCTGAGTCGGCCAGTTGGTGAAGTATGGCCGGATCGGGGCCGCAGAATCTGAGCTCAACAGGATAATGCATGAACATCAGATTGTAACGCTTAAACAGCAGATATGCATCGGGATACAGTGCCGAGAAACGACTCTGCAACTCATCGATGTTACGTTCAAGCGCACGGGCAGACTTGAAGTCAATGATCAGTTCTCCGTATGATAGGGATGGCATAGCCACTGAACGGACCAGATTGTATCGGCCCGGAGTACCTCCTATGGATGTGGTTACATGCGTAATATCATCCATTTTCATCAGCTCCTGGCGGATATTCTCAAGATTGTTCCTTACACGTGTATAGTTGTTTGATTCCGGTAGCTTGTACTCCATGTAAAGCTGGTCATACTTAAGGTCCGGGAAGAGCACACGTGGCATCAGGTTGAAACTGAGTGCTGCAGCGACCAACAGCAGGGACATAAGACCTACTGTCAACCATCTGTGGCCGATACCCCACCGGAGTGCAGATGCAAGCCATTTGTATGCCATTCCGGAATATGGAGCGTCAGCCTTTTCCGGGACAGGTTTGCGTCTCTTGAAAAGGAATGAGCCCATGATAGGAACCAATACCAGTGCCAGCAGCCATGACAGCAGCAGTGATACTGCCAACACAATGAACATGTCATGGACATAAAGACCGGTTACATCGGGACTGAGGAATATGGGCAGGAAAGCCAGTATTGCTATCAGGGTTGCCCCAAGAAGAGGCTTGGCCGCCTTGCGACCCACCGAGCTCAGGCTTTCGTCATCCATTGGTCCGGTCTCTCCTTTAACCAGCATGCCGTCAATGACTACAATCGCGTTGTCAACCAGCATACCCATGGCAAGGATGAAAGAACCCAGTGAGACACGCTGCAGTGTACCTCCGGTCTTCTCCAGAATGAATACCGTTCCAAGTACCGTCACAATCAGAGTGGCACCCAGAATTAGTCCGGACCTGAAATTCATACATAACATGAGCAGCAGTATAACCAGCAGGACCGATCCAGTGAGGTTAAGTATGAATGTATGCATGGCATCGCTCACACGGTCACTCTGGAAAAAGACCTTCTCACACTCTATGCTTGAGGGCAGGCGGGTTGCTTTGAGCTGGTTGATTTTCTGCTCCACCTTGGCACCCACCTTTATTATATCGGTGCCGGAGTCCGATGATATAAGCAGTCCCAGGGCCAGCTGGCCATCCCTAAGCATCTCGGCACGGACCGGACGTTCCGGTTCCATGGATATGTCTGCAATATCACCGAGACGGAACTTCTCACCGTTGTGGCCTTGCAGGATAAGGGTACGGATATCATCAAGTGAGTTGTAACGGTCATCAACGCTTACACGGATCCTGTAATCTCCGTTCAGGTAATAGCCGGCATAAACAGTCGCATCCTGACCATTAAGGGTAGCTATTACCTCGGCCGGTGTAATATCCATGTTGGCAAGCCTGTCCTGATGGAGTTTTACGCTTACACGCTGCTGCTGGGTACCATAAACAGTAATATTGGATACGCCTTCAATTTTCTGCAGTTCCCGGCATATCATCTCGGCAAATGACTGGAGCCTGTCTGGGGTTACGCCATCACCCTTTAGGGCATAGAACAGCCCCGACATTGAGCCGAAATCATCTTTTACAACCACCTGGGCATCTTGGGGAAGTGATGCGTCAGCAATATTGTTACGCATCTTCACCCAGTTGGAATGCAGCTTATCCTGAGGAACCTTGGTATCCTGCGTTACCATGACATAACACATGTCCGCATAGCTGTAACTCTCGGTAAAGAGAATGTCACTGGTCTGGTTTATGCTGTTCTCCAAGGGAGTGGTGAGCTCCAGTTCAACCTGATGGGCCGATGCACCCGGATAAAGACCAACCACAAGTGCCTGACGTACTACAATCTCCGGATCCTCAAGTTTGGGCATCCTATAATAGGAAATGACTCCTCCAACCGTTAACAGGACGGTAAATAGCCAGACAATTCGCTTGTTAGCCAGTCCCCATTTTGAAATATCTGTTCTCATCTGCATTAATTATAATAGGATACTAAAGCAGATTACCTACATTCTCTTTTGATACTCCGTTGATGGGTTTTACATGCAACCCGTCCTGGAGTTTCCTTACTCCCGATCCAACAATCCGGACTCCGCTCCCAAGTCCGCCACTGACAATCGCATTACCGTCCGGAAGCAGTCTCTCAACCTTAACCTCATGCCGAGAGACAGTCTCGCTAATGCTGTCATAGACAAACACACAGCTCTTTTCACCGTCATTGAGTAAAGCTCCGGTAGGTATCATGCTGAGCTTTTCTGATGTCTCCTGTTCATGAGTGATTCCAACCATAACACTCATTCCGGGCACAATCATATTGGTTCTTTCCATAATGTTGAATCTTAACTGGAACAGCTGGTTGGAATTGGCACGTACGGCAGCATTCTTAAGATTCAGATTGAAGGTCTTATCCGGAAGTGCGGTGAACTTTGCCTTATACACATCCCCTTTGGCTATTTTCAGATATTCTGATTCCGGGATATTGATGACAACATCAACGCCTCCTTTGTTAAAGATCCTCATTATCGCTACACCGGGAGCTGTAAGTTCTCCAACCGAGTGATAAAGGGACCCAATATATGCATTGTAAGGTGAACGCAGCTCACAGTCTTCAACCTGATCCTGGTGGTTCTTGAGTTTTGCCGTTATCTGCTCCAGTCCGGATACAGCCTTCTCATAGTCATTGTCCGATACGGCTTTTTCCTCATACATGGCAAATACACGCTCGCATTCCGACTTTATCTGACGGTATTCGGATTCGGTAGCCTTAAGCTGGGTAAGGTAATCGCGGCTGTCCAAACGGGCCAGGACATCTCCTTTCCTTACAAAATCTCCCTCTTTGACAAGGACTTTATCAATTACTCCCATGACCTTGAATGACAGATCAGTATTACTCTCGGCTTCGGTCTGTCCGGGATAATAAGAACTGTTGTCCGATATGCAATCCTCAACCGTGACTAAATCCACAATCATAGTGGATGTCATAACCATTCCGGTCTTGGGTTTGCAACCTGTAATGATGAAAGCAGCCAACAGGCTAACGGTCAGGTGATAATTCAATCTATGCATATATGATAAGTGTTTTAATATGACAATTGTCCGGCTGCTTTAAGCCATTTGACAGTCTTAAGGTTCTTCTGGTATTTGGCCTCTGCCAGTTCCGCATAAGCCTGCTGCCACAGAAGCTGGGCTTCAAGCAGATCGGATATAGGCTCATATCCGACGCTGTATGACTTACGGCTCATACGCAGATTCTCGTCACACTGCTCCAGGCTTCTAATACGCATATCCAGTTCCAGCTGAGATTCATCAACCTCATTTGTAAGTTTCTGTAGCTCCAGGGTCATCTTTTCATTCAGGCTTTCCTGCTCCAGACGGCTTTGAGCCAGTTCTTCCTTGGCAGCCCTTACCTTTTTCTTGTTTTCGCCAGCATGAAACAGCGGAACCTTGACCGAAACTCCTACAGTGAATACCGGCTTGCGGTCCAGAAGCTTGTCGCCCATTATCTCTATGCCGTCTATCAGCGATGCATTGGCTGTAACTCCCACCTGAGGCAACATGCCGGAACGTACCAGCTTAACCTGCTGCTGGGCAATACTGGTCTTGAGTTCCAACAGACGGGACTCAGTACGCTGTCTGGCTACATTCTCCCCGCCAATTACAATCACGGTTTCTGAATCGCTTAGATCAGAGACTTCAAACTCCGAGTTCAGCGGCAGTCCTATAACCTGGCATAAGTTCATGCGTGCCAGACGGATACCGTTCTCTGCCTGTATGACTCTCAGCTCGGCCTCATTCTTCTTGACCTGAACCTTAAGTTGATCATTGATTTTGGTCATACCGTGGCTTACAGCACTCTTCACATCACTCATAAGTTGAACCAGCAGCGAATCATATTGTTGGGCTACAGCCAGCAAGTCTTTTGCCTTGACCAACAGCAGATATGCTTCATGTACAGCCACAATGGTCTCTTCTTTGGTCAGTTCCTGGCTCAATTCAGCCATCTGAGCACCGTAAGATCCCATTCTGTAGCCGGCAGATATCTTGCCACCCATATATATAGGCTGGGTCATATTAAGGTTGGCCACAATCACATTGCCGATCTTGTAATCAATATTAGGATTCATATGTGCAAACCTTTTGGCAAGACCGGTAGAGATACGTTGCTGGGTTGTAGGACCAATAAACAATGGCAGACGTTCACGCAGTGAAACGGCTATTGCCTGCGCCGCAGGTGAAACCAGATCATATGAGAAACTGCCGTCAAACGTACTGAAAATATCTGTAGCCGTTAATTCCAGACTGGGGAAATAGTTAGACCTCACGGCGTCACGCTCATATTCATACCTAAGCTGCATATGACGTGATGCCTCAATGTCCTTGTTTGACTTGAGAGCCATTTCAATACAATCCTCAATAGAATAAACCTGCTGGGCCGGCAATTCTGAAAGACTGCCGGCCAGCAGAATGATAGTGAGTGTTATTGGTCGGGAAAGACCCGGCAACTTCTTGATCATAAATTCATTAAATTATTACAAATTCTTAAGGATCAGTTTTACATGATTAACCCATGCCAACTGTCCTGTAATATGGTTTGCCAAATCTCCAGCCAGAGAAAGGGTGACATCAGGCGCTCCTGCATCCCTGAATTTCTGATAAGTGGAGTAGGCGTTTTCCTTGACTGGTATGACATTGTCACGCGGTGCAGTATATATCTCAACCGGCATATTGGGAACCCAATCGTCAACCGCTTCCTCACTGAGACATTCCAGCAGAGCAAGACGCATACTTGACTGAGGATCGGCAAAGGCGGGACTCATTATCTTGCTGAACTGCATCCATGGTAATATCAGACACAGATCATAGGGAGTCTTGACAGCCGGTTCAGGATAACGTATGGTCTGGAGGTTGAGGTCACCGATCAAGAGTTGTGCTATATTGCTCATGCTGTTGGTCTCAAAGGCCTGCGGAATACCGCTTTCAAGATAATCCTGAGAAAAGTAATCCAGAAGATTGGTACCGGCCATGATATCGGAGTGTCCCTCCTGCTGTCCCTTGATTACCATAGAAAGCACACCCGAAAAACTCAGACTGTCAGACTCAAGCCAATGCTGGAATGTGCCAATGGGAGAGTAGGGACCTGCGCCACAGTAAAGACCTTTGACATTGATTGTCTTGTTGGCCTCAAGTCCATGATCTGTCTCCTGCAGATGACGTCCCACCGCCATTGAGTTACCACCTCCCTGGGAGTATCCCAGAACATAGGTTCCATAACCTTCCTTAAGTTCAATGCCCAGACTCTTCATGTATTCAATAGCCGCCAACTCCATGTCAACGCACTGACGTGCAATAAGCTTATGGCACAGATATGTCTGAGGTTTTTCATATGTCACTCCAAATCCTATATAGTCCGGATCGATGACAGCGAAACTGTAGGCAGCCATCCCTTTGAATGAATTGGGGCTTACACCTTTGCCGGTCATATCCAGATTTGTTGCATGACAATGGAGCAGGATATCCTCTATGGGGATATATTTACCGCCTACCATTGGCAAAGTAAGTTTACCCGACAGTGTTATCGGATTACCTTTGCCGTCAATGCTTAAGTAATTGAGTGTAACAATCTTATAGGACACATTACGGTTATATGTCCCATTGCCGCCGCTGTACCTGTCACTCAAATCCTGCGCGGCAGACAGAAGGTCATTCCGACTCTGCTCCAGGAGATCCAGGTCCTCCTGCTGTGCATGCTCCACGTTGGATGATGTTGATTCGGTAACCATATCATCAACAGATACCAGTTCCTCACCAGATACGCTAAACAACACTCTGTCCTGAGCCGTATCATTATTGTCCCTGCCATTGTCATCGGAGCATGCAATAACTCCTATTGATATGAATAACAGACATATAAGGCTGGTGTTGGTTAATCTGTTCATTTTCATATGTAGTCCTTTTTATGATCAGTTTTATTATTCATCGGTTTCCTCAGAATCACCAAATATTGAGAAAATATCTTTGATGTCTATTCCAAAGCTATCAAGTAATGCTGACAGGCTTAAAGGCTCATCACCCAACAAAGGTGAATCCACTACAAGTGAAGGTACATAAGCCTCAAGCTCTTCACTATATTCAGTGATCATGATGATCTTGCCGACTTCCGTTCCTACAAGAGTAAGGTTGATATCCACCAGCTCGTTGAATGTGGTAACGATAGTATTGCAGTTCTCCTGGGTAGTACCATTCCGGTCAGCAGCAACTATCAATGGTACATTGGCTATCGTAGCGCCCAGTTCCTTGACATTTCCGCTTACCAGGATCTGATCCTGCATAAGACTGAGCATATAGCCAAGTTCCAGCTCAACGTCGTGTCTGATTATGTTGGGGATAGTGACATTGTCTATAACGTCAAAAGACATCGTAACCAGCGGTGACTCTTCTTCGGCCTTGTAGACGTCAAGTCCTACCTGCCTGAAATGTGTGGTCTCACGATTGTATAAGAGATCAATCACTATGCCATTGTATTCGATGACGCCGGTATACTCAAGTTCCATCCAAGGTATAACCACCTGGAAGGGATGATCGTAGTTACGCATTGCATCAAGAGCCAGCAGAAGGGAATCATCCTTGTTAATGATAACTGAATGGTAAAGCATATCGGTTTCTGTTTCAAGTTCCTCCTTGTTTACCAGAACTCTTTTTACGATAACATCATAGACAGAACTGTCCTGTGCGATAAAACTCCTGGTGAATACGCGTTCTGCATATTTGTCATATGGTCCGTTCCATCCTGTCTTAAGCAGGTCAACTACCTTGACAATGGCTTTAGGACCAGCAATGGATATCCTGTCCTGGAAACTGCTGATAAACTGTGTCAGGAAACGGTTTAGCCACGCGTTAAACTCCTGATCCTCATCTCCTTCCGCCTTAATGACTGCATCTCTGAGAGGGACCAGGGATCTGGTATCAAGTACTGACAACTCCTGATTCAATGAGTTTAACGTTCCAATCACCTGTTCACCAATCTGATTATCGGCAGGAGAGTTGTATTCATCCTGATTCACATCATAATCATTCCCTTTGGTGCATGATGACACCATAAACGATGTGGAAATCAACACTGTTGCCATGATTGACATGAAACTGTAATTTCTCTTTTTCATAATTGTGCTGTTTATAAGGTTTATATTCTGATTTCTATTCTCATTATCCTAACGTAACATTTATCAACCTACCGTTTTCCGGTCTTACAAAACCGGTGGTCATCTGACGGTAGTAGTGATAGTCTGTCTTACCCACCATGTTGTGCCTGAGCAATCCGTGTTCTATCTTGTATCCGTCTATCCTGATTCCTGCAGGAAGTATTTTGGAAACTTGCTTGTCAAGCCTCAGGATAATCTGCTCCGCTGATTCCGTATTACCTGGTTCTATTGCCAAGTGGACTGCTATCTGCTGCCCCGGAGCATCTTCGGGGATACATGCCAGACTCTCCTTTACAGCCGGATCTTGACGAATCTCATTGGCTATATCAAACAGATAGACTTTCTGTCCGTCCGGAGCATCTTTGTGTTGTGCCATACGTCCGTAGACAAACAGCATTCCTCTTTCATCCATCTCTCCCAAGTCCTCGGTATGTAACCATCCGTCCACCAGTACCTTATGGTTCCTGACATCGTTCTTGACATATCCGGAGGTGAGGGCAGGGGTCTTGACCCATATCTCTCCGCGCTGTCCATATCCCAGTTCATTGCCGTTCTCGTCAAAGATACCTACAGAGACACCGGGAAACGGATATCCCACGCTGACCACTCTCTTGCTGTAGTCCTTGTCAAATACTCCGGGCTGATAATCGACAGTGGAGACAGAGAACGTCTCGGTAAGACCATACCCTGACGTGAGGGCGACCGGGCTTCCGCACTCCTTCATCAGGTTGTTGATCCAGGAGAGTACCTCGGGAGTGCAACCTTCACCTCCCATAACAGGGAATCGGAAGAAACTAAGGTCAGGACGTTTTCCTGCCTTAATCATATCCTCAATATGCATAAACAACCGCTGCCAGTAATAACCGGGAATGAGGGTAACCTGCGGACGTATTTTCAGGACATTCCTTATGAATTGTTCCGGAGATAGCCTTGGATCCAGATATACGGTCATACCCTTTAAAAGCGGGGCCAGGACCAGTACAAAGAATCCGGTACATACGAACGGAGGCAGCGGGCAGTAAGATGTGGAACCCGGTTTGAAGGGAGCACCTTTCATATTGAAAGACAACGCATTACGGAACATGCTTATCATTGCATCGTTGCTCATGCTGATCTGGTTTGACTTGCCCTGACGAGTGGTTCCGGACGAACAGAATATATATGATATCTGATCCTTTCCTCTTGGGGCTGATAACACACCACTGTAGTTGCCGAACAGCCTTATGGCCTTTGGTGACGTTATATATTTGCGTGTCAGATATACCTTGGCATGCCTGATCCTGTTCAAGGGCGATAGCATCATTCTCTTAATGGTACCCATTGAGTGTGTCGGGGATATGATCACAACATGCTTAAAGCGCGGATCGGAAAGGGTTTTCCTGAGCCTGTACTCCAGACTGTCTAATACAAAAGCCACTTTACTGTAGCCCGTCATATCTCCGAGCGCACCATCCGATGACATCAGGTTGGGCATTATGGAAACCAGTCCTGTCATGTTGGCTGCGAGCATTATATATATGAACTCAGGCACCGTAGGACCAAACAGAAGTATCTCATCACCTGCGTCCAGTCCCATCCCTTTAAGTACACGTGCCCAAAGGTGAACCTGTTCCACAAGATCTTTCCTGCTTATATGATTGCCGAAATAGATCAGTGCGTCATGCTGTTCATGGTCTTCAAGTATTCCACTCTCCAGAAATGTCCACAGACTCTCATCCGGGAACTCCTTGTCAAGGATTTCCTGATAACCATCGGAGTAGAACTGTGTCCATCTCATCTCCTCAGAAGGCTTTATTCTTCTATTTTCAATAGTCATAGATTGTTTTTTGTTATATGATCATCATTTCAATTCATCCACACTGGCACGCGTTATTTAAAGTACAATGCCGGAACTTCGTGGAGATAGGCTGGTATGAAATACTTAAGTATTGAAACGGCGTGGATCACAGGAATACCTGTTATGCCCGATAAATGACTTATACCCGCAGGAGTATTGATCGTAATGAATTTGACGTTAGGATATGTACCCTGTCTGCTGATACGCTCGTACAGTTGCCTGGACTGGCCGTACGGGATGGCGTCATCCTGTCGGCAGTGAGCAATATAAATAGGTATATTGGGTCTCCATCCACTGTAATCATTACCCTTTTTGATAATATCCATCAATACCCGGGTCTTGAGGTTTGTCTCATCCAGTGTCCCTTCATAGGATGTCATGTCATCGGCCAGAATACAGGATAGCTTTCGCGGATTGGGAAGCCACTCTGTTCCCATGACATTGATGAAATAGCGCGCTTCGGCCTCATAATATGTTATGGTATCATCACCCCGGGTAACCATTGTGTTCAGGAATATGCCATCTATAAAATCCTCAGCTTTAAAACCTCCCAGTTGCTCGGGTGAATAGGCTGACAAAGAACAGATAAAATCTTTGGCCAGCATGGCATTGAAATCGGGATGTTCACCGTAATACCTAAGGGTTGAGGCGAAATCCAAAGGACCGAAACCTGTGTATGCGGCACTCAGTTTTATTGCATCCCTGAATGACACTGAAGCCTCAGTCTCATAGTATTTGGTAAAAGCCAATGGTACGGCTGCTCCCAACGCACAGCTGGTAATTATGCTCTGACCATCAGAAGCCAACGTTACGCCGCGCTTCTTCATAATCTCCAGGGCAGCCATGGCACAGTCTGCCATCTGACAGGCCAGCACATCGGGGGATAGGGTACAATAGTAATCCTTATCCATATTCACACCACAACCCTGTCCGTCGGGTTCTATAACCGCCGAATTCAGCAATGACCTCATGGTCCATATGTCTACTGTCTGTGAAGGCATGGCAGACATCACCGGTAGGGCATGATGCATATTCAATGTCAGTGAACTCACCTGATGGGGCAGGCCATCCACTATGTTGTTGGGAAAGGTCACGCGTCCTGAAAGCATCACATCCTGGCCTCTTGCAGATTTGCTGGGGTATGAGAAAGACCAGGACTCTATCTGCCAGCAGCGTCTGATATCATCCGATCCTGTCTCAACTGTAAACAGAGAGTCTAGTCTTGCCTTGGCAGGAGACAACTGGCGCTCCAGAAGAGCCATCGTCTCCTGGAATATCGTTTTTTCTATCGTTACGCATTTTAGAAAGTCATATCCATCAATTACTTCCTCATACAGATACTTGGAGTAGGCACCCGGATCGATGAATGTCGAATCGGTTATCTGGAGTTCCAGGCTCTCTTTTGTGCTGTTGCCTCCCGATGCAAAGTCTTCGCTGTCATCCTTGCTGCAGGATTGCATCATTGATGTTGAAAAGAGCAGAATAATCAAATAAATTGGCAAATTGGTTTTCATATCTTAATCCTTTTTAATTACAAATTCGGCAGGGCCGCTATCATATAGGTTCCCAAAGTGTGCCGCGTTCACTATACAGGCATGGGATCCCAAAGTGTGCTGTGCACAATAGAGATAAAGGTCACGGTAGGTTATAGCGGGGCTCTCCCTTACGGCAATTGCCAGGTTGCTGCTAAAACGGTCGCTCATCCAGAAAGAACCCTCCTTGTTCCAGTGGTCGGCCCATGACTGCTCATTGGAGTTGGCTCCGGTCATGGCCAATACGCCCGGAATGCCGTCAACCGCATTTACAACAGATTCCGCATAGCAAGGTTCTGCCACGATGAGCAGTTTGCGGTAAGCTTGAGAGTCATGCATCTGTTTTACAGTATTGAGCATCATCTGTCTGGTAAAGCCATCACCGGCTGGAGTACGGCGCCACTGGAACTCATCGGTTCCATCCGTCAGCCGGCTGTGTCCATGCCCGCTCCAGTAAAGGAATACGTTATGTCCCGGATTGGACGGGACCACCACATCCAGCCTGTCTGACCTGCAACCCATGAGAATCTGCGATATGTCATAGGCCGTGAGTAGCGATGCGTCGTAATCAATCACTGCATTGACCATCAAGTCAGGAGAATCGGGCGAGGTCCTGATTGTTCCGGGCTCAGGATTATACTTGCTGTATGCAATGGATGGGTCTGCAATGAGTATGATATGGTCATCATCAAATCCTCCGCGGCGAAGATGCTGATATATGTTGAGCACATCAGCCAGATGACGATAATTGCCGAATCCCTCACTGGCGTGTACCAGTACTGCATACTGATCTGTCAGTGCGGGGTAGGTGAGAGACGTGTTGTCATCACTGGCCTGGAGCGCAAAACGCTTCTGGGCGGTATTCTCGTCATAGAAGAATCTCCATGCCGCAGTGGCTGGACCGACACGATGATTACCTTCGGAGCTGAAATAATTGAGAATCTGTATCTTTCCGTCAACAATCTGCCAGTGGATATAGAACGTGCCGGAGGCCGGCGAACAGGTCTCAGTATCAAAACCTATGTTTCCTGAGGCACCCCTGAACATAGGGAACAGCCCGCTACGCAGTGATTCCAGATATAACTTCATGAGATTGGCTCTCCATACGGTTGCACTGATCTGTCTTACCGAATTGGGGAAACAGATGTCATATATGGCATCATTCATTATCTCATTGGGAGTCCTGCCGGGGTCTTGACCTTCCATATCCTGACCATATATGGTAATCTTGTATATGGCAAATGCTGCCAGCATGAGACCGTCATAGAATTTGCACTCACTCAGTGTCGGCCTTACTCCAAAACGTTCCTCATAACTGATCTCAAAACCCGTAGTGGGATCGGCATATGGAGCGAATCCCTGAGCGTTTTCAAGTATGAGCCTATCCTGGCTGGAGAGCTGGTCTATATCTTCCTGGCTGATTCGGCTGAATGCGAAATAGGTACGCAGTGAATCCACGACACTCTTTTCTGATTGTCCCTGGAATAAAAGTCGGCGCAATTTCATGGCATCCACCATCTGATGTATGTCACTTATAACACAGAAATTGGCAGACGGATGCTTTTGTCCGGACTCATAATCCAGAGCATCCCTGAACATTGTCAGAAAATCATTGTCTTCATTGTAAAGCCTGTTGTAGACGAGTCTGACACCCAGATTCTCGGCCTGGAAAGGAGTCCAGTTAAAGAAGGTCTGTCCGTCAAGATTGTCAGGAGAGAGCAGAATGCCTTCTGATGTTAAACGGAACTGCTGGTTAAGGGCAGCCTGGGCGCTCAAGACTACCTCCGAGAAAGCTACGTCGGTTTCAGTGAGGGACCAGAAGAACGGCCGTGTAATCTGAGTTCCGGTCTTGGTGGGTATCGCATATCGGCGTATAACCTCATCACTGGTGATGGTTGGAGCAATCAGAGGCTTCCCGTTCTGCTGACATATATTGGCAAAAGAGACCATATGGTCACTTGTGAACGGACCTATAATTGCCGCCACTCCGTCATCTTCCGACAGGCGTCCGGCCAGTTCCTCAAGATTCTCACTGTTCTCATCATACCATTGCAGGTTGATCCTTACACATACGTCACCAGACAGCTGTGCATCGCGGAAATTATCAAGCATCCATGTCGCGGTACGTTCCAGGCGGGCCTTCTCAAGAGGATCATCCAGCGGAGCCACTACGGCAACACTCCTGTCTATCCAGGTGTAACGGTTACATACCACTATCCTGTCATCATCCCTGGAGCATGACGTGAGCAAGAGTGGTCCCGACAATAAGACCGCTCCTGCAATCAATGATGCCGATAACCTGTTAATAGCCATGCTCCTTCTCTTGTTTAATTGCATCCTGACGGATGACATTCATTATCGAGTCCGTGATAAAGAAATCCGCTATCTCCCTGTCTCTGTCATTATAAAAGTGCCTGATGACCTCTGTATACCCATCTGCCAGTCCCAAAGACTGATGTTTGGGCAACCCTTGGGGAGACAGCCACTGTCTGATACACAACTCCAATGCACGGTCAATATGCTTGACGCATGATATGGGGCTGTTTGGAGACAATACGTCATGGTCTATCCCGGCATAACGTCCGGCATTCAGTATATCTATCAGATAACACAACTGGTAACCTGAACCTCCGCAAACCGGAATGGCGGTTGGTGAATCCATGCCTCCCATCATGTATCCGGTGATACGCAGAAGGGTAGAGTCCGGGACATTGAAGCCATCTCCGGATTCACTGCCCAGATACATGATTCTCAGGTTCTTATCGGCCACGTCAATTACTGTGTCATAGTTATTCCATACTGTCTGGTAATACCGGTTGTAATCAACATCATAATAATCGCTGTTGAAACCGCTCGCAAAGCCTTCTACGGATTTGGAAACCGTCACATCAACCGGATTGGCGGCAATGAACAGCAATTCCCTGTCAAGAACAGGAAGCAGAGCTCCCATCTCATACATGGCTCCGTAATAGGGCAGATGTAGGGTGGAACCTTTCCCTACAAGAGAATCTGAGGTCTCCAGATACAGCAGGTCAGCATACGGATTGTTCTCAAACAGATGGTTGTTGGCGCGGATATAGTCATCATAACCGGCCGCACATATTATGTAAAGCTGACGTACTGAATCCATGGCATTGGCCGACACCCTGTCAAACATGGTTTTAAGGTAAGACAAGCCCTCCTCATAGTCCTGAGGAGAGAGCTGTGCCGTTCTGAGGCCATTCTCACGTGCTACATGTTCAACACCACGATATATGATGTCATTGTATGAACGGTCACCCAATGCATCTGCATTATATATCACAGTGACCAGCGGCGCGGTTGAAGGAACAGGCTCTTCGGGGTCAAGACAATATATCGTATTCCCGTCACGGGAGCACGATAAAGTAATCGTTGACAATACTGTCAACATGAGGAGGACGAATCTGTTCAAAACCGCTTTCATTTTCTACTTATAACTAACAGTATTACTGCAGTTTATTTGTATATCAGTGTCATATCCTCCGGCTCTTCAACACATGACATGTTGAGCAGCATGATTATGGAGACAATGATATGAGTTCCGGTTATGTCCGCAATCAGAGATTCAATACCATCCGGGGCATAGACATCTATCCATTTAACCTTGGGATTGCTGTTGTTGCCGCTTAACTTGAGATATGAATTGTATGCATAATCATACGGCAAGGCAATGTCCTTGCGGCAATGTGCTATGTAAACCGGATGCTGGGGTGTCCAATCATCCAGATTGCCTGCAGTTCTCAGACAGTTCAGGAATGCCTGGCTTTTGGGAGAGGATTTGTCCAGACCTCCCTCCGGAGCAATCATATCGGATGCAAAAATCTGATCCAATCGCTTCACAGCCGGCTTTTGACCCACATCCATTTCTCCGTAATGCAGGATTGCATCCAAAATGGAACACTCTTGGCCACCAACAGAAACATATGTCGTGTCCAGCCATGGCGAAACCAATTCTTTCATATCATATCCTTCAAGCTGTTCTCTGGAGAAGGCAGACATATATCTGCACAAATACACATGTGAGAAATTTAATAATTCGGGATGAATGCTGTAATAATCTATAATATCAGCCAGTTCAAGAGCCCCCTCACCTGTGTATGAAGATTTTAACCTGATAAGGTTCCTGAACCATTCAGGAGCTTGAGTCTCATAGTATTTGGCAAATGCCAGCGGAACTGCTGCAGCTTGTGAACTGCCCCAGCTGGTGGTAAATCCGTCCCTGGCAAGCGTAACCCCATGCTTCTCCATGATCTCTAAAGCAGCCAATGCACAGTCTGCCAACTGACGTGACATGGCTATCGGAGACCCATGTCCATCATATTCTATACCATAGTTGATACCATAGTTCTGGAAGTCGGGCTCTATTACAGCCGAATTCCACAATGAACGTAATGGCATAAACATGAGGCTTTCAGACGGTGCCCAATCTCTACTCATTAGAGCCTGGTGTGAATGAAGAGACAAGGAATTAACCTCATGAGGAATTCCGTCAACTTTGTTGTTGGGGAATGTAACACGTCCGGACAGTACAATCTCACGTCCATCCGAAGAGATGCTGCGGTAGGAGAATGTATGACTCTCAATATGCCACAGATGCTCATCGTCGTCTCCTGTTCCAACCTCATTTGCAAAATCTCTGTCAAGAGCAGGCAGGTGCGTCTCCAGTTTTATACGGGCTAGTGTCTTACCCAGTTCCACTATCTGGGGAGAAAAGTAGTTGATAATCGAGGCAAAAGAGCGTGATCCCAATTTTGAGATAAACTCATGCGGGGTATATTCCGAAGAAGAAAGTATGCTTACTAAAGTCCTTGAATCATCCGGTATGAAAGACTCTGGTTTTGATTCCGGATCACTGTTGCTTTTATTGTCCCTGTCACATGATACCAGAAACAGGAACAAAGACAACAATACAAAATGAAGTACTCTGTTCATAATTAAATTAGGTAGTGCTGGAAGCTAATTATTATGCAAATATAAATAAAAATTAATAATACACAATAATCTGGACCAAAAATTAACAAATGACAAAAAAGGTTGGGAACATGATTATTCTTCACTGAGTTTACACTAACTTTGCAGGTCAAAATTGATGATTGTAATTAGTTATTGAAATGAAAGTTATTAAGATTTTTTCAGCAGTAGCCATTGCAGCAATGGTCATGGCTTCATGCACCGGAAACAAAACACAGAAAGTTATGACAGACCGTGAACCCGCAAACATTATGGTAGTGGTTGACCTTCAGAAGGATTTCATTGACGGAAACCTTCCCGCAACCGACGGCACCCGCGTAGTGGACCCCATCAAGAGTAAACTCACCTCTTTTGACAGAGTTTATTTCACACTTGACTGGCACCCCTGGAACCACTGCTCATTCAAGGCAAACGGTGGAATCTGGCCTCAGCACTGCGTACGTTACACAGTAGGCGCAGCACTTCCTGACGGTATCCTGGATAATCTGAATATAGACAATGTAAGGTTTCTTCCCAAAGGCCAGGCTCAGGACAAGGAGGAGTACGGTCAGTTTGAGAACACCAAGGGTGATGACCAGGATCTCTTTGTAAAGGGTGACAAGGTTGTAGTATGCGGTATCGCTGCCGAGTACTGCGTTCTTGAGACACTTAAGAATCTGGTTCGTCTGAGCCAGGAGGTAGGTTTTGAGCTTTCAGTTTATCTGGATGGTGTAGCCAGCATCGAGACTGTGGATCCTCTGGTAACCTACATGAACGAGAACAACATAAAGATTTATAAATAAGAGTTTTATGAAGAGCACCACTGTAATCAGTATGCTGGAGAATGACCTCTACAAGTTCTCCATGTCATACTATTACCAACGGACAACTCCCGAGGGTATAGGTACATTCAGTTTCACTGACCGTAACGGCCAGAAGTTCACACCTGAGTTCGTGAATCTTTTGCGTAAGGAGTTCAAGAAACTGGAGTCACTTGCCCTGACCGATGAGGAGTTCAACTGGTGTCTCTCAAATATCTATTTCATACCTCAGTGCTATTTTGAGTGGCTCAAAGGATTCAGGTTCAATGCCGATATCATTGATATCTCCCTGGATGAGG
Source organism: uncultured Prevotellaceae bacterium (assembly GCA_900319225.1). Lineage (GTDB taxonomy): Bacteria > Bacteroidota > Bacteroidia > Bacteroidales > Bacteroidaceae > Colenecus. The sequence goes on along the minus strand of ONNV01000016.1, from coordinate 3,843 downwards.
AGGGCCACCTGCACATTGAGGCAAAAGACCTCATCTACAAGGTCACGCTGTATGAAATTCCCATCCTGAGTACCGTATCAGAGGTTTATTACGGCCTTTATGAGAAGACTGAGCCTGATTGGGAATACATTGACAGCCAGCTTGAGAAGAAGGTTGCCATATCAAATGAGAACCAGCTCAAGTTCGCCAACTTTGGTATGCGCCGTCGCTACTCACATGCTGTAGAGGACCATGTTACCGAGTATCTGACACGTAACGCCAAGTATTTCATCGGCTCATCAACCGTTTACTTTGCCATGAAGTACCAGTCAATCCGTCCGGATTTGAAGCCTATCGGCACCATGGCTCATGAGCTTATGATGGCAACTGCCGCATTCATGGGCCCCAAGGAGGCAAACTACTACGTTATGCGCCGTTGGGCCGAGATCTACGGCGGCAACATGGGTACCATGCTGCCTGACTGCTTCACCACTCAGGTATTCCTGCGTAACTTCTCGCTCGATATGGCCAAGCTGTATGACGGCGTACGCCATGACAGCGGCGATCCCTTTGAGTTCGGTGACAAGATCATAGCCAAATATGAGTCTTACCACATTGACCCCCGCACCAAGTCAATCGTGTTCAGTGACGCGCTTGATTTTGACCGTGCCCTGGCCATCCAGAAGTACTTTGAGGGTAGGATAAGGGTTTCATTCGGCATCGGCACCAACCTTACCAATGATGTAGGTACGGTTGAGCCGCTCAACATCGTAATGAAACTCAAGACCTTCCAGGTCAATCCCCGCCAGCACGTCTACCGCTGCGTAAAGCTCTCCGACACCCCGGGCAAGGAGCTGGGCGATCCGGATGAGGTACACTCTTACAAGGTAATCTTAGGCTTGATCTGAGTCCAATGACCCATTAGGGACAGTCCCCCTGTGCCATCTCGCATGACACAGGGGGACTGTCCCTAATGGGTCATTTGCAACACCTTTGCAGCGGCAAATCCTTGTATATTGTATTTTTGACATGTACTTTTGAGCATCAAAATGCAACTGATATATGAAACTCAGGACCTTTAGGATCATTTTGTCACGGGGATGGAGAAACGTGATGTACAGCGTATCATTCTTTGTGTTCTCAATGCTGTCTGTCTACTCCAATGCCCAGACGGTATCTGATACTGCCGGCATCGGCAATTCCCGGTCTAAGATTGTGGTGTCCGGCCCTAAGCCTGCGGCCGGTGATACGATAACAGGCCGTGTTACCGATTCCGATGGTCCTATGATGATGGTACGCATTGAGGAGAAGGATTCCGCGGACCGTCTTGTCGCACATGCCGTCACTGATTTTGACGGAAAATTCAATTTAAGACTCGTCAATCCGGCTGACTATCTGGAGATAACCAATTGGGGATACCATACCGCGATAAGTGAGTTTACCGGCAATTCAATGGATGTAAAAATGATTGAAGATACTCTACTGATAAAGCATGTAATTGACAGTATCCTTAATACGACAGCCCCTCAAATTATCCGTGAAGACAAGTATCAGGGACTGCTAGCACGTGCATACGGTCCTCAATACCCTCAAGACGCAAATCCGTTAATCGTGCTGAACGGTAATTTGATGGATTTGGACGTTGACAAACTGAATGATTTTGATTTTACCAATGACTCTTTCTCAAAAGAAAAAGTGGCAGCATTACTTGGCCTGAAGGCAGATCATATTATATCAATATCAATACTTAGAGGTAAGGCGGCGACAAAAATATGGGGAGGTAGGGCTGCCAATGGTGTACTTGAAGTGACAAGTAAATAGAATGGGAAAGAGAATCTGGACTCCAATTTTGGGTTATTCTTCAGATAAAAGAGTACAAAGGGGGCTGCCACGTTTGCGATTTCTGCAAATTGTTGTAACTTTGCAGCACACTTAGCAAAAGGTGATGAACATCAGGGAAATAATTGATGCCCTTGAGAGATTCGCGCCTCTGCCACTGCAGGATGATTACGATAATTCAGGCTTGCAGGTTGGAACTACAGAGACCGAAGTTTCAGGGGTTTTATTGTGTCTGGACGTGACCCGTCAGGTTGTAGACGAGGCCATGCGGAACGGATGCAATATGATTGTTTCACACCATCCGCTGCTGTTCCGTCCGCTCAAACGCCTGACCGATGACCCCATAGGAAGCATCGTTATGGACGCAGTACGTGCAGGAATAACCATCTATGCAAGCCATACAAATCTGGATAACGCCTCAAAGGGCGTAAATATGCGTATAGCCCAGGTCCTGGGATTGCAGGATGTGCGTACTCTCGACGAGCAGCCTGACGGTAACGGAGCCGGCGTAATAGGCTCATTTGCACAGCCTATAACAGAACTGGAACTGCTTGCTCTGGTAAAGGGCAAATTTGGCGTAACATGTATCAGACATAACGCTGAACTGGGCCGCAAGATAAGCCGTATGGCTGTATGCGGCGGAGCAGGGGCTTTCCTGACCGATAAGGCCGTAGCAGCCGGAGCCGACGCTTTCATGACCGGCGAGATAGGGTACCACCGTTTCTTTGGTTATGACGGCGTAATCAAACTGATTGAGGCAGGACATTTTGAGAGTGAACAGTATACGGTTGACCTCTTGGCCGATGTGCTGCACCAGTCATTCCCTCAGCTCAAGGTCATAAAGACCGAATGCAAGACAAGTCCCATCAACTATTATATAGGATAACAGACACAAATACATATTATTATGACAACAAAAGAGATTAAGAAAGACCCCAGCGAGTACTCAGTAGAAGAGAAACTCCAGTCTCTGTATCAGCTTCAGACCATGCTGACTGAGATTGACAAGATCAAGACATTGCGCGGTGAGCTGCCTCTTGAGGTTCAGGACCTTGAGGATGAGATTGCCGGTCTGACCACACGTATTGAGAAGGCCAGCTATGACGTAGTTGAGATGAGCAAGGGCGTTACAGAGAACAAGAACGTGATTGAGGTATCAAAAGCCGCTGTTGCCAAGTATCAGGAGCAGCAGGATCACGTCAGCAACAACCGTGAGTTTGATTCTCTGAACAAGGAGATTGAGTTCAAGAACCTTGAGATTGAGCTTGCTGAGAAGCGTATCCGCGAGTTCACATCATCAATCAACGCCAAGAAGGAGGAGATTGAGAGAAACAAGGCTCTGGTTGAGGAGAAGAAGCAGGATCTTGAGATCAAGAAGTCTGAGCTCCAGGAGATCATTGAGGAGAACCGCCAGGAGGAGGAGCGTCTGCGCGAGCAGTCCAAGCAGCTTGAGCTCACCATCGAGCCCCGTCTGCTGCAGTCATTCAAGCGTATCCGTAACAACACCCGCAACGGTCTGGGTATCGTATACGTACAGCGTGAGTCATGCGGCGGTTGCTTCAACAAGATTCCGCCTCAGCGTCAGCTTGATATCCGCATGCGCAAGAAAATCATCGTTTGCGAGTACTGCGGCCGTATCATGATCGACCCCGAGCTGGCCGGTGTAAAGGAGGAGCCCAAGCATGTAGAGGCCCCCAAGCGCCGCACCCGCAAGGCTGCCGCTGCCGACGAGGAATAACCTCAAAAACGCAACAAGGTTTCCAGTTAGGTAAACCTAATCCTAATAAGGTTTCCAGTTGCACCCAGTAAAACGGAACCCTGACAGCAAAGCGTTGTCAGGGTTTCGTTTTACCCGGCCTGGAAGGCCGGCAGAGTGGAGCGGGACAATGTCCCGCGGAACGGATTTGGGGCGTCGCCGCCCCAAATTAAAAAAAGGTAAAATGCTTCTAATACAAAATTAACCCATCTGGAAGATGGGTGTTTCCGAAGGAAACTAAAATGAGGTCAAGGAATGTCTTGACATTC
>ONNV01000012.1 GCA_900319225.1 uncultured Prevotellaceae bacterium | reverse complement strand
TCTTTAGTGCCAGATTGCAGGAGATGCAACAAATTAGAGTAATAGACACGGGTCTAATCAAAGTAATAGTATCGCTCCACTCCTGTTAACTATATGATCCGGATAGCAAAGACCGGCCTGAAACTATAATCATCCCTTCTTGTAACAAAACTATAAAGAAGGGTTTACTCAGTTGGTAATATCGGAAACGAGGGACACCATTAGAAGGCGTCCCCCGCGATATCCGTATTGTAACAAACTCAACGATAACAGTTTCTAAAAAAACGTCCAAAAATATTTGGAAAAGTCTTAGAATACTGTTAGGCCCCCAAAGGGGGACTAAAAAGGAGGCGTTCGACGTTTAGGGTCCGGAAAGGTCCGGAGTAGCCACGGAACGTTGTCTCCCCAAACCCCAGATTCGGCGTGTTATAGTTTCTGATACTGATACCCCAAAAAGTTCTGCTAAATGAGGCTTTATTTACCCCATGAGGCGCGGTCAAGGCTGCGGTAACCTATGGCCTCGGCTATGTGATGGGGCTGGATGGTTTCAGATTCGTCCATATCGGCAATGGTGCGTGACACCTTGAGGATGCGGTCATAGGCACGGGCCGACAGGTTCAGGCGGTTCATGGCCTCGCCCAGCATGCGGATTGATGCAGGCTCCGCCTTGGCATACCTTCGCAGCAGGCGTGAATCCATCTGCGCGTTGCAATAAATGCCCTTTTCTCCGTTAAATCGGGCCGCCTGTACGGCTCTGGCCTTTATCACCCTTTCACGTATAACGGCACTGGTCTCGGCCTGACGGTCAGATGACATGTCATCAAACCCCACGGGCAGTATCTCACACTGCAGGTCAAATCGGTCCATGAGTGGGCCCGACACCCTGCCCAGGTAACGCTCTATGACAGTAGGGGTGCAATGACACTCCTTTGTGGGGTGATTGTAGTAGCCGCAAGGACATGGATTCATGGATGCTACCAGCATGAATGATGCTGGGTACTCAACCCTGTATTTGGCTCTGGAAATCACTATGGTTCTGTCCTCAAGCGGTTGGCGCAGCACCTCAAGGGCAGAACGGGTAAATTCCGGGAGTTCATCCAGGTAAAGCAGACCGTTATGCGCCAGTGATATCTCACCGGGCTGCCCGTTGCTGCCGCCACCGGTAAGTGCCACATTGGTTATGGTATGGTGCGGATGACGGAACGGGCGCTCGGTTATCAGAGCACCCCCTTGACCGGTAAATCCGGCAACAGAGTGGATTCGGGTGGTCTCAATGCTCTCGTCCTCTGTGAGCGGAGGCAGGATGGAAGGCAGTGCTCTGGCCATCATGGATTTGCCGCTACCGGGAGGCCCTATCATGATCAGGTTGTGGCCGCCCGATGCAGCAACCTCAAGTGCACGTTTTACCGTACTCTGGCCTTTTACATCGGCAAAATCGGCACTGTATCCGTTTGACTGCATGGTGTTGAACAATGTAGGCTTCTCAAGGGGGACAATATGACCGGGCCTGTCATTCAACAGGTCAACCACCTCCCTAAGATTGCCGGCTCCATAAACCTGCAGACCCTCTATGACTGCAGCCTCTGGGGCGTTCTGGATAGGCAGAATTATGCCTTTGTACCCTTCAGCCCTGGCTTTGATGGCCATTGACAGCGCTCCTTTTACCGGTTGCAGGGTGCCGTCAAGCCCCATCTCGCCCATAATGATGTAATCATCAAGCATGGAGGTTGATACCTCTCCGCCCGATGCCATGATGACAATGGCAAGCGGCAGGTCATAAGCTGCTCCCTCCTTACGTATGTCGGCAGGAGCCATGTTGATGATGATCTGGCATGAGGGGAATTTGTAGCCGTTAACCTGAAACGCCGATATTATGCGTTCATGGCTCTCTTTTACTGCGCTGTCGGGCAGTCCCACAAGAAAGAATCTGATACCGCGAGATGTACTCGCCTCAATGGTTACGATGTATGCGTCAATCCCTTGGACCGCCGCACCGGATACTTTGATAAGCATGGATAGATTGGTTATTGGTAATGGTTATATGCAAAACAAGTGTGATGAAACCTTGGTATCGGTTTCAAATGTAATCATTTTTTCTTTTTGGAGTCTTTCTTGGGTCCTTCTTTTTTTGGTAATCTTCTGTTAAGCTCCTTGTCCATATCGGCCAGTGACCTGGTGCAGTACAAGGCTCTTTTGCTGCTTGAAAGTAGTATGAATACGGGCAGCTCCGTAAGATTGCAGCTTTTGGCAATCCTGCTTTCCCATCCCTGGTTGTCTATGTATGAGAACCAGTTGAGAGTATCTTTGGAGATTGCCTCTTTCCATCTCCGGGTGTTTACGTCAATGGATACGTCTGCCACATTAAGGTTCCTGTCGGCATACTTTGTCCTGATGGAATCTATGTCAAGCCTTGCCTTGAAACTTTCATTCCCGGCCCATGTAGCCCAGACGCATATCATGAGGTAGGTGGTCTGTGAACCTTCATTTGTGGGCGGCAGCCTGAATTTCTCATTGAGTGAATCCCGTACCTCCCATGACTCCAGATATACATCATTTGGCATACCTCCCTTGAATTCTGTCTTGAGTACGGCCAGATAGGGAGCATCCTGCATGTTACCGCTCATACGGTTAATGAGCTTTGAAATCTCCTTCTCGTCTGCATGATACCTCTGTATCATCTGCTCGTAGATAAGGAATGGGGTTATTTCTGAGAACGGGTCACGTGTTATGAATGAGTCAATCCTGACGAATGTCTGTTCCATTGCAGTGTCACCAACTGCAGCCAGGCTGAATGACAGATAGGAATCATTGTACTCACCGCCCGATACGCTGATGCGGTCCGGCTTACCGGGTATCTCCATCATGGATTTGACTCCCTTCTGGGCAAATACCGGATACCGGCGTCCGTCGGGCAGGACAAAGAGCAGTGTAGTTGCGGTGTCGGGGCGGAGTTTCCAATCAAACCTGCCGTCTTTACAGAATATAGTGTCAACACGGTCAAACCTGGAGTCAAATCCGGTAACCAGGATGGAATCCGTATCGTCCTGGACAGTTCCGTGCAGTATGAACATGTTTTTGCGCCCGCATGATGACGCGAGCAGCAAAAACAGTGTCAATATTGCGGAAATGCCCCTTTTCATCGGCAGATACGTTTATTTTGCAGCGCGTTTGCGCTCCAGCTCATTCAGGATGATCTTACGCATACGCATGCTCTTGGGGGTAACCTCTACGTACTCATCGTTCTTGATGTACTCCAGAGCCTCCTCAAGAGAGAATATTACAGGAGGAGCAATATGTGCTTTCTCATCGGCACCGCTGGCACGCATGTTGGTGAGCTGCTTGCTCTTGGTAACGTTGATTACCAGATCCTTCTCATGTACGTGCTCACCTACCACCTGACCTGCGTATACCTGATCCTGCGGGTTCACAAAGAACTTACCGCGGTCCTGCAGCTTGTCAAGCGCATATGCAAATACTGTTCCGGTCTCCATTGCTACCATGGATCCGTTTGAGCGGCGCTCTATGTCACCCTTGTAGGGCTGGTACTCCTTAAAGCGGTGTGCCATTACGGCTTCACCCTGAGATGCGGTAAGCACATTGGTACGCAGACCTATGATACCGCGTGACGGGATATCGAAAACAATGATTACGCGGTCACCCTGAGTGTCCATGGATGTCATCTCACCTTTACGCTTGGTGGCCAGGTCAATCATCTTGCTTGAGAACTCCTCAGGTACGCTGATGGTGAGTTCCTCAATAGGCTCGCAGGTCTTGCCGTCAATCTCCTTCATGATAACCTGAGGCTGGCCTACCTGCAGCTCATAGCCCTCACGGCGCATGGTCTCTATTAATATAGAAAGGTGCAGCACACCACGGCCCGATACAATCCACTTGCCATCCTCCTCTGTGCGGCGAACGCGCAGGGCCAGGTTCTTGTCAAGCTCCAGATTCAGACGGTCCTGGATGTGACGTGAGGTAACGTACTTACCCTCCTTGCCAAAGAAAGGTGAGTCATTTATAGAGAAGAGCATACTCATGGTAGGCTCATCAATTGCGATAGGTGGCAGGGGATCGGGGTTCTCGGCATCGCATACGGTATCACCGATCTCAAACTTTTCAAGACCTACGATGGCGCAGATGTCACCGGCCTCAACGGTCTGGACGCGCTTGCGTCCCATTCCCTCAAATACGTGGAGTTCCTTGATCTTGACTTTCTCCTTGCTGCCGTCACGGTGTGACAGGGTGCAGGTCATACCCTCGTTAAGAGTGCCACGGTTTACGCGGCCCACGGCGATACGTCCGGTGTATGATGAATAGTCAAGTGATGTGATAAGCATCTGCAGGGTACCCTCCTCCTGCTTGGGAGCGGGGATATGCTCTACTATGGCATCCAGTAGAGGCAATATGTTGTCTGTGGGCTGTTTCCAGTCTGTGCTCATCCAGTTCTGCTTGGCAGAGCCGTAGAGTACGGGGAAATCCAGCTGTTCCTCAGTTGCATCCAATGCGAACATCAGGTCAAACACCATCTCATAGACCTCCTCGGGGCGGCAGTTGGGCTTATCGACCTTATTTACAACTACTATAGGCTTAAGTCCTATCTGCAGGGCTTTCTGCAGTACGAAGCGGGTCTGAGGCATGGGGCCCTCAAATGCATCAACCAGCAGGATGCATCCGTCGGCCATGTTAAGTACACGCTCAACCTCACCTCCAAAATCGGAGTGTCCCGGAGTGTCAATGATGTTAATCTTGGTATCCTTGTAAGTGATGGACACGTTCTTGGAGAGAATGGTTATACCACGCTCACGCTCCAGGTCATTGTTGTCGAGCATAAGTTCTCCTTTGGCCTGGTTGTCGCGGAACAGGTGTCCGGCCAGCATCATCTTGTCAACCAGGGTCGTCTTACCGTGGTCAACGTGGGCAATGATTGCGATGTTTCTGATGTTCATTTTATACCTTTTTATTTACGCGGTGCAAAGTTACGGCAAAAATGTTAGAAAATTCATTGTGCATTGAAAAAGAAGATATAACTTTGCGCCCGCTAAACGAGTTTTCACATTATTTTTAAGAAAATGTATTTAGACAAAGAGAAAAAACAAGAGATCTTTGGACAATACGGAAAGTCCAACACGGATACTGGCTCACCCGAAGCTCAGATAGCCTTGTTCTCATACCGTATTTCCCATTTGACGGAACATCTTAAGGAGAACCGTAAGGATTATAGCACTGAAAGGGCACTGACCCAGTTGGTAGGTAAGCGTCGTAGACTGCTCAACTACCTCAAGGAGAGAGACATTGAGCGCTACCGCGCCATCGTTAAGGCTCTCGGTCTGCGTAAGTAAGGCTAAGAATGAAGAAAGTAGGGTTGACCGGTGGCCAACCCTACTTTTTTTCATCCTTAGCCTTACGGTACCTTTTTTTAGTTTGCTCCGCAAACGTAGGCGCCCTCCGGTCGCGAGTTTGCGAACTTTTGTTAACTTTGCAATCACAATTATTTAAATATGAACGAACTTTATACAAATCTGCCTTACAAGGTGGCAGACATCAATCTTGCTGATTTTGGCCGAAAGGAGATAGAGATGGCTGAGAAGGAGATGCCCGGTCTGATGGCTCTCCGTGACAAGTACCGTGATTCAAAACCCCTGAAGGGTGCCCGCATTATGGGTTCTCTGCACATGACCATACAGACAGCAGTCCTTATTGAGACTCTTCACGAGCTGGGCGCTCAGATCCGCTGGTGCTCATGCAACATATACTCAACACAGGATCATGCCGCTGCTGCAATTGCCGCTGCCGGCAGTGCCGCTGTGTTTGCCTGGAAGGGTGAGACCGCACAGGAGTACTGGTGGTGCACACTTCAGGCCATGAATTTCCCAGAGGGAGGTCCCAACATGATTGTTGATGACGGCGGTGACGCCACACTTATGATTCATCTGGGCGTAAAGGGTGAGAAGGACCCCAAGGCTCTGGATTATGAGGCTGAATCAGCCGATGAAGTCGAGCTTTTGAAAGCTCTCAAGGAGGTTGCCAAGGTTAAGGGCGGCAGCTATTGGCAGACGATTGCCAAGAACATTAAGGGTGTAAGTGAGGAGACCACCACAGGCGTACACCGTCTGTACCGTATGCAGCAGAACGGTGAGCTTCTGTTCCCCGCATTCAACGTGAATGACTCTGTTACCAAGAGCAAGTTTGACAACCTGTACGGCTGCCGTGAGTCTCTGGCCGACGGCATTAAACGTGCTACCGACGTCATGATTGCCGGTAAGGTTTGCGTTGTGGCCGGTTACGGTGAGGTAGGTAAGGGCTGTGCCCAGAGCATGCGCTCATACGGAGCCCGCGTTCTTGTAACAGAGATTGATCCCATCTGCGCCCTGCAGGCCGCAATGGAGGGTTATGAGGTTGTGACCATGGATGAGGCTGCCCCGCAGGGTAACATATTCGTCACCACAACCGGAAACATTGATATCATCACCACAGAGCATATGAAAGTGATGCCTGATCAGGCTATCGTCTGCAACATCGGCCACTTTGACAGCGAGATTCAGGTTGACAAGCTCAAGAAGATTCCCGGTATCAAGTGCCAGAACGTGAAGCCTCAGGTAGACCGTTACTTCTTCCCCGATGGACACAGCATCATACTTCTGGCCGATGGCCGCCTGGTAAACCTGGGTTGCGCAACCGGTCACCCCAGCTTTGTGATGAGTAACAGCTTTACCAACCAGACTCTGGCTCAGATAGAGCTATTTAACAAGGATTATCCTGTTCAGGTATACCGCCTGCCCAAGCATCTGGATGAGGAGGTTGCGCGTCTGCACCTGGAGCGCATCGGCGTTCATCTCTCCAAGCTGACCCAGGCTCAGGCGGACTATATCGGGGTTCCTGTTGAAGGTCCGTATAAGGCGGAGCATTACAGATATTGAACAAAATGTGGAATTGGGGACAGTCCCCTTTTTCACATTTTCAAGAAGAGCCAAAGAGGGGACGGTCCCCTTTGGCACGTGTTAAACGAAACGACTAATTCTGATATAATCAGGTGACCAAAGGGGACAGTCCCCTGTGCAGATGGAATGAGAAGAGAGACTATTGTGGTTTATGGGGCATCGAGTGCGGATGCTGAGAAGGTTTTTGTTGATGCTGCCTATGAGCTGGGCGGGCTTATAGCAAAAGCCGGCAAGAGGCTTGTGTCAGGTGCAGGAAGTACCGGTCTTATGGCTGCTGTTGAGAACGGAGCTCTTGATGCCGGCGGAGTGTCAATAGGTATCATACCGCAGTTTATGGTTGATAACGGTTGGCTTCATGAGGGCCTGACTGAGACCATCGTCACTCCCACCATGCATGAGCGCAAGAACCGCATGTCCCAGATGGCCGATGCCGTCATCGCGCTGCCCGGCGGAACAGGAACATTTGAGGAACTGTTTGAGATAATCACATGGAAAATGTTGGGATTATTCGTTAAGCCCATCGTGATACTCAATACGGATAATTACTATGATCCGCTGCTGCTGATGCTTGAGCGCACATCGGACCGTCATTTCATGAACCCGGTGTTCAGGAGGCTCTGGGCTGTGGCCCAAACTCCTGATGAAGCCATCCGGCTGGTGGATACCCTTACCGATTGGGATGATACTACAAGCAAAATCAATTTAGACAAATAGATATATGTGCATACCCATTATTGACCTGGTGAACTTTTGTGGTTTCAATGACTGGTTTCTGCTGGCAATGATTGTCACGTTGTTGCTCATGCTTATCATAATGGGTCCATACAGATATGAGTATGCCGAATCTTTCATGTCTATGTTCAGGTTCAGGAGCCCTGACGGCGATGTCAGTTTCCCGCTTCTTTCAACTGTAGAGAACATATTCATTTATCTGTTGTCTTGTATCAGCATAGCTCTGGCGGTAGCTGTTTACTCCCAGGACCTGATGGAGGAGGGAACCTCCTCAATCCACTTCCTTCTCTGGTATTCATCAATGATGGTGTCATTCTTCCTGCTAAAGCTGGTTTGTTATACCATTGTCAACAAGATCCTGTACAAACGTCAGGTCATAACGCTTAAACCCGCCCGCTGGAACTGCTTTTTTGTAATGACTTTTTCTGTGTGCGCGTTGCTTATCCTGATGTTCTCAATACTGGTGATATTCCTCAATATTCACCTTTTTGCACTCTTTGTTTTTGCATATCTGATGCGCATTCTGAACATTACGGGCAGAATTTTCAAGATGAAAACCGCCTTATTTAAAAATAGCTGCTCCAATTTAGGATTTATTTTGTACCTTTGTGCGTTCGAAATAGCTCCTGTTGTTTTGGAGTTCATAATATCGAGCACAATACTTGGTCTAATTTAAACCGTACATACTTTGAAAGTTAAGAAGGTTCTGATATCCCAGCCGCAGCCTACAACTGGCAAGTCTCCCTATTTTGACCTGGCTGAGAAATACGGCGTAGAGTTCGTGTTCAAACCCTTTATCCGCGTTGAGCCGCTCACTGCCAAAGAGTTCAGACAGCAGCACGTCAATATCCTTGACCACACAGCTGTAGTATTTACATCCCGTCATGCCGTAGACCATTTTTTCCAGCTTTGCGCCGAGATGAGAGTTGTCATCCCGGAGGACATGAAGTATTTCTGCATCACAGAGACAGTATCTCTCTACATTCAGAAGTATGTCCAGTACCGTAAGCGTAAGGTGTTCTTTGGCAACACCGGTAAGGTGGACAGCCTGATGGCTCCCATCCTCAAGCATAAGACTGAGAAGTATTTCATTCCCATGTCAAATGTACATACCGGAGAGCTCAAGGCTCTGCTTGATGCCAATAACATAGCTCATACCGAGGCTGTCATGTATCGCACCGTAAGCAACGAGTTTGCAGCAGGTGAGCTTGACAACTTTGATATGCTGGTGTTCTTCAGCCCTGCCGGAATAGAATCCCTTAAAGAGAATGCTCCTGATTTTGTTCAGGGTGACAAGATTATCGGTTGCTTTGGCGGAACCACCGCAAAGGCTATCCGCGATGCAGGTCTCAGGCTGGATATAGAGGCTCCGGTTCCCGGAATCACCTCAATGTCAGCTGCTATCGATGCCTGGTTCGCTGCCAACAAGAAGAAGTAACAATCCATCCATACAGACGGGACCCTGCAGGACCGGCGCTATGCCTGTGCAGGATCCCGTCTTTATTATATGAATACACGATTCACTTTCTCAAAACAGGAGCGTCTCTGCGGTGGAACGCAGGTTGACAGGCTCTTTGCGCAGGGAAACCGCCAGATTGCGGTATTTCCGGTGCGGCTGGTTTGGCTCAGGACCGATGAATCCGGAATACGTGTACTCATAAGCGCCCCCAAGCGCAAGTTCCATCATGCGGTAGACCGTAATCACGTAAAGCGTCAGATAAGGGAGTTCTACCGCCTGAACTCTGCCGCGCTCAAGGCTGTTGCATCATCAAAAGGGGTTGGCCTTGACCTGGCATTCCTGTTCCTGGATAACAGGATCTGGGAGAGCAGTGCTCTGGATTCCAAGCTCAGTCAGGCTCTGGACCGTCTTGTCAAAGAGTTGGAAAACATCTACTGAATGCGGAATCTGTTTAAAATATTTACCAAATCCTTAGGGTGGTTCATCATGCTCCCCATAAGGTTCTACCGCCGGTTCATATCACCTCTTACCCCTCCTTCATGCCGCTTTACCCCCACCTGCTCGGAGTATGCCATTGAGGCCATAACCAAGCATGGCCCGTTCAAGGGTACCTGGCTGGCAATAAAACGCGTCCTGCGCTGTCATCCGTGGGGAGGCTCCGGATATGACCCCGTTCCTTAGCCATGGAAATCAGGGATATACATACTCATCTCCTGCCTCAGGAGCCCGGAACGGCATTGGTGTGCATAGGTAGCGGGCCGTTACCCGCACCTCAGGGCCATTGGTTCAGCGTTGGGCTGCATCCCTGGGACGTGACGGGAGATGATGAGAAAATCCTCCAATCCATCGGTGAAATGGCCCAAAATCCCCAGGTGCTAGCCATAGGAGAGTGCGGCTTTGATACTCTTAAAGGCCCCGCCCATGATCTGCAGGAGCAGGCTTTCATACGCCAGGTTGAAATATCCGAGCGCGTCCGCAAACCCATGATCCTGCACGTGGTCCGTGATTTTGACAGTGTGATCCGCCTCCGCAAACAACTTAAGCCCACCCAATCCTGGCTCATCCACGGATTCCGCGGAGGTCCACAACAAGCCGACCAACTCCACACCCACGGAATCCAAATATCCCTAGGTCTGAAAGCCAACCCTCAGACCCTACAGCAAATCCCCTCTGACCGCCTCTTCCTAGAAACCGACGGCCTCTGCCCTATAACCCATGTAATCCAAACCGCCGCCGCTGCAAGAAACCAGTCAGTTGTCACAGTTGAGAATCAAATCATTAATAACTCAAACGTTTTCCTCTTGCAGGAGCCGTAGTATGCATTCTGGAGAGCATCAGTGCAGTGGCGTTAAGCGAAGGAGTTTGTAGGATCCCGTTAAGAACGGCGCATGTTTGACGAACGTTCGACCCGTAGGGGCGATAAGGAGGAGTTCGACGTTTAGGGTCCGGAGAGCTCCGGAGTAGCCACGGAACGTTGTCTCTCCAGAATGCATACTACGGCGGAGTTTCCATAACATAAACAAACCATCTACTTTGCGTTTTGACTAAAGAGTAGTATATTTGCGCACCATTTGTGGAATTAATTGAAAATCTAAATCATAGTGTAATGACTAATTTTGTTGAAGAACTTACCTGGAGAGGCATGATTCACCAGATGATGCCCGGTACCGATGAACTTCTTAACAAGGAACAGGTTACAGCTTACGTGGGTTTTGACCCCACCGCAGATTCTCTCCATATAGGACATCTGTGCAGTATAATGATACTCCGTCATTTCCAGCGTTGCGGACACAAACCCCTGGCTCTGATAGGCGGCGCCACCGGAATGATAGGTGACCCCAGCGGAAAGTCTCAGGAGCGCAACCTGCTCAATGAGGATACCCTCAAGCACAATGTAGAGTGCATCCGCAAGCAGCTTGCCAAGTTCCTGGATTTTGACAGCGACGCCCCCAACAAGGCCGAGCTTGTAAACAATTATGACTGGCTCAAGAACGTTACGTTCCTGGATTTCTCACGTGACATCGGTAAGCACATTACCGTAAACTACATGATGGCCAAGGATTCCGTAAAGAAACGTCTCAACGGTGAGGCCCGTGACGGTCTTTCATTCACCGAGTTCACATACCAGTTGCTCCAGGGCTATGATTTCCTCTATCTGAACGAGCACAAGAACTGCAAACTCCAGATGGGCGGTGCAGACCAGTGGGGTAACATCACCACAGGCGCCGAACTGATACGCCGTATCAACGGAACCGAGTGCTTTGCGCTTACCTGCCCGCTCATAACCAAGTCCGACGGCACCAAGTTCGGTAAGACCGAGGGCGGCAACGTATGGCTCAACCCCGAGTACACTTCACCCTACAAGTTCTACCAGTTCTGGCTGAACGTAAGTGATGAGGATGCCAAGCGTTACATCAAGATATTTACCAACATTGAGAAGGACGAGTGCGAGGCTCTGATCGCCGAGCATGATGCCGCTCCGCATCTGCGTCTGCTGCAGAAGCGCCTGGCCAAGGACGTAACCTGCATGGTTCACAGCGAGGCAGACTATAAGGCCGCTGCAGAGGCATCAGAGATACTTTTCGGTAACAACTCAGGCAGTGAGGAACTCAAGAGCATTGATGAGTCAATGCTGCTCTCTGTATTTGAGGGCGTGCCCCAGTTCCGTTTCAGCCGCGACCTGCTCAAGCAGGAGATCAAGGCATCGGATTTCCTGACAGATGTATGTCCCGTGTTCTTCAGCAAGAGCGAGGCCCGCAAGATGATGCAGGGTGGAGGCGTATCGGTCAACAAGGAGAAGACCTATGACCATTCACGCATCTTTACTGAGGCTGACCTGGTTGACGGCAGATATATTGTTCTGCAGCGAGGCAAGAAGAATTACTACCTGCTCATAGCTGAGTAAGGGAAATAATCTCTATATTTGCAAGCCCTTGCAAAGAGGGCGATAAGGCGATTGTCGTATGGTGTAATGGTAGCACAACAGGTTTTGGTTCTGTTTGTCCTGGTTCGAATCCGGGTACGACAGCGTAAAAGAAGCGGGTTTTTGCCCGCTTTTTTGCATATATAGCCTAGGATAGTCTGTAGGCCCGTTTTCTGAAACAAATATTTACATTTTTGCAACAATTCTTAGTCTTTTCAGGGCGCTCCTTCCAGGGGTTGGCACAAATCTTAATCTCATTGGCACGTTTTGGAGATACACCTGCGGCAGAGAGGCGTATCTTTGCTGCGTAAGTTTTCATGCACATATTTGGTTAGTAATTGACTTTCGTGATGTCCTGACTCCGGTCTGAGAAGATGTGGATAAGGACTTAAAAAAAGAGGCCGCCTGCAGAGCGGTCTCTTTTTTTCGTTTTAACACTTCCCAAAGGCCATAAAATGTAAATTCAGATGCCTCTGGACTTAATTTTTGCTTTTTGGACAAAAAAAACGTGTCAAATGTATTTCTAAAGCGAAAAAAGCGTTAACTTTGGCCGCTAACTGAATTTTAAAATAATAAAATAATAACCAATAAACTTATGAAGAAACGTTATTTATTCCCCGCTGACTACATGGCAGATCCCTCTGTACATGTGTTTAACGGCAGGGTTTACATTTATCCTTCACATGACTGGGAGTGTGAGAATGTCGAGAACGACAACGGTGACCAGTATGTCATGAAGGATTATCATGTCCTTTCCACAGACGACATCATGAATGGCCAGGTTGTAGACCATGGCAAGGTTATTGGTCTGGAAGATATTCCATGGGCCGGCCGCCAGCTTTGGGACTGCGATGTTCAGGAGTACGAGATTGAGGTACCCACCAACGCAGAGGAGCAGGCACAGGGTATGGGATTCAGCAAGAAGACCAAGCGTTACATCATGTACTTCCCCATGAAGGATCGTAATGATGTGTTCCACTGGGGAACGGCTATCGCTCAGCGTCCTGAGGGTCCGTTCATCCCCAATCCTGCACCTGTAGCAGGAAGTTACAGTATCGATATGTGCGCTTTCCGCGACGATGCAGACGGTGAGGTTTACGTATACTTCGGCGGTCTGTGGGGCGGACAGCTTCAGCGTTACAAAGACAACATTCATCTTGAGACTCCCTACCTGCCCGAGGGCAAGGAGGATGCTCTTCCCAGCCGCTGCGTACGTCTTACCAAGGACGGTCTGAATTTTGCAGAGGCTCCGCGTCCAATCCTGGTTGTTGATGAGAAAGGCAACCCCCTCAAGGCCGATGATCCCCATCGTTTCTTTGAGGCTTCATGGATGCACAAATACAAAGGAAAATATTACTTCTCATACTCTACCGGTGACAGCCATCTGCTGTGCTATGCTACCGGTGACAATCCTTACGGTCCTTTCACATATCAGGGTGTAATCCTTACTCCTGTTGTTGGCTGGACAACCCACCACTCAATCATTGAGTACAAGGGCAAGTGGTATCTGTTCCATCATGACAGCGTACCTTCTGGCGGCAAGTCCTGGCTGCGCAGCCTCAAGGTTTGCGAGATAGAGTACGATGCCCAGGGCAAGATCAAGACCATCGAGGGTATTGATAAGGAATAATATCTTTAGAATAATAATTAAATTAGTTATATAATGAGAAAAAACAATTCCAAAAACCGCTCCGGCCTGATCGGTGTGATCATCTCGGCGCTGGTCGTATCATCCGGTTTATGGTCATGTTTCCCTGATTATAATCTGGATAAGGAGTTTCCTGAATGGCTAGGTACCAGTATCTATGAGACCCTGGAAGATGGTTTCAAGGATGATACCGGAAAGAAGTACTCCTTCAAGTACTTTGTTAGGTTGATCGATACTCTTGATCAGAAGAGCATCCTCTCCCGTACAGGTAGTAGAACTCTTTTCGTGGCTGATGACTCTGCATTCCAGAGATTCCTTGACAAGTGTCCTATAGCAGGTGGTGCCAAGGTTAAGTTTGAGGATCTGAGCAAGGCCCAGTTAAAGATGATCCTTAAAGGTTCAATGCTTAACAATGTGTTCCAGGTCGCCTCTCTCTCCAACACATCTACTGAGAATGGTGTAAGACTTGGAGACTGCATGCGCCGTGTATCAACCATGAGTGAGTATGATACAGTACGCGTACTCAAGCAGGAGGATATGCCTAAGACACAGTATTGGGATTATGTAAGAAACAACCCCAACCGTGCATCTTCAGGTATCGTAATCCTGGAGGACGGAACCAGGAAGCCTATGATTTTCTTTGCTCCTGAGTTCCTCTCATCCAAGAAGATTACCGATGATGACTACAACTTCCTGTTCAACCTTGGCGGTTACAGCAAGAGCGGCAAGCCCGGACGTCAGTCAAAGGATGCCAGCGTAAACGGCGTAAGGATTGAGTATCAGAACAAGAAATGCTACAACGGCTTTATCCATGTAATGGAGGATGTGGTTTATCTGCTCCCCAGCATGGCTGAGTATCTGTCACAGACTGATGAGAACGGTTTCTCTAACTCAATCATCTACAGCTCTATCATCGAGCGTTTCTCAGCCCCGTTCATTCCTAACAGGAACCAGGCTTATGATACAGACCATATCGGTACCGCAACAGCCAAGAAGGTTAGAGACCTTCTCAATGATGACTACTACGGTCCCGAGGGTTCTGTCATTGCAGACGCTCTTGGCGTAGGCGGTAAGGACTCTGTATTTACCAAGATGTATTTCTCAGGTCGTTTCCAGGCTGCCCATCAGGACAAGGATACACTTGCAGTTGACGGTAAGGGTCGTGCATTCAAGAGGTCTTCAGTACTTAAGTTTGATCCGGGATGGAACTCATACTTCATCTCTTCAAGCGCAGAGGATGACGTAGCCCTGCAGGAGGATATGGCCGTAATGTTCGTTCCTACTGACTCTGCTATGATGAGATGGTGGCTGCAGACTGCTCTTGGTCAGGAAATGAGGACCAAGTACGGTACAAACAAGACCAAGCTCACCAATGATATCAATCAGTGGACCGCTCAGGAGGTTGCTGAGGATATGAGCGAGATTGACCTTAACGTTATCGTTAAGCTTATCAACAATAACATGTTCGCTTCATTCACAAGCACCGTTCCCAGTAAGTTCGGTGATGTTATGAATGACGCTCAGGATGCATTCTTCTCAGATCTTAGCACTGCCATTGACCACTTCAAGGTTGACTACATGGACAATCCTGTAGTTATGTGCTGCAACGGTGCCATCTACTTCAGTGATATGGTATTCGTTCCTACAGCTTATAAGGCAGTTTCTTATCCTGCTCTTATCAATGACAAGCTTAAGGTTCTTAACTGGGCTATTGAGGATCAGGAGATGTCATTCAGCTACTACCTGAACTCGATGCAGTCAGGTTATAGCCTTTTCCTCCCGCAGGTTAACTTCAATGATGAGAATGAGACAACCCAGGAAAGACTTATCTGGATTGATCCTTCATCATTCGCTCTCAACAAGCTTGATCCCTCTGATGTTGACAAGGACAACAATGCACTCTATGCATTGGCATTCTATTATGATGAGGTTGCCAAGACTGTAAAGGCTGACTATTACACCTACGATGCTGCAAAGGATTCTATAGGAAACAAGGTCAACACCTCTTCTATTTCAAATGAGACATTCCTGCGTAACCGTCTTGAGGATTTCATGGATTACCATATTATCCTGCTCAACAACAAGAACTATGACGCTCTTGAGAGCGGTGAGTTTGAGGGAGCCGATGGTTTCGCATACTTCCGCACTAAGGGTGGCGGTGCTATCCGTTTCAACAAGTCTACATTCGTTGACACTAAGGATCCCGATCAGGATATCAGCATGCTGCAGGTTGCCGGTGGATGGCAGATTGAGCAGGGACAGCCGATTGAGTTCGTTAAGCGTTTTGATATGACAGCTAGTGACGGTAACGGTATCACATACGTTATCAACCGTCCTCTGCAGACATCAAGAAAGTCAGTTTATGACATCCTTTCAGACTCAACCAACTATCCTGAGTTCAAGGAGTTCTTCAAATTGATGGTAAAGGCTGAGAACAGTGACGGCAAGGGCGTATTTGCTGACCGTTACGGTGATCTGGATATCAGCTCAAAGAAGTGCATATCTTCATTCAACACCTATAACTATACAGTTTACGTACCGCAGAATGACTCTATCAAGAGACTTCTCAAAGACGGTATCATCTACAGCCCCTATGACCTGAACCTTTGGGACAGCATCTGCAAGGCTGCATGGTGGCATATTCATGATGATGTTGCCGACAACCAGAAGAGCGCTGCATGGGTAGATTCATTGAATATCTTCTATACAACTTATCTCAACAAGACAGTTGATCCCAGTGATCCCGTTCTCATCTTTGCCAATGATGATGATGATGACTATGATTCAACCGCGTTCAAGAATGATTTCATCAATGTCAAGTGTGATGAGCTTGTAAACTTCATAAAGTACCATATCCAGGATAACTCAGTATACACCAATGCTGAGTTCAACCAGGGTACTGCCGATTATGAGACCGCTTACCTTAACAAGAGCAAGCAGTTCGCTAAGCTTAGAGTTAATGTAGGTTCTGACATTTACGTAACCGATGCCAAGGGTCACGTAAGAAAGGTACAGAAGGTTAAGAACGGTCTCGTTCCTTACTGGAATATCATGAGCCGTGAATACGTATTCAAGAAGTATTCCAATGATTACAGCAGCACCTCATCAGAGGAGCTGACCAATGTTCCTACTTCAAAGCTGGAGACATCATCTTACGCTGTAATCCATCTTATCGACGGTGCGTTGTGTAACGGCGAAGTTAATTTCTAATCTGTAAATAAATTGAAGATGAAACATACAAACAGATTATTTAAGGGGGCTTTGGCAGCGGCTATGGTCTTTATGTCCGGTTCGCTTTTTGCCCAGAATGCCGGAGATATCATCAGTGGTGTCATTGAGGATGCCGACGGCCCTATGATGTTGGTTAACGTAGTAGAGAAGGATGCTACCGGTCGTATCCAGAATATGGCCACCACAGATATGGAGGGTAACTTCTCATTCCGTCTTAAGAATCCTAAGGACAGACTTGTAGTATCATTCGTAGGATATGAGACAGTAGATATTCCCATCAACAAGACCTACTTTGAGATTACGATGAAGGACAACACCACTCTTGATGTTGTTGATATCGTAGCCGAGAAGGTAGCTGAGGGTCCTCTGCCTATTCCTATCCGTGAGATGAGTATCGCTACAACTACCATTGATATGTCTGAGTTTGAGGATAACGCCATCACCACGGTCGATGAGGCTCTTCAGGGTCGTGTTCCAGGTCTGGACGTAGTATTCAACTCAGGTGACCTGGGTGCCCGTTCGACCATGCACCTTCGTGGTGTTGCAACAATGACAGGTGATGCCAACCCGCTGATCGTAGTGGATGGTATCATTTGGGAAATTGAGAGCAACCTTAAGAACAACTTTGACTACACCAATGAGTCTCAGAATACTGAGAAGGTGTCAGAGCTTCTTAACATCAATCCTGACGATATTGCAACCATCAACGTTCTGCGTGACGCCTCTGCAACCGCTCTTTACGGTTCACGTGGTGCAAACGGTGTATTGGAGATCAAGACCAAGCGTGGTACACGCGGTAAGACTCGTGTAAGCTACTCATATCGTATGAACGCCCAGTGGCAGCCTCTCGGCTACAAGCTCCTTAACGGTGACCAGTACACCATGTATCTTAAGGAGGCCTTCTTTAATCCTAAGATGGATGCCACTCTGGTTGACGGTATTGAAGAGATCAACTATGTTGAGGATTTCTCAGAGTACCGCATGTACAACAACAATACTGATTGGGTAGGTGCCGTAGAGCAGGTTGGTCTGCAGCATTCACATCAGGTTACAGTTGACGGTGGTGGTGAGAAAGCTAACTTCTACCTCTCTGCCGGTTTTGATGATCAGGAGGCTTCTGTGATCGGTCAGAAGATGTACCGTTTCACAAACCGTCTTAACCTGGACTACTTCATATCAGAGCGTATATCGGTATCAACCAGCTTCAACATGACCTACTCAAAGCGTAGTGGTGTTTCTACAGGTATCGGTACCGCCATGAAGATGATGCCTAACCTGGCCATCTACTACGAGGATAAGAATGATGAGTCTACAGGTGAGTACTATCACATGCTTCCTACAGCAAATGAGAACCTGCCTAAGAACACTAACCCTGTTGCAGAGTCTCATGAGAAGGGTAATTCAAACACCTCACTCAACATTGGTTCTACTTTCTCACTTAAGTACAACCTTCTTGGACTGGAGGCCGGTGAGACTCAGCTCTCATATAACGGTAGTGTAAACCTTACCGTATCAAACGATAATACTGACAATTACACTCCTCAGAGTCTGGCCCGTAACGGTTGGTCTGACAGCAATGCCAACTCCGTTTCAGCTAACTCCAGCAAGAATACCAATATCACTACAAACCACAGCCTCAGGTTCATACCTCACCTGAATAACCCCAACCACAGCGTCATGGTGAACTTGAACTATGAGTTGCGTATGAGTAACGGTAAGAGCCAGAGCGGTGGCCTGTCAGGTATCCCCAGCAAGTTTGAGTCTATAGCTCTTCCGGGTAATGTAAACAACATGACTACCAGTGCAAGCCGCAGCCGTACTATTGGTATCTCCGGTGTTATACACTACTCATATAAGAGTAAGTACTCTGCTGACTTCAGATGGCGTACTGACGGTAACACCAGATTCGGTGATGCTAACCGTTGGGCTACATTCCCCAGCGTCTCAGCCCGTTGGAACGTAATTGATGAGAAATTCATGCAGGGCATAGCAAGAGCCGGATACCTGAGTATGTTGGGTATCACCGGTAGCTGGGCTTTGCAGGGTAACTCTCCCGGTAGTGACGGTATGTTCTACAGTAAGTATTCAAGCGGTGACTCCTATATGGGTGAGACCTCAATGAAACCTGACAATATCCGTCTTAGCACCATGCAGTGGGAGGAGACCAACTCTTATGATATAGGTCTTAATTTAGGTTTCTTCCGCGACAAGATCAGTGTAAACGTTCAGTGGTATGACCGTATTACATCTAATCTGCTTAACTCCGGTTATTCTATTCCTTCATCATCAGGTTTCAGCTCACTGTCAGTTGTTAACGGCGGTAAGATCCGTAACCAGGGTTGGGAGTTGGGTATCGATGCAAACCGTATCTATTCAACCAGACTCCTTGGTCAGGACTTCAACTTTGGCGGCGGTATTAACTTTGCCGACAACACCAACCAGATTCTGGAGATGAATCCTACCATGCTTGAGAAGATGACCAATGACTTTAACTACAAGAACGGTTCATACCTCTCATATGTAGCTCTTAAGAATGCATTCGGTTCTATCTACGGTTTCAAGAGCCATGGTGTATATCAGTACAGCAAGTGGAGTGCGGTTGAGGATCCCGGCGTAAGCGGACCTAACGCTCCTGTTGCAAGAGATGCAGACGGTAATGTCATTGCAGTTGAGAAGAACGGTGTAATGTACACCCGTCCTATGATGTATGACTATGGTACAGGTCGTACCAACTATGAGTTCGTGGGTGGTGATGCCATCTATGAGGATATCAACTATGATGGTAACATCAATGAGCTTGATATCGTCTACCTGGGTAGCTCACTTCCTAAACTGAACGGTGGTTTCCGTTTCAATATCAGCTGGGGACGTCTCTCATGGAGTAACAACTTCAGCTTCCGTTACGGTAACAGAATCGTAAACGGTTCACGTATGAATGCCGAGGCAATGTACAACACCGACAATACATCAGCTGCCGTTAACTGGCGTTGGCGTGTTGAGGGTGATGAGACCGTTATGCCTCGTGCCCTTAACCAGTACGGTTACAACTACCTTGGTTCTGACCGTTATGTAGAGGATGGTTCATTCCTGCGTTGGACAAGTACTAACCTCGGTTACAGCCTTGATCCTAAGCTTGTAAAGAAGCTGCACGTAAGCAACATCAGGTTCACAGCTAACCTTAACAACGTTCTCACCTTTACCAAGTATTCAGGTCTGGATCCTGAGAGTGCCGGTAGTGGTGGCCGTGGTAGCGTTGCCAAGGATAACGCACAGACTCCTCGTGCAAGACAAGTCTCATTCAATGTTTCAGTACGATTCTAATCTTAAAGGTAGGATAATATGAAAAAGATCAAATCATATATACTTGTGGCAATGATGGGACTCACTGTTTCATCTTGCAATGATTTCCTCACACTGATGCCTCTTAATGAGGTGGTTTTGGAAAACTTCTGGACAGATGAGTCTGACGTAGAGAGTGTTCTCCGCGGTGCATATGCAGCCCTTGAGTCTTCAGACTGTCAGCTCAGAATGGCAGCGTGGGGTGAGTTCCGCTCAGATAATATCGTATCCGGAACAGACAACACACAGAGCAGTGATGACCTCAATAAGTTTATTGATGAGAACATCAATGAGAACAATGAGCTCACCACATACCTCTGCTTCTATAAGACCATCAACTACGCCAATACGGTCCTTCACTTTGCCCCCGAGGTTCACAAGAAGGATCCTAATTATCGTGGAGGTCAGTTACGTGCACATCAGGCTGAGGCTATTGCCATCCGTTCTCTGTGCTACTGGTACATGATGCGTGCATTCAAGGATGTACCTTATGTAACCATTCCTTCAATTGATGATACCCATGACTTCTTTATCGGTCAGACTCCGTTTGATGAGGTTCTGGATTCACTTATCTATGACTTGGACCGCGTAAAGGACTGGGCATGGCCGCATCTTAAGAAAGACCTTACCAATGCAGCCAACTCATCACGTTTTACACGTGCCGCCATCTACGCGATGCTTGCCGATATGTATCTGTGGAAGGGTGACTGGGACAACTGCATCAAGTGCTGCCAGTATGTGGACAGTGTAAAGAGAGTTGATTACCAGACTCTCCTTGAGCAGAAGGGTACATCACTCAACATATCTCTTATGTATGACAAGTATCCTCTTATCAAGACAACTGACGGTGAGAATCAGTCAGGTCTTGCATATAACGAGATATTCGGTAGCGGAAACTCATTTGAGTCCCTGTTTGAGTTGCCTTACGGAACTGACAGGTCCAGCAACTTTGTATCCAATTATTACAACGGATCCAATCCTACAACCGGTAGGGTAAAGGCTTATACCCCGATAGGTAAGATAGGTGACGGAACATCCGTATTCAAGACTGTCTATGATACCCGTTATCATGAGGATTTGCTCAAGTCCGGTTCTTACTACGGTATCGTAAAGTATGTATACCAGAAGATGGACTACAAACTTGACGGAGGTACCCTTACAATTACCGGTACTCAGAACAACAACCGTCCGGGTGCTGTACGTCAGTCAAACGGTGGCAGCCCCAACTGGATCATTTACCGTTACACAGAGGTAATGCTCATGCAGGCCGAGGCTCTGATCATGAAGGCCAAGGAGTCAGGATTTGCCAATGCCGCAGACTCCACTAAGGCCATTAATGATGCCTTTGAGCTGATCAGTGCGGTTTATGACCGTGCTATCGGTAAGGAGCAGATTACAGTTGCTCCCAGCCTTAAGATTGAGGATTACAAGACTGTATCAGACTTTGAGCAGCTTGTCTTTGATGAGCGCCGCCGTGAGTTCCTCTTTGAGGGCAAGCGTTGGTTTGACCTGGTTAGACAGGCTATGCGTAACGGTCAGTCAAAGGATATCTTTACCGCTGTTCAGGGTAAGTATGAGGGTAACACCAGGTCTATTGAGATCAAGTTCAATAACCCCTACGGTCTGTTCCTGCCCCTCAATAAGGAAGAGATAAAGATCAATGACAAGCTTAAGCAGAATCCTGCTTACCAGCGCACTGATGAGGTTATCCAGAAAGCCAAATAACTAAAACAATAGCATTATGAATAAATATATCAAACTGATAACTAAGTCCGTTCTTGGATTAATGTCTGTGGTGGTTATGGCATCATGTGAAAGTGATACCTGGAAGGACCATTACAGCGTTCACTCGGATGGAAACGAGTCTGTTGCCTCACTCGGCAAGACTATTGCCGCTATCCCGGAGGCAAGCAAGTTCGTTGAGACTCTTAAGTCCACCTATATGTTCATCGGAGACAGTCTGTCTATCCTCACATATTGGGATTTCCTTAATGACAATCAGTTCCTTACCGTTTGGCTGCCTCTTAATTCATCAGTGTCTGATGCTGAGTGGGCAGAGTATACAAAGGATATCGATGATGAAAATAAGGATCACAGAAAGATTGGAACAGAGTTCATCCTTAACCATATAGCACGTTTCAGCCACCCGGTTGGTTCTGAGACCCATGAGCGTGTCAAGATGATGAGCAACAAGACCTATCGTTCTGTTGATGAGTCAATTGGTGGTGTTGGATATCAGCAGAAGAATGAGCGTTGCACAAACGGTATCCTGCATATTCTTAGCGGACATATTGTTTACAGACCTAACCTGTATGACTATATTACCGGTGCTTATACTATCAAGAGTGCCAAAGGTGATGACTTTGACTATGTCAACCGTAAGGGTGAGTTAGGCAAGTGGCTTGCCAAGTTTACCAGAGAGGAACTTGATGAGGAGCGCAGTATCCAGGGTGATGCCGATGAGAACGGTGAGATCACCTATATTGACAAGGTTATCATCAGGTCAAACTCAGTACTCAAGAAATACGGTTATATTGACGTTGAGGACAGTAACTTCATTATTCTGCTGCCCAGACCTGAGACTTGGGATTCAGTATATGAAGCTATCAGCGCTTATTATGAGTATGAAACCTCAATCAAGGGTGCAGACTCATTGAAGAACTACTGGACCAATATAGCCATGATTACTGATGCCTTCTTTAACAGGAATCAGAAACATCTGCAGGATTCAGCTACCTCTACCCAGTTCAGGTGGTCAGAGCGTATGACTGAGAAGTATCCCTATCATGTATTCGCCAAGCCTTATGAAGACGGTGGCATCTTTGCTGACTATAATCCTGCAACCAAGAAGGGTATAATTGACTCTATTGTCTGCAGTAACGGTGTCATCTACGTAAGTGACAACTGGCCTTACTCAGACTCAGTGTTCCGTCGTACTATCAAGATTGAGGCTGAGAATATCATTCTTCCCGGTGATGCCTGGCAGTTGAGACCCAAGTCAGCTCAGTATATGACCAAGGACAGCACCTACAAGTGGGCCCGTGTCATGGAGGTCTCAAACCTTGCAACTACCTGGTCAGCTGACTACGCTATCGCCAATACACTTAAGGGTAAATACCGTATCAAGGTGGTATTCTTCCGTAATGTTGAGGAGGATATGGCCAGCAAGGCTTCATTCAGAATTGAGTATCTCTCCAATCCTCCCCAGGTTCTTTATACCGGTAAGGATAAATCCAAGACTATAACCTACAATGTAGGTACCACAAAGTATGTTCCGGATACCATTATCATCGGTACTACTGCAAAAGTTCATGACAAGTCATTTGAGATGCCTTACGGAAACTATGAGAGCGGAACTCCAAAGTTGAGATTGACAATTAACAGTAATAAGGGTAATGACCTGACCAAGAAAATGTGGTTGGACTGCATTATACTTGAACCGGTTTTTGAATGATAAAAAAGCTTAGCAATATGAATATATTCGTAAAAAAGTTTGTGCGTTTGAGTCTGGCCGGCATGTTAATGTTCATGTCTGTTCCAGCCTCTGCCCAGGCCGAATCCAATGAGATTATAGTTACAGGTTTCGTGACCGATGCAGCCGACGGCACTCCCCTGGCGGGTGTCAAGGTTCAGGCCTACAACAACGCCCTCCATTCTACAATGACCAAGGGTGACGGCTCCTACTCAATAAAGTTGCCTGACTATGTATCATCTCTCATATTCTCTGTTGAGGGATGCAACACAATGGTCTGCCCTCTTAACGGTCGTGTAGATGATGTAAACGTAAAGTTGTTCTCTGACGTATTCTCAGAGATCTACTCAAACCAGACCGTGGCCACCAGTTCTGAGGGTGCACGTATAGCCAATCTGGGTGCTGACATTGAGGTTGACAATCAGATCCAGCAGTCACTGCAGGGTAGTGTCCTCTCAATCATCCGTTCAGGTCAGATAGGCGTTGGTGCTGCCATGCAGATTGACGGTATCAACTCTCTCAACATCAACACACAGCCTCTGGTTGTACTGGATGGTGTTATTGTAGATATGGGTTATGACCGTACCATCATGCATGACGGATTCTATAACAACCTTCTGGCCAACATCCAGATTGAGGATATTGAGTCTGTCCAGGTTCTTAAGAACGGTTACGGTATCTATGGTGCCAAGGGTGCCAATGGTGTCATCCTTATCAACAGTAAACGTAACAAGAGCATGGCCACCAAGATTGACGTTAATCTTATAGGTAGTTTCCAGACCATGCCTAAGCTGCCTGTCATGATGGATGCAAGCCAGTACAGAGCTTACACATCAGAGCTGCTGGGTACTACAGGTACTACCATGAACGTGTTCAAGTTCCTGCAGAATGACCCCAACTATTTCTACTACAACTCTTATCACAATGATACTGACTGGACTAAGGATGTGTTCCAGGATGCATTTATCCAGAACTACAACGTGAACGTTCAGGGTGGTGATGAAATAGCCAACTACAACCTCTCCATAGGTTATGCCATGGGTGATGCTACACTGGTTGACAATGATTTCACACGTTTTGGCCTGCGCCTTAACTCTGATATTATCCTGGGTAACCGTATCACTCTCCGCTTTGATGCAAACTACAGTGATATTACCCGTGACCTGCGTGATGACGGTGCTCCTGAGCATATTGATAACGCCCTTATCAACTCACCTGCTTTCCTGTCATTCATCAAGTCTCCGTTCCTGTCACCTTATGCTTATGATGACGACGGTCAGCTTACTCCCTACCTTTCAAAGGAGGATGATTATCTTAAGGAGGTTCTGGGTGACAAGGCTTCACTTGCCAACCCGCTGTCAATTCTTAAGAATGCCGAGGGTATCAACAAGAACTATTTCGGAAACCGTCTGATCACACTCTCTCTTACTCCCAGATTCCAGCTTGGAAAGCGTAAGAGACTTAACCTCTATGAGCACTTTGCTTATACTCTGGTTAACGCCGATGAGAACTACTACACTCCTCTTTACGGTACTCCCAGCTTTGATCTTGAGGGTGTAGGTAAGGGTATTGACAACAGTGTTTCTGCTATGAACGCCAAGTCTGACGGATTCAGCAGTGATACATACCTTACCTATAACAGACGTCTTGGAGCTCATGACATCGATGTACGTGGTGGTGTCCGTTATCTGAACAATTCAACTTATCAGGTTTCAATGACCGGTTACAACTCAGGTAACGATAAGACTCCTAACATGACCAGTTCACTCCAGTACAAGAACACCAACGGTGTAGACACCAAGGATATTTCTATGACATGGTGGGCTCAGGGTGACTATAACTATATGGAGAAGTACTACGTATCTGCCAGTCTTGGTGTATCATCATCATCACGTTTCGGCGGAAGCGTTTCAAACGGAACACAGATGTTCGGTGTGCCATGGGGCTTCTTCCCCTCAGTAGCCGGTGCATGGGTTGTTTCAGCTGAGCCTTGGTTCAATGCAGGTTTCATCAACTATCTTAAGGTAAATGCAGGTTTTGATATTACCGGTAATGACGGATTTGATGATTCAGCTTCCAAGAGTTATTTCTCACCTGTAAAGATCCTGGGTAAGAACGGTCTTGCTCTGGCCAATATCGGTAACACCACTCTTGAGTGGGAGACCACAACCAAGCTCACTGCCGGAATTGAGATGAACCTGTGGAACAACCGTGTCAATGTAGCTGCAAACGTATTCAGCAGCAATACTGACAACCTGCTCTCTATCAGCTCACTCTCATATCTTACCGGTCTGCCTGAGACATGGAGTAACGGTGGATCTCTCTCAAACAAGGGATTTGACGCTTCATTTAATGTTAAGCTGCTTAACAACAAACTCATCAAGTGGGAGGCTGGTGCCAGCATAGGACACTATAAGAATGAGGTAACCGCTCTGCCGGGTGACGCTGTTGAGTACAACTACTGCGACGGTATAATCCGCACGGAGGTTGGTCAGCCTGTAGGCGTATTCTACGGATATAAGACCGCAGGTGTATTCTCTACCGATGCCGATGCCAAGGCTTCAGGCCTGCACATGGTATCTGACACCGGTGTTGACACCCCGTTCGTAGCCGGTGATGTTAGATTCGTAAATGTTGACGGCGATGCAGGCAATGTCATCGATGAGAAAGATATGACCATCATCGGTGATCCCAATCCTGATTTCTACGGCCGTATCTTTACAAAGTTCGGTTACAAGAACCTTTCACTCAGTGCTACATTCACTTATTCTGTAGGTGGTGATATCTACAACTACCAGCGTATGTTGCTTGAGAGCGGTTCACGTTTCATGAACCAGACTGTTGCTATGACAAACCGTTGGACTGCCGAGGGACAGCAGACTGATATTCCCCGTGCATCATTTGGTGATCCTCACGGAAACAACCGTTTCTCAGACCGTTGGATTGAGGACGGCTCATACCTGCGTCTTAAGAACATAACCCTGAGTTACTCAGTTCCTATCCGCAGCACCTATCTGCAGGGAGTTACCATCTGGGGTTCTGCAAACAACCTGTTTACTCTTACCAAGTATCTGGGTTCAGATCCTGAGTTCTCATCAAGTAACAACATACTGACCCGTGGTGTAGACCGTGGTTTGCTGCCTCAGTCAACCAACTTCTCATTAGGACTTAAGATTAACCTCTAATAGAATTTAGTAAAAATGAAACTTAAGAATACTATATCGGCGGTTCTGATGGCATTGACTGTTATGGCCGCTACCTCCTGCGAGGATATGTTCAAGGTTGATTCAAAGATTGTCTTGTATGATTATGAGAACACTTTGGATCAGGCTACAGATACTGTTTACTCAGTTCTGGGTATTATCAAGACCATGCAAAAGATAGCTGATCGCAGTGTCTTACTGGGTGAGGTTAGAGGTGATCTTGTTGCTACATCCAGCCATGCCAATAAGGATCTGGCAGAGCTCTACAGGTATGATTTCCAGAACCTGTCCAAGACAAACCGTTACAACAATCCTACTGATTACTACGCAGTAATCAATAACTGTAACTATTTCCTGGCTCATGCCGATACCGCATATACACGTAACCGCAAGAACGTGTTCCTGCGTGAGTATGTTGCAGTCCTCTCATTCAGAGCTTGGGCCTATCTGCAGCTTGCACAGGTTTACGGTGATGTATACTTCACTACCAAACCTATCCTGAGCGGTAGTGATGCCGACAAGAGTAAACTGCCCAAGCTTAACATCAAGCAGATTGCAGATACCCTTCTTACCGATTTTGAGGAGCGTTTCATTGATGAGCTGCCCCCCAGCTACGGTGAGCTGGGCGGTGAGACTACCGGTACCGGTGACAAGTCTGCCACCCATACATCATCACAGTTCTTTATTCCTGTCCGCATAATCATGGGTGACCTGGCTCTTTGGTCAGAGCAGTATGGCAAGGCCGCCAAGTACTATCATGACTATCTTTCAGGTAATGAGGACAAGTTGGTTACAACCGGTACAGGTCGTGTAACATGGTTCGGCGGTGACTGGATTTATCTGGATCCCAACGGTGACACTTACTCATCAACCTTTGGTGACAATGCCAAGCCTATCTGCTACATTCCTATGGAGATTGATGAGTACAGCGGCACTGTAAGTGACCTGCCCAATATCTTCAATTCATCCGTAGATAATGATTACTGGTATCAGCTTACCCGCTCTAACGGACTGACAAGTCTGAGTTCACGTCAGGATTACTGCTATCACTGGATTAACCTCCAGGACCGTAAGACCAACGGTACCATCATTGACTCCTGTCAGTATATGACCAACAAGTATGACCAGCTTGATACTCTGCGTCGCGGTGACCTCCGTCTCCAGACAATCCTCACCAAGAAGAACAGGACTGTCGATGAGTACACCTCCTCAAATATTAGTTTGGTTGAACAAAAGTTAATTAAAATTAATCCTGAAAAAATTTGTTTGTACCGTAATGATGTCGTATATTTGAGGCTTGCAGAGGCATTGAATAGGGCTGGATGCCCCCAGATGGCATTTGCTATCCTTAAATCAGGCCTTTGTGATGATGAATTAATAGCTCTTTATCTTACTTGTCCCAGTGAACTTGAGCAAGCCAAGTCATTCGGCATAGACTATCTGAGTTGGATGGAGGATACAACCGGTACGGTAAACACCACCAACTTCCTGATATACAGTCGTGGCCAGAATAACGCAGGCTTCCAGCAGGTTCGTTATGACCTTGAGAGGGTTAGTCCTATGGGTGAGGACTTTGAGTCTGTTTCCAGAACAATTGACGGCGCCTCTATCATTAGAGTAAACTCACATATTGATGGCGGAAACACCATGGGTATCCACTCAAGAGGTTGCGGTGATGCTGCCTTTGATAAGCGTTACACAATTGACAACAAGCTTATCAAGATGGGCATTGACACTACCGGACTTGACTCTTTACAGAGAGTTGAAAAGTCTATCCTGGCTGTTGAGGAGTACCTGATTGATGAGATGGGTCTGGAGACATGCTTTGAGGGTTACAGATTCGGTGACCTTATGCGTATCTCAATGCACCGCGCAACTTCAGGTCTTTATGATACAGAGTTCCTGGCCAAGAGAGTAGCGTCACGTAGTACCGCTACTATGGAGGATGAGGATTATTCAGTTAAGGACGGAGCCCTTTACAATCGTCTTAAGGACAGTAAGAACTGGTTCCTGCCTTTGATAGGAGAATGATGGATATTGATTATAATACTGACTGTTCCATATGCTCTTTCCACCCATACAGGATGGAAAGGGCATTGGTGCAGACATATTATATATGAGAGTTATTATTTAACTGTTTAACTTAAAGAGAAAAGATTTTTTTACCTAATTATTCACTAAACTTATTCATTATGAAGAAAAGAGACTTATTACTTGCAGGTTTGATCCTGTTTAATGTGTCTGCTTTTGCACAGGAGGATGAACCGTTAACACCTCCCCGTTATTCAGACGATGCAAAACAGATTTTCATTCAGGACTTTGAGGGTTCTAAGGATTGGCAGACTATCCGCCTTAATCCGGATCCCAAGCGTCCTACAACTCTGTACACATGGCAGGCTGAACCTGTTGACAAGATCGAGCAGGTAACCTACTATAAGAGAACTAAATCCGACAACCCTTCCGGCGGTACCAACATTTATAACGGTGATGCAGAATGGGAGATTGCCGGCGTTCGTGATACTCTTATTGATATGTATGACGGTGTCATGAGAACTGATGCCGCATGGCCTGATGATTCTACTCTGCAGTGGGATTCTCATGCCATTATGGATCACACTGATGCAACCCAGCATGGTGAGGGTGGTAATAAGGAGTATGGTCTGGACCGTTACGGTGAGGATGGTGGCAGTCAGTACTTCCGTTACACCAGTGCTACCAGTAAGGGTACTGCTAACCGTGGTGGTGGTAAGCAGTCAGGTTGGAGCACTACTCATGATGAAACTGCTACTGATCAGGATCACTACGTACCCGAGTACCGTCGTAACCTGTTTGTACGTAATCTTCCTATTGAGAACAACTCATCTTACCGTGTAACCGTATTCGTTAAGCCTACCATGCAGACCAAGCTCCAGAAGGGTGTAAAGGCCAGAATCGGACTTGACCTGATGCGTGGTTACTTCCACTCAGAGAAGCCTTTCCTGGTTGACAGCTACGGTGTAAAGGGTAGTGACGGTAACGTATCTTACAAGTCATTTGCCGATAAGACTGACTACACAAACCTTGAGGTTGGCAAGTGGAACAAGATTACCCTTATGTCATATTACAACAATGACTCTGTAGGTAGAGCTTCGGCTTATCTGCTCAGCTACTATTGGAACAATGACTGGGATTGGAATGTTAAGGTTGACGCAGACGGTAAAGTTGCTGCTGAGGGTGATTCAGCAGTCCTCAAGTTCGTTCAGCAGCCTGATAAGTTCTTTGTTCGTCTGGCTTTCCGTTCAGACTCAACACAGTTTGATGTAGATAATCTTTCACTTACCAAGTCATGGATTGCCGGTGTTGAGTACTCCGGTGAGATGCTCCGCGTTGACTTTGGTTATAAGACCAACCTGGGTGACCTTGCACAGGCTGCCAAGGATCTAAACAAGATTGCTGCCGTACAGCTGCCCGGTAACTACTTCGATGTATGGGCTCTTTGGGATGTAGATGGTACCAAAGAATGGGAGCAGGTTCCTATCCTCTCAGCTGAGTACCAGGGTGACGGTTACATGTATATGTGGACTGAGCCCTATGAGGATACTGGCGATGCTCGTAGCTTTGACGGTGCTGACTCAGTTCTTGTATCATTCTTCAACTCAGTTGCATCTGATGACCTGAAGCTTAAGTATACAGGCGACCAGTATCCTAACGGTATGGATACAGTTTGGGTTAAGTCAGGTAAGCCCGTATTTGACTTCCACAATGAGATTGCAACTCTTAACCCTACAATCGGTATCAGCCCTGTTACCAAGCAGCCCGTTAAGTCTCTTGCAGAGCTTTGCCCTGTACTCCAGAAGGAGCCTTATGAGGATGGAACTTTCGGTCTTGATCCTAAAACAAGAACCTTTACATTCAAGTTCTCTAAGAACCTTTCATTTGATAACATCGGTAAGCTCTCAGCTAAGACCAAGGTTATCCTGCGCGGTAACGGCAAGGAGGAGTACTGGAACATCAAGGATTATCCTGCTGGTGAGATTAATGGTTTGACTACTATTGAGCGTCCTGCTGAGTACACAGATGATCTGGCAGGTGACTATGTTCTCTCATTCGAGCAGGTTACACACCTCAAGAATCCTGATCTGAACAACTCAGAGGATTACGGTGATCCCGTTAAGTTTAACTATCACTTTGGTGATTTCTCAGTTAATCCTGAGATTATTACCTACTTTGAGACAAACTGGAATGTACCCGCTAACGCAACTGAGGCTGTTTGCCTGGGTACCGCAATTATCGATGGTACTAGTACCAGTTATACTCTGGGTACCGGTGCCAAGGGTAAAGGTAGCCGTCTATACAGATACAGCGATGCCGGTCAGATGGATTGCGCATACTATCTCTGCCCCCGTGGTACCAGTGTTGACGCTCACCTCTTTATCGGTGTAGGTGATGAAGAGTACCATATCAATCTCAATAAGGGTACATACAACCTCTCATTCTATGCTTTAGGTTGGGATGGTAAGTCAGCTACAAACCTCTACTTCTATCCTGCTCCTACAGAGGATAAGAAGCCGAGTGAAGTTGCTACCGACGATAAGACTCTCGTAGGCACATTCACTCCGACCAACCACATTCCCAACGGTGACGGTAAGAAAACCAACTATGTAATCTCTACCGCTGACGCTATGAACTATGTCATCAACATTCCTGCTGATGGTACTTATATCATAGAGTTTGAGATGCCAAAGGCTGCTAACTGGAACGGTACTCTGTACAGTGACATCCATATCACCAATGTTGGTGCTCTCTCAGATGGTCCTGTTAACAAAATCAATACAGCTATTGCTTCTGCTGCCAAGATGCTTGCTTCTGCTGATGCTGCCAAGTATCGCGGTGCTGATTACACAAAGCTGACTGACGTTAAGGCTACTGCTGATGGATTCATCGCTGCCCAGAAGGCTACTATGGTTAACCTGCCCAGCGTTTATGAGACTGAGGGTAAGGAGGTTGATGCTGCTGTAAGCGCTCTCAAGCTCCACATGGATACTGTTGATGCATTCGACAAGGCATTCGCTGATGTTGAGAAGAAACTGGCAGTTTACGCTGACTCACTCAAGGCATTTGAGGGTCTTGCAGTAGTAACCGCTCTGAAGGAGACAAAGACAGCTATGTCTGACTATGCATATGCAGAGAAGGCTCCTGGCGTAATCGCTGCCGATACTAAGACAATGAATGACGGCATTAAGGCTGTTGATGATCGTCAGGCTATCAATGACCAGTTCACAACTGCTATTACTGACGCCGAGAAGTCACTGGCTGATCCTAAGGCTAGCAAGTTTGCTGCCGAGTCAGCTAATCTTGACGAGGCTATCAAGGCTGCCAAGCAATTTGACGCTGTAGCTGCTACCGATGACGAGCTTAAGGGTCAGATGGCTTCTCTTAATGAGATTAAGCTGGCACTTGATGTTAAGCTTCTGGCTGCAGATGTAGTATCTATCCGTATCAAGGCTCTTGACAAGCTTGCTAAGTCTGTAGGTGCTAGCTACGGTGACGCTACCGCTGAGATTCAGGGTCGCATTGATAACATTGATTCTGATGATGATGGTCTTGCTAACGTAATGAAGGCTGCTATCAAGGCTGCTCTCTATTCTAAGATTGCTAACGGCGATTCAATCGGTGTTGTAGATCTTACTCCGTTCATCAAGAACTATCACCTCTATGCCACTATTACAGGTCCTGTTGTTGACAACTCTTCTAAGGAGCTGCCTAACTCAAGGAATGATGCTGAGTGTAAGGGTGAGAACAATCCTGGTTCACAGATCATGAAGATTGGTCACCAGTGGGGTCAGGATGCTCTTGGCAAGAAGATCTGGGTACTTCTCTATGGTACTGACTATGACAACGTATTCCCGGGTTGGACTGTTAAGTCATTCATCACAGGTCGTGGTCACAGCATGGTAACTCCTGATAATAAAGATTACAGCAACCTCAGCAAGGGTATTCCCGTATTCGATGGTGCTCTTACACTTGACTGGAACTCACAGGCTCAGTTGAGCACAAGTCTCGATGATCTGCCCGTAGGTGTATACAATCTGTCAGTTCCGTTCGGTAGTCTTGATGCTGCAACTGATGCTGCTACAACCTTCAAGGCTACAACAACTGCTGATGAATATGTAGCTAAGTTTGAAGCCGATGGCGCTAAGTCTGCAACTCTTGACAGCATTAAGGTTAATGATGGTAAGATGGATATCTTCCTTGAACTGCAGTCAAAAGACGGTTCTTCATCTGCTGATAACTTCGCTCTGAAGTTCCTTGCTACGGATGCAACATTCAACTACGCTCTTGCTGCTCAGAAGGCTATTGATGAGATGAATGCTCTGATTACCGTAGTTGGTGATGTTGAGGCTGTAGATGCTAAGATCGAGTACTTCACACTTGGTGGTATCCAGGTAACTGTACTTGAGAAGGGTCAGGCTTACATCCAGAAGATCACAATCGGTGATGAGATTATTACCAAGACAGTATTCGTTGAGTAATATCTGGTAACAATTGACCTATAATGAATGGGCGGAGGGCGCTAGGCTCCCCGCCCATTCTCTTTTTATTACTTTTTTGCAACCTCTGTTATGCCGTTTGTCCAAAAGTGGGTATCTTTATGAGCTAAAACCAAATATGTATATTATTAACCTCATTATAATCAACAGATGAAAGCAAAATTCACCTTTCTGGCAGCTTTGATGCTTGCCGGCATTGCCGTTGAGGCACAGAATCCTATCATCCGTGACCAGTTCTCGGCCGATCCGTCAGCTCTGGTTGTAGGTGACCGTGTTTACGTATTCCCTTCACATGATATCAAGGCTCCTGCAGAGTATAGCCGTAAGGACTGGTTCTGCATGGCAGACTATCATGTATTCTCATCAAGCAACCTTACTGATTGGACAGATCATGGTATGATTGTAAGCCAGTGGAGCGCTCCCTGGGTGAATGAGAAAGGTTACTCAATGTGGGCTCCTGACTGTAAGCAGAACCCCAATAACGGTAAGTATTATTTCTTCTTCCCCGCAGGTGCCAAACCCCAGCCCAGCGCAAACGGACGTCGTGGTATGGGCGGTAACCGTGTAGGTATCTGCACATCAGACTATCCTGAGGGTCCTTACACCCCTGAGGCTACTCCTATTGAGGGCGTAGGTGGTATTGACCCCTGTATCTTTGTTGATGATGACGGTCAGGCTTATCTGGTTATGCCCGGTATCACCATTACAAAACTTGCTGATGACTGGAAGTCAGTCTCAACTGATCCTGCTGACCGTCACCGCGTAGAGGGCGTTCCCACCAAGGGTCTTGTTGAGGGTCCGTACCTTTACAAGCATGGTGGCAAGTATTACATGACTTTCCCCTGGGCACGTGACGTAGAGGAGGTTCTGGCTTACTGCGTAGCTGACAATATCTTTGGTCCTTATGAGTTCAAGGGCGTATTCTTTGAGGAGCATGCCAACAAGTGCTGGACCAACCATCACTCAATCATAGAGTTCAAGGGCCAGACCTATCTGTTCTACCATCACAATGACTACTCACCTGAGTTTGACAAGAACCGTTCAGTTTGCGCTGACAGCATATTCTTTGATGATGAGAAGGGTGAAATCAAGATGGTTAAGCCTACTCTGCGCGGTATCGGTGTAACCCAGTCAAATACTCAGATCCAGCTGGACCGTTACACTGCTCTCAGCCAGAGCGGTGACTCTATTGCTTATCTGGAGCCCAGCAACTATTTTGCAGGCTGGAAGACCGTATTCTATGAGAAGAATGCATGGGCTCAGTATAACACAGTTGAGTTTAAGAAGGCTCCCAAGAAGGTTACCGTAAAGGTTGTAGCTCCGTCGGCCGGTAAGCTTGAGATCCTGCAGGGCAACAATGTAATTGCTACTGTAGATGTTCCCGCTGACCGCCAGATGGTTACCGTTGACGCTCCTGTAAAGGGTGCTGCCAAGGGCATTCATAATCTTAAGGTAAGAATGATTACCGACGGTAACATCCAGGTTGACTGGCTTACCTTTAATTGATAACCTGAACTATTATGTGTGACATGAAAACAAAGACTATACTTACAATAACCTTGACCATGCTTCTGGCATGGTCAGGTTGTTCTGCCAAGAACAAGACAACTGAATGTGTCAATCCCCTTACCTATACTGATATCCCTGATAATGACTGGATTCGTGTAGGCAGTGACTACTATATGGTAAGCACTACCATGTATTTCTGCCCGGGTGCACCTATCATGCACTCCAAGGATTTGGTTCATTGGGAGATAATCAGCTACGTATATGACTTTCTTGAGGATGATGATGTCTACAACCTGCGTAACGGCCGCAATGCCTATGGCAAGGGCCAGTGGGCTACATCCCTGCGTTATGAGAACGGTACATTCTATGCACTTTTCATAGCCAATGACCAGAACAAGACATATATATACAAGACTAAGGATATTACCAAGAGTAACTGGGAGCGTTCAGTCATTAACCGTCCGTTCCATGATGCATCCATGCTCTTTGAGGATGGTCATCTCTATGTGGTTTGGGGTAACGGTGAGCTGCGTATAATTGAGCTTGAGCCGGACGGATCGGCCATTAAGGCAGGTGCCGAGGAGAAGATACTTATTGACTCTCCGCGTCAGGGATTCAACCTGCGTGCCGAGGGTGCCCATATATACCATATAGGTGATTACTACTACATCCTGGAGATTGACTGGCCAAGCGGCGGTGTACGTACAGAGACTGCATGGCGCTCCAAGGAGCTGTTTGGCCCCTATGAGCGTAAGGTCATACTGAGCGGTGCATTTGACGGCCGTGGCGACGGTGTTGCCCAGGGTGCAATCATTGAGACCCAGAACGGTGACTGGTACTCTATCATGTTCCAGGATCACGGTGGTGTAGGACGTATTCCTACCCTGCAACCTGTAAAATGGGAGGACGGATGGCCTATCTTGGGTGATGACACCAAGCCTGTGAAGCAGTTTACCGTCAATCTGCCTGAGAGCGGCAAGAACCGTACCTGGGCAAATGATGAGTTCAGCTACAAGAAGAATGAACTGGACCTGGTTTGGCAGTGGAGCCATAAGCCTGACAACAGCGCCTGGTCAGTTACCGACCGTAAGGGTTGGTTGCGCCTTAAGACAGGCCAGATGGCAACCAATGTAATGGATGCCCGCAATACGCTCACACAGCGCACTGTAGGCCCTCGTTGCTGGAGTGAGGTATGTTTGGACGCCAGCGGCATGAAAGCCGGCGACAGGGCAGGAATTGTGGCTTTCCAAAGCAATTACTGCACCATTGGCGTAGAGGTTGCTGCCGACGGTTCCAAGAGCCTTGTTGCCATGACACACCGTAATATGGGACGTCGTCGTGGACCTCAGCAGGCAGACAATGCTCCCAGTCCTGATACAGAGGCTCTGCGTATACCTCTTACACAGGATAAGGTATGGCTCAAGATCCGTTACGTGTTCACTCCTGTTGAAGAGGGTGAGCGTGCAGACCAGGCATTCATGAGCTACTCCCTGGACGGAAAGAACTGGAATGATGTTGATGCAACCCTGCAGATGTCATTCAGCCTGGATTACTTTACAGGATACCGTACCGGTCTTTACAGTTTCTGCACAGAGCAGGCCGGCGGATATGCAGACTTTGACTATTTCCATCAGGAAGCATATTGATCATCAGGGAAAGACCAGCCGTTCAAGAGGCTGGCCTTTCCTTTTGAATCAAAAAATATAACGGTTGATTTAACCTTTTGTTGAGACATTTATATTAAGGATGAAACGTGAGGAGAGTAACATAGTGAACAGCCAAGGATCTCTTACAGTTAGCGACGAATCCATTGCCCGTCTGCTATGTGATGACAGTCACGTAGAGGAGGCCGTACGCCTCATCATGAAGAAATACGGAGAACCGTTATACTGGCACATACGCCGAATGGTGGTGGCCCATGATGATGCCGAGGACTGCTTGCAGGAGACTATGATAAACGTTTACAAGTACAGGAGTACATACTCCAATGAGTATCCGCTTTCATCATGGCTCTACAAGATAGCAACTAATGAGAGCCTCAAACTGCTTAAGAACCGTGCCGGTTTCACGATGTCGGTCGATGATCTGGGAGATTCCCTTAAAGACAGCGTTCGTGAGGAGGCAGGTCCCAATGCCGATGAGACTCTGGTACTCCTGCAGGAGGCGATAGCCTTGCTGCCGGCCAAGCAGAAGATGGTGTTCAACCTCAGATACTATGATGACAAGAGTTATGAGGAGATTCACCAGATTGTAGGCGATAGCGTGAATACGCTAAAAACCAACTATCACTACGCAGTACAGAAGATAAAGGATTATATTTTAG
This sequence comes from uncultured Prevotellaceae bacterium, assembly GCA_900319225.1. Lineage (GTDB taxonomy): Bacteria > Bacteroidota > Bacteroidia > Bacteroidales > Bacteroidaceae > Colenecus. The sequence goes on along the minus strand of ONNV01000012.1, from coordinate 23,742 downwards.
AACATCAGTTATGAAAGATTTTGATCTGGAAGGACTTAGCAGGGAGATGCCCTACAAGATGCCGGAGCATTTCCTGGATGATATGACTGAGAGGGTTGTATCCCAGATTGGCAAGCAGCGTAAGCAGAACCGTGAGCGCAAGATCGTGGCCCTGTTTGCAAGCGCAGCCAGCGTAGCAGCTGTAGCGCTGCTGTTCATCCACCCGTTTGGAGGTGGTCTTGATATTCCCGATTACGAGAATATCTCACAGTGCGCAAGCATTGATGAACTTTTCCAGAATATGACAGCCGACGAGCTTGGCGTCTATTCAATGATGAGCAACTATTACGGCAACTGATATGAAGAAGTTGTGGACAGCATTGCTGATACTTGCAGGTTTATTCCTGTCTCAGCCATCCATCATGGCTCAGGACAGGGATGAGCAGATGATCAATGCGTCCCTTCGCTTTATAAAGGAGAACGCTAACCTCACCAAGAAGGAGTATGACAAGTTTGCCAAGCTGTACATTGAGTATAATGAGCAGTTGGCTAAACTTAACCGTGAACTCAAGCCAGAGTCACGTGAATATATGAAACGCTGGCAATCCATCAATGATGACTATATGCAGAAACTGAACAAGGCGCTTCCTGACTCTACACGTCAGAAAGTAGGCCTGGCACAGTGGGAGCTCGGTCAGAAGGTTTGGAACCAGTGGAGTGAGCAGAACCGCGAGCATACTGAGCAGCAGTTCCGTATGATGGGACAGTGGAACCAGATGAACCCGCAGTTCATGATGCAGCCCCATATGTTTGATTTCCAGAGGCTCCGTATGCGTCAGATGCAGCAGGCAAATGAGCAGCAGGAGCAGTGGTGGGAGAACTACTGGCACAATTGGGGCGAGCCCGACAGCGCTATGATTAAGCGTATGGAGGAGAACCGCCGCCGTTATCGTGAGCGTGACAGCATCTGGCAGCAGCGTCGTCAGCAGTTTGGACCTCAGCAACAGTTCGGTCCTCAGCAGCAGTTTGGACCTCAGCAACAGTTCGGTCCTCAGCAGCCGTTTGGTCCCGGTTTCGGTCCTCAGTTCAACCAGCCAGGCCAGCAGAACTACAACCAGCAGCGTCCTTATAACGGCCCTCAGTTTGGTCATCCGGGTTTCTGATAAATCCTTTCATTTATACAATATAATCGCGTATCCTTTCCCGGGGTACGCGATTTGTTTTTTGGGGCACAAAGGGGACGGGGCGCAAAGGGGACGGTTCTTTCAGTCGCTTCGCTTTGTGAAAGCGTCTCCTTCGGAGCCGAGCGCTATCTGTGCCCTTATGGAGTATCTTCAAATTAGTAGAATTAATTATAAGGGACAGATAGAAGGTTTAGCTCGACGAAGTCAACCGTCCCCTTTGTGCCCCTTTGTGCCCCTTTGATAAATAAAAAGAATCGGAGCATTTCTGCCCCGATTCTTGTTTATTGTAGCTATGCTACAATTAATATCTGTCCTCAGGAATTGCACCTGCATATACTGACTTAGGTACAATCTCAAGAATGTTCATAGGAGCAATGCTTCCCGGATCCTCCTTAACCTGACGCATACGCAGGTAGTAGTCCTTATCAGGATCCATTGTCAGTGTGGTTACAATCTTACGGAAACAAACGTCATGGTTACGCAGACGGTCTGTTACCTTTGAACCCATTGCAAATCCGGCAGGAGCCTTCATGTAACCACGGTTACGCATGGCCTTGTCATTTGCCTGAATGTTGAGCTCCTTATCCTCGGGGGTGCTACCCTTGATATCCTTATCCAGGATGTTACCGATCTTGGCATCGGTTGTCATGATTGACATGTTAACAGGAATGCCGCAGGGATCCCAACTCCACAACTGCCATGAATCTGAGTTCTCACCGGGAGTTCCCTCATGAGTAAAGAACTGTACTATACCACGGGTCTTTCTGTACTTGGCCTCTGACTGGGCGTTACCGAATATACGGATCTCATAAGTACCTGATTCTGGAACAGGCGGCAGACGGAACATGATATCAAATACACCCTTGATGTTCATCTCATCGTGGTACATGATATCCCAATCCTTATCCTGATATCTTACTACATACAGAGTCTGGTTGGTGGCTCTTACGTTTGTGCAGTAACCATCCTTGAATGTATATACGGCGAATGTGGTAGGCTTGTCACCCAGAGTCTGTCTCATACGGCCGCGGGCACCACTGTTGATGAAGTCAGGTGACAGGGTGTGACCCATGAATCTGAGTCTGGTACGCAGAGCGTTCTTGGTGTGGGCATCAAATACCAGAATACTGTCAACAAAGTAGTAACCACCGTTCATGGCACCCTCTGTGTCAATATCGTTAACCTCATCTCTGTTCCAGATCCTGATACCGGCAGCCTCCAGGTTACCTGCTGTTACAGTACCCTTACGGTTGATGAAGATGTTTTTACCCTTATTTCCTGATTTCTCATCATACGGAGTACTGATTCTCAGGATTGAACGCTGCATTGTCTCATAGAAGTCCTCCATGTCGATTGAGTCAGGGCATGCATCCTTATAGTGGTCAACGATATTCTTATCGGTGAAGTTAAGGAGGTTACGCTCCAACCATTCGGGAAGGATATGATAAGAGATGAGCTTGTACAGCGGGCTTGTGCTGATGGTATCATTGTCATTAAGATGAGCGGGATCATTGTAGATCTCCTGTGCATATTTCTTAAGACTCTTACCGGGCTGGCCTGAGTACTTACCGATAACACCTTCCTCATCAATGTCTGTGATTCCGTATACCTCATCAAGAACTGAGTCTGATACTACGAACATTGTGTACTTGAACAGACGCTCGTTAGGCCAAACTACTCTCTGATACTGACCGTTGTCATAGTTCTGGTAACCGGTTGAGTAGTGAACCTTAACGCTACCGGTCATCTCAAGGCAAGCGTATGTTGAGTCATATCCGGGCTCTTTATAAGAAAGGTCTCTATACTTCTCAAGCTCATTGGTCAGCTTGGTCTTTTCAAGAGCCTGCAGGAATATTGTAGCCTTGTGACCGTCTCTTGCCTTGCTGTTGTTGAGTCTCATGTAACCGGGCAGGTACTCAGTACTCTGACGGATAACCTTGTCGATAACCTGAACAACACCGTTTACGGTAGAGTCATCGGCCTCAATGATCTTTGAGAACTGGTTGATGGTGTATGAAACCATGGGGTTGGTTGAGTCACCGTCCAGGTAATCCTCAAATGCCTCATATGTGAGGTAGCGGTTCAGCATGTTTGATGCAGGAAGACTACCATCCTTGTTTCTTCTAAGGTCATCAAGATACATGGACTCCTTGCAGAGGTGGGTTCTGCGGATTGAGTCAATGATTGAGTCAGGCAGGTTCTCTACCTTCTCAAAGTACCAGAGCTTAGAAGGATCTTTCTCCATGCTGGCACGCTCATCAAGATACTCTCTGATGGCTGCGTTGGTGGGAGCAAACAGTGTACGGTCACCGTAAGTCTTGAGCTCACCCCAATAACTTGAACCGTTGATGCTTTTTTTGAGGATGTAGATAAAATCTGAGAAGATGTTACCCTCATACTCCTCCAGGAAAGTGGCTACTGTCTTGCCATCGCTGATATAGAATGTACCGGGGTGCTGCTCACTCCAAAGGTCGGTACAAGCGGTGGCCATACCTATCAGAACTGTTACGACGGCGGCTAGCGCAGACTTTCTGATTGATCTTTTGTTGATTTTCATATTTTTGGTTATTAATTATTTAGTTATCAGGTTGTTAGCTAATACTGCAATACGCGCAGGCGGCAATACGCTTATGCGTAATACGCAGTTATAGCGCGTAAAGATAATAAGATTTTGGGATATGATAATGTTATTATACCTTTTTTTATTAAAAAAGTAAGTCCGGATCCTGCTTCAGGACCCGGACTCACAGTGTTTCTATGTATATCCTATTACCAGTTCATGCGGTAGTTTCCGCTCAGGTGGAGCAGAGAGAACAGATAAATCAGACCGTCATAGTAGATGTCATAGTAACCGTCCTCATAGGGCTCGTGCTTTAATGAGAACATGTGCTTGATGAGCTCCTGGTTGTACTCGCTCTCACACATCAGGGCGGTGGTAGCCATGGTACCTACAAAACCGATTGAGTGACGCAGGTTGGGACGCCAGCGGCCGCCGCCCATGGGACGTGCCGATACGTCACCGTTCAGAGCGAACTGATCGGGGAACTCGGTGATGCCATAGCGGCCCAGGATGGTGTTCTGGAACTTCTTGGCATACTCAGTCTGCCACTCTGCATCCTTATGATACCAGGTAAAGTCCATTGCTATATTCATAGGTACGCGCCATGAGTCATAGTGGAACTCGCTGCCACGGTTGGGGGTTCCGTCAAACTGGCTCTGGTCGGGGTTGATACCGGTAACAGGGTCGCAGGCGCGATGCAGGTATGCACGTGCGCTGTCGGCCAGCTCGCGGTAGATTGCCTCGCGGCCGTCCTTTGCGGTCTCGGCCCAGATCTCATAGAATGCGGGCAGATGGTATGAGGGATCGGTCCAGAGGTTTGAACGTGAGTCAGGGCAGAAGTTGATGAGCTTGACATCCATGTTGATGATGTTGGTTACTCCACCTGTGCCGTCCTTTGAGAAGAGGTCGTTAAGGAGTTCCTGAGCCTCCTCAAGGTAGTTGAACTCCTCATAGCTGCCCCAGCGGCGTGATGCCAGCAGCAGGTCTGTTACGTAGTAGAGCTCACCGTCACTGGCTGAACCGTTTGATGTGCGGCGGCCGTTGGTGCGGCATGACCAGGCAAACAGTCCGTGTGAGGGACCCTCCTCGTTGTGACGCATATAGAACTTAGACCAGCGCCATACGCGGTTGAACAGCTCGGGTTTATCCATCTGGACTGCTATCATCATAGCGTATGACTGGCCCTCGGTACGTACGTCGTTGTTCTTTACATCCGATATGTAACCCATGGGTACCATCTTGCCGTCAACTTCTACGTCAACGTCATGATATGCAGCTTCCTCGCCCTCAAAGATGATTGAGTAGATCTCCTGGATTTTGTTGTCAATCTCCTCCTGGCTGAATCCAGCCTCCTTAAGGTAGTTGCGGTACTTGCCGGTCTGGGCATATCCCTTCTTGGCGGGCTCAAGACTCTTGGAGGCTTTCTTGGTTGATGAACATGAGGCAAGGCCCAGGACTAAGCAAAGGGCTGCCAGAATGATTGCTGTTGTTTTGTTCTGTCTCATTTGTCAGTAATTGGCTTTATTGTTGAATGTATGATTTCCAGCGCTGGTAGGCCTCGTCATAAGCAGGCATATCGGATGCCTTGGGCTCTATGACGCGGATCTTCTGCAGTGAAGCGAAGGCCTCGTTGTGGTCATTGTAGATATGTGCTCCCATACCTGCACCCTTGGCGGCACCTATTGAGCCGTCTGTATCATAGAGCTCAATGGTAGCACCGGTTACTCCGGCCAGTGTGTCGCGGAACAGCGGGCTGAGGAACATGTTGGCATTGCCGGCATGGATCTTGTTTACGGGCATACCCATATCCTCCATGATCTCTATACCGTACTTGAATGAGAACACGATACCCTCCTGAGCTGCACGCAGCAGATGTGAGCGGTTGTGGATGTTAAAGTTCACGCCGTTGAAACTGCAGCCGCGCTCCTTGTTCTCAAGTACACGCTCGGCACCGTTACCAAAAGGCAGTACCGATACGCCGGCTGCACCTATGGGAGCCTGGGCGGCCAGGTCATTCATCTCGGCATAACCAATGCCCTCAGGTACGATGTTACGTTTCATCCATGCGTTCAGGATACCTGTTCCGTTGATGCAGAGCAGGATACCCAGACGGTTGAATCCGGTCTTATGGTTTACGTGGGCGAATGTGTTAACCCTTGATTTGGGATCATAGCTTATCTCACCGTTCACACCGTATACTACGCCCGATGTTCCGGCGGTCGATGCAATCTCACCCGGCTCAAATACATTGAGTGAGAGGGCGTTGTTGGGCTGGTCACCGGCGCGGTAGGTTACGGGGGTGCCTGCGGTCAGACCCAGTTCCTTAGCTGCGGCAGCGGTAAGCTTGCCCTGCTCGGCGAATGTGGGGACGATCTTGGGGATGAATGAGCGGGGTATTCCGTAGTAGTCAAGCAGGAATCCTGCTACCTCACCAGTCTGGAAATCCCAGAACATACCCTCAGAGAGACCTGATATGGTGGTTGCAATCTCACCGGTAAGACGCATTGCGATGTAGTCACCGGGGAGCATGATCTTGTCAATCTTGTCAAATATCTTGGGCTCGTTACGCTTTACCCATGCCAGCTTGGAGGCTGTGAAGTTGCCCGGGGTGTTGAGCAGGTGGGTGAGGCACTGTGAGCGGCCAAGCTCCTGGAATGCATCCTCACCGATGCCAACGGCACGTGAGTCACACCAGATGATTGCGGGACGGAGCACTTTCTTGTCCTTGTCAACGCAAACCAGACCGTGCATCTGGTAGGAGATACCTATTGCCTTGATATCGGCGGTGTCAACTTTGCACTGTGAGAGTACATCGGCAGTGGCTGCCTTGAGATATGACCACCAGTCTTCGGGGTTTTGTTCGGCCCAACCGGGGTTTACGGCCTTAATGGGTGCTTCACTTTTGGGGGCGAACGCGGTTGCTACGCAACTGCCGTTCTGAGCGTCAACAAGACTGCACTTCACCGAAGAGCTGCCTATGTCATAACCTAACAGATACATACTTTTATATAATTGATTGTAATTTACGTCAAATTGCATTAGGGCAAACAAAGGTAGTGAAAAGAACTGAAACAGCTTTTATATGCCTTAACAAAAAACGCCGTCGGCCCTGTGTGGGGAGCCGGCGGCGCAATATTGTCAAGTAGAGTTATCAGAAGGCGTACATGACTGACAGAAGCAGACGGTTGTTGCTGACGTTGTGGGTGTCAGTAACGGTGCCGTTGGGCTTGCGTGTGCCGTAAGCTACCGTGGTCAGCTCATACTCAATACCCAGGTTCATGTTACCTACGTTGTACTGCACGTTGGGTGCTACACGCCACATATTGTCAATTGTTCCGTTCTCGGCAGCAAATACTGTAGACAGGTCCTTGCCTGCGCCCCAGTTGCTCATGTAACCTCCAAACAGACCGAACTTGAGGGCACCGCCATACTGGACCTGAGCCCATGATGAAGAGGCTGCGAGAGGAGAATACTGAATCTCGCCGGGATTAAGATTGGCAACCTGTCCGTAACCGGTACAGATACCCAGATGTGACATATCCTGACCTATCAGGGTCTTGGCCTTGATAGACAGTTTATCCTTGTTGTACTGGGCCTGGATCATTCCGCAAATACCGTCCAGATAGTATTTCTTGTTGTCATCGGCATAATCAATAGAGGGTGTTATGCGCTTGTACTCAACGCCGCCGCCTACCTTGAAGTCTCCCAGGGTAAAGTCAACGCCGGCATAGAACATGGGCATCATTGACCAACGGTTGTAATTGTAAGACTTGCCGGCAACAGCAGGACCGAATGTTCCGTTGGCTGCCTGGAATATTGCGGCGCCAGTCAGTTTTATCTTCTTGTCATTGCCCAGGAAATACTCGTAACGGAGCTGCGGGCTGCGGTTGAGGGCGTTGAAGGGTGAGCCGATGGCAATGCCCACGGTGCTGGGGAACAGGTCGTTCATGGGATGCCAGGTCTGACCGAGTGTCAGTGTGCTGTTTTCCCAATCCAATGCTATGAAAGCGTGACGGTAGAGAATGCTTCCGGGAGCGGAGTGGCCGGAGAACTCAAGCTCGGCCTTGGCGCGGCTGGCAGCACCGAATATCTCGGGACCGTGAAGTACAAAACCCAGACGTGCCATAGTGCCGAACCATGAACCCTGCGGAATTGCATTGCGGTCATGTGTATCGGTGGGGTCAAGAGGATTTACAGTATTCTCGTCAGTAGGATAGAGGTAAAGGAAACCCTCGGCTCCGGCTACACTTTCATGTGTGTTTATCCATGACTGTGCGGCAACAAAGCCGTACCAATCGATTGAAACGTTTTTCTGGGCGGTTGCGCTCAGAGGGAGGAACAGGCTGACTAATAGGGCCTGCAGGATGTTTTTGGTTTTCATTCTTTATTGTTTATATGGTTTTCCTATTTATTTTATTGTCACGCAGGTGCGGTGGTATTTAGAACTTGATGGTGTAGACCTTGCCAGACTTGGTGTCCAGGGTTTGGTCTTTACCGTTCCAGGTTATGTTGAGTTTGCCTCCGGCATTGGAGCGGACCTTGACTGTGGCGGGCTTGCCGTCCTTCCAGGTGAGCTCTTCCAGGATGAATCCTCCGCGGCACTGCAGTCCCTTGACGGTACCGTCTTTCCATACAGACGGCAGGGCAGGTAGGAGCACAATCTTTCCGGTGTGGCTCTGTACCAGCATCTCGGCTATACCGGCGGTGCAGCCAAAGTTTCCGTCAATCTGGAATGGCGGGTGCGCATCAAACAGGTTGTTGTATGTACCGCCGCTGCCACCGAATCCGCGGCTGCGTGCAGGCTTAAGCTGATCCTGTATCAGTTTGTAGGCATGGTCTCCGTCCAGCAGTCGGGCCCAGAGGCATACCTTCCATCCCATTGACCAGCCGGTTGACTCGTCACCGCGTGCCTCAAGGCTGGTGCGTACGGCCTTGAAAAGGTCCGGTGTGCCATCGGCAGTGATCTGACGTCCGGGATACATACCCCACAGATGTGATACGTGACGGTGGTTGTCCTTGGGATCATCCCAGTCCTCAAACCACTCCTGGAGCTGGCCCCACTTTCCTATCTTCATAGGTGCCAGACGGCTCTGTATGTTTTTGAGCGTATCTACAAAGGCTGCGTTCTCACCCATCAGAGCTGCGGCCTCTATGGTGTTGCCAAACAGATCGGCCATCATCTGGTTATCCATGGTAGCGCCGAATACGGTGGTTATGTTGCCCTTGCCCAGTACGTCCTGTACGTGCGGCGCGTTCTCGGGTGAGTAGGAGGGGGCAACTACCAGATATTTGTTGCCTGATACAGGCTCCTCAACCAGGAAGTCAATGAAGAATTCACAGGCACTCTTCATGATGGGATAGATCTCCTTGAGATAGTTAGGATCCTGGTTGAACAGGTATCCGTCCCAGATCTGTGAGCAGAACCAGGCGGCACCGGTGGGCCACATGCCGTTGTAGGCGCCGTCCACTGCACCGGTTGAGCGCCATATATCCGTGTTGTGATGCAGGGTCCAGCCTCGGCAGCCGTACATGGCGGCGGTTTCCTTTCCGTGCTCGGCGCAGTCTTTTACCAGTTGCAGGAACGGATCAAAGGTCTGTGACAGTCCGCATACGTATGCGGGCCAGTAGTTCATCTCAACGTTGATGTTAGTGGTGTACTTACCGTCCCAGGGAGCCTGGCGGCTCTCATTCCAGATACCCTGAAGGTTGGCGGCCTGTCCGCCCGGCTGTGAGCAGCATATGAGCAGGTATCGGCCAAATTGGAAATAGAGTTCAACCATCTGAGGGTCAAAGGTGGTGGCAAACTGTGCCACACGCTTGTCTGTAGGCAGGTTGGACTGCTCATTGGTGCCCAAATCCAGGGTTACGGTGCTGAACTGCTTCTTATAGGCGCTTATGTGGTCTGCAAGCATCTTGTCATATTTCTTCTTGCCTTTGTCAAGCGGCTCAATCCAGCGGTCAGCAGCCTCATTCTCGTTGCCGCTTACACTCTGGTAATTTACAAAGTTCGTGCCTATGGAGATGTAGATGGTAACGGCATCGGCGTCACTTACTGCTATGGTGTTTCCGTCGGCCTTGACCTGACCGCCCTGGGGAACGATCAGGGTCTTATCGGTAAAACGGATCTTTCCCTCAATGCCCTCGTGGTCATCGCCCTTGCAGGAGATGGTCATTGTGGCCTGCTTGCCGTCAGCTTGAGCCGAGCGTGCTATGATGCGGTCATCGCGGTAAGGCAGGTTGTAGCTGGCCTTGAATGTGATGGCACCCTTGGCCGATGCGGTCAGGCGCATTACGATTACCTGGTCAGGCAGCGATACAAAGCACTCACGGGTGTACTCTGTTCCATTGGCTTTGAAACGTGTCAGAGCCACGGCACGGTTTATGTCAAGCTCCCTGTAATAGTCGGTGAAATCAGTGATTCCGTCAAAATCAAGCATGAGTGATCCGGCTGTCTGGTAGGGCATTCCGTGTGCGCTCTTGGATGATATATACTCATCGCAAAGAGCCTGGGCATCAGAACGGCGTCCCTCCCACAGAGCCTGGCGTATCTTGTCAAGTCCGTCCTTGGCTGCGTAGTTAACGTTATTGTGCGGGCCACCGCCCCAGATGGTCTCTTCATTTATTTGGATACGCTCCTGTGCGGGTGTACCGAACACCATTGCTCCCAGACGTCCGTTACCCAGGGGCAGGGCATCGGTCCATTGGCTTGCGGGTGTGTCATACCATAGTTTAAGGTCATTGTTCTGTGATGAGCATGAAAATGAAATCATGGTCACCAAAGCAATCAGCAAAGTTTTCTTCATAATTCAGTTGGCTAGTGTTTTTTAATTATAGGTGCCAAAAGTACTCTTTTTTGGCGGAACTTTTAGTAATTTAGCATTCCAATTTATCCGGATGAAGATAGGAGATATAGATTTTGGAGAGAAGCCGGTGTTTCTGGCCCCTATGGAGGATGTTACGGATCCCGCTTTCCGCCTGCTCTGCAAGCGGTTCGGGGCCGATATGGTCTATACCGAGTTTGTGTCGAGCGATGCCCTGATACGTGAGGTGAACCGTACCATGCAGAAACTGACCATCTGTGATGAGGAGCGCCCTGTGGCTATCCAGATTTACGGTAAGGATACGGAGGCTATGGTAGGTGCCGCCAAGATGGTTGAGGCTGCCGGGCCTGATGTACTGGACCTGAACTTTGGCTGTCCGGTAAAGAAAGTGGCAGGCAAGGGCGGCGGCGCCGGTATGCTGCAGAACATACCCAAGATGCTGGAGATTACCCGTGCGGTGGTGGATGCGGTAAAGATACCCGTTACAGTCAAGACCCGTCTGGGCTGGAATGATGAGAGCAAGATAATTGTCGAACTGGCCGAGCAACTGCAGGATTGCGGAATCAAGGCCCTGACCATACACGGCCGTACCCGTGCACAGATGTACACCGGGCAGGCAGACTGGACGCTTATAGGCAAGGTCAAGGAGAATCCCAGGATGAAGATCCCTATCATAGGCAACGGCGATATCACTACACCGGAGCGTGCCAAGGAGTGTTTTGACCGATACGGGGTGGATGCCATCATGATAGGACGCGGCAGCTTTGGGCGGCCTTGGATCTTTGAGGAGGTCAAGCACTATCTTAAGACAGGTCAGCTGTGGCAGGATCCCGGATTCCAGTGGAAGATGGATGTGCTCAAACAGGAGACTCTGGACAGCATAGCCCGTCTGGATGAGCGCCGCGGCATAGTACATATTCGCCGTCATCTGGCCGCAAGCCCTCTTTTCAAGGGTCTGGAGGATTTCCGCCACACCCGCATAGAGATGCTCCGTGCCGAGACGGTGAGTGATCTGTTCGCGATAATGGATCACATTTCAGCTCAGTGGGGTTCTCGCCAAAGTGTCCCACAGCAACCTGACTCAGAAACGTCAGAATCCATATCAGCGTGGGACACACCCTTGAAATGAGCACATGTCCCACAGTAACCGGGCTCAGAGAGTATTCCCGATAGGATGAGCGTGGGACACTTTGGCGAAAAAGATAGAACTTTGGCGAAAAAGGAAAAAGTGAGCAAATGATGGATAGAACTGATTTTGAAATTATGGCTCCGGTGGGATCGTGGGAGAGCCTGGCTGCTGCATTTCAGGCCGGAGCGGGATCGATCTACTTTGGCGTGGAGAAACTGAACATGCGTTCACGCAGTGCCAGCCACTTTACGCTCGATGACCTGCGCGAGATTGCCAGCCAGTGTGATGCGCATGGCGTAAAGAGCTATCTTACGCTTAACACAGTCATGTACGGCGAGGATATCCCGTTGGTTCATGAGATCGTGGATGCTGCGATGAAAGCGGGGATTTCGGCCATTATTGCATGTGATATCTCTGTGATGACCTACTGCAACCAGGTAGGTATGGAGGTGCATCTCTCCACCCAGCTTAACATAAGCAACATAGAGGCTCTCAAGTTCTATGCCCAGTTTGCCGATGTAGTGGTACTGGCACGTGAGCTTAACCTGGATCAGGTGGCCGAGATTCACCGTCAGATACTGGAGCAGGATGTACGTGGCCCCAAGGGGGAACTTATACGAATTGAGATGTTCTGCCACGGAGCGCTGTGCATGGCCATAAGCGGCAAGTGCTACCTGAGCCTGAATGAGATGAATGCAAGCGCCAACCGCGGAGCCTGCATGCAGCTGTGCCGCCGCGGATATATCGTTAAGGACCGCGAGACCGATATAGAGCTGGCTATTGAGAACCAGTACATAATGTCACCCAAGGACCTCAAGACCATCCGGTTCATGGACCGTATGATAGAGGCCGGAGTGAGGGTGTTCAAGATCGAGGGACGTGCCCGCGGACCTGAATACGTTCGAACCGTTGCGGAGTGCTACGGTGAGGCTATTGAGGCCGTTTTGAACGGTGAATTCACCGATGAAAAGAAGGAAAACTGGGATAAGCGCCTGGCTACGGTGTTTAACCGCGGATTCTGGGACGGATACTATCTGGGACAGCGTCTGGGTGAGTGGAATGATGTATATGGATCACAGGCAACAGAGACTAAGGTCTATGTGGGCAAGTGCACGGACTGGTTCTCAAAGATTGAGGTTGCCGAGTTCAGCATCGAGGCTGCACCCATCAGTGCCGGCGACAAACTCATGGTAACGGGAGCCACTACAGGCTGCATCACATTCAACCTTGATGACCCCCGCGTAGACCTCAAAACCGTAGATACCGTTCCGCAAGGAGTCCGCGTCTCCTTCAAAACCCCGGAGCGCGTCCGCCGCGGTGACAAGCTCTTCAAGGTGGTAGCGCGGAAAATTGAGAATTGAAAATTAATACAACAGCACCTGCGTTTCCCTGTGCGTGGTTATAATACGCACAAGGTTTCCAGCTGCACCCAGTAAAACCAATACATTAAAGCGAAGCGTAAATGGATTGGTTTTACCCGGCCGGAGGCCGGCAGAGTGGAATGGAACGAAGTGGAATGGAACGGGTTTGGGGCGTCGCCGCCCCAAACTAAAAAAAGGTTGTTTCTAGTACGCAGATAGGATCCTGTCCTGGACTTTCAAGGCCTTAGGCCAAGAAAGTCAAAAACAACCGAGCATAGCGAAGCAGCGAGTCTCCGCCGGATGGAAAAAGAAAAAACTAAACAACTAAATAAGAACAGATAGTTATACTAAACAAATATGAAAATGAAAAGAACCTTATTACTAGTAGCTCTGGCCTTGGCCGCATCGTCGGGTCAGGCACAGAACAGTTACGAGATCAATGTACAGAGCACCAAGCCCAGCGGAATCATTGATGAAATGCTGTACGGACAGCTCTTTGAACACATCTATTTCAGCGCCAACAACGGTGTATGGCAGGAGATGATCTACGGCCGTTCATTCGAGCCGGAGCAGTATCCCGGAATCCCGCCCCGTGACGGTTATTTTGACGGCTGGTATATGGATGATGACATGGTGCTCCATTCACCTACCCGTTATGAGCAGCCTCTTAAGATAGACAGCATTGAGACATGTGACTTTGACCTTACGATGGATGTCAACTGGCGTTCATATAAACTTGCCCGCCGCAGCTGGAGCGGAGGCCTGATGGATATCCGTTTTGCTTTCCGCAACAAGGCCGACGGAACTCCCTATTACGTACGCATACATGATCCCTATTATGAGGGCCGAACATTCACTCCGGCACAGACTCAATCCCAGATTGATGCCGCAAATGAGGCTGCCGCACGTGCAGCACTGCAGCAACAGAGCTCCACGGCCGATTTCTCCATATGTGCTATGGAGGTGCGTGAATCACAGGGATTCGGAGGCCGCCCCGGAAGACGCATGAATACCCTTACCGCATTGGCTTCCACCCCCGCCACAAAGGATCAGGTGAATGAGGAGCAGCGTTGGCATAAGCTGCGCATTGAGAGCCGCGGCAGCAAGGCAACCGTATATTGGGACGGCAAGGAGATTGTAAGCTATGACGGTCTGGAAATGGCTGACCGCAATTTCCTTACTTTCTGGGTCAACTACACAGAAGCTACTTACCGCGACATAAAGCTTGTATCCACCGATGGAAAGGTTCTTTTTGAGGGTACTCCCGGAGATGTGCAGATTCCAGAGGTGGCTCCTGAGTGGACAGCGTTCGGTGACGGCGGCAAGTACCGTCTTATCAAGGACGATGCAGTGAACATGCGCTACTCGCAGGAGATTACGGCCGGCAAGAATGCTGAAGCCGGCATTGCACAGGGACCGCAGAACATAATATTAAGTGAAAAGTACGTGGGCTCTATTTATGCCAAGGGCAAGGGTGAACTGATTGTCGGACTCCGTAATGAGAAGGGTGAGTTTGTAGCCCGCCAGTCACTTGGCAAGATAAACAGCAAGGAGTGGAAGAAATATGAATTCACCCTTGAACCCAGATCTCTTGGTAGCGGTGAAGTCAAAGCAAGAATCAATATTAATGTCGGAGGCAGGATTGAACCTAATCAGATAAGCGGTGACGGAGATTTTGCAATAGCAGTAAAGGGTGGTACCGTACAGATTGACATGGTTACTATGTCTACTCAGACCGGTAAGGACCTGGGTGGTTTCCGTCCCGACATACTGCAGGCCGTAAAGGAACTGCATCCCACATGCCTGCGCTGGCCGGGCGGCGGCTACGTGGCACAGTATGACTGGCAGAACGGTATCGGCCCGCAGGAGAACCGTGAGCGCTGGGCACACTGGATGTGGATGGATTATGACCAGAACTGCTTTGGTACCGATGAGTTCATAAAGTTCTGCCGTGAGGTGAACTCAGAGCCCGTAATCGTGGTCAGCGTCAAGTTTGAGCGTCCGGCCGATGAGTATGACCAGATCCTTGAGGATGCCGTTAACTGGCTGCGTTACTGCAATGCTCCCGCTACCGATGAGTGGGGCGCTAAGCGTGCCGCCAACGGACATCCGGAGCCTTATAACGTCAAGTATTGGGAGATTGACAATGAGATGTGGGAGATGGGTATTGAACGCTATGAGAAGTGCGTTCGTGATTTCAGCACCGCCATGCGCAAGATTGACCCGTCAATCAAGATCATTGCTTGCGGCGGATTCCAGGAGGATGAGCAGTTCATTAAGCGCAGCGGCCAGTATTTTGACTACCTGAGCCTGCACCATTATGAGCAGCAGGGTGGTTACGCTACGGGTCCCGCCCGTCTGGGCCAGCAGTATGACCGATACGCCCAGATGATTGCGGATGGTCCCAACCCCAATATCAAACTCTTCATTTCAGAGTGGAACCTTAACAGCATTGACTGGCGCACAGGCCTCTTTGCCGGCGGTTTCCTGAATATGTGTGAGGCCCGTGACGTGGTTGCAATGGGTGCTGCCGCCCTGTTCATACGCCGTACCGATGCCCCCGACTGGAACAACGCATTCATAAACTTTGACTACAAGGACCTGTTCAAGGCTCCTAACTGCCAGGTAACGGAGTTGTGGTATGACCATTTCAGCAAGTACCGCCTTGCCTATAGCGGTGAGACAGGCAATGTGAGCGTCAGCACCACCATGTCGGAGAATGGTGCCGATGTGATTGTGAAGGTTGTGAACCCGACCGATCAACCTGCTACCCTGCGTATCAAGGGTGACTGGAAGGGCATCAGCAAGACGGAGTTTGAGTACTATGCGCCCGGCTCACTCACTGTAGCCAACAGTATGGAGAACAAGAACGCTGTTGCCCTGCAGAAATCAGCCGGAAAGCTCGATGGAAACGATGTAATTCTATCCGTTCCCGCCCTCTCGGCCGGTGTTCTGACTATCACAAAGGCTTATTAATCAGACAGAGTTTTCTGATACTGATACCCCAAAAAGTTCTCTGAAAAATGAGAATAATGTTTATATTTGCCAATCGGACTATAAAACTGGAATGAATATGAAGAGAAGCGTTTTGATGCTGCTGGGTGCAGCAATGGTTTTGGGCTGTAATGCTCAGGTAAAAGAGACATATACTGATAACCGCGTAGTTGAGGACGGCGGTACAGGCCCTTACAAGGCTATTATGGTGACTGAGCCCAGCCTTGAGGCACACACCATTTTCCGTCCTGCAGACCTTAGCAAGTTTGACAAGAAGAATCCGCTGCCTATTCTGGTATGGGGTAACGGTGCATGCACCAACTCACCTTGGGAGCATCAGAATTTCCTGAGTGAGATTGCATCACACGGCTTCTTTATCGTTGCCATTGGTCATTGGCCGGCCGAGGGTGCCCGCTACAACGGCCCCATGTCCAAGAGCGAGCAGCAGATAGAGGGTATTGACTGGGCAATCGCTCAGAATGCTGATAAGAACAGCCCCTATTACGGAAAGCTGGATGTAAAGAACATTGCTGCAGCAGGTATGTCTTGCGGCGGTCTGCAGACTCTGGTCAATGCTGCCGACAAGCGTCTCAAGACCATCATGATCTGTAACAGCGGTTCATTCATTGACCCGTCGGGCGCAGTTCCAAACATGCCTATGCCCAAGAAAGAGGACCTCAAGAACATCCACACTCCGGTGATGTATCTGCTGGGTGGTCCCACAGATATAGCTTATGAGAACGGTATGGATGATTTCCATAAGATTGACCACGTGCCTGCATTTGCTGCAAATTTCCCCGTAGGTCATGGCGGCACATACGCACAGCCTCACGGAGGTGAGTTCTCAGTAGTGGCTACAGCATGGTTGCAGTGGCAGCTTAAGGGAGATAAGGAGGCCGGCTCAATGTTTACCGGTAAACCCTGCGGACTTGAGTCACGTAAGGACTGGACTGCAGAGAAAAATGATAAGATAGACTGATATGAACATTCTGGTAACAGGTGGTGCAGGTTTTATAGGATCGCACACCATTATAGAGCTTTACAAGGCGGGTCATACCGCAGTGGTGGTGGATAACCTGAGCAACTCCAACCCGGAGAGTCTGAGACGTGTGTCAAAGATCCTGGGCGGTACTGAGATTCCGTTCTTTAAGGTCGATATCCGCGACCGTAAGGGACTGGACAAGGTTCTTGAGCAGTACAAGTTTGACGCCTGCATTCATTTTGCAGGACTCAAGGCTGTGGGCGAATCCGTATCCAAGCCCATAGAGTATTATGAGAACAACATAAGCGGCACGCTGGTACTGGTTCAGGCTATGCGTGACCATGGCGTTAAGAACATCATATTCTCATCAAGCGCTACAGTCTATGGTAACCCCGAGATAATCCCTATCACCGAGGAGTGTCCCAAGGGCGTATGCACCAACCCCTACGGCTGGACCAAGAGCATGCTTGAGCAGGTACTTACCGATATGCAGTTTGCCGATAAGGAGTGGAACGTGGTACTGCTGCGTTACTTCAACCCCATCGGTGCCCATGAGAGCGGCCTGATAGGTGAGAACCCCAACGGAATACCCAATAACCTGATGCCTTACGTGACTCAGGTGGCAGTCGGAAAGCGCGATGAATTGGGCGTTTTCGGTAATGACTATGATACCCCTGACGGTACTGGTGTACGTGACTATATCCATGTTGTCGATCTGGCCCGCGGCCATGTGTGCGCCCTCAAGGCCATAGAGCGCAAGTGCGGTCTGGGACTCTACAACCTGGGAACCGGTCACGGCTACTCAGTGCTTGACGTGGTCAAGGCGTTTGAGAGAGTGAACGGCGTGAAGGTTCCGTACAGCATCAAACCGCGCCGTCCGGGTGATATCGCCACCTGCTACAGCGATCCCTCAAAGGCAGAGCGTGAACTGGGCTGGAAGGCTCAGTACGGTTTGGACGAGATGGTACGTGACAGCTGGAACTGGCAGCGCCAAAACCCCAACGGATTCTGATTAGAGGATGAAACTGACAACTCCGGTTGAAATAAAGCCGCTTGAACGGAGGCTGACCTATAAGGACAGTCTTCTGTTCATTGGTTCCTGCTTTGCCGACGAGATGGGACGCCGTTGTCGTGACCGTTACTTTGATGCAATGGTCAACCCGTTCGGCGTGCTGTTCAATCCCTGCTCCATATCGGACTGCCTGGGACTGCTTGAGGGGTACGGAATCAACGCGGAGCAGTGCAGTTTTATACCAGATGATGTGATTGAAACATCCGGTGGATTCGTCTCTTTTCATCATCACGGCAGTTTTTGCAGGCCAACAGCCCAGGAGTTCCTGGACAATGCCAACCGCGAGCTTGCCAAAAGCTCTGAGTTCTACTACCGTGGGGGTTGGGTGGTCGTAACATTGGGAACGGCTTTCATCTATACGGATAAGGAGTCAGGTATGGTGGTGTCAAACTGCCACAAGCTCCCGTCCAGTAGGTTTGAACGTACCATGATAGATGCTGACCAGGTTTATGAGGCATTGAGCCAGTATGTAGCGGCACGTCCCGCCCGTCAGTGGATATTCACCGTAAGCCCGGTGCGTCATCTTGCCGACGGCCTGCATGCTAACCAGCTAAGCAAGGCAACCCTGCTCATGGGTGTACAGCGTCTGGTAGACCGTTTCCCCAATGCCCACTATTTCCCGGCATATGAGATAATGCTGGATGAACTCCGTGACTACCGTTTCTATGCCGATGACATGATGCACCCGTCAACTCTGGCTGCGGATTATGTGTTTGAGCGTTTCATGGATTTTGCGCTCTCTGACAGTGACCGTCCGCTGCTGGCTGAGGCAGAGAAGGTACACGGTATGATGGAACACCGCATCCTCAATCCCGGCACACCCCAGGCTGAACAGTTTGAAAAACAGAGAAAAGATAATCTGGAGTCATTCCTGACAAAAATACGCAGTTGACTGATTAGTTTTGAGACGTCTTAGTGTCATATTACTTATACTTTCCGCTCACCTGTGCCCAGTACATGCCCAAAGGGATACAGGTGAGTTGAGCGTTTTACTGGACACTGTCACAATCAATGATTTCCTGAATACATCCACGGTAAGGACCATGACAAGCGGTAGCGTGGATATGAATCTTGAGATCATGGACCTGTTGCCCAAGATCATGGGTAACGCAGACCCTGTGAGCTACTCCAAACTGCTGCCCGGAGTACAGACATCGGGCGAGTATAACGGAGGACTGCACATAAACGGTTGTGAGAACTCACATAACATGATATCAGTCATGGATGTGCCGCTGTATAACGTGAACCATATGCTGGGATTCTTCTCCACTTTTATACCCACGCATTACAGCTCCATGTCACTCTATAAGGTTCCTGAGAGTGCCGGAGCACCCAACCGTCTGGGAGGAGAGCTCATGTTCCGTCCCAACAGCCGCCGTACCGATGACCGGCTGAGCGGAAGCCTGCAGACAGGACTCATGTTCACCCAGGGAACAGTCAAGGTTTCTACAGGTAAAAAGTCCCTTTTGACCGCATCATTCAGGGATACATACATCAACCTTCTCTACTCATCGTGGCTCACGACAGACCGCATGACCCTTTTGTATTCATTCTTTGATTTAAACGTTACATGGAGGGGCGAGCTCAGTGACAGGGATGTGGTTGTGGCCGATGCATACTGGGGCCAGGACAAGGCATCGGTTAAGGATCCGGGGTTTGTATCGGACATAAGGTGCAGATGGGGTAATGATGCGGAGTCCCTGCACTGGATACATAAGGGCCAGGGCGATTTCAGGATGAAGAACCTTCTCTACAGGTCGTCAAACTCAAACCATCTGGATCTGGACCACGAGCAGGTTCAGCTGCATGCGCCGTCATCAATCACAGATCTGGGTTACAAGGGCTCGGTTGGCTGGAAACATCTGGGCCTGGGTGCCGATGTGCTGTATCATGACATGACATTGCAGTATCCGGTACTGTCCGGCACGTTCAACAACCAGAACGATGAGATCCCGTTAAAGGATGCCTGGGAGTATTCCGCATCGGCCGATTACTCATATACCTTTGCCGAGTGTCTGTCAGTGAATCTGGGTGTCAGGGGAAATATGTTTGTAAGTAACGATGATACGTTCCGTTCATTGGATCCTACTCTGGCCGTTACCTACTACGATACACCCGCTGGCTGGAGCGTATCCCTGAATCTGTTCCAGCGTCATCAGTACCTCTTCCTGACCGGTTATACAGACCTGGGACTTCCCACCGAGTATTGGATTCCGGCCGATGCAAGTCTGGCTCCCCAGTATATGCGTGGCGTGACCCTATCGGGACAGGTGACTCTTGGAGAGGAACTCACGCTGAATACATCAGTCTATTTCAAGAAACTGTATAACCAGATTGAGTATTACGGTTCAATCATTGATATCCTTACCACTGAGTTCAATCTGCAGGACCATATTGTAAAGGGTAACGGTTACAACTACGGTTTTGACGTGATGCTTTCCAAGAACAGCGGCAGACTGACCGGATGGATAGGTTACAGCTACGGGCGCGCCCGCAGACGTTTTGATGATTTCAAGACCGATGTCTATTACCCTGCCAGCCACGAGCGGGTTCATGAACTTGACGTGGTGGCGTTATATGATACCGGAAAACGTTGGCATCCGTCTCTGACCCTGGTTGCTGCCGGAGGAACCCCGTTTACAGCGGCAGAGTCATTCTATATGCTGGACCGTAAAATGTTTGTAAAATACGGTGAGTTCAACGCAAACAGGATGAACCCGTATATAAGGTTGGATTTATCGGTCAATTACGACCTGAATATAAGGGATGGCCGGTTTGTCAAGTCACACGGTCTGAACCTGAGTCTTTATAACGTGCTGTGCAGGACCAATGACCTGGGTTACAGACTTAAGGTGTATAAGGACAATTTCTTCTATCATCCGGTATCATTCATGTCACTGGTACTGCCTTCAATCAGTTATTATTGCACATTCTGACAGCCATGAAAAGATTCCTGTTTTATGTATCAATGATTCTGTGCACGGTATCCGTATGCCAGTCATGTGACAAAGAGTTTACCAATAATGTCAGTAATGATATCGTGGTGGAGGGCTGGATCGATGCAGGCGGCTATCCGGTAGTGATACTTACGCGTGAGTGCCCGGTAAGGCTCAAGGCAGATAGGATCAGTATCAAAGACCTGTCGGATTATGTGGTGCAATGGGCGTTTGTAACGGTAAGTGACGGTAATAAGAGCGCCGTCCTGATAGGAAGAATAGATAACCGCTATTTTCCTGGTTATATTTATACTACTGACAGGATCAAGGGTGAGGCCGGAAAGAGTTATACCCTTACGGTTAAGTATCTGGACAAGGAGATTACATCAACTACTACCATTCCGCTGTATCCGCCAGCAGTGGACAGTCTGGTGTGCAGCAGAGTCCCGGGAGGCAAAGGATTATGCAACATAACGGCTTATGTCACCAATGTTCCCGGACGTAGTGAATACTACAAGTCCGCATTTATGGAGGGAACCGGTCAGGCCCAGTATCTGTCATCGTTCCTTGGAGTGGTGGATGATGCGCTGGCAGACTCCGTGATGTCAATGCCCATTATCAGGACAATAAAGGATAATGATAAGGAGAACCGTACCAGGTACTTCCATGAAGACACTCTGGTGAGCGTGAAAGTGGCAACAATTGACAGTGAGAGTTACGATTTCTGGAAAAGTTATGCCAACAAAAGTGACCTGAACAACTTCATGCTGTCATCAACAATAGGAAACCTTCCTACCAATATAAACGGAGGATTAGGTTATTGGAGCGGATATAACCCGTTTATCTATACGTTTACGGTAAAGCCGGGCACATATCCCGGCAACCGGGATGATCAATGAAACCTGTCATTGATTGTCTGCAGCACCTGGGCAGCGGTATCAGCAATGATATCTGCATCTGACAGTTCCGGTCTGGGACGGAATCCCCAACTAACTGCTATTACCGGTATGCCTGCATTGCGGGCGGTCTGGATATCTGTGCCGGAATCTCCTACCATAATGGTGTGGGCGCGGTCAGTGCCTGCTTTATCCATGATATACTCTACGACTGCAGCATCGGGTTTGAGAGGATACTGCGGGCTGTTACCCATGACTGCCGTAAATTCTATGCCCGGAAAGAACTTGCTTACCAGTGTCTCGGCTCCTGCCTGTATCTTGTTTGATGCCACGGCCAGTCTGTATCCGTCGGTGGAAAGGGCCGAAAGTAGCTCCGGTATACCGGTATATGGCTTGGTGTAGAGATCTATGTGCTGTGCGTAAAAACTCAGGAAACGGGCAAGTGTGCTGTCCACATATGCATCATCCTGAGCCTTGTCCTGAGGCAGGGCCCGCATTATCAGTTTACGCATTCCGTTACCCACCATAAGGCGGTACTCATCAAGGGTATGCTGCGGCAGGCCCAGGTCGGCCAGCGTGTGGTTGGCCGCGTTGCCCAGATCGGCAATCGTATTGAGCAGCGTGCCGTCCAGATCAAATATCACCAGTTTCTCCATATCGGACGCGAAGGTATAACTGATAATTGAGAATTGGGGCAGCAATTGTGTTTATTTAAAATGTATTGTCTATATTTACACTCACCATACGAGCCAATTGTTTATCACAGGTGGGATATGTACCTTCTCAGCCCAAGGTCGCCGTGATAGAGCTTGACAAGATGGACAAACCGCTTACATCGGCATCCATCTACAGGATTGAGGATGACGGCAGTGAGAAAATGGCCTTTATTGGTAAAACAGACGTCTGGGGTATGTACTACAAGTACAACTACATGCCCAGGTATGTGAAATCGGCCGATGGCAAACGTAGCGGTACCCCCGATGACCTGGCAGCCCGCTGCCTCAAACAGTCCAAACGCCTGCAGGCCGAGGCTACTCAGCTAATAGGTTTTCTACGGTAACAACCGTGCCGATTTCTCATTCATACCCGGTAACGTGGCTCCCGGCCTGCTGTTCCGCAAGCCCGACCACTATGAGAACTTTGATGACTGGCCGTTCCTGTGGGGCCAGAATGAAGGCACCATAGCCGGCAACACCAGCTACTACATCTTTGGTGAAGCCTTCAAACAAATGAATAGAGAATAACCAAAACTACTAGTAATAACAATGAAAGGTCCAATTTAACGGGCCTTTCATTTTACAGAAAGTGTCTTGATTTTACGAAGTACATTAAAACTATTTGTTAACTTTGAAAATTGAAAGTCAGGTCCTTTTATTATTATGTGACATGAGAGTTAAATTTTGTAACTTTTTTTTGTGCTTTGCTTTTTCCTTTTTTTGTTGTGCTTGTTGCAACCGTGATATTAAGAATGCCTTAAAATACTCAGGCGATAACCGTCCTGAGCTTGAGGCTGTCCTTAGTCATTACAAGGGTAACCCGGAAAAGCTTGCGGCAGCACGTTTCCTCATTGAGAATATGCCTGCTCACCGCTCATACAAGGGCGATGAGATTCATCAATACTATGAGATCGCAAAAGGTGTATTGGCATCCGGGCTCAGTCCTGTAGAGCAGCGTGACTCATTGTTGTATGTGAGCGATTATATGTTTCCCGGGCTTGAAGACCGCACTATCAGTGACATACGTGTCATAAAATCTGATTTCCTGATACGCAGCATAGACCAGGCGTTTGACGAGTGGAAGAACCGCCCATGGGCCCAGCACGTAACCT
>ONNV01000015.1 GCA_900319225.1 uncultured Prevotellaceae bacterium | reverse complement strand
TACTTGTCTGTATGAAATCTTTTCAATGTTCGTCTTTCTGTGCTGTTCCTTTCGGAAAGCGGATGCAAAGGTAGAGGTTCTTGGGATTCCCACCAAACAATTCGGGGACTTTTTTCTTAGATTTTTTGTTAATAAATATAACTTGCTGGTTTTGACGGGGGTTGGAGGATGCACGCGGGAGGCTCGCCGCGTAGCGGATCGGGATTTTTTGGCTTTCTTGGCCCTTTGGGGCCTTGAAAGCCGCTAACTGGAAACCGATTTTTGAATTAGAAGCCTCTTACCTTTTTTTAGTTTGGGGCGGCGACGCCCCAAACCCGCTGCATTCCATTCCGCTCTGCCGGCCTTCCAGGCCGGGTAAAACTAAGACCTCGCTAGCTTTGCTCGCGAGGCCTTAGTTTTACTGGGTGCAAAGGGAAACCGTGTTGGTGTGTGCAAGTGGAAACCTTGTGCGGATTAGGGACACGCACGGGGATACGCAGGGGCGAACCTATTATTATATAAGAAAGAGGTGTGGCCTGGGGCTACACCTCTTTCTTATGCGCGTGCGCGGGTGGGAATTACTCGGCCTCGGGGGCGATGAGTTTGTAACCCTTTCCGTGGATGTTGATGATCTCTACTGAGTCATCGTCCTTGAGATGCTTACGGAGCTTGGTGATGTAAACATCCATGCTACGGGCGTTGAAGTAGTTGTCATCAATCCAGATTGACTTAAGGGCGAAGTCACGCTGAAGGATCTCATTCTGGTGAGCGCAAAGCAGGCCCAGAAGCTCAGACTCCTTAGTGGTGAGCTTGGTTGACTTATCACCGATGGCAAGTATCTGCTTCTTGGAATCAAATGTGAACTTACCGATCTGATATACGGTTACCTCACGATTCTTCTTGCCATGAACGCGGCGAAGGATGGCCTCCATACGCAGTGTGAGCTCCTCCATGCTGAAGGGCTTGGTGATGTAGTCATCGGCACCGATTTTGAAGCCCTCGAAGATATCATCCTTAAGGTTCTTGGCGGTAAGGAACATGATTGGAACATCAGAATTGATGGCGCGGATCTCCTTGGCCAGTGTGAATCCGTCCTTCTTGGGCATCATGACATCAAACACGCAGATGTCAAACTTACTCTTGATGAAAGCCTTGTAACCGGCCTCACCGTCGGGGCACAACTCAGCATTGTAGCCTTTTGCCTGGAGGTACTCACGAAGGAGCATACCCAGGTTCTCGTCGTCCTCACATAACAGGATGTTCAGTTTTTCTTCCATAATAGTGATATTTTTAGGTTATTCATTGTTTTGAGGTAGTGTAATAATGAACTTGGTACCATTGCCCAGTTCACTCTCAGCTTTGATAGAACCACGATGGTTCACGATTACTTTCTTGACATATGCAAGACCCAGACCGAATCCCTTTACGTCATGACGGTTACCGGTATGAACGCGGTAGAATCGGTCAAATATTTTCTTGAGGTCATCTTTCTTGATGCCTATTCCGTTATCAGATATGGAGATCATCAGCTTACCCGGCTCATTCCAAGTGCGTACCTCAAGATGCAGAGGAACATCGGTACGCTTATATTTGACGGCATTATCCATGAGGTTGAAGATGACATTGGTGAAGTGCATCTCATCAACCATGCCGAACGGATCATCGGTCTCAAAGTTGGCATCAATGGTTCCACCGATATTCTCGACCTTAAGTTTGAAAGTATTTACAACGCCGTTGATAAGCTCGTCAATATCCATCTCCTTAAGTTTCATGGTGTTGCTCTGACGCTCAAACATTGACATCTGGAGTACCTTCTCTACCTGGAAACGAAGTCGTTTGGTCTCATCATTGATTACTCCAGATATATGCTTGAACATCTGAGGAGACTTAGCCACAGCCTGGTCATTGAGCATCTGGGCGGCAAGTGAGATGGTAGATATAGGAGTCTTGAACTCATGTGTCATGTTATTGACGAAGTCATTCTTCATCTCGGTTATCTTACGCTGACGTGTTATCACGATCAGGGTGAATGCAAAAGTCACAAGAAGAATGGTCAGGAATATGAACGAAGGCAGGATGAATCCTACAGACTTGCCGATATAGTCATCAAGTGTAGGGAAACATACCTTTATGACTCCCATATTCTTGGGGAGGTCCTTACGGAAGACAGACTGGTTATAGCTCTTGGCAAGCATATTGCTGTTAACCTCATCACAGCAGGCGTAGATGACACGTCCGGTATTGGAGGTAAGAGCGAAATGGAACGGGAGATCGATCTCATTGCCGCGCAGCTGGTCTGTGAGTTCACTTACCAGGAAAGCGCTGTCTATACGCTCATCAAGCGGTCTGTTGCTGGTGCTGTTAAGCATGTTATAGATAACCTCATCAACAAGAGACTTATTATAGCGGTAGCGCTCCAACTGGCGGTTCTGAAGTGAGCGTGACCTACTGGTTACATCTTCATTATTATCCTGCTGTACATGAGGCACTGACAGGGAAGGCATGGAAGGAGGAGTCTGGATAGCCGAACCGGGAAGCTGTCTGGTCTCAGTGAATGAGAAGATACCATTGTCAAAGGTGAAAGTCTGCGTCTGGCTGTATAATCCGTCAGAGGGACCATATCCCATATTGGAATAACGCTCCATCTCACGCAGATCCTCCTCGACAAAACGTTCAGCCTCAGCTTTTTCAAGCTGATATGCCAACTCATACAAACTACGTTTGACTGATTTGTCAAACTCCTGATAACGCATTGAGGTCATCATGTTTATATATCTTAACTGCAGTGACAGCAAGACTATAAATGAGACGCACATTATTGCGCTCAGGATCCAAACGACTTGTTTTTTCATATGGGCAAATATACAGAGGTTTTCTAAAACGCGAACAATTAAGTTAATTTTTTGTGCGATTTTTAGATAAAAAAGGCGAAATCGTGGTGATTCCGCCTTTTAAAGTTAACAAAATAACAACTATAGTTATTATTCCTCATCTTTCTGTTTGGCCTCGAACTCCTTGATGAGTTTGTCCTGAACATCAGTAGGAACAAGCTCGTAACTGCTGAAGCTCATTACGAATGATCCGCTACCACCGGTGATGGAGCTCAGGGAGGTTGAATAGGTGGCCATCTCCTTGAGAGGTACCTTGGCTCGGAGCACCTGATAGTTACCCTCGCTCTCCATACCCATGATCATACCGCGACGACCCTGGAGGTCACTCATTACATCACCCATATACTCGGCAGGTACAAGTACCTCTACATCATATACAGGCTCAAGGATCTTAGGACCGGCCTCCTTGAAGGCTGCGCTGAATGCGTTACGGCCGGCAAGCAGGAAGGAGATTTCATTTGAATCAACGGGGTGCATCTTACCATCATAAACGATCACGCGTACGTCACGTGCGTATGAACCGGTAAGAGGTCCCTGCTCCATGCGCTGCATGATACCCTTAAGGATAGCGGGCATGAAACGGGCATCGATAGAACCACCGACGATACTGTTTACATAAACGAGCTTACCACCCCACTCCAGCGGATATTCCTCAACGCCCTTAACGGTCATCTTGAACTCCTGGTTGCCGAACTTGAACATATCGGGCATGGGCTTGCCTTCCTCATAAGGCTCAACGATGAGGTGAACCTCACCGAACTGGCCGGCACCACCTGACTGTTTCTTATGACGGTAATCGGCACGGGCGGCCTTGGTGATGGTCTCACGATAAGGAATCTTGGGCTCCTCAAAGTTGATCATCATCTTATCATTGTTCTCAATGCACCATTTGAAGGTACGGAGATGGAACTCACCCTGACCATAGAGGATAACCTGACGAAGCTCCTTGGACTGCTCGATAACGAGAGTGGGATCCTCCTCACGCATACGGTTGACGATGGTCATCATCTTCTCCATATCGGCTTCATTTACGGGCTTGAGGGCACGTGAATACTTGGAGTTAGGATACTTGATGAAGTTGAATGAACGCTCAGCGCCCTCATTGAGGGTATTGCCGGTGCGGACATCCTTAAGCTTAACGGTGCAACCTATGTCACCGGGCATCAGCTCTGCGATCTGAACGCGGTTGTTACCCTGCGGAACGAAGATCTGGGCTACACGCTCCTTTGAGCCACGGTCTGCATTAAGCATATCCTGACCCTCATGTGCCTTACCGCACATTACCTTGAAATATGAGACGGCTCCGATATGGGGCTCAATTGAAGTCTTGAAGAAGAAGAGTGATGTACCGGAAGCATCGAGCTTAACGACATCGCCCTTAGTGTCCTTAATCTCTGCGCCATGCAGGGGTGAAGGAGCTACGTTACCAAGGAACTCCAGCAGACGGTTTACACCGATATTGTTGGATGCTGATGCACATACGATGGGGAACAGGCTGCATGTCTCGATACCCTTACGGAAACCGGCACGGATCTCATCGATGGTGAGTTCACCCTGGTCAAAGAATTTCTCCATAAGAACCTCATCATTCTCAGCAGCTGACTCTGTGACAGTCTCACGCATCTTCTGTGCTCTGTCTGCAACTGAATCAGGAATATCCTCGGCCTTGACGGGTGAACCGTCAACGAAGGTGAGTTTCTGGTTAAGGAGAACGTCAATGATTACTTTGAAGTTGGGACCTGACTGCTCAGGGAACTGGATTGGAACAGAAGACTTGCCGAATGTGCTGCGGATCTGCTCCACGATATTGTCATACTCACATTTCTCACTGTCAACGAAGTTGATCAGGAAGAAAGCGGGTTTGCCAAGTTTCTTGACAAGACGGTAACTGTTGATAAGGCCTACGTCTACGCCTCTTGTACCGTTAACTACTAAAACTGCAGCGTCACAAATATTAAGGGCGGTTACTGCCTGTCCAGAGAAATCATCTGAACCCGGGCAATCAAAGAAGTTGAACTTCTTGCCGTACATCTCCACTGCAAATACGGTTGAGTATACTGAATAACCGTACTCGAGCTCTACTGCTGCAGTGTCACTAACTGTGTTCTTGGAGTTTACGGAACCGCGACGCTTTATAACGCCTGCCTCAAAAAGGATACTCTCAGAGAGAGTGGTTTTTCCTGATCCGGCTCCGCCAAGAATGGCGATATTCCGGATCTCTTCTGTGTTATAATTCTTCATAAAAGCATTAATTGGTTGTCAATTAGGTTAGGTCCTATATACTAGGCACGCAAATATAATTAATGATGTGTATAGTTCCAAAGTTTTTTTGGGGCAATTTATGGGTATTTTGTTACGCAGGTGCGGTGATATTTATTTACGCAGGTGCGATGGTATTATTTAAAGAGGGAGGAGATGATGGAGTCGCTGATGAAGAATTTGGACTCGGGGATGCGGAGGCGGTTGTTCTCCAACTTGAGGGAGTTGGATTTTATTAGGGTTTGGGCGGAGCGGAGGATGGAGGTACGGTCATGGGGAGAGAGGGTGCTGAGGTCGAGGCCTGCGGAGGTACGAAGACGGAGCATGAGGCGCTCGTTGTAGAGATCGGTCACGGATAGATTCTCAACATCAAACTGAGGGGTACCCTGCTCCATCCCGTTGAGATAGACGTCAAGGTCACTGGGATTCCACTGGCGGGAAGAGCCGTTGTAGGAGTGAGCGCCGGCCCCTACTCCCAGATACGGAGTTCCGTCCCAATAACTGCTGTTGTGACGGGAGTGATAGCCGGGACGGCAGAAATTGGAGATCTCATAATGTTCAAAACCGGCGGAGCGCAGATGGCTGCACATGCGGTCATACATGGCGGCGCAGGTGTCATCATCGACAGGAATGACACGGTTTTGCCTGCGAAGACGGTCTAGCGGAGAGCCCTCCTCATAAGACAGGCAGTAGGATGAGATATGCTGTACATTGAGAGAGGTTGCAGTCTCCAGGTCATGCATCTGGATATCCGATGTCTGACCGGGCAGACCGAACATAAGGTCAATACTCACGTTCTCTATACCGGACCGGTGACAGACATCTACGGCCTTTATGGCCTGGGCAGCAGAATGACGGCGCCCGAGGAAACGGAGAAGGTCATCACTGAAGGTCTGTACTCCCATGCTGATGCGGCTGACTCCAAGCGCACGAAGGGCATCTACATATGCAGGGGTAATATCATCGGGATTACATTCTATAGTCAGTTCGGTGAGTTGATCAAGGCCGAAGGTCTTACGGATGCAGTCCAGTATCTGCCCAATCTGTTGAGGAGACAGACGCGAAGGGGTGCCGCCACCGAAATAGACGGTTGTAACGGGGGCGCCGCAAAGGTAATCACGGCGAAGGCGGAGCTCAGCACGGAGTGCACTGACATAACGTGCGGCTTCATCCTCACGCACGGTGGAGAAGAAGCCGCAGTAAATACAGCGTCGGGCACAAAACGGAATATGGACGTATATGCCCGCCATAAAAGTCTAAAGTCAGATCATGGAGTTGATGACTTTCATCACATCCTGACCGATGGCATCGGCAGCCTCCATGGTTGAAGCCTCGGAGTAGACGCGGATGATAGGCTCGGTATTGCTCTTACGCAGGTGTACCCACTTATCGGGGAAGTCTATCTTGACTCCGTCAATATCATTGATTTCCTCCTTGGCATAGATGCCCTTGACTTTGGCCAGAATGGCATCGACATCGGTACCGGGTTTGAGATCGATACGGTTCTTGGCGATGAAATAAGGAGGATAGGTCTTGCGAAGCTCGCTTACGGTCTTACCCTCATGTGCCAGATGGCTCAGGAAGAGAGCGATACCTACAAGTGCGTCACGTCCGTAGTGAAGAGCGGGATAGATGACTCCGCCATTACCCTCACCACCGATTACGGCGCCGGTCTCTTTCATCTTGGTGGTTACATTGACCTCACCTACTGCAGCTGCGTTATACTGACCGCCATACTGACGGGTCACATCACGCAGGGCGCGGGTTGAGCTGAGGTTGGAGACGGTATTACCCGGGGTGTGCTTGAGGACATAATCAGCAACGGTAACGAGCGTATACTCCTCACCGTACATAGCACCGTTCTCATCGATAAATGCAAGACGGTCAACATCAGGGTCAACAACGAATGCCACGTCACGACCACCCTGTTTCATGAGGTTCATTATGTCACCCAGATTCTTCTCGAGCGGCTCAGGATTATGCTGGAAATCACCGGTGGGTTCGCAGTAGAGCTTGTCTACGCTCTTTACGCCAAGGGCACTGAGCAGATCAGGCAGGATCACACCGCCTACTGAGTTCACGCAGTCTATGGCAACCTTGAAGCCGGCCTTGCGGATAGCCTCTACATCAACCAGGTCAAGAGCCAGGACAGCATCTATATGACGACGGTTCATGGTGTCATCGGTACGATACTTACCCAGGTCATCCACATAGGCGTATGAGAAGGCCTCGGCATCAGCAAGCTCCAGGACACGCTTACCATCGGCTGCACTAAGGAACTCACCGTCACGGTTGAGCAGTTTAAGCGCATTCCAATGGCGCGGGTTGTGGCTGGCTGTGAGGATGATACCACCATCGGCCTTAAGCCATGTTACGGCAAGTTCTGTAGTAGGTGTGGTAGCCAGACCTATATCCGTAACGTCAAAGCCCATACCCATGAGGGTACCGCATACCACCAGACGGACCATCTGTCCGGAGAGGCGGGCATCACGGCCTACAACGATATGTTTTGCAGAGGGGTTTCCCTCACGTACCCATGTGGCGTAAGCCGACACGAACTTTACTATATCAAGTGGAGTCAAGCCATCACCGGCAGGTCCTCCAATCTCTCCGCGGAATCCGGAGATTGATTTGATCATTGCCATAGTCGCTTAGTTATTTTGTTGCTTGGTTATTACAATCTCGTAAAAAGTGGGATATACATTTGCCGATGCCGTCTGGGTTCCCTGGTTGTGAGGTACTATGAGACGGACCAGAGCAGAACTTTCGCCGTTGAGCAGTTTAGGTTTGATATATGGCATAACCATAATCCATGCGCTGGGCACAGCCGGCGAAGAGTACATCTTATACATGATTCCGCTCAGGAAACGGGCCGTATAGTTGTCTCCTGTACGCTCTACGAACATGACATCCGGCTCACTGTCTGAACTGTAATGGTTCATGGAGAGGGTATCACCGTTTGAGACATATCTCTCAACGTAACGGGCATTCATCTTCCAACGGTCACCTGACTGCATGATTTTACCGGTTCCGCGACGGATGATCTGCATGTAGACTCCGTTATCCTCAAAGAGGACATACTCATTACGGGTAAAGTCCGGTCCTGTCTCGGGATTATTGGTTACGGTATCCTTAAGGAAATCTGACAGGGATATTACATCGATGTCATTATCCGATATCCACTTACGGATCTGCCTGGCCTCACGCTCTTTCTGATCGGCATAAGTCTCCTCATCATCACAGGAAATGAATGCCACGGATGACGCGAGAATGGCAACGGCTATATAGAGAATCTTTTTCATCTTACTTAGCAAATAATATTCTGATACACTCTTCATCAGACTTGGACCATTTTTCAAGACCTTTACGGAAACGTGCCACAGCCTCATCAAGGGTTCCGTGAAACTCACCGCCGGCAGCATTCTGATGACCGCCGCCATTAAAGACGTCACTGCTGAAACGGTTGCACGGCACATCACCCACAGAACGGAACGAGAGTTTTATGACGCCCTGTTCCTTATCCTCACGGAAGAATGCGCTCATGAGCACGCCGTTGATCTGAAGCGGCATGTTGACAAAGCCCTCAGTATCACCTTTCTTGTAGTTGAAACGACGCAGTTCATCATCATCAAGGGTGATAAGTG
Source organism: uncultured Prevotellaceae bacterium (assembly GCA_900319225.1). GTDB lineage: Bacteria > Bacteroidota > Bacteroidia > Bacteroidales > Bacteroidaceae > Colenecus. Next base: position 36,343 of record ONNV01000015.1, on the reverse strand, counting down.
ATGTTGAGCAGTCCGCCAGGATCTGCATCTTCTCATTGAGCACATATCCCTGCAGACGCAGACGGGACTCGGAATAGGTATTGTAGACACGGCGATAAGTGAGATCCTTATCGACACCTTTCTCCAACAGATGGGCAACGACCATGAATAGGTTGCTGTTGTTGCTGTTATATGAGAGTGCGCCCGTATCGGTCATGATTCCGGTATAGATGCACTGTGCAAGATCCTTATCGATTGACTTGAAACCGCCCAGCGCACAAATGAGATGGAACACGAGTTCCGATGTGGACGAAGCCTCAGGATGAGACAGTATCACATCATAATTGGCACCGGGATACGGGTGATGGTCCAGAAGGAACTTCTTGGCCTTGGAGTACAGGAAGCTGGCTGCAATCTTACCAATGCGGCCTACCACGTTGAAATCAAGGCAGCAGATGACATCGGCCTTATAAACCAGGTCCTCGGATGCATCAGGGTCATCGGCAAAGACGCGGATATCCTGGGCCCCGGGCAACCACATGAGGTAATCAGGAGCCGAATCAGGGACTATCACTACGACTTCCTTGCCCTTGCTCTTAAGGTAATGATACAAGCCAAGTGATGAGCCGATGGCATCACCATCGGGACCCATGTGGGTCAATATGACATACCGGTCAGCCCACCCCATCCAAATACGGAATTCAGATATGTCACTGCCGGAAAAAACATTTTCTATCATAACACCGCAAAGGTAGTCAATATGATTCAAATGACAAAGCCCCTGATTATGCCCAAAATACCGCAGGCCGCTATGCACGCAAGCGCCTGGACAAGATGGTGCGTACGTTTCTCCTTATACCAGAGGAACACCAGTATCACGACCGCGTAGATGGTCAGAACCTGCCACCAACTGCTCACGGAAAGTTCCACGCGGGCATATGGCAATTCCGATATGAACGTGAGCACCCGGGTAAGCAGGTTGATTATCCAGGTGAGTACCGATACCGTGACACCCCGGAGCAGCGGAATCCATCCAGTCAGCCACAGGGACATGGAGAGGGCCACGACAACGAACATGACGGGCACCACAAAGAGATTGGCCAGCAGCACGTAAGTGGAGAAACCGGAAAAATGGTACAGCACTATGGGCGTGGTGCCTATCTGGGCCGATAAGGAGAGCACCGTGACGCGCCAAACATATCGGGCCAGCGGATTACGCGGCTCATAAATCTCCAGGAATGCGGGCGTAAGTATGACGATGAACAGCACTGCGCTGAACGAGAGCTGGAAGCTCATGTCAAACAGCGCTGACGGATTGACCACAAGCAGCAGCAAGGCCGCAATGCCCAACGAGTTCAGGGCCGAGCTCTCCCGGTCTATGGCGCGGCACACGGCCACTATGGAGAACATGACAAGAGAGCGTGTTATGGAGACCGGCAGTCCAATCAGGAATGCATAGCTCCAGAGAATGCCCATTACCATCAGCTCACGTATCCACGCCCTGCGACGGAACAGGAAAGACGGGAATATAAGATACAGGAACCAGCACATGATACCCACATGCAGTCCCGACACGGCCAGCACATGACTCACTCCCGATGTGGAATAGACCTGACGCAGGCTGTCATCGAGAGCACGTTTCTCACCCAATGATACGGCCGATGCCACCGCCAGTGCGTTACCGCTCAGCCCCCACTCCTGATACTTGCGTATTATGCTGCGGCGGAACCTGACGGAACGGATGCGCAGGGTGGCGCCATCACGATCCGGCATGACATGCCAGTCCTTGGCCTGAACCCTTAGCGTTCCGGACACGCCATGACTTAAGAGATATGACGCATAATCAAAATCAACCCCATCACTGGACGGTTTGTTTATCTTACCGTCAAACTCTATCACATGGCCCGGCTCGACAGCCCGTGCCATACTGTCTTTGGGCAGATAGAGGTATATGTTGCGGCCGTCATAGAGGCTATCGGTAAGGGTCAGCTCAACCTTGTAGGTGCGTTCACGCTCAAGCGGGTACGAGGTCACCACCCCGTGATAGATCCCGTATCGGTCAGGCCACTCCACCCTGACCTTACGCATCTGGAGGCTATGGGACAATGCACCGGCGAGCACAAAAGAGAGTGACAGGAACAACCCGGAAAGACGGGGTTTCCTGCCACCCAATATTATAGAGATTGTAATTGACAGAGCTACTGCAATGAGGGCACACCAAAACGGCACCTCAGCCCAGGCGTTTCCAATGGTATCCGATATGATGATCCCTGCAGAAAGGGGAATGACCAGCCTTAAAGAGGGCCAGTCCGAGAGTCTCACTGCTACCTTACAAGTTCTTGAGATTTATGATAGCCTGCTCCGGATCTGGTGCGGAGAATACGGTGTTGCCCGATACCAGGACATCGACACCGGCCTTGACGAGACGCGGAGCTGTCTCAAAGGTGACACCTCCGTCAACCTCAATCAGAGCCTTGGAACCGGTCTCATTAATGAGTTTACGCAACTCCTTGACCTTGTCAATGGAGTGCTCGATGAATTTCTGGCCACCGAATCCGGGATTCACGGTCATGAGCAGTACCATATCAACGTCACGAATGACATCGGTAAGCATGCTGACGGGTGTAGAGGGATTAAGAGTAACTGCGGCTTTCATGCCACGGTTCTTAATCTCATAGATAGTACGGTTAAGATGAGTACATGCCTCATAGTGCACATTGTAGGTTGTAACGCCCAGTTCCTGGAAACGGTCCATGAACTTATCGGGCTCCACAATCATAAGATGCAGGTCAAGAGGCTTGGTGCAATACTTGGCCACATACTTGAGAACAGGGAATCCGAATGAAATATTGGGTACGAATACTCCATCCATGATATCCAAATGGAGCCAATCCGCCTGACTGCGGTTAATCATCTCAATGTCCTTACGGAGGTCGCCGAAATCGGCCGACAGAAGAGAAGGTGCTACTATTGTGCTCATTTATCCAGTATTAAGAATCAGATCCGATACCGAATCCAGCCACAAAAGTAGTCAATTTTATCCTGCGATACTCATTTGAGCCGCGAAATTGCGGATAAAATCCAGGGTGTGCTGCGCAGGCTGACCGTATGAGCCGCCCCTTACGGCAGCGCGGATAATGTTTTCAGAAAGATAAGAAGAAGTAGTAAAAGTTTGATCCATAGGCGTCCTTTCGTTTGGTTCACTATTAAAACGCGAACCGAACGGAATTAGTATATGAACCGATAAAAAATTTTGAGTTTAACTCAACAATCTGTGCAAGTTAGCTTGCGAGTGTGAGCGCAATGCCCTTCTCACCGGCCATCTTGCGGATATTGATGAGTGCGTAGCGCATACGGCCCAATGCAGTATTGATGGATACGCCTGTGATATCGGCAATCTCCTTGAAACTGAGGTCCTGATAATAGCGCATGAACACTACCTCACGCTGGTTGTCGGGGAGCGCATCGACCAGGCGGCGCACGTCACGCAGGGTCTGGTCATTGATCATGCAGTCCTCTACGTTTGACTCGGCCAGGCTGGCGTCATTGAGAAGATCGTACTCCTGAGCGTCATTGCTCACGGTATTCTCATTCTTGTCCTGACGGAAGTAGTCAATTATGAGGTTATGGGCTATACGTGTGAGCCAGGCACCGAACTTGCCGGTACTGGTATAATTGCCTTTCTGAAGGGTTACTATTGCTTTTACGAATGTATCCTGGAATATGTCATCGGCAAGGTCGCGGTTGCGTACAACAAAGTTGATGTACGAGTACAACTTATCCTGATAACGTGATAAAAGGGTATCGAACGCCTTTGTGTTTCCGTTAGAATAGAGTGCTACCAACTGGTCGTCGGTGAGCTGAATTAAATTCTGCATTACTTCTTCTTTACTTAGTTTGTAGGAGTAAAGTTCAGTCTATAGGCAGTTCGGTTTTAGTTGATAATTGTGTTATTGTTGTGGCAAAGATAATGTGAATATTTCTTAAAACCAAAACAAAATGTAGATTTTAACACTTTGGAGGGGAAAAACTTGGATTTCGTGGTCCGGACCATGTTGCTTTTTCTAACTACGCCGGACTATCCCCTTTGGGGACACAACGTTCCGCGACTACTACGCCTCCCTTCCGGACCCTAAACGTCGAACTCCTCCTTATAGCCCCCTTCGGGGTCTAACGTTCGTCAGACATGCGCCGTTCTTAACGGGATCCTCCAGGGGGCTCCGCTTAACGTCGCTGCACTGATGGTCCCCAAAGGGGATAGTCCGGCTACTGCAAATGGAAACATTGCATAGTCCGGGCCGCGGAATCCAAGTTTTTCGCTCGATGGGGGCAGTGGATCAGATGAAGGTGCAGGCGGAGAGGTCGTTGCCGCAGAGGAAGGCGCAGATGGGCATTCTCTTCTTGCCGGCTAGCTGGACGTCATCAAGGCGGAGGGCTCCGTCGGCGGTTGATACGATCAGGTTCTTGCGACCGTCGCAGGTTATGGTGCCGGGTGTCTGGAGGGGGGCATCGGGGACGGGCTGGGCCGAGAAGATCTTGAAGTCGCTATCGGTGCCGTCGGGGGTTCTGAGGACGGTCCAGGCGGCGGGGTATGGGGAGAGACCGCGGATGAAGTCACGGACGCGCGTGGTGGGTTGGTTCCAGTCTATGCGGCAGGTCTCCTTGAAGATCTTGGGAGCGGGACGGAGCTCATCGGCCGGGATCTCTGATTGCGGGATAGGTTTGATGGTACCGGCAAGGATATCCTGGAGGGTGCGGGCTGTGAGGTCTGCTCCAAGCGCCATCAGTTTGTCATGCATGGTCTCGGCATTGTCATCCGGGAGGATGGGTATGCGCTCCTGATAGATGATGTCACCGGTGTCTATCTCATGCTTGAGGAAGAAGGTGGTTACTCCTGTCTCCTTGTCACCGTTTATGATGGCCCAGTTTATGGGAGCGGCACCGCGGTACTGGGGCAGCAGTGAGCCGTGGAGGTTGAATGTGCCCAGACGGGGCATGTTCCATACTATCTCGGGGAGCATACGGAAGGCAACGACTATCTGGAGATCGGCCTTAAGGGCACGGAGCTGTTCGATGAACAGAGGATCCTTAAGTTTCTCGGGCTGGAGAACGGGTATCCCCTGCTCCACCGCATATTTCTTGACGGGGCTGCTCTGGAGCACGCTGCCGTGACGGCCCATGGGTTTATCGGGCATGGTTACCACACCTACTATATTATATTGGTCCTCTACCAGACGACGCAGGGTGAACTCCGCAAACTCCGGGGTTCCCATGAACACTATCCTCAGCTCTTTCTTTTCCATAGCAGGCATTATATCAAACAGATTAGGGATATCGGCATTTTTACGCTCACTCCTCAGAAAGCTCAAGTAAGACATTTCTGTATGAGTTGAAAATCTTGGACTTGGAGACGAAACCTACGTAATGGCCGTTCTCGTCCTCTACGGGGAGGTTCCAGGCTCCGGTCTCATCAAACTTTTTCATCACCGTTTCCATGGGGTCCTTTACCGACAGACGGGCAGGCGGCAGTTCCATGAGTTTCTGCACCGTAAACCTATGATACAGTTCCTGACGGAACATGATGTTACGGATACTCTCCAGACTGACGATGCCCACCAGGCTTTCAGCCTCATCCACAACCGGGAAAAGATTACGCTTGGAGCGGGCAATGATATTTACCAGCTGCCCCAGGTCCATATCGGGACTGACCTTGAGGAACTCCTTCTCTATAAGGTTGTCCATACTCATAAGGAGCAGGACTGACTGGTCCTTGTGGTGTGTCATGAGTTCACCCTTCTGCGCAAGACGCATGGAGTAGATGGAGTGCGGTTGGAACAGGCGTATGGTGAGGTATGACATGATGGATACCATCATGAGCGGCAGGAACATGGAGTAACCGCCGGTGAGTTCGGCTATGAGGAACACGCCGGTAAGCGGAGCGAACATGACGCCCGACATGAGACCGGCCATACCCAGCAGTGCAAAGTTCTGGACCGATATATCGGCACCCGGTGAGAGGCGGTTCATGAGCGTTCCGAATATGAATCCCGTGAGACAGCCCAGGAACAGGCTGGGTGCGAATATACCGCCGCATCCGCCTCCCGCATTTGTTGCGGTCGATGCAAACACCTTGGTAAGCACCACAAGCCCCAGATAAAGCAGGATATTGCCGCCGTAGAACAGGGAGCCCTCCATTACCTTCTCAGGGTTCTCGTTCACATTGAGCAGCATGCCTATGGTGTCATAACCCTCACCGAACAGGGACGGGAACAGGAATATGAGTATACTCAGTACCACTGCGCCGATAACGAATTTGACCCAGGGGTTGTGGAATCTCTTGAACCAGGTCTCAAACCAGTGCATGGTCTGGGAGAAATAGAGTGACACAAGACCGCAGGTGATGCCCAGCAGCAGCGCATACGGTATACGTGCCAGTTCAAATCCGTGCTCGGAGACGAAATGAAACATGGAATCCGTTCCGGTGAATACGTATGATATGGTGGCAGCTGTCACGGATGATACCAGCAACGGCAGCAGCGATCCCATGCTCAGGTCAAACATAAGCACCTCAAGCACAAACACAAGTCCTGCAATAGGAGCCTTGAAGATGCCGGCAATGGCACCGGCCGATCCGCAGCCCACAAGCAGCATCAGCGTGCGGTGCTCCATCTTGAACATACGGCCGATATTGGAGCCGATTGCGGAGCCCGTAAGCACTATAGGAGACTCGGCACCCACAGATCCGCCCATACCGATGGTGATGGCACTGGCAATGACCGATGAGTACATGTTGTGAGGTTTGATGCGGCCGTTTTTCTTGGACAGCGCATAGAGAATCTTGGTTACGCCGTGACCTATGTCATCACGTACGATCAGACGGATGAAAAGGCCCGATACCAGGATGCCCACTACCGGATAGAGCAGCAGGCTGTAGTTCTCAGAGTTCATCACCAGGTTACCGTAAATGGTACCGTGGATAAGTGAAATAAGGTACTTGAGCAGTATAGCCGCAAAAGCGGTGAAAACGCCAACCATCAGACTGAGCAGCAGGATGAACTGTCGCTCGCTGATATGACTGCGCCGCCACAGATTGAACTTGTTGAGCAGCGATTCGGTCTGTTTCTCTATCTCCTCAGTTGAATTGTTCATTATTCCCTGATTACTTTAACGAGTCCGCCGGAACCCAGTTTGATTATGCTCGATGCCACCGCACGGGACTTCTCATCCTGACGATAGCCCACAATATAGTCCACGCCGGCCCTGATACGGTCAGATATGTCACTGAAGTTACCCGGTGACGGTTCACCGCTTATATTGGCCGATGTAGACACCACAGCACCACCCAGACGGGCGCAGAGGTCACGAGAGAAATCCTCACGTGTAACACGAATGCCTGCACTGCCGTCATCGGCAATAAGCTCGGGAGCCAGGTGACGGACATTGTCATAGATGATGGTGAGCGGTTTCTCCGACAGGTCCATAAGGTCATACGCGACATCGGGGATATCCGGCACGTAATAGCCCAGTTTGGCATCGGAATCTATGAGCGACAGCATGGACTTGCTGTCACTGCGCTGTTTGAGTTCAAAGATGCGGCGTACGGCTGCGGAGTTGGAGGCATCACAACCAATCCCCCAGATGGTATCCGTGGGATAGAGGATTATGCCGCCGGCCCGCATCACCTCAACAGCCTTTTTGACATCATCTATATACTCTTTCATTTAGAACTCACTTGTAAAGTGGAACTTGATATGCTTGAAATCTATCTGAGCCATCTGCAGCACATATCCGCTGTCGGCCAGGAAGACGTCACGGCCCTCCATATCGGTAGCCATGAACTGATACTTGCGTTTCTTGAACGCATCCAGCTCGGCCTCATCATCGCTCTCAATCCAGCAGGCCTTATAGAGGCTGGCGGGCTCCCAGCGGCACAGGGCGTTGTACTCATGCTCCAGACGGTACTGGATAACCTCAAACTGCAGCTGACCGACCGTGCCGATAAGCTTGCGGCCGTTGAACTGGTTCACGAACATCTGTGCAACACCCTCTCCCATCAGCTGGTCAATACCCTTGGCAAGCTGCTTGGCGCGCATGGGGTCAGCGTTCTCAATGTATTTGAACATCTCGGGCGAGAAGCTGGGCAGGCCCTTGAAATGGAGTTTCTCACCCTGAGTGAGAGTATCACCTATCTTAAAGTTTCCGGTATCGGGAAGTCCGATGATATCGCCCGGCCAGGCCTCCTCAATGGTGCTCTTGCGCTGTGCCATGAACTGGGTGGGCGACGAGAAGCGGAAGGTCTTGTCCAACCTCACATGATAGTAGGGCTCATTACGCTGAAACCTGCCGGAGCAAACCTTACAGAAGGCTACCGATGAGCGGTGGTTGGGGTCGATATTGGCGGTTATCTTGAATATGAATCCGGTGAACTTGCTGTCCTCGGGTTCCACCACACGCTCCAATGCCTGTGTGGGACGCGGGCTGGGTGCAATCTGCACGAAGCAGTTGAGCAGTTCCTGCACACCGAAGTTGTTCAGGGCCGAACCGAAGAATACCGGAGCCAGCTCACCATCCAGATACTGCTGGCGGTCAAACGGCTCATATACACCATCTATCAGTTCCAGGTCTGAACGCAGCTTCTGAGCCTCACGCTCACCCACGTGAGCCTCAAGGTCAGTGCTGTTAATATCTACGTTGACCTTCTCGGTCACCTTCTGCTTATCGGGGGTGAAAAGGTCAAGTTTCTGCTCATATATGTTGTAAACGCCCTTGAAGCGGGCACCTTTCTCGATAGGCCAGCTGAGCGGGCGTACATGTATCTTGAGTTCCTCCTCGAGCTCATCGAGCAGGTCAAACGGGTCATTACCCTCACGGTCCATCTTGTTGACGAACACGATTACAGGGGTCTTGCGCATACGGCACACCTCCATGAGGCGGCGGGTCTGCATCTCAACGCCCTTGGCGCAGTCAATCACTATGATTACGCTGTCAACCGCGGTCAGGGTACGGAACGTATCCTCGGCAAAATCCTGGTGACCCGGGGTATCCAGAATGTTTATCTTGTAACCTTCATAATCAAACTCCATGACCGATGTAGTCACAGAGATTCCACGCTGTTTCTCAATATCCATCCAGTCCGATGTAGCGGTCTTGCGTATCTTGTTTGACTTGACCGCGCCGGCCACCTGTATCTGGCCGCCGAACAGCAGGAATTTCTCAGTAAGTGTGGTCTTACCGGCATCAGGGTGCGATACAATCGCAAATGTTCTACGTCTATTTATCTCTTCCATAATATCAATCCAACTCAAGTGTGCCCTCCTTATCCTCACGGTAGAGCACTGCCAGCTTTCCGATGAAAGCCGATACAGCCTTAACGGCCTGCTCAGTCGCGGTGCTTACAGGTTTGCCCTGCACCTTGAGCAGCCAGACTCCGTACAACATATTGAAACAGTCACGCAGTTCCTCATTCTCCGTGCTGTGGTTCTTGGCACGGAACTCAACGATGAACGGCAGTGCCTTGTAATACAGGTCCCTGTACTGGGGCTGCTTGTGTGACTCCAGCAGGCGTGTATGAAGGTCCTCAAGCAGAATGAGCACGTTCTCATTTATCTGCAGATGACCGCTATCGGTCTTACCCTCGGCGCGCATCATCTCAATCAGGTCATCATACCACTGACGCCACTCGCGACAATCGGCCTCACTGCGGCCGCTGTTCTTAATGACGGAGTCGTACAGACGGTCGCTGTCAAGCCCGGCTGCACGTATCATATCCTCAACCTGCCACATGTAGAGCAGGTACTCGGCAATATTCTTCTCTCTAAGTTCCTTCTGTACGAACATCCTACAACTTTATCAAAATCATGGTCAGCCAAGCTACGGCGGCTACAATCAGTATGGTACCCAGTATTCTGTTTATCATCCACAGACCACGCAGGTCAAAACGGTTACGTAGTTTGTTTATGAGGGTGGACAGGGTAAACCACCAGCAAAAATCGCCCAACAGGACGAACAGGTACGTCTGCAACTTAAGTCCGGTGGTGAAATCATCGACCGGCAGTGAAAAGAACGCAAACAGACCCATGTAAAAAAAGACTACCAGAGGGTTTACTATGGCAACTCCGAATCCGGTAAGCATTATCTGCCACAGCGAGTCTTTCTTTACCTTAACCTCTTTTGATGACGCAAGGGGGTTGTTCCTTACGGTCGTGAAACCGAACACCAGCAGCAGGGCGCATCCGATAAGCTTGACCACCAGCGCGATGGTGGGATCCTCAAGATAGCCCAGCACCAGTGACAGGCACATCATGGTGATCATGATGTATATGGCATCACTGACAGACACTCCAAGGCCGGTAAGAAATCCTTTCCACCGGCCTTTGTTAAGTGTTCTCTGAATGACAAGCACCCCCGACGGACCCGTCGGGGCTGCTGCCAGAAAACCTATCGCCATGCCCTTGAGGATTATCTCAAGGACGGATATTTCACTCATTCTGAATCGTTATCACCTATTACGTTTTCCTCCGACTGCCAGATTCAAACCAATACTGAAATTAAGTCCGAAATCGTCAACAGGAACAAACTGCGGGTTGAACTTGGCCTTGATGCGGTCAACTGCAACAAAGAAGTTGATTCCTGCCGGATGAAGGTTGAACAGCATGCCGAACGAGGAGCCTGTTGATGTAAACGCGTAGCTACCGGTTAGGTCAAACCATCCGCAAGGTGTGAGAGTAACAGATGTCTTTGAAGATACATACGGCAGGGAACCTGAACGGTAAGTGAACAACTCACCCACAGACAGCCACTCCATTGTAGGAACGGTATACTCGGCACCCAGACGGAATGTTGCATTGAGACTGACTTTCTTGGTATCATCCTCCATCTCAGGATAGAACTGCATCATGTCCTCAAAGTCATCCTGGATCTTATCCATAGTATCGTCATCCTCGTTGTTACCGTTGACGTCGTAGTTGTTGAAACCTGCAAACTCTACATACTTGTCCTTATCGGTTGCAAAGGTATACATTCCTTTCCAATTGATAAAGCCAAGATCTGTTATAGAAGCTGAAACCTTAAGTCCATCAACGATATCCTTGAAATCATACTCGGCACCCAGGTCTACTGCAAAACCGTAACTCTGGGGAATCAAATCGTTGGCGTTGACCTTATACTCCTCGGCTCCTTCAACAATACGGCGACCGGTCTCTTCATCAGTCTTGTACTTGTACTTGACACCGGGCAGAGCCGCGTTTACGGTGGCTTGAGTCTTGACCTTCCATGAGTCACCGTTAAGATCGGCATCGATGCGGTCAATGTTGATATCGGCATACTCAGCACCAACAAGGAACTTGAGTCCCAGACCCACGGTCAGGTTCTCCATAACTTTCTGTGAGTGGGTAAGCCCAACCTCCAGATAAGTATTGGTCTTGATATTGATATCCTCTATCTCATAGCTACCCTCCGAGAGGCTGTTCTTCATAAACTTGAACAGACTCTTGGGCAGGAGCACCTCCTCATTGTTCCTCATCTTGATGTTGAATGAGGTGAACCATTTCTTTCCGCCGAATCCGAATCCGAACAGGTCCATGCTGATGTTTGAGGTGATCTGAGTGGTAGAAGGCATCCTGTCGAGGAACTTGTCGGCAGATATCTTGGGACTCATGAATGTGTGGAGTTTCTCATCACCTGTGTCAAACACGAAGTTTGAGATACCCACATTACTCTGTGCCTCCATCTGGATATTGCTCACGCCGGGAATCTCCAGATAGAATGAGCGTTCAGGGGCAAAGGCCGGGTTCAACTGATAACGCTGGCTGAAACCCTCAACGAAATAGCCTGAACTTGAGCTCTGGCCGTATGACATAGCGGTCACAAGCAGCATTGAGGCTGCTATCAATGACTTTCTGATAATATGCTTTTTCATAACGTTTTCTGTTTAAGGGTTACTTGTCTTCTTTTTTCTTCTCACTGAGGTCAAGTACGATTCCCTGCGGGAACTTAAGCTTGACACCCTTCACATGCAGGTACTGGCCCTTCTTGATTGCACCGTTGCTGTTGTTGTCATCAGACTGGCACTCGGCGGTGAATTGGAAGGCATCCAGTTTTTCAAGTCCACCCTTCTCAACAAAGAGTTTGAGAACCATAGGATCAAGCAGTCGGCCCTCATCGTCACCTGCAGCTATCACGCATGAGTCAACCGTTATCTCAGGAACAGGAACACCCTGTTTGTCAAGAGCGGTTGCCTTGAGCTTTACTCCAAGCGGGATGGTGCTGATGATGCTGTCGGCACGTACCTCCATCGTGAGGTTCTCAATTACCTTATCGGCAAAGTCCTTAAGGTCCTCGCCAAGGTCCTTGATGGTATCTGAGTACGATACGAACAGGCTGTCAAATGACAGAGGTATGGTAACCAGATAGTCACCCGATACGGTGAGATCCTTGGTTATGTCTATGTAATGCCATACGGTTGTATCGGTATATGCATTGAGACGGAACAGGATTGAATCCGGAACCGTGGTCATAAGTTCTGACAGACGGCTCATACCTACGAACAGCGTGTCACCGCTTTCAGCATCCTGGACGGCCTGACCTATCACGAGTGTGGTGGTACGGCTGGGAGCTCCCGGATCACAAGGTGTCAGGTTAATGGTACCCTTATCAGGAGTTATGCTCTCGGCAATGAAGTCACCGTCAGAATCCTTTGACGAGAGACTCAGGTCAAGTTTGATGGGAACTGACACTGTGCTGTTAAGGTTGATGGTGATTCTGGGATCCTTAAGTTTGAGTGATGCATCCTTGAGGAAGTCAACATCATCACCCAGGTCAAGACTGATACTCTCTGTGATGGCATCGATCTTGGGGCTTACCTTACCTGAAACTGCCTTGACTATGATTGAGTCAAACTCAACGGTAGGAGTAACCACGATATCATTCAGACCGCCCAGCTCAAGTTTCTGTGAGCCTACAACGGCCTTACCCTTTACGGTAACTGAGTCATCAATTATAAGCTTGCCATCCTGCAGTCTCTGAGGTGTCTTGAATGCAAGACCCTGGATCTTGAGGCCATCCATGATGAAGCCGGGACTGTTGTCGGCAAGTTCTGCCTGAGTAAGCAGCTTGCTTATGATAAGTGAGTGTCCGTCATCACCGATACGGATGTTGGGATCACCTGTGTAGCTGATCTTGAGGAAATCAGGAAGTCCGATAGTGAGGTTAGAAATTCTCATTGAATCCAACATGGTTGGAACACCGTTGAATTTCAGTTTGAACTTAACGCCGGCATCCTGCACAAGCTCTATCTCACTGAGTGCGATAAGTGATGTATCAACCTTGGAGTTGATGGATATGTCTGTAGTCTGGTCAAAATCAGTGGTAATCTCAGATGTCATGAAGTTGGCATCATCAATCACCAGTTGTCCGGATACCGTGAACTTTATATCCTTGTCACCCAGATTTTCCAGATCAGTGGCATGCAGGTCATTCTTTCCTGCAATCTCGATATCGGCACTGTATGAAACCTTGTTGTCAAGAGTGATTGAGGCGTTCATGGTATCCACATCCTGATACAGATCCAGTCTTTCCACATGCAGGAATATATCCTGGCCCTTGGCCTTGGCGGGATTGATATCCAGAACGTTGTTATTGGTGCCTACAGTAGTCCAGGTTGCCTTGCCACCCATGTCATAGGTCTTGTCAAAGACGAAATCATTGGAGAACACAAGACGTATGTAACTGTCATCACCGAACTTGAACGGATCAATACTGAAATCTGAAAGGGACATCTTGAAGTAACTGTCATCGGGCACGAAGGTGATGTAGTTGATTCTCTGCATACCGTCCAGACCGTCGATCTTACATGAAGACTCGATATCCTCTGACTCCAGCTCTACCTTCTTAGCTTTGGTCTGAACAGAGAAATCGGCCATCTTGAGAGCGTCACTCATGTTCACGTATACGAACATTGAGCCGCCGCCCTTGGTCTTGCCGTTAACACCGATCTTAAGTGAGTAGCTGATTGTACCGGTGTAGTTGATGTTCTTTCCGTAGTTACCGAAAGAGGCCTTGCTCATAAAGAACGTGATAGGCAGTTTTTTGCTGGTGCTTGAGGTCATGTCCTTGACCTTACCGCCTGTGATGCTGAACTGGTTACCGGCAACGTTGATGGTACCCTGAGTGATGTAACCGGAAAGGTTGTTATCCTTAAGGAGGATGAAGTTGTCAGGGAATGCTATGTTCAGTTCCGATATGGTAACCGTAGGATTGTTAAGAGCAGAATAGATACCGCCCAGGTCAACATCAAGAGTGATCAGCTGACCGGCCTGGTAGGTGCCGTCACCGAAATAGATGGTATCCAGTTTCTCAACATCCTCAGGGAGATCGTACTTGAAAGAGATCTGCTTTGAGATTGTACCTGTAAGAGGAACGTTGAATGTGTAGTTGATGGTCTGACCGGCGGGAACCATTGACAGGTTATAGGTGTCAGTGGTGAATTCAGTCTCAAATGCAGGGAGCTTGCTGTTGATCTCATCGAGGTCTATTGAAGCGATCTCAAGAGTCGTCTCATTGCTCTCCTCGGGTATATTCAGGGAGAGGTCATCCTTGGTAGGTGCATTGAAGCTGGTTGTGATGACATTCATATCAGGAGCCGGAATACCCAGCTTGACCTGATCGAAATCAATCTCGACATTGTCAATGGTGCCATCCATAGTAAAACCGAACAAGCCTCCGTCAAGGGTATCCAGGACGGAGTCATCACCATCAGTCTTAATGAGTGAATCCAAATAGATCTTACTCAGGCTGCCAACGGGAATAGATAATCCTCCTCGGCCAATCTGAACGTCCAGGCTGATATCCTTGTTAAGGTCGATATCATTGGACGTGGAGATACATGAGCTAAGGCAAAATGCTGCAATGATGCTGCACAAGGCCAATGTTCTTTTAAATTTGTCCATAATCAGTTATTGGTTTTGTTAGTATTTCCTGCTGAATGCAAAATGCATTTACTGCAAAGATACTAAATAACAACCACACACGCGCGTAAATGGACAAAAAATTAAAAAAATGTGAAAAAGTTATTCCTGAGAAGCTGAATGGCCCTGATGGCGTACCGTCACACGGATACCGGACAGGCGGCGCTCCTTCTTTTCCATAACCTTAAGTATGAGGTCCTTACAGACAAGCTCCTCATCTTTCTTGGGAAAATCACCCTTGAGCTCAAGAAGGAATCCGGCCAGGGTATCGGCCTCACCCACATACTGGGCGTAATCATCCTCATCCAGGTCAACGATGCGGAAGAAATCGGAGAGCAGGGTCTTGCCCTCAAAGACGTATGTGTCAGGACCGGTCTTGCGATAGCTAACGGAGTCATCGTCAAACTCATCATTTATCTCACCCAGTATCTCCTCAATGACATCCTCAAGGGTTACCAGGCCCGATGTGCCCCCAAACTCATCGACCACGATGGCCATATGGATGCGGCCTGTCTGGAAGTCATGCAGAAGGTCATCAATCTTACGGGTCTCGGGTACGAAGAATGCCGGACGGATAAGTGACTGCCAACGGAAACCGTCATTTTTCTCCAGGTATGGAAGCAGGTCTTTGATGTAAAGAATTCCCTTAATATTATCGGACGTGCCGGAATATACGGGGACACGTGAGTAGAAGTTCTCCTTAACGCAACGGATAACATCGCCGTAGCTGGCTTTTATATCCAGCATTATCATGTCAATACGCGATGTCATGATATCCACGACCGTCTCATCACCAAAACGGATGACGCCCTCCAGGAGTTGGTGCTCATCCTGGATATCCTCCTGGTCTGTGAGCTCGAGAGCATGTTCCAGCTGATCTACGGATATGTTAATATTTTTCTTAGGTTGTACGCGGTCGGATATGGCCTTGGAACGCATGAGCAGCGTGGAGACCGGACGCAGCAGTACAGTAAGCAGAGACAGCAGCGGAGCAGCCCTGAGGCTGAAAGAAAGGGAGTTGTGAGCGGAATAGAGTTTGGGTATTATCTCACCGAACAGCAACAGTATAAAGGTGAGCAATACCGTAAGCACCAGGAACTCCAGCCACTCCACGCCGAACACTATCATCTGGGCGAACGCCAGGTCAAGCAGCAGGATTATGGCCACATTGACCAGATTGTTGGCTGTCAGTATGGTTGCCAGCAGACGCTCCGAGTCAGAAAGCAGAGCCGACGCTCTGCGGTAACGGGGTGACTCATCCTGCGATATGCGCTGCAGTTCATCGGGAGAGAGTGAAAAGAAAGAGGTCTCGGATGCTGACACGAGCCCCGACAGAACCAAAAGAAGCAGGGCCGTCACAATAGCTATGACGGACCCCGCTGTAGGAGCATTAAAACTGACAGCCCACCGGGCAGCAGCCTCCGAAATCAAAATAATTACGGGTTCTATAATGCTGTGATTTTAAGTTAGAACGGAATTCCCTGGGATTCACCCGGCTGCTCGGGAGCTGCCTGAGCCTGCGGGGCCTCCTGCTTGCCCGGACGTGAAGTGAGCATCTCCATGGAATCCACAAAGATTTCAGTCACGTAGCGTTTAACTCCGTTCTGATCATCATAACTGCGATTGCGAATGCTGCCCTCAACGTAGAGTTTGTCACCTTTGTGGACATATTTCTCTACAGTCTCGGCCAGTCCTCTCCAAAAAACAAGGTTGTGCCATTCGGTACGATCAGGCACCTGAGTGCCGTTCTGAGCAGTGTAACCACGGTCTGTCGTGGCGAGGGTAAGATTAGCTACACAAACATGGTTGTCCAGATACCTTACATCCGGATCCTTACCCACATTTCCAATTAAAATAACTTTGTTAACTGACATAATAATTAGATTAGGTATTATTTACAGCAGCAAATATAGTCACTCACTGAGATGAAACCAAAAACTGACAACGTTTTTTTAGGATGCCGCCGCTACAAATCATAATCATTTGTAAATACTGCTTTTTTTAGCACAAAAACAGATGAAAATTTTTTCCATATCGCCAAAATAGTCTACATTTGCAATCCGAAAACGAAACGCGACATTTTAGACTTAAATTATTGACAATATGACAAAAGCAGAAGTTGTTAGCGAGATTGCAAAGAAGACCGGCATTGACAAGGCCGACGTTCTTTCTTGCGTTGAGGGTTTCATGGAGGTAGTTAAGGCTTCACTTGAGAATGATGAGAACGTTTACCTGAGAGGTTTCGGTAGTTTCATCACAAAGAAGAGAGCTGCCAAGGCTGCACGTGACATCCTTAAGAACACCACTATCACCGTTCCTGAGCACAAGATTCCCGCTTTCAAGCCGGCCAAGACATTCGCACTTGCTGTTAGAAAGTAATAGTTAACTTCAAAATATTTACAGTTATGCCAAGCGGTAAAAAGAAAAAAAGACATAAGATGTCTACGCACAAGCGTAAAAAAAGACTGAGAAAGAACAGACATAAGAGCAAGTAAGCTCCGTCTGTGTTATCGACTCTAAAAGAACAAACTTGCCGCAAAATGTTTTCGTCAGGTTTGTTCTTTGCTTTAAATAAAGGAATATAGATAATGACAAGCGAACTGACAGTCAACGTCCAGCCGGACAGCATACAGATAGCCATCACCGAGGACCACAACCTGGTTGAGTACCAGAAGGATGCCCAGGAGGTATCATTTGCTGTAGGTAACCTCTATCTGGGACGTGTCAAGAAACTCATGCCCGGACTCAACGCATGTTTCGTGGACGTAGGGTCTGAGAAGGAGGCTTTCCTGCACTATCAGGACCTGGGCCCCCAGTTCGAGTCATTGAAAAGATACATCAAGCAGGTTCGCTCCAACCGCAAGAAGCTGGCTCCGTTCAGCAAGGCGCAGTGCGTACCGTTTGATGAGAAACAGGGCAACATCAGCACTGCCTTGGAGCAGGGCGATGAGATTGTGGTTCAGGTTACCAAGGAGCCCATTTCCACAAAAGGCCCGCGCCTTACAGGCGAGATTTCATTTGCCGGACGTTTCCTGGTACTCATCCCGTTCGGCGACAAGGTATCGGTTTCATCAAAGATCAAGTCCAACGAGGAGCGCGCCCGCCTGAAGCAGCTCATCCACAGCATCAAGCCCAAGAACTGCGGCGTAATAGTACGCACCGTAGCCGAGGGTAAGCGCGTGGCCGAGCTGGATAACGAGCTGTCAATACTGTACCGCCGCTGGGAGGACAGTCTGACACTTGCCCAGAAGGCAGAGAAGGCCCCCAACCTGATATTTGAGGAGACCAGCCGTACAATTGCCATTCTGCGCGACATGCTCAACTCATCATACGAGTCAATCCATGTAAATGATGAGAAGACATACAATGAGATTCGCGACTATGTAGAGCTGATAGACCCTGAGAAGACCAAGATCGTAAAGCTTTACAAAGGTGAGCTCCCCATTTTTGACAACTTTGCCATAACAAAGCAGATAAAGTCATCGTTCGGACGCATAGTCTCTTACAAGAGCGGAGCATACCTTATCATTGAACACACCGAGGCCCTGCACGTGGTAGATGTGAACAGCGGCCACCGCGTAAAAGCCGGCACACAGGAGGAGAACGCCCTCGAGGTGAATCTGGGTGCGGCCGATGAGCTGGCACGCCAGCTGCGTCTGCGCGATATGGGCGGAATCATCGTGGTTGATTTCATAGATATGGCACTGGCCGAGGACAGGCAGAAGCTATACGAGCGTATGTGCCAGAACATGGAACGTGACCGCGCCAAGCACAACATCCTGCCCCTGAGCAAATTCGGTCTGATGCAGATTACACGTCAGAGAGTACGTCCGGTGATGGATGTGCCCGTTGACGAGACATGCCCCACCTGCTTCGGCAGCGGAACCATAAGGCCGTCTATCCTCTTTACCGACCAGCTTGAGAACAAGATCAACTGTCTGGTAAAGCAGATGAAGATACGCCGTTTCAACCTCTTTGTACACCCGTACGTATACGCGTATATAAATAAGGGATTGTTCCCGCTCAAGTTACGCTGGATATTCAATTACGGTCTGGGTATCAAGGTACTCCCTGACCAGAACCTCCCGTTCCTTTCATACAGGTTCGTCAAGCCCGGAGGTGAGGAGATTGACATGAAGGAGGAGCACGAGATCCTTTAACCCTTTTTTCTGAAACAATCAATATTTTTGCATTTGTACGTTAACACTCTCCGTGTTGATGCGTCTTATTGTTGAAAATTCAAGAATATAAATGACACCTGAAGTCCTGACAGAATCATTCAAGTCTTTGAGCGACGGGCTCTATAGGGTGGCGTACTATATCCTTGAGTCACAGACCGATGCAGAGGATGCCGTGCAGGACCTTTTCATAAAACTGTGGAACAGCCGCGAACAGCTGGACACGGTCCTGAACCTCAAGGCCTACTGCACCACACTGATGAAAAACCTGTGCATAGACCGACTGCGTAAGGAGCAGAGGGTACAGGTAATGGAACCGGGGCCCGATATGGCTGAGGCCAGAAGAGTTGATGAGGACTATGACGCCCGTGAGAAACTTGAGAGAGTCATAACAGCGATAGAGAGGCTGCCGGCCAGACAGCGGGACGTGATGAAGATGTATGTTTTTGAGGAGATGTCATACGACGAGATTGCAGAGAAAACAGGAATGACTAACCTGACTCTAAGGGTACTGCTCAGCAATGCCCGGAAGTCACTAAGGAACCAGATATGAAAAAGTTGGAAGATATTGAAAGGTTGAGTGCACTTGATCTGGAGCGGATCGCATCCGACGAGACCATCATGGTGCCGGCTTCCCTGAAACGGGACATAGCCATCACAGCACGTGCCCTTGAAATGGCATCCAAGGAGGAGGATAACACCCACGGGAACACCCGCACCGGAAAGAGACTGAGAAAGGCATTCAGTCTGATCTCATACTCAGCCGCGGCAGTTGCCTTGATAGTGATAGGTCTGCACCTGTCATTACCGGACACGCCCAAGGATACGTTTGACGATCCCAAGATGGCTTACGCACAGATGGAACAGGTATTTGGATTTATATCAGAGAAAATGAACGCCGGAATGGATATTGCAAATGTAGCCGAGCCGGTATTTGATAAAACTATAAACGCATTGAGATGAAAAGGTTTGTATCAATAGTAGCAGCATTGTTCCTGCTCACCGCAGGCGTTTGGGCGCAGGACAGCAAGGGTATCTACAACAAATACTCCGACAATGACCAGGTGAGCGCCGTGTACATTTCATCGGCCATGTTCAAGCTGATAGGGAACCTGCCCAGCATGGATATGGGTGACGAATCCATGGACATAGGTTCAATAATAAAAACTCTGGACTCAATGTACATACTGGAGTGCGAAGACCCTGAGGTAAGCAAGAACATCAAGGAGGATGTCAGCAAGTTTATAAGCAAGTACAAGTTTGAGCTGCTGATGGAGATAAAGGAGAAAGGCGAGGTGGTGAGAGTCTACACGTCAGGCAACGACAAGACCGTAACCCACTTTGTAATGACCGCAACTGAGAATGATGCATTCACCCTTATCTGCCTGGACGGAACCATGAGCCGCGAAGACCTTGAGAGGCTGGTGGCAAAGACCACAAAGGAGATGGATTAACGCAGTATCAGGGTCATACCCACAGTGAGCGGATTGTCATCACCCAGATGATTGCGGTTGGCAAGCGACCCCATCCTGACTCCGAACTGCTGGGATATTGACCAGAGGCTGTCACCCTTCTTAACTACATAAGACCTGTGCTCACTGTCAGCACGGGCCTTTTTTCTTTCCAGGAATATGAGTGTGCCTGCGGGAGGTGTGAACTTACGGTCAACCTCATTGAAACGGCGCAGGAGCCTGAGCTGCATACTGTATTCACGGGCTATATCCTTAAGGGTCTCGCCCTCACGCAGACGCACGCAACGCTGTCCGTTCACAAGCAGCGGCTGATGCGGCAGCTGTCCGGCTTTGAGACGTACTCCCGTCTTGCTGTCATAGCGGTCCAGACCGTAGCGTTCAATGATTTCAATAAGTTTGGTAGCATAGGTGGGGCTGGTAGCGTAGCCTGCAGCCTTGAGACCCTTGGCCCACCCCTTATAATCGGTTACACTCAGTTTGAACAGGGACTTGTAACGGGCGCCGTTGACAAGAAAGAGGGAGTGGTCACGGAATGACTCATCAGCACTGCGGTAACAGCGGAAACATTCATGGCGCTCGTCATCATCGTGATACATCTTGCGGCCGGTCCAGTCACTGTGGCATTTGATACCGAAATGGTTGTTGCACTTGGTGGCCAGCGAGCTGCGGCCGGCATCGGACTCCAACAGACCCTGGGCAAGCGTGATACTGGCCGGGATACCGTATTGTTTCATCTGCTCCATAGCCATACCGCTGTACTTAACGATATAGGCTGAGTAGGCATCCTTGGCGCCGGATGTCTGGACTGTCTGTTTGGAAACGGAGCATGACACGACATAAAGCGCCAATAGGAATAGAGCCGGACGGAGTATCTTCATCATGTAAACGTTAAGTTACGCGAAGTTAGTGAAATATGCCGAAAATAGAGTAACTTAGCGCTCAGTAAAATCTTCCTGAGCTTATGAAGAGACTGAGCAAGACCATAGACTGGAGCATACTTAGTGATGATGAACTGAGCAGTAACGACCGGAAGTTGGTTGAGGCCGCCAAGAATGCCACATCGGGCAGCTGGTCACCCTACTCCGGATTCAAGGTTGGAGCGGCGCTGCTGCTTGAGGACGGAACGGTAGTGACAGGCAGCAACCAGGAGAATGCAGCCTACCCGTCCGGTTTATGCGCCGAGCGGACAGCTCTGTTTGCGGCAGGACATGCCCACCCCGACAAGGCTGTCACGGCATTGGCCATCGCCGCACGTAATGACAACGGTTTCACAGCCCAGCCCATCACTCCGTGCGGAGCATGCCGGCAGGTTCTGGCCGAGACCGAGCAGCGCGGCGGCAAGCCCATCCGCTACATTCTTTACGGAACTCAGGGTACGATGGTCATTGAAGGAGGCACCGACGCAATACTCCCGTTCTGCTTTGGTGCTGACTCAATGAAGTAACCTTTTTGGTTTTTTAATATGACACTGTGTCACCGCATCTTGCCGTGGCACAATCTTTGCTGTATATGGGGTGACGTTGAAAGAAAATAAGAAATGAGTAAAGGAAACAAACATAAAATGTCAGAAAATTTCCAAAAGAAGGAAGAAGAGAAGGATATTCTGGACGGTGCCACACAGGAGACTGAGCAGGCACAGGCCGATAATGCCGACGGACAGGATACCCCGCAGGAGGAGACCGTAGAGGACAAACTGGCCAAGAGTGAAGCCGAGGTGGCTGATCTCAAGGACCGTCTGTTACGCCAGATGGCCGAGTTTGACAATTTCCGCAAACGCACCATGAAGGAGAAGGCCGAAATCATACTGAACGGAAGCGCCAGCGTGGTGACGGACATCCTGCCCGTAATAGATGACCTGGAAAGAGCCATTGCAAACTCAGCCAAGTCTGAGGATTTTGGTGCACTTAAGGAGGGCGTCGAACTGATCTACAACAAACTGATGCATACCCTGGAGCAGAAAGGCCTGCAGAAAATCAGCCCCAAGAACGAGCCGTTCGACACTGATTTCCATGAGGCCATAGCCATGATACCCGCCCCCGACGAGGAGTCAAAGGGCAAGGTTCTGGACTGCGCCATAGACGGATACAAACTTAATGACAAGGTTCTGCGCCACGCCAAGGTGGCCGTAGGACAGTAATACCACGGAAATATGGCAAAAAGAGACTACTATGAAGTGCTTGAGGTCCCAAAGACCGCAACAGCCGATGAGATAAAGAAGGCTTACCGCAAGAAAGCCATACAGTACCATCCTGACAAGAACCCCGGCGACAAAGAGGCCGAGGAGAAGTTCAAGGAGGCAGCCGAGGCATACAGCGTACTTAGCGACCCGGACAAGAGAGCCAAGTATGACCAGTTTGGATTTGACGGCCTGAACGGCGCCAGCGGATTTGGCGGAGGCGGCGGATTCAGCGGTGCCGGCATGTCCATGGATGACATATTCTCAATGTTCGGCGACATATTCGGAGGCGGCGGATTCGGTGGATTCGGCGGATTCGGAGGCAGCCGCACACGCGGTCGCAGCGGAGAGCGCAAGTCACGCGGATCAGACCTCAGGGTCAAGGTTGCCCTGACACTGGAAGAGATCAACACAGGTGTCACCAAGAAATTCAAGCTCAAGAAACTGGTTCCCTGCCAGCACTGTAAGGGTACCGGCGCCAAGGACGGATCGGCCGCAGAGACCTGCCCCGACTGCCACGGCTCAGGTGTGGTAATGCGCACCCAGCAGAGTTTCTTCGGCATGGTCCAGACTCAGACCGTCTGCCCCCGTTGCGGAGGTGAAGGTAAGATCATCAAGGACCGTTGCCCGCACTGCAGCGGTGACGGAGTGGTGTACGGAGAGGAGATTGTTGAGATCAACATACCTGCAGGTGTAGCAGAAGGCATGCAGCTCTCAGTTGAGGGCAAGGGTAATGCCGGCAAGCACAACGGATACAACGGCAACCTGCTGGTTCAGATTGAGGAGATACCGCACAAAGACCTGGTACGTGACGAGAATGACCTGGTATACAACCTGCTGCTGACAGTTCCGCAGGCTGCTCTGGGCGGTGCAATTGAGATACCCACCCTGGACGGTGCGGTAAAACTCAAGATCGAGCCGGGCACACAGCCGGGCAAGATGCTGCGTCTGCGTGGCAAGGGACTGCCCGAGGTCAACACCAGCCGTCGCGGCGACATGATTGTAAACGTAAGCGTATACATACCGGAGACTCTCTCCAAGGATGAGAAGGCAGCTATGGAAAAGCTCCAGACATCGGACCATTTCCAGCCCACCCCATCCATCAAGGAGAAACTATTCCGCAAGTTCCGTAGTTATTTTGACTAATGAATTACCAAGAAGCTGTAGAGTATCTCTACACACAGACGCCCCTTTTCCAGAACGTAGGCCAGGAGGCATATAAAGAAGGCCTTTACAACACGGTGACGATTGACCGCCACCTTGGATGCCCCCACAAACTGTTCAAGACAATACACGTAGCCGGCACCAACGGCAAGGGCAGCGTATCACACACGCTGGCCGCCATCCTGCAGGCATCGGGTCTAAAGACCGGACTCTACACATCACCCCACCTGACCGATTTCCGCGAGCGCATCAGGGTGAACGGAAAGCCCGTAAGCCCCGATTACGTGGTAAAATTCATAGAGAACAACAGGGATTTCCTGGAGCCGCTGCACCCGTCATTCTTTGAGGTGACCACCGCTATGGCGTTCAGCTGGTTTGCAGAGCAGGAGGTTGACGTAGCTGTCATAGAGACCGGCCTGGGAGGCAGACTGGACTGCACCAACATAATAACTCCGGTACTTTCAATCATAACCAACATAGGTTATGACCACATGAAATTCCTGGGCGACACACTGCAGCAGATTGCTTTTGAGAAGGCAGGAATCATGAAGAAAAACGTTCCTGTAATCATAGGAGAGCACACTGATGAGACCCGCAAGGTGTTTGAGCGCAGGGCCGAGGAGATTGGGACCAAGGTTCTGTTTGCACAGGATAATTGTAAGATAATTTCGCATAAATACATAAATCCGTCAAAGGTCGTTTATGAGACCGATGCCCTACCCGCACTGGAGAGCGGACTGGCCGGATTGTGTCAGGAGAACAACGCCAACACCATACTGACAGCCATTGACGAGCTTAAGCGCAAGAGATTCAGCATACCCGAAACTGCCATCCGTAAGGGATTCAAGGATGTATGCCGAATGACAGGACTGCGCGGCCGCTGGCAGCTGGTAAGCAAGAAGCCTGACATCATTTGTGACACAGGCCACAACAGCCACGGACTCAAATATATAGCAAAACATCTGGAGGAGCTCTCCGCAAAACCGGGAGCTGGCCAGTTGCGCATAGTGATAGGCATGGTGAATGACAAGGACGTGGCTGACGTACTTGCCCTGATGCCCCGCAACGCCAGGTACTATTTCACACAGGCATCGGTCAAGAGAGCGCTTGAGGCCGGTACCCTGAGAGATATGGCCAGACAGGCCGGACTGACCGGAATGGTTTACGGAACCGTAGCCCAGGCAGTCTCTACAGCCCAGCGTGAGGCAGCTCCCAATGACCTGATTTTTGTAGGCGGAAGCACATTCGTGGTGGCTGACCTGCTGACCATGCCGGAATTCTTCATCCACGGCTGATTTTTTTAGCCCAATCGCTTGCATCAGTATCTGAAATTGGCTTAATTTGCGTGTTTTATTTTTAATAACCAAATTAAGCCAATCATACTATATGAGCGATTTCTTTGTAAAAGAGAATCTGGCCGGTCTCAAAAGAGAGGATTTCCAGGCCACAGTCCAGGGTAAGAAAACAGATCTTTACATACTCAAGAACAAGAGGGGAGCAGAGATAGCCGTAACCAACTTTGCCGGTGCGCTGTGCGCAATCATGATGCCTGACCGCAACGGAAAGATGGAGAGCGTGGTATGGGGACATGACAGCATCCAGCATGTCATGGACAGCGAGGAGACATTCCTGAGCGTACTCATCGGCCGTTACGGCAACCGCATTGCAAACGGCAAGTTCACACTTGACGGCAAGCAGTACACTCTGGCCATCAACAATGACCCCAACAGCCTTCACGGAGGTCCCACCGGTTTCCACAAGCGCGTGTTCGACGCAGAGCAGACCGATGCCCAGACACTCCACCTGCACTACCTGTGCAAGGACGGTGAGGAGGGATTCCCCGGCAACCTTGACGTAAACGTAATCTACCGTCTTACCGATGAGAACGAGTTGGCCATAGAGTATGAGGCAACCACAGACAAGAAGACAGTAGTCTGCCTGACACAGCACGCCTACTTTACTCTGAACGGCATGAAAAAGAACCCTCTGACCGTTCTGGACTACGACCTGATGATCAACGCTGACCACTACATTCCGATTGACAATACTGCAATTCCCCTGGGTACCATCGACAAGGTTGAGGGTACATCATTCGACTTCCGCACCCCGCACAAGGTGGGCGAGCGCATCGAGAAGGGTGAGCAGACCAAGAACGGTAACGGTTATGACCACTGCTGGGTACTCAACAAGCGTGAGCCCGGTGAGCTGAGCCTGGCCGTAAAGTGCGCCGATCCCGCAAGCGGCCGCACCATGGAGTGCTACACCACTGAGCCCGGCGTTCAGTGCTATACCGGTAACTACTGCAGCGGCAGCACCTGCGCACACGGATCGACACTGCCCAAGCGCTGCGCAATCTGCTTTGAGGCAGAGCACTTCCCCGACAGCCCCAATCATCCGTATTTCCCCACTACGGTACTGAACCCGGGAGAGGTTTACACACAGACTACTATTTACCGTTTCGGAGTGGAATAAGCCCCATCTATGGATACATCCACTTTGAGAAACAGGTTCCGCGAACAGTTCGGCACAAGCGGTGACCTGTACTTTTCACCGGGCCGCATAAACCTGATAGGTGAACACACTGACTACAACGGAGGTTTTGTGTTCCCAGGTGCCGTTGACAAGGGTATTACAGTAGAGATTTACCGTAACGGCTCACGCAAGGTCTGCCTTCTGGCACTTGACAGCAAGGATGATGGGTATCAGGAGTTCTCACTTGATGACACTGAGAAGCCGTCAGCTCACTGGGCATGCTACATATTCGGAGTGTGCAAGGAGCTGGAGAAACGGGGCGTCACACTGGGCGGATTCAACGCTGCCTTTACCGGTGATGTTCCCCTGGGTGCCGGCATGTCGTCATCGGCCGCACTGGAGTGTGCATTTGCCTTTGCACTGAACACCATGTTCGCAGGCGGACGCGTTGACAAGTTTGAGCTTGCCAAGATAGGTCAGGCCACTGAGCATAACTACTGCGGCGTAAAATGCGGCATCATGGACCAGTTTGCATCCGTATTTGGACGTGAGGGCTGCCTGATACGTCTTGACTGCCGTACACTGGAGTATGAGTATTTCCCGTTTGACCCGGAGGGTTACAAACTGGTTCTCATTGACTCATGCGTAAAGCACAGGCTGGGCACCGAGTACAATGAGCGTCGTGAGAGCTGCGAGAAAGCCGTGGCACTCATGAATGAGCAGTTTGGAGGAGTTGAGACACTTCGTGACGCCAACTATCAGATGCTGGAGGCCGTAAAGGCGGACCTTACCGATGACGATTACCGCCGCGCCAAGTATATCCTTGACGAGAAGGAACGTGTCCTTGCCGTCTGCGACGCCCTGAACGAGGGCAACTACGAGTTGGTAGGCAAGAAAATGTATGAGACCCACTGGGGACTTAGCCGCGACTTTACGGTAAGCTGCCCTGAGTTGGATTTCCTGGTGGAGACAGCACAGGCTTGCGGCGTAACCGGAAGCCGTATCATGGGTGGCGGATTTGGCGGATGCACCATCAACCTGGTACGCGAGACCCTCTATGACAAGTTCGTATCAAAAGCTACCCGTGAATATTCACGCAAGTTCGGCGTGATACCCAAGGTTTACGATGTCACCATAGGCGACGGATCGAGAAAATTATAATCATTAATCACTAATAACAAACCAAAAATGAGAAAATCAAGTTTTATCGCTTTGATGGCAGGTATGATCGCAATGACAGCCTGCTCACAGAAGCAGGAGGCTCCGGTCCTGAACAAGGCCGACTTCCAGATGGAGTTTACAGGTAAGAAGACTGACCTGTACAAACTCAGCAACAAGAACGGTTGCGAGGTTTGGGTAACCAACTTTGGTGCACGTATCGTTGCCATCATGGTTCCTGACAAGGACGGCAAGATGCAGGACGCTGTTATCGGATTCGGTAACATCAAGGATTACACCACTCTGGCCAGCGACTTCGGCTCAACCGTAGGACGTTACGCCAACCGTATCGACCAGGGTCGTATCACTCTGGACGGAGTTACATATCAGCTGCCCCAGAACAACTTCGGTCACTGCCTGCACGGAGGTTGCGACATCACAATCCCCATGGGTTGGCAGAACCTGGTTTGGGATGTCAAAGAGGTTAAGAAGAACAGCATCACCCTCCAGATGAACTCAGCCGACGGTGAGGCCGGTTTCCCGGGTAACGTAGTTGCCACCGCCACCTACACCCTCAATGACAAGAACGCCATTGACATAGTATGGAAGGCTACAACCGACAAGAAGACTGTAGTAAACATGACCAACCACAGTTACTTCAACCTGAACGGTGACCACTCAATTCCTGTAACCAACCACATCCTTACCCTTAATGCCGACAACTTCACACCCTGTGACAGCACATACATGACAACAGGTGAGATCCTTCCTGTAGCCGGCACTCCCATGGACTTCACAAAGGGTAAGGAGATTGGCAAGGAGATCAACAACTATGACTATGTACAGCTCAAGAACGGTAACGGTTACGACCACAACTGGGTTCTGAACACCAAGGGTGACGATACCAAGTGCGCCGCCAAGCTCTACAGCCCCATCACCGGTATCTATGTTGAGGTTTACACCAACGAGCCGGGTATCCAGTTCTATTCAGGTAACTTCCTGGATGGTTCAGGTCTGGACAAGCAGGGCAACAAGATGGAGCAGCGTACCGGCTGCTGCCTGGAGACCCAGAAGTTCCCCGACAGCCCCAACAAGTCAAATCTTCCCGGTTGGTACAGCGCAGAGCTGGTTCCCGGTCAGGAGTATTACAGCCATTGCATCTATCAGTTCGGTGTTGAATAATCACGAAAATCAACTAACTAATTAAATAACTAAATGAACAATACTGGTTTTATTGAAGCATTGTCAAACAACGGTTTCAAACCTATTGACTATGTAGTATTCGTTGCCTATCTGGCAATACTTATTTTCCTGGGATTCTTCCTGTCACGCAGCAAAGACGGCAAGGAGAAAGATTCAAAAGACTACTTCCTTGCAGGTAACACCCTGACATGGTGGGCAGTTGGTGCATCACTTATAGCCGCAAACATCAGTGCCGAGCAGTTCATCGGTATGTCCGGTTCTGCGTTCAAATCAGGTATTGCAATCGCCGCTTATGAGCTCATGGCAGCTGCAACCCTGATCGTTGTAGGTAAGTTCCTGCTCCCCGTGATGATTGAGAAGAAGATATTCACCATCCCGCAGTTCCTGCGTGACCGTTACAACCCGGGTACAGGTCTTGCCTTCTCTATCTTCTGGCTTTTCCTTTATGTATTCATCAACCTTACATCAGTTGCATGGCTGGGTGCTCTTGCCATTGAGCAGATCCTTGGCCTTCGCGGCATCTCAATCATGATTGGTGGAACTGCTGTTTCAGTACGTCTCATCATCATTCTGGTTCTGTATCTGATTGCCGGTATTTATTCAATCTACGGTGGTCTGTCATCAGTTGCATGGACTGATGTTATGCAGGTTACATTCCTGGTTGGTGGCGGTCTTATCACCGCTTATGCAGCTCTGGACGTTATTGCTGACAAGCTGGAACTCCAGGGTGGTGCAATGGCCGCTCTCGGTGAGGTTTACCAGAAACTCAAATCAGTACCGGGTGACTCGCACTTCAACCTGGTTGTGAACCAGGCCAAGACTCCCGATGCATACTTTGACATTCCGGGTATAGCAGTTATCGTAGGTGCCCTTTGGCTGACCAATCTGGGTTACTGGGGATTCAACCAGTACATCATCCAGAAGGGTCTTGCTGCCAAGAGTCTGGACGAGGCCAAGAAGGGTATGGTATTTGCCGCATTCCTCAAGATCCTGATCCCGTTCATTGTATGTATTCCCGGTGTATGCGCATTCTACATCAAGACACAGCAGCCTGAGTTGTTCTCACAGCTTGCCGGTGGTATCAGTGTTGCTGATGACGCTTATCCTTTCCTTATCCGCAACTTCACTCCGGTATTCGTAAAGGGTCTGTCATTCGCCGCCCTGAGTGCAGCCGTTATCTCATCACTGGCTTCAATGTTCAACTCAACATCAACCATCTTCACGATGGATATCTACAAGCAGTACTTCAAGAAGGATGCATCTGAGAAGCGCCTTGTGAACGTAGGCCGTATCACATCAGTTTCTGCTCTTATCATCGCCATGATTGCCGTTTATCCTATCATGGGTGGTGCAGATCAGGCATTCCAAATCATTCAGGAGTACTCAGGATTTGTATATCCGGGTGTTGTAGTTATCTTTGGTCTGGGTCTGCTCTGGAAGCGCGCTTCCGGTCCCGCAGCCGTTGTAGCCGCTATCGGAACATTCGTATTCTCAATCGCATTCAAGTTCCTGCTGCCCAACGTACCGTTCATGCTCCGCATGGGTTACGTATTCCTCTGTCTGGTTGCCATCTTTATCCCGATGTCACTCTATGGCAAGAAGAATGTCGTTGAGGCCGATAAGCTTGACCAGCACACCATCGACGCTCAGATGAAGTGGTCATCAATCCTGTTCGCCTGCGCTGCAATCTGCCTGGTAGCTGCCATCTACGGCGTTATCGATCCGGTTCTGCGCGGTTGGGGATTTGAGGCTATGTTCTTCCTGGCTGCTATCCTGGGTGTTCTTGGTCTCTACCTGCGTTCAAATGCCAAGGATAAGGTTCAGGATGCCAAGGCAGTTGGTATTGACCTGGCTCTCTTCCGCACCGACAGAACATTCAACCTGGGTGCTCTGGGTGTTATCGTAATTCTGTTCATCCTTTACGTAAGTCTCTGGTAATATGCTTGAAGAGCTTAAAGAGAAGGTATTCCGTGCCAATCTGGACCTTGTAAAGCAGGGTTTGGTCATATTCACCTGGGGTAATGTATCGGGCATAGACCGTGAGAAAGGTCTGGTCGTTATCAAGCCCAGCGGTGTGAGCTATGACGAGATGAAGGCAAGTGATATGGTTGTTGTCTCCCTCGAGACCGGTAAGGTTGTTGAGGGGGACCTCAATCCTTCATCGGACACCCCTACACACCTGGTTCTGTACAGGGCATTCCCCAACATTCAGGGCGTGGTTCACACCCACTCCACCTATGCCACCGCCTTTGCACAGGCCGGCCGTGACATCCCCAACATCGGCACCACACACGCCGACTATTTCTACAAGGACATTCCCTGTACGCGTGACATGACCGAGGCTGAGGTTAAGGGACAGTATGAGCTGGAGACCGGTAACGTGATTGTGGATGAGATCCTGAACATCCGCAAGATCAACCCCGACCACACTCCGGCCGTTCTGGTAAAGAACCATGGCCCGTTCTCATGGGGAACATCACCTGACAACGCTGTTTACAACGCAAAGGTGATGGAGCAGTGCGCCAAGATGGCGTTCGTGGCCCTGTCTGTGAATCCGGGACTCACAATGAATCCGCTTCTCATTGAGAAGCACTACAGCCGTAAGCATGGCCCCAACGCCTACTACGGCCAAAAAAAGAAATAACTTAAAACAGTAAACACTATGTTTGAGAACAATGAGATATGGTGGGTAACTGGAGCCCAGTTACTTTACGGAGGTGACGCAGTCGTTAAGGTTGACGGTCACTCAAAGGAGATGGTAGATGGTCTGAACAAGAGCGGTAACATCCCCGTTAAGATAGTATATAAAGGTACTGCCAACAGCAGCAACGAGGTTGAGGCCATCATGAAGGCTGCCAACAATGACAGCAAGTGCATAGGTATCATCACCTGGATGCACACATTCAGCCCCGCCAAGATGTGGATCAAGGGTCTGCAGGCTCTTGAGAAACCTCTGCTCCATTTCCATACCCAGTACAACACCGATATTCCTTGGGATACCATCGATATGGACTTTATGAACCTGAACCAGAGCGCCCACGGCGATATCGAGTTCGGTCATATCTGCACACGTATGCGTGTAGCCCGCAAGGTCGTTGTAGGTCACTGGAAGAGCGCTGATGCTCAGAAGCAGATTGCCGTATGGGCTCGCGCCGCTGCCGGCCGTGCCGATGCACATAACGTACGCTGCCTCATGTTCGGTATGAACATGAACAACGTGGCCGTTACTGACGGTGACCGCGTTGAGTTTGAGCAGCGCATGGGTTATCATGTAGACTACTACCCAGTATCATCACTGATGGACTACTTCAAGAAGGTTACCGACGCTGAGGCTGACGCCCTTGTTGAGGAGTACAAGAAGCTCTACACCATCAAGATCGATGAGAGCGGCGAGAAGGTATATTGGGAGAAGGTCCATAACGCAGCCAAGGCTGAGATTGCTCTGCGTCGCGTGCTCAAGGATGAGAACGCTACCGCTTTCACCACCAACTTTGATGACCTGGGTGATGCCGATATCGACGCCCCTGATTTCTGCGGTTTTGACCAGATTCCCGGTCTGGCATCACAGCGTCTGATGCAGGAGGGTTACGGTTTCGGTGCTGAGGGTGACTGGAAGACAGCCTGCCTGCAGCGTACTCTCTGGGTTATGAACCAGGGGATGCCTAAGGGTTGCTCATTCCTTGAGGACTACACCCTGAACTTTGCCGCTGACTGCACATCAAGCCTGCAGAGCCACATGCTGGAGATCTGCCCGCTTATTGCTACCGAGAAGCCCAAGCTGGAGGTTCATTTCCTTGGCATAGGTATCCGCAAGCAGCAGACCGCCCGTCTGGTATTCACCTCAAAGACCGGCCGCGGTATCAAGGCTACAGTTGTTGACCTGGGTAACCGTTTCCGTCTTATCACCAGCGAGGTTGAGTGCATCGAGCCCAAACCAATGCCCAAACTGCCGGTTGCATCGGCCCTCTGGGTTCCGCAGCCTACATTTGAGATTGGTGCAGGCGCATGGATACTGGCAGGTGGAACACACCACAGTGCTTTCTCTTATGACATCACTGCCGAGTATTGGGAGGATTTTGCCGAGATGTGCGACATAGAGTACATCGGAATCGACAAGAATACTACTATCAGCGGATTCAAGCAGCAGCTCCGTAACAACGAGGTTTATTACATGCTTAACAAAGCCCTGAAGTAATATGGCATACGATCCTAAATCCGTTATTGAGAAAGGTCAGGCCATACTCGGTATCGAGTTTGGCTCGACCCGTATCAAGGCTGTGCTCATTGACCCTTATTACGTGCCTATCGCCCAAGGTAGCCATACCTGGGAGAACCAGCTGGAGAACGGTCTCTGGACATACAGCGTTGAGAGCATCTGGTACGGTCTTCAGGATTGCTACCAGGACCTTCGTAGAAACGTAAAGGAGAAATACGACATAGAGATTGAGAACCTTGCCGCCATAGGTATCAGTGCTATGATGCACGGTTACATGCCTTTTGACAAGCACGCTCAGATCCTGACTCCTTTCCGTACATGGCGTAACACCAATACCGCAAAGGCTGCAGCAGAGCTGTCAGAACTCTTTGTGTTCAACATTCCTCTCCGTTGGAGTATCTCACACCTCTATCAGGCTATCCTGGATAACGAGCCTCACGTTAAGGACATAGATTTCCTTACCACTCTGGCCGGTTATATCCACTGGCAGCTCACCGGTAAGAGAGTCCTGGGCGTAGGTGATGCATCGGGTATGATCCCCGTCGATCCCAAGACCAAGACCTACAATGCCGATATGGTTGCCAAGTTCGACAAGCTCATTGAAGGTAAGGGATTCCCCTGGAAGCTCCTGGATATCCTGCCTGAGTCACTCGACGCCGGCCAGGATGCAGGCGTGCTCACTGAGCAGGGTGCCAAGAAACTTGACATAAGCGGTCACCTCAAACCGGGTGCTCCCATCTGTCCCCCTGAGGGCGATGCAGGTACCGGTATGGTTGCCACAAACGCCGTACGTCCGCGCACCGGTAACGTATCGGCCGGAACATCATCATTCTCCATGATCGTGCTTGAGAAGGATCTCAACAAGCCTCATGAGGTGATTGATATCGTGACCACACCTGACGGCAGCCCCGTGGCAATGGTTCACTGCAACAACTGCACAAGTGACCTGAATGCATGGGTTAACCTGTTCAAGGAGTTTGAGGAGATTATGGGTATTCCCGTTGACATGGGTAAGATATTCACAAACCTGTTCAATGCAGCACTCAAGGGTAATCCTGACTGCGGCGGCATCATGAGCTACAACTACGTATCAGGTGAGCCTGTTACCGGTTTTGCCGATGGTCGCCCGCTGTTTGTACGTTCTGCAAATGACAAGTTCAACCTGGCTAACTTTATGCGCGCTATCATAAGCGGTGCCATAGGTGTGCTCAAGGTTGGTAACGATATCCTGTTCAACGAGGAGAAGATCAAGGTTGACCGCATAACCGGTCACGGCGGTCTGTTCACCACTCCCGGTGTAGGTCAGAGAATACTGGGTGCTGCCCTGAACTCACCTATCTCCTGCATGAAGACTGCAGGTGAAGGCGGTCCTTGGGGTATGGCAATCCTGGCATCATACCTTATCAACAACAAGAAGAACCAGTCACTGGCTGAGTTCCTTGACGATCAGGTATTTGCCGGCGATACCGGTACTTCCGTTACACCCTCACCCGAGGATGTTGCAGGTTTCAATGCCTACATTGAGAACTACAAGAAATGCCTGCCTATTGAGGAAGCAGCAGTTAAGTACAAGAATTAATTGAGAATTGAAAATTGAGAATTGAGAATTGGCCATCCGGTGCGGAACAACTCTCAATTCTCAATTATAAAAGTCCTTATGCATATGAAGAGTTTATCCAAAGTTTTTATGGCTGTTGTTGCAGTTGTTTTCTGCGCATCGGCCAATGCAGCAAAGCCCCAGTTCCCGCTTCTGCCCAGCGCACCATATGATACCATCATAGATGGCCAGAAGGTTGCCCTTTATACCATACAGAAAGGTAAGGTAGCCGCTCAGATAATTAACTACGGCGGATTCGTTGTAGGTCTCTATTCACCAGACAAGAACGGTGAGTACGCTAATCTGGTAAACCATTATGACAACATCAAGCAGTACTTCAATTACAATATGGGTATGATTGGCCCGGCTCTGGGTCGTTATGCCAACCGTATTGCGAACGGCAAGTTCACTCTTGACGGTGTTGAGTACAACATTACCAAGAACAGCGGACAGCACACACTGCACGGAGGTACTAAAGGTTTTGACCATACCGTATGGACTGTTGTAAAGGCTAAGAAGGACAAGCTTATCCTGAGTTGCGTTCTTCCCGATGGTCTTGACGGATTCCCCGGTACTCTGACCACTACCCTTACCTACTCCATCACAAAGGATGGCGGACTGCAGATCAGTTATGAGGCTACTACCGATAAGGCTACTGTAGTTAACCTTTCCAACCACACCTATTTCAACCTGGATGGTGCCGGCAACGGTGACATCATGGATCATGAGCTGATGATCAACGCCGGTTTCATTACCGAGACTGACCGCAGCAACATTCCTACAGGTGACTGGGGTATCGTAGACGGAACTCCTTATGACTTCCAGAAGCCGGTACGCATTGGTGACCGTCAGTACTCTCCTGCTCCCGGCCAGGGTGGCCGTGGCGGATTCGGCGGTTTTGGCGGACAGGTTCCCGAGGGCATGGTTCGCAACTATGACAACAACTTCTGCCTCATTCATGAGCAGCAGGGTAAGGTTGAGAAGGTTGCAACTCTCTACTCTCCCAAGTCCGGCCGTTTCATGGAGGTTTGGAACAACCATCCGGGACTTCAGGTTTATACCGGTGCCCGCACCGCTATAGCTCTTGAGTCACAGATGTATCCTGACTCTCCTAACCATGACTCATTCCCCAGCACTACTTTGCGTCCGGGTGAGAAGTACAAGCACACTGTGATTTACAAGCTTTCTGTAAAATGACCCATTGGGGACTGTCCCCCTGTGTCATTTTTCTTTGATAGGAGCCCTGCTTGCTAATGCATGCGGGGCTCTTTTTTATGGTCTCCGCCGGACATACGTATTGGGGACGCAACGTTCCGAAGCCTCCGCCGGACTATCCCCCTTGGGGACACAACGTTCCGGGACAACGCCGGACTATGGGGTTGGAGAGACAACGTTCCGGGGCTACTCCGTACCCCTACGAGACCTAAACATCGATCGCCTCCATTTTACGCACCTGCGGCGCGTAACAGTATTCTAAGACTTTTCCAAATATTTTTGGACGTTTTTTTAGAAGCTGTTATCGCTGAGTTTGTTACAATGCGGATATCGCGGGGGACGCCCTCTAATGGTGTCCCTCGTTTCCGATATTACCAACTGAGTAAACCCTTCTTTATAGTTTTGTTACAAGAAGGGATGATTATAGTTTCAGGCCGGTATTTGCTATCCTGATCATATAGTTAACAGGAGTGGAGCGATACTATTACTTTGATTAGACCCGTGTCTATTACTCTAATTTGTTGCATCTCCTGCAATCTGGCACTAAAGA
>ONNV01000017.1 GCA_900319225.1 uncultured Prevotellaceae bacterium | reverse complement strand
GGAGTAAACTCAACAAGCCGGTAAATCAAGAGTATGACAATGCAGGGATCAAGCTATGTCATACCGTAAATAAGAACTATCTTTGCGGCATTCAGTATTTTAAGTTAACGACTTGAGACTGGATAGAAGGGAGGCGTTCAGTATCACTTGCGAGGTGGAGTTTGACCGTCCCCCTTCTTTTTTCCAGATAATTATCAGATCACTAATTCTTTTCTATCATTTACCACCATTCAATTGCACCATTCTCCCTTATTATGAAGGGGCGCTCATTGTTGCCGCGGGTATAGTCACGCATCCACAACAGCGTATTGAGCGGAATTACATCATAGTGTAATGAATTGCCTTTACCCACCTGATAACCATACGAGTTCCAGTCTTCACCGTCATAGTACAGAAGTTCATATTCGTCACCAGGGCATATATCATTGTCATCACTACGTGGTGATACGCTTGCATAAGTAACATTTATTGGTCTGCCCATATCCATGCCCACCCAGTTGCCGTCAGGCTGATTAATCTCAAAGTTTGAAAGCAGGTTGCCGTCATAGGCGCGGTCAATGGCATCCTGCCCGGCTTCGGGGTTGGCGATTCCTATGCCAAACAATTTGTTGCCATCAGCGTCATGGAATGACAGTTCCGATATGCTGCCCCACGAACCGTTTGGAGCTAAGTAACGCCAGTAACGGTATGACCTTTCGGCATTCAACTCTATCAGATAAGGTATCTCAGTGGTTTCAATTGTGTAGAGGGTAACCGCATCCTTAAAGTCAGGGCTATCCGAACACTGTAACTTGCCACCCAGAATCCTGCGGCGCATATCCGCCACATTATATGACTCATAGTACTTACGGCGCAGGTCACGGCTTACGGTCTGCTGTGTATCCTCATCACCTACATATTCAATCTTTCCATCCTTATGCAGAATAAAAGGATGGCTTATGGGTATAAGATCTTCACCGTCAAATCCAAGTACTATGTACAGCATATTACGACCCATTTTATTAAAACATGCCTTTCCTTTTTTGAGCTTGCCATAATCAAGCACAAACCATTCCGGGCCGAATGAATTGACCGCCATTGCTATGTAGACATACTTTTTATCTACAAGACATTTTACAGTTTCCGGTTTCGTTTCAATCTCCAGGTCCGATGTCAAATTATAACGGTCCGTGACATCCACACGGCAAAGATCAAATGGATATACATACTTAGCACGATTACGATATTCATACAAATCACGGTTAATGGTATATGAACTGCGCCATACCTTGGGTATACGCTCGTATGGATAGAACTGCTGACCAGCCGGCATTATCAGGGAATTGATAGTAACTTGCTCACGGCCACGGTCATCCAGAAAAGTGTACCAGCAGTGTCCGGCACTGTTCCTTCCCCAAATTGGAACCATATCAATGGCTGCAGGCATTGCAAGACTGCGGAATACGGCAGTTCCCATAATTACATACTCCATGCAACTGCCATATGTCATGCGTTTCCAGGTATCGGCACTACGTAATGGAATTATGTCGCTGGGATCCCATATCACACGGTGTCCTATGGAGTACTGATTGGACTGTATCTCATTACGGGCTATCTCAATTGCGCCGTATATGGTGTTACGTTCATAATCAGTAGGCTGAACTTTACTCAGGCTGTCACTATAATATGAAGACAGAATATCACGCCATAAATCGAAACTCTGCAGTTCAGTTACCTTATAGGGCAGAATCCAATCGCGGAATTCTTCAAAACTAAGGTGTTGTGACCATGGTCTGGTACGCCACTGATTAAATGCGTGGTCTATGTTGTATATCAGGTAATCAGCTTTAATAACTTTTACATCTGAAATGGTATCTTCGGAAAGTCCCCAATAATAATAGCCGCTTATCTGGTTTAAGGTATCCCGCTGCCAGTCTGGGCTGGGACCGGTGCCAAGTATCTCAAGTGCCTTACGGTAGTAACTGTTTATGGCTGCAGTGTCACGATATGAATAGTGAGCCGGCATATTGGCGATAAGATACTTTGCGGCACGAAGTTTTTCCTTGTCAGGATCTTCGGTGCGGTAGTGTCTGAGTACAGCCTTGAGTTCGGTCTTGTTTTCTCCGGCTGCTTTAAGGGCGTAATGAAGGTATATGTCTTCCTTGCTACAGCCGGTTATCACCATGAGTGATAATATGCCAAACAATACTATTGTATGTTTTTTGTGTCTGTTTTTCATAAGGCGTTGTTTTTCCATCTGTCAAGGCTGGGTGAATTGATACTGTCTGCATTCACGTATTCTATGCTTTCATCTTTATGGAGGATAAATGGGGCTGTTATTTGTATGAGTCCGGTGCCGTCATAGCCCATGACTGTATAGAGTACTTCTCGGCCCATGTCATGGAAACGGGCTTTGCCATGGCTGAGTGTTCCAATATCTACTATTTGCCAGGGGTTGTCTTTACTGCGTACGGCGGAGGCTATATATAGGTATTTGTCTTTGAGTTTCTTTACGGTGTTTTTGTCTATGGGGATTTTTAGGTTACTGGTTAGGAAGTACTGTGAGGTGACGTCTTTCTTTCCAAGTTCAAATGGATACTGGTACTTGGCTTTATGTCTGTACTGTTCACGCTCTTTGTTGATGGCGTATGTGTTGCGGTAGACTTTGGGGCCTCGTTCATATGGAAAGAAGCTGCCGCCTATCGTGGTGGCCAGGTCCCACTCGGAGGTGAGTTGCTCGCCACGGTCTGAGATTATCACGTACCATTTGGTGGCGGCGGTGCCACGGGAGCCTACGGGGGTTTCATCCAGTACTGCGGGTATGCCGGCGCTGCGCATGGCTAGGACGGCGGTGAGTGCGTAGTCTGGTATGTCTCCATAGGTCTGGTGTGCCTGCAGGTGGGCGGAGAGTAGCGGGAGTCCGGCACGGGTGTAGAGTCCGTAGCGATGTAGTCCGTTATATGTATCATTGCGTATCATATCGGCAACGCCCATGGTAGTGTTGTATTCCACATCATTCTTTATGGGCTTGTCCAGGCCTTTACCGAAATGGGTTATCAGGGTGTCGCGCCAATGGTCAAGTTCCTGCAGTTCGACGGCTTTGTAGGGTAGCATCCACTCCAGATACTGTTCATAGGTGACTTGGCTAGCCCATGGGCAGGTGGTCCACTGGTTGTAGGATTTGTCTATGTTGTCTATAAGGTAATCGGCCTTGATTATCTGGGCGTCGGGGATGGTATGATTGGGTAGGTCACGATACTTGAGGTCGGTTATGGCTAGCAGGCTGTCACGCTGCTGTTCTGGAGTCAGTGTTTGGTCTGATAGTATATGGGATGCGTATTCGTAGTACTGGTTGATTTCTTTGCCTGCGTATGAGTAATGGGCTGGCATGTTCTCTATTAGGAACTCTGCAGCTTGGAGTTTCTGGGGATTTGGGTCTATAGTTTGGTAGTGAGCCAGGACGGATTCAAGTTCCGCTCTGTTGGCACCGGCGGATTCCAGAGCACGCTCCAGGGCTGAGCCGGATGTGCAGGAACAGACTAAAGAGAGTACAGCCACATGTATAGCTGGCAATAACAATTTCATTAATTGGTTTATTAGGGCTATCGTAAATATCAGTAAGCTCAATTCCGTTACAAACAAGTTTAAGCTGAATTCACAAATCACTTAACAAACAAGTAACGGCATGTTGTTTTACTGATTTTTGGCAAATGTAAACAATTAATATTACACCCCCCCATTCTATTAACATCATTTAACCATTATATTCAAAATGGCATATTCTTTCCATAAGCACATACGTAAACACTTGAATTAACGTTATTATCACGCATGCTCCTATAATAAGAACCATTGACAAAGCATTGGATTATACTCACAGTCATTCTGTTGTGCCTAACAATTTCCGTGCAGGCACGGCGCGTGTATGTGCACGGACGGGTGTATGATGAGGGAGGCGATCCGGTGGAGCTGGCTACAGTGAATGAGGAGCATACTCTGCGGTCGGCCATTACGAACCTAAAGGGTGAGTACTCTTTATCGGTCAATTCCACGTCCGATACACTCACGCTGGTATTCCGCATGATTGGGCATGAGACCAGGCGCCGCACGCTTATCGGCCCACAGGATACAGTACGTCTGGATATGCTGCTGCCCACCACGAACTATACGCTTGACAACGTGGATGTAACCGCAACCCGCCGTCGCAGTGACGGAATGCAGGACATAAGCGCCCAGGGCTTACGTTTTACGGCCGATGCCAGCGGAGGCTCCGTAGAGTCCATCATATCCACACAGGCGGGTGTGAGCACACACAATGAGCTGAGCAGCCAGTACAATGTCCGCGGCGGAAACTTTGATGAAAACAGCGTCTATGTGAACGGCACCGAGATACTGCGTCCGCTACTGGTACGTGCCGGACAGCAGGAGGGCCTGAGCTTTATCAACCCCGATATGGTGGAAAGCATCAGTTTCTCAACCGGCGGATTCAGTGTGGCATACGGCGACAAGATGTCATCGGTCCTGGATATCACCTACCGCAAGCCGCGCAAACTGGAGGCTGTGCTCACCGCAAGCCTGCTTGGAGGCAGCGCATACGTTGGCATGGGTAATGACAAGATAAGTTTGTCGGCCAGTGCCAGATACAAGACCACCCGCTACCTGCTGGGCACCATGCAGACAAAAGGTGAGTATGACCCGGCATTCACCGATTACCAGACCTATCTGTGCTGGACTCCGACCACCAAATGGGAGATTGGCCTGATAGGCAACGCAGCGGTAAACAACTACAATTTCCGCCCCTCTGACCGTAACACGTCATTTGGAACCATGGAGAACCCGCTGAGTTTCAAGGTTTACTATGAGGGCTGGGAGAAAGACCGTTTCAACACCCTGTTCGGTGCCCTTGACATAAAACGCATTGAGGAGAACTCCATATACCGTTTCAACCTGTCGGCATTCAACAGCCGCGAGACCGAGACGTTTGACATACTGAGCCAGTACTGGCTAGATGAGAGCGGTAACGGCAACAGTCTGGCCGTAGGGTCATTCATGCAGCATGCCCGTAACCGCCTTAAATCAAACGTCTATACCGCATCATTCAAGGCCACCCACGCCACAGAGCACGCAGGCAGCATTAACTGGGGCCTTGAGTTCAGGCATGAGACTGTAAGCGACCATATGCGTGAGTGGGAGATGCGTGACTCTGCCGGTTACACCCTGCCCTACACCCAGACCGGGCCCATGGAGATGATATACTCACTCAAGTCCGATCATGGCGTATCAAACAACAAGGCATCGGCCTATATCCAGGATACCTACCGGTTTACCACCGGAGCGGGACTCTTTACACTTAATGCCGGAGTACGTGCTTCATGGTGGAGCTGGAACAACCAGTTTAACGTGAGCCCGCGTATCATGGTAGGTTTCACGCCAGCATTCAATGATGACCTGACATTCCGTTTTCAGGCAGGCGTCTACTACCAGACACCTTTCTATAAGGAGATAAAAGACACGGTAAACACCGGCGGAATATATCAGGTACAGCTTAGCAAGGATATACGCTCACAGCGTTCCATACAGCTTGTACTGGGCGGAGATTATGATTTCCGTGTCTATGGACGTCCGTTCAAGTTCACTACTGAGATTTACTACAAAAAGTTGGATGACCTGATCCCGTACAATCTGGATAATGTAAGGATAGTTTACTATGGCCAGAACTGCGCCTACGGATATGCCGCAGGTATTGACATGAAACTGTACGGCGAGTTTGTACCCGGTACCGCATCATGGCTCACGTTCTCTCTCATGAGCACCCGTGAGAACATAGGCGGCAAGTGGCTGCCCCGCCCCACCGACCAGCTCTATAACCTGTCACTTTACTTTACAGACTATTTCCCGCACCGCGAGAACTGGAAAATGTCACTGCGCTGCTCCATGGCCGACGGTCTGCCATTCGGACCCACCCACAGCGGCCGCGAGAGCCGGGTGTTCCGCGCCCCCGCATACAAGCGTGTGGACATAGGCCTTTCATACAAGATATTTGATTACAACAAGCACCCCCACGTATATGGAAAGTCAGGAATTTTCAAGGATATCTGGCTTGGTGCGGACTGCCTTAACCTGCTGGGCATAAACAACGTCAACTCCTACTACTGGATCACCGACATCCGGAACAACCAGTATGCCGTACCCAACTACCTGACCGGCCGCATGCTGAATCTGCGCATCATAGCCTCACATTAATGGGTCACTTCTGATACTTGCTGCCGTAGCTGTCCTTACTCTTATCGGAACTGAACAACTCGCGGATTCTCTGCAGGAATCTGCCCGGGAACCTTTTGTAGCAGTATACTGTGGGGGATTGTCTTGATATGAACAGCGTATAGTCTTTGTCCCG
Source organism: uncultured Prevotellaceae bacterium (assembly GCA_900319225.1). Taxonomy (GTDB): domain Bacteria; phylum Bacteroidota; class Bacteroidia; order Bacteroidales; family Bacteroidaceae; genus Colenecus. The sequence goes on along the minus strand of ONNV01000017.1, from coordinate 27,455 downwards.
GTATTTGTATTGAATCTCAATAAGGGGTGAGCACTCGGCACGTGCGGTTATATCTTCAAGACGATTGTCCGGTCTGTCTTTTACGGCATCATGCATCTTTTCAAAATCCTCCCGGAAGTTTTCCTTTACTTCCTGCCCCAGCCTTTCGCCTATCGTGGAGTAAAGCTCTTCATTCTGAACGGTGCCGTCATGCAGTACATCGGTCTTAATGTTCTGTTTCCTGATCATTACGGACAATGCATCGGTAGGACAGAAAGAATAAAAATCCGTCTTGTCTGATACTGTGACTGTCTTGAATGTCTGGTATCTGCCTGTTCCGCCGCAATGGTTGCACGATACGTGGCCTGAACCTCCGCATCTGGAACAGTGGTTGACATGTCCGTCCTTCATGCTGTGACCGCGGCCGTTACACATGGGGCATGTCATATTTCCGGAACCTCCGCAATGGATGCATGTATGGGTTGCAAGCGTACCGCCAAGTATGATCTGGATGTTGCGCAGAACCTCATGATCAGGGATGTCGCTAAAGACCTGATAATCATTATTTGCAGTCAGGCGCTGACCGTTCTCCTTATGGTTGTCATATGAAATGGCGCTGCTGTGGAATTCGGCCTCAACCCTTAGGGCATCATACTCCTTGACTTGAGTGATAACAGCGTCATTACCCACACCGTGTGCATTTCCCATACGCTCACCCAGCGCGTTCAGAATCCCCTTCCAGTTCTGTCTTTCAACCATTGCCGGAAAGCGGTCATTGCTTTTGCATTTGAAAAAGGACATAGTTACAGTGTCATTTTGACAAATGTAGTGATTATATTTCATTATCTTTGTGATATGAAAAAAGGACTGTTAAAGCTGCTGGTTTTTGTTGTGCTTTGCCTGGTGTTGTGGTGGTGCAGGACGCCGTTGCAAACCGGCAGACAAAGTATTAACAAACTTGAAATTCCGGCCTATACCGAGGCATCTTACAAAAAGCATCTGGTCTATGAAGGATATGAGGTGGTCTTGAATGAGAATTACCGCATCCCGGAGTGGGTGGCCTACGAGTTGACCGATGAGGAGGTATCGGGCACGAATCCGCGTTCAAACCATTTTCGCACCGACCCCAATTTCAACGGTCTTCAGGCCGATGACAATGACTACCGCAACTCCGGTTGGGACCGCGGCCACATGGCACCTGCTGCCGATATGAAACTGACAGAACAGATGATGCGCGAGAGTTTCTACTTTACAAATATCTGCCCTCAGAACCACAACCTGAACAGCGGTGACTGGAAAGCGCTAGAGGAACTGGTTCGCGAATACGCCAACAAGTATGGCAGCATCTACGTAACCTGCGGTCCGATTATTACGGACAACAAGTACGGGAGCATCGGCCCCAATAAGGTCGTTGTACCCGATGCTTTCTACAAAGTGATGCTTGTGCTGACCCCCAACGGATATGAGTCCATCGGCTTCATTATGGACAACAAAGCAGGCCATAAGCCCCTCTCGACCTATGCAGTAACAGTCGATGAGGTAGAATCCAGAACAGGGCTGGATTTCTTTCCCGCCCTGTCCGATGATGTTGAATCCCGCGTAGAATCCACGTTCAACCAGCTCATCTGGCTAGCCCAATGACCCATTAGGGACAGTCCCCCTGTGACATGCAAGATGACACAGGGGGACTGTCCCTAATGGGTCACTTTTAAGATTGTTTTCGTTTTTATTATAAGGTATAATTTGTATTTTTGTATCCTATTAACAGACAGTGACAAAGGCAAGCAATCATCTAAACAAGTACTAACTATAATTACTAGAGAGTTATGAAACCATCACACATTGAGCATCTGGGTATAGCAGTGACCTCTCTTGAGGCAACTATGCCGTTCTTTGAGTTTTTGACAGGCAGTAAGTGCTACAGCATTGAGGAGGTTGCAGACCAGAAGGTCAAGACCGCTTTCTTTAAGGTTGGACAGACCAAGATAGAGCTCCTGGAGCCCACCTGCCCCGAGTCAACTATTGCCAAGTTCATTGAGAAGAACGGAGGCCGAGGCGGTATTCACCATGTTGCTTTCAATGTTGACAGTGTTGAGGAGGCTCTTAAGGAGGCTGAGGCTGCCGGTCTGCAGCTTATCGACCTCAAGCCGCGTAAGGGCGCCGAGAACCTCATGATTGCTTTCCTGCACCCCAAATCAACATGCGGAGTGCTGACTGAGATTTGTGAACAACCCAAATAAACACAATAATAAAGAAATGGAAAACAGCAAGCTTCAGAAGCTGGTAGACAAGCGCGCCGAGGCAATGGCCGGAGGCGGCGAGAAAGCGATTGAGAAGCATCACGCTAAAGGCAGCTACACTGCCCGCGAGCGTATAAACATGCTTCTTGACGAGGGATCATTTGAGGAGGTGGACATGTTCCTGACACACCGTTGCACAGACTTCGGTATGGAGAAGAAGGTATTCCTGGGTGACGGCGTAGCCGTTGGTTCAGGTACAATTGACGGCCGTCTGGTATTTGTATTCGCACAGGATGCCACAGTTATCGGCGGTTCTCTCTCTGAGACCATGTCACAGAAGATATGCAAGGTTATGGATATGGCCATGAAGATGGGCGCTCCCGTTATCGGCATGAACGATTCAGGTGGTGCACGTATCCAGGAGGGCGCCTGCGCACTTGCCGGTTACGGTGAGATTTTTGAGCGCAACATCCTGGCATCGGGCGTTATCCCCCAGATTTCAGTAATATTCGGCCCCTGCGCCGGCGGTGCAGTATACAGCCCTGCCCTGACAGACTTTGTCATGATGACCGAGCAGAACTCATACATGTTCATTACAGGTCCTAAGGTAGTAAAGAGCGTTACCGGTGAGGACGTAACAGTTGAGGAGCTGGGCGGTGCCCGCGTTCACGCAACCAAGTCAGGTGTAACACACTTTGTTGCCGCAACTGAGGAGGAGGCCGTTAAGGAGGTTCGCCGTCTGGTAAGCTTCATCCCGCAGAACAACATGGAGGAGGCTCCTGTTGTTGAGTGCACCGATGACCCCGCACGCTTGGAGGACGCTCTGAACGATATGGTTCCGGCCGATCCCAACAAACCTTACGATATGAAGAACATCATCTACTCAATCGTAGATAACGGTGACTTCATGGAGGTTCAGAAGGATTTCGCCAAGAACGTAATCTGCGGTTTTGCCCGTTTCAACGGCCGCTCAACCGGTATCATAGCCAACCAGCCCAACTGGCTTGCAGGTGTGCTTGACTGCGACGCTTCACGTAAGGCCGCAAGGTTTGTACGTTTCTGCGATGCATTCAATATCCAGATCCTTACCCTGGTCGATGTTCCCGGATTCCTTTGCGGAACAGGTCAGGAGTACGCCGGTATCATAGATCACGGTGCTAAGCTGATGTTCGCTTACGGTGAGGCTACCGTTCCTAAGGTAACCGTAACTATACGTAAGTCTTACGGTGGTTCACACATCGTAATGAGCTGCAAGCAGCTGCGCGGTGACCTCTGCTACGCTTGGCCTAACGCCGAGATTGCAGTTATGGGTGCCAGCGGTGCAGTTGGCGTACTTGAGGCCAAGGCTCTCAAGGCTATCGAGGATCCCGAGGAGAAGAAGAAATTCATTGCCGAGAAGGAGGCTGCTTACAAGGAGAAATTCGCATCTCCCTACCAGGCTGCCAACCGCGGTTATATTGACGATGTAATTGAGCCCAGGTTTACACGTGCACGCGTTGTCCGCGCATTTGAGATGCTGCAGACCAAGCGTCTGACCAACCCGCTCAAGAAACACAGCAACATTCCACTCTAAAAGCCGGATATTATGATACTTGCAATAAACTGGCCTCACGTGTGGATGGTTACAGGAGTAGGTTTCTGCATGGTCATTGCACTTCTGGTGGTTCTTATCTTCATCCTGAAACTGCTTGGATCAGTTATCAGCGGTGCAGTTAAGGCTCCTAAGGCCGATGCCCCCAAGGCAGCAGCTCCTGCAGCAGCACCCGCAGCTACGGCCATCTCATCGGCCGATGATGACCTGGCAGCTATAGCAATGGCACTGCATCTGTACTTTAACGGAGTACATGACGTAGAGCCCACCGAGATTCATATCAAGAGAGTAGAGCGCTCAGGATGGAATTCCAAATTATATGGAATGAATAACCTAGATCGTTAACTATGAATTGTAGTGCAAGCCGAATGTAGAAGAACTTGTTCTTATACTGAGGCGCAGCCTACAATCTATTAAAATGAAATTTTAATGAAAGAGTTTAAGTTTACAATAGAAGGCAAGCAGTACAACGCTGCCGTCAATGAACTTGAGGACAACTTTGCCGAGGTTACACTGAACGGCAAGACCTACAAGGTAGAGATTGAGAAGGAGCAGGCTCCCGCTGTAGCAGCCCGCCCCGCCGCTGCGTCAGCATCAACTGCAGCACGTCCCGCCGGCGTAATGACCGTAAAGTCACCGCTGCCCGGATCAATAGTAAAAGTTCTGGTAAAGGCCGGACAGGCTGTAAAGAAGGGCGACATTCTCCTTACCATGGAGTCAATGAAGATGGAGAACAACGTTTGCGCCGAGGCCGACGGTACTGTAAAGAGTATACTGGTAGAGCCCGGCAAGACCGTTATGCAGGATGACAAGCTGCTTGAGCTTGAGACTGAGGCTGTAGCCGCAGCTCCCGCCGCAGAGCCCGCACCTGCTGCTGCACCCGCTCCCAAGGCTGCTCCGGCTCCCAAGGCCGCAGCCCCCAAGGCAGCCGAGGCACCCGCAGCCGGTTACAAGGTAACCAGCCCCCTGCCCGGTTCAATCATCAAGGTGCTCGTATCTGAGGGCCAGGATGTAAAGAAGGGTGACACCCTGCTTACACTTGAGAGTATGAAGATGGAGAATGCCGTTATGGCTGACCGCGACGGTAAGGTAACCAAGATTGCCGTAACCGCCGGACAGAACGTAATGCAGGATGACCTGCTCATTGTTCTGGGTTAATCAACATTTCCAATTTGAATAGTAAAAGAAATGGCTGATATTCTTGAATTCTTTGGTAAGATGGGCTTCATGAATATGACCTGGCAGCAGGGACTGATGCTTCTCATCAGTTTCTTCCTGCTCTACCTGGCCATCAAGAAGCAGTATGAGCCGCTGTTGCTGCTCCCCATCGCATTCGGTATGCTGCTTACCAACCTGCCCGGTGCAGAGATGTACCACTCAGAGCTTTGGACAGCATTCCTGGACGAAAGCAGTCCCTACTATCACAGCTATGGTGCTATCATGAGCCACGGTGGTCTGCTTGATATATTGTACATAGGTGTAAAAGCCGGTGTATATCCCTGCCTCATCTTCATGGGCGTAGGTGCCATGACAGATTTCGGACCTCTGATTGCCAACCCCAAGAGCCTGCTCCTGGGTGCTGCCGCTCAGCTGGGTATCTTCCTTACATTCCTTGCCGCCAACGCCATGGGCTTTACCGAGGCAGAGGCCGGTTCTATAGGTATTATAGGTGGTGCCGATGGTCCTACATCAATATTCCTGACATCAAAGCTTGCTCCCCAGTTGCTTGGTCCTATCGCCATCGCAGCATACTCATACATGGCTCTTGTTCCGGTTATCCAGCCGCCTATCATGCGTGCCCTGACAACCAAGAAGGAGCGTGCCATCAAGATGAGCCAGCTGCGTCCCGTAAGCAAGACCGAGAAGATTATCTTCCCGATTGCCATCACCACCATCGTGGCTCTTATCCTGCCCGATGCAGCCCCGCTTATCGGCTGCCTCATGCTGGGTAACCTGGCTAAGGAGTGCGGTGTTGTAGACCGTCTTAGCAAGACCATGCAGAATGAGCTGATGAACATCGTTGTGATATTCCTGGGTCTTACCGTAGGTGCTACCGCAACAGCAAGTTCATTCCTCAACATCCGTACAATCATGATCCTGTCAATGGGTATCGTTGCATTCGGTTGCGGTACTGCAGGTGGTATCCTGCTTGCCAAGCTGATGAACGTATTCTCAAAGGAGAAGATCAACCCGCTTATCGGTTCCGCCGGTGTATCAGCCGTTCCTATGGCTGCCCGCGTATCACAGCAGGTTGGTCAGGAGGAGAACCCCAGCAACTTCCTGCTCATGCATGCCATGGGTCCCAACGTTGCTGGTGTGATAGGTTCAGCTGTAGCAGCAGGTATCCTCCTCACAATGTTAGGATAAACAATACCAACGCACCTGCGTTTCCAAGTGCGTGACCCAAATCCGCACTCGGTTTCCAGCTAGGTATACCTAGGTGCACAAAGGTTTCCAGCTGCACCACCCAAGGTATAAAAAGGTTTCCAGCTGCACCACCCAAGGTATAAAAAGGTTTCCAGCTGCACCCAGTAAAACTAAGGCCTCGCGAGCAAAGCTAGCGAGGCCTTAATTTTACCCGGCCTGGAAGGCCGGCAGAGTGGAGCGACATGGAATAAAATGGAATGTCGCGGAACGGATTTGGGGCGTCGCCGCCATACGCAGACTAACCCATCTGGAAGATGGGTGTTTCCGAAGGAAACTAAAATGAGGTCAAGGAATGTCTTGACATTCCAGCTAGCGACTTTTTAGGCCCAAAGGGCCATAAAAGTCAAAAAAGACCGAGCGCCCAAGGCGCGAGAAATCCGCCGGATGGAATTACGGGATAACGACCGTAGGTTTAAACGTCTTAGCCTCCTCCGGGGTAACCTGAGCATAAGCAATAATAATAACCGTATCACCAATAGACACAAGCCTAGCCGCCGCCCCATTCAAACAGATACACTTTGACCCGCGCTCCCCGCGGATAACATAAGTAACCAGACGGGCTCCGTTGGTGACATCCACCACATGAACCTGCTCGCCGTCAATAATGCCGGCTGCATCCATCCAGTTGCCGTCTATAGTTATGCTGCCAATATAGTTGATATTGGCATCGGTCACCTTTACGCGGTGCAGTTTGGATTTAAGAACAGTCAGTAACATTACTCCTTATACTTGATGTTATCAATAAGTCTAACCTTACCGCAGTGTACGGTTACACAACCTACAATATAGTCCGATGCATCCCAGTTGGCAACAGGCTGCAGGGTACGGCCGTCAACAATCTCATAATACTCAACCTCAAGTCCGTCATGAGAGTTGATGGTGTCAATCACATACTGGCGTGTTGCAGCCAGAGTGTTGTGACGGGCGTAGTAACGGCTCTCAAAGAGAGCGCGTGAAATATTGGCTGCAAGCTTACGCTCGGCCTTGCTCAGGAGCATGTTACGTGAGCTCAGAGCCATGCCGTCCTCCTCACGGACGATGGGACAGCCTACAATCTCTATCTTGATACCCAGCTGACGGACCATCTCACGTATGATAGCCAGCTGCTGGAAATCCTTCTCACCAAAATAGGCGCGGTCAGGCTCAACGGCATAGAACAGTTTGCTTACAATCTGTGCGACACCGTTAAAATGGCCGGGACGGTTGGGCCCCTCCATTACCTTATCCAGAGGTGTGAAATCAAATGTGCGGGTATCGGGCTCCGGATACATCTCCTCTACCGATGGAGCGAACACGAACTGTGCACCAACCTTATCCAGGAGTTGGCAATCGGCCTCCAGTGTACGGGGATAGTTCTGCAGGTCATTCTTGTCATTGAACTGCGTGGGATTTACAAAATCACTTACAACGGTTATGTCATTCTCAGCTACTGAGCGACGTACCAGTGATGCATGTCCTTCATGGAGAGCACCCATCGTAGGCACTAGTCCTATTGACTTCCCAGCCTCACGGCAGGGAGCCAGTGCCTCTTTAAGTTCTTTTACTGTTGTTATTACCTTTATCATAATACAGTTGAAAAAGTCCGCAAAATAAGTGAATATTTGTGGGATATCAAAAGATTCGGTCAAAGTGCTTGCCAAAATCAGATTTTTTTTTAGTATCTTCGCATATAATTTTGAAAGATACACTCTATGAGCGAAAAGAAAATCCTTATCATTGCTGATCAGATTTCACCCTTTGTAAGTCAGTCTCAAATGGCTGATTACTGCAGGCAGCTGCCTCAGGGAATTCAGGAATTGGGCAACGATATACGTACATTCATGCCTAAATGGGGTAACATCAATGAGCGCCGCAACCAGCTGCATGAGGTAATACGTCTTTCAGGTATGAACCTGATCATAGATGACACGGACCATCCGCTCATAATAAAGGTGGCATCACTGCCGTCGGCACGCATTCAGGTATACTTCATTGACAATGAGGATTTCTTCCAGAACCGCCTCCAGGTAACTGACAAGGACGGTGTGGAGTATGAGGATAATGATGAGCGTACCATCTTCTTTGCCCGTGGCGTACTTGAGACCGTAAAGAAACTGCGCTGGAACCCCGATATCATACACTGCCACGGATGGCTCTCCGCACTGATTCCGCTCTATGTAAAGACCGCCTATCGCGAAGAACCTGCGTTCCGTGAGTCAAAGATTGTATATTCGTTGTATGACCAGGCATTCAAGAACAATTTCCATGACAAATACCCGGACATCATACCCACCAAGGATATGACCCCCGGCGATGTGGGCACATTCCAGACTCCCATAGATTTCAATACTGTCATGAAAAAGGCAATTGAGTTCTCTGACGGTGTAATATGCAACCATCCCGATGTTGACGCATCCCTGCCCGCATATGCCAAGCAGATTGGCAAACCCGTACTTGAGGGCAATACCGATGCCGATGCAGTAAACGCATTCTACGACAAAATCTGATAAACACGCTTGTTTATGAATATCAAGACTACGGTCTTAGGCATACTTGCCGTCCTGTTTCTGATATCTTGTGATGAAGATACCTCCGGTCTGGGCGGATCCCTTACCCCACCCGATGATGTGATTAACGTAAAGGCAGACTCATGCTTTGCTACGTCTCGCACCATAAAGTCAGCAGATTCACTTACCATAATCTCCTCGCATTGCAATCTGGGCCGTTTTACCGAGCAGGAGAGCGGAGCCTGTTTAGAGGCTGCATACATAACTCAGCTGGCATGCATGGAGAACTATCAGCTGGCCGACTCCGTATATGGAATAGGTGACCATAAGTTCCCGCAGTGGTTCATAGACACTCTGGGTGACCAGAAGCCCTACTACGCAAACATCAAGATATACTATTCAAAATATCTGGGTGATCCCGCCAACCCCATCAGGATTGAGATTTTCCAGCTGGACAGCCTGCTTGACACGGATATCAAGTACTATCCCAACACGGACCTGACCCAGTTCTGTGACATGAGCAAGCCTCTGGTCACATACACCGCATCCGGATGGAACCTGCAGGACAATGACTCCGTACGTTACCAGAGCAATTACTACCCCAAGATAGTCATCCCCCTGCCCGACTCAATCGCCAAGTTCATACTTGAGGCCTATTATGATCCGGCCCGCAGGCACTACTTTGCTGACTCCGAGTCATTCATGAAAAACGTCATGAAGGGCCTCTATGTACGCTGCTCACAAGGTGACGGCACCATGCTTTACGTAGACCGCACCATACTTGAGGTCAATTTCAAGTATATCGGCCTCAATGACGATGACGAGCCTGCCCTGATATCGGCCATGGCCGAGTTCCCCGGCAACAAGGAGGTGATGCAGCTCAACTCATTCAAATGGACCGGGCTGGACGCTGAGCTTGCCGACAACAGCTGCAGCTGGATTCGCGGCCCGTTCGGATTGCTCACTGAGATAACACTACCCATTGACAGCATGAAGGTTGACGGTTACGTGCTCAACGCCGCTCAGTTACGCTTTTCAACGGCAGTGACACCGTCAAACAAATACAAACCCGCCCTGCCCAGTTACCTGCTGCTTATCCGTAAGGACAAGGCTCAGGAGTTCTTCTCCAGGAACAGCACCATAGACGGCATGGAATCAATGGCAGCTGTCTACTCAACCAAATACGGCACATACTCATATGACAACATCGCCGCAATGGTTGAGACCATATACAGCGAGCGTGAGGAGTGGATGACCGCCAACAATGCCGATGCCAACGCATTTGAGGCAGCCAATCCGGACTGGAACAAGGTACTGCTGGTTCCCGTAAAACCCACTCTTGACTCAAAGAATGCCGTAATAAGCTACAGTATTGACACTGATATGCGACAGGCCAAACTGATAGGCGGCAGCACCCCGATAAAGATTAAGACAATCAGGTCAAAGTTTTGATCAATGACCCAAAAGGGTGCCAAAGGGGACGGTTCTGTTTGGCCCCTTTTATTCTTACATAAACAGAAGCAGTGAAGGTTGATACCCTCACTGCTTTTTAGTTTCCCGGAAAGGGGCCAAACAGAACCGTCCCCTTTGGCCCCTTTTGGGTCATGATTTCTTTGGTTTGTCCGATGCAGCCTTAAGGCGGGCAACCTGTCTCTCAAGGGCCTGTATCTTCTTATCCTGGTTACTGATTGTGGTCTGGAAAGCATTGAGCTCCTCTGTATCAATATCCAGAGGCATTGCCCAGTTCACTCTCTGCAGGAAATCACCCAGTATGTTCATGTAGTTGGTGAATGCGTCATACGGTGACTCATAAATACCGCGGTCCATTGAAACAGCGTTGTTCTTGGTGGTCATGAAACGCAGGTTATTGCTGGCCTGCAGATAATCCCAGTCCTGCAACAGATGCTTGTCCTTACTCAGGATCACGCGTTCACCTATTGAATAGAGCTTGTTGAAAGCCTCACGCTGCATCACGTTACCAAGCCAGCAGCTTATGTCACGCTCCTCATCATTCCATGACATGGGGTACGGAACATCAATGGCCGATACGGACTTGTGCGTCTTGATAACCTCCGACGGTGTCTGGAAACCAATACCACGCTCCTTGGCAGCATGCGGCAGATTCTTCATGAATTCAAGAATATTTGAACTGAGCGGCTGATAGATACCCAGTGCGCATAACTCCATGAAAATGTTGAATACGCCATCCTCTTCAGGGCTATCGGCAATCCAGTCCATATATTTGTCGGCCATGAGAGGATAGGCCTCCCATGACGTGTTGGAGAACCTGAGACTTATGTCATCAGACAGCTTGTAATCACGGGTAAGAACCTTAAGGTTGGGGTTGACGGCACAGTGGTAGAGATAATGCGGACTCTTCCAACCAAGTATGTGCTTGGCACCCTCGGTCAGTACTCCCTTGAATCCCATATCGGCCACCAGTCCGCCTATCTCATCATCATAGATAAGGCTTGAGTTACGGAATATCCTGGGCTTCTGGCCAAAAAGCTGGTTTATCTTGTCAACCTGGCGCTTGACCTCCTCACGAAATGATTTCTCTCCGTTTGGAGCCAGCGAAGCCAGACCATGGGAGTACGGCTCAGCTATAAATTCGCAGCATCCGGTTCCAGCCAGTTCCTGTAAGAGGTCTATCACCTGCGGAGCATAACGCTCCAACTGCTCCAGACCTACTCCTGAGAGCGAAAGCGCCACCTTGAAGGCACCTTCACTGTTACGGGCCATTTCTATCAGGGTCTTGAGCGCAGGTATATACGAATTTTCAGCAATATTTGAAATGCTTGTGTCATTCGCATAGTCGTCATAGTAATAGTGATCCGTTCCGATATCAAAGAAGCGATACCTCTTGAGATGGATTATCTGATGGATCTCAAAATACAGACAGATTGTTTTCATATCCAGTTTCTTTAATTTTTCAACATTACTTTATGCCAAGCAGTTTCTTGTAGCGTGCCAGTATACGCTCGCCCACCTTATCCCATGTTATGGCATCCACCTCCTTCTTGCCCTCAACCTTGAGGTACTCATACAGAGCAGGATAGTTGCAGATGGAGTATATGGCATCGGCCATGGCGTGTATGTCCCAATAGTCAACCTTGATACATTTGTCCAGTATCTCAGCGCAACCAGACTGTTTGGAGATAATAGTGGGAACCTCGCATTGCATAGCCTCCAGAGGTGAAATACCAAAGGGCTCAGATACCGAAGGCATAATGTATACATCACTGGCCTTAAGGCATTCGTAAACCTGACGGCCTTTCATGAACCCCGGAAAATGGAAACGGTCAGCAATGCCACGCTCAGCAGCCATGGTAATCATGGCATTCATCATGTCACCGCTTCCGGCCATGCAGAAACGTATGTCATGGGTACGCTTAAGAACCAATGCGGCAGCCTCGACAAAATACTCGGGACCTTTCTGCATGGTGATACGCCCTAGGAACGTAACCACTTTCTCATGCGGTTTACGCATAGGCTTGATATCCTGAATCTCCTGAGGCAGAGGCTCAACCGCATTGTGCATGGTAGATACCTTACGCGGATCCTGGTGGTACTTGTTTATCACAGTCTGGCGAGTCAGTTCACTTACGCACATTATGTGATCGGCATAGTCCATACCGTTTTTCTCAATGGCATAGACGGTAGGATTGACATTACCGCGGCTACGGTCAAAATCCGTGGCGTGTACATGGATTACCAGAGGTTTGCCGCTCACCTGCTTGGCATGGATACCTGCAGGGTATGTAAGCCAGTCATGTGAATGGATAATGTCAAACTGCTCGGTACGTGCTACAACTCCTGCCACGATGGAGTAGTTGTTTATCTCCTCATGCAGGTTATCCGGATAACGGCCTGAGAACTCTATGCAGCCCAGGTCATTGGTATACAGATTGTTGAAATCCGCATAGATGTGGTCACGGAACCTGTAGTAGTCCTCACTGTCCATCCACGGATAACGCTCCTTAAGCACACTGTTGTCAGGGTTGCGCCACACCACCGGAACGGTGTTCATGCCAACAATCTTCATAAAGCTCTGGTCCTCATCACCCCAGGGCTTAGGCAGGCAGAACGTGATATCCACATCCCCCTGGTTGGCTAGTCCTCTTGTCAATCCGAAGCTGGCGGTACCCAAACCTCCCAGGATATGGGGCGGGAACTCCCAGCCGAACATCAGTACACGCATATCTAATTATTGAAATTCATTTATCATCTTAATTGTTCTCAGTATCTCGGCCACATTCATGGCAAATGATACGGCGCCACGGCCCTTGAACGGCGGGTTGCCGTCAAACAGCTCAGGCAGGGAGCCCACACAGTGAGATGTCATCTCATCCTCATAACCAATCATCTGGCGCTCCACGAATGACAGACCGCTCATCTTGAACACCTTGAGGTAAGCCTCAAAATAGAACCCGGCAAGCCAGGGCCATGCCGTACCCTGATGGTACGCATAGTCACGTTCACGTTGCGGACCCACATAATTTGGGTTGTAGCCCATGCTCTTGGGGCTCAGTGAACGCAGGCCCTTGGGGGTAAGAAGCTCCTTGGTCACTATATCAACCACAGATTTCTGCTGCTTGAGATCAAGCGGAGAGTAATCCAGGGCCACTGCGAATATCTGGTTGGGACGTACGCTCCAATCCGGGGCATCCTTATCCACATAATCATACAGGTAACCGTACTGGTTGAGGAATGTCTTTACGAATGCCTTGCCTGCATTTGCAGCCAGGGCCTCCAGTCGCTTGGAGTAATCGGGCTTGCCATACTCACGTGTAAGGTCGGCCACGAACATCAGGGCGTTGTACCACAAAGCGTTTATCTCAACCACATATCCTGTACGCGGTATTACCGGAACACCGTTTGCGGTAGAGTTCATCCAGGTAGCGGCTTTTTCCTTACCGTTAATGTGTACAAGTCCGTTGCTGTGCAGGAAGAAGTTGTAGTGGCGGTTATGACGCAGAAAATCCATCATCTCGGTCAGGATCTTGCCGTATTTGTTCCAGGCCTGCTCACGGGATGTAGCCTTGGAATACTGCTGAATGGCCCAAACGGCCCAAAGCATTACATCCGGCTGTTCAATCTCATATATCTGGAGTTTGCTAGGGACACCCTTTATGAAATCACGGATGGCCTCCTGAGCGGTAAACATGACGCTCTCAAACTCACTTATCTCCTTAAGTGACAGGGTAATACCCGGCAGCGACACGAACAGGTCACGCGCACGGCACTTGAACCACGGGTATCCGGCCAGTATGTAATGGTGACCTCCCACCTTATTGTGGAACTGGTGGGCGGCATTCTTAAGACAGTGGTAGAAATTGTCACGCGGGGTACGCTCACCAGCCTCAACGGTAAAGGTACGCTTGAGTCCCTTGGTCTTTACTTCCTGTAGACCGGCCGAGAACACTATGCTCTCACCTTTTTTAATAGGCATCTCAAAATAACCCGGGACATAGAGGTCCTCATTAAAGTCATATCCGCGCTCAAGTTCCTTTGAATACTCGAACTTGCGGTACCAGTCAGGACGGAACACAAACTCATTCTCCTTGCTGAACTGCATGTAGAGCTCCGGATAACCGGGATACATGGATGTTTTTATGCCGTTCTCCACCATCTGGTACTCACGGCTGGCGTTGCTGTTCTCATGCGTAAACTGGCGTACGCTGCGGAATGCCAGGAAAGGCTGGAAACGCAGAGTGGTCTCAGAATGTGCCTCCAAAAGTGTATAACGTATAAGTATGCGATTCTCATTGTGCTCAAACAGTTTCTCCTTCTTGAGCAGCACGCCGCCTACACGATATATGGTAGTAGGAACCTTGTCACAGTTGAATTCACGGATATATTTATGTCCCTTGGGGCTGAAATTGTAACCCCAGTACTGATGTAGGCCAAGATTGAACTCTGCTCCATGCTGTATGACCGTCTCGTCAAGTGAGGATATGAGCACATGGTTCTCATTATCCAGCTCAGGCAGGGGTACGACCAGCAGCCCATGGTATTTACGGGTGTTACAGTCCACAATGGTTGTGCAATGGTAAGCGCCTGATCGGTTTGTACGCAGAATCTCTCTGGGAAGGGTCTCTTCCAGATTGGTCATAAATGTCTTGTCAAAACGCAGATAGCTCATGTGTTTCTGTATAAATACTAATTAGTTATCCTATTATTCTGCAAATAAATGCAAAATATCAGTCCTTTGTTAAAAAATAGATTACACAAATATAATTACAAAAAAGTTTAATTTGATAACTTTGCGCGACAAAAAATCAGATTGCAGAGAAAATAGACAAAATATGAACAGGATTGTATCCAAACAACAGTTTTCAGAGAACGTTTTCAAGTTTGAAGTAGAGGCACCGCTTATTGCAAGGTCACGCCGTGCCGGTCACTTTGTAATCATCCGTATAGGAGAGAAAGGTGAGCGTGTTCCGCTTACCATTGCTGATTCCGATGTAAAGCGCGGCACCATCACACTGGTCGTACAGCGCATCGGTCTCTCAACAAACAAGCTCTGCCTGCTCAATGAGGGTGACTACATCACCGACGTTGTAGGACCTCTGGGCCAGGCTACCCACATTGAAAAGTTCGGCACTGTACTCTGCGCCGGCGGCGGTGTAGGTACAGCTCCCATGCTCCCCATCATCAAGGCTCTTAAGGAGGCCGGCAACAAGGTAATCGCCGTACTTGCAGGTCGTACCAAGGAGCTCATCATTCTTGAGGATGAGGTACGCAAGTATGCCGATGAGACCATCATCATGACCGATGACGGTTCATACGGTAACAAGGGTGTCGTAACTGTCGGTATGGAACAGGTAATCCAGAGAGAGAAGGTTGACAAGTGCTTCGCCATCGGCCCTGCCATCATGATGAAGTTCTGCTGCCTGCTCACACAGAAATATAACATCTCTACCGATGTATCACTCAATACCATTATGGTTGACGGTACCGGTATGTGCGGTGCCTGCCGTGTAAGCGTAGGCGGCAAGACCAAGTTCGTATGCGTAGACGGTCCTGAGTTTGACGGTCATGAAGTTGACTGGGACGGTATGATGAAGCGTATGGGCGCATTCAAGGAGGTTGAGCGCGAGGAGATGAAGAAACTTGAGGAGTATGCAACCCAGAGCGCCGCTCCCGCTGCCGATAAGGCTGCTTGCTGCTGCGGTGGCTCCAAGGCTAAGGCTGAGGTTGAGCCCATCGAGGTTCTGACTGACCGCAACGCACAGTGGAGAGCTGACCTGCGTGCCACAATGAAACCCAAGGACCGCACCGCCATCGAGCGCTGTGTGATGAACGAGCTGGCACCTGACTACCGTCGTCACAGCCGTAAGGAGGAGGTTAACCAGGGCCTCACCGAGGAGCAGGCTCTGCTGGAAGCCAAGCGCTGCCTTGACTGCGCCAACCCCTCTTGCATGGAGGGCTGCCCCGTAAACATTGAGATTCCTTCATTCATCAAGAATATTGAGCGCGGCAACTATCTGGCTGCTGCCAAGGTGCTCAAGAAGACCAGCGCCCTGCCTGCTGTCTGCGGCCGTGTATGCCCGCAGGAGAAGCAGTGCGAGAGCAAGTGTATCCATCTTAAGATGGGTAAGAAGCCGGTTGCCATCGGTTATCTGGAGCGCTTTGCTGCTGATTACGAGCGCGAGAGCGGCAACATCTCAGTACCTGAGGTTGCAGCATCAAACGGCAAGAAGATCGCAGTCATCGGTTCAGGTCCTTCAGGCCTCTCATTCGCCGGTGATATGGCTAAGCTTGGTTACGATGTAACCGTATTCGAGGCCCTGCATGAGATTGGCGGTGTGCTCAAGTACGGTATTCCTGAGTTCCGTCTGCCCAACAAGATCGTTGACGTTGAGATTGAGAACCTTGAGAAGATGGGTGTAAAGTTCGTTAAGGACTGCATCGTAGGTAAGACCATCACCGTCAAGGAGCTTGAGGCTGAGGATTACAAGGGCATATTCGTAGGCTCAGGTGCCGGTCTGCCCAACTTCATGGGCATTGAGGGTGAGAACCTTATCAATATAATGTCATCAAACGAGTACCTGACCCGTGTCAACCTGATGGATGCATCCAGCAAGGAGGCCGATACTCCTATCATATTCGGTAAGAACGTAATGATTGTAGGTGGCGGTAACACCGCTATGGACTCTGTCCGTACAGCCCTGCGTCTGGGTGCCGACCGCGCCATGATCGTTTACCGCCGCAGTGAGGAGGAGATGCCCGCCCGTCTTGAGGAGGTTAAGCACGCCAAGGAGGAGGGTGTAGAGTTCATGACCCTGCACAACCCCATCCGCTACATCGGCGATGAGAACGGCCGCGTAAAGCAGGCTGTACTTGAGAAGATGGAGCTTGGTGAGCCCGATGCCAGCGGTCGTCGCAGCCCGGTTCCCACAGGTGAGACAATCACAGTTGATGTGGATATGGTAATCGTTGCAGTAGGTGTATCACCCAACCCCATCGTACCCAAGTCAATCGAGGGTCTGGAGTTGGGCCGCAAGAACACCATCGCCGTAAACGAGAGCATGCAGTCATCAATACCCACAATCTTTGCCGGTGGTGACATCGTACGCGGAGGTGCTACCGTAATCCTGGCCATGGGTGACGGCCGCAAAGCTGCCGCCAGCATGCATGAATCCCTTTCAAAATAAGGTTACACAGGTAGGAAAATAAAAGGTTGAGAGCCCGTTGTTGTGTTTGTACAACAGCGGGCTCTCGCTGCTTCGCAGCTCGGGATTTTTTGACTTTTATGGCCCTTTCAGGGCCTAAAAAGACGCTTGGGGGGGCGGCAATGCATTATAGTTTATCCAATACCTTTTTTAGTGCCATAAGGTCGTGGGGACTGGCTTGGACGTCAAGGAGGGCTCCGTGGCGGTTTATTAGTCTGTATGACGGATATGCACTTACGTTAAGGTAGTTCTCTACGGCATTCTGCTGGATGGCGGGCAGATTGTAGTGCACTATGTTATCGCCCGAGAGGCCGTACTCGGCGATGATGCTCTTCATTGCTTCATCGGTAGTATTGTTGGCAAGATAGAGATATACTATATCATAGTCCTCAAGTGCTTTCCTCACCTCGGCTGCATGTGAAAGGTTCTCCAGGCAAGGATGACACCATGAACCCCATACATCTATCCAGACAATCTTTCCCTCAAACGGCCTGACTATCTCAGCAAGGATCTTCTCTCCGTCACTCATGCCCGCCAGACTCTTTGCGTCACGGATACTTCCCAGTGCGGCGATATCAACGTTCTCCAGCGCCAGATATTTGTCATGCATTGCATTGACAACATTTACGGCAGCCTCAATCTTTACCTCACGGTCAAATATCTCCTTGATGGGAGCCGCAAGTGAATGCTTGCCCCAGTCCATTATCTGCATACAGCTCTTGGTGATGGCAATCTGCCTCATAAGTTTATCTCCACCCAAGGAATCTATTATGGCAACCCTGGTCTTGAAATCCTCTATCTTCTGCTCATCGCTCAGTTCATCAGAGAAAGCCTTGAATTCATTCTCATACCGTTTTATTACTTCACTGCCCTTCTCAATGACATCCTTATGCTTCTCCGTCAGACTCAGGCTCAGGTCATTGAGTTTGTCCAGAGGAACGTTATCGGCCCTGCGTATGGAATCAAGTTCAGTAGCTATCCGGGTAACTGCATCCATATATGATGCTACGGCATCCAGATCGGCATCGGTCATACTGATCTTACCGCGTTCTCTGCCCAGCTTAAGAATACCCATCATATCAAGGTCGTCTGAACCACCCCATTCACCCTCACATGACTGTAGATAATCCCTCATGAAATGGGATAAATTGAACAGAGGCAGAGGTACACAGATGGGATTCGAGTTCCATATCTCCCGATGTGCGAATTCTGAAAGATTTGCGGGCAGCACAGGGTTTCCGCCACGGTTGTCCAGACGGAACCTGGATTGTCCCAGGTCAGCCGCCAGTTCCCATTTAAGGAACACCTTGTCAAGAACCCTGAACTTACGCGACAGTGTGGGATGAAGGGCTGCGATGCTGTCCAGTATCCTCTCCCCCTGTGATCTCCTCATCTCCAGGTATTCCAGATAGGACTCTGCATCAACAGTCTTGTCCGGTGCCATATCTATCAGGGACTCAAACCTGATATAGTGGCCGTATGAGAGATACTCGTTCACTACACGTGCATTGGGGCCCATAACCATCTTCTGGCCACGGCTGCGGTCACAATAGATGAAATACTCCTCGGCCGGTTCAACAGGTATGTCAAAAGTGCATCCGCGGCTAAAATAGCCGCCTTCAACCTGAAGACGTATGGACTGGCTGTTCCTGACCGGGAACTTGACATGGAATGTGCCGTCAGGATTCACCGTTCCTGCAAATTTGGGATAGCTGTCCGTTCCGTAAAGATCATCATACAACACGCTGCAGGTACTTACGGCACTGTTCAGTATGATACCGTTAATGGTAACGCTGTCTCCATCACGGAATCCGTTGTCCTTGAAACGGCTGCGGTCCTTACGGGGATAATCGGGGAACTTGTCCGTATCAAAACGTACGCAGGTATATCTCTTTGATCCCACCTTTATCTTGCGGGAGCCGTTCCTGATGGGACTGACCTCCACTTCAAGCTGCTCTCCGTCACGCTCCAGGATTACCTGACCGCTGGTGCCGTCCGGTTTTGAGGCATACTTCCACACCTGGTTCTCAGCTATGGCAAAATCATCGTGGAAACTGATAATCCAGTCACCGCTCCTGGCATCACGCCAATGGGACTTGAACAGCACATCAGAGTTAGGATCAAAGTTGTGAATCCCGTAGATGTTCCAGTCACTGGGGCTGTTACCCTCTATGAAATCAAACTGTCTGGTATCCAACGGCATGGGCTTGAAATGGAATACCAGATGTTTCTCCTCAGTATCTATAGGAGTCTTGATCAATTCTCCGGGTTTCATGCCCTCTATGCTGTCCAGCGCGTATACCGCATCACCAGCTTTAAGACAGAGCCGCGGCTGGAAGCTGAAAAGGTAACCGTCTTCACTGAATCCGTATACTGTCAGGTCAATCACTGTCTCGCGGCTGTTAAGCTCAACACGCGTCAGGCGCAGCTCGGGGTCCCAGAAATCATTGTGGGCATTACTCTCCACAATGGGAGTATCCCAAATGACTGATTCAACATTACTCTTGCTGCATCCGTTCAGGAAAAGCAGCGCAAGAGACAAGGAAAGAAGGCTAACAAAGGAGTTCTTATTCATTTTGGATTGTAATTAGGTTGGTTAATCAGTTGAGTACGGGAATCAGGTCTTCACGTGTGTATCTGTTAAATCCGATGCTGGGATCGGGCTTGCTTGTAGTCCAGACCTTGCGGTATGCGTTTATAACCAGAGAGGGGTCATCCCATGGAATGTATCCCTTTGCATTCTCAATGAACTCATCGGTCATCCATTCAAAAGTCTGGTCAAACGCGATGTCCACATATATGTGGTCATTAAACTTCTGGTCCGATACAAATCTCTTGGACAGGTTCTTAAGGTCATCCAGGTTGGATTCCACATTGTTGATTACGGGCTTAATCAACCCATCATAGTTTGAGAAATGGATATATACATTCTGATTGCTGCTTATCTCCACTACAACGCGGACATCATCACCAAACCTCTTGGCCTGTGCATTCCTGAGTACGTGCGGGAAACCGTATTTGCGGCTGCCATATAACTCCTTGAACTCTTCAAGGCTTACCAGACTGCCGTTAACGGCATAATGAGGTGTGACAGCTACCATATGCTTATTGCAGGAATAGACAAAATATCTTCCATGTATGCCATAGGTACCGGGTGATACCACATCGGGCAGGTCGGCATCTGGAGTATCAATCAGTGACCAATAGTTATAACAGCCGTAGTAGTCAACGCTCTGCGGGGTTATGGCATATACAAGTGACGGGATCTCATCACGCTTGCCGGCCCTGGGCCTGTAATAGACTATGCACATGTAATCATCGGGCCTGAGACGGCGGAACTCATCAACTGTGGCAAGTCTGTCACCTATCACGATGATTGTCTTGTCATCAACCCATTTGAGCGATTTGGACGTGGGGAAATCGGCACATTTGTAACCATTGATGCAGATCATCGTGGGGTATGTATCAATGGTGGTGTTCTCTACAAATTCAAGTCCTCTTGACAGATCGGTCCATGAGTCATGACTCTCATCAAAGAAGGTCCTCTTTATAGGCTCGGAATCACCCTTCTTGCCATAAACAAAGTTGTCTATCATAAGGAACATCCTGTCATCCTTCTCAATATACTTGCGGTATTCACCTTCAGTCTTGTTGAACTGGGGATGGTCAGGCATCTCCTTGTCATCATCCCTGACGAACCTTTCATCAATCACGGCCTTGCATCCAAAGCAGAAGAACAGGACCGATGCAAGCATTATCGAGAACACCCATACTACCGCCATGTGTCCGCTAGACTCCTTCTCACTCATACGGAGCAGTCTTTTCTTTGTGAATGACGTACCCATACCGGCTGTGGTAAGGGGGCTGATTCCAAACAGCATACGGATAACGGTATCACGATAGTCATCAACGCTGTAACCGCATGAAAGCGCGTCATTATCGGCCTGCCATTCCTGAACCTCCTCCAGGCTCTTCTCGGCCATCAGCATGAACGGGTTGAACCAGAAAACGGAGCGGAGAACGGACATGACCAGTTTCTCATGTGAATGATGATGCTTGACATGACTGATCTCATGGCTCAGGATCTGGCTGCGCTCAGTACTGCTGTACTCACTTCCCATGAATATGGTGTGCAGGAATGAGAAAGGTGATTTGACGTCTACGTTCTCTGCAATCATATAGCCTTCCTGGCTGGTCAGGAGTGACCTGTTCTTTATCCTTGATATGTAAATGATGCTCTTTATTATCAGTCCAAGGGATATCAGGACACCGGCCAGATACATTACAAAGAGTATCAGTCTCATCATGACAAAGCCCGGCAGACGGAATGCCCTACCCCGCAATGTCGCCGCATCTGATACGGTATTTGAGGTTGCAGTACCTGACACCTCTACGGCCGATGCAGCCGGAGTGCCAGCTGTTGTCTGAACGGGTTCCTGCAACAGGGAGTAACCGGCGCTTGAGTTGGATACAAGACGCATCTCAGGCTGAGGCTGAGTATTATTAATATGGTATAAAGGGATGTTGAGGGTTGGTATTACCACTGACAACAACATTGCAATAAGCAGGTACCTGCGGCAGAAAGTGTAACCTGCCTTACGTGACACAAACAGGTTATAGAGCAGCATGGAGAGTCCGCTGCAAGCTATAACGGAAAAGGAGTAGAATACGATTTGAGACATAGTAGTAATTAGGATTTTTCTTGTTCAGGTTATTTCTTGTTCAGCATATTGATGATCTCATCGGCCTCCTTGACCGACAGATTCTTGTTGTCGGAGAAAAAAGTCACAAGACGGCTTACAGAACCGCCAAAGAAGGAGTTAAGTACACCCTGCATGAAACGTCCGGTATACTCATTCTTGGTCACGGCTGCCATATATACGTTGGTATGGCCGTATGTCTTATGGGTAAGGAATCCCTTTGAGTCCAATATGCGTACCATAGTCGATACGGTGTTGTAGGCTGGTTTGGGCTCCGGCATATTGTCATGTACGTCACGAATTATGAACTCTCCGTCAAGCTTCCAGATGATCTGCATTATCTCCAGCTCGACCTTGGTCAGCTCTTGCATTTTGGGTTTGTTGTTGTCCATTGTTTTCAAATTAACGATGCAAATATATAACTAAGTTTTTAGTTTGCAAACTAAATTTGATATTTTTTGTACCCATCGGGCGGGTAGCTCGCTGCTTCGCGACGCTCGGTGTTTTTTGACTTTTATGGCCCGTAGGGCCTCAAAAGTCGCTAGCTGGAAACCGATTTTTGTATTAGAAGCATTTTACCTTTTTTTAGTTTGGGGCGGCGACGCCCCAAACCCGTTTCATTCCACTACGTTCCGGGTAAAACTAAGACCTCGCTAGCTTTGCTCGCGAGGCCTTAGTTTTACTGGGTGCAGCTGGAAACCTTTGTGCACCTAGGTATACCAAGCTGGAAACATTGTGCGGATTTGGGACACGCATGTGGAAACGTATTTATGTTTGGAAAGATCCAGCCAATGAATTGGCTGGGTTATAGGTGTTTTTCCCATTTCATTCCGTTTTACTGGGTGCAGATGGAAACCTTGCTATTTTAGGAATGCGAAAAATACCGCTATTACCAGGAATACAAAGGATACCAAATGGTTCCAGTGCAGAGACTGGGTCTTGAAGCAGAAAGCCAGAATAAGCGAGAATACGATGAGTGAGACGCACTCCTGAATGACCTTAAGCTGAACCAGGTTGAACGGGCCGCCGTTGATATCGGACCCCAGTCGGTTGGCGGGAACCATAAAGCAGTACTCAAACAGAGCCAGACCCCAGGATGCCAGTATAATAAGGATAAGAGGCCAGTCTGTACTGATCTTCATCTCCTGAAGCTTAAGGTTTCCGTACCACGCAAAAGTCATAAAGACATTGGATACAACCAAAAGCAATATTGTCCCTATTCCCCTCATCTTTGACCGTATTTTGGATTCTGCGCGCAAAAGTAGCAAAAATTATATACCTTTGAGCCTATGAAACGCATCAAACTACTCATCATATCTGCATTGATCTGCGTTTTATCAAACGCTCAGACTCTGCAGCAGGGCCGGAATTACTTCTTACAGGGCGACTATGAAAAAGCCAAGCCCATAATGCTCAAATACCTCAAGCAGAAACCGGATGCCGCCGACCGCAACTACTGGTACGGAATCTGCTGTATGGAGACGGGCGAAAAAGACAAGGCCGTCCCCTACCTTGAGAAAGCTGCAGCCAAGAAGATATTCAAAGCCTACCGGGCTCTTGGTGACTACTATCTGGGCAAGGAGGATTATCAGCCCGCCATAAACAATTATGAGGCATTCGTAAAGGGCATATCCACCGATAAGGAGCTCCATGACGCCGCTCTTGAGGACAGTCTGACCCGTGCCACCGACAGCCTCAAGGTGCTGTTCCGCATGCTCCGCAACACCAGCCGCGTATGTTTCATAGACAGTTTCCAGGTAAGCAAGGAGCAACTGTTTGAGAACTACATCCTGGGAGAGTCAACCGGATCGTTCTACCCTGCCGGCTCATTCTTTGACGATGACAGCGAGGGCGAGGTATTCCTGCCCGAGATGGAGCAGAGCATACTATACAGCCGCCCTGACGATTACGGTCAGTTCCGCCTGTTCTCTAAATTCAAGAGTTTTGACCGCTGGACCGATGAGACTCCCATCCAGGGACTTGATACTGATGGTGACCTTCGATACCCGTTCCTTCTAAATGACGGTGTGACAATCTACTACGCCGCTACAGGCAGCGAGTCACTGGGAGGTCTGGACATATTCGTATCACGTTACAACACCGCCACCGGACGATACCTCAAGCCTGAGAATATAGGCATGCCGTTCAACTCCGAGGCCAATGACTACCTCTACGTGGTTGATGAGGCCAATGACCTGGGATGGTTCGCCACTGACCGCCGTCAGCCTAAGGATACCGTATGCATATACGTGTTCATCCCCTCAGAGAGGTTCTCCAAGTTCAACTATGAGGAGGGCGACACTCTGGCTATCCACAAGGCCGCCCGCATCATATCCATAGCCGATACACAGTCTGACCTGGTTGCAGTTCGTGCTGCCCGCCAGCGTCTCACACTGCTGCGTTATGAACTCACAGAGAAAGCACAGAAAGGATCGTTCACATACATCATAGATGACCTTACCACCTATCATGAGCTGAGTGACTTTAAGAGCAAGGAGGCTGCCGATTTGTTCCAGCGCTGGACAGAACTCAAGGACCAGTATGAGACAGACCTGGCCAAGCTGGAGAGACAGCGTGACGAATTCGCTAACGCATCGCGCCAGGAGAAAGAGCGTATGCGCAGCCAGCTGCTGGAATTTGAGGAGAAGGTTCTCAAGTTAGAGCAGCAGGTCACTAAGATGGAGAACGATATCCGTACAACAGAGATCAACTTCCTAAACCGATAAGCCTATGAGTACCTACTATGCACCATCAGAACTTATAATAAATGAAGACGGTTCATGTTTCCACCTGCATCTCAAGCCTGAGCAGCTGGCCGATAAGGTGATTCTGGTAGGAGACCCCGGCCGCGTGGATATAATTGCCGCTATGCTGGACAGTGTGGAGTGCACTGTAAGCAACCGCGAGTTCCGCACCGCAACAGGACTGTACAAAGGTAAACGCATTACCGTACAGGCCACCGGAATAGGTTGTGACAACATTGACATCGTGATGAATGAGCTGGATACCCTGGCCAACATCGATTACAATACCCGCACAGAGAAACCCGCACACCGCACCCTTGACATAGTACGCATAGGAACCTGCGGAGGGCTGCAGCCATACACCCCGCTGGGCACATGGCTCTGCTCGGTCAAGAGCATAGGGTTTGACGGCCTGCTCAACTATTATGCCGGACGCGACAACGTCTGCGACCTGGATCTGGAACGTGCATTCGTAGCCCATATGGAGTGGTCACTCAAGAAAGGCGCCCCCTATGTAGCCAATGCCAACCCTGACCTGCTAAAGCGTATCATGGCCGATGACAAACGCATGGTACCCGGCGTGACCATTGCCTGCGGCGGATTCTACGGGCCTCAGGGCCGCGTGCTACGCGCCCCGTTGGCCGACCCCAACCAGAATGCCAAGGTTGAGAGTTTTGAATACAAGGGCCTTAAGATCACAAACTTTGAAATGGAGAGTTCGGCCGTGGCCGGACTGGCATCAATTCTTGGCCATAGGGCCATGACAGTCTGCATGGTCATAGCCAACCGCTATGCCAAGGAGATGAACACTGACTACAAACCCCTGATGAGAGATCTTATAACCACCGTTCTGGACCGAATCTGATAAAGTGACAGACATTAACGATACTATCTGTGCTGTGGCAACCCGCGCCGGAGGAGCGCTGGGTGTGGTCCGCGTATCGGGCCCCGATGCCATACGCCTTACCGACAGCATATTCCGCTCCGCTTCAAGACATCCGCTTGCCAGCGCCGCGCCCTACACTCTCTGTTACGGACAGATAGCAGACGACACGGGTTCTGTGATTGACGATGTGCTGGTAAGCGTGTTCCGTGCGCCCCGTTCCTTTACCGGTCAGGACAGCACCGAGATATCATGCCACGGATCCCAGTACATACTGCAGAAAGTATGTCAGTTGCTCATAAATGCCGGCTGCCGTCAGGCAGAACCCGGCGAGTTCACCCAGCGTGCATTCCTTAACGGCAAGATGGACCTTAGCCAGGCCGAGGCTGTGGCAGACCTTATTGCATCCACATCGGCCGCATCACACCGTCTGGCCATGAACCAGATGAAAGGCGGATTCAGCCGTGAGCTGCGCTCCCTGCGTGACCAGCTTCTGCAGTTTACATCACTCATAGAGCTGGAACTTGATTTCAGCGAGGAGGATGTGGAGTTTGCCGACCGTTCACAGCTGGAGCAACTGGCCGCTCAGATAGATGATATCATAACCCGTCTGGCCCAATCGTTCAGCACAGGCGATGCCATAAGAAACGGAGTGCCCGTAGCAATCATCGGCCAGACCAACACCGGCAAGAGCACCCTCCTGAACCAGCTGCTGCATGATGACCGCGCACTGGTAAGCGATATCCAGGGTACCACCCGCGACAGCATCGAGGACACCACCACCATAGGCGGTGTGCTGTTCCGCTTTATAGATACCGCCGGCATACGCCAGACTACCGATACCGTCGAGTCCATGGGAATTGAACGTTCCTACCGCAAGGCACGTGAGGCCGGCATCATACTCTGGATGACCGATGAGAAACATCCATCAGACCCGGAGACTGAAAGCAAGATACTTGAACTCTCCGCAGGCAAGCACCTCATTCGCGTTCACAACAAATGTGACGATGCCAAGTCCCTGCCACGGCCCACAGATACCGACGTCTGGATATCGGCCAAATACGGTTACGGTCTGCAACAACTCAATGACCTTTTGGTCAAGGCAGCCGCCATACCGGAAATCAGTGATCAGGATGTGATTGTGACCAACATGCGTCACTACGAATCCTTAGTCAAGGCGCAGGAGTGCATCCGCCGCGTCCGCCAGGGCCTAAAGGACCGCATATCGGGCGATTTCCTGAGTCAGGACATCCGCCAGTGCATCCACCACCTCTCCACCATTACCGGCGATATCACCACTGACCAGATCCTAGGCAACATCTTCCAGCACTTCTGTATCGGAAAGTAGAGTTTCTGCATGGATAAGGGAGGTGACATTTACACCATTGCAGCCCTACTCGGACACCGGCAGGTATCAAGCACACAGATCTTTGCCAAGATGTCTTCGAAGAAAATGATTGAGGCTATAATGAAGATGGAATTCCAATTGAAAGGGCATTCAACTACAACAAAAGTAGTAGGATGCCTTTTTTGACACAGAAAACAAATATAATCACTATATTTGCAACAATATAATATCCTTTTTGTGTTTTATCTTTGCGTTTACAGTTTTTATTTATATCCTTGTGACCGAAATACATAAGACTTTGATAATATGTGGACAGAACTTAGTGATACAGCCATATTGAACAAGCTTGGGACGAGGCTAAAAGCTTCTCGTATATCAA